>DASUHR010000004.1:0-1044345 GCA_036273415.1 Silvibacterium sp. | reverse complement strand
TGCTGTTTCGGGGCCAGAGAGACGAGAGCTAGTCGCACTGCCCGAAAGTCGCAATGAAGTGGAGACCATTGCAGGAGATCTTCCAAAACCCAGCACCGTTCTCCTCGGAGATCACGCGACGAAAACGGCATTCGAACGACTACCGCTTAATCAATATGCGGTCATTCACCTTGCGTTGCATGGCTACGCCGATCCCGAATTCCCCGACCGCTCAGCCCTCGTCTTCGCGCCCCGTTCCTCACCGGCGGACGACGGGCTGCTCCAAGTGCGGGAGATTCGTACTCTGCCACTGAACACCGACCTCGTAACCTTGTCGGCTTGCGATACAGGAGTTGGTCCAGTAGGCGAGGAAGGCGTGGCGAATGTTGTCAATGCGTTCATTGCGGCAGGCGCGCAGAGCGTGGTATCGACGCTGTGGGAAATAGAAGACCATTCCACTGCGCAACTCATGATTGCCTTCTATGGAAACCTCAGCCGTAGAGAAACGAAAGCAGAAGCCCTGCGAGATGCGCAACTCCGATCACTGAAATCGGGAGACCCACCATACTTCTGGGCTGGCTTCGAACTTGCTGGTGAACCAAACGCGACGCTCTTTACTGATCGCCAATCAACTTCCTCATTCAGGAGCGGACAATGACAACCAGTGTCGCTGCCGTTGCGCAGATGCCAACGGAGCTTTCGGCTGAAAACAAGCACAGCATTCTCGAGAATGTCCTCAGCGCTTTACAGAAGCGATTTTATTCGCCGGAGAAGTTGAATCGTGATTGGCAGGCAGCAGTACAAAGGCACAGGGCGACGATAGAGTCCGCCCCTACCGCTGACGCGTTCGAGCAAGCTGTGGGGGACCTACTGAAAGAACTAAATGCCTCTCACCTTGGATTCTTCCATCAGAGCGCTCGGAGGGCGTCGAGCCGAGCCGCGCTCAGTGCGACCTACTTGGCCGACGAGACGGCTCACGGAAAGCGGTGGATCTTTCAAGATGTTCACAACGGAGGGGCGGCGGCCATTGCGGGCATTGAGCAAGGCAATATTCTCCTGACTGTGAATAGCCAGGAAATCATTCCTCCTGATCATCCCGTATTTCCGATGGACATGCAAACCAGTGTCGAGCTGATCGACAATCAGGAAAACCGGCGAACGGTCACGGTGGATGTAGCTAGACCGAAAGGCAAGAAACTTCACTTCATAGAGCCAACACTTGTCGAAGCACGGCGGTTCGAAGAGCGTATCGGCTACCTTAAGGTAGCCATGTTCCCCGGCATGGTCGGAGTTGTTGTCGCTAATCAGGTCACTGATGCCGTTCAGTCTCTCGGAGAAGTCAATTGGTTGATCATCGACCTCCGAGGAAACACTGGAGGTGGAATCGGCGCTCTTCGGGTGATGAGCCTGCTTACCCCAGAAAGAATTCCGGTCGGCTTCGCTCTCGACAGGCGCCGCGCAAGTGGAAACCTCGATCACGAGAAACAGCGGTTCCCACGGTTTTCGCGGATTCCGTCGAACCCCAAGACACTCTGGGCATTGGCCCTGCAATTCGCGCCGGCAATGCTCACGAGAAAGCCCATCGTTCTGGAGACGGAAGGACTTGGACCACAGCCGTTTCACGGAAGGATCGCGTTGTTGGTTGACCGACACACTGCCAGTGCCGCCGAAATGATCGTTGCATTCGCGCGGGAGAACAAACTTGCGACAATCGTTGGCGAAAAGACTGCCGGTCGCCTCTTGTCAGCCACATCCGTTAAGGTCGGTAACGGGTTTCGTCTTGCATTACCTACGGGCGCTTACCACACATGGAAAGGATCGGTTCTTGAAGGAACGCCAATTGAGCCGAATGTGTTTGTGGAATTCGATTGGCGTAGCCGACGGAGCGGCTATGATCGCCAACTCGATTACGCTGTTGAATCGCTGCAGGGGCAATTATGAACCGTCCTGAGCAAATGACTTAGGGAGCATTTACCGAATTCTCTCGGTGGGCGCATTGGCGCTTTTCGCACTCAGCGAGAACCATCCCTGACGAGAACAGCCTGTGCAGACCCTTAGGTGTCTTTGGGCCGCTCTGAAAGCCCAATCACATTACCTTTGTTGGTCGATGTGCTTCTCGCCAGTCGCTCGGCGGCATGCCTTCCCAGTTCCGAAATGCACGACCGAATGAATTGGGATCTTCGAAGCCCAAAAGGTAAGCGGCCTCGTTTAGTTCCAACGCAGAGTTGCTGAGGTAGTAACGCGCCATCTGGTGACGCGCTTCGTCCAGAACGCGTTGAAAACTCGACCCCGAATCCTGAAGCCTTCGTTGTAGCGTCCGAGGTCCCATATGGAGAGATCTTGAGATTGCGTCGATCGAAGGACGGTGGCCCGTAAGCTTGTCTTGAATTGTACGACGCACAAGTTCCAGGAAACTATCTTCCTCCTTGTACTGTCGCAACTGCTCCTCGAACTGAGGGGCAAGTAGATCGAGCAGTTCCGCATTTCGCGTGACGAACGGCTTCGTAGCATCTTCCGCACGAAAAACAATCACATTCCGCGGAGCTCCCACGACGATATCGCAGCCAAGGCTGCGCTCTATCTGCCGAAGATTCGAGCGCTGCTGAACATATTCGGCTCTGAGCGGGTTTACCGCCGTGCCGCTTCCATGTCGGGCAAGAGAGCGCATCCAGGAGAAGCAGTAGTCGGTGAGGCTCGATGGCTCATCATCAACGGCAAGCAACCAACGGAAGCCGACAGTGAATTCTTCTTCGTCGAGTTCGACGAGAATCTCTTCCGGCGCGGTTAGCTTCTTGTACCGAGCCATGTGTTCGGAAGCTGCCACGAGGTTTTCGGTCGAGAGCGCGGCAATCGCCATTGGGTGAAAGCGCTCGGTCTTTGTTTCTATCCCGAGCTTCACGCCGATGAGAGGATCAGAACTCACCTGATCGATTGCCCGCCAAAGTGCAAAAAGCTCTCCAGTTGAGACAAGCACTCGAGTTTGCTGGAAGAGATCGCGGGGGAGACCCGCCTTGCGAAGCACTACGGGAACGGAGACCCCCAACTCCTCCAGCTTGACGGCGAGACGTCCCGGAACCCGGAAATGCTTGAGCATCACTCACTCTCCTGTTCCAACGATATCGAGGCGCCCGAAGCCTTGCCATGCGAAAGGCGTCAAGATAGCTGCGAAGGGCGTCAATTTCCATGATGACAGATTGTCGTGATTTGCAGGAATGTTGTCGTGCCCGGCAGGGCCGAGCTGTGGCATTGAAGCTTAATTTTAGAGCAGCAGTTGAGGTAGACGAAGCGGCGGGTTGGCCTTTCCTGACCCGATGAGAGGCTCAAATTATGCGGAATATCGACGATAACGACATGAAAAGCAGCATCGACCGTCGCTCCTTCTTAGGCATCACTGGAGCTGCTGCAGCCGCAACTGTCGCAGGTGTGCTTTCGACTCCCGCAGTCGCTGAGCCAAGCGCGCAAGCACACGTAAATGGACGACGTAAGCTGGGTTCGCTCGTAGTCTCGGCCGTCGGCCTCGGCGTCCAGAACATGAGCCGCAAGTACGAGACGACCGTGCCATACCGTCCCGAGATGATCGAGATCATTCGGGCAGCCTACGACCACGGCGTCACGTTTTTCGATACGGCCGAAGCTTATGGGCCTTTCGAATGTGAACGGATTCTCGGTGAAAGCATCGTACCGTTCCGCAATAAGGTCGTGATCACCTCGAAGTTCGGCTGGAACATCGACCCTGAAACAGGCCGCTTCCAAATGGGGCTCAACAGTAAGCCAGACCACATCAAGAGAGCCGTTGAGGGATCGCTCAAGCGTCTCCGTACGGATCGAATCGATCTCTTGTATCAGCACCGAGTCGACCCGCAGGTTCCCATTGAGGATGTTGCCGGAGCCGTCAAAGATCTCATGTCCGAAGGCAAGGTCTTGCATTGGGGCCTTTGTGAGATGGGACCGAACACTCTTCGTCGCGCGCATGCGGCGCTTCCCGTCACCGCTGTACAGAACGAGTATTCGATGCTCTGGCGCGGACCAGAAGAAATTGTGATCCCAATGTGCCAGGGGCTAGGCATTGGGTTTGTCCCGTGGAGTCCGTTAGGCGTGCAGTTCCTCACGGGAGCCATCGATGAAAACACTCGTTTCGCCCCCGGCGATATCCGTGCTGCGGAACCGCGATTCTCACCGGAAAACCTGAGACAAAACATCGAGCTCGTAAATCTCGTGAAGAAATGGGCTGAACGAAAGCAGGCTGTTCCCAGCCAGATTGCGCTCGCTTGGCTGTTGGCGCAGAAGCCGTGGATCGTGCCAATCCCAGGCACAACGCAGATGGCGCACATGATCGAAAATGTCGGGGGCAGCTCGGTTACGTTCAGCCAGGATGAACTGAAGGTGCTGAACGCGTCCGTATCCAGCATTCAGATTCAAGGGAAACGTCTGCCGGACGGGGTGCTCGCACTTTCGGGCATCGAAGCGCCGCCAAAATCCTGAGTGAGCAATTCTTCCTGTGTCCGCGTAGCGTGAACGAGCAGCCACGCTACTTCAAGTTTCTCCACGGGTCAACCACACATATCGAAGGAGAGCCATGAAAACCTTAATGCTAGGTCTGCTTCTATCAACACTGATTGCGCAAACTTCCTACGCGCAGCAATCACCACAGCCTCCAACGGAAACCATTACAACTGCTGCGAGCCATACGCCCGAACAACAGGAAATCATCAACCTCTCAAAGATGAAGTGGGACTGGATGGCTGACAAGAAGGTCGATTCCCTGGAGACACTCTTCGATGACAAAGCGATGTTCACTCACATGGGCGGAACTTGGGGCAAAACCCAGGAACTAGCCACCATCAAGAGCGGTGGCATCTGGTACAAGAAGGCTTTCGTGTACGCAGTGGACGTTCGTATATTTGGTAATGCTGCTGTCGTGCTCGAAGACATGGATTTGCAGGCAGTGGTGGGTACGCACGAGGTCACCAATCCCTTTATGGTGACTGAGGTTTATAGCAAGGAAAACGGCAAATGGAAGCTTGCCCAGCTCACCTTCTCGCATCTGCTTAGGCCCGTGAAAGTGGAGAGCAAATAAGAATTAGCCACAAAGATCCGAAAGGCGGTGGAAGGCCACGATCATGAGACGAATCGATGTCTTATTGAAGATTGCCTTCGTGGCGCTTTGTCTTCTGTCCGGGGCCGCAGCAGCGCAGCAACGGCCAGCGAAGGGCCAGGGGCTGCCCGCGGAGAAGAAGGTTCTGATCGTTTATCTCTCTCGAACCAATAACACCAAGGCCATCGCGGAGATCATCCACGAAAAGGTTGGCGGCAAACTGGTCGCTCTTGAATTGCAAACGCCGTACCCGGCGGACTATCACGCCACTGTGCAGCAGGTCGTCCGCGAGAATGAGAACGGCTATCTGCCGCCTCTCAAAACGGTGATCGACAAACCGGATCAATACGATGTTGTCTTTGTCGGCTTTCCAACCTGGGACATGAAGCTGCCGCCGCCGATGAAGAGCTTCCTGCATCAGTACAATTTCCGGGTAAAGACAATCATCCCCTTCAACACCAATGGCGGCTACGGCCCGGGGAGCACTGTTCAGACGGTGCGAGAACTGTGTCCGCAAAGCACAGTGCTGCAGGGCTTCTCCACTCGGGGAGGATCGGAAAGAGATGGACAGCTTCTTGCCATCAAAGATGCCAGGGCAGAAGAAGCCCGCACCGAAGTCGACACGTGGCTAAAGACAATTGGGATGCTCAAGTAAAGCGTCTCTCAACTGCTGCAGGAAGGGTGAACAATCATGGAGAGCAGAACATTAGGAAAGAGCGGCCTTGAAGTCTCGGCGTTGGGGCTCGGCTGCATGAGCATGACCTCCGCTTACGGTCCTGCCGCCGATAAGGGCGAGATGATCCAGTTGATGCGCTCGGCTCATGACAAGGGAATAACTTTCTTCGACACGGCAGAAGCCTACGGACCTTTCGCAAACGAGGAGTTGGTCGGCGAGGCACTGGAGCCGATTCGCGAACAGGTTGTGATCGCTACCAAGTTCGGCTTCGATATCGATCCCGAGACCGGCAAGCGTGGCCCTGGCACAAACAGCCGTCCCGATCACGTCAAGGCCGTGGCTGAGGCTTGCCTTAAGCGGCTTCGCACAGACCATATCGACCTCTTCTACCAGCATCGCGTCGATCCCAACGTGCCGATCGAGGAAGTCGCCGGTGCGGTGAAAGAATTGATTGCCGAGGGCAAGGTGAGACACTTCGGCTTGTCGGAAGCGGGCATAGGCACGATCCGCAAAGCTCACGCTGTGCAACCGGTCACTGCTCTCCAAAGTGAATACTCTCTTTTCTGGCGTGGACCAGAAGACGATGTACTGCCCGTGCTCGAAGAGCTTGGTATCGGCTTTGTTCCGTTCAGCCCTCTCGGTGCCGGCTTTCTGACTGGACAGATTGACGAGAACACGAAGTTCGACCCGAGCGACTTCCGCAATCACGTACCACGCTTCTCGCCTGAGGCTCGCAAAGCGAACATGGTGCTCGTCCATGCCGTGCAGGCAGCCGCAAAGCGTAAAGGTGCAACGCCAGCGCAGATTGCTTTGGCGTGGTTGCTGGCACAGAAGTCGTGGATCGTTCCCATTCCTGGGACTACGAAGATCTCTCGCATGGAAGAGAACCTTGGAGCGGTCGATGTCTTGTTGACCGAGGATGACCTCAAGCAGATTGAAGATGCCACATCGAAGCTGTCGCTTGAAGGTACTCGCCTTCCAGAAGCCATGCTCAAGATGACCGGAATCTAGGCAGTGGTCACTGCGACGTAGAAGGGCAAGCTAGTTTGGCTGGAGTCGATCTGTGGGCAGCCCTGCTAAGTATTGAAGTAAAGCAGTTCGCCTGCATCAAGCGATTCAGTAGTGATAGGAGAAATCATGCAAAAGCGCACATTGGGAGAGAGCGGTCTCGAAGTCTCAGCACTCGGCTTCGGCTGCATGGGCCTGAGCTTCGGTCTTGGTCCCGCCACGGAGAAGGGCGAAGCCATCAAGCTAATTCGCGCCGCTGTCGCGCGCGGTGTCACCTTCTTCGACTCTGCCGAAGTGTATGGCCCGTTCGTCAATGAAGAGGTTGTGGGCGAAGCTCTCGCACCCTTCCGCAAAGATGTTGTGATCGCTACCAAGTTTGGCTTCGAACCCGATCCTGGCAACGATGGCAAGTGGACTGCAACCAACAGCCGTCCCGACCATATCAAGCAGGTCGTCGAAGGCTCATTGAAGCGTCTGCAAACGGACACCATTGACTTGCTCTACCAGCATCGCGTCGATCCCAAGACGCCCATTGAGGAGACGGCTGGTGCGGTCAAGGATCTGATCCAGGCAGGCAAGGTGAAGCACTTTGGTCTTTCCGAAGCAGGCGCAAAGACCATTCGCCGCGCCCATGCCGTGCAGCCCGTGACAGCCCTGCAGAGCGAATACTCCCTCTTCTGGCGTGAACCCGAAGAGTCTGTCATGCCAACGCTGGAAGAACTCGGAATCGGCTTCGTCCCGTTCAGTCCTCTCGGCAAAGGCTTCCTCACCGGAAAGATCGATTCCTCGACGAAATTTGACAGCACCGACTTCCGCGCCATTGTTCCTCGTTTTACTGAAGACAATCGCAAGGCGAACCAGGCGCTCGTCGATGTCATCACCAAGTTCGCGGATCAGAAGCAAGCGACGCCGGCTCAGATCGCCCTCGCATGGCTGCTTGCTAAAACACCTTGGATCGTTCCGATTCCAGGCACAACCAAGCTTTCGAGGCTCGAAGAGAATCTTGGAGGTGCGGCCATCGAGCTCACCACAGAAGATGTGAGTTCGCTCGAAGAAGCCTCTTCCGCAATCAAAGTGGAAGGCGACCGATACCCCGCAACGCATGCGAAGTTGATCGATCGATAGATCTCGGTGATTTCATCGCAGCAGCTTTCCCCGGTTCACGGCGGAGGCCCGAAAGGCAAATCGCGTCCTGGTTGACGCGATTGCCAACTTCGCAGCGCGGAAGAATGTGACCTCGGCTCAGGTGGCGTTGGCATGGCTGCTGGCAAAGAAGCCCTGGATTGTTCCGATTCCCGGTACGACCAGACTCGAACGAGTCGAAGATAACATCGTAGCAACGACCTTGGAGCTTACCGCTGGCGAGATGCGCGAACTCGACGAACTCATCTCGGCATTCGTTGTCACAGGCGATAGGTACCCCGCCGAAGTTGAGAAGATGACGAACCAGTAGCAGCGGCCCAGGGTAGCTCAAGCCAAGTCCTAGTGTTCTGTTTACCTATCCCGAAATCGTTGAAGATAACAGGACGAGTCACTCTTTGAGGCTGCAAGCAACTATTACTTGATCTGAAGCGGGTAGTAGTAGGCAGCCTGGTCCTGTTCGTGTGTGGTCGACAGGAAGTACTGGCCAGCCTGAGCTTTGCTCAAGTCGATGCTGGCCGTAATTTGTTCCCTGTCGCCCATTCTGGATGTGGTGGCTAGACCCTCGGCGATCAAACCATTGCCGCTCTGGTCACGAGTGATCGCGACTAGATACTGTCCAGGAGCGCTATGCCGTGGCAGCACAATCGTGAGATTGATGTGGGCGGCGGGCAACGAAACAGCTTGCAATTGGCCTGGCTGTTCGCCGCGAACAGTTCCGGCGTCCCAGAGGTTCACCGTTTGAGAAACGGCTATCGCATTATCTGTCGTTGGCGGGTGGCGGGTTGTGTATATTCCAACGAGCACCGCGGTCACGATAATGGCGCAGGAAGCTGCAACTGCAGCAGTCATGACTTTCCGACGACGCGAGCGCTGCTCTTGTCGAAGTGCGAGAAGCCGGCTCATGCATGTGGGGCAGGTTGCCGCGTGATCGACACGCGGGTCGGAGAGCGATATGTCTGGGGATCTTCGTGCCAAGTCCCGGAGAAACTTTTCGTCAGGACATGGGCCTGAGGGAGTCGTTTCCCCTGCGAGTACTCTTCGCTGATGTTGCTGCGCAATCCAATGCTCAAACCGGTCCTCAGCGTCTGAGGACCGGCGCCAACTCAGTCGCATTTCGGGGACTCTCCGGGTCGGGATAGATTTTCAAGCAACAACCCCAACTCACGGAAGTATGCCTTGCGCACCTCCGAGTAGTCCATTTCCAGGTCACGACCGATCTCTCGCCACGAATATCCGAGCCAACGCCGATTGATGATTCCCTGAGCGAATGGCGACAGTTTGGCAAAAATCTCGTTCGCATAGATGCGTTGCTCGATTTCTGGTTGAGCGGCACATACGGTTTCGAAGTCCGACCCCAAGCCGCTTGGGGATTCGCGCTTCTGCTTGGATGCCAGATGCTTCGCCTCACGGCGAATCTCACTTTTCACCCGAGCGTTTACTTTCCCCGAGCTGGCATTGGGATGACGGGCGATGTACTCAGTAGCATTTCGAATGGCGTGGTCCATCAGATCATGGGCGACATGGGAGTCATTCAGGAATGTCCAGGCGCACAGCAGTGCGTAAGGCCAGGCTGCATTAGCAGCGGCCTCCAAGACCTGATCAGAAGCAGGGTGTCCAGTCGTGCAGGCCCAACTCCACGTCAGCACTTGCCAGCTGCGACCATTAGGCGGCATTCGGGAGCATCTGCCCGGAGGGGGAGGAACCACCAGGTACCCGTAGTATAGGCCAGCTTCTCGAAAAAAACTTCAATATCGCCCCCACACTTGGCCTTCGGAAATGCCTTTAGTAGACGTGGGACTTCTGGCGTGCGGCGGACAGCAACATCACGGGTAAGCGAGAATCTTCTTCGGGAAGATGACCGCGATTCGTCTGAGCACCTCCTCCCGGGCGCTCAGGCTGCGACAGTGTTATTGGTCGATCGCGGCGGAACGCAATCGAATGGGTTCTCGACCTGCGAGGAGCTGGCCGCCCGGTCTGCCATCACCTTGGTTGATGGGAAGTGGAGAGTGTCGATCCTCCGGCTTCTCCAGAACGGCCCTGTACATCTTGGAGAACTCAAGAGAAGGCTTTCACCTGTCTCGAAAAAAGTGCTGAATCAGCATTTGCGTCAGATGGCAAAAGACGGACTGGTTATCCGCACCGAATTCGCCGGCAACGTTCCGAGGGTGGAATACTCTCTGGTGAACCCTCTCGGGTACGCGGTGTTGGAACTTCTCAGGGCGATAGCCGAGTGGGGGGACAAGCATCGCCTATCAATCGAAGACGACAAAGTGAGGATCACTAACGTGACACCGGGAGGCCGCTTGGAAGCGATAATAGCCCGAACTCAGATAGGCACCCGAGTGAAATGACGCACATTTTCCGATCCACAATCTGATCCACAAAACCTACGGTCTTCCACGACTTCGGTGGTTTTAGGCGTTCCCCACGGGTTTGTAAGTCGTTGAAAAACCTGAAACGGCAAGACTGTCACGGCAGAGGTCGCGGGTTCGAGTCCCGTCGTCCCCGCCATAAATCAAAATAAAATCATTTGATTTAGGGCAACGAGTGACAATCGCTTAGCGAACGGCTCCGCAAAGCGGGCCTGCAGCTATATTCGCCGATCAAGAGTGGCGACCCTACCATCACTCTACGAATCAGCTTGAGTTCCGCGGCTGCAGCACATAAGCTGCTTTCCATGCTTCGATTACGCTTCCGGTTCTTTCTTCCCGCGCTTATTGGTCTTTCTCTTGTGAGTGTCCGGGCGCATGCCCAGGACACTGCTCCGATGGTGAATCCGGATATTGACCAACAATCCGGCCCCTTTTCATATTTCTCGAAATCCGTGGATGAGATCGGTGTGATGGATGCTCCGCTGGCGACGGAGATTACGCCGCAGGGATCGCTTTATACGGGATACGGCGAGCTGGTTTTTCTTATCGGGCCAATGATGGCGCCGATTGAGCCGCGTATCCGCACACTTGAGAAGGGGTATCTCCCGATCGTTCACATGTCTCACGCGCAGGATGGCATTGAATACCGGTTCACTTTCTTTACGGCGAAGCTCAATGACGGTACGCTGGTGAATTTTGCCCGCGTGGTGGAGAGGAACGCGAGCGATAGACCCACACGCGCCGTGCTGACTGCTGCGAGCCGATATCAGAGCGACACCCCGAACGGCAGCGGTACGGGGGACCATCGCTTTCGAAGACCGGCTGAGGGCAGGCGTCCGGGAGATTATCGTCAAATGGGAGTGACATTCGACCCCAACTGGGTTTACGGCTTCTCAAACCACGCTTTCCTGCGAAGCGGGAAAGCTTTCTATCTCTTTTCTGAAGCGCCAGAAGAGCGGATGCTGACGCCGAAGCAGTTTTACAACAGCCAGGTGGATGATACTCCGCGCGCGCTGCATATATTCCCTACGACGCTGGTTGGGCTAGTCAGTTATAGCCACATCCTTGCGCCGAAAGAGGAGCGAACCATTACATTCCGGATGCCTTTAATTCCGTTGACGGAAGGAGCGCAAACGGAAGCGATCCTAAACGTGGACTCTAACCAGGAGCTTGCGAATACCATTGCCGGGTGGGAGCAGATTCTTAATGCCGGGATGCAGATCAGCGTTCCGGAGGCGAAGGTAAACAACACCTTCAAGGCGAGTCTGGTGTATGACCTGCTTGCCCGGGACCATATCGGCGATAACTACATCCAGACTGTGAACAAGCTGCACTATCATGCATTCTGGATTCGGGACGCGTCGGATATCGTTCATATGTATGATGTGACGGGATTTTCGCAATATGCGAGCCAGGTACTTGCTTTCTTTCCTCAATTTCAACGTGAGGATGGGTTGTTCCTATCGCAGCCGGGGCAGTACGACGCGTTGGGCGAAGTATTGTGGGCCTACGGCCAGCACTATCGCATCACACACGATTTGGCTTTTGCTCGGAGCGTTTTTCCTTCTGTTGACCACGCGGTTGCGTGGCTGGAAAATGCCCGAAAAACGGACTCCCTGCATCTAATACCGCCCTCGGATGTGAAGGACAACGAATACGTGGCGGGGCATATCACTGGCTACAACTTCCTTGCTCTTGGCGGCTTGAAAAATGCGGCGCTACTGGCCGACGCGGTGGGGCAGCCGGGGAAAGCAGCCGCTTACCGCGCCGACTATGAAGCGTACCGGCAGGATTTCCTGAAGGCGCTTGACCGATGCACCGAAATAAACGGCGGCTATCTACCGCCTTCTCTCGACGGCGATTGCAAGGGACAGGACTGGGGCAACCTCCTCGGCACTTATCCAGAACATGTGCTTGCGCCCGACGACCCGCGCATTAGCGCAACGCTGAAGATGGTGCAGGGCAAATATCAGGAGGGACTCACAACTTACGGGAACGGGCGGTATGTGCATCATTATCTGATGATCAAGAACACGCTGACTGAGATTATTCGCGGAGAGCAGGAACAACCCGTGGAAGATTTGTATGCGCTGCTGGTGCATACCAGCTCGACTCAGGAAGGATTCGAGTTTGCCATTCGGGCCTGGGGCGACCGCGACTTTGCGGACAACTTGCCTCCGCACGGCTGGTTTGCGGCGGAGTACCGTACGATGCTGCGGGCCATGATGGTGCGTGAAGATGGTCGCCAAGTGCATCTGCTCTCGGTAATGTCGCCGGAATGGATGGGCGCGGGGAAGGAGATTCGCGTGGAGCGCGCGCCCACTGAATCTGGAGAAGTGGGGTTTACGCTTACCCAGCCCGACGATCACTCAGCGCGGATTGATTTGACTATGCGCTGGAGGGAGAAGCCGGAGGTGATTCTTCTCCACCTGCCGTGGTTTGCGTATGTTTCCAAGGTGTCCGTCGATGGGAGACCTGTGCAGCTGGAGAATGGCGCGATAATGCTTCCGGCGAATGCCAAGGAAGTGCGATTAAGCTGGGCGCGCCGTGCGGGCACGCCAGATCGGAGCTACGAGCAGGCCGTCGAGGACTACAAGAGTGAGTACCGCAGGCGCTCCGACATTTATATGCACCGAGAAACGGTGCACTGATTGGAGGCGCTGCATCTTCAGCAATTCTGTGCCAACTGCTGGATCAAGAGGCTGAAATATTGGGCGCCAAGACAGGGACCCATGTGCGGGCAATGCTGCTCTTCATAACTGCATCCAGAAGGATCATCTGTCGGAGCCCATCGGAAAATTGTGGATACTCCGCTATTGCGGAGGGGTCGCCGACGGATGCATAGAAGCGGCGGAATATCTGTTTGAAGGTGTCGTCGTATCCTTCGCTGTGCCCCCTTGGAAGATCGGCATAGGAGCGAGCCTGAGGAGCAAGGAGCGATGGGTCCTTGATAAGTACGCGATTGCCGCTATCGCGATGGCCCATCCAGAGCTCGTCGGGACGTTCCTGGCTCCATGCGACCGAAGCTTTGCTTCCATAAATTTCAATGCTTAGGCGGTTCTTGTTGCCAGCGGAGACTTGGCTCGCCGTCATTGCGCCGCGCGCGCGGTCGCCCATGCGGAAAATGACTGCGCCGAAGTCTTCAGTATCCACTTGAGTGGCAATGAAGTCGTCGGGGTGGAAAGTCTTGCCGGCGAAGGTCTCGACGGAGTGCTTCGGCCGCTTGCGCGTGGCGTGGAAAATCTGAAGGTCCGCGCAGAGCGAGGTGACGCGAAGTCCGGAGGTATGCTCCGCCGCGTCAAACCAATGGGAACCGATATCTGCCATGCAGCGCGATGGCCCTCCGATTTTTGCGTCGACGCGCCAGTTCCAATCGGTGTCATAGAGAAGCCAGTCTTGTAAGTAGGTCCCCTGGACGATCAGGATTTCGCCGAGCTCGCCTGATTCGCGCAGGCTGCGCATCTGCTGCACCATCGGGTAAAAGCGCAGATTGTGGCAGACGCCTGCGCGTAAATTTTTCCGCTTGGCCAGCGCGACCAGTTCTTTGGCCTCATCAACCGTGATCGCCACCGGCTTTTCGCAGAGGACGTGCTTCCCGGCGAGCAGAGCTTCCTGGGCCATGCTGAAATGCTGCGCGTTGGGCGTGCAGATGTGGATCGCCTGGATCGACGGATCCTGGAGGATGGCCTCCGGAGCGAGATGAGGAATGCCGAAGGCGGAGCCAAGTTTTTCTGCAGCAACAGCGTTTCTGCCCACGATGGCGGCGACGTCAACGAACTCCACGCGCCGGAGCGCTTCAAGATGCACCCGACCCATGAATCCAGTGCCGAAGACTGCGGTTTTGATTCGTCTCATTCTTTCTCACGTCTCCGCGTCAGTAAAGCGTGTTGCTCAGACCCACCATGCAGCGCCCGGCTGCTCGCGAATGATGACGCTATTGAGGAAGCCGGCCGCTTTGCTGAGGCCTTCATACGCTGAGAGTAGGCTGTCTTCATGCTCGATGGAAAGCACATCGTCATACCCGAACATGCGCAAGGTAGAAACGAACTCCTTCCACCACTCTGCCCCGTGCCCGTAACCGCACGTGCGGAATATCCAGCCGCGGTTACGCTCGTCGGTGTAGGGTTTGGTATCGAGCACTCCGGTGAGCGACAGGTTCGCAGAATATATCTGCGTATCTTTGGCGTGGACGTGGAAGATGGCGTCGCCGAGGAGGCGGATGGCGGCGATAGGGTCGATGTTCTGCCAGAACATATGGCTGGGGTCGTAATTGCATCCGATCGCAGGACCGGCGATTGAGCGAAGTTTCAGCATTGTCTCGGGGCTGTAAACGACGAAGCCAGGATGCATTTCAACGGCGATCCTCACTCCGTGGTCGGCGGCGAATTTGGCACGCTCGATCCAGTAAGGCGCGACTACTTCGCTCCACTGCCAATCGAGGACCTTAAGAAAATCCGGTGGCCAGGGACAGGTGACCCAGTTCGGCAATTTCGCAGAGGGCGAATCGCCAGGGCATCCGGAAAAATCGACGATGGTGGGAACGCCAAGTTTTTCCGCAAGCAGAATGGTTTGACGGTTTACCTCGGCGTCATGTCGCGCGCGCACAGCATCCGGATGCAGTGGGTTTCCGTGACAACTCAGGGCGCTGATGGAAATTCCGTGATCGGTCAGTACCCGGCGGAATTCGGTCAGACTTTTTTCATCGTCCAGCATGGAGAGCTTACAGTGCGCGTCACCAGGGAAATTTCCGGTGCCCAATTCGACGGTTTCGATCTGTAGACCCTTCAACTTGCCGAGAACGGTCGGCAGTGGAAGCTGGGACAGCAGTGGCGTGAATACTCCAACTCTCATGAATGCGCAGGCTCCATTCGTTTATCGTGCAAGACCTATCAGAGCGGACTCGGCTGATCGATTTATTTTCGCAGCTCAATGGTCGAGGACACGATAAGTAAAAGAAAAAACTCCAATTTTTCTACTGAACACTCGTGTTGCGCTTCCGACCCTTATGGTGAGTCGCTTGGCAAAATCCACTTTTGAACTAGGGGATGCTCTTATTATTGGGGCTCGCCGCCGCACCCCATGTAATTCGAAATGCCCGGTGTGAGAGAGTATTCTGTTCCTCATTGCCTCCAAGCGAGAATTCCGGCTACTCTCGGATGGATCTGCCCAGAGCTTGTCGCTTTGACCCAGCTACATGGTGCTTCGGTTTTGATAGTGGAGATTTTCAGGATGTTTTATAGCCGGCACTGCGCCGAAGCTTTGATTTTTCTGGCAATTCTGGCGGAGAGAGTGGGATTCGAACCCACGTTGGAGTTTCCCCCAAACACGCTTTCCAAGCGTGCGCCTTCAGCCACTCGGCCATCTCTCCTGGACGTTATTCGACGCGCTAACTCGAATTTAACATAGCGCTCAGCGTGGAGCTTCAGGGTTACAATCGGGAATCCTTGACCGCATTTCATGATAATGAATGTTCCAGACTCGGAGGTTCGTGACGATCCCGATGCGCGGGTAAATCTAATGGCGGAGCTGCGTGCGCTCCTATCTCTCGCGATTCCGGTGGCGTTGTCGGAGATCGGCTGGATGCTCATGACGGTTGTAGATGTCGTCATGGTCGGGAGGCTGGGGCCAGCTGCGATCGGCGCGGTGGGGCTGGGGAACGCGATCTACTACGCTCCGTCGCTTTTCGGCATTGGGCTGCTGCTTGGGCTGGATACGCTGGTGTCTCGCTCGTGGGGGGCGCGCGATTTTGGCGAGTGCCACCGCTGGCTGGCGCAGGCGATGTACATGGCGCTGGTGTTCACGCCGGTGCTGATGTTGTTTATCTTTTTGGCGAGGCCGCTGTTCACGGGGCGAGGTGTCGATCCGGCGATCGGCTCGATGACGCGAGCCTATGCGGGAATTTTGAATTGGGGCACGCTGCCGCTGCTCGTGTATGGCGGATTCCGCCGCTATTTGCAGGGCGTGGCGCGAGTGCGGCCGGTGACGTTTGCGCTGATTTCGGCAAACCTGGTGAACCTGGCGGGGAACTGGATATTCATTTACGGCAAGCTGGGCATGCCGGCGATGGGTGTGCGCGGATCGGCGATTTCGACGGTGGGGGCGCGCATTTATATGGCGGCTGTGCTGGTGTTTTTCGCGTGGCAGCACGAGCGGCGTCGCGGGCATCCGCTGTTCGCGCATTGGCCGAAACCGGATTGGGAGCGGATTCGGTTGTTGCTGAACCTTGGTATTCCGGCGGCCTTTCAGGTGGTGCTCGAAGTTGCGGCGTTTGGGGCGGCGACGATTCTGGCTGCGCATCTTGGGGCGGTGGCTTTGGCGACGCACGAGATTGTGCTGAACTGCGCGGCATTCGCGTACATGATTCCGCTTGGGATTTCGGCGGCTGGCGCGGTAGCGGTGGGACATGCGATGGGAGCGGGGAATCCGGCGAAGGCACGGCGAGCGGGATGGATGGCGATCGGGCTCGGCGCGGGCGTGATGGCTGTTGCGGCGCTGCTGTTTGTGACGGTTCCCCGGCCGATACTGGAAATCTACAGCCGCGATCCGCGAGTGCTGCGGCTGGGCGCGCATATTTTGCTGATCGTGGCGACATTCGAGATTTTCGACGGGGTGCAGAGCGTGGGAACGGGAGTATTGCGCGGGCTGGGCGAAACGCGCATTCCCATGCTGCTGAATTTCGGAGGGTATTGGCTGTTTGGACTGCCACTGGGCGCGGCGCTTTGCTTTGAGGTGCGCTGGGGGCTTGCCGGAATATGGACGGGTCTGACGGTTGCGCTGATTACAATTGCGGTGCTGATGCTGCTCCGCTGGCAAAGCGCGAGCTCTTCGATTTCTTGGCGATCTTCTTCGCCAATCGAGCCAGCGTAGTCTGTTCCAGTTCTCGTTCATAAGCTCGCGACGCATCGTTGAAAGCTGACTTGAGCACAGAGCGAAGCGCAGGCATGGTGAAGGACGAGGCGGGCACCAGACCCTGCGGATGGAAAACTCGATGAATATCGCGGAGCGTAATTTCTTTCGCCGGTCTGGCGAGCTTTGCTCCGCCACCCGGGCCCTTGTGGCTGACGATTATTCCAGCGGTCTGCAACTGGAGAAGAATACGCCGAACGACTACGGAGTTTGTGTGAAGGCAGCGCGCAATGTCTTCGGAGGTGTGCAATTTCTCCGGCTCGGTAGCGAGCAGCATGAGCGCGTGGATGGCGGTCGCAAATCGCGTGTTGAGCGCCATGCAGCCAAGCTACCACAGAGCGGGAGTGCGGAAATGAAGAAGCTTTTTGCGGAGCTACGTTATAGGATCGAACTTTGATCGAGCGGGATTATTCGGGTGGGTTTTCTGGGGGGCGGACTGAGTTTTGCGGATTCTTTTTGTAGGTGATGTGTTCGGCAGCGCGGGGCGGCGGATTGTGCGCGAGCATCTCGCGCACGTAATCGCTGAGCGCGGCGTGGATCTGGTAATCGTGAACGCAGAGAATGCGGCGGGGGGATTTGGCGTGACTCCTGCGATTGCGAATGAGTTATTCGATCTGGGTGCGCACGTGCTGACCACCGGTAACCACGTGTGGGACAAGCGCGAGTTGATTGAATACGTGCAGTCCGCGGCGGTGGGCAGCCATGAGCGAGCGCGGCGGATCATCCGTCCGGCGAATTATGCGCAGGGGACGCCTGGGCATGGAGTCTACGAAGGCACGTTGCCGGATGGGCAGAGCTATGCCGTGGTAAATCTGCAGGGGCGGGTCTTTATGGCATCGAGCGACGATCCGTTTCGCGCGGCGGATGCGCTGCTTCAGAAGATCAAAGCCAAGGTAATCTTTGTGGACTTCCACGCCGAAGCGACTTCTGAGAAGATCGCGCTGGGATGGTATCTGGATGGGCGGGTAACTGCCGTCGTGGGGACGCACACGCATGTTCCGACCGCTGACGATCGGGTGCTTCCAGGCGGGACGGCTTACCAGACCGACGTTGGCATGAGCGGACCGTATGACAGCGTAATCGGGGTGGAGAAGGAACAAGTGCTGCATCGTTTTCTGACGGGGATGCCGGCGAAATTTGATGCCGCGAAGGGCGATCCGCGGATGGCGGCTACTCTGATTGAGTGCGATGGAAAGACGGGACGCGCTGTTTCGACGCAGCGACTGTTGCTCGGAGAATGAGCGTCTTCGCCTACTTCTGCAGGGGCTCGTCTGCATCTGCTTTGCTCTTCTGCGGACGTAAAAGCGGGAACAGAATTACATCGCGGATGGACTTTCCTCCGGTCAGAATCATGGTGAGGCGGTCGATGCCGATGCCTTCGCCTGCAGTGGGGGGCAAGCCGTAGGCGAGGGCGCGCACGTAATCTTCGTCCATCTGATGGGCTTCATCGTCGCCGCGCTCGCGTTCCGATAGTTGCTGCTCGAAGCGCTTGCGCTGCTCTTCGGGATCGTTCAGCTCGCTGAAGGCGTTTCCCATCTCGAATCCCCCAATGTAGAACTCGAAGCGCTCCACCCAATCCGGCTCGTCGGGCTTCTGTTTCGACAGCGGCGAAACGGCGAGAGGGAAGTCGTAGATGATGGTGGGCTGGATGAGGTGCTCCTCAGCTATGGCTTCGAAGATGGAAGCGATGGTCTTTCCACGCGGCTCGCCCGGCTTGAAATCGACGTGCTGGTGCGCGGAACGCAGCCGTTCGATAAGTGCGCCGTTCGATGCTTCGGTCACAAAATCCGAGATGGCCGGTTTTGCACCAGCCGAGTCCGGCCAGAATTCAATGATCGCCTCACGCATTGAGAACCGCCGCCATTTCGACAAGTCAATTTCTGCGCCATTGAAATGAGTCGTCAACATCCCATTTACTTCCTGCGCAACAGACTTGATCAACTCTTCGGTCAGGTCCATCAGGTCGTGATAGTTCGCGTAGGCCTGATAGAACTCGAGCATGGTGAACTCGGGGTTGTGCTGCGTGGAGATGCCCTCGTTGCGGAAGTTGCGGTTGATCTCGTACACGCGGTCCATGCCGCCGACTACCAGGCGCTTTAGATAGAGTTCTGGCGCGATGCGGAGGAAGAGGTCGAGATCGAGTGCGTTGTGGTGGGTGGTGAAGGGCCTCGCGGCTGCTCCTCCGGCGATGTGCTGCATCATTGGAGTCTCCACCTCGACGTAGCCGCGGGCGTCGAAGTACCGGCGAATGGCGGCGAGGATTTTGGCGCGTTTGATGAAGACCTCGCGGACGTTGATCTCGGCGGACGTGCCTTCGTTGAGGGCGGTGTTCATGAAGAGATCGACATAGCGCTGGCGGTAGCGCAACTCGACATCGGCGAGGCCGTGGTATTTTTCCGGCAGCGCAAGCATGGCCTTGGCGAGGAAGGTGATGGTCTCAACGTGAACTGTAAGCTCGCCGGTGCGGGTGCGAAACAGGTATCCGGAGACGCCGATGTGATCGCCGAGATCAAGCAGCTTGTAGAGTTCAAAGGCCTGGTCGCCAACTGCGTCTTTACGAACGTAGATCTGAAGGCAGACGCCGTTCTGCTGGAGTTGCGCGAACCCGGCTTTGCCCTGGGCGCGGATGGCCATGATGCGTCCTGCCACGGAGACCGTGATGCGGCTGGATTCGAGGCCCTCAGCGGTAGAGTTGTCGTAGCTGCTGCGGATTTCGCCGAGCGTGTGCGTAGCGGAGTACGAGTTGGGATAGGCAGGCTGGCCGAGTGCTTCAATCTGCTTGAGTTTTTCCTGGCGAAGCGCGAAGAGCCCGCGCTCAAAGTCTGACTCGAACACTTTTTTTCCTTGAGTAAAATTGCTCTGGCCAGTATAGCGTTCGCTGGCCTTGGCACCGTAATGTATAAATGCGGAGAGCATGGCGGACGATAAAGCGAGTTCGGGAGAAAAAAAGAGAAGCAGCGGCCTCGACACGCTGGTCAAGGCTGAGCGGCTCACGCAGATTGCCTTTGTATTACCGGCGGCCGTGCTGATCGGCTGGGGGGCGGGCGCGCTGATGGACAAATGGCTGCACCAGGATTGGATATATATCGTCGGGGTGATCTTGGGCGCAGTTGCCGGAATGGTGGAGGCGGTTCGACAGGCGCTTCGCGCAAATTGAGCATGACTGAAGCCAAACCATTTCTGAACTATTCCGATGCTGACCTTAGGGCTTCCATGCGGCGGGCGATCGAGTTGACAGCGATTCTGGCGGCGGTCGGATTTGTGGCGTTGCTGTTTGCGTTTGGCTGGCAGACAGGGGCGCTGTTTGTCGCCGGGGCCGTGGTTTCTGCGACCGGTCTTTATGAATGGCAGCAGCTGATCGGCCTTATGAATGCCAAGCTGGATAACCAGCAGACGCCGCGGTCGTCAGGATTTGTGCTGGCCATGTTCTTCCTGCGGCTGGGTATCGCGGCATTGATCATTTATGCTAGCCTAAAGTTTCTGAATGGATCGTTTTACGCGCTGATAGCGGGACTTGGCGTGGCGATTGTCGCCCTCACGGCTGAGGCTTTGCGGATGTTACGATCCTGAGACGCCGGGAAGAAAACCTAAAACTATGCTGTTTCTGATAACGAGACTTACCGCTCTGCTGAACCAGTGGTTTGCCACGCCCATTGACGCGCTGCTGACGTCACTGCGGATCCATGTGGCGCACCCGAGCCATCCGATCAACATGGCGCTGACCATGGAATTGGTGGTGATGCTGCTGCTGATCCTGTTCTTCATCGCGTCGCGGTTTTCGCTAAATGTCGAAAAGCCGGGAACTATCCAGCACACGGCCGAGCTGATCCACGAATTTGTCGGTGGTCAGGCGGAACAGATCATCGGTCACGGATACGAGCGGTTCATGCCGTTTGTCACGACGATCCTGCTCTTTGTTCTCATCTGCAATTGCTTCGGTCTTTTCCCAGGATTCGAGACGCCTACTGCCGATCCAGTAGTTCCGCTCGGACTCGCAATACTGACGTTCATCTATTACAACTGGCATGGCGTAAGAGCCCAGGGGCCGGTCGGATATCTGAAACATTTCGCCGGTCCGATGTGGCAAATTTCTTTTCTGATGTTCCCCATAGAGATTATTTCGCATCTCGCACGCATAATGTCGCTCACCATTCGTCTTTATGCGAACATGCTTGCCAGCGATCTGCTGACCCTCGCGTTTTTTTCAATGATCCCAATCGCAATTCCCTCGATCTTTCTTGGACTGCACTTCGGAGTCTCGGTGATTCAGGCCTACATCTTCATGCTGCTGTCCATCATTTACCTGTCCATGGCGGTGGCGCACGAAGAAGGAGCAAACATCTAACAAGCTTTGTCCGGCGGAGCGCTATCCGCCGCCGTGCAAAACGCCGTTCAGCGTGAGGGGGCCAGCACGGTGAGCCTCAACCACCCACTGGCGGCAATTCATACGGAAGCAAGGAGAAGAAATGCGTAAACTGCAATATCTATTTATGACGTTGTCTACGCTGTGCATGGCGAGCCCTGCATTCGCGCAGACCACCGGAGGCGGCGGCGGGACGAACCTGATCCCGATCGGCGCGGGCATTGGCATGGGTCTCGCCGCGGGTCTTTGCGGAATGGGACAGGGAAGGGCCGCCGGATCTGCCGCCGAAGCGGTGGCACGCAATCCTGGAGCGCGCGCCGCAATCCAGCTATTTCTGATTCTGGGCCTCGCGTTCATTGAATCTCTCTCGCTGTTCACCTTCGTCATTATTCTCATCAAGGCGAAGTAAGCTCCTTAGGGTCTGTAGCAAAAAGCCTCCGGTTCGCCGGAGGCTTTTTGTTGTTCGCTTTGCAAAAACGTCAACTTTGGACCAAATAAAGCCCGCCCGAAAACACTGTTCCGGACGGGTTGTTCAAGCAAAATTTACCGGGGGATGTGACTACTTTACTTCAAAATCCTCCGTCAATGGAGTGCTTTCCGAAGAGTCGCCCACATATACCACAAACTTCCCCGGATCGAGCTTCCAGTTGGACGACGTATCGTCCCAGTAGGTGAGCGAGCGGTGATCGAGCGTGAGGGTGACGTGCTGGCTTTTCCCTGGATCGAGCCTAACCTTCTCGTAGCCTTTGAGCTCTTTGACTGGGCGTTCAATCTTAGCGGACGGATCGCCCACGTAGAGCTGCGCGACATCAGCTCCAGCGCGCTGGCCGGTGTTCATCACGTCGAACGAGACGGTGATCGGGCCATCGCCGGACGCTGATTTTGGAGAGACGCTCAGGTTGGAGAAGGAGAAGCTCGTGTACGAAAGGCCGAACCCGAACGGATACAGTGGCTCTACGTGCTTGCTGGTGTAGTAGCGGTAGCCGAGGAAGACCCCTTCGGCATACTTGATGTGCGGCGTCTGGCCTTCGGGCACGGCAGCGGGATAATAGTTGTCATGCGCCGGGTTCTGCTCCCATGACTTGGCAAAGCTGAAGGGCAGATGGCCCTCAGGAGAATGCTGGCCGAAGAGGATTTCGGCGATGGCTTTGCCGCCCTCTTCGCCCGGATACCAGTTGTGCAGGAAAACCGGAACATCGTTGAGCCAGCGGTGCGTGTCCACGCCACCGCCTGCGGTCAGCGTGACGATCGTCTTTTTGTTGGCCGCGGTGACGGCTTGAATCAGCTCGTCCTGACCCCAAGGCAGCGAATAGGAGCGGTCAAAGCCCTCGCTTTCCGTTGACGGATCGAAGCCGACGGCCACCACTGCCGCATCCGCGGTCGAGGCGAGCTTGGCAACTTCTGGTGAAACCAGCTCGTCGGTCGAGCGGATGCCGACGCCGATGCGGGGATAATCAGCATCGGGCAGGTAATCCACCTGCACCTTCGCCACCTGGCCAGCGGTCAGAGTGACATCGGCGAACTGCGGCGCCTGTCCTTCGCGATGGAGCTGTTCGAGCACTTTCTTGCCGTCGATCATGACGCTGTATGCGTCTGAGCCGCCGGCTCCGGCGAGCACCATGTAGGAACCGGTTTTCTTTGGCAGGAACTCCGCCGTCATACGGATACTCTTGTGCTGTGTGGCGGGCGGCGTCCATTCTTCCGATTTGAAGGCGGCGATGCGCGGCACATAGCTGATCTGTGGCGTGCCGCTGAAATTCGGATTATTGAAGGTTTCGACCTTAACGACTTTGTGCTGCCACCACTCGGTGCCCGGAGTCTTGTCCGTGTCGACAAATTCGGTGTTACGGAAGATATCGTCTAGTGAAGGCAGGCCTGCCGCATAGAGCACTTTGACGTTCTTGCCCAAATAATCGGACAGTCCCGACATGATGCTGGATGCCTCGAACGGAGTGACGTTGGAGCTGCCGCCCGCGCCGGGAACTGCGGGCCATGCGTCGGGGCCGAAGACCGCGATGGTGCGGATGCTGTTCTTATCGAGCGGCAGGATGTTGCCGTCATTCTTCAGCAGCGTGATGCTTTCGAGGGCTTCCCTAAGAGCCTGTTCGCGTCCCATTTGCGTATAAGCGGGAATGCCGAGATCAGTCTGATCGCGGTCGAGGAAACCGAATCGAATGGCAGTGCGGAAGATGCGCCGCACTTTGTCGTCGATGGTGGCTTCGGTCACCTGGCCGCTCTTGACTGCGGGCAGCAGGTTTTTGGGGTTCATAAATTTGCCAGAGGGCATTTCCAGATCGAGTCCATTATTGGCCGCTCCCACTGCGTCATAGGTAGCGTCCCAATCCGACATGAGGATGCCGTTGAATTTCCAATCGTTTTTCAGGATGTCGATGTTCAAGTGATGGTTCTGGGTGGCATGGACGCCGTTCAACAAGTTATAGGAGTTCATCACCGCGCCGACGTGGGCCTTGACCGCAGCCTCAAACACCGGCAGGTCGATCTCGCGAAGCGTGCGCTCGTCCAGATCGGAGCTGACGTTATGGCGGTCGTATTCTTCGTCGTTAGCGGCGAAGTGCTTGATGGTGGCGATCACGCCCTGGCTCTGCACGCCTTCAATATAGGGAACTGCGGTATGTGCGGAGAGGTACGGGTCTTCGCCGAAGTACTCGAAGTTGCGGCCGTTCATCGGTGCGCGATAGATATCGACGCCGGGCGCAAGCAGGAAATTCACTCCGCGCGCGCGGGCGTCCTGGCCGATGGAAACGCCCATCTGCCGCACGAGTGCCGGGTCCCAGCTTGCGGCGAGAGCGATTCCGCCGGCGTAGGCCGTGTCCGGGCCCCAGGTGCGGACACCCATTGGGCCGTCGGACATCTTGAGGCGAGGGAATCCGGCGGCAGGCTCGGCGCGGATGAACATGTCGTTCTCGCCGCCGATCAGCTCGAGCTTTTGTTGAAGCGTGAGCTTGGCAATCATGGCGTCGACGCGCTGCTCGATTGCGGGCGAATCGGGAACGGGGCCGGCGGATGGCGGCTGCTGCGCGTGCAGCAGAGGCCCCGCGATGAGGCCGCAGGACAGGATACATGAGACGGCGGTGAACTTAATCGATTGAGCAGGCAACGGCAGAACTCCCTTAAAAATTTCACGACAAGGCTAACACAGAGGGTGAGACGTCCGCAGGCCGTGCGGGCTGGAGCAGAAGCCACGGGGTTTTTTCTTGAATGCGCTAAGCTGAACCATCAGTATCTTCTCAGGCCAACAGGACAATCAATGATTCGCGTTCAACATCTGGTCAAGACGTTCGGGGACCTCACTGCAGTCAAAAACATTTCGTTCGATGTGGCTCAGGGCGAGATATTCGCCTTCCTCGGTCCGAACGGGGCGGGGAAGACGACCACCATCAAGATGCTGACTACGCTTCTGCGCCCAACGAGCGGGACGATTGAGCTGGACGGGCTGGATCCCACGGTCAAATCGAAAGAGGCGCGCCAGCGGTTCGGCATTGTGTTTCAGGATCCGAGTCTCGACAGTGAGCAGACGGCTTACGAGAACATGGATTTGCATGGGGTGCTCTACCACGTGCCGCGCAAGGTGCGTGCGGAGCGGACAGAGCAACTGCTGAAGCTGTTTGAGCTTTGGGAGCGGCGCGACAGCTACGTTAAGACCTTTTCCGGCGGAATGAAGCGGCGGCTGGAGATTGCGCGCGGGTTCCTGCATACGCCGCGGATCCTCTTTCTGGATGAACCTACGTTGGGGCTCGATCCGCAGAGCCGGAATCAGCTTTGGACGCATGTGAAGAAGTTGAACGAAACGGAGCAGACGACGGTCTTTTTGACTACCCACTATATGGATGAGGCGGATCGCGTAGCGCATCGAATCGCGATCATGGATCACGGGACGATTGTGGCGCAGGGAACTTCGGCGGAGCTGAAGCAGCAGACCGGCAGCGACTCGTTGGAAGCCGCGTTTCTGACATTGACCAGTTCGTCGCTGCGGGATGAGAGCGCGGACTCGAAGGCGGCGCTGCGACAGGTAGCGCAGATGTGGAGACGATAGATGGGCGCAATCTACATTCTGTGGCTGCGAGAGTTGAAGCGTTACGTTAGATCGGGGGTGCAAATCATTGTTTCTCTGGGGCAACCCTGCTTGTATTTGCTGGCGCTCGGGTTTGGACTCGGGCCGGTGTTCCGGCAGGCGGGACAGGGTAGCTATCTGCAATTTATGGCCCCCGGTGTGGTGGGGATGACGGTGCTTTTCAGCTCGGTCTTCTCCGGCATTGCCATGCTCTGGGACCGGCAGTTCGGGTTCCTCAAGGAGACGCTGGTCGCTCCCGTGTCGCGGATGCAGATCATGGTCGGCCGGACGCTGGGCGGGGCTACGGTGGCGATTTTGCAGGGCGCGCTGATTCTGGTGATATGCCTCATTGCAGGATTCCGGCCTCATTCGTGGTTTGCAATTCCGATTGCATTTTTGTTTGTCATTCTCATTGCAGTAGTTTTCGCTGCCCTGGGCACGGCGATCGGATCAGTGCTGAAGGACATGCAGGGCTTCCAACTCATCATGAATTTTCTGGTGATGCCGATTTTCTTCCTTTCGGGCGCTTTGTTTCCGTTATCGAATCTCCCGGCAGCTATGACGGTGATTACCAGGATCGATCCGCTTTCTTACGGGGTGGACGGGTTACGCGGGTCGCTGGTTCGCAACTGGCAGTTCAGCGGGACGGTGGACATGGCGGTGCTGGCCGCGATTGCCGTGCTGTTTCTCAGCCTAGGTGCGTATCTGTTTCGGAGGATCGAGGTATAGAGCATTTTTTTCCCGCAATTTTGGATCTGATTGAACGTCCGCGAGTTAATAAATGGCAATTTCTCTATCTGATTGCGGCTTGTGGACTTATTGGCGTTTGATTGAAAACACAACATTTGTTGCTGCTCACGCAAAAAGTCCCGGCAGCGCGCGCCCGGGCTTGCCGGCATTTCTGAGGTTGCGCGTACCTGTTGCGGAAGATCGAGCTATAAAACATTTTTTCCCCGCAATTTTGGATTTGATTGAATCTCCTCGAGTTAATAAATGGCAATTTTTCTATCTGATTGCAGCTTGTGGACTTATTGGCTCTTGATTGAAAACACAACATTTTTGATTGCTCACGCAAAAAGGCCCGGCAGCGCGCCGGGCCTTCTTATTCTCTCTATTTCTATTATACCGGGTTCCACATAATTCAACTGCATTCGTTTCGCAGAAAGCGAAAGGGCGATTTCCCTTGCGGGAGACCGCCCATTCTGTCCGATTTTTCGAAGACCTGGTGTTCGGCTCCAGGTCACAACTACTTGTCCCTTCGGAGGGTGTCTGGAAGCTGTGAGCATAACCCACATTATCCAGACTCTTTCCGCAAAGCCGTTCATCGTAAGAGCTTCTTGGTCGTTCCAAAGCATCCGGTTTCCCGTTTGCCCCGTTGGTTCTCAGTCTCCCGATCACCTCGCGAATCCCGTTGCCGAGTCCCGCGATCGTCCTTGCTTCTCTCTCCACTGGAAGATTGCTCTTCCGTTGATTTAGATACTACTCGCAATTCGTTGCGGCGCAAGAGGTTTTGAAAGACAATCTGCTGTGGAAATGGCGGCTTTCTGTGGAAGCTGTGGAAATACGGTTGCATGCGAAAAGTGATGCGGGGAAGGTGGTTGCGGGAGACGTTTGGTATCGGGTGGGGAAGAATTGGATGGGGCAAAAGCGAAAGGGCGATTTCCCTTGCGGGAGACCGCCCTCTCTGTCCGATTTTTCGAAGACCTGGGTTCGGCGCCAGATCACAACTACTCGTCAGTTCGGAGTTGCCTGAACCCTGCGAGCATGACCCGCAAGTCCCAAACTCTTTCCGTAGAGCCTTTCATTGTAAGAGATCTCTCGGTGCATCCGCAGCGTCCAGTTTCCCGGTTGCCGCGTCGGCGATCAGTCTCCCGCTCGCCCTCGTGAACTCCGTTGCCGAAGCCCCCGATTGTCCTTGCTTCTCTCTCCACTGGAAGATTGCTCTTCCGTTGATTCAGATACTACGCGATTTCTTTTGGGGCGCAAGAGGGTGGAAGAGCATTATTTGCTGTGGAAATGCGCGGTTTCTGTGGAAGGTGTGGAAATGGCGGTGGTGCAGATCCGATAGTGAATCGCCGATGTGCGGTTCGGATTTCGTCTTCACTCGATCCCGAGCACTTTCACGATTACGCGCTTACGCCGCTGACCGTCGAACTCTGCGTAGAAGACCCTTTGCCATGTTCCGAGGTCCAGTTTGCCGCCGGTCACGGGCAGCGTTGTTTCATGGTGCAGCAGGAGTGACTTCAGGTGCGCGTCTCCATTGTCTTCGCCGGTCTGATGGTGTTTGTAATTCGGGCGCGCCGGCGCAAGCTCCTCCAGCCATTTCCCGATGTCCTCGATGAGCCCGCTCTCGAGATCGTTGACGTAGATAGCCGCGGTAATGTGCATGGGTGAGACGAAGCAGAGGCCGTCTTTCACTCCGCTCTTCTTCACAACCTGTTCCACCTGGTCGGTGATGTGCACCATCTCCTTGCGTTTTTTCGTTTCGAAGAAGAGATATTCCGTGTGGACCTTCATGGACGCGCTCCTTGCTTCGTTGAACTCAGCTTGCCTGAATAGATGCAGCAATCAATTGGCTGAAGCAGCCGGGGTGGGCGGCGAGGGAGGCGGAGTAGGCTGCGGCTTTCGTCCATTGGTAAAGGAGCTGGTCTTTGGGAGCGAGGTTGAAGATCGGCTGGGATTTTGCGGGCGAGTCTGCGGGGCGGCCATTGTCCCAGTCAGCGTTAAGGGCGGCTGCGAGGGCCTGGTCGCGGCGGGCGATGATTTGAATCAATAGCGCCGCGGATGAGTTGTCTGCAGTTTGTGCGATCACACTCTGACGCCAGTAGAGGCTCTCAAGATAGTCGGCGGAAAGGGTGAAGGCTTTGAAGTCGGCGAGATTCCGGCGGACCGCTGGTTCGAGCAGCGCGAGCAGGCTGCGGAGGCGTGGGAATGGATTGTGGCGAGGGGATTTTTCTTTGAGCGCGGCGGTGAGCTCCTCGTCGCTGCTCCAAGGAGTGATCAGGCGAAGGCCCATCCAGGAAGAGGTTTCGCGATCCTGAACTGACGGTGCGAAGTCGTAGATGAGCCGGAAGGCTTCATCCCAAGTTTCGTTCCAGTTGGCCTGGTAATGCTTTTCGACGAAGCGGTGAAAGCCGGAGGTCTGGGCGGTTGCGGTGCCCTGCTGGAAGGCGACGGCGGCGTAGCCGAATCCGTCCCAGATGGAGTTCTGGATGTAGCGGCTAGGAATCCAATTGGTGAGGATGAGGCCGAGCGAACCGGGATCATTCTTATCGAGATAAGCGTCGGCGAAGGCGTCGATATTATGCAACTGCTCGCCGCCGGGGCGCGCGCCCCATTCGTAATGGATGAGGCCGGGAGCTCCGATGGCGCGGGATCCGTTGGCGCGGGCTTTTAGATATGCCTCCTGCACCTGGGCAGAGTTATTCTCGCGGTAATCCCAATCCATGATGATGATGGATTTATCTAACTTGTCCAGGATCTCCGGCTCCTTGTGGAGAATGAAGTCTCCCCAGACGATGAAGTGCTTGCCGAGCCCTTGTGAGACGTGGTTGAGGGAGTTGAGATAATCCGCCCATATTTGCGCGCGAGTGCGGGTTTGAAGGGCGCGGCGCGAGAGGAGTGATCCTCCCCAGTTGACCTCGTCGCAGCCGCCGTGGAAATAGATCGAGGGAAAGATGGAAGCTACTTCACCGTATAACTTGCGAAATAAGGCGAGGGTTTCCGGATTGACCGGGATAACTCCGGTGAATTCGGCTTCGCCTTCTGCACTGCTGTCGAGCAGGTGTGCATAGGCAGGGGAGCGGGTGATAAATCCGGTGTGGCCGAATGATTCGAGCTCGGGAAGCAGGTCAACGCCGCGGGTTTGGGCGTAGACGGCCAGATCGTGCAGCTGATCGGGCGCGAAAGCGTCTTTATGCGCGAGCAGGTCGGGCGCAGAGGTGAAGCGGAGTGCGGTTCCCTGGTCGTCGGCAAGACGAAAATGGAGCGTGTTCAATTCCCATTCTGAGCAAAAGTCGATGACGCGGCGATAGTAGGAGAGGGATTCGGGAACGCGGCCAGCGTCCACCATAAGGCCGCGCATTTTTTGCGGAGCGGCGGTGGGTGCTTGCGCGGCGAGGAGGCGTGGAGAGGCGGCGATGCCGGTGAGCGCAACGCCGGAGTGGACGAGGAATTCTCGCCTGGTCTTGAGTGGCATGCTCCCAGCTTAGCTCCGGATGCGGAGCGCTGCGCGCGGAGACGCGATTCTATATTGTAGGAAGGTCTTATTTTTTCCGGCAGAGCTGGAGGTTAGAACGTATGCGGGATGTGTTGAGGAAGTTGGTTGCAGTGGGGATGGTGCTGCCGTTGATTGCGCCGCAGTTATTTGCAGAGCAGCAGGATCCGGCGCGGGAGCAGTCGCGCTCGATGGTGATGACGCAGTACGGGATTGTAGCGACCAGCCAGGCGGTGGCTTCGCAGGCTGGTGCAGCGGTGCTGGCGAAGGGCGGCTCCGCGGTAGATGCGGCGATTGCGGCAAATGCTGCGCTGAGCGTGATTGAGCCGATGATGAACGGCGTGGGCGGCGACCTGTTCGCGATCGTGTACGAGGCGAAGACGGGCAAACTGTATGGGCTGAATTCGAGCGGGTGGGCTCCGAAGGGGCTGTCGATTGACGCTCTGCATGCGAAGGGGCTGAACGATCTGCGGACGATCGATCAGGTCACGGTTCCCGGTACGGTCGCGGGATGGTCCGCGCTGCACGACCGATGGGGAAAGGTTTCGCTGGCAGAGGATCTGGCTCCTGCGGAGGCGTTGGCAACGCAGGGCATCGGCGTGACGGAGACGGATGCGGAGAACTGGGCGACGTATGGAACTCCGTTTGGCAAGGACCCGGAGTTTGCGCGCGTGTTCTTGCCAGGAGGGAAGGCTCCCGCGGCGGGCGATCTGTTTCGTAATCCGGAGCTGGCAGCGACGTTGCGCCGGATTGGCGAGCATGGACGAGACGGGTTCTACGAGGGGCCGACGGCGGATGCGATTCTGAAGCTGGAGCGGCAGCTGGGCGGGTTCATGCAGGCGGACGATCTGTCCGAGTTCCGGCCGCAGTGGGTGCAGCCGATCAGCACGACGTATCACGGATGGACGGTGTACGAGATGCCTCCCAACGGGCAGGGCGAAGCGGCGTTGGCGATGCTGAATATCATGGAGCATTTTCCGATTAAGGATTGGGGGCACAACTCGCAGAAGGCGCTGCACGTGGAGATCGAGGCGAAGAACCTGGCGTATTCGGACCTGCGGCACTATATCGGCGACCCGGATGCGACCCACATTCCGACGCAGGCGCTGATTTCGAAAGAGCTGGCCGCGAAACGGGCGAAGCTGATTGGCGATCGGGCGTCGTGCCAGGTGCTGCCGTCGGATTTGACGGCGGATTTGGCGAAGCAATCGAGCGACACGACGTATCTGAGCGTGGTGGATCGCGATGGGAACGAGGTGTCGCTGATCCAGAGCAATGCGGGCGCGTTCGGCGGGGGGCTGGTGGCTCCAGGAATGGGATTCGTGCTGCAGAACCGCGGCGGAGGATTCACGATGAAGCCTGACAGGCCTAATACGCTGCGTCCCAGGACGCGGCCGCTGCATACGATCATTCCGGCATACATGACGAATGGCGATCGGCACATTGCGTTTGGAATCATGGGCGGATTTAATCAGGCGCAGGCGCATGCGCAGTTCGTGTCGAATATTGTCGACTTCGGGATGAACATCCAAGCGGCTCTGGAGGCGGCCAGGTTTACCAAGCGGACGTTCCAGGGGTGCGATGTGTGGGTGGAGAATGGAGTGTCTCCTGAGGTGGTTGCCGGTTTGCGTGCGCAGGGGCACATCGTGACGGTATGGCCGAGATATTTCCAGAGCATGGGACGAGGCAACGCGGTGGAGGTCGACGCGGGTAAGCCGGTGCATCTCGGGGCGACCGATCCTCGCGCGGATGGGGAGGCGGTGCCGGAAGAAGTGCCGCTTGAGTAGCACGTCATGTGTTAGCCGATCTGGAAGGCCTCTGCTGGTGGAGCGTTTGCCATGCAAGATGAAGTAATTCGAGGAAAGAATTTGCGCAAGCAACAGGTGGCTATGTGGGCGACGGTGACCTTCGGCCTTGCGTGGGGATTCTTTGCGTTTGCCATGCCAATCTACAACCGCCGCAAAGTCCTGGATCCGCAAGGGTATGCTTCAGTGTTTTTGCTGCTGCCGTTCAGAGTCTGTGGTTTGCTGCCGGGGCGATCTATTCTGCCCGCACGAAACGTCGTGAACCAATTGTGGGAATATTGTTGGGTTTTGGACTGGAGTTTCTGGTGTTAGTGATCCTGATCGCCATTTCTGCATCTTCGCATTATTGAAGAACACAGATCCCCTTCGGCTTCGCTCGGGCGGGTTTTGGACTGCGCTCGCTTTGCCTGCGGCTGCGCTCAAGCCTACGGCAGTGAGGTAGCTTCTGCGGAGCGGCTTTAGGTGTGGGCAGAGATTTCAGTCGATATGTTTTTATAAATCCACAATCACGCCGGAAGTAAATCATGCTGTGGAGTTGCCGAGATCAATAAATGCGGTAGTTAATCTCGATCTGGATCTCGACGGGCACAGGTTTTCCCTGGTAGGTTCCGGGTTTAAAGCGGTATTGTTTCGCTGCCTTGACCGCGTTCTCATCCATGCCCTTCGCAGCCGAGCGAAGCTTAGGAGCTACGCTGCTGGCTATTGAGGTCACGATATGCACGTCCTGAGGCGTGCCGGTCCCGTCTACCACCATTGCAATGATGCACGTTCCACCGAGTTTCTTCCTGCGAGCTTTGTCCGCGAACTCAGGATCGACCGAGTAGGTTATTTGAGGCGGCGTTACGCCCTTTCCCGCGTGATATACCCCTGAGGCGTCGGGGTTGGGTCTCGATTCCTGCCCATTGCCGCTTTGAGATGCGATAGTTTCTGGCGGCGTGGTTTCGTGCGTCGCCCTGGAGGTGCCGGTGGAGGCAGAGACTGTGCCCACCAGGCCGACCAGGAGCAGCGCCAGAGTCATCTTTGCAGCGATGTCAATTGGGGTTTCCTCAAGACAGGGGAGATTATCGGACGGTCGGGGCGCGATTGGCAATGCGGTATAGCTGGACCCGGGCAAGACAACAATCAGTAATTCGCGTCGACTGGCGCGCCGTCTGATCTAAACAACGCGATGAAGCGGCCACCATTTTTTTGCCAATTGTCCGCCTCTCGGCCTACATACGCCTGTAGAGATTCCGAATAACGCATTGATTTCTTTGCTGTTCTGAATATCTTACTTGCCCAATCGGTGAATTCTTTCCGTTTGCGCCAAACGGTATCCCCGATGAGCACATCAGATTGGAAGTACATTCTTCCAATCTGAAGAAGACCATCCCCATCGTATTCACAGCCGGAAAACTCGATCACCTCCGATTCCTCCTGTACAAGCCACTCGGATCGTGTGGGATAGTAGAGCATTTTGATCTCCGCGCTATTCGCCGATGCAAGGTAACAGCGAACCGATGAGGCGTCCCTGAGACCGAAAACGCCAAAAAATCTGGGGGCATTTTGAACCGGGGATGCGACTTCGATGGGAGTGAAGGTTGGGGAAGTCTCCTGAATGAGCTTCAAACCCGAATGAAGGCGCAGCTCCGATATCAAGGCTTCGGCGTCTGATGGCAATATGTAAAACCGAAATTGTCTTCCCATGCTTTGCCTTGGCTATTAGCTCGTGATCTCGACGGTGCGTTTCAGTTGGCCGCAGGCGGCGTAGATGTCTCGGCCGCGGGGCCGGCGAATGTATGCGGGGATCTGGTTTTCGGTGAGGCGTTGTTGGAAGCGGGAGACGTCTTCGGGTGTGGGCATCGAGTAAGGGATGCCGGGGCCGGGGTTCCAAGCGATGAGGTTGACTTTGGCGGGGAGATTGGCGCGGCGGATGAGCTTGATGAGTTCGTCGGCGTGTTGAGGCTGATCGTTGACTCCGGCTAACAACACATATTCAAAAGTGACGCGCTCGCGCGGGCGGAGCGGGATTTTGCTCGCAGCATTGATGAGGTCGGCGATGTCCCATTTGCGGGTGATGGGCATGATCTGTTCGCGGACCTGATTGTTGGAGGCGTTGAGGGAGATGGCGAGCTTGGGGCGGATGGGTTCCTGGGCGAAGCGCTCGATGCCGGGGAGGATGCCGGAGGTGGAGACGGTCATGCGCGATTCGGCGATTCCGATTTCGGTTACGAGCAGGCGGACGGCGGCGATGAAGGCGTCGTAGTTGAGGAAGGGCTCGCCCATGCCCATGAAGACAAGATTGATGCGGTCGCGTCCGATGCGGACGTGGTGGCGCTTGAGGACGGCGACGACCTGTCCGGCGATTTCTCCGGCGGTGAGATTGCGAATGATGCCCAGTTTGGCGGTGAGGCAGAACTGACAATTGACGGCGCAGCCGATCTGGCTGGAGACGCAGATGGTGGCGTCGTGATGAGGGGCGGATTCACTGCTGTCTCCCGCTTCGCTGCCGTCGCCTGATTCGCCGCTGTCGCCTTCGGGCATCCAGACGGTTTCGACGGTGTCTGCGGGAGCGCGGTTTTCGGAGGCAGAAATAAGGTAGCGCTCGGTGCCGTCGGCGGAGCGGAAGGTCTCGGCGATGCGGGGAAGGCCGATGGAATATCCGGCTTGCGAGAGCTGTCGGCGGAGTTCTTTGGGGAAGGTTGTGAGGTCGTCGAGGGTGTCGCCCCAGCCCTTATAGAGGGCGTGGGAAAGCTGGCGGGCGCGGTACGGGGGCGCGGAAAACCGCTCCATCGTCGAGGTAAGTTGTTGATTATTAAGGCCAAAAAGAGCTAGGTCGTTTGTGGTTCCGGGAGCGTCTAAGATGATGGTAGAAGGTTTCCCGCCTGGAGTCATTGCAACACCGGATTCAGCATAACGCATTTATACGATCTTCTTCCGTTCCGGTAGCGCGCGGCGGGGAACTCCCTCATACCAATTTTGTGGCCGCTCAAGGGGAGGGCCAGGGAATCTAAGAGAGAGCGCGAATTATGAATAACGAACGGAATATACGGCGCACGACGCTGGCGAACGGATTGACGGTGCTGACGGAGAAGATGGAGCACGTCCGGTCAGTGGCAATGGGGGTGTGGGTGCGGTCGGGGTCGCGGCATGAACTGGCCCCGGTGAACGGCATTTCGCACTTTGTGGAACACATGGTGTTCAAGGGAACGAAGTCGCGGTCGGCGCAGATGCTGGCGCGCGAGGTGGACGCGATCGGAGGGAACCTGGATGCGTTCACGGGCAAAGAGACGGTGTGCTTCAACATGAAAGTGTTGGATGAACATGTTCCCGTAGCTCTCGATGTTTTATCGGACTTGGTCTTGAATCCGACGTTCGCGAGCGAGGAGATCAATCGCGAGCGCGGGGTGATTCTGGAAGAGATCAAGATGGATGAGGACAATCCGGATTATCTGGTGCACGAGATTTTTACGCAGAACTTCTGGAAGGACCATCCGCTGGGCAAGCCGATTCTGGGCACGAAGGAGACGGTGGGCAGCTTTGAGCGGGAGACGCTGTTCAATTTCTACGGATCGCGGTTTCTAGGCGGGAACATGGTTTTTTCCGCGGCGGGCAACATAGAGCACGACAGCTTTGTGGAGCGGGTCACTCGGTGCTTCGATTCACTGCCGGCGGGGGAGAGCCAGTTTGCGGCGGCGGCTCCGAAGACGGCAGCAAGGATCAATCTGCGGAACAAAAAGTCATTGGAGCAGGTGCAGTTGTGCCTGGGCGTGCCTGCGCCGCGGGTGGCAGATGAGGACCGGTACACGACGCTGATTCTGAATACAGTGCTGGGCGGCGGGATGAGCTCGCGGCTGTTCCAGACGATTCGCGAGGAGCGCGGGTTGGCGTACGCGATTTACAGCGATTTGAATCCGTATAGCGATACTGGGTCACTGTGCGTATATGCGGGAACGTCGTCGGCAAAGGCAGTGGACGTGATCGATCTGGTGATGGCGGAGTTTGGGCGCCTGAAAACGGAGCTGCTGCCGGAGGACGAGCTGCGACGGGCGAAGGACCAGTTGAAGGGAAACCTGCTGCTGTCACTCGAGAGCTCGACCTCGCGTATGTCGAATCTGGCGCGGCAGCAGATGTACTTCAATTATTTTTTTGGGCAACAAGAGATCCTGGACAGGGTTGAGGCGGTGACGGCGGAGCAGGTGAAGACGATGGCGAATTGTCTGTTCCGGCCGGAGGCGGTGGCGGTGACTCTGCTGGGACGGCTGGATGGGCTGAAGGTGCCGAGGGAACGGCTAGTGTGCTGAGGGACTCCGCGTCCAGGCGACATGCGCCTTCGGCGCTTCTTGGAATTTTGGTCGCTCCCGCTAGTCGCGGGTGTTAGCCCTTTCGGGAGACTTTTGCATCTGACGCACGCATTCGCGATAGCCAAATTCCGGTAAAGAACTCGATTGACTGCCTTCGATATCGACCGTATCATCAGGCATCGTCAATACTTCCCAAAACATGATCGGCAGGACGATCTCGCACTACCGGATTGCAACGAAACTCGGTGGCGGCGGCATGGGTGTGGTTTATAAGGCGGAAGACATTCGCCTGGACCGGTTCGTCGCCCTCAAGTTTCTGCCGGACGAACTGGGCCGCGATCCAGTGGCGCTGGAGCGGTTTCGCCGCGAAGCCCGCGCCGCTTCGGCGCTGAACCACTCCAACATCTGCACCATTTATGACATTGGCGAAGAAGACGGACGCGTCTTTATGGTCATGGAGTTTCTCGAGGGCAAGACCCTTAAGCACCAGATCAACGGGCACCCTTTAGAGCCGGAAGAGATTCTGTCAATCGGCATTGAGATCGCCGATGCGCTCGACGCGGCTCACAGCCAGGGGATTATCCACCGCGACATAAAGCCCGCCAACATTTTCATCACGCAGCGGGGGCATGCCAAGGTTCTGGACTTTGGCTTGGCGAAAGCGCCAGTTCGCGCGGTTACGGTTGGCGGCGATTCCGAGACGGTGAGAGCGGATTGGGACGCGGAGCATCTCACCAGCCCCGGCACCATGCTGGGTACGGTTGCATATATGTCTCCCGAGCAGGTCCGTGCCATGGATCTGGACACACGCACTGACCTGTTCTCGTTCGGAGCGGTGCTCTATGAGATGGCAACCGGGCGGATGGCCTTCGATGGAACGAGTTCTGGAGACATTTGTGGCGCCATCCTACATCAGGAACCTGAGCCGCCGTCGAAATTCAATTCCGCGATCAATCCGGGACTTGAAAGCATCATTCGCAAGGCTCTGGAGAAAGACCGCAACCTCCGGCATCAGCATGCATCCGAGATTCGGACTGACCTGCAGCGACTGAAGCGGGACACGGACAGCAAGCGCTACAGCAGCGCCGCCGCACCTGCGGTCGCGAAAGCGCCCGCGCGCAGCGGCCGGCAATTTTCAGCTAAGGGCATCGGCCTGGGTGTGCTGGGGGCTGCGGTAGTGATCGCAGCGATTGCAGGCGGCCTTTGGTATACGCGGCAGAGCAAACACCTGACCGATAAAGATACGGTGGTGGTCGCGGATTTTGAGAACAGCACCGGCGATCCGGTCTTCGATGACACGCTCAAGACTGCGCTGACGGTGGCACTTGATCAGTCGCCGTTTTTGAACGTGCTTCCCGACACTCAGGTTGCGGCGACGCTGAAGATGATGACGCGTCCGGCGGACACGCGGCTGACGCCCGATGTGGCGCGAGAGCTTTGCGAGCGGGCCGGGGCCACGGCGTACATCGGCGGTTCGATTGCGAGTCTGGGAAACGAATACGTCCTCGGGCTGAAAGCCGTGAACTGCCAGAGCGGCGATCCTTTGGTGCAGGAGCAGGTGACGGCAGAGGGCAAAGAGAAGGTATTGGGCGCCGTCGGCGACGCGGCGGCCAAATTGCGCGGTCAGCTCGGAGAATCTATCAGCACAGTAAAGAAGCTCGATGTTCCGCTGGAGCAGGCCACCACTTCATCGCTTGAGGCTTTACAGGCGTACAGCATGGGCGAAAAGGTCTTTTCTCAACGAGGCACCATAGCCGCATTGCCTTATTACCAGCGCGCCATTCAGTTGGACCCGAATTTTGCTATGGGATTCCTGGGGGTTGGCTCGATCTATGGAGACACAGGCGAGGTGGCGCGAGTGAGCGAGTATTATGCGAAGGCGTTTGCACTGCGCGACCACGCCAGCGAGCGGGAGAGGCTGATCATTAGTGCGGATTATTACTCGAATGTGACAGGGGAGATCGACAAGGCCGCAGCGGCCTTTCAGCAAATACTCGCCATTTATCCGCGAGATTCGCGTATGGAGAACGATTTGGCGATCGCCTATTCCAGCCTGGGGCAGTATGAAAAATCTTTGCAGGCAATACAGCAATCGGCACAGCTCAATCCCGGTTTTGTGGGTGTATACGGGAACCAGGCTAATACTCTCATCAGCCTTCAGCATTTTGACCAGGCCGAACAGCAGATTGCTAAGGCGCAAGCGAGAAAGCTGGACGATTTCATTCTTCACAACGGTCTTTACGCCATTGGGTTTTTGAAGGCCGATTCGGCGGCGATGGCAGAACAGCAGAAATGGTTTTCGGTGAATCCTGAGGTTGCGCACTACGGTCTTTCGCTGGAATCCGACACGGCCGCATACGCCGGTCATTTGAGCCAAGCGCGCGAGCTAACGCGGCAGTCTATGAACTCGGCCATACAGGCTGACGGCAAGGAGAACGGCGCCATCTGGCAGGAGAACGGCGCTATTCGCGAAGCTGCATTCGGCAATGCCGCCGAAGCGAAGCGGGAGGCGGCCGCCGGGCTGAAGCTGGTTCCGGCGAGCGAAGGAGTGGCCGCTGAGGCAGCCACTGCGGAGGCCATGGCCGGGGACAACGCGGAAGCAGGGACTCTGGCGCAGGACCTGAACCAACGCTTTCCGGCAGACACTCAATTACAGTCGCTTTGGCTGCCCGCCGTCCACGCGCAACTGGCGCTAAACGGGAAGAATCCGGCCGAGGCGATCACCGACCTGCAAAGCGCGCTGCCTCCTCTTGAGTATGGTCAGATGGCGTGGGTGGCTAACATCTCCTGCTTGTATCCGACGTACATACGGGGGCAAGCGTACCTTGCGGCGGGACAGGGTGAGCAGGCGGTGACGGAGTTCCAGAAGATTGTCGACCACGGCGGCATCGTGTGGAACTGCTGGACGGGAGCGCTGGCGCATCTGGGCATTGCCCGCGCGAACGCGCTTGAGGCGAAGAACTCGCAGGGCGCAGATGCTGACGCTGCGCGAGTGCGGGCACTGGCCGCCTACAAAGATTTTTTGGCGCTCTGGAAAAACGCCGACCCGAACATTCCCATCTACCAGCAAGCCAAAGCGGAGTTCGCAAGATTGCAGTAAATTTCCGCGGTTTATGGCGAGAGAACATTGATCGCTGAGAGTTGATAGTCTGGCCATGTAGTCACGCATCCCAGTCTGGGAGGTATTCAGCATGACGACCACAGCCGCTGCAACTCCTGCTAGCACTAAGCTGGCCAACGGGCCGCTGACTCAGGATGAACTTGAAAAGATGAATGCCTACTGGCGGGCGTGCAATTACCTGTCGGCGGGCATGATTTATTTGCGGGAAAATCCGCTGCTGCGCTCGCCGCTGAAGCCGGAGCATATTAAGCAGCGGCTGCTTGGGCATTGGGGATCCGATCCGGGGCAGTCGTTTCTGTGGGTGCATCTGAACCGGGTCATCAAGAAATTCGACCTCAACATGATCTATATTTCGGGGCCGGGACATGGGGCTCCGGCTACGCTGTCCAATTCGTATCTGGAGGGCGTGTATTCGGAGATTTATCCCGACAAGAGCCAGGATGAAGCGGGGCTGCAGAAATTCTTTCGGCAATTTTCTTTTCCGGGCGGGATTGGCAGCCACTGCACGCCGGAGACGCCGGGATCGATCCATGAAGGCGGGGAGCTGGGGTACAGCCTGTCACATGCGTATGGAGCGGCGTTTGATAATCCTGACCTGATTGTGGCGGTTGCCGTGGGCGATGGCGAAGCAGAGACGGGGCCGCTGGCGACATCGTGGCATGCGAATAAATTTCTCAATCCGGTGCGCGATGGCGCGGTGCTGCCGGTGCTGCACCTGAATGGGTACAAGATCGCAAATCCGACGATACTTGCGCGCATAACTCCGGAGGAGCTGGACGCGCTGTTTCGCGGGTACGGCTACACGCCTTATGTAGTGGAGGGGGACGATCCGGCGACGATGCATCAGCAGATGGCGGCGACGCTGGAGCGATGTGTGGAGGAGATTCGGCGAATACAGGCGGAGGCGCGCGGGTCGGGCAAGGCGAGCCGGGCGCGGTGGCCGATGGTGATTCTGCGGACCCCGAAGGGCTGGACGTGTCCGAAGGAAGTTGATGGGCATAAGGTCGAGGATTTCTGGCGGGCGCATCAGGTTCCGATAGGGAATGTGCGGGAGAACTCCGCGCATTTGAAGCTGCTGGAGCAGTGGATGCGCAGCTACAAGCCGGAGGAGTTGTTCGATCAGGGCGGCAAGCTGCGGCCGGAGCTACGGGCGATGGCGCCCGAGGGCAAACGGCGGATGACGGGGAATCCTCATGCGAATGGCGGGCTGCTGCGCAAGGCGCTGGAGATGCCCGAATTTCGCGAGTACGCGGTTCAGGTGAAGAAGCCGGGGGCGACGGAGGCGTATCCGACGGAGGTGCTGGCGCATTTTCTGGCAGAGGTGATGCGGCGCAACATGACGAATTTCCGCGTGTTTGGGCCGGACGAGACGGCGTCAAACCGGCTGCAGGGAATTTATGAAGTGAGCAAGAAGACGTGGCTGGCCGCATACAAGCCGGAGGACGCGGACGGCGGGGAACTTGCGCCCGACGGGCGAGTAATGGAGATGCTGACCGAGCACACGCTGGAGGGATGGCTGGAGGGATATCTGCTGACGGGAAGGCACGGATTTTTTTCAAGCTATGAGGCATTTATCCATGTGATCGACTCGATGTTCAATCAGCACGCGAAGTGGCTGGAGTCCAGCAAGAAGGAGCTGCGCTGGCGCGCGCCGATTTCGTCGCTCAACCTGCTGATCACTTCGCTGGTATGGCGGCAGGACCATAACGGATTTACGCATCAGGACCCGGGATTTCTGGATGTGGTGACGAACAAGAGCGCGACGGTGGCGCGGATCTATCTGCCTCCGGATGCGAACTGTTTGTTGAGCGTTACGGACCACTGCCTGCGCAGCGTGGACTACGTGAATGTGATTGTGGCGGACAAGCAGCAGCACCTGCAGTATCTGGACATGGAAGCGGCGATCGATCACTGCACAAAGGGCATTGGCATCTGGGACTGGGCGAGCACGGATGCGGGCGCAGAGCCGGATGTGGTGATGGCATGCGCGGGAGACATTCCCACACAGGAGAGCCTGGCTGCGGTAGCGATTCTCCGAGAGCATTTCCCGGACCTGAAGATTCGTTTTGTGAATGTGGTGGATCTTTATCGGCTGCAGCCGGACACGGAGCATCCGCACGGCTTGCCGGACCGGGATTTCGACTCGATCTTTACGACGGACAAGCCGGTGATCTTCAACTTCCATGCATATGCGTCGCTGATTCATAAGCTCGCATATCGGCGCGCAAACCACGCGAATATGCATGTGCGCGGGTACAAGGAGCGGGGGAATATCAATACTCCGCTGGAGCTGGCGATATTGAATCAGATTGACCGCTTCGATCTGGCGATTGATGTGATCGATCGCGTGCAGCGGATGCAGGAAGTGGGCGCGCATGTGAAGGATTGGCTGAAGAATCAGATTATCGAGCATGTGAACTACGCGCACGAGAATGGGATTGATCCGCCGGCGATCCGCGATTGGAGGTGGACCGCCTGATGGCTGCGGACGGGCTGGTGCTTGCGGTTAACAGCGGGTCGTCATCACTGAAATTTGGGTTGTTCGCCGAGCGCGGCGGCGATGAGGCCGTGGTGCTGCGCGGGGGCGCGGACGGAATAGGCCAGCCCGACGGCAAGTTGCGCGTGGAGGATGGTGACGGGCGGGTTCTGCTCGACGAGAGCTACGCGTCAAGTTCAGAAGCCGAGGGAAGCGCGCAGGCGGAGGCGCTTGCGGAATGCGTGCGCGCGCTGCTGAAGTTTTCACATGCGGCTCCGGCGGCGGTGGGGCACCGCGTGGTGCATGGCGGACCCCGCCTGCGCGAGCATCAGCGGATTACAGATGAGCTGATTCGGACGCTTGAGGCTGCGGTGCATTTTGCGCCACTGCATATTCCGGCAGCGGTGGAGCTGATTCGGCAGACAGAGAAACTGTTGCCGGAGGCGGCGCAGTTTGCGTGCTTCGATACGGCATTTCACTCGACCATGCCGGAGAGCGCGTCGATGTACGCGCTGCCGAAGGAGATTCGCAGGCGCGGCGTGCAGCGGTATGGATTTCACGGGCTTTCGTATGAATCGATCGTGCATCGGCTGGGGGAGAAGATTCCGCCGTGCGTGGTGTGCGCGCATCTGGGAAGCGGGGCGAGCCTGGTGGCATTGCATGATGGGCGCTCGGTGGACACGAGCATGGGGCTGACGCCTACGGGCGGGATTCCTATGGGCACGCGGATCGGGGATCTTGATCCGGGGGTGGTAATTTTTCTGCTGCGAGCGGGTATGACGCCCGATGAACTGGAGACGATGTTCAATCGGCAATCGGGGCTGGTGGCGATCGCGGGCGAATCGGATATGCGGCAGTTACTGGAGCGGATGGAGCGGGGCGATCGCGAGGCTGCGCTGGCAATTGAGATTTTTGTTTCCTCGGTGCGGAAGTTAATTGGAGCGTATGCGGCGGAGCTAGGCGGGCTGGACCTGCTGGTTTTTACCGGAGGAATTGGGGAACACAGTGCGCTGTTGCGCGGTCGAATTTGCGAGCGGCTGGAGTTCCTCGGGGTCAGGCGGGCTGAGCGAGGAGAGTTCTCAAAGGTGGCAGTGATGGCGAGCCAAGAAGAGGCGCAGATTGCGCGGCATTGCAGAAGGCTGCTGAGGGGCTAGATTGGAGTTGCTCTGATCGAGAGCAGTAGAAAGGCCCGTTTTGGAGACGGGCCTTTTTGATTGCGCGGCAAATCGGAATGGTAAGGTTTAATTCTTGACGGTCATGGCGTCGGAATCTACGGCTTTCTTTCCGGTGACTCCTTCGAGGCCCATCAGGATACCGCGATAGTCGCTCTTGTCGCACTGCATTACGAAGCCGCCTTTCTGCTCCCCATTTACCCAGGTCAGGCCGACATAATGCTTCTTCGATTTCGTGAGCGCCATCAAAGCGCCAACTCCGAATGAGACTACGGCGAGACCGATTGCGGCGCCTACGCGTCTATGGACATCCTGCCCGTAACTGATTTCGGTGATGGAAGAAACGGGAACAGTTGCAAGGTCCGCGTCTTTTGCCGTAAGCCGAATTTGAGTGGCTTCGATGGAGAGCCTTGCGGTTGATCCTACTTTTGTGCTCGGTATTGAACCGCCGTCATAAGTGACTTTATAACTATTGTCGGCCGCGAAAGCCATCGCCGGCGTGACAAGACAGAGAAGAATGGCGAGAAAGCGTCTCATGCTCGGTTATCTCCTGAAGTTGAGCGATGCTAACACTCAGGAACAGGAGCAGAAACGATTTTCTGCGGGGCAAGATAGACGAGCAGATACAAAAAGTAACTGTTATCTGAATTGCAAACAGTGACAGGGACCTCGCAATCGGTCGCGGCATACGAGCGCAAAGGATTGGCAGCCAACGCGGCTTCCCGACCCAGTTGTTGGGGCAAAGCGTTAGACGCCGATTACGGCGCAGAGTTCCTTTACGGCTTCGGCGGATTTTTTGAGGGCGGCATCTTCTTCAGGCGTGAGCTTGATCTCGATGATCTGCTCGAGACCGCGCGCGCCGAGCTTGCAGGGAACTCCGACGTAGAAGCCGGTGATGCCGTATTCGCCTTGGAGGTAGACGGCGCAGGGCAGGATTTTTTTCTTGTCCTTGAGAATGGCTTCAGCCATTTCCACGGTCGCGGCGGAGGGGGCGTAAAAGGCGCTGCCGGTTTTGAGATGCTTGACGATTTCGGCGCCGCCGTCGCGGGTACGCTGGACGATGGCTTCGAGGCGCGATTTTTCGATGAGCTCGGTGATGGGGATTCCGGCGACGGTGGAGTAGCGGGGAAGCGGGACCATGGTGTCGCCGTGGCCGCCGAGGACGAAGGCGGTTACGTTTTCGACGGAGACTTTGAGCTCTTCGGCGATGAAGGTGCGGAAGCGCGCGGAGTCGAGGACTCCGGCCATGCCGATGACGCGTTCGCGATTGAACTTTGACTGGCGGAAGGCGGTCTGGGCCATGGCGTCGAGCGGGTTGGAGACGATGATGAGGATGCAGTTGGGCGATTGCGCGGCGACCTTGCCGACAACGTCGGACATGATCTTGTAATTGGTCTGCAGAAGGTCGTCGCGGCTCATGCCCGGCTTCCGCGGGATTCCGGCGGTGATGACGACGATGTCGGAGTTGGCGGAGTCGGCGTAGTCATTGGTTCCGGCGATGTGGCAGTCGCGCTTCTCGATGGGCATGGCTTCGAGCAGGTCGAGCCCTTTGCCCTGGGGAACGCCTTCGACCACGTCGAGCAGGACGACGTCGGCTAATTCCTTGGAAGCGATCCAGTGAGCGGCGGTGGCGCCCACGTTGCCTGCTCCGACGATGGTGACTTTTTTGCGCATGAAATCAGCTCCTAGCTTTTACTGCTAGCTCCTAGCAGTGAGTTACTAACTAAAGGATCAGCCATTAGGGATCAGGGATCAGCAGTCTTGCCATTGATTCCTAATTCGTAGCCGCTCCCTTTACATGTTGTCGATCATTCGGGTTGCGAACTCGCTGGTTTTTGCCTTGGTCGCACCCTGCATCTGGCGCTCGAAGTCGTAGGTTACGTATTTCTGCTGGATGGTTTTTTCCATTGAGGACTCGATGAGTTTGGCGGCTTCTTTCCATCCGAGGAACTCGAAGAGCATGACGCCGGAGAGGATGACCGATCCGGGATTGATGACGTCTTTGTCGGCGTACTTGGGAGCGGTACCGTGGGTGGCTTCAAAGACGGCGTAACCGTCGCCGATGTTGGCTCCGGGCGCGATGCCGAGGCCGCCGACCTGCGCGGCGCAGGCGTCAGAGATGTAGTCGCCGTTGAGGTTGGGGCAGGCGAGAATACTGTATTCCTCAGGGCGGATGATGACCTGCTGGAAGATCGAGTCGGCGATGCGATCGTTGATAAGGATTCTCTTCTTCCACTGGCCATTGCCGTGCGATTTTCCAATGGATGCGAGGACCTGTTTTACCTCGGCGTAAAGCGCGCTGCGGAAATCGTCGTTGCCGAATTCAAGGCCGGGCTCGATGAGGGCGGCGTTCTGTTCAACCGTGAGGCTGGGATTCGACTCCTGATTGCCGAGGATCCAGCTTTCGCGCTCGGTGATGATGTGGTCGCGGAATTCCTGAGTGGCAACTTCGTAGCCCCACTCGCGGAATGCGCCCTCGGTGAACTTCTGGATATTGCCTTTATGAACGAGGGTGACGGATTTGTTTCCGTGGGCGATGGCGTGCTCGATGGCGCGGCGCACGAGGCGCTTGGTTCCGAAGATAGATATGGGCTTGATGCCGACGCCGGAATCTGTGCGGACTTTTTTCTTGCTGCCCTTGAGCAGATCGTTGTTGAGGAAGTCGATAAGCCTTTCCGCGTCCTTGGTGCCTTCGCGGAATTCGACGCCTGCGTATACGTCCTCGGTGTTCTCGCGGAAGATGACAACGTTGAGTTTGTCAGGATGCTTTACCGGGCTGGGAACGCCGCCGTAATACTTGACGGGCCGCACGCAGGTGTAAAGGTCGAGGATCTGGCGAAGCGCGACGTTGAGGGAGCGGATGCCTCCGCCGACGGGAGTGGTGAGCGGGCCTTTGATGGAGACACGCAGGTCGCGCGCGGCGCTGACGGTGTCGTCCGGCAGCCAGGTTTTGAATTCGCGGAAGGCTTTTTCGCCGGCATAGACCTCGAACCATTTCACGGAGCGCTTGCCCCCGTAGGCTTTGTTGACGGCTGCGTCGAAGACGCGCTGGGAGGCGCGCCAGATGTCGCGTCCGGTGCCGTCGCCTTCGATGAATGGGATGATGGGGTGGTTGGGAACGATGAATTTCCCGTCGGCGTACTGGATCGCCTCGCCACCTGTGGGCAGGGGCAATCCGTTATAGCTGGTCTGCATGTAAGTGGAATTCTCCCAAGCTGGATAAGCGGTACGTAAAGGCTAACATTCGCGGAATACGGCGCGCAATTTGAAGCGAGGGCGATTGTGGAGGCGCGGCTTGTGCTATCCGTTCGCGGTAGTGGATTCTGTCAATCGCGTAAGCGCGGATTGCGCCTGATCGTCGAGACTCTCGTTGACGCAGGCGAGATCAGGCACAACGTAGCTGAGGTTGACGGCGAGAAGGTTTTCCTGCACGACCTGGGCGATCACGCGTCGGAGCACGCAGAATTCGGCGAGCATCACGTTCGGGGTGAACTTTCGCTCGGGGATGGAGCTGGTCACGGGACGGGGGAGCTCTGAAAGGTGTTCCGCGGTGTAGGTCTGGAAGACGTGAATCACTTCATTCAAAACCGCGCGGAGGTGTTCGAGGCGCTGCTCTCCACTAATGGCGGAGTGGCGAAGAATGTGATCCTTTGTCCAGGCTGCCAGCCACAGCTCCTCGATGCGTGCAGCGTTCTCCTGCAAGATCATTGAGACGCGTTTGGGCGGCGGAAATTGCCGCTGTTGCGGCGGCGAGGCCAATTTGTTTTCGATGGTGCTGATGAGCGCAGGGATATTTGCGGGTTTGACGATGTAGTCGTCGACCTGCTGGCGTATGGCTTCGAGCGCAGTTTCAAAAGCGGGATATCCGGTGAGGATCATGGTAACGGCTTCGGGCTGCGTTCTGCGCATAGCGCTGACGATAGTGAGGCCGTCTCCCGGATTACCGATGTTGAGATCGGAGATGAGGATGTCGAACGTCTCGGAGGTGATTTTTTGCAGACCCTCGGCTACGGTGGCCGCGGTGGTGACTTCGTAACCGTGGTTGGCCAGTATTGCCTTCAGGGTGACTCGAATTGCTGGTTCGTCATCGACAAATAAGAGGCGTCTTGGCATGGCCGGATTCTTACTTCAGTTCAATTGCGCGAGCCGCTGCTGGAGCAACAATGACGAAAAGTGGCGCTCTGGTTTTGTTGCAAGCGCCACACCCGCCAAATCCTGCTCCGGAAGCGTATCGTAAAAGAGAGATGAGCTTCCGCTGGATTATGTTTTCCGCCTTGAATTTATTTTTTTGTGCCAGCGCGGCATTGTTGCCGGCGCAAACGTATTCGGCGGACAAACCGCTGGGTTCCGCGGCGCAGCAGAGGCCGGATTATCTGAAGAATGCGGGCATCGATCAGCGGCTGAATTCGGCGTTGCCGCTGCGCGATCATTTTGTGGATGAGTCGGGCCGCGATGTGACGCTGGGCAATTATTTTGGATCGCGCCCGGTGGTGATGGCGCTGGTTTATTACCACTGCGGGATGCTTTGTCCCCAGGTGCTGCACGGGATGGCGGAGGCGCTGCGCGGCGTCGGGTTCACGGCGGGAAATCAATATGACGTGATTGTGGCGAGCATCGATCCGGCAGACACGACGGCGGAGTCAGTCGATGCGAAGCGGAAATTTCTGGCGACGCTGGGGAATTCGGGCAGCGCGGATGGAGTGCATTTCCTGACCGGGCCGCAGCAGTCGATTACGGATCTGGCGCAGGCGACGGGATTCCATTACGTGCGCGTTCCGGGGCCGGACGGCAAGATGGACCAGTTTGCGCATTCGAGCGTGGTAATGATTGCGACGCCGGATGGACGGATGTCGAAGTATCTTTCGGGGATCAATTATCCGTCGCGCGATGTGCGGCTGGCGCTGATTCAGGCCAGCAATCGCAGGATTGGGTCGCTGAGCGATATTGTGTTGTTGTACTGCTGCAGCTACGTGCCGAGCCAGGGGCGATACACGGTGGCGGTGCTGCGGGTGATGGGGCTGGCGGGCATGGCATCGCTGGCGGCGCTCGCGGGAATGCTGTTTTTGCTGAGCCGGAAGCCGGCGGGGCGTGCTGCGTAGCGGGTCTGTTGGGGCTGCGAACGCGCGTAAAACTCAGGGCAAGTTCTACCAGGCGAACCAGTGAGCAAATTCCTTGCTGGCGTTTATCACTTGCGTTGGATTCAGGCGGACATTAGCTCCACGTCATACGCCCTAAGGTAAAGATCGAGCGCAACCTGCGCGAGTTCGACTTGATACTTAAAACAATCGCGCTCGCCCGTCGTGTGGTTGGGCTGTGTGAGCTTGTCATTTAGCTCCTGAATTCGCTCCTGAAGAATCACCATGTGGGTGCGAAGCGTCCGTTCCATGATCGCTGATTTTAGTTCGCTGGGCGCGAGATAAACAAGTCAACGGGCACAAAATAACGCAACCCGAGATGCTTTTCGGGCGAGACTAAACTAAGTCTCTGGACCGTTTTCCTTCACGACGCCCTGAGGAGTTTAGTCATTCCTGATGCGCGTGCGCTGAATGACGTAGATTGTTAGCGTCCGGCCAGTAGGTATTGAGAAAGGGCATGGTGTGTGACCATGCCCTTCCCTATTGAACTACAGTTGAACTAAAGCCTCAGCGCACCAAGAATCTGGTTGAGAATGCCGGAGAGGTTGCCAAGAACCCCGCCACTATTGTTCAGCAGGTTGGCGACATCACAGAGCAGGTTTCCCAACAGATTGCCTGGGCCAGATACTGCTGTGATGTTCAGATTTACCTGGTTGAGATCAATCACCAAACCAAGCAAATCGAGGTGCAACGGACCGAGTGTCAGTGAAAGGATTGAGCATGTGCCGCTCGCCGCTGTAACCGTCGAAGAAACATTGTTGAAAACCACGTTTGTGACTACGCCAGCGGCATTTGTCAGAGTGCCGACCAAAGTACCGACTGCCACCAGACTTCCGTTCTGATTGACAAACTGCTGGATGTTGAATGTGCCCGCAAAAGTGCCCGTTCCTGTGGAAGTTAGAGGTCCTGTAGTAGTAGAGGGCGCAAAGGTACCTGTTACAGGAACAGCAAGTGCGCTTTTTGCAGATGTGCTTTGGGCCGATGCTGTTGACGAAATTGCAAACAGACTGAGCACACAAATCACAGCTAACATTAGACTTTTACGATTCATTGGGGGGAGACTCCTTGAGAGTGGGGTTACTTTCTCGTCAACTCATTAGGATGGCCAGCGCTGATGCACTGTTGCACCTGAATCACTAACTCCGGATTGATCTCTTCATGGGGACTGACGGCGAACAAAGCAAGTGTGAGTTCAGATGTTGACTTGTACATTGCTTGTCACGTGTATGCAACAGATATCAACGCGATCAAAGACCGTTTCTCACTATGAGGCGGATGGGCCATACAGAGATCTCAACTACAGAGCGTTATCAGCACCTGAATATAGGCACGATTGGCGCACTGATGGATGCGAGAAATCTTTTGAGGCACAATTTAAGGCACCGTGGGTAAATGGTAAACTGAGGCTATCCCGCAAGATGTTGTAAACAATACGGAGAGGTGGCAGAGTCCGGTTGAATGCACCTGACTCGAAATCAGGCGTAGTCGAAAGGCTACCGGGGGTTCGAATCCCTCCCTCTCCGCCATTAAGCGTGGCTTCAAGTAGTTCCTATCCCATATGGAAAGACTAGCTGTAGCAGTTCCTGTGGTACCCAACGTGGAACCTCGTTTCGAAATGAACTTGGATCATGAGGTTCAAAGGACTCCGATAAGGGGGGGAAATGAAACCAAAACACAGGTTATTTTTCCTCACAATCGTTTTCAGCATTATTTGTGTTGGAAGCGCATTCTCTCAGCAGGCCAATGGTGCTAAACCGCCGTTTACTCTCGAAATCACTGCCAACGTGGAAAAGGGCCATTCCGAACGCTGGGATTTCGTGAACACTTCGCAGAGCTCTGTGAAGGCCGGATCTACGATTGTTGTGAGAATTCGAAAGACAAACTGCTCCGATCACGAACTCTCCAAATCGCCAGCGGATGGGGGACCACAACCTTGGCTTTTCACGGTGCGGGATAGCCAAGGCACTATCCTGAAATCCACGGCGCCCCGTGCTCCGCACGGCTGGATTATAGGGGGCGGCCCTGGGCTGCTCAGGGGAACGAAGGACATGTTCTTGCAACCCGAAGAGGCCATTACAGACTCGGTTCCAATAACCAACGGGTATGACATGTCGAAGCCGGGAACGTATACGATACAAGCCATTCAGCATACTTCAAACGATCCCGCATCTCCTCTAGTCCGATCAAATATCATCAGGATTCGCGTGTTGCCCGCTTCCAAGTAATGCCTTGCAATTGGGGTGCATAGGAGCACTTGTTCGCCCCAACCATGTTTATGATGTGACGGTCCAACATCACAAACTCGATTCTGGTTCCAATCGGATATCAGAAATGGCACTTCAAGGGTCGAAGAGGAGATTCTGGGGATATTGCGGGAAGCGGAAGCGGGCGAACCGTAGCGGCACAAATATTCACGGAACACCATGAAACTCAATTGGGTTTATCTCTTGTGCGCAGCCATTTCCTTCTCGGCGTATGGCCAATCGACGTCGAACCATGAGAAGAATGCCACTTATTTTGGCGGGTTCGTAACATGGAGCGAGCGCGTTACACAGCGCCGAGTGTAGAGTAGTTGCGCACCGGTTTTTCAGCTCGGGCGAGGTGCTCCCATGCGGCACAGGCGGATTGCTCCGAGTGCCGTCCCATCGAGTAAACGAGGCCGATGGCCTTTGAAATACCTCGGCCGAGAACAAAGGAGACAATCATGAAAATCGTAGTCATCGGCGGTACTGGACTCATTGGATCAAAGCTCGTCAACAACCTTCGGGAGCAGGGGCATGAAGCAGTAGCGGCAGCACCGCAGACCGGGGTCAATACCCTCACGGGCGATGGACTTGCTGAAGCGCTGAAAGGCGCCTCGGTGGCGGTCGACGTATCGAACTCCCCCTCCTGGGAGGACGCAGCAGTGCTGAAGTTCTTTGAAACATCAACCCGCAACCTTCTCAGCTATGAAGCAGCCGCCGGAGTAGGACATCACCTTGCGTTATCGGTTGTGGGAACTGACCGGCTGTCCGAAAGCGGCTACTTCCGCGCTAAGATCGCTCAGGAGAAATTGATCACAGAATCTTCAATCCCCTACTCCATCGTGCATGCGACGCAGTTCTTCGAGTTCCTCAAGGGCCTTGCCGATATTTCATTCGACGGCGAGAAGGTGCGACTGCCACCTGTGCTTTTTCAGCCGATGGCTGCCGACGATGTGGCGACTGGCGTAGGCAGGATCGCGGTTGCGCCGCCCGTAAACGGCATCGTTGAAATAGGCGGCCCGGAACCGTTTCGCGTGGATGAGCTGGTGCGGCGGCGCCTGGCCTCGCTTAAAGATTCCCGCGAAGTCATCGCTGATCCAAATGCGCGTTACTCTGGAGCGAAACTCAGCGAGAAAACGCTGCTTCCGGGCAAGAACGCACGATTGGGCGAGACGCGTTTCGAAGCCTGGCTGACTCAGTCCGCAGCTCAAATTCCGAGTGCGCATCCTCAGCCCACGGGCGTCGCAGCGGGGGCCAAGGAGCAAGAAAGTCATAAGAAAGCGAGCTGATATTGCACCGAGGAAAACACTGGACCTGGTGGTGAATCGGTTTCTTCAAGCCGGTAAATGTTCTCCACGGAGTTACGCGGAAGTCTCCAGACGCATCTAAGCTTCCTGGGCTCAGCGGAGCGGTACTTAGGATTTGGGACCGCACCGAATCCGGCCTGCTTTCCCGCGTAACTCCTCTTTAGCAAGTTCAATCGTGAGTTGGGAGGTGTTTTGCATGAAACCCCCTCTTCGTCCCTTCGCCGCATTCACATTGATCTTTCTGTGCCTTGCCGGTTGTCTTGCGGCACGCGCAAGCAACTCTGAAGAGAATCAGATCAACTCGAGCGGAGCGGCGCCGGCGGACAGCGCAGTGATCCCGGGACCGCTGCGGCCTTTTCTGCGAATGGCGGGCATCAGCCCGGAGATTTCTCCCGCTGAGGTGCTGCCGGAGTTGTCGCGAAATGTCTACATGCTTGGATACCAGGAAGGCGGACAGACAGAGTATCTCCGGCTACTGAATCGATATGTGCAGTTTGCGTGGGAGATCGAGCAACTGGCGGGCGAGAGCGAAACGATTCGTGTGGCAAATTGCGATGACGCGATACCGCTGATTCGTGTGCTTGGGTACAGATTTGAGGGAACCTGCGGGGCGAAGGACGGGTATCTGGTGGCCGCCCGCACTGAACGGGCCTTCCTGACGATAGACTCGGGATTTCCGTTGACTGCTCTGGAAGATTCTCTCCGGAGGCACGAGACCTTCAGCTATGCATTTCCCTTGAGCAAGGTTCCGGTTCTTTTTCATGAGACGGATTGGGTTGGAGCGAGTCTCTGGAGAAAAGAGGGCGCAACGAAGTTGCTGGATGTGCTGCTGCACGATCAGGCGACAGATCGCCTCTACTGGGCATTTTCGAAGAGCGATGATGAGACGAGGGCCGCTCTGAAGCAGTCGCCGGGACTGAGGGAGCTGCTTCCGCTTGCTGCGGCTTTGGACTTTTACGGCAGCGAGCTATGTATCCATTCAGGGCGAGTGCTGGTGCCCGGCGGGCCCGGCACTGAGCGGGAATGGGGTGATCTAGTGGGCGCCAGCCCGGGGTCGCCCGGAAATTTTGTGAAGCGTCTTTTGTCGAAGGACCGCGGCTGGCTTGCCGCATATTACGACGCGCTCTCGCGCGTGAGCCGGGCACAGCAGGCGCAGCTTACGAATCGATCACGTTTCAAACGGATGTATGAGGTGTACCGGAGGGCAGGCGGCGATTGGAGCGCGACATTGGGGATGTTCCCCAGAAACGGGGGACTCCTGCTTTTGTTTACGCGGTTGGAGTGGCAGCCGAATGGCGAGCCATATGTTCCGGGTACGATGGCGATTTGGAGAGGGATCCTGACGGAGAAGTCGAGCCCGAAGCTGGTGCGCGGCTGGGTGAAGCATGCCAACGCATGGAACGATCCCGATCAGCTGCTTCTGTCGATAGCAGCCTGCTCCGGTATCGAGAGCGATTCGGGGCCATTGCAACTGTATTTGATACTCAGCGCCATTGACCACGCGAGGGCGGGCAGCCCGCGCCTTTCCGATGCAACGGTGCGCCTGCTGGCCGAGAATTTTGAGCAATTCCATCAGTGGTACCTGAACTTTTCGGAATTTCCCGAGTTGAGCGACGCGTCAATCACGCAATTTGTTGAGACAGCGAGGGCGGTGAACGGGATTGAGAGCGCCGGATTGCGCGCGAATGCGATGGGAGCCTTCCAGGCGGATGTCGGGATGTGGCAGATTCTGGCGCGTCAGCAGGAGATTCCAGCCGAAAAGATCAATGAGTCGTGGGAGCGGACAGTTGCGCCCTTCGCCGCGGTTTCGTCTTCCCTTCAGTTGTTCGAAGCCAGCCGGAGCTCGCTGCGATCTATGCTGATGTCAGCGGGCGGGGATGGGAATGTGTCAGAGGATGAGGTAATCGATCTTCTGGCGGGTCCTGCGCAGCGCAGCAGCGATGGGCGTCGCGCCCATGCGGAGCTAGTAGCGAAGATGCGCGCCGTGCTTGACGACCAGCGGCTCGTTTCCCTGGATACGCTTTATGGACTTTTCGATGGGCTGGACGAGATGGCGCACGGGTCGGCGATGCGCGATCAGCTGGTTCAACTGGCGGGAGACCTGCGTGAATTTGAGCTGCCGCGCCCCATTCTTACATCGGGCGAGAAGCTGCAATGGACGGCGGGGATCTATACCAGCCGGCACGCCGAGTTGCAGGTCCGCACAGACATAACGAAGGTGATTGAGCATCCGGTATCGAACGCGCAATTGGAAGCGGCGCGAGGCCAACTGACTCCTTTTCTGAGAGACACGCTGGTGGGTTTGAACTATGCGTACTACGAACCGCCAGGGGCCGAGACACTGCACCACAATCCATTATTGGTGCGGTCACACGACTTTTCAGGGACCTCAATTCAGGATTATACGGGGGTGTGGGGCTCTCCAAGCCTGATCGGAGTGGGAGTCACAGCGGGCGGAGGCGCGTACTTGATCGGGTCTCTGACCGATTTACCTTACGCCTTGGCATCCACCGAGGAAGACTTTATCGCTCCGGTGAAAGTGCAGGCGCTGATATGGAAATCGGAGGCGCCGGAGCTGCTGGTCGACGCGGTTGAGCCACGCTGGTGGCAGGTGAGTCCGGCGGAGCTGCACGCCGCGGCTCTCTATCAACGTTTTGGGGAGGAACTGCTGGCAACATCAGCGAAGGACGCGAATCTACGGGATCGGGTGATGGCGTTACTAGCCGATGAGATGGGACCGAAGCGCCTGGAGGAGACGGAGCGCGCGGTGCAACAAGGCGACGACGCGGCGGAACGGAACTCACTGGTGACTCCATCCGAGGAGTTTTATCTGGCGTCTGAATTCAGGAAAGAATTTCCGGCGGAAGCAGCTTCGCTTGGAGCAGCGGGTGGGGAACTGGACAAGGTGACGCGCGACGACCCGGCAGAGACCAGCCCAGAGCGCGTGTCGCGGGACTTCGGCGTGCCGCATCCGATGCTGGCGCAGACAAATGGCTGCGAGATACTGAACCTGAAGCCTTTTCCTGCATTTGTCGGAGTGGGCTACCGATATCTGGGAGAGACATGGCAGTCGAGTAATTTGTACTGGGCGCGTCTTGCGGATGAGATGGGCTACTCGCCGGCGATGTTGAATCTGCTGGCTCCCGAGCTCACGCAGCGCATGGTCGCGCACATCTTCGCCACCGACGTGGAGGACTGGCCGGCACTGTTGCGTGCGATGGAACAGACAGGCGAAGAATTTCGAGCGCGCCGAAGCACAATTGCATCGGCCGCAACCCATCAATGAGACGGAGGTCGATGGACATGATGAGGTCCGTGATCTATGCGGGAATGTGCGCGGGATTTCTGCTGCATGGGGCCGGCAGTATGGGGCCGGCCGCACAGGAGAGCAAGTCGCATATTCTTGTCAACGTAGATCTGGTGCAGCTTAACGTCGCAGTGGTAGACAGGAAAGGGAACTATGTGACGGGGCTACGTCCGGAGAACTTTGAAATAAAGGAGGACAACTCTCGCGAGACGATCTCATCGTTTGAGGAGGGCGGCGAACCGCAAGCCGCAGCAGTTGTGACGCCCACGGCTGCCATAACAGGGGACACGGCTTCAGCGGAGTCTTCGGATCAAGGAATGCTGCCAATGGCTTCGCGCCTGGCGGGGGCGAATGTTTTTGTATTGTTTGATACGAGCAACTATATGTACCGGGGATTCGTGTACGCGCAGGATGCGATTGCGGGCTTTGTGCGTTCCATGCAGGACGCGGATAAGATCGCTTTCTATTCGTACAGCCGCGATCTCTCACGAGCGACAGCGCTCACGGCCAATCGGTCCCTGGTAATGAATGGGGTGCGCAGCAGCATCGCCGGTGACCAGGCGGCGCTTTATAACTGCCTTCTGCTGACCGTGCGCGATGCCTCGAAGCTTCGCGGACGAAAGGCAATCGTGGTTTTTTCCAATGGACCGGATGACTCCAGCACGGTTCCACCGGAGGACGTGGAAGAACTGGCGCAGTCTACAGGAACGATCATTTACATCATCAGCACGCGCGCGGCGAACGAAGATCCCTTATCAACGGCGGTCTTCCAGCGGATGAGCAAGGCAACCGGCGGCAAGGCGTATTTTGCGAAGGACTGGCGAGACGAAAAGGCAGCCTTTGGTTCGATCCGTAGCGATCTTGCGCATCTTTACACGATTACGTATTACCCCAAGGCGAACAAGAATCGCGGATGGCGAAGGATCACCGTAAAACTGGTAGGCAAGGAACTCGCGAATGACCGGGTGCGAACCCGGGATGGGTATCGCGTGCAAGAGGCCGAAGCATTGCCGGACCCGGTAACGCAGCAGCGTGCAGGAGATTCGAAACCGTAGCCGAACTCTAGTTGCTGGATTCGGCGCGCGCTTTCAGATAGAGCACTGCGGACACCACTCCGTAATCCCGTGATTTTCATACGACTTTCAGCCTTCGGGTTGTCCTTATATTCTCATCCTCGCTACTCGCTTTTCCCGAATCGGGACAGAGGAGATATCCACAGAGCAAGTTTCTTCTGGCCAATTGGCGAATTGTTGTGTTAGAACTTCAGAACTTAGCGCAGACGTCGAGGGTCCCCCCGTTATAGCCGCCTCGCAGTGTTGACTTTGGTTATTTTGGGGAGACGGGATGCCTATTCACAGGATTCGCGCTCAGCGAACCCTCACGGTTACAGGTGCGCTTGCTGTTCTGCTGCTTATATCCGGTACGGTTCTAACAAAAAGCCTTGTTCCCCAATTCCCGACCGGGATATGGGCGCCAGCCGGTAATGGGCTGAACCTGTCGTCGCCACGGGTGGGCGCGGCCGCGGTGCAGCTTGGTGACGGGCGCATTCTGGTAAGCGGCGGAGACGATGGCTCAGGCGCGGTTGCCAGCGCGGATATTTTCGATGCTTCGGGCAATTATTCGGCTGCGGCACCAATGAATGTTGCGCGCAGCCAGCACACTGCCACATTGTTGGCGGATGGGACGGTGCTGGCGGCCGGTGGTGTTGGAAGCGATGGGAATGCCACGAACAGCGCGGAGATATATAACCCTTCTAACAACACCTGGAGCGCAACGGGGCCGCTGGTTACGGCGCGATCCGGCGCTACGGCCACTGTGCTTCCGGACGGCACTGCTCTTATAAGTGGCGGCGACAATTCAGGAAAAGCCCTGAGCAGCCTGGAAGTCTACGATCCGACGGCGGGGACCTTTACTGCGGTCGCAGGAACGTTGTCCTCACCCCGCGAGAAGCACGCAGCGGCGGCGCTGCCGAACGGGGATGTGCTGATTGCCGGCGGCTGGAATGGATCGGCGGCGCTGGCGACCACTGATGTGTACAGCTTTTCGTCCGGGTCGATTGCGCCCGGGCCGCAGATGTCGGTTGCACGCTCGGCGCTTTCGGCGACGGCGCAGCTTAACGGAGATGTGCTGATCGCGGGCGGCAACGACGGCAATCAGGATCTGGCTTCGGCGGAGGTTTACAACGCCAGTGCGGGAACGTTCGCTGCCACCGGCAGCCTGGGCACGGCGCGGCAAGGACATCAGGCGCTTCTGCTGCCGCACAGCGCGGCGATCCTGATCGTGGGCGGCACGACCACAGTCAGCGGTACGGAAACCGCGACGTCGGCGGCGGAGCTCTACTATCCGTTGGCAAGCGGAACGGATGCCAATCCCAACTGGAATGGAACATTCAACGCGACCGGAGCGATGGCCTCGCCTCGCGTGGGCGCAGCGGGCAGTCCTATGTCGAATGGGACGCCGAGCAGCGCCAACGACGGGATTGTTTTTGTAGCGGGCGGCAAGGACTCGACGGGAAGCGCGCTTGCAACAGGCGAGCTCTACGGATTTGCGTGGGTCAAGACGGACGCGGCGGACTACGCTCCGGGCACGCCTGTGAACATAACGGGCGGAGGATGGCGACCTGGCGAGACCGTCACATTGCACCTCCAGGAGCTGCCATACTTTGACAGCCATCCTGACCTGACCGCGGTTGCCGACTCGAACGGGAACATTTCGAACAACCAGTTTGCGCCGGATGTGCACGACATTGATATTCGGTTCTATCTGACGGCAACGGGATCGGCCTCGCAGGCACAGACGACGTTTACGGACGCTACCCCCACTCTGACGATTACAGGCGCCGGAACAGGTAAGGGCACCGTGACCAGCAGCGATGGCAACATTAATTGCACAATCACTGCGGCCGCGGTCTCCGGGACCTGCTCCCACAAATATCAGGCAAACTTCACTGGTGTAATTCTCACCGCCGCGAATGCTACAGGTTCTAGCTTCACACAATGGGGCGGTATCTGCTCCGGCACCACTACGACCTGCAGCGCCAGCGGAACTGGAAACGGCACCTTTACTGCTACAGCAACCTTCGATCTGAATCAGGCTCCCGCGATCACCAGTGCGAACAACACCACGTTCACGGCGGGCACCGCAGGGAATTTCACCGTGACGGCCACGGGCACTCCAACACCTACGTTCAGCGAAACTGGAGCGCTGCCCAGCAGCGTGACGCTCAGTTCCGCGGGCGTCCTCAGTGGCACTTCGACCGTTACGGGGAGCTTCCCTGTCACTATAACGGCGTCGAATGGCGTATCGCCGAATGCAACCCAGAGCTTCACCCTCAATGTAATTGCTGGTGCGGTGAGTTCCACCAAATCCACAATGAGCCCCAACCCGACCTCGGTGACTGCCGATGGCACGGCAACTTCAACTATTACGGTCACGCTGCTGGACGCAAACAGCAATCCGGTGAGCGGCAAGACTGTGACACTGACGCAGGGAACCGGTAGCTCCACGATTTCAGCTTCCAGCGGTCAATCCAATGCCAGCGGCGTGGTGACATTTACGGTCAAAGACACCAAGGCCGAAGCCGTCACCTACACGGCGAGAGACTCGACAGACAACATCCCGATCACGCAGACAGCTCAGGTTACGTTCACTGCGGGCACAGCGACCAAACTGGCCTTTAATCAGCAGCCTTCCACCACCACCGCAGGGAGCGCAATTTCGCCGGCAGTGACGGTACAGGTGGAAGACGCGAATGGGAATGTGGTGACCACAGACAGCTCGACCGTCGCGATTACGATCAGCGCAGGCGGGGCCTTCAGCGGCACATCAACGCTCTCCGCGGCAGCCTCCAGCGGCGTGGCAACGTTCTCCAACCTGATCCCGACCGCGTCGGGAACTTTCACGCTGTCCGCTACGGACGGATCACTGGCAGCCGCAACGAGCAACAGCTTCATCGTGAACGCAGGCCCGGTGGCGAAGTTTGTATTTTCACCAATTGGCACTCAGACCGTTGGCACGCCCTTCAATGTGACAATTACGGCCGAGGATGCGAACGGAAACACTGTTACGACCTTTAACGCCGGCGGAAACAACGTCACCCTTACGTCGACGGGCAACCTCTCGGGAGCGCCATTTACGACTCCGGCATTTACGAATGGCGTCCTCGTTCAGAACGTCACAATAACCAATGCCGGCAGCTTCACCATTACTGCGACCGGCAACGCCGGTCATGGGGGTGGAACCGGGACCAGCAATACCTTCACGGTGAACCAGGCAAGCACGTCGACCACGCTTTCTCCCTCGGCGAACCCATCTGCATTCGGCGAGTCAGTGACATTCACGGCAACGGTAACGGACAGCTCGCCCGGAAGTACAGGTACGCCGACTGGCACGGTGACGTTCAAGGACGGTTCAACCACTGTTGGGACGAGCGCGCTCAGTGCCGGCGTGGCGACGTCCAGTACAGCGTCCTTGTCGATCTCGGGCAGTCCACACAGTATTACAGCGGTTTACAGTGGCGATCCGAATTTTGTCGGCAGCACGTCGAGTGCAGTCTCGCAAGCGATCAAACAGGCAAGCAGCACGACCGGGATTTCGCTTTCTTCGAATTCAATTATTGTCGGACAGAGCGCAACCGTGACAGCGACGGTGAGCCCGCAATTTACGGGGACGCCTACCGGCACGGTGACCGTTTCCGATGGCCTTGGCGGAGCCGGGGATACGTGCGCGATTACTTTGGCGGCGGGAACTGGAACGTGCAATATCATGCCGAGCTCGAATGGCAGCTTGACGGTTACCGGTAACTACGGAGGCGACGGCAACTTCACAGCCAGTTCCGGCAGTGCCCCGTTGGCCGTAACTGGCACGCCTCCCATCATAACGAGCGCCGCCACTACGTCGTTCACGGCGGGAACAGCGGGAACTTTTGCGATTACGACGACGGGTATCCCCACGGCGATATTGAGCGAATCCACGGCCGCGGGCCAGACCGGCCTGCCGAACGGCGTGACCTTCATAGATAACCATGACGGCACAGCGACGCTTTCCGGCACCGCTACTGTTTCCGGAAGCTACACGTTTACCATTACGGCTTCGAATGGCGTGGGCAGCCCGGCAATAGAAGTGTTCACGCTTGTTGTGAGCCCTGGCGCATTCACGCAATTGCAGGTTCTGGCGCCGGGCGAGACAGCTGCTCCGGGAACGGCTTCCGGATTCACGGGAACGCCAACCATTCAGTATGTGAACGGCGCGTTCAACTTGACCGTGAGCGCGGTGGATCAGAACTTCAACGTGGTAAACACCATCACCGATACGGTCGCGATTAGCTCGAACGACTCGAAGGCGATTCTGCCGGCAAACGGGGCGGCGCTCGTTGGGGGGACGGGAATCTTCAGCGTGACTCCCGAGACCGTGAGCAACCCGGCTACGACGACCTTCACGGCAACAGACACGACAACGAATTCCATTACTCCGGCGACCACCCCGGCGATCGAGGTAATTACCGCCTACACTGCTGCGATCACGCCGACAATGACGGCGACAGGGAATGCAACGGCCTATACCCTCACGATCAGCAATGGCACGGACAAGGATGCAAGCAACCTGGCAAGCGCAACGATCGCCGTTCCAACCGCCGACCAGGAGACGATTGCGGCCGTTTCTGTAAGCGCGATGCAGCAGGGCGGAGGGACGGCGAACTGGACGTATGACCCGAGCCAGCTGCCGGGCGTCATGCGCTTCTCCGCAAATACTGCGAACGATGCGGTCGCTCCGGGTGGCATGATTGCAGTTACTTTCACCGCCACGAGCAGCGCCGTGGTGAACAGCGCTCCTGTTGAAGAAGCGTGGAACACAGTGGCGTTCACAAACTCCAAGTGGACCAGCTCGCTGCCGCTCGCGTCGGCTGAGCCGACAGTGGGCATCGGCATAGGCCCGAGCTTTACCAGCGCGGCGAGCACGGCGTTCACCTTTGGCTCGGCGAGCACGTTTACAGTTTCGACGAACGGAGTTCCGTCCAACACTCTGAGCGGAAGCGGATCGCTGCCTCCGGGAGTGACGTTCACCGACAAAGGCAACGACACGGCGACTATCGCCGGTACACCTTCGAGTGCGGGAACTTACTCGTTCACCATTACTGCGCATAACGGTTTTGGAAGCGATGCGACCCAGAGCTTTACTCTGACGGTCAACAAGGCCGACACCTCGACTTCGGTGATCTCGTCTCTCAACCCGTCGACCTTTGGGCAATCGGTGACGTTCACAGCGTCAGTGAGCGTGGTTGCGCCTGCAGCCGGTAATCCAACGGGGACAGTGCAATTTGAAGACAACAACTCGCTTATAGGTGCTCCGACATCATTGTCGGGAGGAAGCGCCAATTTAACCATTTCGAACTTGCAAGCGGGGCCGCACAGCATCTCCGCGCTCTATAGCGGCGATGCCAACTTCAATGGCAGCAGTGTGACCTCTCCACTGCCGCAGACGGTCAGCAAGGCGACACCAATCTTCAGCAATCTCACAGCTTCGCAGACGATTGCGTTTGGAACGAAGACAATCTCGGTTTCAGGCCATCTGGCTGCGCCAACCGCCACTCCGCCGGACGCCGATACTGCGACGATCTTAATCAACTCCACACCGGTGACAGTTGCGTTGAGTGGCGGCGCGTTTTCGGCCACGCTGAACACGGCGACGCTTCCGGTGTCGGCGACGCCATACGTGATCACGTATAGCTTCGAGGGAGATTCGAACTTCAACTCGGCGTCCGACAGCAGCACGTCACTGATCGTTAACCCGGCTCCCACCACGATAACAGTGATTTCGAACCTGAATCCTTCCACGTATGGCCAGACTGTGACGTTTACCGCGCTTGTGACCAACGCGGCTGTGGGCAGCGCGGCTGTACCCACGGGCAGCGTCAGCTTCACAATCGACGGCACGCCCATGGCTGGAACACTCGAGAAGTGCCCTTCCGCAATTCCCGCGAACAGGCTTTGCGCTGCATTCAGCACCTCCGCGCTCACGGCGGGCGGATTGGCCCATGTGGTCAACGCGAATTTCACGAACACGGATGGAAACTTCGTAAGCGGTTCCGGCATGCTCGCGACCGGGCATTTGGTTAACCCGGCTCCACTGATTATTACGGCCTCGAGCGGCGTGATGACGTTCGGCAATACTCCTTTCGTGGTGATGCCGATGTACACGGGCTTTGTTAATGGCGAAGGAGCGGGCAATCTCAACTCCCTGCCGACATGTGGTCCGATATTCTCGATCGCGACCCCTGCCGGGCCGTACACGACCAGTTGTGTGGGCGCGATTGATCCCAACTATTCCATTGCTTACGTAACCGGCAACGTGGTGGTGCAGCAGGCCACTTCAGCGACGGCCGTTGTCTCGTCTTCAACAAATAACACGTCGATTTTCCTGCAGACGGTTACGTTCACGGCGACGATAGGGCCGGAATTCAGCGGATCGCCAAGCGGCACGGTGACGTTCTATGACGCCGCAGCCAACAATAGCTGCGCTGCGCCGCCAGCCACGAACATCGCTCCGTTCGGCGCGCCGGTAGCTATCGCCAGCGGCGTGGCTTCGATTTCGACGGCAGACCTGGCCGGCGGAGCCACTCCGCACACGATTCTTGCCTGCTACTCAGGCGATACCAATTTCTTGTCGAGCTTTGGCAGCGTGAGTCAGACGGTTGTTCCCGCACCGGTGGTCGCCATTTCTCCCACGCTGATTAACTTCACCGGACAAAATGTGGGAAGCACAAGCAATCCGACGAGCGTCACATTGACGAACAACGGTGATGCCGAGCTAAATATCAATGGGATCAGCATCCCAACGAGCTCCGACTCGGCTGAGTTCAACTTCACCACGAATACGACGTACCCGTGTGGAACGACTCTCGGATATCCAGGCGAGAGTCCTAGTTTGCCGACGTCCTGCACGATTTCCGTGACGTTCAGCCCAAAGGATACCGGCGAAGCGTCCGCCACCCTGGCGATCATCGACAATAACGACGATGTGAGCGGCGCGGAGCAGGACATTACCCTTACGGGCGGCGGGCTGTCGACTCTCGCGACCGACGGCTCGTTGTTCACCAATGCTATTGTCGCCACGGCCGCCTCCTGCGGCAGCATCACTTTGGGCGGAGGAGCCACAATCGACAGCTTCAGTTCCGCTCAGGGCCCCGGCGCCCCCCGCCAACTCAGCGGCGGAAACGTACTCACAAATGGAAATGTGACGCTGAACGGAAACTCTATAATCTACGGCGCAGTCGCCGCGGCGAACTCAAACACCGGGAGTTGCAAGAGCTCGATGACAGGTCTGAGCACGAATGGAGCAGCCAAGGTAACTGGCGGACTCACGGCGTTGAGCAGTCCGGTCAGCTATCCGCTGCCTCCGGCCCCGAATCCGGCGCCCCCCACGATAACGCAAGCCATCTCACATGCGTGCCCATCGGGAATGACCGGATGCGCCGTTTCCTTGAGCAAGGGGGTAACGCTGGCGCCCGGGACGTACGGCAACGTGCAGATCGGCGGTGGAACCAACGTGGCACTTAGCGCCGGGACCTACAACTTCAACAGCCTGAGCCTTGGCGGCAACAGCATTCTGACGGTGGGGACGACCGGACCGATCTTTATCAACATCGCCGGCGCGGGGCTCACGGGTAACAATCCAGCGCTTGACCTGAGCGGCGGCAGCATCGTGAACGCGACCGGCATTCCGAGCAACCTCGAGTTCTTCTATGGTGGGTCGCGTGCGGTCAACCTCACGGGCAATGCGCAGGCTTATGCCACGTTGTATGCCCCGGCGGCCCCGGTCTCCCTGACTGGCGGAAGCGACTTCTTTGGCGGCATCATCGGTCTCTCTGTTACAAGCAGCGGCGGCACAGCGATCCACTACGACAGGAATCTTGCGAATGTTGGGGGAGGGTATCTGTGGCTAACTGCTGTGATTCATAATGTCGCGGGCCTGAAGGGCGGACAAGCCAAGCTGTACCTGACCAACTCCACTATTCAGTTCACTGCCGGAGGAAACACCCAAACTGTGAATGTGCCCAATGCTGTCGTCACGCTGAACTCTGTTTCCGCGACGACGCCAAAGACAAGCTATGACCTGACGAACGGCCGCTGGATCACCTCGGTGCCGGCCGCTGATCTCACGGGCAATACATTCGTGACCGGCGTGGCAATTCCGGTGCCGGCCGGCGGGTTCCCGTCGGGAATCCAGAACCTCAGCTGGTCAGCGGCGTTTTCAACGGATACCCCGCTCACATTCCAATGGCAATGGAGCGCCGGGGTCTACTCGACGTTGGGCTCCTGCTACGCCTACCAGAACACGAACAGCGCCGCTCCCTGCTACAGCAGCACGAGCAATAGTAACGTGCTGAATGTGAATCCGGAGGATGGAACAGCTGATCTGCACGGGACCGATCCAGCCGGAACACCGGAGAACGATAAGCAGAACGAAGTGATCGGGTTCTTCAGCGCTCCGGCAGGGGTTGTGGCGGCGGCGGCGGAAATGAGTGTAGCGCCGAGCAATTACGCCTTCTCGGCACCACAGACCCCGGGCACGCCGAGCGGTGTGACGATCGTCAGTGTGCTGACCAACAATGACGGCGTCACGCACCTGATCAAAGGCTTTTCCGTCCTGGGCGCGTATGCTGCCGATTTTGCGCTTCAATCGGGTGGCACGAACAATTGCATGGGAGTGACGAGCCTTGCGGCCGGAGCAAGCTGCAATTTAAATGTGATCTTCACTCCGAGTTCCACTGGCGCAGAGAGCGCCAGGATTGTGGTGAACGATGATGCGAACAATACTCCGCAGACCGTCTATCTCACGGGCTCGGGGGAATAACGTCCGCGAGAATTCGGGTGTCGGCACAAACGTCAGGCTAGTCCTTAGGTGGTCCAAAATGCCGCAAGGAGTGCGTCGCGAACCAGGGCCTTGATCCCAAGACTGCGCGGTGCTTAGTTGCCCTTCGCCAACATCCCGGCACATGTTTTTATCGCCATCCATCGGCGTCCGCAGGTATGGTGAAGCTGCGCACGGTCGCTGCACAAGCCGGCGGAGCGTTCATTCTGGCCAGCATAGTCATAAAATGTGCGACGCGTTGGCTCGCCACAGAATGACGCAGCGTAGCGGAGGAAGCTGGCCAATCCGGCAAAGTTTCGGCTCCGCGCTCGAGGGCAGATGGCTCCGGCGGCATGCGCGCGAGAGCAGCCCCTGCCTTGCGGCCGAAACGTCGAGTTAGTTTCGTGCAAGCGGTAAAGGGAGAGTTCATCGGACAGCAGTACAACCGTTTCCGATCGCACTCTTGAAAGGTGGACTTCCGGAAACTGCGTTTTCGCCCAAAAAAAAGATTAAACCGCCTCGGCGCCGTCTTATCACACATATGGAAATGGAAGAGAACCGCGGATTTGCCATTGACGCTGGGATTGGCTCGTTGCGCGCGGTGTTTGGGCTGATTCTGGCATTCGTTCATGGGTGGCAAAAACTTGGAGGTGCAGCCGGATTCCTGTTTGCAGGACATGCGTGGGCTTTCGTCGGACTGGTGCGCAGCCTGGGATTCCCACTACCGGCGTTTTTTGCCGTCTGCGCTGCGTTAAGCGAGTCGGCCGGTGCGCTATGCGTTGCGTGCGGGCTGCTAACCAGGATTTCCGCGGCGCTAGTTACGATTACGATGACGGTGGCAGCCTACACTTCGCTTAGGACGGGTGCCCCCATAGAGCTTTCCGTGCTTTATGGGATCTCTTTTCTTGCGATCACCATCACCGGGCCGGGAAGGTTCTCACTGGACTCCCTCCTCTGGAGAGCTCACCCAGTCTCACGATCTGCGAAGTAAAGAGGATCAATTTGAGGCCAATTCGCACAACCGCAGCCATCTTCTCAACTTTATTGGCCGTGGTGCCGTTTTGCTCTGCCCAGCCAGCGCCCTCTACCGGGAGCGCGCCCTTCGTTTTCGATGGCAACCGAATTTACGCAGAACTGCAATTTATTCGTCCGGACGGAACCACCCACCGCGCGCTCGCGTTTGTCGATATGGGAAGCCCATCCATGGTGGTCACTTCAGGTCTATTCAAAGAGCTTGGGGGGGACAAAGGCATCGCTTTGAGTTTCCGTGTTGGCGCACTGCCTGTCACTCTTCCAGCGAAAGAAGTCACTTCGGATCCATCAGAGCCATATTCAGTCGGAACGGAGCTGAAAGTTGAGGCCGTGCTTCCTGCTGGGGTGATGCAGAAGTATGTCGTAGTACTGGACTATGCACATCGCACGCTGATATTGGCCCGCCCAGGCACGGTTAAGCCGGAGGGAATTGCGGTTCCGTTTCGAGTGAATCCGCAAACGGGATTGATTGCCGTCGACGTGTCTATCGATGGGCGATCCTACCCCGTTACCATCGACAATGGTTCTGCATATACCTGGTTCCGGCAGGACACGGCGAAACTCTGGCTCAAGACTCATCCGGACTGGGAGCGCGGTATCGGCGCTGTCGGTCCGGCCAACATGATGATGTCCGGCGAAAGCACCGAGGCGGCCGGTGTTCTCCTGCGCATCCCCCAGATTGCGATCGGCCAGTTGCTGTTGAACGAAGTCGCCTCGCTCGCGGCCGGCAAAGGGCGAGGACCTGGTCCAAACCAAGATCTCTTTGATTGGTATTCGACTAAGAATGCTGTTCCTGTCATCGGCTGGATCGGCGGCAACGTGCTGAAGTCATTTCGGATTTCGATTGATTACGCTAACAAGAAGATGTACTGGCAAAGATCCGCTCCGGATTCCTATCAACTCAATCAAGTTGGCCTTGTCTTGAAATTCGAGGCAGGCAAGTACACTGTGGCAGCAATCGCAACCAAAAATGGCAAACCGACGCTGGAGGCTGTTCAGATCGATGACAAGCTTATTGGAGTCGACAACCTGGAATTGAAGAATGCGACTTGGGGACAGATTTACGACGCGATGCATGGAAATCCAGGAGAGATCAAAATGCTGGAGATTGAGCGCGCTGGTAATCTGATAACCGTTCGAGCGCCCGTGACTGCATTCTGAATGCATTTGCCGGAACCGAAGTCGCGGGTAAGTCCCTTTTCAAGTAAGACGGGATTTGGGATTAGAGTCTCACCTTGTCAGCGAAGTAGGCTGGATATCGGCTCACCTTGCGAGAACCTCTGAATAACGCAATATATCTCAAAGCGAGCAAGCCTCGTCGTGGTCGCTGCGACGGAATAGCACGAGCACAGAGTCTGAGGTTCTTCCAGCATCCCTAAGGAGTGTGGCCCCCAGCAGTCCGCTTAAGGCCCTATACGAGTCCCACGCCCACGGTTGCCGCCGGAGGAGTTCTCATCCAATAGTTGCGCCTGTCAGCCGCATTCCTGTTGTTTTCCCACTGGAATTGTGGCATTCTTCTGTTGGTAACCAAAATGAGGGCAGGGGGAGCGGGTGAAGGAGAAGAAAGACGTTCAGCAGGGGACATTGGCCCTGATGATATTGAAGACTCTCGACGTGCTCGGTCCATTGCACGGTTACGGAATTGCTCGCCGCATCGAGCAGATAAGCGGCGACATACTCGCGGTGAACCAGGGAACACTGTATCCGGTACTGCTGAAGCTGGAGAACGAGGGTGCGATCGCGTCGGAGTGGGGCACATCGGAAAACAATCGCCGGGCACGCTTTTACCGGCTTACGCAGGAGGGCCGCAAGGCGCTGAAGACGGAGAGCCGCGAGTGGAACCAGACGGCGGAGATTGTGGGCCGGTTCCTGGATGTAAAGACGGAGGATCTGACATGAGAGCGTTGAGGCGATTTGTGGCGCGTGCCGCGAACTTTATGGCGCGTCGGCGAAACGATGAACGGCTTCGCGAAGAGATGGAATCGCACCTGGCATTACAGACCGAGGAAAATCTGCGCGCTGGAATGCCTCCGGCGGAGGCGCGACGCCAGGCGGTGCTCAAATTCGGCACCATCGGAGCTGTGCGCGACGACTATCAGGCGGAGCAAGGGCTACCGCTGGTCGAGGAGCTGCTCGCGGACTCGCGCTTTGCACTGCGCATGCTGCGCAAGTCGCCGGGGTTTTCGGCAATCGCCATCCTCACCATGGCTCTCGGTATCGGCGCCAGCACTGCCATCTTCAGCGTGGTGGACGCGACGCTTCTGCATCCGTTGCCGTATCCGCAGCCGGAGGGGCTGGTAAAAGTGGTGGACGACCTGCCGGGCATCGGTTCGCGGGATGTGGGACTGTCGGTGCCGGAGTGGCGCGACATGCAACGGTCGGGCATCTTCAGCTACGTTTCGTTGATCGGCGGCGGCCCGATCAATCTCACCGGCTCTTCTCAGCCCGAGCGGATCCAGTTCCTGAATGTCACACCGAACTACTTCGCGTTAATCGGGGTGAAGCCGAAAATGGGCCATGGGTTCAACCCGGAGGATCAGACGCCCGGCTTTACGCTCGAGGCACTGATCAGCGACGGGCTCTGGAAGCGATCCTTCGGCGCCGATCCGAATATCGTGGGTAAGAATCTGCGTCTCGATAATGACCTTTATCACGTGATTGGTGTGATGCCGGCGGGATTCCACGATCCCGGTTGGACTACCGAGCAAAGAAATACCGAAATCTGGTTGGCCAGCGGCTTTGCAGGGCCGCCGGCACCGCCTCCGCTGCGAAGCCCCCGACTGCGCCTCGAGGCCATCGCCCGGCTGCGGCCGGGGCTGTCGATTGTCGGGGCGCAGAGCCGGCTTGATGCGCTGGTGGCGTCATTGCAGAGGCAGTATCCGGAGGATTATCCGGCGCAATCGCGGTGGACAGTTCGCCTGTTGCCGCTGAAAGAGAGCATTGTGGGCAGTGTTCGCGAGCCCCTTACGCTGCTGCTTGCTGCGGTGGGATTGGTGCTGCTGATCGGTTGTGTGAACGTGGCGCATCTGCTGCTGGCTCACGCAGCCGCGAGAGCCCATGAGTTTGCGATTCGCCAGGCAATGGGCGCCGCCCGAGGACGACTCACGCGCCAGTTGTTAACCGAAAGCACGATTCTGTCGTTTTTTGGCGCGGCAACGGGTTTTGCGATTCTTTTCTGCACGCGCCCACTGATTCTGCTCCTGATTCCGGAGAGTCTGCCGCGGCTGAACGATTTTTCTTTAAACTGGGGCGTTTTGTTGTTTGCCCTTGGCATCACGGTCGCCTCGGGGATTGTTTTCGGTCTGATTCCTGCGTGGCAGCCGCGACAGTTGAATTTGATTCATGCGCTCAGAAAGGAGGGTCGCGGCGCGAAGGGCTCAGCGGAGAAATCGGCGACCCGGCGCATTTTCGTCGTGACCGAGTTTGCCTTATCTCTGGTGCTGACGATTGCCGCAGGCCTTTTGCTGCGCAGCTTCTGGGACCTTTACAAGGTGCGCCTTGGATTCAATCCGCGGCATGTGATCTCCGTGCAGACCTGGTTGCCGATTCCTAATGACCCGCAGACGGATCCTTATCGAACGGCCGCTCAGGAGTCATTGTTGCTGCACGAGGTGCTTCGCCGCGTGAGAACGCTACCGGGAGTAGAAGAAGCCGCCGTTGGCAGTGTGTCCGCGCTTCCACTGGGTCATGGTCGCAACGACGCCATCCCGTTTGCGGTGATCCGCGAGGGACATGAGGTCCCGGTGAATCAAGCCCCGGTGGTTGATGCGGCAACTGTTTCGCCGGAGTACTTCCACCTGTTGGATATATCCACGCTTCAGGGGCGAATCTTTGGCGATCGGGATATTGGGACGACAGAGCAGGTTGCAGTGATTAATGATGCTATGGCGCGGACTTATTGGCCGAACGAGAATCCGGTGGGCAGGCGGATCCAGTTGAATCCAGCGAAGGGCACATGGGCCGTTGTGATTGGCATAGTAGCTGACGCGCGCACCGACTCGCTGGCGGAGATAAGTGTTCCGAAAATTTACTTCTCCATGTATCAGCGGCGCGCCAAGGATCTGGCCATCTTTCTCCGAGGAGAGCTGGATGCTGCCGCCATTTCCAAGCAGGTACGGGAGCAGGTACAGTCGGTCGACCCGAGTCTACCGGTTTTCGGAGCGCGGACGCTGGACGAGTTGATTGCCGATTCGCTTTCGGGAAGACGCTTCTCGATGGAGATAGTGGCGTCGTTCGCCTTCACTGCGCTCCTGCTTGCCGGCCTGGGAATTTATGGAGTGATCTCTTTCGCCGTGGGTCAGCGCACTCATGAGATAGGTATTCGCCTTGCTCTGGGAGCGCAGCGGGCGAGCGTTCTGAAGGCTATTTTGGCCGAAGGACTGGCTCTCGCACTCACCGGCGCAGGCATAGGTGTGACTGCGGCGCTGATTGCGTCGCGGTGGATGGCAGGGCAGCTCTATGGCGTGAGGCCCTGCGATCCCATTACGTTCCTCGCCGTCGCTGCGCTGCTCATCGGCATTGCGCTGCTGGCTTGTTATATCCCTGCGCGCCGCGCAACGCGCATCAATCCGCTGACTGCGCTCCGGCATGAATAGCTCGATTTAAGATGAACCGGAGACGCCGAATTACTACGGAGTCTTACCCAGGCAGAGCCGATTCCTCAGTTTTTTGACCGCGCCGGATCGGAAAGCTATCCTCGAATTCGTCGGCTGGATTGGAAAAGTACGCATTCGTGCTGCTTTTAACACTACGTTAAGGATGTTTTCGTTACAAAGAGCCCGTGGGGAGAAAGTCTGAACGTCTGGAATCGAACGCTTGGCATCCCGCGGGGGCGGTCGGGCCATCAGCACGAGATGAGGCGCTAACGTGTTTCCTGTAAGCCTGCGCAAGGCGCTTGCGACCGTGTTTGTTCTCTCGCTCGGGGCGGTGAGTCTTTGGGCTCAAAGCGGCCCGTTGGCAGCATCGAATGCTGTAGGGCCGGCCCCCGGCAATGCGGCTCCAGCTTCCATCTCGCTGGATCAGGCGATTGCTTTGGCGCTGCAAAACGACCCGGCCTACGTAGCCAGCAAAGCCACTCGCGGCTCCGCTCTGCTGGACCGCAGTATCGCCCGCTCGGCCCTGCTGCCGCAGGTGACGTTCAATAACCAATATTTGTACACGCAGCCGAATGGATTGAGGAACCAGGCAGGGCAGGGAGTCGCTGCACAAGCGGCGCCGAGATTTATCGCGAACAATGCCATTCGGGAGTATGCAAGCCAGGGAGTTGTGACGGAGACGTTGAGCGGCGCGTCCGTTATGGATTTGAAGCGCACCACCGCGGCGGCGGCAAAGGCGACCGCCGATCTGGAACTTTCCCGCCGAGACCTCGTGCTGCATGTGGTCACCGCCTATTTTGGGCTGATTTCGGCCCACGAAAAAATGCTGGTGGCTGAACGCGCAAGCGACGAGGCAAAGAGCTTCGATGATTTGGCGCAGAAGCTTGAGGGTGGCAGGGAAGTCGCCCATGCCGATGTAGTGAAGGCTGATCTCGGAATGCAGCAGGGAGCGCGCGACCTGGATGATGCGCGGCTGGCAGCGGAAAAGGCGCAGCTGGACCTTGGGATTTTGCTTTTTCCCGACCCGCGCACGCCGTACACCCTGTCGGAAAGCGGGAATGCTCCACCGCTGGCCGGCCGCGCGGATATCGAGGCAGCCGCTGGACGCAACAACCCGGATTTGCGCAGCGCGCTCGAAGCCCTGCGTCTCAGCGAAGCGGAGGTTAGCGCTGCGTGGGCCGGCTATCTTCCGACTCTTTCGTTTAACTACACCTATGGTATCGACGCTCCGCAGTTCGCCGTAAACGGCCCGGGCGGTGCGCGTAACCTGGGCTACTCGGCGCTGGTTGGGCTGGACATACCTATCTGGGACTGGCTTGCCACGCGCGACAAGGTCAAGCAGAGCAAGTTGCGGGAAACAGCGGCCCAGGCGGCGCTCACCAACATGCAACGGCTTCTGATTGCTCAGTTGGAAGAGTTCTACGACGAGGCGAAAATCGCCTACGCCCATTTGGCGTCACTCGAAGAGAGTGAAAGCACGGCTCGAGAGAGTCTGCGTCTGACAAGATTGCGTTACCAGGCGGGTGAGGCCACTGCACTGGAAGTAGTGGATGCGCAGTCTGCATTAAGGCTTGCTGAAACAGCCCGTGTCGATGGCGCAGTTCGATACCGGGTTGCGCTCGCCAATCTTGAAACTCTTACCGGAACCCTATAGACCCGATATGCCAAGCAAGTACACACGCGAAACCGCATACAAAACCCGAGCCACTCTTTGCACCGCGATAATGCTGGCGCTTATCGCCACCGGCTGCGGCAAGAAAGAAGAGACCCCGGCCGTGGAAGTATCCGTACAGGCCGCGACTGTACAACAAGCTCCGATCGCCCAGGTCATTACGGCCGACGCGGTGCTCACGCCGCTCGCGCAGGCGGCGATTTCACCCAAGATTACGGCCCCGGTGCGGAAGTTCTACGTGCAGCGCGGAGCAAAGGTGAAGAAGGGACAGCTGCTGGCCACGTTGGAGAATCAGGATCTGTCGGCAGCGGTTGCGGAGAATAAGGGCGGATACGACTCGGCGGAAGCGACGTATCAGACCACCACCCAGGCGCAGGTACCGGAGGATTATCAGAAAGCAGAACTGGACTTCGTCCAGGCCAAAGCTAACCTCGATCTGAACCGGCAAATTGCGAATAGCCGCAAGCAGCTTTTTCAGCAGGGAGCCATTTCCGGACACGACCTGGATACTGCGAACGCCGCGCTTGTACAGGCGCAGGCCGCCTACGACACGGCGAATAAGCACTTTGAAGAAATGAAAAAGGTGGGTCGCAACGCTGCACTGCAAAGCGCGCATGGGCAGCTGGAGTCCGCCAGGGGCAAGTACCTGGGAGCGGAGGCGCAGCTCCAATATTCCGAGATTCGCAGCCCGATCGCCGGGGTGGTAACCGACCGCCCATTGTTTGCCGGGGAAACGGCGGCGGCCGGCGCTCCGCTGATTACGGTAATGGATCTATCCGCGCTGATTGCCAAGGTCCACCTGTCAGAGACGCAAGCGCAGCTGGTGCATGCCGGAGACAAAGCGTCGGTCACCCTCAATGGCGTGGCTGAACCGGTTGAAGGCAAGGTATCGCTTGTAAGCCCTGCGGTCGATCCCGGCAGCACTACGGTAGAGATATGGGTTCGGGTTCAAAATCCAAAAGACAAGCTGCGCCCGGGCACACCGGTGCAAATCTCGCTTCAGGGAAAAACTGTTCCCAACGCGCTCGTGGTTCCAAAAGAGGCGTTGTTGACGACGAGCGCAGGAACGCACGCCGTCATGGTGATTGGCGCTGACAGCATCGCGCATCAGAAGCAGGTGCAGACCGGAATCGAGCAGGAAGGGAAAGTTCAGATTGTGAGCGGCGTCGCTGCGGGGCAGCAGGTAGTTACGCAAGGCGCCTATGCGCTCGATGACGGCACCAAGGTAAAAGTATCGAGCGGCGAAGATAAGGGAGACGATAAGGGCGGGTCGGAAGGCGCAGGAGGCGGCGCGTAAATGGCCTCCAGTACATCGGTGACGCGTTCTCAGTCGGAAGAAGAGAAATCGTTTTGGCTGCCGCACTTTGCCCGGCCAATCTTTTTCTTCGCCATCATACTGGCGGTAAGTGGCCTTATTCTCGCCTTTCAGGTGCCGATTTCGGTATTTCCGGAGACCAATTTCCCTCGCGTCGTTATTGGAGTGGACAACGGGGTAATGCCGGTCGAGCAGATGGAGGTGACCATCACCCGGCCCATCGAGGATGCAGTAAACAGCGTCCCCGGCCTGGAGACGGTTCGATCCACTACGAGCCGCGGTTCGGCTGAGGTAAGTCTCTTCTTCAACTGGAATGTAGATATGTTCCAGACACTTCAGCTTGTCGATTCCGCACTGTCGAAGGTAGGGCAGACGCTGCCGTCGACAGTACACATCACCACCAACCGACTCACGTTTGCGACCTTTCCCATCCTGGGTTACAGCCTGACTTCGCAAACGATTCCACAGACAAAATTGTGGGAGATCGCCACCTACGACCTCAAGCCGCCACTCAACCGTGTGCCTGGCGTGCGAACGGTAACGGTTCAGGGTGGTCAGGTTCCGGAGTACCACGTAATCCCCGACATGGCGAAGCTGCAGGCGACCGGCGTGACCATATCGGATGTTGTGAACGCGATTCAGGCGACAAACCTGGTGAATTCCCCGGGGCTGTACGAGGCACATCACGAGCTGATTCTTGGATTGGTCGGGGATCAGGTCCACAATGTTCAGGAGCTTTCGCAGATCGCCGTCAAGACCACGGCGGCCGGCGTTCCGATCAGACTGTCAGACATTGCCGCGATCGAACCATCAACGCTGCCTGTCTACACCATTGTGAGGGCGAATGGGCAGTCGGCAGTGCTGCTGAACATCGCACGCCAGGCGTCCAGCAATACAGTAGCTGTCGCCGATGGAGTCGCGGCGGAGATCGAACACCTCAAGAAGGTTCTGCCGCCGGGCGTCGAGATGCGGCCGTTCTACGATCAATCGGAGCTGGTGCGCGAGAGCATCAAGAGCGTGCGCGACGCCATTCTTATTGGAATCATTCTGGCCTCGCTGATTCTGGTAGTGTTCCTGCGCGATTGGACCTCTTCCATCGTCGCCGGCCTGGTCATTCCTGTAACCGTGTTGGTTACATTTCTGTTTTTGAAAGTTACCGGGCAAAGCTTCAACCTGATGACGCTTGGCGGCCTGGCGGCGGCCGTGGGCCTGGTTATCGATGACGCCATCGTCGTAGTCGAGAACATCGTGATGCATCGCGATCTGGGTGAATCGCGCACCATTGCGGTAAAAAAGGCGCTCAAGGAGATTACGACTCCGCTGATCGGATCCACGATTACTCCGATCGTGGTATTTCTGCCGCTGATCTCGGTAACCGGCGTAACCGGGAGCTTCTTCCGCGCGCTTGCTGTGACGATGACCATTTCGCTGGCCGCCTCGCTGCTGCTTGCGTTGACCTGGACGCCCAGCCTGAGCCTGTATCTGCTGCGGCGCAGCAGCAAAGACCAGGCGCACAAGGCTGAAGACCCTGCACACGCAACCGGATTTATGAGGCGGGTGCTGGACTGGCACAAGAAGGCGCTCACCTGGGCGTTGGCAAAGCCGCTTTGGCTGGGCATTATTTGCGCGCTGCTGGTGGCTGGGTCGTTCTTCGCGTATCGAGGCTTGGGCTCAGATCTGTTGCCGGAGATGGATGAGGGCGGTTTTATCCTGGACTACATCATGCCCGCAGGCAGCTCGTTGCAGGAGACCAATCGTGTCCTCGAGCATGTCGAACGGATCCTTCACAATACACCGGAGGTGGAGAGCACTTCGCGTCGCACGGGACTGCAGCTTGGCCTGGCTGCGGTGACGGAGGCGAACACAGGCGACATAACGGCGAAGCTAAAGAGCCACCGCAGCCGTGGTATTGACGAGGTGATGGAGAGCGTCCGGCAGCAGATCAAGTCGAGCGAGCCGGAATTGGATGTCGAGTTTACCCAGGTGTTGCAAGACATGATAGGCGATCTCTCGAATGCTCCTGAGCCGATCCAGATAAAAATGTTCTCGACCGACACCGCGTTGCTCGACGAGCTCGGACCCCGCGTCGGGGACGCTATCGGCAAAGTTCCGGGCGTTGTCGATGTTGAAGACGGAATCGAGAACACGATCAGCGGGCCGGCAACAAATTTCACCGTTGATCCGGCGTTAGCTGCGCGCCTGGGTTTCACTCCAGAGGAAGTTTCCACGGACGCGACGAGCATTCTCGACGGACTACCGACTACGGAGCCTCTGATCGAGAACGGGCGCCCCTACACGATTCGCGTGCGCCTGGATGATGCGCACCGATCTTCGTTCGACGCCATCGAGAATACGATTTTCAACAGTGCGTCGGGCAAGACGGCCACGCTCGGATCACTGGCAAAAATAGAACAACTGCCGCCGCAGCACGAGATTCGACGCGAGAACCTGCAGCAACTGGTAGTAGTAACGGGGCGGCTGGAAGGATCGGATCTAGGCTCCGCGATTCAGCGTGTCAAGCAAACCATCGACAACATGCACCTTCCACCGACGGTGCGGGTGGAATACGGCGGCACCTATCAGGAGCAGCAAAAATCGTTCAAGCAACTGCTGAGGGTTCTGCTGCTGGCATTGGCGCTGGTGTTTGGGGTACTGCTGGTGGAGTTCCGCGACTTTTCGGCTCCAGCGGCGATTTTGACCTCTTCTATTCTTTCCACCGCGGGTGTGTTGGTAGCGCTCCTGATTACCGGCATTACCTTCAACGTGGCGTCTTTCATGGGGTTGATTATGGTGATTGGCATCGTCGCCAAAAACGGGATTCTGCTGCTCGATGCTGATCAAAAATTCCGCGCGGCGGGGATGAGCGCCCGCGACGCGATGCTTCAGGCGGCGCAGCGACGGCTACGGCCGATTCTGATGACTGCCCTGGCGGCCATCAGCGGGATGCTTCCTTTGGCGCTGGCGCTTGGGGCAGGATCCCAGATGCTGCAGCCCCTGGCGATTGCGGTGATAGGCGGCCTGCTGATTTCCATGGTCCTCTCCCTCATCGTGACTCCGGCGGTGTACTACTTCCTGCGACCATCGCACGGATGAGATGGGATCGAGGAAGGATGCGGCTTAGTCTTCGTCTCCTTGTTCCGGCATGTCGCTCGGAGCTCTGTTGGGATCAATAGGCGGGCGATGCAGATTGCGCAATTTGATGTTCAATGCCGGTAGCTGATTCTGCTCGAACGTTTGCCAGCCGGGCAGCACTTCCTTACCTTCCATTTCCACGTGCTGAGAGGCGTCAAGCAGAGCTGCGGTGGGGGCAATGTCGGCCTGTTCCAGCTCTCCATAAAGCTGCGTGGCGTCCGCTGTCACTTCGTCGATTCCGGGCTGGTGCTTTGCAGACGTCGGAGCGCTTCCTTCGAGAATGCTTTTCAGCGCAGCGCTGAATGGGGCAAGCTGGGCGGTGAAGGCCTGGTTTTCTGGCGATGAAAGCTGCTCCTCCACGGAGTGCGCAGCGAGGTCGGCTTTTGCTAGAGCATCGAGGGAAGCGGCCATCGCGACCTCGGCTGAGTGCAGCGTTTCCAGATCGGCAGCGGATGTTTGCACGCGCGGGTCCATTTTCACCACGAGAGGCTCGGACTGGCTTGTGCCGTTGGCGGTGAGTCGAACGGTATAGGTTCCGGGCAGCACGAGCGGGCCCTGGGGAGTGAGCGGGGTGCGACGAGGCACGGCGGAAATGGGATAGCTATAGTTTGTCGCAGTCGGCGTGGTTTCGCGCAGGTCCCACACCCAGCGATGCATGCCGGAGCTTGAGGGAAGCGGCCCGTGCATCTTTGGCCAGTAGACAGGAATGAGGTTGGTGCGGAGTCCTTCAGGCGTAGGTGAAACGGGATCGTTGCTACTGTATCGCCGAAGCAGCTTGCCTTGATTGTCCAGGACCTCCAGCGTGACTGGAGATTGCGCGCCGGGCGGCAGATAGTAATCGATGATCGCGCCGTCCGGCGGATTTTCTCCGGCAGGCTCATCGGCAGGCAACGGAGTATCGGTGTTTGTGTCGCGTCGCACGCGCCATGCGGCCGCAGGTGAAAACAGCATGGGCGGCTGCTTGTCTGACGGGGATGCGAGCTGGCGCAGGGGTTTTATATCGTCGAGAATCCAAAAAGAACGCCCATGGGTTGCGACGATCAGGTCGTCATCCTTCACGAGCAGGTCGCGCATCGAGCTGGGCGGCAAATCGTATTGCAAGGGCCGCCAATGTGCGCCGTCGTCGAATGAAGTCCACACCGCCTGTTCGGTGGCCGCATACAGCAGGCCGGGCTGCTTCGGGTCTGCGCGAACAGCGTTGACGGGGGCGTTGCCGGGAAGACCGGCGCTGATGGACTCCCAGTTTTTTCCTCCATCGTGCGTGCGGTAGGCGTAGGGACGAAGATCGTCGATTCGCATGCGGTTCACAGCGACGTAGGCAGTGTCGTCATCGAAACGCGAAGCGTCGATCTGCGCGATCTTGCTCCATGCCGGTGTGCCGGGCGGCGTAATGTTGGTCCAGTTTGCGCCGCCGTCGCGCGTGATCCAGACCAGGCCGTCGTCGGTACCGGCCCAGATGGTCTGCGGGGTCTTATAGGAGGCAGCGACAGAATAAATAGTCCCACGACGTTTGGCTTGGTTGGCCGAGTCGAGTGCGGGAAGGGACGGCGGCTGACCGGTTGTCTCGCGGCTGAGATCGGGACTGATGGTTTGCCAGGTGTGGCCGTAGTCGGTGGTTTTGAATAAGCGATTGGCTGCGTAGTACAGCGTGTGCGGGTCCACTGGCGAAAACAGGATCGGCTCGGTGCGATCGCCGCGAAAATCTTTTTCATGCTTTGGCAGCGGCGTGACGTTCGCCACCTGTCCCGTGACCGAGTCGTATCGAGATACCTCGGTGCGTCCGGCTCCGTAGATGATGTCGGGGTGGAGCGGATCGGGAGCGGCGTAGCCGTATTCGATGATGCCTGCCGGATGCCATTCGCGGAAGGTGATTTCGCCATCGTTGCCGCGAGTGGAGGTGCATACTGAGCCGCTCTCCTGCTGGCCGGCGCACACCTGATAGGGAAAAGTATTAGTTGCAGCAACGTGATAAAGCTGCGCGGTGGGCTGGTTGTACCAAGAACTCCAGCTTTCGCCGCCATTGACACTGACGAGTGCGCCCTGATCGCTGACCAGGAGAAGGATGCGCGGATTGCGGGGATTGATCCAGAGGTTCTGGTAGTCGTCGCCGCCTGGCGCTCCGCGCAGGCTGATCCACTTTTTGCCTCCATCGGTGGAGCGGCAGGTGACGATACTGGTGGAGTAGACGATGTCAGGATTCTGCGGGTCGACCAGAGGCACGGGGAGATCGCCGCCTCCTATCTTCATGGCCGGACGCGGATCGTCTGTGATTTTGCGCCAGCTCATACCGCCGTCATCAGAGCGGTAGACCCCGAGGCCCTTGCCGGAGGCATATGCTCCCTCTGTTTTGGTGGAAAGGGTGGCGTAGAGGCGTTGTGGATCGCTGGCGGCGATGGCAATGTTGATCTGCACCAGGTCCGCGGGAAGACCGTTGGTTAGCTGCTTCCAGGTTGTGCCTCCATCGGTTGATTTGAAGAGGCCGCCGCTGCCGGGGAGGTAAGTGTTGGCGTCCTCCCATGGGCCGAGGCGCTCGCCCCAGAGTGACGCGTAGATCACCTGCGGATTTTTTGGATCGATGACAACGTCGGAGCCGCCGGTGTTTTCGTCTTTGTAAAGGACTTTGGTCCAGGTCTGTCCGCCGTCTTCGGAGCGGAAGATGCCTCGTTCGGGGTTGGGGCCGTAGGGATGTCCGAGGACGGCCGCGAAAAGGCGATTGGGATTGCTGGGATCGACGGCAAGCGCGGGGATTTGTTGGCCATCGCGGAGCCCGAGGTGCGTCCACGATTTGCCTGCATCGTCGGAGCGGTAGATGCCGTCTCCGATGGAAAGATCGGGCCTATGCAGGCCTTCACCGCTGGCGACATAAACGACGTTGCTGTCGGAAGGAGCGACGGCGATGGCGCCGATGGACTGCGTGTCCTCATGATCGAAGATGGGGCTCCAGGTGCGGCCGTAGTCGGTGGATTTCCAGACGCCGCCGTCCACCTGGCCGACGTAGAAGACGTTTGGCTGATCGGGAACGCCTGCGGCGGCGCGGGTGCGGCCTCCGCGAAAGGGTCCGATCATGCGCCAGTGCATCTCGGGCATGGGGCTGGGGGTCTGTGCTGAGAGGCAAACCGGCAGCGCGAGAAAGAACCCTGCGGCGGCGACGGAGAGCAGAATGTGAAATGAGGTGCGATTTGCCATGATTTGCTTTCTTGAATTGAGCTGCCTTCAGGCGGCTATTTATGCACAGCGGAAATTGTACCCGTCTTATCAGAAATCGACCTGAGCGGAGAACTGGAATTCACGCGCAGGCAATTGGTTGGTGACGCCGGTGAGCGGTGCGCCGAAGCCTGCAGCGGGTGAGGCGCCATTGCCCCAGGTACCGCTATACCCGATGACGTCGCGGTGGTTCAGGAGATTGAATACCTCGGCGCGCAGGTTGGCATGAAGCCGCTCCGTTCCGAGCGCGACGCGTTTTCCGATAAAGGGGGAGAGATCGTAGATGGGAGCGCCGCGTCCGCTATTGCGCCCGACGACGGCACCGTTGAGGACAGGGCGGTCAGTGGTGGCGCCGGTGTCGCCGCTGTTGGTCAAGCCGGTCACGATGTTATAGGGAAAGCCGCTGCCGAGGGTCATGATGCCTCCGGCGGTGAGTCCAAACGGAGCGGCATAGACGCCGCTCAAAACGAAGCGATCGCGCTGGTCGACGATGGCGTTGCCCAGCTCCTGCGCTCCGACGCTGCGCGGGTCGTTGGGATTTTGACCGGGAACGTCGGGGTCGACGGTGTCCAGCGCATGTGACCAGGTGTAGCTCGCGAGTAGCGCGGAGCCTTTCGAAGCATGGTGATTGAGATTGACGTCGAGCGCTTCGTAGTAGCCCTGTCCGTCGTTCACGTCGCTTTGAATGACGGCGTAAGGAGGCCGCAGGCCTGCATTGCTAATGGGATTGCATACGGCATTCTGCCGTGCGAACCATGCGATCCAGTATGGCCGCGTGCAGTTTGCTGCCTGCGCGCTGCGCGTCTGGCCGGGAGCAGTGCGCACGAAGGAAGCTGGCGGATCTAAATCGAGTGGCCGGACGATTCTTACGGTGTGCGATCCGACGTAATCCGCGCTAAAAATCCACGAAGGAGCAAGCTGTTGCTCGAGCCCGAGTGTCCATTGCTCGTTGTATGGATTTCTCAGCGCGTTTGGGTAGCCGATGAGAGTATCGGTGGGGAAGAACCGGTTGTAATAGCCGGCGCGGCCGGGGCGCAGATAGAGGCTGCGGAGAGGCGCGATCGCTCCGGGAGGAAATGCGGGGAGGGGCACATCGGCGACGCTGCCGGGAAAACCTGCCTGGCCGGGAGTGGCCGTGTAATTGAATACGCCGACCGGCCCCGATAAGGAGTAGTTCGCCTGGGAGTTGTCGACCACTTGAGCGTGGTAAATGCCGAAGCCGCCTCGCACCGCAGTGGTACCGCTGCCCGAGATGTTGTCAACGAAGCCGATTCGTGGAGCGAGATCGGAGCGCGAATCGGTAAAAGTCTGCAATTCATATCGCAGATTGAGATTCAGGGTCAGTTCCGGACTCAGATGAAAGTCGTCCTGCGCGAATACGGCACCGAGCGTGTCGTTGACGCGATAATTCGCATTGCCGTAGCTCTGGGTGTAGCTCTGCACATTCGCGATGTTGCCGAGATAGGCGGAGCTTTCGCATTCGGCTGGAGATGCGGTGCAGGTGTTGTAGACGAGCTCGCCATCGTAGATGGGGCCGCCAAATTCCTTGCTGTTGCCGCCGTTGCGCGCGTGGATGACATCGAAGCCGAGACGCGTGGAATTGCTGCCCCATGTCCGGGTGAGAGTATCGACTGCCTCGAATTGGCGATTTAGCAGAAGGGCAGACTGCGAGGTTCCGGATACGAATGTGCCTCCGGAAGAGATCGGCACAGAAAACTCGGTGCCGAAGACGACAGGCGAAAATTGCGTGATGGGGGAAGCGAGCTGGAACTGAAGACGGGCATCGTTGACCATGGAGTCGCTGAGGACGGCGGTGTCTCCCACCTCTGCGGTGTAGGTGCGGCGATGGAAGACTCGGGCGACACTGGGAAGAGTATTTCCGCCGACGATGCCGTTGGGGTTGGTATCGAAGAAGGCATCGGCATTGCCGCGCAGAAACATGCGTTGCCGTGGGCTGACGGTGTGGTCAAGCCGCAGCGAGCTGAGCCAGTCACGATAATGGCCGATGTAATTGCCGGGCTGGATCGGCGACGTGACCGGGGATGCGCGGTTCTGATAGCTGTACTCGGCGGAAGCGAGAAAAAAAGTGCATTCGAACGGCGCTATCGGGCCGGAGAGGGTGGTTGCGCCCTGCGCCAGCGTATCGAGGGTGATGTCGTTTCCGTTGACGGCGCGGGTGCTGGAAAATCCGGAGAGCTTTGCTTCCGGAGCAGATGGACGCCACAGGGCGAGCAGGTCGCCGTGATAATTATCTGTTCCGCTGCGGGTCACGATATCGACGACCGCGCCTTCGCCGAAACCATAGTGCGCAGAAAAGGCGCTGTCGAGGACGGTCATCTCGGCGACGGTGTCGAGCGGCAGGTTTGTGAAGATTGTCTGACGTCCCCACATATCGGTTCCGCCCGCGCCATCGATCTCGAACCAGGTCTGGCGGCGTCCGGTTCCATTCGCGGTAAACAGGTTCTGGTTCATGAAGACGTCGCCTTGATTGATGGCGGGGCGATTCGCCGCATTCAGTAGCGGCAGCGCGGTGATTCTCCGATTGAGCAGCGGCATGCTTTGCATCTGTTCAGGAGTGAGGCGATTTCCGAGCTGTGGTGCGTCGGTACGAATGGCTCCAGCCTGGGCATTAACGCGGACGTCAGTGCGGACGGGGGAAACCTGCATGCGCAGAGAAAGGGTGGTGGTGCTTCCAGCAGCGAGCGAAATGGGAGTTGAGGCGACGGGCGCAAGGCCTGGATAGGCGGCGCGGATTTGAACGGGAATTCCGGCGGGAAGATCTTCTGCCGCGAAAGCGCCTTGTGCGGTTGTCCTGACCGATCGAATGACGCGGTGCCGGCTGTCTTCAATGGAAAGCGTTACATTGACAATGGGTGCGCCGTCAGGCCCGGTCACTATACCTTGCAGCGCGGCTGTATCTGGAGTTTGCGCCCCGGTGGAAGCTGCCAAAAGAAATAAAATCGAGAGAACAATGCAAGCGGATGGCCCATTGCAAGGGACAAATCCGATAAGTCCGCAAGCGCCGAATCTCTTTGACATGGTTCAAGGCGATTATCAATCAATCTTGCTTCCCGTTCCATTTCGATTCAGAATCGAGTGAACGATGAAAACCTTATGTTGTGCTGCGTCCGCCGAATTGGGCTGTGTTCTGCTTCTGATCGCAGGTTCGCTTTACGCGCCAGCGAAGACGGAGGCGCAGGCGCTCTCGCCACAGTTGTTCAACGGATTGCGGTGGCGACTGGTGGGCCCATTCCGCGCCGGGCGGGTGGTGGCTGTGAGCGGAGTGCCCGGGAGCGATGGCACTTTCTATTTCGGCGGAGTAGATGGGGGCGTTTGGAAAACGACGGACGCCGGCACAGTATGGCAGCCGGTTTTCGATAACGAGCCCGTGGCTTCGATCGGAGCGTTGGCAGTTGCTCCTTCAGACCCGAAGATAATCTATGCGGGGACGGGCGAGTCGGATATTCGCTCGGATCTGTCGTCGGGCGATGGTATGTATCGAAGCGACGACGGAGGAGCGACGTGGAAGCACATTGGCCTGGAGGATACGCGGCAGATCAGCCGCATTCTGGTCGACCCATCCGATGCGCGCACTGTGTATGTGGGCGCGCTGGGGCACGCGTACGGCCCGAATGATGAGCGTGGGGTGTACAAGTCCACGGATGGCGGCGAGCATTGGCAGCGTGTTCTCGATAAGGGTCTGGATGTAGGCATCGCGGACATCGCGATGGCAACGGCACAGCCGCAGATCTTGTTTGCCGCGACATGGAATGCGCATCGTTCAACGTGGAGCACCTATGCGCCTCTCGAGGGACCGGGAAATGGGCTGTATCGCTCAACCGATGGCGGAGCTCATTGGACCGCGATCGTGGGTCATGGATTGCCTGAGGCGGCGTGGGGACGGACAGGGATCGCGGTAAGCGCCGATGGGCGGCGGGTGTACGCGACGATTGATAGTACCGGCCATTCCGGGCTCTATCGCTCCGACGACGGAGGCGACAACTGGACGCTGGCGAATTCAGATTCGCGCCTCACAAGTCGCGCGTGGTATTTCATGTCGCTCGCGATCGATCCCACGAATCCGGACGTGCTCTACATTCCGAATGTAGCGCTATACCGTACGGGAGACGGAGGGAAGACGATCCAGATTGTGCGGGGCGCGCCGGGCGGCGACGATTACCACCAGATATGGGTAGACCCGAAGAACCCCGATCACCTGGCGCTCGGCGTGGATCAGGGGGCGACGATCAGCCTTGACCATGGCAAGACATGGACAACCTGGTACAACCAGCCGACGGCTCAGCTCTATCACGTAACGACGGACCACAGGTTTCCGTATGCCATTTACGGAGCGCAGCAGGACAGCGGCTCCATTGCGGTGTACAGCCGCTCCGATCACGGGCATCTGGACACACGCGACTGGTTTCTGCCGGGCGGCAGCGAGAGCGGATACCTGGCGATTGACCCGAAGGACGAGGACGTAATTTATCTTTCCGACACGTTTGGCGGAGTGGAGCGGTTCGAGCGCGGCACCTCGTTGAGCCAGAATATTGCGCCTTGGCCTATCGGCGGCTTTGACGCGCCAAATTATAAGAAGCGCTACCGCGACCCGTGGACTCCAGTGCTTGTTTTTTCGCCCGCGGACAAACGTTCGCTCTACCTTGGCACGCAGTACGTGATGAAGACGCTGGACGGCGGATTGCATTGGCAACAGATCAGCCCGGATTTAACCGGCGCTGTTTCCGGAGCGAACGAGAACGGGCCGGCGACGAATGAAAATGCGGAACAGCGTGGCTACGGCGTGGTATTCACCATTGCGCCATCGCCGCTGAACGCCGATGAGATATGGGCGGGCACTGATACGGGAAGGGTGCAGTTGACGACCGACGGCGGCAAGAGCTGGCGCGACGTTACTCCGCCGGGACTTTCGTCGTGGAGCAAAATTTCATTGATAGAGGCTTCGCATTTCGATGCAGCGACTGCGTATGCCGCTGTCGACAGGCATCGCCTGGATGACCAGAGGCCTTACCTGTACATCACTCACGATTTCGGAAAGAGCTGGAAGCTGGCGGTAAATGGCATTCCGGCGAATTATTTTTTGCGCGCCGTACGCGAGGATCCCGTTCAGAATAACTTGTTGTTCGCCGGGACGGAGCTGGGGATTTATGTTTCGTTCGACGCGGGCAATGACTGGCAGCCGCTGCAGTTGAACCTGCCGGTAAGCTCCATTCGCGACATCAACGTCCACGGCAGCGATCTGATTGTAGCTACCCATGGCCGGTCGTTTTGGGTGCTGGACGATATTGCTCCGCTACGCCAGGCGGCCGCGGCTGGGAATGAGCAGGCATTTCTCTATGCTCCGCCGGACGCGGTACGGGTAGACAATGACGATTTTCTTGGAACGCCCTTGCCGCCGGAAGAGCCACAGGCAAATAATCCGCCGAATGGCGCGATGGTCGATTACTACCTGGAGAGTAGCGCGGCAAAGGTGCAACTGCAGATATTGGACGCGCAGGGGCATATGATTCGCCATTTCTCCAGCGAGGACAAGACGGACGTGCAACGCCCGCTGCTGCCGATTGCGGAGCGGTGGTTTCCAAAGCCGCAGGTTCTGGAGACAGCCGCGGGAGAGCACCGTTTTATATGGGACCTGGCGGCGCGAAGCTCCGGAAGCGGCCTTTCTGAAGATGATGATCCATCGGGGATTCCCGCCGGCCCTCGTGTTGCTCCCGGAACATACACAGTGCGTCTCACCGCGGATGGAAAGGCGATAGAGCGTCCGCTGCGGGTAGCGATGGATCCGCGCGCGACGGCTACTACTCAGGTTCTGGAGCAGCAGTTCACGCTGGCGGATTCAATCTATGTGCAGATGCTGGGCACCCGCAAGGCCATGGCCGAGCTTGAAAGCGTTGAGAGCCAGTTGAAGAAAATGCAGGGAAGCGTAGAAGAGAATCCAGCCTTCTTGCGCCAGGCGATCGGCGACGCTCTTGCGAAGCTGCAGAAAATTAAAGGCAGCGAAGATGACGATGACGAGGCTGGGCTTGCGCAGGCTAACGCAGGATTAGGTGTGGCTCTGCGGATGGTGGAGAGCGGCGATCGCCCTGCGCCCTCGCAGGCGCTTGCCATCTTCGAGAAGATGAGCAACGCTGCGCGGGAGCAAACAGAGGCCTGGCAGCAGTTCAAGACAGTCGATTTGAACAACGTGAATGCCGCTCTGAAGCGCGCTCATCGCGAACCTCTGCAAATTGCGGCGATCGAGGAGCAGGTCCATTACGCCATGACCCGCTAATTAAGACGAGCCGCAATGCTCAGCACGTGGCTGGATTTTTCATCCAGCCACATCTGTTTTGCTGCGTGATTTGCTATTGTTGGTCGGCCATTTTCTGATCGTGGTCCTCGTCATGATGACTGAACAGAGGCGTGGTGTTGTCCGATTTCACGAGTGGAGCAGTGATCTCGTCGAGGAGGTCGGGCGTTCCTTCGACTCTCTGCAGCGACGGGTACCGCTCGCCTCCGTGATAGTCGATGTCGGCGTTTGATACGTAGGTATCAGACTGCATGATGAGGTGGATGGGCTCGGCGCTGCTCTTCGAGTCATGGACCGCCTGCTTGAAAGCGTCGGCCGAGTAGACGTGTCCGTTGACGGCCATTATTTTTTGTCCAGGCGAGAGGCCAGCCTTGTCAGCTGGACCATTCCAGAGGACGTCGATGATCTGCCCGTCCCGGTTTATGCGTAGTCCGATGGAGTACCAGACATCAACTCCGCCGAACCGGCGGCCTTCCATGTGGGAGAACATTTTTGCCGATGCGCTGGGCTGGTCGGTAAAGACAACTTTGTATCCGCCGCGCTCGATCCCGTCCCAGTCGGCGTGGGGCGCGATGGTGTAGATGCGATCGTGGAAAAACTTTGCCCAATCGTAAGGCATGACCTGATTGAGGTCGGCGCAGAGCTCTTCAAAGGTATAAGGAACGATGAGCGGGCCGGTGTTGCCGCCCTTGCCGAGAAAGATGTGAAGGAAGTCGGTGAGGGATTTCTGGTTGTTGGTCTTCTGACGGATGAGGGTGTCGGCGTCCAGCCAGACGAGCTCGCCTTCCTGGTAGTAGTCCTGACTGCGGCGCCAGTTGGACCAGGCGGGATTGCCTCCGCGGAGAACGCTGGCGGCGACGGCTGTGTCCGCGGTATCGCGCCAGTCGCGGCCCGGGCGGTACTGGAGGCCAGCTGCGGACATGGCGAGCAGGTCGCGGTATTGCGCCTGCGTCTTAAGTCCGGAGCGCGCGGCGAGGACGTTGCCGAGATATTGTGTCATGCCTTCGTAGACCCAGAGCAGACGGCCCCACTGCGGTGTTGCAAAATCGGGCTCATAGAGCTTGGAGGGGCGGCGGTACTTGCCGTTCCATGAGTGGGTGAACTCGTGCGAGAGCAGGTCGGCGTTGGCGAGTTCCATAGGGGGCTCAGCAAATCCTTTTTCGCCGACGCCATTGTCCGAGGACTGACCGTGCTCAAGACCTTCGCCTCCGGCGACGTCAGATAGGGTGAGCAGGAAGTGATACTCGTGATAGTGGTGCGAGTCGTAAGCGGTTCCGGCTTCGCGGACGAGGTTTGAAATTTTGGCGAGAAGCTCCGGGCTGAGATTCGAGTCTTCGGGAAAATCGGAGGCAACGTCGATGTAGTGCTTCGGGGTTACATCGGTTGCAAGAGGGAACTCATGGAAATACTCTCCGGTAATGATGGGCGAGTCCTGGAGCTGCTCGACGGTGGTCGCGGCAAAGTGGGTAGTAGCTCCGTTGGCGGGGACTGGCCAAGAGCCTCCGCCGATGTGGACGAGGGCAGTGCCCACTCCCCAGCCTGCGGGAACGATGAGCGACGGCTGAATTGGAATGTCTTTGACGGGCGTGTTCGCGGGATAAATCATCAGCTTTTCCCACTCGAGCACGGCCAATTTGTGCGAGACGCGCGTGGTTACGATGCAGTCTAGATGAGCGTGCAACGTGGTCACCCCTTGCGGGATATCGAGGTGGAACTCATACATGTTGACATCGTCGCGACGCCAGGGGAGCGGCTTGCCGTCGGCGGTGAAGACGACGCCTACGATGTCGCTGACCGGGCCGGTAGGTCGATGATCGCCTGGTATCCATTGGGGAGTGATGAGATCGAGCGGGCCGGCCTTTACGGGGATGTCACTGTCGGAGTGGAAGAGCTTGCGCGGCGCGTCGGCGAGATTGGCGGTTACCTGAATGGGAGCCTGCTGGGCGAGGGCGGAGGCAGTGAGGAGAATGCTGAAGAGGGTGCCGGCAATTCGGACATGAAAAGAGGGCATGTGTGATGGTCCTTGGGCGAATTTAAGGAACCTACCAGCTTACATCGTTCAGCATTCATGAGAGGGCAGCCGATAGCCAATCATCAAAAGCTGCCGAAGCCGACATAGCCTTCGAAAGAAGATCAAGGATTTGAAAGCAGGGATCGCTGCTCAGCAACCAGCGGCGCCAGTGGCAGCGTAAAGAGAAAGGTTGCGCCGGAGCCGAGTTCGCTCTCTGCGCGAATGCTTCCGCCGTGGGCGAGCACGATGTGTTTGGCGATGGCAAGTCCCAGGCCGGTGCCTCCGGAGTCGTTGGAGCGCGCTTTGTCAACGCGGTAGAAGCGCTCAAAGATGCGAGGCAGATGTTCGGAGGCGATGCCGGGGCCGAAGTCCTGCACAAAAAATTCGACGCAACCATCGCTGTCGCGCGCGCCAACGAGGACGCGGTCGGCGTCTTTGCCGTACTTCACGGCATTCTCGATAAAGTTTCCGAAGACCTGGGTAAGGGCGTCTTCATCGGCCAGTACGACGGAATCGGTTGTTTCAGCCGGTACGATCTTGATGTCGAGGTCGAGCACAATTCCAGCGAGCGCGTGGATGGCATCGCGCACAAGCGCAGAAGCGGCGATGGGCCGGGATTTTACTTTGTACTCGCCGGACTCGACGCTGGCGAGCGCGAGCAGATCCTCAGTAAGGCGGTTCATCCGGGTCGCGTTCTTGAGGATGATGCCGAGGAATTCGCGTGTGGGGCCGGGAAGGTCGTAATTGCTTTCGAGAAGCGTTTCAACGTAGCCGGATATAGATGTGAGTGGAGTGCGCAGCTCATGCGAGACGTTAGCGATAAAGTCTCGGCGTATCTGCTCGGCGCGCGCGATCTCGGAGACATCGTGAAGGACGGCGACGGCTCCCCCGCCGGGAGTTGGAGCCGCGTTCACATCAAAGATTTTTCCCGGCGCAATTGATGTTGCCTTTCCGCTGCTCGGCTCGCCGCGTTTGAGCGCAATTTCCACGCAGGAGAGGACTTCGGGATCGCGCAGAGCGTGAACCAGGGTCTGTCCCTTCAGTTCGGCGCGCGGCGCAATGCGCTGCATAACGGCATTGGACCAGCCGATGCGGCCTGCTGCATCGACCGCGATGACCGCCTCCTGCATGCTGTCGAGCAGGGCGGCCAGCTCGCGCTGCCTGGATTCAAGGGCGCGGAAGCTCGCGTCGAGACGCGCCGCGGTGGTGTCAAGGGCATGAGCAACGTCGGAGACTTCGTCGAGATCGCCTTCTTCAACGCGCGCGGAAAAATCTCCAGCGGCGATTCGATGCGCGAAGGTCACGATGCGCTTGAGCCGGGCGGAGGCGCGCTGTGCCAGAAAAGCCGAGAGAAGGGTGGCGATAGCCATTGCTACGAGCGACGCTAGCAGCAGGTCGCGGCGCAACAGGTGCAGGTCGCCGGGAGCGGAATGAGCCATGAAGCGACGCAGAATGAAGTCCAGCGCCAGCGTGGTGATGGAGAGCACGAGAACGAAGGAGAGAAAGAGCTTGGTGAAGACTCGACCGGTCATCTCATGGGAAGGGTAAAGGGTGAAGGGTAGAGTTCGCTAACAGTTTCTTAGCTGGCGGTCTATGAAATGCCTTTTGGCAGCTCGAATCGATAGCCGGCCCCTCGGACGGTTTTGAGATAGCGCGGGTCTTCAGCGTCGGTTTCGATCTTTTCGCGAATCCGGCGGACGTATACATCGACCGAGCGCGGAGTCACGAAGCGAGCGTCTCCCCACACAGCGTCGAGGAGATGGTCGCGGCTGAAGACGCGGCCGGGGTGGCGGGCAAGATAATCGAGCAGGCGGAACTCGGTGGCCGTGGTGGTGGTGAGCGCGCCTCTCACCTTGAGCTGCATGGCGTTGGCGTCGATCGTGATCTCGTCGAAGGTGACCACGGCGGGCGCGGAGGGGCGCTCGAAGCGGCGCAGCACGGCCTTGACACGGGCAAGCAGCTCACGAGTGGAGAACGGCTTGGTAATGTAGTCGTCGGCGCCGAGTTCCAGGCCGAGGACACGGTCATTTTCGCCGGCGCGCGCGGTGAGAAAAATGATGGGGATGGTGCTCAGGGCGGGATGGCTGCGGAGGCGGCGGCATACGTCGAGGCCATCTCCGCCGGGGACCATGATGTCGAGGAGAAAGAGCGCAGGCGGCTGGCGCTCGGCGTCGGAAAGCAGGTTGACCGGGGTGGTAAACGCGCGGACGGCAAAGCTGCTTGCTTCCAGGTGGTGCTGAATCAATCGAGAGATATCCGTGTCGTCTTCTAGAACGAATACTGTCTGGCTCAATGTGCCTTCCTTTTGGGCCGGGAAGCTCCGGGATGGCCTAGGCCGGGGTCTCCCATTTGCCCTCAGGTTATCCCGTTTCCGGCTGAAGGAATTGCGAATGTTCGGTGAATTTGTTGAAAGCAGGCGCGCGCTGCATGGGGCGTTAGTTTGTTATGATTCATCAATCTAGTTACCAATTTTGCACCGTCGCAAGGGATCCGAAGCGTGCCCAGGGCATTGATTCTGTGTATCGACGATGAAGATCTGGGCCTGAAGGTTCGCAAGCTTGTCCTGGAGGGCGCCGGTTACCAGGTATTGACGGCGATTGACGGCTCCGCCGGACTCGCGCTGTTTGCGAACGAGCCTGTGGAAGCGGTAGTGCTGGACTATTTCATGCCAGTGATGAACGGCGGCGAGGTCGCGCAGGAGATGCGACGGCTGCGGCCGTCTGTGCCCATACTGATGCTCTCGGCTTACGTAAACCTGCCGGATGAGATCGAGCGCCTGGTGGACTGCACCATCCTGAAGGGCGCGGGCCCGGACGTTCTGCTGGCGAAGCTGCAGGAGTCGCTTGGTCCGCCCATGCAGGCCGGCGACCGGGAGGTCCGGAGTTGAACCTTCGCGAATTCCGGCGCATTTTGCGGCAGACGTTGCTGGTTCCGATTGCGCTTCTCCTGGCATTGGCAACATTTTTTCTCCTTGATCTTGAGCGGTTCTCTTCGGCGCTGCATGCGCTTGATCACAGCGACCGGGTTACGAGCCAGATCAATGGACTGCAGAAGTTCATTCTCGACCAGGAAACCGGGATGCGCGGGTACGAGCTGAGCAGCGATCACGCAATGCTGGTGCCGTATAAGGAGAGCAAGGTTCCCATCCAAAATTGCTTTGCGACATTGCGCGGCCTTTTGGCCGATAACAGTGCGCAGGAGCGGCGGCTGAGCCTTCTCTCCGAGCGTTATCAGGTCTGGCTGGTGCGTTCTCAGGAGATGATCGCTGGGGAATCGTCGTTGCTCAATGACCCGCGAATCCACCAGCAAAACAAGTTGCTGATGGACAATATTCGCGAAGTAGTGAACCAGATGCTTTTGGAAGAGGACGCCAGACGCAGGCTGCTGTCGGAGAGGGCGCCCCGAATTGAACACGGCGAACTCGTTTCAATTCTGACTGCCGCGCTTCTAATCGGCGTAATCCTGGCCCTCTTTACCCGCGAGCGGCTGCGTACGGTGGCGACCAGCTACAACTCCGCCCTGGACGAGCTTGGGCGGCGTTCGCAGGAGGTGAACGAGAGCCGGCGTTGGTTTCAGACGACGCTCGAGTCAATTGGCGACGCCGTGATCGCCTGTGATTTCGGTGGCCGGATCCGGTTTTTGAATGCGGTTGCCGAAGAGCTGACCGGCTGGACTCTGCATGAGGCGCACGGACGGCTTCTCACCGAGGTGTTCAACATTATTCATGAAGAGACGCGCAAGCCTTCCGAAAACCCGGTGGAGAAGGTGCGGAAGCTGAAGAAGGTCGTCGGCCTGGCAAACCATACGGTGCTGATTTCGCGCCAGGGCAAGGAGCACGTTATCGACGACAGCGCAGCTCCGATCATAGGCGAGAGCGGCGAGATGACGGGGATCGTGCTGGTCTTCCACGATGTGACGGAGCAGCGGCGCACCGAAGCCGCGCTTGTGACCGGAGAGAAGCTGGCGGTGGCGGGGCGGCTGGCGGCCAGCATCGCGCATGAAATCCATAACCCGCTGGATTCAGTGACCAATCTGATGTTTCTGCTGCGCGAGGAGGAGGACGCCGCGAAACGCGCGGAATACCTGCGATTGGCCGAGCAGGAGCTGAGCCGCACCATGCAGATCAGCCGCGCAATGCTGAGCCTTTATCGCGAGTCGAAGTCACCGGTGGCACTTGACCTCAAGGACCTGATTGAAGGAGTGCTGCTGCTGCTGGAGCGGCGCATCGCGCAGCAGGAGGTCGATCTGAAGGTCGAGTTCCGGGAGAACTGCATCGTTGAGGGATATCCCGCCGAGCTGCGCCAGGTATTCACGAACGTGACGGTGAACGCGATCGACGCCGCCGGACCGCACGGGCGCGTTTGCATTCGCCTGGAAGGCGCGCCGGCGGAGGAGTTTCGCGCGGCCGGAGCAATTATCGAAGTAATGGACAGCGGTCCTGGAGTGGCCGAGAAGGCGGGGACGCAACTCTTCCAGCCATTTTTCACGACCAAGGGCGAGAAGGGGACCGGGCTCGGTCTATGGGTGAGCATGGGCATTGTGCAGAAGCACGGAGGGATGATGCGGCTGGAGAACTGCAAGGAGAATGGCTATGGCGGCGCGTGCGCGTGGATTTACCTGCCGGCCAGGACGATGATGAGCAGGGAGAAATCGGCGTAATTAGGGCCGCGTAGTGAGCCGAGCCAATCCGCATTAAGCGGCAGGTTGCTGAGAAGTTTGGCCGAAGCTTCGGCTTTCAGGATTATTCCCATTCGAGGACGCGCTGCTTGCGGGCGTACATCGCCGAGTCGGCGACACGTTGCAGCTGGTCCTCATCGTCGCCATCCTCGGGGTAAATCGCGACGCCGATGCTGGCGGACCCCTCGATGGTGTGGGCGTCGATGCGGAAGGGCGAGTCGAAGCAATGGGTAAGCCGCCCAGCGATTTCGTCGGCTTCGCTGCGGCCCCGCACGACGGGGATGAGAACGATGAATTCGTCGCCGCCGACGCGCGCGAGCGTATCCTGCTCGCGGAGCTTTTCCAGCAGCCGCCTGGCGGTGTTCTGCAGGTACATATCGCCGATGCGATGGCCGTAGCGGTCGTTGACCGATTTGAAGCGGTCCAGATCGATGTAGATCAAGGCTAAGCTGTGGCCGAGGAGCTGGGCGTTGGCGAAAGCCTCCGAGAGACGGGTTTCAAGCAGAAATCGGTTGGGCACTTCCGTGAGCTGATCGTAGTGGGAGCGCAGGACCAGGCCCTCGTAAAGGCGGCGATTATCAATGGCCAGCGCGGCAAGGCTCGCGCCCATGTCGAGCAGCTCGGGCCTGACCGGATGGTGCTCCCCGGCCTTCCATGTAAGCACGAGGGAGCCGAGGCGCTCGCCGTCGCCGGAGAGGAGATCGCGGCGCGATTCCCGGGGGCCGGGTTGTGAGGCCGGGGCAACCGAGTCTTCGCGGGAGCTTGCGCCTGCGCCGCTTGCCTTCACCTCGCACCAGCATTTAAGCCCGTCGGCCTGTTCACTGATGAGCCCGGTGATCATCTTGAGAACTTCTTCGAGCGGCAGGCGGCTGTTAATGGCTTCGAGTACGCGGCTGCGCTCTTTTTCGAGATTCGCCTGACGGCGCTCGCGCGTACTTTCACGCTCCATGCTGTGGCGAATGAGCTGGGTCTGACGATGGACGCGGCGGCGCAGCAGCGCTCCCCAGACCAGCGCGCCCAGGACGAGGACGCCCAGAGCGCCGATTAAAAAGAAAAGGTGGGTAACGGTCCACCACGAGGGAAGCGCGCGCACCTGGACATCCGCGGGGTTGCGCAGGTGCAGCTCGAATTCGAGTGGACCGTTCCAGGGTCCCCCGCTTGCGACGAAACACACTCCGGAGACGCGCACCGTGCTGCCGACCGGAATCGTGGGCAACCACGGGCCTACTCCCCCCGGGTGGCGCAGAACGGCGGAGAAGATATGGCCATTGGAATTGATGAATAGCGTGCCCTGATTACTCTCCCGCACCTGCTCAAGGAGGCGTCCCTCGATGGATATGAGGTCGAAGGGATGTTTGCCGGAGAACGCACCGGCCCAGGTTACTGGCTGCGGAGGAATGATATCTGTCTGCTGAGTTCGCGAGAACTGGCCGTGATTGAGGCTCTGACTGTAATCACGCGTGTCGGCAAAGCCGGTTGCGGACACGACGTCGCCGATGTTCAGAGGGTTATTCTGGCGGGTGTGAACGAGCACAGCCTTACCGGCGTTTTCGATGACCAGCTGCGAACCCGGCTCGTAGAGAGTGACACTGCCGAGTATGCGGACGCGCCGGCTGCGCTCGAGAATGTTATAGCTTCCGATCACGCGATCCATGGGAGTGAGCGCCAGAGTGTCGATGTCCGTTCGCGCGGGGGCAGTGATCCGCATCTGGGCAGGCGAGCTGAGGTAGAGATTGGCTCCGACGAGTTGGAACTTGCCGTCAAACCTGCCGCCGGAGACTCCGGTCAATTCGATCTTTGAATCGAGCAGGCTGCGCAGGTCCATCGTTTGTGGATTCTCGACATGCACGTCGATGGTGCCGCCGTCCATCAGGACCTCAAGCAGCAGGAAGGGAGCGCCGATGGTCTGCTGGATAGTCGCGGAAAGCACTGTGCCTTGAACGGTTACGTAAGAACAGTCCCACATTCCGGACATCAATCCCGGGAAGGTGGCGAGAGACGGCCTCGGCAGGGGCGCCTTGCCGATAATCTGGATATCTTCGCTGACGATCACGGCGCGGTAGCTGCGGGCCGTGACTCCGTGCACGTGGACGCGGTCGCCGGGGGAAAAAGAAAACATGTGGCGCGTACGGACAAAGATACCGCCCGTGCTGTCGTTGACGAAGAGGATGTGCTCCGCAGGCTCGTAAAAGGTGACCACTCCGTTGATCTCGACAGGCGTGCCTTGTTGAATCTGCGCTGGAGCGAGTTGGTCGATCTGCCGGACGGACGAGAGTTCGGCCTGCGCGCAGACAAACGTCGAAAGCGCGGCAAGAAGGCCGAGGATGTGAAGAATTTTTCTCACAAAAACCACCGGGGAACAGTGATGTTATCTTCGCAGGACTTTTGGGACGATGCTATATGTTTCTTCGAATACGGCGATTACTTTCGATAACAAATCGTTCTTTATGCCCGATTTCGGACACAGACAGCGGCCTCGGGGCCGAACAAATTACACTTGAGACATGATTCCGACACTTGAATGGACCCCCGATGGCGTGCGCTTTCTTGACCAGAAGCGGCTGCCGCTGGAGGAGACCTACGTTCTGGCAAAGAGCTACCAGGAAGTCGCAGACGTGATTACGACGATGGTGGTGCGGGGCGCTCCGGCGATTGGCGTGGCCGCGGCGATGGGGATGGCGCTGGGCGCGAAGAAGAGTCCGGCGACGGACGTCGCGGAGCTGTCGCGGGACCTGGAGCGCATCAGCGAAACGCTGGCGGCGACTCGGCCTACGGCGGTGAATCTTTTTTGGGCGATTACTCGGATGAAGGAGAGGTTTGAGGCGCTGAAATCGCGGCCGGGTGCTTCGGTGGATACGATTCGCGAGGGGCTGATCGCGGAAGCGCTGCGGATGTATGACGAGGACATTGCGGCGTGCCGCGCGATGGGAGATTTTGGCGCGGCATTGATGCCGGAAGAAGGCGGTGTGCTGACGCACTGCAATGCAGGCGCGCTGGCAACCTGCGGATACGGGACCGCTCTGGGAGTAATTCGGAGCGCATTTGCGGAGGGGCGCAAGCTGCATGTGTATGCGGACGAGACGCGGCCATTTCTGCAGGGCGCGCGTTTGACGGCGTGGGAGCTGATGCACGACGGAATTCCCACGACGGTGTTGTGCGACAACATGGCAGCCAGCCGGATGCGCGCGGGCAAGATCAAGGCCGTTGTTGTTGGGGCGGATCGGATCGCCGCGAACGGTGACGTGGCGAACAAGATCGGCACCTACGGCGTGGCGGTGCTGGCGAAGGAGCACGGGATTCCGTTCTATGTGGCGGCCCCGTGGTCGACCATAGACCTGAACACGGCGACCGGCGACGCGATTCCGATTGAGGAGCGCGCGGCGATGGAGGTGACGCATCACGGCGGAAAGCAGTTGACTCCGCATGGCGTCGGAATTGAGAACCCGGCCTTCGATGTGACTCCGGCAAAGTATGTAACGGCGATAATTACTGAGCGGGGTGTGCTGAGGGCTCCGTATGAAGAGGCATTGAGAGAAATGGTTTTGGCCGGAGCTTAGCCGTCGGCGATTCGGAGCGTCGCGCGATTCGCGTTCACTGTATCCATTGCGCGTATGGATAGAGGAAGAGGAAGAAGATCATGGTGAGGGCCATGATGTCCATGTAGACGAGCAGGAGTACGCCGCCGTGGTAGAAGCTCCAGCGAAGCCGCAGGCAACGGATGGTATCGTACGTTCCCCAGAGCGCAGCGAGCACCGCGAAGACGAGCGGCCAGGCAGTATGCACGTGCGGGAAGCCGGAAAAGAGCAGCGAGGCGCCTAAGCTGACGAGCACGAGCGCGGTTCCGCGGACAAGTGAGCGGCAACGGAAATTGAGAAAAGCGGGAAGCATCCGGAACTGCTAATATTTTCTGTCTTATGACTTCTACTGTATCGAATTCCGGCGGCGGCTTAACAGCGGCCCAGAAGCGTGAGCGCATTGTGCGGCGCGTGGCGCGCGAGCTGCGCGATGGGTTCTATGTAAACCTTGGCATCGGCATGCCGACGCTGGTTGCTAACCATGTCCCGCCGGGCGTGGAGGTGGTGCTCCAGTCGGAGAACGGGATGTTGGGAGTGGGGCCCTACCCGCTGGCGGGAAGCGAGGACGCGGACCTGATCAACGCGGGCAAAGAGACCGTTACAGAGCTGCCCGGGACGGCTTATTTTTCAAGCGCGGACTCGTTTGCGATGATTCGCGGCGGCCACATCGATCTCAGCATTCTGGGCGCGATGGAAGTGGATGAGGAAGGGAACCTGGCGAACTGGATGATTCCCGGCAAGACGGTGAAGGGCATGGGCGGCGCGATGGACCTGGTGGCGAGCGCGCGGCGCGTGATCGTGGCGATGGAGCACACGACCAAGGACGGATTGCCGAAGATTCTGCCGCGCTGCACGCTGCCGATTACCGGACTGAAGGTTGTGGATACGATCGCCACCGATATGGCGTGGATCCACGTGACGGCGGCGGGGCTGGTCGTCGAGGAGATCGCCGCGGGGCTAACGCTCGAAGATGTGCGGACTGCGACGGCGGCGAAGTTGATTGCGGGTAAGAATATCCGCGAGATGACGTGCTGATTCGACGGCGCGGAATTGTGGGCGGCGCGCCTCCCCTGGGTCGTCCGAAATTTCCATTTCGATTGCTGAGTACCGGAATTCTGTGCCTGGGCGCGTTTCTTGCGTCGGCGTGGTTTGTGCGGCCCGGCTCAGGGATTGATTGCAATCGGCTGGCCCCGCTGACTGTACTGGCGACAATCGCGGCGTTCCTGATGTCAATCTGCTTTCGGCAAATGGCGACACATAAGGAGCGGACGCAGCGAATGTACTTGCTGGTGTGCCTGCTGATTGCGGCGGCGACTCTGTTTTCAGACTTCCGGTATGTGCGGCGGTATCGCGGGATTTGCGATCAGGTGCGGCAGATGCAGCAGGGGCAGCCAATCCCTAAACGCTAGCTGCCGCCCTCACCGTCCTGCGCTCGATGCGCTTTTCGTATTTCTGTCCCTGCAGGATGCGCTTGACATAGACTCCCGGAGTGACGATATGGTCGGGGTCGAGCTGCCCCGGTTCGACCAATTGTTCTACTTCGGCGATGGTGATTCGCGCCGCGGTCGCCATCATGGGATTGAAATTGCGGGCGGTCTTGCGATAGATGAGGTTCCCCTGAGTATCGCCCTTCCAGGCCTTGATCAGCGCGAAGTCGGCGCGGAGCCAGCATTCCAGCAGGTGAGGTTTGCCGTCAAATTCCCGGCTTTCTTTGCCGTCGGCGACGAGGGTGCCGGCTCCGGCGGGAGTGTAGAAGGCAGGAATGCCCGCGCCTCCAGCACGGATGCGCTCGGCCAGCGTGCCCTGCGGCACTAGAGTGAGGTCGAGCTTGCCCTTGATGACCATCTCTTCCAGCAGCTTGTTTTCGCCGACGTAGCTGCCGGTGTGGGCGGAGATCATTCCAGCTTCGAGCATGCGGCCCATGCCGAATCCGTCGATGCCCATGTTGTTGCTGATGGTGCGGAGGTTCTTCACGCCGCGGCGAACGAGCGCGTCGATGAGGTTCTCCGGGATTCCGCAGAGTCCAAAGCCGCCCAGCATGATGGTTGCGCCGTCCGGGATATCGGCTACGGCGGCGTCTGCGCTGTCGACTACTTTTTTCAATTTGGTCTCCGCGACTCTACGGCACTGAACGAAGAAGAATACGCGATGCGGCGGCTGAAAGCCAACAGCAGGACTCGCATCCAAGCCAACGAGGCGTTTGGAAAATGTGTACAGAAGTGCGATAGGATGGGTGCGCTTCAGTCCGGCGAGCCAGCGGCGCACCATCGGGCCGATTATCTTTTCGAGGAGCGTGTCTATGCTGAAAGGCTTTCGTGATTTTGTTTTGCGAGGTAATGTGGTCGACCTGGCCGTCGCAGTCGTAATTGGCGCGGCATTTACGGGGGTGGTGAATTCGCTGGTGAGCGACATCATCAACCCGCTGATTGCGGCAATCGTACACAGGCCGAATTTTTCCTATCTGGTGGCCAATGTAAACGGAGGAAAGATTACCTACGGAAATTTCATCAATGCCCTGATTCAATTCCTGATTATTGCGGCGGCGATTTATTTCCTTGTGGTGATGCCGGTTCAGAAGCTGCTGAAGAGGTTTAATCCAGCCAAGGCTGAACCGCCCAAGACGAGGCCGTGCCCGCAGTGCCTGACGGATATTCCGATTGCCGCGACGCGCTGCTCGCACTGCACGCAGCCGGTCGTGGCGGTCTGAAGCTCGCTTGCTGACGGAGCGCCAGGCCGGGAACCTGCGCGTGGTGCTGGTAGCTGCACGCAATCCGCTGAACATAGGCGCGGCTGCGCGGGCGATGAGCAATTTCGGCTTTTCGCGTTTGCGCGTTGTGAACCGTTATGATGTGGCGTTTCGCGAGGCGCGCTCGGCGGTGGGCGCGCCTGAACTGCTGAAGGATGCGGAAGAGTTTGCGACGGTTGAAGATTCCGTCGCGGACTGCTCACTGATCGTGGGGACGACGGCCGCTGGTCCGTCGCGGAAGCTGGAGCATCCCTTGCATCGGCTGGATGCCGGTGGCGAGTTGATTTGCGCGCGCTTGGCAGTGGAGCGGGTCGCGCTGCTGTTCGGATCGGAGAAGCGCGGTCTCTCCAATGAGGATTTGACTTATTGCCACTGGCTGATGAGGATTCCGACGCGGGAGACGCATTCGTCGATGAATCTTGGGCAGGCGGTTGCGATTTGTTTATATGAGTTGATCCGATCCGATCGCGTGCAATTGCCGGAGGTTGGAGCAGGCGCAAGCGGTGCGGTCCTGGAGCGGATGACGCGGGCGCTGCTCGATCTTCTGGGGGAGAGCGGGTATACGAAGCTGGGCACGGAAGCGGCAGTGGAGGCGAAATCCCGGCGGTTGATTCGGCGCATGAGTCTAAGCGAGGAAGACGCGGAGACCTGGACGGGAATGCTCGCAAAAATCAGGGCTAATTTGCGGCGCTAATGGAGATTATGTCGTTTTATCCGAAATGCCTTCACCACGATAGCGCTGGGGCGATTGCCCGCGGGCAACATGGTGAACAGCGATCCGATGCGAATGGCTCCGCTGGAGGCGTAGCTTTGGGTGCGGATCGCTGAGACATCTCCCGATTGCGAATCGACGGCCAGCAGCAGGAAGCCGTCCGATGAAAAGGCCAGAGCGTCTGGGCCGGCGCCAACGCTTATGGTTGGTTTAATGAGCCTGCCATCGTCGATGGAGTAGACCCCGACCGTATCGGAGTTGAAATTGCTGATCCAGAGAAGCGAATTGTCCGCGCTGACGACGGCATCAGAGGGATGCGCGCCGACGAGATAAGCTCCGCCAACTTCATCGGTTCCCGTTGCGATTTCAGAGACGGAGTCGCCGTCGAAGTTGCAGACGAAGATTTCGCCTCCGTCGGGCTTGAGCGCGAGATGTACGGGCGTCTGGCCTACATCGAGGAAGGTGAGGAGGCGGTCGGAGCGCTCCTGCTCGACGGGACTCTGGGGGCGGGCGAGGCCGAGCGCCATTACCTCATGGCCTCCCGAGCAAGCGACGAAGGCCTGCGATGAGTCGGGAAGAATGACCGCGTCGGTGGCCTGCGGGCAGCCGGGAAAGACGGCGCGTAGGCGGAAGGATTTTGCATCGACAACGGAGACGCTGCCGCTGATGCGGTTGGTTACCACGAGAGTGTTGCCGTCGGGCGAAAGCTTTGCCAGGCCGGGGCCCTCGCCAACTCCAATGGCGCCGATTTCGCGGCGTTTGTCGAGGTCGATGACGGAGACGTTATTTGATCCGGAGTTGGGAACGTAGGCGCGGGTTCCCGTGCTGTCCACGTCGATGAAATAAGGCTTGCGGTGTACGGGAATTGTGGCGACGATGCGGTTGCTGGCAGCGTCGATGACGCTGACGGTTCCTGCGCCGGAGTTGACGACGTACACTTCATTCTTTGTTGGATTTGCCGCGACGCCGGTGGGCTCGGAGCCGACGGCGAGCACGCGTTCCTGGCGCAGATTTACGAGATCGAGGACCGTGACGGTGTTGCTGCCGGAGTTGGTGACGTAAGCAAACTCACGGAAGTCGGGCGGGTAGCGCGGGAAATGATGGCGACGGCATCCGGTAAGGGCAAGCGGCAAGAGAGCGGATGCAAGCAATAGGCGAACCCGTCGCCTTCTTGAATCAGCGGGCAACCGGTATGGCTCCCGCTTCTTCCGTGATTTTGATTCCGTGCGGAACCTCACGGCCGAGTATGGCGGCGATCTGGCTAGCCTGCTGCATGAGCTCGACGAACTGCTCCGGATAGATGGATTGCGCGCCGTCGGAAAGAGCTTTGTCGGGCGCGTGGTGTACTTCGACGATGAGTCCGTCGGCGCCTACGGCTACCGCCGCGCGTCCCATCGGAATGACCTTGTTGCGCTTGCCGGTGCCGTGGCTGGGATCGACCACGATGGGTAGATGGCTGAGTCGCTGCACTGCGGGTACAATGCTGAGGTCGAGTGTGTTGCGCGTGTGATCGGCGAAGGTGCGCACGCCGCGCTCGCAGAGGATGACCTGATAATTGCCCTCGCTCATGATGTACTCGGCGGCCATGAGAAACTCTTCCAGTGTGGCGGCAAGTCCGCGTTTGAGCAGGACAGGCTTGCGCTTGCGCCCGGCGGCTTTGAGCAGGGAATAGTTCTGCATGTTGCGCGCGCCGATCTGAATTACGTCGGCATATTGATCGACCAGCTCGAGGGCCTCGTTGTCGATGGCTTCCGTAACGATGCGGAGGCCGAAGCGGTCGCGAATTTCAGCCATGATCTGCAGCGCCTGTTCGCCTAGGCCCTGGAAGGTGTAGGGCGAGGTGCGCGGCTTGTAGGCTCCTCCGCGAAAGAACTGGGCGCCGGCAGAAGCGACCTGCTCGGCGGCGGCGAAGGCCTGCTCGCGAGTTTCAATGGAGCAGGGGCCGGCGATCATCGCGAGGCTGCGTCCACCGATAGTGGCATTGGTGCCGGGGAAGCGGATAATCGTGTCCTCTTCCTTCACATCACGGCTCACGAGCTTGTAAGGCTTGGAGACACGGATAACTTCGGCGACTCCGGAGAGCTCTTCGAGGTTGCCGCGGTCGACCTGGCCCTGATTGCCGGTGATTCCGATGGCGGTGCGCTGCGCTCCGGGTAGCGGATGCGGGCGATAGCCTAACTGCTCGATGTGTTCGCAGACAGCGCGGATCTCTTCCGGCGTGGCCTGCGGCTTCATGACGACAAGCATGGTGTGCCTTTCGGGAAGCGAATGCCTCTGTAATGACTAGTGTAGCGGATTGGCTTGGATGACATGGGCTGGCTTTCGACACGTTAATATAAGGAGGTATCTGATTCCAGGCAGAAGGTGGATTGAAACGTGGTGACAGCAACTCTTGAAAAGGCAACGATCGAATACAAGGTGGCGGATTTGTCTCTCGCGGAGTGGGGGCGCAAGGAGATTTCGATCGCAGAGCATGAGATGCCGGGGCTGATGTCGATTCGGCGGAAGTATGCCGCACACAAGCCGCTGAAGGGCGTGCGCGTAACCGGCTCGCTGCACATGACCATCCAGACCGCCGTGCTGATTGAGACCCTGGTGGACCTGGGGGCGGACGTGCGCTGGGCGAGCTGCAACATCTTCTCGACGCAGGACCATGCCGCAGCCGCCATTGCCGCCGCCGGGGTTCCGGTCTTTGCCTGGAAGGGAGAATCGCTCGAAGAGTATTGGTGGTGCACTTACCAGGCGTTGAGCCATCGAAACGGCGCGGGCCCGCAGCTCGTAGTCGATGATGGCGGCGACGTCACGTTGCTCATCCACAAAGGATATGAACTGGAAGAGGGCGACAAGTGGGTGAATACGCCTTCCTCGAACCACGAAGAGCAGGTGATTAAGGACCTGCTGAAGAAGGTCCACGCAGAGGATCCGCAGCACTGGCACAAGATGGCGAAGGAGTGGCGTGGCGTTTCCGAAGAGACGACGACTGGAGTGCACCGGCTCTACAAGATGAAGGAGCAGGGCAAGCTGCTGGTTCCGGCGATCAACGTGAACGATTCGGTGACCAAGTCGAAGTTCGACAACCTGTATGGCTGCCGCGAGTCGCTGGCAGACGGCATCAAGCGCGCAACCGACGTGATGGTGGCGGGCAAGGTTGCGGTGGTCTGCGGATACGGCGACGTGGGCAAGGGCTCGTCGCACTCGCTGCGCGGCATGGGCGCGCGCGTGATTGTTACCGAGATCGATCCCATCAACGCATTGCAGGCCGCCATGGAAGGATTCGAGGTCACGACCATTGAGGACACGTTAGGTCGCGGCGACATCTACGTAACCTGCACCGGCAACGTAGACATCATCACCCTCGAACACATGAAGGCGATGAAGGACCAGGCCATCGTTTGCAACATCGGGCATTTCGACAACGAAATACAGATGGACCGGCTGAATGAAGAGAAGGGCGTAAAGAAGCTCAACATCAAGCCGCAGGTGGATCAGTACACGTTCAAGAACGGCAACAGCATCTTTGTCCTTGCCGAAGGGCGGCTGGTGAACCTGGGCTGCGCGACCGGACATCCGAGCTTTGTGATGAGCAACAGTTTTGCCAACCAGACGCTGGCGCAGCTCGATCTGTGGAAGAACAAGGACACGTACAAGATCGATGTCTACACTCTGCCGAAAAAGCTGGACGAGGAAGTAGCGCGGCTGCATCTCGAAAAAATCGGCGTAAAGCTGACGACGCTATCGCCGAAGCAAGCGGAGTATCTGGGTGTGTCGCAGGACGGCCCGTACAAGGCGGAACACTACAGGTATTAGCTGTTGCGTCTAGTCCAGCGCGTGAAGGTCTTTGCCGGGTTTGAAGCGGACGGCGCGTCCTGGAGTGATGCTGACTTCGGCTCCCGTGCGCGGATTACGGCCGATGCCGGTTTTGCGTGGGCGCACGTTGAAGACTCCAAAGCCGCGCAGCTCGATGCGGTCTCCTTGCGTGAGGGCGCGCTTGAGGCTTTCAAAGACGGTCTCGACCGCAGCCTCGGCTTTTACGCGGGGCAGTCCGGTACGCTCAATTACCTGATGTACGATGTCCTGCTTAATCAATGGCTTCCCCCAGAAAAGCGGATGCGCGATAAGGCATCTGCCGTATTGAGACGATGCTAGAAAGGATTTTCCGCATTGTCAACGCATGGGCACGTTTCGTAAGATGCAATTTCACCGATAGATGCAGTTTGTTTGCACAGGATGAAAGGTCCGGGCAGGCGTTTTTGGGCCCGGCGGGGGGGTGTTTCTGGCCATTAAGAGCGATCGCTGGATCCGCGAACAGGCGCTGAAGCACAAGATGATTGCGCCGTTCAGCGAAAAGCAGGTGCGCGAGGGTGTCATTTCCTATGGACTTTCCTCTTATGGGTATGACCTGCGCGTTTCGAATGAGTTCAAAATCTTCACCAACGTCAACAGCGCGATCATCGATCCCAAGAAGTTTGACGAGCGCTCCTTTGTGAGCGTTGAGGCGGAGTCGGTAATCGTGCCGCCGAATTCTTTTGCGCTGGCGCGGTCGGTCGAGTACTTCAAGATCCCCCGCGACGTGCTGACGATATGCGTGGGGAAATCCACCTACGCGCGCTGCGGGATCATCGTGAACGTAACGCCGTTCGAGCCGGAGTGGGAGGGATTTGTGACGCTGGAAATTTCCAACACCACTCCGCTGCCGGCTCGCGTATATGCGAATGAGGGACTCTGCCAGATATTGTTCTTCCAGTCCGACGAGGCGTGCGAGATCAGCTATGCGGACCGCAAAGGGAAATACCAGAAGCAGCAGGGAATCGTTCTGCCGAAGTTATAGCTTGACAAGAGTTGCGGCCATTGCAGGTAAGATGGCGCAAGCAGCTCTCGACAGCGATCTGATCTTCGATCCCGAAAGAGGGCAGTGGGTGAACACACGCATGTCTGCACCTCTTTCTGCCGAAAAGCCCCAATTGAAAATCGGTCTGCTGGATTTTGAGCCGGTCCGCGTCGCGGGATTTGAATCGCTGTGCGAGCCGCTGACGCATGTCACTATTGTCCACACCACGCTGCGTGAAGCGCTGGCCGATTCCAATCTCGACATGATCATGCTGGGGCTGCAGAGCCCCGCCCAGTCCTTCGATCTGCTGGGCCGGGTTAAGGCGGCACGGCCTCGCCTGAAGATGATCGTGATGGGGCGCGAGACGGACGAGGAGACAATCATCAGCGCCATCGCCGCCGGCGCAAAAGGATACCTCGAGGAGACCGCAAGCCCGGAGCAGGTGATCATGTGCATCGACGTGGTCGCGTCCGGATCGATCTGGGCACCGCGCAAGGTACTCTCGACTTTTGTGGACCGATTGCTGAATCCTTCGGAGAACAAGCGTGTGCGGCGTCACAACCCGACCTTCACCAAGCGTGAAGAAGAAGTCTTGAAGCTGCTGCAGGCGGCGCGATCCAATCGCGAGATAGCGCGCACCATGGGCATTGAAGAGCGCACAGTCAAATCGCACATCGCTAATCTGATACGCAAGGCCGGCGTGGCCAACCGGATAGCGCTTTCTGTGCGCGCCGCGACCTGGGATAGAGATTAGCGGCTCCTGCACAGGCAAAACTGTCCGCGGATGGACACTGGTTACTTAAGGACAGTGGCCTTCTGTTATCTTGCGGTAAACTCTCGCAGACCTTACAACCATAGCTAGCAACAACGCAGATCTGGGGAACGGGGCTGAAGGAGACAATCCGCAGCCCCTATTTTTTTGTCTTCGCGCCACCCAGTATTCCCATGATAGCTATCAACCCTCCGCCGCGAAGCAGCATCTATCCATAAGGTGTTACTAATAAATGCGATCTGCGATCCTGAACGTGGGTTCCAGCATCGCGGGACGATCGCGCCCGGGTGGCGGTTCACCAGAAATCCTTTCGGAGAAAGAGAAAACATCATGAAAAAAGTTCTTGCTTTTCTGTGCGTCGCGGCCTGTTCCGTCCCCGTGTTTGCCGCATCGAGTAAAGCCGATTTGACCGACCGGCTGGAAAAAGCGCGCGTCATCGTCGACGAACTGTCGCAGACGCCCGACCGGGGTATACCGAACGCAATCGTCGAAAAGGCGGTCTGCATCGCGGTGGTGCCCAGCCTGAAAAAGGCGGCCTTCGGCGTGGGAGGCCAGTATGGACAGGGTGTTGTGACCTGCCGCACCGGCCATGGCTGGAGCGGTCCGGTGTTTATTCGCATGGCCGGCGGCTCGTTCGGCTTCCAGATCGGCGCGCAGGGAACCGACCTGGTGCTGGTGGCCATGAACCAGCATGGAATGCAGGACCTGCTTAAGAGCAAGTTCAAAATCGGCGGCGATGCCGCTGCTGCAGCCGGCCCCATCGGCCGGTCAGCGTCGGCAGACACTTCCATCAACATGAGTGCCGAGTTGTTGACCTATTCGCGGAGCAAGGGACTGTTTGCTGGCGTCGATCTGAATGGCACCTCCGTCAGCCAGAATCAGGACGACACCAACGAGTTCTATGGTGGCGACCACTCCTTCCGCACCATTCTGTCCGGGGATGTTCCGGTGCCGGATGCAGCGCGTCCTTTCGTGCGCACGGTGGCCCATTACTTCCATTCCACTCAGGACTAAGCAGTAATTCTTCCCCTTTAAGGCCCAGTCTTAGGATTGGGCCTTTTCTTTGTCCGCGACAAAGGAGCACATCATGCAGAATTTCAGAAGTGAAAGCGGTAGCGAAGTTCTCCGTAAATCTGACGCGGGTCGTTGTAGTGGAAGCCTCCGAAGGTGAGGCTGTTGTCAAGCAGCACTCGTGTATTGGAGATGTTCAGAGCGTTCACGGCCATCGTGAATTTTTCCCCGAAGCTCTTTCCGAAGCTGAGATCGGCGGTTGTGTGCGCGGGTAGGTAATCGCCGGTGAAGGGGGAGGGCGGAGCCGGATCCCCGTTTGAGAATCCCGAGCCGTAATAAATATTGAATGATGCATAAGAGCGATGCGGAAGATTTCCATTGGCTCCGACGTTCAGCGTGTTGCGCTGATCGTGATCCAGCGGAGTGTAGGAGGACGGTGCGGCGCAGTCGCCTGGATTAGCGGGCGAAAAGCAGACGAGCCCGCCGGTAACCGGGCCGCGCTGCTGGGCGACTTGGTTGGAGTAGGCAAGATGAATCTGGCCGAAGCGCCAACTGAGGGGAGAAGTCAGGCTGGTTTCCCAGGCTTGAACGCGCGCTCCCTGGATTGTGACCGGGATGAAGATGCTGGATTCGCCGATATTACTGTGATCAAGAAAATTGTTGGCCCGCGTTTCAAAGGTGTCGGCGTCGAGTAGCCATCCGTGGTATGGAATCTGAACGCCGAACTGGTGCTCCTCGTCGCGTTCCCCGTGGAGGGGAACGAAGGCTGTGTCCGCGGCGTTGGCAAAGGCGAGCACGGGGCCGGAAAGACTGGTGAGCGGCGGCGGCTGGTAGAAGTGTCCGTAGAACGCGCGGAATACCCAATTCAGCCGGGGAATTTGCACGGCAGCTCCAATGCGGGGATAGATCGCATTTTCACTGTGCGCCGCCTGGAAGTGGGTCTGCCGCTCGCCTCCGATCAGTGTTAGCCAGGAAACCGGCTTGTACTTGTCTTCGACGAAAGCCTCCTCGACTCCTCCGGCGACGTTTTGATTCTGGAGAAAGCCTGGGGAGCTGCCGTCGTTAAATTCCACTCCGAACAGATCGGCCTCACGTTGCCCGTAACCGTAGGCTCCCGCGGTGAATGAGTTTCCCGCAACTGTGGTCGAAAAGGAAGACTGCAGGCCGGCGTAATTTCCGGTCTGGTCGGAGGTAGTTGCCGTCGGCTGATCCGCGGGGTCGGGCGAATACTTTGCACTGTTGAAATGATAGAAGGGCGAAACCTGCAGCAGTGTGGATGAACTATAGGTGTGGATCCAGGAGAAGATTCCATAGGCATCGGTTTCGTGCTCGCCGTCGCGCAATCCGCTGGAGTCGTAGATCTGATTCTGCCAGTCGCTGGGGTTCGGGTCGCGGGGAATCTGGTAATAATCGGCTCGCAGTTGCGTTACGAATCGGAGCTGATTTTGTAGATCGTGGTTGTAGATGAACGATGCGAATCCTCCGTAGCCGTTTTCAGCATCGTGGACAGGCCTCTCAATGGGGGGCTGCAATCCGAAGTTGCTGCGATTGCCGTTCGCACTTACGTACCAGGCGAACTTTTCGGAATGGTTGCCGAGGCTCAGTTGGTCGTTCGTCTGGTAGAAATTTCCGACGGTGGTGACCAACTCTCCTTCGCGGTCGCGCTCGAAGCCACTGCGAGGAACGATGTCGAAGACACCATAGGTGCGGTCGCCGAGGTCGGCTTGATAACTTCCGCGCTCGGCCTGGAGATAGTCGATGTCCTTGGGATCGATCTGCGGGCCGACGTTGCTGGCGATGTTTGTATTGGGTAGCGGCACGCCGTCGATCATCCAGCTTAGCTGGTGGCCTCCGCGCATGTGCAGCATGTCATGGGTCATGTAAGCTCCCGGGACATAATCGGTGATCATCGCGAGGCTGTTGGTGCGGTCCGCGCCCGGGGTATGCTGGATTTCCGCCCGGCTTATGAGCGTGGATGGAGTGTTTGAGTCAGGATTGACACTCTCCGGCTGGGCGGTCACGAGCGTGGATTGTTCTACCGTTTTTACGGCCAGCGGAAAGTGGAGGATCTCAGACGAACCGGAGGCGACGGCGATCTGTTGTTCAATGGTGGAGAATCCCTCAGCGGCAACGGTGATCGTGTAGTCGCCCAGCGGGACAGAGAGGAACCGGAAGGCTCCGTCCTGATTTGTCGACGCAACCTGCACATAGGCTGAGTGTGCGGCCCGGAGCGTAACCTGTGCCTTGTCGATTGGACGGTGATGCGGGTCGTGGACGATTCCTTCCACCGTGCCGAAGACAGTCGCCTGGGCGACTGTTGCCGTAAACAGGCACAGCAGGACTGCTACTTTCGAGAACATGAAGCGGTCTCCTCGCCCAGGGTTCGGCGGGTGCTTTTCGCAATGATTTGAGAACGGGGGCGCAAGGCGGACATTGCCGCTCGCGCGGGGTTGCGGATCAGCCGACTTGGGGAGGGCCGCGCTTCTGGCGGCTGCGATCAAAGGAGACGCGCCCCTGCGCCTCGGTCTGCGGAAGCACGGATGGGTGCCGCAGAATTCCGGCGAAGATCGACGCTGAATCGGAGGCCGTAAAAGAGGGCAGCACCAGCATTGCCGGTGAGCCAGAGCAGTAGCGGCACTTTTCGCCGACAACACGGTCGGACGCGTTCCCCGCCCTCGTTGCGGCGCAGTGGTGCCTGCCATTTCTGCGGCAACATGCGGCCGCATTTTGATTCGATGAACTGGTCGCGAAGAGCGGAAGGGCAAAGGGCGACGCGAAGAGCATCAGCAGCGAGATGGCCAGCAGTCGGCGCACACTGCCATTATGGCAGATGACTCGTCTTTACCGGGATTGTGGCGCTATTCTGCGCCGTAATAGCCCTGGCGCATCTGTACGTAGAGGCCTTTCTTTTTCGCGGTGAGGGTGGTCTTGTGATACCCGGAATCAGAGCCCTGCTTATCCGGGGTGTAGCCGAGAGTGTACTGCGCATGCAGCTCGTCGGAAATCATTGCGAAGTTCTGATCGACGGATTTTTTCTTGTCGACCTGAAACATGTAGCCGCCGGTTTCGCTGCATATCTGTTCCAGCACTTTTCTGCCATCGATACGCGAACCCTCGGTGGGACGGCCGCTTCGCCCATTGCCTCGACCTCCTCCGCCTGGCCATCCCCCTCCGCCACCGGGGTAGCCGCCGCCCGGATAGCCTCCCCCTGGATTTCCCATTCCTCCTCGCCGGCGGCCGGGATAGCCATTGTCGTAATTGCTGGACTGCTCCTGACCCTTGAGGTAGATCGCATAAACAGCGGTGTTCGCGCGCTGTGCAGCTTCAATAGTGGAAAACAGAGTCTCCTTGCTGCCGCGGTCCACGCCGTCACTGAGGACGACGAGAACTTTGCGGTAAGGCTGCTTCTTCATCATTTCGTTTGAAGCAAGATAGATTGCGTCGTAGAGTGTGGTCCCGCTTCCGCCCAGGCGATGGCCGCCGTCGCCGGAATCCTGTGAATCGCCTGTGTTGCGGAATTGCGGCGCGCCCAGCTGCTCAATGGCGGCGTGAAGTTTGGCTTTGTCGGCTGAAACGTCGGCCAGTAAATCGACTTCGCGGTCGAATTGGATGAGGAACGCCTCGTCGCCCGCACTGGCCAGCATCTGGTCGAGGAAGTGTTGGCTGGCGCCGCGCTCGGCGTCGAGGGAGGTCCGCTGGCTGATGCCGGTGTCGACGAGCAGTCCAATGGTAAGCGGAAGGGAAGCGTCATGCGTAAAGTACGTGATGGCCTGGGGACGGGCATCCGCCGAAAAGGTGAAATCATCTTTTGTGAGATTGGGGACAAGATCGCCATGCTTATCGCGTACTGTGACGCTCATGGGAATTACCTTTGCGTCTATTTGCGGAGAGCTGGCAGGCGCGGGGTGCGGAGAGGGGGCAGGCGCGGCCTGGCCCTGAGAAAAGAGTGGACAAGCCAATGACGGGGCAAGAAGCAGAGCGAGGCAAAGGTTTCGGCAAGCAGTCATCATGGTGTGAGCGCGCCCACTTGAGCCGGCGCATTCATTAGACGGTAATCCCGGCGAATAAAGACGTAAAGCAGGGCTCGCGCGTGAAAAAGCTAATTCTGGATGACGTGAGTCGAGGCGAGGGTGTTTCCCGCGGGAGCCGGTGCTGGCGAAACCGGAGCCGTCGCGGTTGAGGCGGCGGGTGTTGACTGCGGTGCCGCATTAGGCCCAAGTCCGAGCATGATGAGCGCGCGCGAGTCGGGCGTGAGCTTGGTCTGCCAGCCGTGATCGGCCTGGAATTTCTGCATGGCGGACTCGGTTGCGGCATCCCATTGTCCGCTGGGAGCACCGCTCAGGTAATGCTGGCGGATGAGGGCAGTCTGAATCTCCCGGGCGCGATCCGGATCAATGCCTCGCTGACCCTTGACGACGTGGTGTCTCGACCTTCTGAAGATTCTGTGGTGGTGGTGCGCTGAGGTAGAGGCCCGATGCGTACGGGTGGCGAATGCCGGCGAGACCAGCAATGCGGCTACCAACAACAATGACGGGCAGGCTCGAACAGAAAGCATGCAGAAAACCTCACAGAGGGGATGATCGCCTTAAAACTATTTATTCATGATACCGGACCTGCATTTAAGGCCCGAGGCTAATCGGGTTTATTGGTGATTGCAATACAAAAACACCGGCCCCGCGTTACTTTGGAGCCGGCATTTTGTTACTTTTCAATTGATTACGGAAGCGTCCCGCCTCGATAGAAGCTGCCTCCATTTGGACGTTGAGGATCGACTATCTCGAACGCAACATCTTCGCCCGATTTGAGCCCCGCAACGATGGCGCGGAAATCATTTAGGTTACGCACCGGACTCCGGTTGATGGAGACGATTACTGCTCCTTCACTCAGTCCGATTTCGTCGGCGAACGAGCCCGGCTTGACTGACTCAATCAGTACGCCGTGCAATCCAGCCGGAGCGCCCTGCGGCAGGTCGGAGACCGATATTCCAATCTTGGCCTGCGCATTCTCAGTGTTATTGCCCCGGCTGGGGCCATTTTCGTTGTCCTGTCCGTTGTTGACGGCTTCCATCATTTTGGTGCGGTCGCCGATAGTCACATTCGCGGTCATCTGCTTATGGTTTCGTATGTAGCCGAGCTGGATGCTTGATCCAGGCTTGCGCCCGGAGATGTCATTCACCAGGTCGTCGCCGTCCTTTACGGGGCGGCCATCGATGGTGGTGATGATGTCACCGGCCTTCAACCCCGCTTTGTCCGCAGAGAAGCCGGGCTGCACGCTGCTGACCAGCACGCCATTCTTGAATCCATACACGTGGGCCACGGCGGAGGGAAGGTTGGCCTGGAAGGTGATCCCGATGCTGCCGCGAACGACTTTATGTTCGGGGCCGATGAGATCGTTGTAGACGCTCGCAATCGTGTTTGCAGGCATGGCGAAACCGATGCCGGCATAAGTGCCGGATTCGGTGTAAATCGCGGTATTCATGCCGACCACCTCGCCGGCCATGTTGAGCAGCGGGCCACCCGAGTTGCCGGGGTTAATGGCGGCGTCAGTCTGGATGAAGTGCTGATACTGGCCGCTGGAAGTTGGATCGATGGTGCGGTTCTTGGCCGAAACGATTCCGGCGGTGACCGTCTGCGAAAGCGTGAATGGGCTGCCGATGGCAATGACCCAGTCGCCGACCTGTGCGCCGTCGGAGTTGCCGAGCTTCACGGTCGGCAGGGGGCGGTCAGTCTGAATTTTTAGGACGGCGATATCGGTCGCCTTGTCGACTCCAACCACTGTGGCGCGGCGACCCTGCATGAAACCGTTGTCAGGATCGGTAGAAAGCCTGACCCAGATTTTGTCCGCCTTGTCGATTACGTGATTGTTGGTGAGGATGTAGCCACGTGGATCGACGATGAATCCGGAGCCGAGCGACTCGCGCTCCTGGCCGGCTTCGTCCTGTCCGCCTTGGCCTGGGATGCCGCCGAAGAAGCGATTGAAGAAATCCTGGAAATTGTCTGGGCCCTGCTGCTGGTCGGGTCCTTGCTGCTGATCCGGTCCACCCTGATCGTCATCGCCGCCGCCGTTATCCGGGGGCCCCTGGAATGGCCGAACGCTGAAGCCGCGCCCGCGACGCAACCTCTGCTCTTTCGGCAGCTGAACGGTGCTGATGTTTACGACCGCCGGACCTACTTCCTTGGCGATGCGCGTGAAATCTGTGGAAAGATCGCGCGGCGCGGGAACCTTGAGCGGGGTCGCGTCGGAAGTATCGATTTTGGATGTTTGTTTCGCTTCCTGGCCGTGCACCCCGTGCGCGACGACGGAGCCGATGAGGATGCCGGCGGAAAGTGTGGCAAGAATGATAAAGGTCGAAGCGAGACGGCGGTAGCGGAGCCGTCCAAGAAGAGAATTCATTTCAGGTCTAACCTCGTATCTTCTATGTAGCAATGATTGATGTGCCGTCTTTAATGCGGCATTCATTTCCAGTATAAATGTCTGCAATGCCTCTTGCGTTTTAGACGCAATTGAAGGCAAAACCGTCACAATTCTTCTGACGATGAGGGGCCGGTGACAGGCGCGGTTTCGTGCGCTGTAGGTTGGATGCGCGAGGGTAGCAACTCGGTGACGCAAATCCCCGCCAGAATCAGGAGCGCCCCTGCTCCGGATCGCCGACCGAACCGCTCGCCGAGAACGATCCACGATGTAATCCATGCGAAAACAGGCTCCAGCGTAAACAGGACGGCGGTGTGAGTAGCCGGCAAAATCTGCTGTGCCCAGCTCTGCACAGTAAAGGCCACCGCTGTCGCGAGCACGGCGGCCACGGCGAGCGCAATCACAACCTGCGCACTCAGGTGGATTTGCGGCCGCTCAAATATCGGCATGCTGATGGCCATGAATACCGCGGCGAAGCTGATCTGTAGCAGGGCCAACTGCTCAAACCTCATTCGGGGTGAGAAGTGCGCCAGAGCCAACACATGAAAGGCAAATCCAAGAGCGCAGGCGAGCGTAAGCAGGTCCCCGAAATTGATGGACCGGAAATCAAATGAACCATGCGACGGAGCAGTGAGGAGAATGATCCCGGCGAAAGCAAGCAACGCGCCAACAAAAGCATTCCAACGCGGAGCAAAAGTACTGGCAGGCCGCAAGCGGGGGAAGGCAACCAGCAAAGGCACGAAGATCACCGTCATTCCCGTGATGAACGCCGATTTAGACGGAGTGGTGAGACGTAGACCTGCGGTCTGGAACTGGTATCCGGTCGCGAGAAACAATCCTGCGACTGCCCCTTGGACGAGTGCCCGCCGGTCCACATGCCCAATATGCTTCCTGTACAGCAGGCACAGGCAAACGGCGGCGATGAGCATGCGAAGAAGATTGAAGAGCAGCGGCGATACATCGGCGAGAGCGTCTTTGACGACAACGAATGTCGAGCCCCAGATGAAGACGACGGCAAGCAGCAGCAGGTGCGCCTTGACGTTGCGGGACATGGCAAAAGACTAGCAGGGCAGCGGCTGGCGAGACTTGAAGAATCCGGGCGATAAACCACAGCCGCCATATTTCGGGAGAGAGTAGGAGTATTTAAGTTAAATTTATGGAGTGCTGCCGGAGGATGTTGTTTGAAGGCAAGGCTCGTTTTTCAACTTGGGTTGCTCGGCCTGGCGCTCGGGACGGGATCGCTTGCTGCCCAGACGGACGCAACCTCCGTACCCCTCAGGTACGAGGCCAATGGAGCCGTCATCCTGCGCGGCAACGCCGGATCCACTGATTTCACGCTCCGGAATCCCGGGAAAAGTGACGTTCCATTGGCCCTGAGAGCAGGCGCGTTTACTGACGATGCGACGGGCTCGGCGCTTCCTGCCGCCAAAATTGAGTTCACTACGCAATCAGGCCACGCGCTGCCGGCAGTGCTTGGTTCGGGTGCGGAAATCGGGATTCAGGCGAGCGTCAGTGGTCTTAGCGGATCGAATGTGGCGACAACAACCCTGTTCAACGCAAACGCTAAGCTCGGCCCGCTGCATTTGGTGGAAGCCGATGCGCCGCTGGATATAACGATCGACGGCAATGGAGGAAGCGATCAGAGTCTGGTGCTCACGAACGGTGAAGAATCGATACTGACGCTGAGAAATAACGAGGCTAAAGCCTATTCGTTGGACTGGAGCTTTCAGATTGGAGCCACAACGCTGCAATCCGGCGATTTGCAACTCGCGCCAAATGGCAGGGCGCACATTGAGTTGACGCCCACAGCCGATCTCTATTCCTGGACCGACAATCTCCGTCCTTCAGCGAAGACCGGAACACTGCTGCTTACCCTCAACGGTCCTCCTGAAGTGGCGAAAGAGCTTCTTCCGCAGCGGAGCCTTCGCGTGAGCCTGCAGATGAGAAAGTTCGGGACCGCCTGGACCAGCCTGTTCTGGCATCTTTTCGTTGCCCTGATGCTGCTGCTTGGGGGTCTGCTTTCCGTAGCTGGCAATACAGTTCTGCCAAACATCATGCGTAAGGCCAGTCTGCGGCGGCAGCTACTTGAACTCGCGAACCGGATGACCAGCGTAAGCACGCGCGTCGATCCCTACTTGCGCACCTTGCTGTCGATGGAGCGGAAGAGGATCGACCTTCTTCTGACGAATGTGTGGGTGATTTCTCTGGGTTCGGCGGAGAAGCTGGATGAGATTTCGATGGCCATTGAGCAGGTTGGCAGGCGTTTGAAAATGGTCGAGCGGCTGGACGATCTGAGGCGCAGGCTGGAGGAGAGCGGGACGAGCGTTCCGCCTTCGACGAGTGAAGCGATCGAGGACAAATTGGAAATGGCAGCTACGCTGCTTCAGCCATTTGTGATTACTCCTGAGGATTACGTTACGGCCAGTGGTTATCTCGACGCAGCAAAGTCAGCGCTGGAAAATCTGGGAAATACCACCGGCCAGGCGATGGCAATCGCGGCAAATTTCCGGGAACTGAGAGTGCGGCAAAAACTATTTCCGAATTCGCATTATGCCGATCTGAAGGCAGCGCTACCGGGGCTATTTGAGATGCTCAACCAGCCGTTTGAGGATCCGGCGAACATCACCCGTCCCATGATGTTTGCTATTGACTACGGGATCGCCGCGCTGCAATTGGCTTTCGATTATGCCGGCCTGCGCGCGAACTCTTCATCTGTTCCAGCCGGACCGGCTTCATCTGCTGTAGCCGAACCGGCTTCCGCAGCGGGGCAGAACGCCCGGGAAAGATTGGTGATTCACCAGGAAGAGTTGATCGCACTGCTCAATACGCTCACTCGCGGAGCGCTGCGCGTTCTACGCACTCTTGTACAAGAGATGCGCGAAAACATTTACGAGCGGGATGTGCTGGAGGAGATCGCAGCTCCGGGCAAGGCGGAGATCGTGCTCGATCCGCAAGTTGTGAGGCCGTATGTGCCGGTGCTTTTTTCTGTCAGGTTCAAGGATCCGCGCTTCAACGGTGCGGCGGCCATTCGGCGACTCAGCTTTAAATGGGAATTTCCGAAATTCTTACTTGAACAGCGAGAAATCATACCTCATTTCTTTCGGGGAAATGAGCCGGAGCGCGACGCAGGCCGCGACGTGCAAGTTTCCGTAAGAGTGGAGAGCCAATTGGCACCTGGGTCGGTAGCTCCCGGAATGGGGAAAGCAGCCACTACTTCGTTGAGAAGCGTCCTTGCCACGACGATTCAGATAGAGCAGCCTAGCCGCTCCTCGTATTCGCGTGCCTTTGCGGAGAGCGTGCGATTTCTGATTGCGTACGGAGTGGCGCTCGCCGCGCTTCTCTCCGGCGCCTTGCAGCAATTGGATAAGCTCGATTTCATGCCCGCCGTTATCGCGATTATCGCCTTGGGCTTTGGCGCTGATACGGTGAAGAATCTGCTGACGCAGAGCGCCAGAAAGGCCGCAGCCTAGCCGCGGCATCACTGCCCGCAGGGCGCTTTATAGGGAACCTGGATGTAGTGTCGCGCTTCGTTCAATGCTCCTGAAGTGTTGTCGTTGGTCTGAACCGCTTTGCGGTATTCCTCGATGGCGCGGTCTCTCTGACCGGTAAGATCGAAGATTTTCCCGACCTGGATATGGCCCCACACTTCGGTCCATTTGGGATCGTCGTCGCCATTGAGCGCGTCGCGATAAGCATTGACGGCGGCCTGCATATTACATTGCGTGAAGAAGATTTCCCCGATGCGGTAGCTCGCGAGCGAGCTTTGCGGGTTTGCCTGCAGGGCCTTCTGGTATTCACCGAGAGCTCCGGTCAGGTCTCCCTGGGCCACCAGCTGCTGGCCTTTGAGAATGTCGACGCGCACCTCCATATCAGGCGTAGTCTTGAGAACCCAATTGTCGGGGTCGATGAGCACATGCCGCGGCCGCCCGAATGTATCGACCACGTACTGCGAGTCTGTGCCCACGACAGAGACGCGCTTGTTTTCCGTCTTCCCATCAGTCTCGATGCGCAACTCAACCGGCATGTTGAAGAGATCGAGGTCCTGCTGGATTTCGCCGATCGTGCGAAATCCTTTGTTGTTGCCCAGCCGGTACACCGCATACTTATCGTTGAAATCGGGTGCGCCGGTTCCGTTGAGCCATTGTGAAAAGAAGGGTGTGAGCTGCTGCTGCGACTGAGCTTCTGCAATATTCTCAAAATCTTGCGTAGTCAGAGGCTTGTCGGTATATTGCGAAAGTGTTGCTCGAAGTATTTTTGTAAAGCTGTCATTACCTACCTCCCACCGAAGCATGTGGAAGATCATTGCCCCCTTTTCCAGCGTCATCGACTGGAACTCGGGCGAAAAGACATTCAGTTGTCCGGCGCTGGTCAGCGGGATCGTGTCGTAAGCGAGAGCGCCGGCGGAAACATCAAGAATCGCGGCCTGCAATGCTGCCTCGCCTGCCGAGTCCTGCAAATACATCAACTCGCCGTAACGAGACATGCCGTTGGTGATCCAGGTGTCGTTCTGCGTGGCCGGGCTGATTTCGCTGCCCCACCATTGATGGGCAATCGTATTCGAGAGCAGGCGAAAGGCGGTCTTGCCCGGAATGCGGCTTCCCGCTACGGCGGCGATCTCAGGGCCCCAATATGCGGGTACCGTGTCATCGGGCAGTTCCACAACGTTGAGGCGGGTCGATTCAGGGATGCCGAACTGTGAGGTGAAATAAGCGAAGATGCGAAGCGCGGACTGCGCGTAGTCCTCGGCATCAGCCTTGTGGGCTGCGGTTGTGAAGAGATGAATATTTGGAGCAGGCGAGGTCTCGGTGAATTTTCCCGCGATAATGGTTCCGGGGAAGCCCGGCTTGTCCCACTTGAAGTCGTATTCGGTCGCATCTGCGGGAGCCGTCACCGCTCCGCTGCCTATGACCCTGTATCCTGCAGGCACGTGAACGTGGATGTCCGCGGTGAAGCGGTCGGTCTGATATCCGGTCATCGGGAACCAGCCGCCCGCATACAGCAGGTATGTGATGGGATCGCCGACGTAGGCCAGCTTGAGCCCGGGAACCGGGCCCCCGGCATCACTCTCGAGAGCGCCCGAGTAATGGAATGTCCAGGTGTAGCTCTGGCCGACTGTGAGCGGAGAAGACGGCGTGACCAGGACAGAAGCATCCGCCCCGCGCTCGCCGTTCAGCTTTTTCCCGTTCGCATCTGTAACCTCGTCGACCTTGAGCGCGCCATGAAGCTGAAATTGCGCCTGGGGCAGCGGTTGCTGCACGGTGAAGGTAACGCTCGTGATGGCAGTGAGAGTGTGGTCAGCGGGGTTGATGGTCGCGTCAATGGAGTATGCGCTGATATTGAGCGGGCTCTTCGCGGCAGCGCGCGCGAAAGGAACGGCTGCGGCAAAAACGGCGAAGAGGAATGTAGTGATTCGGGCTGCGTGTCGGGTTTTCGTCATAGCGATCTATTCGGTTTGGGCGAGGGTCCCGGCTCCATTTGCGATTTTTTCAGCATGTCTCGTGCGATCCAGGCAACGCGATCGATCGCGGATTCCTCGGAACCGCCTTTGGCCTTGAGCATATCCGAAATTTGCCGGAGGCTGTTCTGCATGTCCTTACGTGCCGCCTCGTCACTCAGCAGCGGCTGCAAATGTGAGACGATGTTTTCCGCCTTAAAGTCGCCTTGGATCAGTTCGGGAACGGCCCGGCGGCCGGCAATAAGGTTCACCATCGCCACATGAGGCACGTCGACGACACGCTGCGCGACCGCATAGCTGACCGGCGAGACCCTATAGACGACAATGAATGGGTTCCCAATGAGGGCCGCTTCAACCGTGGCCGTTCCGCTGGCAACTATGCTGGCACGTGCGTGGTGGAGCGTAGCGCGGGCGTCCTGGGTCTCGGCGATTTTCGGCTGCGCGGGGAGCATGCCCCGTATCTGCGCGCGCTGCTGGTCTGTAAGCGTAGGCGCCAGAGGGAGCAGAAATTCGCAGTCGCTCGATTGCTGCAGGGCTTGTGCGGCGTTCACCATTTCGGGCAGATTAAGGCGAATTTCCTTCGCTCGGCTTCCAGGGAGCAGGCCGATCCATTGTTTGGACGGGTCAAGCCGATATTCGCGAGCGAACTGATCGCGGCTGATCTCCGGAAGCGGCAGGTCGCAGAACGGATGACCAACAAACGTCGCCTTGACCTTGCGGTCGCGATAGAACGGCTCCTCGAATGGGAAGATTACCAGCATTCTATCGACGTATCGCTGCACCTCGCGAATGCGGTACTTCTTCCATGCCCAGAGCTGCGGAGAAACGAAATAGAGGACAGGAACTCCAGCGCGCTTGAGATGGCGCGCGAGTGACAGATTAACGTCAGGAAAGTCGATGAGAATCGCCAGATCGGGGCGCTCCTTGCGGATTGCCGCCTTCAGCTTGCGGTATTCGCCGTAGATGTGCGGCATGTGAAGAATCACCTCGGTGATTCCCATCACCGCGACATCTTCAGAGCGAACGACAGGACGAAAGCCAAGTGCTTCCATCCTGGATCCCCCAAGGCCGAAGAACTCAGCGTCGGGCAGCAGCCTCCGAATCGCGGGAATAAGAGCCGCCCCGTACTGCTCTCCGCTGGCTTCTCCCGCAGAGAGAAATATCCGCGGCATCAATCGGTTCCGACGGCCAGTGTCGGCGTAAGACCGGAATCGCGATCGCCCAGCTCCTGATCCTTGTACTGGAGCTGGTATAGCTTCCAATAAATTCCGCGGTTCGCCAGAAGCTGCTGATGGCTGCCCATTTCGCGAAGCTGGCCCTTGTGCATGACCAGAATTGTGTCGGCCCGTTGCACTGTTGAAAGCCGATGCGCGATCACGACCGAGGTGCGGCCTTCGATCATCCGCTCCAGCGCCGTCCGCACGCGAATTTCGGTGTCGGTATCGACCGAGGAGGTGGCCTCGTCGAGAATCAGAATGCGTGGATTGTGCGCCAGTGCGCGGGCGAAGTTGATGAGCTGCTTCTGGCCGGTAGAGAGGGAGTTACCGCGCTCGCGCAACGGCTCGTCATAACCTCCCGGCAGTGACGCGATGAAATCATGAACATTCACCTGCTCGGCGGCTGCTCTCACTCTCCTCTCGTCGATGTCGGCGGTTCCCATTCGGATGTTCTCTCCGATCGTGCCGCTGAACAGGAATGGATCTTGCAGCACCACTCCGAAGTGCTGACGCAGCCGCAGGAGATCGTGTTCGCGCACATCGAGTCCATCGATCAGGACCTGCCCATGCTGAATGTCGTAGAACCGCATCATCAGGTTGACAATGGTCGTCTTGCCCGCGCCGGTATGGCCCACGATGGCCGCCGTCTGGTCCGGCTCAATGCGGAATGAGACTCCGCGCAGGATCCACTCAATGTCATGCATTGCCTCAAGTTCGGCTGCCGTACCGCGGGCGATACGCGCAGCTGTTTCGGCATCCAGGCGCTGATAGGTAAACCAGACGTTGCGAAACTCGATGCTGCCGGAATCATCGCCGGTTTGCGGATGCGCGGGCGAGACGATCTCCGGCTTCGTATCCAGGAGCTTGAATACGCGCTCGCTGGCGGCCATTGCGGCCTGCAGAATGTTGTACTTTTCGCTGAGGTCCTGAATGGGGCGGAAGAAACGCAGCGCGTACTGCACGAAGGCGACGAGCACGCCGACGGTAACGGCGTTGCGCATGACTCCTCGTCCGCCGACCCAGAGAACGAGCGCGATGGCGGTGGAGCTGAAAATTTCAACCGCAGGATAATAGAGGGCGTAGGCCATGATCGAATCCTTGAAAGCGATCATGTGAGTGCGGTTGATATCCTCGAAATCCTGATAGGCGCGGCGCTGCCGGTTGAAGAGCTGCACCAGGCTCATGCCGGTGATGTGCTCCTGGGTAAAGCTGTTGATGCGCGCAATTGCGCTGCGGACGCGGCGGTAGGAGTCGCGGACGTACTTCCTGAAGATCAGCGTGGCAATGAAAATGAGCGGCAGCACCGCAAAAGTGAGCAGCGCGAGCCACCATTTCATGCGCAACATTACGAGCACGATAAAGGTCAGCGCGAAAATATCCTCGAAGATGGCGACCACGCCCGAGGTGAACATCTCATTCAGCGCATCCACGTCGCTGGTGAGCCGCGTGACAAGTCTCCCCACCGGGTTGCGGTCGAAAAAGCCAACGTGCATGCGCTGAAGATGCGTGAAAATCTGGCGGCGAAGATCGAACATGATCTTCTGGCCGGTCCATTGCATCAGGTATGTCTGGAGAAACTCGCAGACATATGAAATCAGCAGTGCGGCCATGTAGATTGCCGCAATCTGCGTAATCCCATGCCACGGATTGCTGCTGAGCCGGCGTGCCAGCCATGCCGATTTGGATGTAGGATGCCCGGTCATGTAGCGGTCAATCGCCACCGCGATCAGATAAGGACCGGAGACGTCGCAGACCGCTTTCACTAGAATGGCCGCGATGGAAACGAAAGTCGCGAGTTTATATGGAGCGAGATAGGTAAGCAGACGCCCCATCAGCCGCGCGTCATAGGCTTTGCCGATGATCTCGTCGTCTTGATGCTGATTCGTCTTATCCTGGTCGGCCATGCGTCCTTCTATTTTAGCTTTCCACCGGCGACGGTTGCCGATGGGCAACATCCTTGACGCGGATTCCGCGCGAATGACTAAAACTCACCAATCGCGGACAATAAAGCAAATGGATTCGCTCGGCATCTACGTCTCAGTTCCGTTCTGCCGGTCGAAGTGTACCTACTGCAACTTCGCGTCCGGAGTGTTTCCAGCGAGCTATTTCGAGCGCTATGTCCACCGGCTGCGAGAGGATCTGGACGGAATGCGTGCGCGGACGGCGAAATGGAATGCGCAACTGCCTGACCAGGTGGATTCCATCTACCTCGGCGGCGGCACGCCATCGCTTTTACCCGCCGCGCTGATCAAACGACTCTTTACGGCGATCAGGGAAGCGTTTGCCGTTAATGCCGATGCGGAAGTGACTATCGAATGCGCTCCAGGCCAACTGGAAGAGGAAACGTTGGGCGCGATGATCGAATGCGGTGTCAATCGCATCAGCTTTGGCGTGCAGTCGTTTGTGGATGCCGAGGCAAAGCAAACGGGCAGACTGCACACGCGCGACATTGCATTGCTGGATGTGGAACGCGTGCGGCAAACCGGGATTGCCCGCCTGAACCTTGATCTTATTGCGGGGCTGCCGGGTCAGACGCGCGCAACATGGCGAGAGTCGCTCGATGTGCTGCGCGATGCCGCTCCGGACCATGCCAGCGTTTATATGCTCGAGGTCGACGACGAATCGCGGCTGGGGAAGGAAATTAGCGCGGGCGGCTTCAGGTACTACGCGTCGCAGGTCCCTAGCGATGACCTTATCGCTGAGATGTATGTTGAGGCCGAAGAGTTCTTCGCGGTGAACGGCATGCCGCAATACGAAATATCAAACTTTTCCCGGTGCGGAGCGGAATCGCGGCACAATTTGAAGTATTGGACTCGCCAGCCATATCTGGGCTTTGGCCTCGACGCGCACTCAATGCTGCGCGATACAGATGGCCGCGCGCTCCGCTTCGCCGCTACCGATGAGCTCGAGCCATTTCTGAACGACGCGGGATGGGAGGACCCTCAGCCCTTGTCCTTTGAGGATGAACTGGAAGAGGCATGGTTCCTTGGATTGCGGCTGAATCGGGGAGTGAGCCTGTCTGCACTGGAAGCGGATTTCGGCGGCAAACCTGTCAGGCACTTCAATTCAGTGATCTCGGAGCTGGTCAAAGAGGGGCTGATCGAGTGCTGTGAAAAGCACGTGAAATTGACCTCGCGAGGGCGGCTGTTCTCGAACGAGGTCTTTGCGCGTTTTCTCCGCGAACCGGTAAGTGCTTAGAATCAGGAAATGACTCCGGAAAAATCAGGATTGATTGATCTTCGCAGCGATACCGTAACCAAACCCACAGCCGCCATGCGAGCGGCAATGGCCAACGCCGAAGTCGGCGACGATGTTTACGGCGAAGACCCGACCGTCAACCGTCTTGAAGCCAGCGCCGCGGAGATATTCGGACGTGAGGGCGCTATCTTCGTCCCGACCGGCACAATGGGAAACCAGATCGCCATTCGCCTGCATACCCAACAGGGGCAGGAAGTCGTCTGCGAGTCGCGCGCGCACATTTTCGATTGGGAGATGGCAATGGTTTCCGCATTCTCCGGCTGCCAGGCGCGGACAGTCGCGGGTGAACGCGGTATTCTCACCTGGGACCGCATCAAGACCGTCCTCTCGCCGAAGGTATATTACCGCGCGCAAACCGGCCTCATCGCGCTTGAAAACTCGCACAACATGGCGGGTGGCACCGTTACTTCACTTGATGTATATGACGAAATATGGTCGGGAGCCCGCGACGCGGGTCTTCCGGTGCATCTTGACGGGGCCCGCATCTTTAATGCGTCTGTCGCCCTTGGGGTGCCGGTGGCCGAGCTTACGGCAGGTTTTTCCAGCGTGATGTTCTGCCTGTCGAAGGGTCTGTGCGCGCCGGCCGGATCGATGCTCCTTGGCAGCCGCAGATTCGTCGAGCGCGCGCGGGTTGTTCGCAAGATGCTGGGCGGGGGTATGCGCCAGGCAGGGGTTCTCGCAGCTGCTGGTTTAATTGCTCTCGAAGAGATGTCGAAACGTCTGGGTGAGGACCACGCAAATGCGAAGCTGCTGGCAGCGAGGATGGTGGAATTAAAAAAGGTTGAAATCGATTGCACGACCGTCCAGACAAACATCGTAATTTTCAAGCTGCGCGGCGTGGTAGACGTGGCCCCCGTGCTCGCAGGGATGAAGCAGCGTGGCGTGCTCGCAGGTGCCGCGGCAACCGACCAGATCCGTTTTGTGACACATAACGACGTAGGCCGCGCCGCGTGCGAACAAGCGGCAAAGATCGCGACTGAGGTGATCACAAAAAGCTGCTAGGCACGCGCGCCGGGAGAGATGGCCCCGCCGTCTAGGCTCTCATACCGCTGCAGGATGGATGGCCGCATTGGCAGGTGAGCTCGGTTACCTTTTTGGCGGATTCGCACGTCGCGCTGCAGTATTTTTGCCCATCCCCGACCTGACAGTTACAGGCGGAGTGAGCGCATTTTTTGGTTCCTGATGCCATGTTCGATTCTCCTGATTCTTTAGTTTGGATGCAGGCGCCTTTGCCCCAGGAGACCTATCGGTTTCGGAAGTTGCCCGTATCGAATTGAGTTTGGAGAAGAAACCGAGCACGGTTTTCAAATCACGCTCCGGTATCTGCGCGAGCAGCGCGGCCATCTGCTCATTGATGCTCCGGTACTGCGCTTCCATTCCTTCCAGCGTGCCGGGTTGCAGATGGATAACCACGCTCCGCCTGTCCTGCGGATTGCGCTCACGGCGAGTTAATCCCGCCTTTTCGAGTCGATCGAGGACGACCGTGACCCCCCCGGTGGTCAGGCCGGTGCTTTCTGCCAGTTTGCCCGGAGTGAGCGGCCCCATAAGGTCCAGCAGGTGAATGCACTGCATGTCCGTGGGGTTCATACCAAGCTGCGCGGCAACTCTCTGGTTGTAAAGAATGACCCCGGCAATGAAGTGCCGTAGCTGATGGATCAGGGTGGCAGCGCAGGATTTTTTATTTGACACGGGCATCCTCTGTCACTTATTTTGAGTATTACTTATTAAGTAAGATAATTTCAAGCTAAGGAGAAAAGCAATGGAAAAGCATACAAGGGAATGACCATGGAAGGCTCGGTGGCGCGCTGGTACGAGAAAACCACTCGTAAAGATATGCGGGAATATACCCGGCTGGCGCGCCGCATCGATGCCATGCTGCCGGCGGGCTCCAGCGTTTTGGAGGTGGCGCCGGGACCGGGATTTCTCTCGATTGAACTGGCCCGGGACGGGCGTCATCGCGTCACCGGACTCGACATCAGCCACACCTTTGTGGAACTTGCCCGGAACAACGCCGCAGCAGAGGGTGTTGACGCCGATTTCCAGCAGGGCAACGCCTCCGCCATGCCGTTTGCGGACAACTCCTTCGACTTTATCGTCTGCCGCGCTGCGTTCAAAAACTTCAGCGAGCCGGTAAAGGCCATTCAGGAGATGCAGCGCGTGCTTCGCCCCGGAGCGCAGGGCGTTATAGGGGATCTGCGTCGCGACTCCTCGATGCGCGAAATCACCAATTACGTGGACTCAATGGAAACCAACGTCTTCAATGGCCTGATCGTAAAAGCCACCTTCTGGTTCATGCTTCTGCCTCGCGCCTACTCTGCTGACCAGTTCCGCCAGATGCTGGCGCAGGTCCCGTTTGCGATTACACGGATCGATGAAGTGCCGGTAGGTCTGGAGGCGTGGTTCCAAAAATGAGTTTTGCTGCTCGGCTTCATGCGTGCCGCTCCAGCTCCTCCATCGACACATCCTTGATATGAGTGTGGAAGTACCACGTGTATCCGAAGGGATCGATTACGCCCGCCGTCCGGTCGCCATAAAATTGGTCCGCAGGTTCGCGTTCGCTTTTTGCGCCGGTGGCCAGCGCCTGCCTGTAAACGGCATCGCAATTAGGAACGTAAATCATCAGGCTTACCGGCGATCCGCCATAGTGTTTAGGGCTGTATGCACCGATTGCCGGGTTTTCATCGGCCATCATTACGCAGCAGTCGCCGATCTCGACCTCGGCGTGCCTGACCAGTCCCTTATCCTCCATACGCAGCCGCACCTTGGCTCCAAGGGCTTTGGTATAGAAATCGAGCGCAGCGGCGGCATCGCTGAGAATCAGATAAGGCTGAACGGAGTGGTATCCGTCCGGAATAGGTTTCACGCTAGGCATGGAATTGTCCTCCTTGTACTCAAGGTTGCTGCATCGCGCCTGCCTTGAATTGTAAAAATCTGACCATTGTTAAAAATCTGGCTGGGTCTAACTCAGCGGAACTTGATTGAGATGCTTGTTCGGCGCGTCGAACTTGAAGAAATGAGCGATGTAAGCGGTTGGAGTGAATCCTGAGAATGACTGGAAGTCGTGGATGAAGTGCGCCTGATCGTAGTAGCCGCAGTCGAGCGCAACCTGTGCCCATTCAAGGTCGGAGGCGGCGTGGATGTGGCGCAGCACGCGCTGGAATCGCCGCACGCGGCAAAAGGACTTAGGTGTCAGTCCGGTCTGGGAGTGGAATATCTGGGAAAATCGGCGGTGACTTAGACCGATGTGGCCGAGCACGGAGGCCACGGTCGCGGTGTGCGGGTTGGCGCTGAAGCGTCGTGCTGCAAAAGCGACCGCCGGGTGCAACTCAAGCGGACGTACCAACTGCTTTTGCAAAGTGCTTTCCGCAATGGCAAACATAGCGGCGACGTTTTTTGCCTCGAGCAGGCGCTCGCGCAGAATGACGGCGTCTGTTCTCCAGACTTCTTCAAGCGGGAACTCGCGATTCTCCATCTCGGAACTCGGCATACGAAAGAAAGGGAACGATCCCGCTGCGCGAAACTGTATACCGAAGACGCGCTCCTGCTGCATGGTATCGATTACGGATGGCTCAGAGCGGCTTCCGGACAGAACGGCGCCGCCGAGGGTCTCGAACTTGTCGGGATTTCTCCAATCGTAGATGCGAATCGGGTCGTCCTGAAGATTCACGATGATGCAAGATTCTCCGCTCGGCATCAGGCGCTCTTTGGAGTGCGTGATCGGGGCGCCTTCGCAGTACCAGAAACAGCGGACGAAGTGCGATAGCGGAAGCAACGGCACGAAATGGGCGAAGCGGCGATTCATGGCATGATTTGGGGCCCGACTCGGGCTCGTCGCCATTGTAATCAAGGCAGACGAAAGCGGGGACATCCGGAGATGTTCCCGCTTGTGGGTGGGGAGGGAGCTTAGTTGCGTGTTGGCGTCAGATCCAGCGGCTCGGTAAGGCTGAAGTCCACCTCAGATCCTGCAGGAACGACCGCAGCTTCGGGATGCTGCAGCAGCAGGTGTGTGGTGATCACTCCAGCTCCGGCCAAAGAGCCAGCCAGCGCGCCGGCAGGGCCGCCCAGCTCGGCTCCAACCATGGCGCCGGTTCCTACGCCCACTCCGTATTCTGCCGTTTTCTTGAGCGCATGAGCGGAGGGTTTGATTGCGCCCTCGCTGCCCGTCCTGGTTCCATTCGCTTCTGAACTGTAGACCTGTGCGTGCAGATGATAGGCGGTGCCGTCGGGAAGAATGACAATATCAGGGCGGAGCCGCAGGGTAGCAGCAGGCCCGAAGTGGTGTCCCTGGCTGACGTGTACCACGCGGCCGCGCAATGTCGATCCCCCTGGAATAGCGACGCGACCATTCTGCATCACGTTGAATATGATCCGGCCTTGGAACGGGGTGCCCACAGTCGTGTCTGTCGTGGAAAGAGCATTATCCATCCGCACGTGGATCTCAGTTCCTTCCGCCAATTCATTTGGCGGACCAGGGCGAGGCGTCACAATATCTTCATCGGTGTTTTCGCGAAGATGAAGGGTCGGCTCTACACCCGGACCATGGAATTCGTTCTGGAATTCTTTCGACACCGGAACCGTAACGACTCCATAATCGGTGTTGTCATACTTCGAATCGGCAGTCCGTCCAGCTGCGATGGATGCAGATCGGGGGGACGCAGCGGAAACAGCCGGTTGCGCCGCGTAGGTAGCCGCCGAGGGCTTCGCCGTAGCCGCAGGTTGTTCCGCGGGCGGCGCAGTGTCCGGAGTCGCAATGATAGTGTCGTCCGGCGGTGGTTGCGAGACGCCCTGATAAGAATCGGACGAGCTTGGCTGCTGTTGCGCAAATGCCGCCGAAGCGGTGATAACCGCGATGCCCAGGCAGGCGAGTGCCCATCGATTACCATTGATCTTCATATCATCTCCATTTGAATCCGTTACACGCTCAATGTGCCGCGCAACGTATCCCTCTCATGGTATTGCAACAACCTGTCCCTTAGACGCGCCTCTCAGTTCAATGCATGCTGCACGAACCACGGCGGTTACCGGCAGCGAAATCGGACTCTCCATTCGCGACCCGCGCAGAAGGGGCTGGCCCCTGTTTGTTAAAATCAACACGGAACTCCTGATAAAGCTGCGGAAGGCAACTAATTTTTATCTGAATGACGAGCTTCATCGACACAATCGGCGGAACTGCCGGTGAAACCATCCTCGTCGACCGCCGCCCGAAACTCAAAGACCGCTTACATCACAAGATTTCAAGGAGCAAAATGACCGAGATTGCTGCCATCCATGCGCGCGAAATCCTCGATTCGCGTGGAAACCCGACCGTAGAAGCCGATGTCATTCTCGAAGGCGGCATTGCAGGTCGCGCCGCGGTGCCCAGTGGCGCCTCTACCGGCGAACACGAGGCCATGGAACTGCGCGACGGAGACAAGTCGCATTATCTCGGCAAAGGTGTGCTGCAGGCGGTCGATCACATTGAAAGCGTGCTGGCTCCGGAGCTCACGGGAATGGATGCTGCCAACCAGCGCCTTCTCGACGCCACCATGGTTTCGCTCGATGGAACGGCAAATAAAAGCCGACTGGGCGCGAACGCAATTCTGGCGGTTTCCATGGCGGCGGCGCGCGCTTCGGCAAAGGCCCTGGGGCTGCCGCTCTATCGGTATCTGGGTGGAGTGAACGCCTCTGTACTGCCCACGCCGATGATGAACATCCTTAATGGCGGCGCTCACGCAGACAACAATGTCGATTTTCAGGAGTTCATGGTGATGCCGATCGGCGCGGAGCGGTTCTCGGACGCTTTGCGCTGGGGCGCGGAGGTCTTCCACACGCTCAAAGGGGTGCTGAAGAAGCGTGGCTACAACACAGCTGTGGGGGATGAGGGCGGGTTCGCCCCGTCGCTCAAATCCAACGTGGAGGCGATTGAAGTCATTCTCGAAGCTATCGAGCTCGCGGGCTACAAGGCAGGCGAGGACATCGCCATTGCCCTCGATCCTGCAGCCAGCGAGTTTTATGACAAAGACGCACGCAAGTACGTCTTCAAGAAATCCGATAAGAGCGAGAAAACCAGCGAAGAGATGGCCCTTTACTGGCAGGATTGGACGCGCCAGTATCCGATCGTGTCGCTTGAAGACGGCCTGGCCGAAGATGATTGGCCGGGCTGGAAATATTTGACCGATCTGATTGGACGGCGCGTGCAGCTGGTGGGCGACGACCTTTTCGTTACCAACACGGAGCGTTTGCAACGCGGCATCGAAGAGGGAATTGCCAATTCGATTCTGATCAAGGTGAACCAGATCGGCACCATCAGCGAGACTTTGGAGGCGATTGAGCTGGGCCGCCGCTTTGGCTACACCTCCATCATTTCGCATCGCAGCGGCGAGACGGAAGACACCTTCATCGCCGATCTCGCGGTGGCGACCAATGCCGGGCAGATCAAGACCGGGTCCGCCTCCCGGACCGACCGCATTGCCAAATACAACCAGTTGCTGCGCATTGAAGAAGAGTTGGGCCAGGCTGCGGAATTTCTTGGGATTGAATCCGTCAACTTCGGCGAGTAGCCGTCTCCGTTGGCCACGTGGCGTCAACTCAACCGTGGTCGGTTGCGCCGCTTTAAAAAAAATCGGAGTCAATGTGCCTAATCGCAACAAGCCCATCGTCCTTACTATCCTCGACGGATGGGGCTATCGTCCCCAAACAGAAAACAACGCCATTGCCCTGGCGCGCAAGCCCACCTATGACAAGCTGCTGTCGGAATTTCCCAGCACCTTGCTCCATGCCTCCGATCACTTCGTCGGACTTCCGGACGGTCAAATGGGCAACAGTGAAGTGGGACATCTGAACATCGGAGCAGGACGGGTGGTGCGCATGGATATCACCCGCATCGATGCATCGATTGCAAGCGGGGAATTCTTCTCACATCCGGTGATCGTCGATGCGATGAAGCGCGCTGCCGAGGGCGGACGCCAGCTGCACTTATTCGGACTTCTCTCCGACGGCGGCGTTCACTCGCATCAGAACCATCTCTACGCTTTGCTTAAAGCCGCGAAGCAGCAGGGGCTTGAGCGGGTTTTGGTTCACGCATTTATGGACGGCCGGGACACGATGCCCACCTCCGGCGCAGGTTATCTCGCCGCGCTGGAGCAGAAGATGCGCGAGTACGGAGTTGGCAAAATCGCATCGGTCTCCGGGCGCTATTACGCAATGGATCGCGACCGCCGATGGGAGCGCGAAAAGCTCGCCTTCGACGCGATGGCTACCGGAAAGGCAGAGGGCGGCGCCTACATCGACCCGATCGCGCGGGTGAAGGAGTGTTACAACAACGGCGTCACCGATGAATTCCTCGTTCCCTTCGTCGTCAACGATGCGCATGGTCGTCCGAATGGCATGATTGGCGATGGCGACGTCTGCATCATGTTTAATTATCGCGCGGATCGCGCTCGCCAGATCACGCGCGTGCTGGCGCGCAATAGCGGCCTGACCAAAGACGAGGGCCGCGGCTTGCCCGGCGCGGACGACCTGGACAGCGTCATTCCCCGCAGCAGCGTCCCCAGAAACCTGCACTACGTCTGCATGACGCAATACGACAAGCAGTTCACGCTGCCGATGATTATCCTTCCAGAGTCCATGGAGAATCTGCTCGCAAACCTGATGGCGCAGGCCAACCTTCGCAACCTCCGCATTGCGGAGACGGAGAAATACGCGCACGTGACGTATTTTTTCAACGGAGGCATTGAGACGCCCTTTCCGGGAGAGGATCGCCTGCTGATTCCATCGCAGAAGGTCGCGACCTACGATCTGGCACCCGAGATGTCTGCTGCCGGGATCGCGGAGGCGGTGGTCAAGGCAGTCGAAGATACGGCATTTGATGTGCTCGTGGTGAATTTCGCGAATGCCGATATGGTGGGCCACTCTGGCAAGCTTGCCCCGACCATTCAGGGCGTGGAAACTGTTGACGCCTGCCTCGGCAGTATCTATCAGGCCGTCCGTCAGTTTGGCGGCTCCATGCTGATCACCGCCGATCACGGCAATGCCGAATTAATGGTCGATCCGGTGAGCGGTGGCCCGCATACCGCGCATACCACAAATCCTGTTCCGTTTATTTTCGTGAACGAAGACGCCAAGAGATACAAGCTGCGGCCGGATGGCTCGCTTCGCGATATTTCGCCCACCGTGCTCGGGTTGCTAGGGCTGGATCAGCCCGCGCAGATGTCAGGCGGCGACCTGCGCGTACGAATTGGTTAACGATTAACGAACACAAGCCCGCCATGTGAGCCGGGGCCTCGTTGTGGTTCTTTCAAAACAATTTTTGCGACTTGGGAAACCAGGTGATCTGCGCCTGGATCGTCGTATCATGCTGCGGCCCGGGCTTGTAAACGGGGGCAACCCACCGTTCGTACTGCACCCAGCCGCGCGCTTCAAAATTTGTCATAAACCGCTTGGTCACAGCGAATTGAAAATCGTTCTGCGTCGTTCCGAACTGAATGAACTTCTGGTCCACCTTCACGTCACGATAAGAGAACTGAGCGAATTCGTTCGGCGACAAGTGATACGTGAGCCATCCCTGTCCTCCCTTTGCGTCGCGTCCCATCGCGTCAGTAAAGAGGAAGCCCTTATTCGTAGGCCCCTGCCGCTGGATCGTCTCGTAAAACAGAAAACTCCCGTTGGCATTGGCATCGCTGACCGGATCCGTCGACACGCCTTCTACGCGCAAATCCAAATTGGTCACGCCAGGAAAGTGCGAAAGGTATATTCCCGGGCGCACAGCGGAACGCCGCGGAGCGCTGATCGGGTTGACGTCGTCGTGTGCGAAGGAATCAGTGTAGAGCGTTACCCAATTTCGCAGAAATGGGAGCCGATAATCGAAATCGAAGCTGCCGAAGCGCGCTCCGGGATCATTGCGCGAGAATTTCTCGGCGAAGGGTACGTTCTGGAAGCTGAAGAAGCTCTTCAAAAAAGTATGCAGCGTAATGGGTTCGTTGCATGGGGTAATGGTCGCCGTGTTGCCCACCTCGCAACCATGACCCTTGCCGCCCCAGATAACGGTGCGCTCAAATCCAAATTCCAGGTTGCGCGTCGGTTTGAAGCTGACCTTCTCCATGTGGACCCAGGGTTCGTTCGGATAGCTGTGGCCCTTCAGACTGCCCACAAAAAATTCATAGCGGAACGGCCCCGTGGCGCGCGACAGCAGCGGAATTCGCAGCGGCTCCACTCGGTTGATCTCAAAGGTGTAGGGAGCCTCCGCATTGGTGCTCCATGCCATGCCTCCGCCGAATGCCGGGCTGAGCCACTGGTCATTCTTCCCGAAGGAGATTTCATGCCCCAGCAGATGATAAGAAAGGCTCGCCTCTATGATGCGAAAGTCATTGGCAGCGGCAAGCGGACCGAGCGGAATGGTGTCCTGAACGGGATGGGTCGCGAATGGAATGGCGTCAACCGTATTCGACAGATATAACGCCAACGGAAGCGAGTATCCCGCGGCACTCGGAGCGTGCTGGTACTCTCCTCGGAAGTAAAGCGAAAACCGACCGGCCTCGGCGCGCGCGCTGAACCCTGTGTAGGTGTTGAAGCCCTGCTGATAGGGCCGCCCATAATCGTTTACGATGCTTTGGCCGAGGTGAAAACTGTCGTTCAGCGGAGTGCCGCTGATCCCGCGCAGAACCGTATATACGCTATCCAACTCCGCGTGCGCGTTGCGCTGTCCCAAGGAACCTTGGTCATTGTTGAACTCATCTTCAAGCGCAAGGTACAGTTCGCGGGCCTCGTCATCGTCGGGGTTGTTGTCAATTTTGTCCGCTGTTGCCTCGAGCATGTGAGCGATGCTCAATCGGGTCCATGGGCGCAGTCCCAAAAATGCGGTATCCAGATATCCCATGCTGTGCAGACGATCGAGCGCCGGATAAACCCAGCTATCCATCGGCACATAATTCGATCCGAGCGAGCTGGAGTACACGATGGGAGAAGCCGGATGATAATTCGACGGAAGGGACTGGTCTACACTCCCGGACTGTGCCATCGCGATAGAGGATCCGAAACCGAGCGCAGCCAGCAGGATAATGGGGGAAACAAATCTCACTTAGACCTCAGAAACCACATTTATTTCGACCAGTAACAGTGTTGCCTCCTGGCCCTTTGATCACATGCAAGGTGTTTCGATTCAGGCTACAGCATTTCTCCGCCGGGTGTACACAGGGGCACAGCCCATTTCGCCCTCATTCAACTCAGGAATCGGTGTCTTCCCGAAGTCGCCGAGAGCCTTGGCGTACTCTTCTTCCAGTCGATTTTTCCACGCGCGGCGAAAGAGCTTTTTGCCTGCTAGGTAGCGTTCAAGTTTTTGCAGCGAGTCCGTTTCGCTATCGCCAGGCCATGTGGCGCACTCCATCACCGTGGGACCGTCGCCCTGGCGAGCTCGTTGAATTGCTTCATGCGCTACTCGATATACCGCTACAGTATCCAGGGAATCGACACGAATCGCCGGGACCGCTCCGCTGATCCGGGAACTCTTGATGCCGGAACTTTTGTTCCCGGAACTTCTGATTCGGGAACTTTGCAGTCCTTCGTTGAGAACGTACAGAATTGGCAATAACTGGCAGGAGGCACCTGAAATAATTTCACCCAGGCGCTCCGGCTCGCCGCGATCGGCAAACACCACAGTCACTCCGCCAGTCTGTTCCAGCTTGTGCCTCAGCGCCTCACCGGTTGCGGCAGCCAAAGGCGCTGCGGAGGTGAGAGTCCCGCTCTTGCTGGGTGCGGCCGGCCCGTTCTGAAGGAGCAAGGCAAGCATCGCGCGAGGCGTTGGAATAACGCAATCACCTGCGCGGAGGCAGGCCATCACTCCGGCTGTGACGGCTTCTCTGCCCCTCCACCGGTCGTAAAATGCGTCGGCCGGGAGCCGCTCGTCGAGCATTCTGCACTTTAGCAGGGCGGCGTAAAGTTCCCTGAATCTCTCATCGCTGATTAGCGAAAGGCCCCGTTTTCCCGCAACTCTGGCCGCATGAGCCGTCTCTTTGCCATTCATCGGTCAAGTTTTTCTTTGATCAAGCCGATTGTATCGCACGATGAATGGGACAAATTGCTCCCGCGTTTCTTCATCTCTCTGGCGGCGGAAATGTATCAGAATCTCACAAATCGGACCGAGCGGCAACGACTTTGTTGTCTCCATTTTCAACAGATTTGTGAAAAACCCTGTGCATTTCGCCGACAGGCCGCTCTCATTCATAGCATTCACGCATACTCTCCCAGTCTGCACTTTTTATGGGGCACCGCTCGCAGATCGAGAGCTCGCGCAAATCCATCGCGGCGGGCATAGCTGATGAGAGGATGCTGTCCGGGAGCTCCCTATGGCGTCTTCCCGATTGAGACACTACGCATCCGCACGAGCCACGCGAAGATCGGCGATCTCGAGTTCGAGGCCGCCGAAGTTGGGGTGGTCATTTTTTTGGATCTTATATGCGAGATCGATGCGAGTCTCTTGCGCGAGTTGAAGCGCGGCGAATTTTTCTGCGCAGTTGAAGCCGATGGCGGAGAATACAGCCTTTTCGGAGCGGAGCTGGAGACGTATATGCTTCTCCTTCATCACGCGCGGTGGCGAGGCGATGCGAAGATTGGCCGCTGTGAAGACCGGCTCCTCGTTGTCCATGCCGCAGGGTTCGAGCTTGCGCAGCCAGGAATAGAGTGACTCATTGATTTCTTCGAGGGGAAGCGGCGCGGCGCATTGCAGCGGGCTTCCGAGGTCGGAATCGGTGAGATTGATTTCGGCGTAGTCCGCCAGGCGCTGGCGCAGCTCGGGAACACGATCGGAGGGAAGCGAGAAGCCGGCGGCGTGGGCGTGGCCTCCGAAGCGAGTAAAGAGCTCGCGGCAGGTCTCGATCGCATTGAGCAGGTGGAAGCTGGGAATGGACCGGCCGGAGCCGTAGGCTTCTCCATCTTCGTGGGCGAGCACGAGAGTAGGCTTGCCCGTGCGCTCGACGATGCGGGAGGCGAGAATGCCGATGACGCCGCGGTGCCAGCCGTTTCCGTCGATCACAAGGCAGCGGGGTTGGCGGAAGTGGGGTTCATCGAGCTGCGCGAGAATTTGGGCCAGTGCTGCGGCCTCGGTGCTACGACGGTCGCTGTTGAGCTGCTCCAGCTTTTGCGCGATGGCTTGGGCGCGGGCGGCGTCTCTCGTGGTGAAGAGCTCGACGACTTCGGATGCGATATCCATCCGTCCGGCAGCGTTGATGCGCGGCGCGAGGCGGAAGCCGATATCGACTGGGGTGAGCTTGCGCTGGGCGGGATCAAGTTGAGCGACCTTCATCAGGGCGCGCAGACCGGAGTGGACCGGGCGTTGAAGTTCAGTGAGGCCGAGCGCGACGAAGACGCGGTTTTCGCCGAGGAGGGGAACGGCGTCCGCGATGGTGGCGATGGCGAGCAGCTTGAGGAAGGACGGAAGCAGTTTGCTTCGAGCAGTGTCGCGGTCTTGAATTTCGAGCAGAGCTTGAGAGAGCTTGAATGCAACGCCGGCTCCGCAGAGATGTTTGCAGGGATAAGTGCAAGCGGGCTGGTTGGGGTTGAGGATCGCGAGTGCCTTGGGCAGGCCGAGAGTGATCTCCGGCAGGTGATGATCGGTAACGATGAGATCGAGGGCAAGGGCCTCAGCGGCCTCGGCGGCGGCAAAGGCGCGAATGCCGGTATCCACGCTGATCACGAGGCGGACGCCTTCATGAGCGGCCGTCTCGAGAATCTCGCGCTGCATCCCATAACCCTCGCGAAGCCGGTGCGGGACGTGGAAGCGAACGCTTCCTCCGAGTCGCTCGATGGCGGTCTTGAGCAGGACGACGGCGGTGGTTCCGTCAACGTCATAATCGCCATATATAAGGATGGGCTGGCGGGCGGCGATGGCCTCTTGAATGCGAGCGACGGCGGTGGCCATTCCCAGCATAAGGTAGGGATCGTGCAGATGGTCGAGAGTGGGCGCGAGGAAGCGGGCTGCTTCGGCTGCTGTGCGGATGCCGCGGGCGATGAGCAGCCGCGCGATGAGCGTCGGGACACCAGCCTCGCGGGCGAGCGCTTCTTCAGCTGCGGCGTCGGTTTGCTGGAACACCCAGCGCTTTGGTGGGCGCTGGGCTGGGAGCACGGCGGGGGAGGGTTGCGGCGAGTGGTTCAGGGAGACGATCTCAGACGTGCTCACGCGGCTAGTTTGCATCCTCGTCGGCGTCATCGTCGCCGAACGACAGCTCACCGAAGCCGTCGAGAGATTCAAGAAGATTTTGGTAGCGCTCGTACCAACTTGTGGTGCTTTCGTGCAGAAAGACGATGCCTTGGTAGGCGAAGCCGAGCTGGATGTATCCGACTTTGCCGACGTAGCTCGCGAGCGATTGCGCTTCGTCCAGCTCAGGCGAATCGGAGTCGGGGAAGTTGGCCTCCTGCAGCTCTTCAATGAGCAGCTCGAGGTCCGCCTTCTCCAGCCTCACATCGCTCATGGTAAGGAAAGGCGCAGCCGCGGCTTTGGCGGTTTCGACAAAGTCTTTCCAACTGTCGACATTTTCTTCGTCATCCCAGAGAACGCTGGGGACTTCTTCGCCGACGTACGCAGGGATGCGGCGGAGTCCGTGGCCCTCGATAAAGGCCACCATGTCGTCTTTAAGGGAAAGCAGGCTGGTTGGCGTCATAATGTTTCTTCATTGTCGCAGCTTTCAGGGAACGGGTGGCGTGGAAAAGAAAGCTGAGGGGCTGCGGAGGATGCTCGACGCGCGGGAGAAATGCGCTGCGGGACATCACTGTTTTGACCCTGCAACTGTGCTATATTTCGAGCAAGATACATGATATTTTCACGCGATTATGTTGGATACCTTGCGCGGCACACGGTCAAAGATCTGATCGAAGCCAAAGTGATTCGCACCACGAAAACCGCAGCAGTAAGCGAGCGCGTCAACGCCGGGCTGCTCGAGGAGCTGTCGCTCGAAGACCGCATCAACGAAGAAGTGCGCGTGATTCTGGACGCCTACCAGGACGAAATGCACCGCACCGGAGCGGCCTACGCGGAGATGTTCAAAAAGGTGAAGCAGGAACTGGCGCGGAAATACAAGGCGGTGCTGTGAGAATTTCGCGCGACAAACTGAACAAACTGGCGCATGTGGTCGCGGACACGCTTGCAGACACGGCTGAATGCGACTTTCTCGAGGATCGGAATACCATCCGGCAGGAAGCGCGGAAGGTTCTGGAGAAGCTGCTGACGGATGAAACGCGCATCGACCAAGCGGCTCGGCTGAAGATCGCTTCGCAGCGGAAAATCATTCCTGAAGGCAGCCAGGAGTGGGACATTCTTTACCGCAAATACTACAACGATGAAGTAAAAAAGCTGGGCATTTAGCGCACCGGTCTTTCGGATCGCGCTGATTTCAGGCCAGCGGATTCTTGCTGCGCAGCTCCGCTACGATCACCGTGGCTGCGGCGCGCGCCTCATCTTCGCGGTCCGGAGGAAAGGAGATGGCGCCGACGCGGGCATGGCCTCCTCCGCCGTAGCGTTCGCAGATCGTTGCCAGGTTCACCATCTTCTCCGGATCGGCCTTCGTCCAGGGATTCGATCCGACCGAGACCTTTGTCCGGAACGAGGACTTCGACAGACCGACGGAGTAGGTCGCCTCCGGATGGAGGTAGTAGGGGATGAATTTGTTGTATCCCTCCATAGGATGGTCGCTGATGTCGAAGAAAATCGTGCCGTCCTTTGACTCCGATCTGTCCCGGATGAGCGCGATGGCCTCCTCATGACGCTCCAGCAGCGGAGGCAGCAGCTCGGCCACGAACGGCTCTTTGAGCACGTCGGCAAGCGGCATTGAGGTCAGCAGCGGAATGAGCCGCGGAATAAACTTCGGGTCCTGTGTCGCCTCGATGATCAGCGTCAGCTTCATGGCCGGGTCGGCCATCTCGACCGCGGCCTGGGAGCTGGTGTACAGCGCGCCGTCAACGATATCGGCCCACTTCACCAGCTCGGCCACCGGCACCGCGTCGAAGCCGAACTTCGTCTCGGCGATATGCGCCAGAAAGCTGGTGCAGGAGATGTAATTGGGGTCATAGAAGCGGCGGTTCGCGTAGCGGCCGTCCGCCAGCCCGCGCGCGTAATCCTGCTGGTCCTCAGGCGTAAGAAATGCGCTGAGGTGATGATCGAACCACCACGTAATCCGGGGCGAAGCCGAATACTTGAAGTCCACAATCGCATTCTCGTCTCCGGTGAAATCGGCCTCGTTGAACAGGGCGCCCGCGCGATGCACCAGCCCGCGAAACTCGTAGCTCGCATCGGGCGCAATGCGCTCGCGGTGGAAGCGCGCAAAGAGCGAAGCCGAGCAGGCCCCATCGAAACACTTGTCGTGATAAAAAACCCGGACCTTCAAAACGTGGGCGCTCCAGAAAGAGAAAAAAGTAAAACAGCAGGATTGATTAGGATGGCTGGGACAGCCCGCAAAGTCAAGGCGCGGGCTTGTCCGAGTCCTCAGGTTAGGAACTTTTCTCTCGCAGGTTCCGCTTCGATTCAAGTACCATTGCACCGACTCAGCAGGAGGGCACTTTGGACGAAGGCAACGGCAACCGCGAAATATTCCCGCTACCATCCCCCGAACCACCCGCGCCGGAACGAAATCTGCGCGGGATCTTTGTCGCTGAAAACGGCATGATCCGGGCGGGGTGGGGCATTGCGCTCTTCGTCCTAATCATGGTCGCCCTCTTTTTGGTTGTTGGCCTGATCATCAGGCATTTCTCACACCCTCACCATCCGGCCAATCCCGCGATGTCTGCGCACATGGGTGTACTTATTGAAGGCGTCCAATTGCTCTGCATCGTCATCGCCACCGGGATCCTGGCGCTCATCGAACACAAATCGCTCCTCGCCTACGGATTTCAGGGAGCCGCGCGCGCGGCGCGCTTTTTCTGGGGACTCGCCTGGGGATTTATTGCGATTTCCGCTCTCGTGCTCGTACTCTGGAAGACCGGCTATCTCGCCTTCGACGGGCAGGCGCTCCACGGCGGCGGCCACGTCCTCAGGTACGCGGCTGAATGGGGACTGATGTTCCTGCTCGTCGGCTTTTCTGAAGAGTCGCTCACGCGCGGCTATATCCAGTTCACCTTCGCCCGCGGCATCGGCTTCTGGTGGGGCGCGCTGATTATGTCCTTCCTGTTCGGCTTTGGCCATCACGGCAATCCCGGAGAATCCCCGGTCGGGGTCTTCTCCGCCGGAGCCATCGGGCTCGTGTTCTGTCTCAGCCTCTGGTATACCGGCTCGCTCTGGTGGGCTGTCGGCTTCCACGCCGCATGGGATTGGGGACAGTCCTTCTTTTATGGAACACGCGATAGCGGGCTTATCGTTCGCGGCCATTTTTTGAACGAGCATCCCGTCGGGAAGATTTTTTGGAGCGGGGGCGATACCGGCCCCGAGGGCAGCATCTACGTCATTGTGCTCATCATCATTATTGCTCTCGCTATGTGGCTTTGGTGGGGCCGCCGCGTGCAGTCGCCCTTTGCCGGCTCGGGCTGGCGGCCGGCCTGGTCATACAGAAGCAGGGCTGTCGAGGCAACGAACGTCGGTCCGGGTCCGATCGAGGCGGCGTGATAGATTCGCCCAAAAATGGACATCTGATGTATGATGTTTGATGCAGAGGACTAGTAAATGCGGACCACTCTCGCCATCGATGATGACGTTCTGAGCGCGGCCAAGGAGATTGCCACGATGAAAAAAACAACCGTGGGAGAAGTCATCTCGTCCCTGGCCCGGCGCGCGTTGCAGCCAGCTGAATCGAAGCCGCGGGTTCGAAATGGCATCCCGCTTTTGGCGGTGCGCCCGGGAGCTCCAAGGGTGACATCGGAGTTGGTGCAACAGCTGCGTGAGGAGCTGCCCTGACCCGATTCCTTCTGGACGTCAATGTTCTTATCGCGCTTATCGATCCTTCGCATGTACAGCACGACAGAGCGCACACGTGGTTTGCAACAAAAGGACGGCGGGCGTGGGCGACTTGCGCCATCACTGAAAACGGTGTGCTGCGCATTGTCGGTCACGCGCGTTATCCAAATTCTCCTGGGACTCCAGCGGCCATGGCGAATCTGCTCACAACTCTGTGCGCACTGTCTGGCCACCAATTCTGGCCGGACGACATCACCCTGCTCGATGCAGCACGCATCGATCGCAATCGCCTTCTTGACTCCGTACAAGTGACGGACAGCTATCTGCTGGCGCTCGCCAGAGCACATGGCGGCCAATTGGTGACTTTCGATCAGCGCCTTGTTACCGACGCCGTTCTCGACGGAGCGCAGGCGCTTCACGTGATTCGTTGAGCAGCCCGTCGAGGATCAGAACAGCCAGTACGCCCACAGGCTGAGCCCTGCTGTACCCTGTACCAGATGCCCCTCGGAAGATACGTTGAATTAGACGAGTCACGCCACCGCCCTATTCTGCGGCTCTTTGTCGTGGTTGTCCTGCTGCTCATCCTTACTGCGGCGGCCGGCGTGGTTGGCGGAGGCGTATGGCTCAGGCACGCCATGCGCGATTCGCTTCCGCAGCTTGACGGTGAGCTGCGCCTCCGCGGGCTCACCGCGCCCGTCACCGTTCGGCGCGACCAGCATGGAGTTCCGCACATTCAGGCCGCCTCGCTCGACGATCTCTTCCTGGCGCAGGGCTATGTCACCGCGCAGGATCGGCTCTGGCAAATGGACATGGCGCGTCGAATGGCCGCAGGCGAAGCCGCTGAGATTCTTGGCCCCGCATTCGTAAAAAATGACCGCATGCAGCGGGTCCTGCTCATTCGCGAAACCGCGGAGCACATTGTCGCCAACCTTAGCGAAGTCGATCGCCGCTACTTCAACGACTACGCCCGCGGAGTCAATTACTACATCGCCACTCACGAAGAAAATCTTCCCGCCGAATTCCGCCTGCTGCGCTACAAGCCGCAGTTATGGCAACCGGTCGACTCGGCGCTTATCGCCATGGGCATGGTGCAGTTGCTGGACCAGCGCTGGGACCTCAAGCTCGATCGCGAGCGCATCGTTGCGCGCCTGGGCCCTACGCTTGCCGCGTCGCTCTATCCCGCAGGTTCGTGGCGTGACCATCCGCCCACGCAGGCCGCTCCCGATCTCACTGCCCCGCAGCCGTTCATCCCCGACGTGCCGCTGGACGAAACCCAAAACGGCCGGCTCGGCCCTTCAACAGGCGCCGGCGGCCCTTCAGTCACAGACCTACTGGACCTCGACCGGCTCCTGGAGCCAACGCGCGCCGAGTGCGATGGCTGTTCTCTCGGTTCCAACGAATGGGCCGTATCCGGCGCGCACACCGCCTCCGGCCAGCCCATCCTATCGAACGACATGCATCTCGACTACGGCATTCCGAATATCTGGTATGAGTCCGATCTTCAAGCGACAGGCTTCCATGCCGCAGGCGTTACTGTTCCTGGAGTACCCTGCATCATCGCCGGACATAACGGACATATCGCGTGGGGATTCACCGCCCTCTACGGCGACGTGCAGGATCTCTACGTCGAGCAGACCAATCAGCAGGACGAGTACCGCGCGCCGGACGGATCGTGGCATCCGATCGAGCGGCATCGCGAGACGATTCGCGTCCGTGCAGGCCGCGACGTCACCATCGATATTGCCACCACCGATCACGGTCCGGTGATCACTCCGCTCATTCCGCATGAGCGGCGCACCATTACTCTGCGGTGGAGCGCCTACGACATTCCGCAGGACAGCCTACCCTTCGTAGAGCTCGACTCCGCCGCCGACTGGGCCGGCTTCCGCGACACTATGAGCCATTGGTGGGGCCCATCGCTCAATGTCGCCTACTCCGACGACCAGGGACACATCGGTTACCAGGCGGTGGGGCGCATTCCCAATCGGCCGATGGGGCTCGTTGATGTTCCCATCAGCGACAGCAGGCATGAGTGGCAGGGCTACATCCCGTATGATCGTATGCCATCCACCCTCGACCCCGTGAACGGAATCATCGCCACCGCCAACTCCCGCATCACGCCCGACAATTATCCGTATGCCGTGAGCAATGAGTGGGCGGACCCATATCGCAACGAGCGCATCTGGAAGTGGCTCGCGGCCAAAGATCATCTCACGCCCGCAGACATGCTTACTCTGCAGAACGATGTTTATTCTGAAGTTGACCAGGAGCTTGCGCAGCGATTTGCTTATGCCATCGACCACGCCTCCAGCAGCGATCGCCGTCTCCGCGAGGCCGCCGACCTCATGCGCAGCTGGGACGGCGCCGTCACGGTTGACTCTTCTGCCGCTGCTGTTCTTGAGGCCGCAAAGTCGGCCTTCTGGCCCATGCTGCTCAAGCCCAAACTAGGCGATGACTGGCTTCTCTATCACTGGCCGGAGAGCGAATTTGCACGCGAGCAACTCATCACTGACAATCCGGCAGGTTGGCTGCCCAGCGGCTATGCTTCGTGGGACGACTTCCTTGCCGCGGTCGTCGAAGAAGGACTGCGCACTGCCCCCCTGAACCTCAAGAGCTGGCGCTACGGGTACGCCCATCCCGTCGATCTTGAGCATCCTCTTTACCGGCTTCTTCCCTGGTTCAAACGCTGGACCGGCACCGGCGCCCAGCCGCGCGGCGGAGACGCCACCACCGTCAACGCGGCAGGCCGCACCTTCGCCCCATCGCAGCGCTTCACCATCGACTGGGCTCACCCCGACGGTGCGACAGAAGACATAATTACGGGCGAGTCCGGAAATCCGCTAAGCCCCTTTTATCGCGACCAGTGGTTTTATTGGTATAACGGGAAAACCTTCGCGCTCCCCTTCAGCGACGCCGCCATTCAGTCGCAGGCCAGCCATACGTTGCGTCTTCTGCCGTAGCTGAAGATGCTGCACTTTGCTGCGGCTCAGGTTTATCATCATCAAAATGCAAGCCGAGATTCAGCTTAAAGAGCTTCTGCACACCGGAGCCGAGCTCACGGATCGCGCTCTCGAGCGGCTGCTGCCCCCGGTCGCGCAGGTCCCCGCGTCGATCCACGGCGCGATGCGCCATAGCACCTTCGCGGGAGGTAAGCGCCTGCGCCCGGTGCTGGTGTATGAAGCGGCACGCATCTTTACCGGAGGCAGACTGCCGGACGGCGTGGAAGACTTGGCCGCAGCTGTCGAGATGCTGCACACCTACTCGCTCATCCATGACGACTTGCCCGCGTTGGACAATGACGATCTTCGTCGCGGCAAGCCGACCTGCCACGTCGCTTTCGGCGAGGCCATTGCGATTCTGGCGGGAGACGCGCTGCAGACGCTTGCCTACCAGACGCTCGCGGGGATGCAATGCCCTGCGGCAACCTCGGTGGAGATCATCCGGCTGGTTGCTGAGGCCACCGGAACAGTGGAGGGCATGATCGGCGGCCAGGTGCTCGACCTTGAAGGCGAGCATACGAAGCCGACCGCCGAGAGCGTTCACGCCATTCATCGCGCGAAGACGGGAGCGCTGCTACGGGTGAGCATCGTCGCGGGCGGCCTTTATGGCGGGGCAAAGCCGCGAGATGTCGCGCGGTTAACTGCCTTTGGTCGAAAAGCCGGTCTGGCCTTCCAGATTGTCGATGACATTCTCGATGTAACCCAAAGCTCTGAGCAGTTGGGCAAAACCGCCGGCAAAGACCTTGCCAGCGACAAGGCGACCTGGCCCGCCGTGTTCGGTATCGAGGCTTCCCGCAAGGACGCCGCACGGTTGGTCAAGGAGGCCTTTGCGGAGCTTCAGACCTACGGCTCCTCCGCAGACGGACTGAAGGCTGTTGCGCAGTATCTGGTGGAGCGCACGCATTGAAGGCATAGAAACAGCACAGGCCCTGCCGAAGCAAGGCCTGTCGCTGGAAAACGCAAGTCACATATCTCTATCGGCGACGACCGACTCCGCTGACGATAATCGTATGCCCGGTTGCGGTGATGCCACCGGCCGGATTACAAGGCTTGTTCTGTCCTACAACCCCCTGATAGTGAACCGTGCCTGGATTTACTGCCGTATACGGTCCATAAGATCCTGCTGCATAACTACCATTTGCAAGAAACCCATTCGCGAAAACTTGTGGATTACCGCTGTCGCTATAACACCAGGTAAATCCCTGGCTGTTTTCGCAATTTATCGTTACCGTGTCACCAACGCCCGGTGTGAGGTTTGGATTGCCTGGAACGTTCAGGTCCCAATTTTGCGGATTGTTCGGCATGCAAGTCTCCTTTTGCCATCATCGTTACACAGCGTGAACCGGCCCTAAAACGCTGCCGGCATTGCGGGGGACTATTTGAGATTTTTCTTGAACCGCGGGTCGGCAACCAGCGCCTGCAGGTCCGGATCACTCGTTAAATCATCGAGCGCGTAGCCCTTGGCGATTGCCTTCTCAACGTATTTCAACGCCTGCTCGCGCTGTCGCAGTAGCTCGTATGCCTCGCCTACGTTTGCAAGCACACTTGGATCAGCCGGGGCCAGAGCCAGTGACGTCTCAATCTTTGACTGCGCCTTTGCATTCTGCCTGTCCTGCGCATAGAGAGTTGCCAATATTGATTGCGCCACTGCGTCTTCCGGTTTCGTGGCCACCCAGTTTTCGGCCGCTTGCTCAGCTCGCTGTCGCGCCGTTTCAGCTTTGATCTGGTCCCCGGCTCCCTCATAGTCCAGCATCAGGTTGTTCCAGACCAGATAATTATTACTGTTCATCTTTAACGCACCTTCGGTTGCCGCCGCAGCGTCTGTATAGCGCTTCTCCTGCATGTAGAGCATGCCGAGATTTGCGTAGGCCGGATAGCTGGGGTTGAGCGCGATCGATTTTTTCAGTGCCTCCTCGCCTGACTTCAGAGACTGAACGCCGCCCTGATCGATGTAGGCCGCCGCTAAGTTGGAATAGAGCTCCGCATTGTCCGGCGTGATGGCAAGCGCCTTCTGGTAAGCGGCAATCGACTGCGGATACTTTCCCTGTCTCTCGTAGAAATTGCCCAGTTCGTTATAGCCGAACCAGGCATCCGGATGAATGGCAGCTGCCTCCCTAAAGGTCTTTTCCGCATCGGGGATGCGGGCGGATTTTTCATACGAACGCGCTAGACCGTCCAGAGCCGTGGAATTTTGGGGATCAAGTTGGAGTGCATGATGAAATTCCTGCAACGCGAGGTCATGTTTACTCAGAGCATCATGAATCTGCGCCAGAGTGACATAAATCGCAGGAACGCTGTTATCCAGTTCCGCGGCCTTCTGGCAATTCGCCTGTGCCTCGTCCAACCAGTGCAGATTCTGGTCAACCCTGTACTTCAGCCGATACGCCTCTCCCGCAGCCACATATCCCAGAGCAAAGCCGGGATCTGTCTGCGTGGAGCGTTGCAGGGCCGTAATCGCCGAATCAAGATTGCCCGGCTTGTCGTAGCGCTGCATATACCCGAGCGCGGTCAGATAATCCTCATACGCTGCCGGATTCACCCGCCCGCCCGTGTTCCGCAGCATGTCCGGCGTGACGGAGATATTCATCAAGTGCGCCAGCCTCGCTACCGTCTCGTCTTCCAGCGTGGACAAGTCCCCCGCGCGGTCATCAACGTCTGCCGACCCGATCTGCCGCATGCTTTTCGTGTCGATCAAATTCACATTCAGATGAATGTCGGTGCCGTCGCGCTCGATGGAGCCTTTAACCACGAGATTCGCGCCCAGTTGCTTGAGCGCGTCCGAGGGATCGGTGACCTTGTGCCGCCGCACCATGCTGGTGGGCACCACCCACAACGATTGATTGCCCACATCGAGGTTTGATAAGCGGCCTGCGAGCGAATCCATAAGCCCGTCGGCCAGAGCAGCGTTCTCAGGATTGCTCCCGATGTTGTCGAAGGGCAGAACTGCAACGTGTTCCTGCTCCGGCGCGCCGCCGACCAGAGCTGCCGCCCGATGGCGGAATGCCGGAACCAGCAGCACAACCAGCACGAGCACGGCAAGCAGCCCAACAACACTGAGCAGCGGAACCATAAACCGTCTGGGTGAAGGCGCAGCGGGCGAGAGCACGGATCGCGAGGCATCCTGGCGCGCGCGGCGCGTGACTGCGTCAAACCGGACGGTCGGCAACTCGTGCGAGGGCGTATTGGCCACAGCGTTAGCCGGGATTTTGCGGCCGGCGCTTTCAAGATCGGACAGCAACTCGCCGCATGACTGATACCGCCGGTCCGGCTCCTTGGCTAGAGCGCGATAAAGTATCGGCTGCAGCGCGGGATGCACCCGGTCGATATTTTGCGGCGCGCTGTTCAGAATGGCAGCGAGGATGGAATGGGACGAATCGCTGCGGAAAGGGCTGTCGGCGGTAAGCATCTCCACCATCACCACGCCCAGCGCCCAGATATCGCAGCGCTGATCGACGCGGTTGCCCATCGCCTGCTCCGGCGCCATATACGCAACCGTGCCGCTGATTCCGCTCTGGGTGGTGGACTGCGCGTTGGCGGCGTGGGCGAGACCGAAGTCCACAATCTTGACCAGGCCTGAGCCTGTGACCATCACATTCGACGGCTTGATGTCGCGATGGACGATGCCGCGCGAATGCGCCTCGGCAAGTCCGCGGGCCACTTGCGAGGCGATGTCAATGGCTTGATGCGCAGGCAGCGGCCCGTTGCGGATGCGCTGTGCCAGCGAAGTGCCTTCATAGAAGGCCATAACGATAAAGGTGCGCTCATCCGCGGTTTCCTCGACCCCATGAATTACGCCGATGTTCGGATGGTCGAGCGAGGACGCGGTGCGCGCTTCGCGCATAAAGCGCTCTTTGTCGCGCTGGCTGGCGTTCAATTCGCTGGGAAGAAATTTAAGAGCGACGACGCGCTCCAGCCGCAGATCGCGCGCGCGATACACCACGCCCATTCCGCCGGAGCCTGCGACTCCGAGAATGCGGTAGTTGTCAGCAACGAGGTCTCCCTCGGCGATGCTGTTTTTCAACTCGGGCATGAGGCGCTCTCAGCGCGCCTCGCGATCCTCCGGGCGATGTGCCCGCGTTTTGTGCAAGTTAAGAAGGGCCGTGGCGCGCAGTAGCGATGGTAAGGCTGAAAGACTCGGGTGGCAAGCGCACCCCGATCTTACACACCCGGATCTTACATTTCCGACAGCAGTTCCCGAATCTTCTGGCCCTTGCCGGTCAGGTCCTCAACCACGCTCTCCGCCCGCTTCAAAAAATCCTGAGTGGAGCGCAGATACTTCGGAGCGTTTTCCCAAATTTCCTTGGCCATCTCCGGCTTTTCCAGCACGGCAATCCCCACCGCTCCCAGCGCCGCCCCCAGGGCAGCTCGGTGCCGCCCGGTAGCCAGCAGACATGCGCCGGCCAGCAATGTCCCGGCGGCAATCACCCGCGGCCAGGGAATTTCCTTCACGGAGTCGGGAATGTAAGCATCTATTTGCGTTGGGATTTTCTTGAGTTCGGTATTCATTCGGTCAGTAAGTCCTCGGTAAGTTGGAGGCAGGACAGCGGCTCCGCGATGCCAGCCCCGCCCCAAATTCAGTCCAGATCGAACTCCCGCAGCGGCTTTCCCGTGTCCGGAGTCTCTTTGGCCTTCTTCAGAGCCTCGGCGAACTTCTTTTCCAGGAGATCGTCGCGGTTCTTCTGCGCGTCCACTGACTGCCGGAAAATGCTCTCTTTGCGTTCGTCCTGTTCGCGCATTGCCTTCGCGGCGGTCTCAAAATCTTCAAAGGTGCGCTTTCGGGGGGCCGGAGTGTGCGCGATTACTGACCGCGTCGCTACATCGATCTTCATCGTAGCCCCGCACTCCGGGCACGCCACTTCAATCGTGGAATACTGTTTGGCCGCCATCGTCCATTATTCTAATCCCATCGAAGAAGTCGTCTGACAGCGAAGAGAAAACTCATTGACCGCAACCGCCGTCCAGCCAAAGCGAATCCTCATCGCGACCATCGGTTCGCTCGGGGACCTTCACCCTTGCCTCGCTCTCGCGCTGGAGTTGCAACGTCGCGGCCATCACGTCACCCTCGCCTCCACGCCGTTCTACCGACCTAAAGTCGAAGCTCTTGGGCTCGCCTTTCACGGCATCCGGCCGGCCTGGGACCCATCCGACGCCGACCTCGTCAGCCTGTGCGAAGAACTCAAGCGCGGGCCGGAAATCCTCTTCAGAAAAATCGTCCTCCCCCATCTTCGGGAGACCTACGACGATCTGCTGAGTGCCGCCACACAGGCTGACTTCATGCTGGCCGGCGAAATAATCTTCCCCGCGCCTCTCATCGCGGAGAAATTATGGCTTCCATGGGCCTCGGTCATCCTCTCGCCTGCTTCGTTCCTGTCGTCTGATGATCCGCCCATTCTGGTAAACGCGCCCTGGCTCTTCCACGTCCGCAGGGCTGGAGCGCCAGTTCATCGGGCACTTCTCAACCTCGGCCGCATTGGCACCAGCCATTGGTGGAACCCCGTCCGCGATCTCCGTCGCGAAATTGGCCTCAGACCGCATTGCGATCCAGTCTTTCGCGACAAGTTTTCGCCCAGCCTCGTTCTCGCGCTCTTCTCGCGAGTCCTCGCCAAGATCCAACCGGACTGGCCGCCGCAGACAACTCAACCCGGGTTCGTCTTCTTCGATCGCAGCAAACCCGATCCTGAGAACGAGGCAAAGCTAGCTTCATTTCTCGCCGCCGGCGCGCCGCCCATCGTCTTTACCCTAGGTTCAACCGCAGTCGCCAATCCGGGGAACTTCTTCCACGCCAGCACCCAGGCCGCCGCGCTGCTCGACCGCCGGGCCATCCTGATTGGAGCGCACGATCACAACTCCTCGGAAACGATTCTGTCGTTGCCCTACGCACCATACTCGAAGGTCTTTCCGCACGCTGCGGCCATCGTGCATCAGGGAGGCTCCGGCACCACGGCCCAGGCTCTCCGCGCCGGCCGCCCGATGCTGATTGTTCCCTATGGATGGGACCAGCCTGACAACGGAGCCCGCGTGCGGCGCCTCGGGGCAGGACTCACGCTGGCGCGCGCCAACTACTCCGCAGCCTCCGCTGCTGCCGCGATTCGGCGTCTGCTCACGACATCCTCCTTCCTCCGCAGCGCCGAAGCCGCAGCCGCGCAAATTGCCGCCGAAAATGCCCTCGCGCGCGCCTGCGACGCGATCGAATCCGCGCTGCAACACGCCTACAGGTAATGCATTATCCTGTCCACAGACTCCTTGTGATTCATGCTTCCTCCGGTTTTCATCCGCATCAAACCGGGAAAACACCCGGATTCATAAGTCCACGTCAGCTCCGGAGAAATCGAAAAGCGCCTGACGACGAAATCACATTGCAGTAGAGGAGACCACCGGAGCAAGCATGGCGACGACGACCGCTGCCTCACCCGTCAAGCAACAGGATGGCGACAGCGATTTTCACTACGAGCACTGGACACCGCGGTTCAATCCGTGGGTCATCACCTTTACCGTCACGCTCGCCACATTCATGGAGTCGCTCGACTCCAGCATCGCAAATGTCTCCCTGCCGCACATCGCGGGCACCCTCGGCGCCACTTACGAGGAAGCGACCTGGGTCCTGACCTCTTACCTTGTTTCCAATGCGATCATTCTGCCCATCAGCGGATGGATCGCCAACCGCATCGGACGCAAGCGTTTTTACATGAGCTGCGTCGCCCTCTTCACCATCTTTTCTTTCCTCTGCGGGCTGGCCAACTCGCTCGGCATGCTGGTCTTCTTCCGCGTGATCCAGGGCGCGGCCGGCGGTGGCCTGCAACCCAGCGAGCGCGCCATCCTGGCTGATACCTTTCCGCCGGAAAGGCGCAGCATGGCCTTCGCTCTCTACGGAATGGCAGTCGTAGTCGCGCCCGCCATCGGGCCCACTATCGGCGGCTGGATCACCGACAGCTATACCTGGCGCTGGATATTCTTCCTCAACATACCTGTCGGAATTGTCTCGCTGCTGCTCACCCATCGCATTGTTGAAGATCCGCCGTACCTCAAGCGGGTGCGCAAGACACTGGGCGGCATCGATGGGATCGGCCTCGGACTGCTCGCCCTGACCATTGGCGCGCTCCAGCTCATGCTCGATAAGGGACAGGAAAAGGACTGGTTCGGCTCACACCTCATCGTCGGCTGCGGCCTGGTGGCTCTCTGCGGATTCATTGCCTTCCTCTACCGCGAGATGACCACACCGCACCCGGTCATCGATCTCTCCATGTACCGCAAGCGCAACTTCGCCATGACCCAGATCGTAATGCTGGTGATCGGCGCGGCCCTTTACTCGACGACCGTGATGATCCCGCAGTTCCTGCAGGAAATCATGGGCTATACCGCCACCGAGGCAGGGCTGGTCCTTTCCGCGGGAGGCGTGGTGCTGATTATTCTGCTTCCTATCGTCGGCTTCATCGGACAGAAGATCGATCCCCGCACCATGATCGCTTTCGGCTTCGCGCTCGTCACCTTCGGCATCTGGAGAATCGCCGACCTCAACCTGGGTATCGGCTTCTGGGACGCCGCCAGCTGGCGCGTCATCATGGTGCTGGGGATGCCGTTTCTCTTCGTTCCCATCAGCGTGATGTCCTACGTGGGCGTGCCGATGGAGAAGAACAACGAAGTCTCGGGCCTGACCGCGCTCGCGCGCAACATCGGCGGCAGCCTGGGAATTTCCTTCATCAGCACCATGCTGGTACGCCGCGCGCAGGCCCATCAGCAATATTTGGCGGCGCATGTCTCCCCAGCATCGGAACACTATCGCATGATGCAGCGAGGACTGGCCGGGGCCCTGCATGCACGAGGCTTCTCCAGCGCCAATGCCGCCGGAGCCGCCGCCGCCCGCATTTACGGCATGATGGTGCAACAGGCGCGAACTCTCGCCTACATCGATACCATCCACATTCTGGTTGTCATGACGGCGTGTCTCATTCCCATCGGCTACCTGATGAAGAAGCCGCGGTTCCGCCCGAAAGAAGCTCCGCCTATGGAGTAGCGCAACTTGCTCGATTTGGTCGGGCCAGTCGCGATGTTAAGCAGGAACGTACGTCAACCGAATCAGGTCCTCGGCGATGAGATCGCTGGCCTCCAGGTGGAGCGGCGGCCGGGGGCCGCCGAAGAACGGCTTGCCGCTCCCAAGCACGACGGGGCGGAGGTAGAGTCGGTACTTATCGATAAGACCGGCATCCGTCAGGCTTTGCGCCAGGACTGGGCCGCCTACGTCGATCTCCCCATCCAGCTCCGCCTTCAGCCTGCGTATCGCCGGCTCGAAGTCCTCCGCGATCAGAGTGGCGTTGGGGCCAACTGACTTGAGCGAGCGCGACACGACCCACTTCGGTCTGCTCCGCCATGCCGCCGCGAAGTCGCGCTCCTCCTCGTCCCAGTTAGGAAGGTCTTCGTCCCAATAACGCATGACCTCGTATAGGCCGCGACCATATATGCAGCCCGTCAACCCACGCACATGCTCGACGAAGTGACGAAAGGTCGCTGGTACAGGCGGCCCCAACTTCATGTGGTCGACATAGCCATCCAGAGACTGGTTCATTGCGAAGACAAGTTTCGCCATGCTGCAAATCTCCTTCTCACGTCTTCAGAATAAGGCTGCCTAATCCGCCAGCGATATAGCCGGAACGCCTTCCAGGCGCTGCGCTACATGCTCCCCGATCTTGTCCGCGAACGACCCATCGCCGGCAGCGCATACGCAAAATTAAAACCATGTCAGGAGCCATCTATTTGGTAGCGCCATCGGGGATCGAACCCGAACTCTCCGCCTTGAGAGGGCGGCGTGTTAACCAGTTACACCATGGCGCCAGAGGAGAATTCAACCGAGCGAATGCGGGGCGAATCTATATCCAGAATAGCAGATTGGATTAATCCACCTGCGGTGATTTGCTCGATCGATTGCTATTCGTCCGTGCCTTCGTATTGGTTTGGGCCGAGCTCGGAAATTGTGGTTGGGTTGTGGTCGTCGGGAGCGTGCACAATGCGCGCGAGCTCGCCGCGATCGAGCCAGTTGAGCAGGCAGTGTTCGCAGGACTCGATGATGACGTTGCCTGGGCCGTCGTAGGGATGAGTTTCCATGTGCTGCCGGCAATGGGGGCAACTGAGCATGCGACTCAAATCGCTTGCGTCGACGGCAGGCTGTATCGTTGATCCACCCTCAAGAATCTGCAACTGACCGATCAGGCTGTTGAACACGTCCATGGGAATGAGCATGCCGCGGCATTTTGTGCAGTAGAGAATGCGGACTTTTGCGATCGAGCCCTGCGTGAGCGGGAGGTTGCAGTTCGGGCAGATATCCTCAGACAGCTCGCCGAGCACGCGGACGCCGTCCTCATTCTTCTCCGGGAAATACACGCTCTGGCAGTAGTCGCACTTGAAGCTGTCCTCATCCGGCTTCAGGTGCATGGGAGCGCCGCAGGAGGGGCAGTTCATTGCTGCTTCCCGCATTCCGGACAGAAATGCGCCCCTTGGGGAATCGACTTGCCGCATTGCGTGCAGAACTTTGTTGCCGCCGGAACCGCAGTTGCGCTCGCAGCGCCGGCGGTGGCCGACTGGAGCGACGACATCATGGTTTGGCCCACGGCTGCGCCCGCTCCCAGCCCCATCCCCATTCCGGCAGCGCCGCCGGAGTTTGCGGCGGCGATGGGCATGGACTCCGCTGCAGCGAACTGCGTGTAACGTCCGAGGTCTCCGACAATGTTCATGCCGATGCGTTGGTCGAGGTTCTTCTGCAACTCGTCGGGCAAGGAAATGTTTTCGACGACGAATTGATCGAGAGCGAGGCCGAGCGCAGAGAAGGCCGGCTTGATCTGTTCGATGAGCTTGCTTCCGAGCGCGGCCTGGTTGGCGGTGAGGTCGAGGAAAGCGAGATCGCTGTTGGCGAAGATCTCCGTCATGCGGGCGATGATGGTGTTGCGCAGCTGGCCCTCGAGGTCGGCGACAAAATAAATTTCGCGAGTCCCGCTGATCTGCGTGAAGAAGGTGCGCGGATCGCTGATGCGATAGGAATAGATGCCATAGCAGCGTAGAGAGACGGCGCCGAATTCCTTGTCGCGAACGGTGATGGGAGTGGCCGTGCCCCACTTCTGATCGATCTGCAATCGAGTGGCGAAGAAATAGACATCGGACTTGAACGGAGACTGAAAGCCCTTGTCCCAGTTGAGCAGGTCGGTGAGCAGTGGCAGATTGCGCGTGGTGAGCGTGTAAAGCCCGGGGCCGAAGACGTCGGCGATCCTTCCCTCGTTGACGAAGGCTGCCATCTGCGATTCGCGCACGGTAAGCTGTCCGCCATTCTGTATTTCCATATCGCGCATGGGGAAGCGATACGCGAGGATGCCGTCTACCGGCTCATTCCACTGAATGACGTCGATCAGCTGCTTGGTGAAGAATTGTCTTAGAGTCACTTGCCGCTCCTGCGGGCAAGTTTAATGCGGAAGGTGCAGCACGGGCCAGAGAAAAACAGCGGGAGAAATCCGAAAGTAAGCAGCGAGGGCAATCAGTCCGTCGCATTGCCCCCGGCAGGTATTCCTCTACTGCACTTCCTGCTTTGCCCTGTAGCCGTCGCGGGCGATGATGTCGTACTTGAGCGGCTTGTGCTTTTCATCCTGCATCTTCAGCGGATGGCCTTCGTCGTCCACCAGCTCTACGTGCAGCTTGCGGTAGGTGCCGTCCTGCTTCGCGTCAGTGGGCGTGTAGGTGAGCACGTACTGGTTGCGGATGGATTCATTGATGACGGAGAAGTCCTCCGGCATTTCGGCAGGGAAGCGCGGGAAGAAGGCCATGCCTCCGGTCATGCGAGCGAAGGTACTCAGCTGATTGTCGGCCTGCAGGTAGGTGAGTCCGCGCGGGCCGTTCATGCCCCCTTCGTTTTCGGCCATCAGGCGCGCGTACTGGCCGGTGCCGATGCAGAAGATGGTGACGTTCGGCGTTTCTTTGATCTTCTGCAGGACCTTGTCGAGATTAATCTTGGAGAAGGTGTCGCGTCCCGAGGAGATAAGCACGATGTACTTGCGTCCTTCAACACGGCTGATCCGATCGAGCGTCGTGTACAGCGCGTCAAAGAGGTTGGTCTCGCGCCAGGTCGGCATGGTGAGTGTCTGAAGGGCGTTGGCTACCACGCGCTTGTCCTGGGTGAAATCGGTAAGGATCTGGGTGTGCATGTCGTAGGTGACGACGGCAACGTAGTCGTCGGGGCGGAGCTGCTGGAAGAAGCTGTAGGCGGCGTTCTCCATGTCGTAAATGAAGTACCAGCTGTTAGAGGCGAACTCCACCAGCATGACCGCGGTGATCGGCGCCTTGACCTGCTGGAAGTGGGTAATCTCCTGCGGCTTGCCATTTTCAAAGACGCGGAAGTTTTCTTCCTTCAGGTTGGGGACAAAAGCGTGATTCTTCTCGAGCAGGACCCCCACATCCACCGTGACCACCGGCACATCGACATGCAGGCTGAAGTTGCCGAGCCCCGGAGCGTTCTTCGGCTTTGGAGGCGGCGGCGGCGCAGGGGCGGCGGCCTCAGGTTTCTTGGGGATGGCGATGGATCCGTTATCGCCGGTGGGGCCTCCGTCCTCAGGCGCGCTCTGGTCCGGCGGAGTTTGCGCCGGCGGCGTCGTCTGCGCGGGAGTCGTCTGGTTGGGGGCAGGCGGAGTGGTCTGCTGGGCGAGCGCGAGGTTGGGCGCCGGGCTCAGCAGCAGTAAAGCAACCAATGCTGTGAAGGGGTACGCGATGGAGCCTGATTTCATAATTTCCTTATTTATATTGTCTATCCAGCCACACTTTTGCGGCAAGGACGCGTAAACGGCTACTCTTAAAGACGTGCAAAACGTCAAAAAAGACATCGGCGGCGGCAGCATGATCCTGAAGACGATACTCCTGGGGCTGGTTCTCACCTGTTCGGCGGCCCCGCCGATTTTCGCCCAATCGGTTTTGGATACGGCTCCTACGGCAGGCGCGCCTCCGGCGATAACCACGTTTTTTCCCATCGATCAGGTGCATCGCGGGCTGCACGGCGTGGCCTACACGGTTTTTGAAGGCACTCGGCCGGAGCCGATGGGGGTGGAGATTCTGGGGCTGATGCACAATGCCATCGGGCCGGGCGAGGACATGATTCTCGCGCGCCTTTCGGGCACTAAGCCGGAATACTCGGGCGTGGTCGCGGGCATGAGCGGCAGCCCGGTGTACATCGACGGCAAGCTGCTGGGCGCAATTTCTTACCGCATCGGTGAATTCAGCAAAGAGCCGATATGCGGGATCACGCCGATTGGTCAGATGCTGCAGAACCGGACGTACGGGGAAAGAGAACAGGCGAGCGTTCCGGGAACGGTTCCAGGAACAGTTCCAGGAACAGTTCAGGGTTCCGCGACCGCCGTTGACGACGAAGCGCGGGGCACAGGTCCGGCGGTGCCGAGCGATGCCGGCGCCGAAACTTTTCGGCCCATTGGCGCGCCGCTGGTGTTCAGCGGATTTTCTCCCGAGGCCCTGGCATTGTGGCGGGAGCATGCTCCGTCGACTGGCCTCACGCCGGTGGCTGGGATAGGCGGCACCAGCGGGGCCGGCCTGAGCGGGATGGCTCCAGCGGTGGAGCAGCACTCCATCGAGCCGGGTTCCGCGGTGAGCGCGGTGCTGGTGCGAGGCGATATGGAGATTGCCGCGACCTGCACGGTGACCTATGTCGATCCCACACAGTTGCTGGCGTGCGGACATCCGATTACGCAATATGGGCCGGTCTCGTATCCCATGACCAAGGCGGACGTGGTGGCCACGCTGCCTTCGCCGCTGAACGCCTTCAAGATTGTCAACACCGGCGAGATGATTGGATCGTTCACGGAAGACCGCCAGACGGCGATTCGCGGGCAGTTCGGTCTGGCAGCGCGAATGATTCCCCTGACAATTCACGTGGGCGGCGGCCCGGGCTTTGCTCGCGCGTTGCATCTCGAGGTGGTAGACCAGGCGCAACTGACGCCAGCGGCGGTGCTGGTGTCGGTGTATCAGGGATTGATGCAGTCGAATGCATACGCAGCGGAGACTACCTACCGTTTGCGCGGAACGGTCACGCTGATGGGATATCCGGCAATGCGCGTCGACGACATGATTGCGCCCTCGGACGCGGCGCCATCGAACCTTGCGGCGGCACTCGCGATAGGCGAGCGCTTCGACCGGCTGTACGCGAACGCGGCGCGAAGCACGCCGGTGGAGAGCATCGATATCGATGTGGACGCACTGACGGGGAGACGAACCACGCAACTGGAGAGCGCGCAGGCGGAGAAGGCTGAAGTGCAGGGCGGCGATGTGGTGTCAATTGAGGCGGCTGTTCGGCCGTGGCACGGCGAGATGCGGAATATCAGGATTCCGGTGAAGCTGCCCACGACTTTGCCTGCGGGCGAGGTGCGCCTGCTGGTGAGCAGCGGTGAGACGGTCGACCGGCTGATGCAGCCGTCCGCGCCAGGCGCGCCCGCGCAGGACGTCGCGGCAACTATCGCCGGACTGAACAGCATGCACGCAAGCAACCGGCTCTACGTGACGCTGCTGGCCCCGGAGACGCAGGCCGCCATTGCAGGCCACACGCTCGCGGCGCTTCCGTTGTCGATGGCGAACGTGCTGGAGCCGGAACAGCAGAACCATCAACTGACGCTCAATGGGGAGTCGGCGGTGCCGCTGGCGTCGGTCGATCTTGGCTCGGTCCTGGAAGGCGAGCAGGTGGTTACGCTGCGGGTCCAGTAGCCGATAGCAGAAGCAAAGATCAGCCGTTCGTAATTAGGAATGTGGAGGCAGTGTGGCGTCTGTAGAACTTCCTGGTATCAGCTTTACTCCGGAGGTGGCGCTCCGCCGCCTGATGGAGGGCAACGAGCGCTTCGCCTCCGATGCGATGACAAATATCGCCCAGAGCCTGAATATCCTCCGCCAGCATACGGTGGAAAGGCAGGAGCCGTTTGCCACTGTGCTGTCGTGCGCGGACTCGCGCGTGCCGGTGGAACTGGTCTTCGATCAGACGATCGGGCAATTATTCGTAGTGCGCATTGCGGGGAACTTCCTGACCCGGGAGATACTCGGCAGCCTGGAGTATGGCGCGGCAATATTGGGCACAAAGCTGATTCTCGTGCTGGGGCACTCAAGTTGCGGCGCGGTTACGGCGACCATGCAGGGAAATGAGGTTCCCGGCCAGATCAGCTCGCTCTTCTCGCATATTCAACCGGCGGTCGACCGCGCGGGCGGCGATCTGGAAAGAGCGGTGAAAGAAAATGCACGGCTGCAGGCCCACTTGCTGGTGAAGTCATCGCCGCTGCTGGCAGGTTTGGTTGAAGAAAGCAAGCTGAAGATTGAGGCGGGATATTACGACCTGGCGACCGGCAGAGTCTCGCTGATCGATTGAACCGCCCCCGTTACAGCCGTTCGGGGCAGGGCCCGGATTTTTCGAGCGCGGCCTTTACTTCATCGTCTTTTTTCGAGCGCCACGTTTCTTCACACCACTTCTTAAGCTCTGGTGGATCGCCATCCTCGAGCTCCTGATAAACGCAGCTCAGGATGCGGTCCATCGGCTCTTCGACCCAGGTGTTGCCCTGACCGTGAATGCGATTTGCGCCCTTCTCCCATCCACGCGGCGTAAGGTGCCATTCGGTCCACTCTTTTCTCATAGAAGCAGGGTACAACCTTCAGCGTTGGAAACCCGGGGTCTGAGGAATACGACGAGCGATAAATTTGCCGGGTTGCCTTGTCCGGATGCTGAAGGTAGATCGCGGTAACCTGTTTTTATGGTTCTTGAGACGTTTCCGGTAGGAGTGCTGGAGTGCAATTGCACGCTGCTCGGCGATGAAGCCACAGGCGAAGCGATGGTGATCGATCCGGGCGACAACATTCCGCACATTCTGGCGCGGCTGGCCGCGCATAAGCTCACGCTGAAGCAGATTGTTGTCACCCATGCGCACATAGATCACGTAGGCGGCGCGCTGCGCCTCAAGCGGGCAACGGGCGCTCCCGTGCTGTTGAACGAGAACGATCTGCCGCTGCTCAAAATGATGGACGTGCAGGCGACATGGCTGGGGATTGCTCCGCCCGAGGTCGCTGCTCCGGACGAGAATGCGCGCGAGGGACTGGTGCTGGGCATTGCGAACCACAAGGCCGAGGTGCTGCATACTCCGGGACACACGCAGGGAAGCATCTGCCTGCATTTTGCCAATGAAAAATTGCTCTTCGCGGGCGACACGCTGTTCGCCGGATCGATTGGCAGAACCGATCTGCCGGGCGGCAACAGCGAGCAGATTTTACAATCGATTTATGAACGGCTGATGCCCCTTGCTGACGATACGCGCGTGATTCCGGGCCATGGGATGGAAACGACGATCGGAGTGGAGCGCGAGGGGAATCCGTGGCTGCACTAGCTGTCAAGTCCCTCAATGCACCGGCAGAATGAACATCTTTCCCGCTTCCTGCTTATGCGCCAGCCGGATGATGTGCGGCGTGATGACAATGACCAGATCGGAGAAGTCGCTCTGGGTCGACCGATTGGTCGTGGACTGAAATCCCGGCAACTCGGACAATCCGGGAATTCCGTCGATTGAGCGAGATTGCTGCTTGCTCAGGTTGCTGACGACCAGAGCGCTTGCTCCCGCGTGCAGAGTGGTGATGGTGGCGAACTCCTGATTGCTGAGGACGGGAATGTTATTGAGGCTCGTGCCCTGCAGAGAATCGATTTTTAGATCGAGGTTGAGGGTGATGTCCTTGTTCTTCTGGATGAATGGCTTGATCTTGAGCGTGAGGCCGAGATCCTGATACTGCACCTGCGGAATCGTCTGATTGAGACCCGACTCCAGCTGGGATGCGGTGATGCCGAGGCTGGAGAGGGTGCTGGAGATTCCGGCGCTCGACAAGCCGGCAATGGCCCCCAGGCCGCTCGCGCCGATGCTCGAGTAGCTGGAAGTGATGATGGGAAAGCGCTCGCCGGCTTTGATCGTCGACTCCTGCTGATCGAGCAGGCGCATGGTGACGTGGTCGAGAACGCGCGAGTCAGAGGAATTGAGCGCGAGATTACCATTTACGCTGCCGGTGGTCAGGCCGGTGAGGGTGAGTCCTCCGCCAAAAAAAGCGAATGGCTGCGAGAGAATCGACGAGCCGCTGAGCTGGCCCGAGGCGATCAGCGCAAGGGCAATGGCGCCCAGATCGCCGGGCCGCGCGAGTCCAGCGGAGATGATCTCCTGCACCAGGCTCTGGTTCTGCGAAATAACGCTGCTTAGCTCTGACGGGATGTTGAAGACCGTAGCCTGCTGCGGCAACTGCAGTCCCACATTTAGCGATTTCGTTTTGGCGATATCGTACAGCCGGACTTCCACCTGGACGATGCTGTGGCCATCGAGCATTTCCGCCAGCGTGCCGTTCAGGGCCGCCATTTCAGGCAGCGGCGCGCGCAGCGACATGGTGCCGTTGTTGTTGGAAACGCTGGTCTCGCTTGTCTGGAAGAGATTGCGCGCGACCAGACCCAGGCTTGTAACTTCAGAAGCGTCGAGTCCGGGAAGATGCAGCGTTTCATACGCCATCCGCTCGTAGCGGGAGCGGTTGTCCTTGTTGTCCGCAGCGACGAGCACGCGTTTGGGGTCGAGCGGCACAAAGAAAGTATCTGAGAGCAGCTTGACCATGCGCGCGGCATCGTCGAAGCTCACGTTGTCGGCGTCGAAGCGTACGAATCCATTTTTGACGGAGCTGTCGATCGTCGGCGCAAGGCCGTACGCGCCAAGCACCTGGCGCAGAACTTCGGGCGCATTCGTATTCAGATGGAAGCTGTGGGTTTCGCGCGAGGGAGCCAGCGCCACCGGCGGCGTGTACGATTCGTCCTCGGGATAAAGCCGCAGCGGGTCAGGCGCCGCGTCCTTCGCAATCTCGTCGATGTGCTGCGCGATCATCGGATTCTTCGGATCGAGCCGATAGGCGAGCAGCAGGTCGGCCTGCGATTCCTCGGGATGGCCCAGCAGCATTGCCTTGTCGGCAGCCTGGATGAGCGCGGTGGCGCGGTGTTCGAGCAGGATGTCGTGGGCGATCATGTATTGCTGGTTTTTGGGGTCGAGATTCGTCGCCTGCGTGAAATCGGATTCGGCTTCGTCGTAATTCTTGTTCTCGAGAGCGCGAGCGCCCGCGAGGTAGAAATTTCGCGCCTTGTCAGCCTGGTCCGGCGACGCCTTACCGGCGAAAGCGCAGGGCAGGGAAGCCGCGGCCACGGCGAGCACAAGCGCGAATTTGAGAAGGCGGTTCATTGCGGCTTTGCCATGTTGAGGAGCGCGAGGAAGTTGGTCGCGCACGCGTCGGGATGATGCTGCATGAGCTGCTCGTAAGTGTAATTCCCCGTGGCTACCGCGATTGCGGGCAGGCCGTTGGCGCGGGCAGCGGAGATGTCCGCAGGCGTATCGCCCACAACGCAGACGGTCGCCGGCGGCCCGCATAGTTCGCGGGCGCGGGCAGCAGCGTGCGCGATCATGTCTACGCGGGATTCGTAACTGTCGCTGAATCCGCCGAAGGTGAACCAGTGCCGCAGGCCGAGAAATTCGATCTTCAGCCAGCCGATGGATTCCAGATTGCCCGTGGCGAGTCCGATTTCTGCGCCCTTGTCGCGGAGATGCTTGAGAAGCTCGTCCACGCCGGGCATCTTATCGATCTTCATCTCATCGCGGCGCGCCGCTACATCGTCGCGCATCTGCTGCAGAATGGCTTCGCGATGGGGATGCCAATGCGCGTCGTCGAGGCTGGCAAGTCGGAACGCATCGCGCAGGATGCCTGGGTCGGTATTGCCGCTGAGCGTAACGCCTGCAAGGGCAAGCTCGTGGCCCATCACCGCGCGGACGCTCGAGAAAAATGCGTCGACGTGGATGCGGTCGCGGCAGCGCAGCAGCGTGCCGTCGATGTCGAACAGATATGCGTCCTGCGCGTCCCAGCGGAAGCCCTGGCGCTGGAAGACGCTGGGTTGAGTTTCTACGGTTGCCACTCGCTCGTTTGCCCTTTACCCAAGAATAGAACAGGGCGCGCCGGTTCGCGGAAAAGAGAAGCGGTCAGCGGGCAGCCTGTCTTACTTCAAATACAGGACGTTCGCTGCGGCTGGGACGCTTGAGGCCGCGGCGGATCTGCGAGGGATCGATCTTGAGCTCGGCAATGGTGCGGCTGAGCGTGTTGCGGTGCATGCCCAGCTCCTTTGCCGCTTTGCACTGGTTTCCCCTGTGGTGCGCCAGCACTTCGATGAGAAAGCGCTTTTTGAATTCGCGCACGGCTTCGTCGTAGGTAATGCCGCCGGTGTGCATTTGGGCCACAAGATTGTCCAGCTCACGTTTCACTTCTTGCCTCTTTCTTATGCGCGGGTTGGTCCCGCTTTGGTCTACCCGTGAAAATTCAAGCCGCCGGCCTGAGCCATCTTGGCTCAGAGCTGCGGAGTAGTCCTACTCCTGAGCGAATGCGCCGCTCCAACGTGCCCGGCGCGGCGATAGAGGCCTGGTGCGCCGCGGTGAGGAAGCCCGGCGCGAGGCGCGAGTGACGAAACCACGGCTCCTGGGGGAAGAATGCCGCGATGACCAGCACAGCGATGGTAATGATGACGAATCCCTTGATAAATCCGAAAAACGCGCCGAGCAGGCGGTCCGCCCAGCCCAATCCGATTGAATGCACCGACCATCGAACTACCCTTCCCAGCAGACCGGCGAGGAGCATGACTCCCAGGGCGATCAGCAAAAACGACAGCGCCTCGGCTGCCGCGAGGGAGTGGACCCAATGCGCGATCCACGGGAGCAGCCTTTGATAATTCCAGCTGGCAAGCACCAAACCTATGATCGCGCCGGCCAGCGAAAAGACTTCCAGAAACAATCCATTCCTTGCGGCGGTGATTACCGAAACCAGCAGAACGAGCACGATGAGCCAGTCGATAAGCGCCATCCTTATTCCTAAAGAGACAACGAGGCACCGGTAAGCAGACGGAAAGCCTCAAGATATTTTTCCTGCGTGCGTGAAACCACTTCGGGCGGCAGCGCAGGCGCGGGCGCCTGCTTGTTCCAGCGGATGCTCTCAAGATAATCGCGGACAAACTGCTTGTCGAATGAAGGCTGCGGTCCGCCGGGCGCGTATTGGTCGCGCGGCCAGAAGCGCGAAGAGTCAGGCGTAAGCACTTCGTCGGCGAGCAGGATGCCTTCAGCGGCCGTGCCGAACTCAAATTTCGTGTCGGCGAGAATCAGGCCACGCTGCTCGGCGTACGCGGACGCCTTACGGTAAATCGCAAGCGTGAGGCTGCGGAGTCGCTCCGCGCTGTGCGAGCCCACGCGCGCCACCATCTCGTCGAAAGAGATATTCACGTCGTGCTCGCCGTCCTGGCTTTTGCTGGCCGGAGTGAAGAGAGGCTCGGGCAGCTTGTCCGACTCGCGCAGGCCGCTAGGCAGACGCACGCCGCACACCGCGCCCGTGGCTTTGTAGTCCTTCCATCCCGAGCCGGAAAGATAGCCGCGCACAACGCACTCCACCGGGAACATCTGCGCCCGCTTCACCAGCATGGAGCGGCCCTCAAGTTCGCCGCGAAATTCGCCGACCTCTGCCGGATATTGATCTACGTCCGCGGTAATCAGGTGGTTGGCAACGGTGTCCTTGAGGAAGTTGAACCAGAAGATGGAAAGCTGCGTGAGGACTTTGCCCTTGCCGGGTATTCCCGTTGCCAGCACGTGATCGAATGCGGAGATGCGGTCGGTGGCGACCAGCAACAATTGATCGCCCACGGAATAGAGATCGCGCACCTTGCCGCGCGCATAAAGCATGAGCGGCGCTAGTTCGGTTTCAATCAGTGCGGGCAAAGCAGACCTTCAGAAAGGAACTGAGTTCCGATTCTGAATTCTCCGGAGCGCTTTGTCAACGTTGTAAATTTGCAGCGTTCACGCAATTTCAAAACGCTCATGCCACGGCCAATCATGCTTTGTCAAGATAAGAGGCAAGGCGTCTGAAATTCAGTCTTGCGTCGAGCTCGTTTGGATGTGATTACTTCTTCTCGCTCAAGAGCGCTTTCACGGCATCCTGATAAGTCCAGTTCGCGGGAACGGGTGAGAAGTCGCTCTCGGTTTCCGTGGTGTCGATGGTCAGATTTTTGAACATGAGTATTTTGCCGTGCAGCCGCAGGCGCAGCTGGAGCTGTTCCCAATGGTTGTCGCCAACATCCTTCTGTTCAACCAGAATCGTCCCTCCGCGAAAGAGCTTGCCTACGATGCCCCATCCGAACTCAACATCGGCGATAAGATGAATGTTGAGTTTAACCATGCGCTCCTGCTTCTGATCGATCCACAGCTCCCCGGCCATGCCGTGATATACCTCGGCTTCGCGGTCGGGAGGCACAAAGCTCCGGTTCGGCGTCATGCTCAGGCGATAGGTTGGGCCGCTCGGGCCTTGCTCCATTCCCTCGAATTTGTAGATGAATGCGTTGGGAAGCAGACGGACCATTTCGTCGGCACGGTTGGCGTCCGCTTGTTCTCTCTTTCTACGGTGGGCTTCGATTTCAGGGTGGGCAAGAAGAGTCTTGAGTCGCTGGATTTCGGCAGCCTCGGCGTCGGGAGAGAGCGGCTTGTCACCAATGGCGATCAGGCGGGCCACGTCGCCGTCCTTGGTTTCAATAATTTCTTTCGTGGTGATCTTCCCGTCGTCAACCTTGCGGACCGTGTAGCGGAATGGGTGTTGGTGGCCGGGCGCCAGCTCATTGCGGGCAGCGCGCGTAACCGCCTCTTCCGGAGTGACGTTCTGCGCCCGGGCCATGCCGAGCAGGGAAAAAAAGAGAAGCAGTCCTGCAATAGAGAAACGCCGTAGCTGAAGAATCATTCGTACCCTTCCGGCCTGATATCAGAAAAGGTTAGACGCACACACCCGCCATTGCGTTTGGCTGATACGCGCGCCCTGCTGAGGCAGACCTGAAGCAGATGCTGACACCGGCTCGTGAAGTTTATACAATTTGAGCATGAATCCCATCGTGCCCTGCTGCCGCGTTGTTCTGGCCGCTGCTCTTGCCATTCCGTGCATGTTGTCCGCCCAGGAGACCGGCCGCGGTCGCAAATACGTTCCCCCGCCGCCGACTGCCAAAATTACCGTAACCGTCACCAAGGCAGCCAACGGCAAGCCGGTGGAGAACGCTGCTGTGGTCTTTCATCCCATCAAGAACGGCAAGGACGAGGGCGGCCTGGAACTGAAGACGGACGAAAACGGCAAGGCAAAGCTCGATGTGATTCCCATAGGCGATACGCTGCGCCTGCAGGTGATCGCTCTCGGATACCAGACCTTCGGCAATGATTACCCGGTTAACGCGGACACCCGGGAAATTTCAGTCAAACTGCGGCGCCCGGCCAAGCAGTATTCGATCTACCAGCAGCACTCCGACCAGCAGGTCGGCGGCCCCACACCTGAGGAACAGCCCGCAAAGCCGCACTAGCACACTTAATCCAGTCGGTACTTTGTCTCCGCCAGATGATAAAGCGGGCGCCACACCAGCCGATTGATCGTCACCACCATCAGCGCCATGATGATAGTTGCCGCCAGCAGCATGGGGTAGTCTGCCCGGCTGCCGGCCGCGCTGATCTGTGCGCCCAGGCCGATGGTGCTCAGCGTCCGGCCCTTCAGTTGGAAATATTCGGCGGCGATGGAAACGTTCCACGCGCCGCCTGACGCCTGACAAGCCCGGTGATCAGAAATGGAAAGATGCCGGGAAGAATCACCGTCGTCCAGCGTTGCAGACCGGTGAAGCGAAAGAGGCTGGAGACTTCCTTGAGGTCCGACGGAATGGCCATGGCTCCGGCAATCACGTTGAAAAGGATGTACCACTGCATCCCCAGAATCATTAGCACGACTGAGCCGATGCCTAGCCCGATTCCCAGCCGCATGAGCGCGAGCAGGATCAGAGGGAACAGCGCCGTTGCCGGGAAAGACGCAGCGATCTGAGCGATCGGTTGCGTGATGTGCGCGAGCTTGGGGTTGAATCCAATCGCCACGCCTACCGGGATCGTCCATAGCGACGCAATCAACAGGCCGATGTTCACTCGCAGAAACGTCGCGCCCGCTCCTTCAAACAATGCCGCCAGCTCGTGCACATGCAACTGCCGCAGCAGCAGAGTGGCATGGAATGCCGCAATCAGAATCGCTCCAAGAGCGGCGACGCCGACGAGCGAAACCATAGCCGTTGCGGATTTGCCCGATCTGCGGCGGGGCCCGCTCTCGACGCTATGGTCGTGCCGCTCCGCAAGGCGTCGGTACATGCTTTCGCTGAGCGGAGCAAAGGTGTGCCGGTTCAATATTCCGAGGACGTTTGAGTTGCGAATGATATGCAGAATCGGCGACCGGACCCGGTCTGCGCTTTCCACATTTTCAAATTTGAACTTGTCGGACCATGCGATCAGAGGCCGCCACAGCAGCTGATCGGTGAGCACGATAATGAGCACCATCGTCACAACGCCGTACAGCAGCGCCTGCGTGTCGCCGCTGGATGCGGCCGTCTGCAGATAGGAGCCGAGCCCCGGCAGGCGGAAGTTGCGGCTGCCGACTGCGAACATTTCGCAGAGCATGAGAAAAAACCAGCCGCTGGCGACGGAGACCATGGAGTTCCACACCAGGCCGATGGTGGAATAGGGCAGCTCAAGCTGAAAGAGGCGCTGAATGGGGGAAAAATGATTGATGGCGCACGCCTCGCGCAGTTCGCGGGGAATGCTCTTGAGCGAGGAGTAGAAGCTGAACGCCATGTTCCACACCTCGCCGGTGAAGATGAGCAGAATCGCCCCCAGCTCGATACCGATCTGGCGGGAAGGGAAGAGCGACATCATCGCCAGCATGACTCCTGGCAGGAAGCTGAGCACCGGAATCGACTGCAGGATGTCGAGCGTTGCCATCATCAGCGCTTCCACGCGCTTGTTGTATGCGGCAATATAGCCATAGGCGACGGCGAAGACCAGGCTGAAAATGTAAGCGATGAAAATGCGCGCCGTGGAATAGAAAGCGTAAAGCGGCAGGTGCGACGGCGAGCGGTGAATCGCAACTTCGGGAATCGCGCTGCTGAACCAGAACCTCGCGATCCATAGAATCGCGTAGAAGCCGGCGAGCAGAGCGGCGGCTACGCTCAGATCGAGAAAAAATGGCCAGGTGCGCTCGGCGATGAATTCGCGGGAGAAGGTATGGCGCGCGCTCACACCGGCTCTCCCACCGATTGCGCCGTCTCCTCGATTTCCGGCAGGATGAATCGCCGTCGCGATGCGTCGAAGTCGAACAGCTCCGCGTAACGGCCCCAGTTGATGGCGGTTTCAAGCTGCCGCTGCGTCTCGTCTTCGCTGAACTGCTCGTCCAGCATGTCGAGAAAAAATTCTTCGGGAACCGTGTGGTCGCTTTTGTTGTCGAGAGCGCGGGTGATCTGGCGCAGCAGCAGCACATGCTCGATCGCGGCGCGGCGAAAGACCTCTTTCTGCTTTAGGATTTCGGATTCCGCGTACTCGCGCCCGGCTGGCGTAATCAGCGCGTCGCCCTCTTCCACCGTGAGGAAGCCGAGCAGGGCCGCCGCGTCAACGATGGGCAGCAGGTCGTCAATCTCAAACGCAAGCTCGTCGGCCAGGCGATAAATGTCCGCGCGGGCTCCCGCCTGCTTGCCGCCGAGATCCATGATTAGCTCGAGCAGTCCGGCAATGCCGGCCGGACGCGCATGCGGCAGCATCTCGTAGCGCATCTGGCGCTGGTCGCGGATTCTGCGTCCCGGCTGAAGCGTGGGCATGTCCGCCGGAGTAACATCCGGCCGCGTCAGAACTTTATAAATGTAGTCCACGAGCTGCGTGAAGGGTTGGCTCTTGCGGTCGCGCGGATGGGGAAGGGCGGCCACTTTGAAATCGGTACGCACGTGTCCCGGATTGCGTCCGAGCACGATAATGCGGTCGGCCAGCAGAACCGCTTCCTCGATATTGTGTGTAACCAGGAAAATCGCCTGCGTCGGAATCGTCTTCTTCTGCCACAGCTCCAGCAGTTCGCTGCGAAGGTTTTCCGCCGTGAGCACGTCAAGCGCGGAAAAAGGCTCGTCCATGAAGAGCACCTCCGGCTCAACCACAAGTGCGCGCGCGAAGCCCACCCGCTGGCGCATTCCGCCGGACAATTCCTTCGGGTATGCAGCTTCGAATCCATCGAGGCCGACAGTATCCAGAATTTTCAGACTGCGCTGCCGACGCTCCTGCGAGGCCATGCCGCGCGCCTTCAACGGCGCTTCTACGTTTTCCAAAACCGTGAGCCAGGGGAAGAGCGCGAAACTCTGAAAGACGATGGAGACATTGATCTGCACCTGCGAGATAGGCTTGCCATGCCAAAAAACTTCGCCGGCAGAGGGTTGCGAAAGACCGGAGAGCATGCGCAGCAGCGTGGATTTGCCGGACCCGGAGGGCCCCAGCAGCGCGACGATCTCACCCGGCACAATGGAGAGGTCAGTTGGCGAGATTACCTGGATGCGATTCTCGCTCGGCTGCGCGTAGAACTTCTCCACCTGCTGTGCGCGAATAATCGGCTCGCTCATGGCAAATCTTCCATCAGAAAATTTATGAATACGGACAGACGTGGCAGAGCCGCTTGATACAGAACGGCGCAGGCCTGAACTGTGTTTGATTCTAAGTTGCTAAGATTAGAGGCGGATGAAGCATCCCCTGTGGGAAGCGTATCATCGTAGAAACAGCTTACTTTGGGCGTCTCGCCCGAGATTCACAAAACTGGGGGCATGCACGATCACCCAAACTGCTGCCGGTATATTTCCTGAACAGAAAGCGATGCGAACGAGCGAATGCCCGATACCCCTGCTAAGCCAAAAGTGCTAGTTGCCGATGATGAGCGAGTGATTGCAGACACACTTGCCATCATCCTGAATCAAAGTGGATTTGAAGCGACCGCGGTCTACAGCGGCGAAAAAGCCGTCGAGGCGGCGGAGACGATGCGCCCGGACATGCTGATCAGCGACGTGATCATGAATGACCTGAACGGAATTGACGCCGCAATCAAGATCCGCGCGATGCTGCCGTCCTGCAAGATTCTCCTGTTTTCCGGCCAGGCGGCTACCGCCGATCTGCTCGACCGCGCGCAGGGACAGGGACATCAGTTCGAAATTCTCGCCAAGCCGGTTCATCCGCAGGACCTGCTTGCAAAATTAAGGGGCTAGGACTGTTTCCAGCCCCCAGTTTTCAGTCCCCAGTTGTTCACTGCCTCTAAACTTCTCGCCTTCCTTCCATCGCCTTTGTCATCGTGACCTCATCGGCGTATTCGATATCGCTTCCTGCGGGGACTCCGGTGGCGATTCGGCTGATGCGCATCTCTCCATTACGCAGAATGCCGGCCAGATAATGCGCCGTGGCTTCACCCTCCACGGTAGGTGAGGTGGCGAGGATGATCTCGTCGATTTCGCCGCGCGCAACGCGGGCCTGCAGGTTTCCCGTGCGCAGATGTTCCGGCCCTACTCCGTGCAGCGGCGACAGCGTGCCGTGCAGCACATGGTAAACACCGTTGTAGCCGCGCGTTTTTTCTACCGTCGCAATGTTGGTCGGCTCTTCGATCACGCAGACCAGTCGCTGATTGCGCGTCGGGCTGGCGCAATAAAGGCAGGGATCCACATCGGTGATGTTGTTGCAGATGGAGCAGAGCCGCAGCCGCGCCTTTACCTCGCGCACAGCATCGGCCAGCGCCTCGGCGTCTTCGCCGCTTGAGCGCAGGATGTGAAATGCCAGCCGCTGCGCGCTCTTGGCTCCTACGCCGGGCAGCTTGCGCAGCTCCTCGATGAGCCGCGCCATGGGTTCCGCGAATCTTGACAATGAAGCCTCAGGAAAAGATTACAGAGTATTGTAAACAGCGGCGAGAAACATGTCGGGCGTCATCTCTCCCTTCGCCCATTTCGAATCGAGATCGGCGGTCACGTGCGCAGCGATGAGCTGTTGGAGTGTCTGTCCGGCAATCTTCAGCTTTTCCACCCGGTTCGCAACATCAGCCAGCATTTCGCGATACTCGGCGAGTTTGGCCTTGCTGCCGGGATTGCCGTGACTGGGAACGATTTTCGTACGATCGTCGGCAAGCTGCAAAACCTGGTCCAGGCCCTGAATCATTCCGTTGATCGTGCCCCCCGATGCGGTATCGATGATCGGATAAGCCTCGCTCAACCAGAGCTCCCCCGCATGGATCACATTCGCGTTCACAAAATGCACGAAAACGTCGGAGTCGGTGCTGGCGTTGGGAGCGTGAATCAGATCCAGCTCATCGTTATCGAAGTAAAGTTTTTCCGCGTCGGCAAAAATCGCCTGTGGCAGCGCGCTTGCCGGAGCCGACGGCAGGTCGAGGTTCAGCATCGGAATATTCTGCGGTGCGGACAGCCGGATGCGCGTATTCTCCTGCGCGACAATGAAAGCGCCCGCGGCGTGCAGCGCGGCATTGCCGTCAGTGTGGTCGAAGAGCCAACTCGTATTGATGAGCAGCTTCAGAGGATGCGGAGACAGCTTTTTCAGCGCGTCCAGTAAATGGGGAGTGGCAGTGGCCATGCCTGAATCAATCAAGAGCTGCCCGTCGGGGCCGACCTGCACTACGATATTTGCGCCGACGCTCTGAATCAGAAACAGGGTATCGGTGAGCTTCGCGGTGGTGATTGCCGCATTCTCAGCCGCGATCCGCATGGACTGGAGCACGGACTGTGAAGGCTGGTCGGTCTCCTGCGCGACGGAGAACGGCGTTCGCAACGCAAGCATGGATCCGGCGGCTAACGCCGAATGCGCCAGAAATGTGCGTCGCGTGATCATCGTCTCCGGCTCTGAGATGGTGGCCCCTTGCTGAGTTTAGTTGACTGCTAAAAAAGCCCTGGCGGAAGATTGAGGCCGCCCAGCATTCCCTGCATGCTCGACTTCAACAACTCTTCGGCGCGGCGGCCCGCCTCGTTGAACGCTGCGGCAATCAGGTCTTCGAGCATCTCCACATCGCCCGTGGATCCGCTGAGGCTCGCCACCGCCGAGGGATCGATGGTGACCTTGAGAATCTCCTTCTTGCCGTTCATCTTTACCGTGACGGCGCCGCCGCCGGAGGAGGCCTCTACGACGCTCTGCGCCAGCTTCTGCTGCATCTCCTCCTGCATCTGTTTCGCCTGGCCGAGCATTTGCTGAATCTTGAAAGGGTCCACTGCTGCTCCTGATTTATTTCTTGTCTCGCAAGTCGAGAACGCTCCGCACCTCAGCCTGAAAAAGCTGCTGCGCCTGTTTTACCAGCGGATGATCGAGCGCCGCCGCATGGATGCTTCCGCCGGCCGCCAGCTTCGGGCCGGACGAGTTCTCCGCCTGCGCTGCTCCTTCTCCGGGCACAAAAGTGAGTTTTTGATGGATGCCATTCGCGCGCAGCGCGTCGCGGCAGATCTTCTCCGCCTCGGCGTTCATCGTCAGCGTCAGCATGGTTTTGCGAAGGCCGATCTCTACTTCGATGCCCGCACCCTTCTCGCGCCACTTTCCGTTGGCGAGCAGCACGGCGGCGGTGTTGTGGCCGGCAGAATCCAGTGCCGCCGTCACGATATCGCGAATGCGGTTCATGTCGATCTGGGCTGCGGACTTTAGCTCAACAGCGGGCTCCCCAGCGAGGGCAAGTGCTCCGGAGGTTGTCTCCACCGCAGATTCAGCGGGCGCGAGCGGCGCTTTTACCCGAACCGGCTCCACAGCGCGCGATGCGGTCTCCAGCGGCGTGAGCGAGCGCGCCGCGGGCTGAGATGCGGCTTCACCCTGAATCTTGCGATTCCTGTCAGCCTCGAAGGGCGAGAATGCCGGCTTTGCCGGTTCGGCGGCGGCTGCAATATTCATTCCAGAGGTCCCCGTCGACGCTGCCGAACGGCTTGCCGCTTTCTGCGGGCGCGCCGGTGCTGCAGACGGAGACTTGCCGGAAGGGAATTTGCTGAGCAGCTCTTCCACCGGCAGCAGGCGGCCTAGGTGAACGAGCTTCACCAGGCCAAGTTCCAGATGGAAGCGCTGCTCCTGCCGATAATTCAGCTCGTCAAAGGTCCGCAGCATGATCTGGAGGAAACGCGTGAGGTCTTCTTCGGAGAACAGCGCAGCGGAGCGCGCAGCCCGGGCACGCTCGTCCGGAGAAATCTGCAACAGCTCGGAGGTTTCTCCGTCGATTCGCGCCATCAGCGTATTGCGCAGGTAGTGCACGAACTGCCGCGCCAATTGCGAGGCGCTGTTTCCCGCATTCAGCAGCCGGTTGATCTCTTCTATTACCGTCGCGGTTTGGCCTTCACCGATAGCCTCCATCAGCCGCTCGAAGACGGCATTCGGCACCGTTCCCATCAGTTCGCGGACCTGCTCGGCATCCAGGCGCGGACGACAGTTTTCTATCGGAGCAGACGCAATCGCCTGGTCCATGATCGACAGCGCATCGCGCATCGATCCGTCTCCGGCCTCCGCCAGTTGCGCGAGCGCGGCTTCTTCGGCGGAGATGTTTTCTCTCCCGGCGATCTCGCGAAGCTGCGTCAGAATGTCATTGAACTTCACTGCATGAAAGCTGAAGTGCTGGCAGCGCGAGCGGATCGTCTGGGGAATGTCCTCGGGCTGCGTGGTCGCCATCATGAAAACGATGTGGTCAGGCGGCTCTTCCAGCGTCTTCAGCAGCGCATTGAAAGCTGCGTCGGTTATCTGGTGCGCTTCGTCAAGGATATAAATCTTGAAGCGGTCGCGCGCGGGGCGGTAGCGGGCAGCATCGCGCAGCTCGCGTATCTCGTCGATGCCGCGATTGGTGGCGGCGTCAATCTCGATCACGTCCACCGCATTGCCGGCGCGAATCTCGGTGCAGGAGTCGCAGGCGCCGCAAGGCTCCGGCGTGGGCCGCTGAGCCGATCCAATCTGAGTCCGGCAGTTCAGCGCCATTGCCAGAATGCGCGCAATGGTGGTCTTACCTATGCCGCGATGGCCGGAAAAAATGTAACCGTGCGCTACGCGGTCCTGCGAGAGCGCATTGAGGAGCGTCCGGGTAACGTGGTCCTGTCCGATAACGTCGGAAAAGCGCTGCGGGCGATACTTGCGAGCTAAAACCTGATAAGCCATGCGAAAGCTTGATTGTATCGGGAGTGCGGGGTGCGGTGCAGGGGAGAACCTAGGACACCCGGGCGGAGAGTTCCACGATGCAATCGGATTTACGCGTTCCCGTCGGCAGCAATGAAGAAATACGTCTGTCGAAAGTCACCAGGCGAGCCTTCCTTTGCATCGCCAGGCCAAGGAGATAAGCATCAGTGATTTGCCCATGGCCGGAAATGCGGTTATGAAAAAGAGCAACAGCTTCGGGCAGGGTGAGCGTGTCAGCCCAGAATTCGTGGTAAGGGCTCTTCAAATTGCTCTCGAGAACGCTGATGGTCGCTGTAGGACGAAGCGCATCCTCTGTAACGAACCGATTCGAGGAAAGGCGCACAAATCCCGCCTGAGTAATTGGGCAAGTCGCCCAGCCCGCCTTCATGTGATCGCGAAACCATCTTTGAGCGTAACGATGATTCACGTTAGTGGGCCATGCAAGCGCCAGCAGAACATTGACGTCCAGCAGGTACGCAGCATTCATCGAAAGAACTTCCGCGCGTACTCGATATCGTCTTTCTCCTCTGCTTCCTTAATCCGTTCCAGAGTGACCCTGGGGCTGTCGGGCGGCACTGTGATCACATGTAACCCGTTCACCATATGTGTGACGAGCGGCCGGTTGTATCCTCGGCGAACGAGCTCGGAAACGGCGCGGCCGCGGCTCATCCGTCTTCCCTGGGCGAACAGGTCGACGTATTCCAAGGCGTCATCATCGAGGTTGATCGTTACACGCATAAAGAGTATTACATCAAAGTGCCGGGATGATGTCAATGTTTGCCAAAAACATCAAACTGCCAATTAGGCATCAACCGACCCGAAGTGTGCCATGCGGGAGAATCGGCAGCAGTTCGGCCCCCTCCGCCCCATGGAAATGGCCATAGATCGTCTCCGCAGTCTTCCGGGGAACTACCGCCGTCAGCGCGTCCACATCCGCCTGCTCCACGCTGCGCAGGCTGCCGAAGTGCTGCAGCAGGCGCGTGCGCGTGCGCTCGCCCACTCCGGGTATCGCCAGCAGCTCTGAATCGCGGTCGCGTATCTCGCGTCGTTTGCGGTGATAGGTCACGGCGAAGCGGTGCGACTCGTCGCGAATGCGCTGCACCAGGTGCAGCACCGGCGAGCGTCGCTCCAGCACGATCGGCTCGTCTTCCTGCCCGTAGAGATAAATCAGCTCCTCGCGTTTCGTAATCGAGGCGAGCGGCTGCGTCGTTAGGCCGAGCTCTTCCAGCGCCTCCGCGGCCGCGTGCAACTGGCCCAGTCCGCCGTCAATGAGAATCAAGCTGGGCATGGCGCGCTTTTCTTCGGCGACACGGCGGTAGCGGCGGGTAATGACTTCGCGCATGGAGGCGAAATCGTCCACGCCCTCGACCGTCCTGATCTGGAATTTACGGTAATCGGACTTCTTCATCGCGCCATCTTCCCACACCACCAGCGAGGCCACCGTCTCCGCGCCCTGGATGTGCGAGATGTCGAAGCACTCGATGCGCCGCGGCAGTTCAGGAAGCATGAGCACGTCCTGCAGCGTCTCCTGAATCGCGCGCTGAGTTGGCTGCATGACGCGAAAGCGCTGGTCGAAACTCTGCCGCGCGTTCTGGCCCACCAGGTCGACTAGCGACCGCTTGTCTCCACGGAGCGGGACCGCAATTTCCACGCGGTGGCCGCGCCGCTCCGCTAGCAGCGCCGCCAGAACAACGCGATCGGCGAAGTCCACCGGCAGGTAGATCATCCGCGGAACGTACTGCTGATCAATGTAGAGCTGTTTGAGCAGCGCCGAAAAGAAGGCTCCAGGATGGAACAACGCCGGCGAGCCCTCCGCCACTGGCAGAGCCTCATGCGAATGCTCGTCTTCGGCGGCCAGGGGAAGCTCCTGCAGGTCTTCCCAGAAGAGATCGCGGCGATCCACGATCTTGCCCCCGCGCATGTGGAAGAGGTTCACCGCAAGCATTCCGTTCTCATAGTGATAGCCGAATACATCCGCGTCGTCGTTCTCTGCCGACGCAATGCGCTGCTTTTCCTGCAACTGGCTCATGGTGATCAGCAGGTCGCGGTACTTCGCCGCCAACTCGAAATTTTCGTCCATCGCCGCCTGCTCCATGCGGTGGCGCAGCGATTTCTCCAGCTCGGCCGCGCGGCCCTCCAGCAGCATCTGCGCATCGCGCACCGCCTCGGCATAAATCTCCGGCGTCGTCAGCGCCTCCACGCAAGGTCCCAGGCAGCGCTTGATGTAGTACTGCAGGCAGGGGCGGGCGTGGTACCGCGACAGGTCGATCTTGCAGCTCGGGATCAGAAAGCTGCGGTGGATCAGCTCGGCGATCCGGTAGGCGAGGTTACCGGGGAAATAAGGCCCGTAATACGCGCTGCCGTCCTTTTTCAGCCGCCGCGTGACGAACACCTTGGGGAAGCGGTCCCGCAGCGTGAGCTTCACATAGGGATACGTCTTGTCATCCCGCAGCAGAATGTTGAAGCGCGGCTTGCGCTGCTTGATCAGGTTGTTTTCGAGCGCGAGCGCCTCGTGCTCGTTGTCCACCAGGATGTAATCCACATCCACCGCCTCGCGCATGAGCGAGCCAGTCTTGGCGTTGGCCTGCGATGCATCCAGCAGATACGACCTCACCCTCGAGCGAAGATTCTTCGCCTTCCCGACGTAAATCACCTCGCCCTCGGCATTCTTGTACAGGTACACGCCGGGCGTGGTCGGGAAAGATCGAATTTTCTCGTGAAGGTCCATTCGAGCGGTTTCTGATTTCAGTTTAGACGTGGTTGAGTGAGCAGCTTCGCTCGCCAGCAGGTAAAAAATACCCGGTTCGGCGTTCGCCGGCGCTCTTCGATTTTCGTAAGCTTATGGTTCTAAATAGATTTCCACCGGGCAACGTTTGGCACCCGTGTTGCTCTCCCACGCTATGGGACTACAGGCGCGGAGTTGTGTCCAGAAATGCTCCGCCTGATCGAGCAACGCTCGCGCGGAGAAAAGCTGCCTGATATTAGATTCCCGGATACGGAGTTCGACACATGAATCACGACACATTCAAAGGAAAAGCGATTGTCGCTGTTTCCGCCCTGGGAGCAATCTCGTTGCTGTTTTCCACAGGCTGCAGCACCAAAAATTACGTCCGCAGCCAGACCACTCCCATTGTTCAGCACACCAATGAGCTCGACGACGCCACCGCGACCAACAACCGCAATATTCATGACGTAGACCGCCGGGCGCAATCCGGCGTACAGGAAGCCCAGTCTTCGGCCAACTCGGCCAACCAGCAGGCGCAGAACGCCAAACAGGCTGCCAACCAGGCGCAGCAGTCGGCGCAGGAAGCAGTCAACCGCGCCGATTCGCTAGCCAGCGTAGTTGCCAATCTCGACCGCTACACCCAGGTTGCGGACGCAAGCGTGAACTTCGCCTTCAACAAGGCAGTTCTTACCCGCGCCGACAAAGCAAAGCTCGACGACTTTGCTGCCCAGCTCAACGGCAGCAAGAGCTTCATTCTTGAAGTCACCGGCGGAACCGACTCCGTAGGGTCTGCCGCTTACAACTATGACCTCAGCGAGCGCCGCGCGCAGGCGGTGGTGCAGTATCTGGCGTCGAAGTACAACGTAGCCCCGCACCGCTTCTATCTCATCGGCATCGGCAAGGACCAGGCAGTGGCCCCCAACAGCACGGCTGCGGGACGCGCCAAAAACCGCCGCGTTGAGATCCAGATGCTTTCCAATACCTCCGGGCAGCAACCCACCGCGCCCGCGCAGACCAGCATGGTAAGACAGCCTCTCCCCCAATAGCAGGTAGGCGCCTGCTCCAAAGCCCCGGATACCCCCATAAGGTCCGGGGCTTTCTCTTTTACAACGGCAATTGTGCGATATGGGCGGCGCGAACATCGTTCGCAGTGAACAGGCTGAGGAAGGGCGCGCCTTCGCAGGCGTATTCAACAGCGGGCCGGCCTTTGGCTTCTTCCCGCTCCGCCAGGCAAACCGCGGCAATCACCTTCATTCCCGCCTCTCTGGCGGCATGGATGGCGGTGACTGTCGAGGCGCCGGTGGTGCAGACGTCATCCACGATCAGAACAGGCGCGCCCTCCTCGAAAAATCCTTCAATGCGGCGTCCTGTCCCGTGCGCCTTTTCCGCCTTGCGAACGAGAAACCCATGAATCAGCGGCGAGCCGGGATGCTCGTGCGCGCGCCAGGCGCTGGCGGTGGCGACATTCGATACAACCGGGTCGGCGCCCAGCGTGAGTCCCCCCACCGCCGCCGGCTGCAGCTGGTGCTGATGCAGCAAGTCAAGAATCGCCAGCCCGGTCAGGCGTCCGCCCTCGGCGTGCAGCGTAGTGATGCGGCAGTCAATGTAGTAGTCGCTCCTGCCGCCGGAGGAAAGCGTGAAATCACCCAGCTTGAACGAAATGCGCGCCAGCAAATGCAGCAGGGAAGTGCGGTGGTCGGCCATTGGTTCGATTTTAGCGGGATCAAGAGATCACGGGTGCGTTAAGCTTGACGCGCATGCGCGATGTTGTCCGGTGTCTTTTGGAATTCGGGCCGTTTGTTGTGCTCCTGGTTGCGTGGATTAAGCTGTCGCGCCGGCCGAAATTGTCGCGTTTAGCCCGCGCTGCCCTGATCATCGCCACACTGAATTCTGCTCTATCGGCGTGGTGGTTTCTCTACTACACATACACACTGATCAGGCCGCCCAAGTCATTTTTCACGCGCTGGCAAGACCTTAGCGACCTCAGCTTCGCCCTTTTGTTCTTTCTCGCGCCAGTTGCCGCGATCGTGGCACTGTGTGCTATGGGGATTCATAAACCGAAAAAACCCAAACCGCCAGCTTGGCTCTGGTTCGTCATTTACTCCACTTCCTTTGTTCTGTTCATGCTCGGGGTTATGGCGGGGCTTGCTGATTAAAAACTTGGCGACCGAAAATGCTGCACTTCACCCCGTCAGTTTTTCCAGATGCCGGGAGCCGCCGGTCCGATACCGAGCTCCGGCTAACAACGTGAAGTTGTAGGCGGCGGATTCGCATGTTGATCGCACTGTGTGCCGTCGCCCCAAAGATGAGTGGCTTCTTCGTTCCTCATTCTTGTAGGTGAGTGCATTGGCGATGATTCGCTCGTTGAGACGCGTTCTGGATGACATGCCCGTCCGCATCGAGCCGATGCGCGGAGTTTCAGGGATTGATCACCTTTGAGGCTCTCGACGAGGTGTAGGCGTGAAACGGTCCTGCAAGCCTTTCCGAAACTGGGCCATTGGGTTATAACCGAGCCGGATATAGAGCTTGGAATCCCAGCCATCGGGAGTCGTCTCTAGACGAAGGCGAGGTGCATGATGATACAGCGCCTCTAAAGCGGTCCAATCCCGGCCATGCTTACCAGGAAGAAACACACTGAGATACCGTGTTCGCTTCGTCTGCAGTCTCAACAGGACGGCATAATATTCGCCAAAATCGCTAAAATTAGCTGGCATCACGAGCAGATCAGTCGCCGGATCGCGCTCGGGGAAGGCTTCCATCACGACATTCTTCAGCACGGGGGAACCAGTGCCAAGCATAGTTCGAACATGCTCTGCTCCGAGACTCAAAGCGTACTCATAGCCCTCCACCTTGAAAACGGACAGAAAGGCCGCCCGGAATGCGGCGCGAACGTACCTCTCCGGTATGAAAGGGAAGTTCATTCTCAGCTCAAGGGTCTCGCCGTCGCGCATGCTGTTTCGCAAATTCTGCACAGCGTCCATGTTGCTGGCTTGTCCAACGATTTGTATTGTGTTGGGTTCGTCTGGCGTTCCGGCTCTTAGGAGCAATTCGGCTGTGATCTTCCCTTTGCCATCAATTACTGAAGTTTCAATTGGCCCGGCTCCCTCAATCGCATCAAGTGACTTCATCAAACTGATGAGGTGGCTATCGAGGTATGATCCCTGAGTATTGTTGCATTTTCGGCATGTCAAAGTTTCGGAGCGTCCTCCAAGCTTTGACGGGACAATGTGTTCACGGGTCAGTTCCGCGACGTTTGCCAAGTTATACTCTGTCAGGCACAAAGGACAAGCGACGGTGGCCTCTGATTTGGCCGCGCAGTGTTTTTTGTAGTCAGCGGCGAGATCCCCAAATAGCCTATTTCGTTTGTCGGTTCGGTGAACCATCCTAAATATCTTAAAAGATGAACGTCAGCTTGCCAGTGGTCCCGCGCCGAAGTGGCCAAAGCAAAACTCCTGTTACACTCTCTCCCTGCCGCGCGGACCAAGGAGGATGCAATGCTGAACATCAGTGCCTTTCTTCTCAGCCAGAAGAGGCTGAATGAGGTGCTCTCTTCCGCGGTTTTGCCCGCGGCCGCACGGTTGTTCACAATCACTGACGCAAAGAATGCGGGGCTCCATCGAACAGCAGTGATTAGTGCGTACGAGACTGCAGCGCTTGCCTGGCTCAGCGAGCGTAAATTCCCTTCTCTCGGACAACTGATTACCGAAAGTCGACTCGCTCCTGGTTTGTTCTTCATTCACGATGGACCGTTCTTTGGAAGAGAAATCAAGGATTCCGCAGTTCAGTTCCAGGAAAAGGGGTACACCTCTAGGAAACCCGTGCTCTGGACGAAACTTGAAACGTTCCGGGAGGGTCTAAAACTAACGGTACAGGCGCATCCAGAAAACTACACGACCAAATCTGCCCCAGGAGAAATGGCAGGTAAGAATCATCTATTCCTGGCTGGTCGCATCACTGAGCTCGAAGAAGGGGAGATTCGCGCCCAAGCCTACATCGTGGGACGTCTTCACGAAGAGCTCAGGCCGGAAGCCCCATCCATCGACCGGTTCAACCGCTTGCCTTGGAAAATGGAGGTTTTCCCGGTGCAGATCGACCAGTTCGCGGCAGGCGCAATGGAGACTACGCCGACAACCCGCGAACTGGCACTACTGAAGAGGATTCCGGAAGATCGGGTCAAGAACGCGTTCGCGGAGCTACTCGGCGAACCATTTGTTCCGCGTGACTGGGGAGGCGAGCGATCTGACCTCGTAACCTCGAACCTATCGATCGAAGGTGAGCGGATTGTCGCTGCATTCGCTTTTAAAGGCAAGTCGGTACCGCGGCCATTGACAATCGCAGACATGGGGCTTAACGGTGACCAGGGAGGGCGCCTCTTTGCAGAGATCTCCGATCTCGTGGTTGTTCAGCACTGCGCCCAAATCACGCCAGCGGTTCGGGATCTATTGCGTGCGTATGCTGTGAGACCAGGGCAGATCAAGCCGTTCTGCCTGCTGGACGGGGCGGAGACGATACGGGTTCTTCGAGCCCATGGAAAGCTTGGGTTCACATCCCGGCGAACAATTGATAGGGGCAAACAATCAAGCACTTAATTCACAGACAAATTGAACGGATAAAAGAACTGAGGAATTACACCCTCTGGCACTCACGTTGTGTTGGTCTATCCGAAGCCAACCAGTGTTCAGGAATCCCACGGCGTTGATTTGTGGGATGGCAAAAATGCCCTTATCGAGCGCAACCTCGCACCCGAAGGCAGCATGCGAGCACTTCAGGCTACTCTCAGATTGACCGATTCACCCCAAGGTAGCTGAGGAGAGCCTGCGTCAATTCGCGTCTCAGTGCCTGATCGTTCCTGGGAAGCAGGTCCTTCCAGTAGTTGCTGTCGGGCGTAGTCAGCACAATTTCCTGCAGTGTGCTGATTACCATCAGCATTCCCAGCGAGGCAGCGATTCTTGGCTCGGGATGTCGGATGTCCTGCGCGTTCGTGAGTAGAAGGTCGATGAGTCGCCCGTAGGAACGCTTCTCCAGACGGGCAATCTTCTTCCAGAACTCCGTACCCAATTTGCTCTGCACAAACTGACGCATGGCGCGCAGCAGACCTGCATTCGCTCGATAGCTGACGAGAAGCGAATGAACGATTTGTTCGGCGAAAACCGGAAGAGGAATCTGTGCCGCCGACTCCTTCGTTAATCCGGTGCGAAGCCTCTCGTCCTGCTGCTCAAAGATGTGCAGGATGACGGATTCAAGCAGAGCATCCTTATCGCTGAACCTTCGATAAATCGCTCCCGGCGTTAGTCCCGCATGGGCGGCAATCCGGGGAATCGTGGCGCCCTCAACTCCGTGCTGCCCCAACACCTGAGCCGCCGCCTTAATCAGCTTGCGCAGGGATTCCCGGCTTCGTTCCTGTTGCGGCGCGAGACTGTTCGCCTCACCCGCCTTGCGAGACCCGGACTTTTGCAGCGGCTTTTTCATCGCACGCTTCCGGGGCTCTCCATCCTGGTCGTCTTTGGCCCTTCTCGTTGCCGCTCTGGTCTTTATCGCCATTGTCTGTCCGTAGCGGCCTCCTGCTCACGTGTGCTTTGCATAATTCATATTGACATTTTGTGAATGTAAATGTAAATTCACATTTACATCGTAGATTGTTCGCGCAATCCGAAAAGAGCCCTCTCATGAGTGGAACCGTCGCCCCTGCTGCAGCCCATCCCTTGCGCAACCGTGCATTTCGCCGCTTGTGGATCGGAAATTCCGTGTCATTCATCGGGGACCAGTTTTATTTCGTCGCGCTTCCCTGGCTCATCCTTCAAATCACTGGATCGAGCGTCGCACTGGGAATGATATCGATGACGGCTGCCATTCCGAGAGCCGCACTCATGCTCGTTGGCGGAGTCCTCACCGACCGGTTCTCGCCGCGAAAGATCATGATGATCACCGCCTGCTGCCGTTCATTGCTGGTCGCGTGCATCTCCATGCTGCTCTGGAGACACTCCCTGAAGCTCTGGGCACTCTATATGCTCGCCTTTGGATTCGGCAGCGCGGACGCCTTTGCCGGCCCCGCCGCGCAAGCCTTTCTTCCCTCGCTTGTCGCGCGCGATCAGCTTGCGGCTGCGAACTCTGTCTCCCAGTCCACGGCCCAGTTAACGACTCTGGTTGCCCCCGCTCCGGCAGGCATGTTTATCAAGCTCTTTGGCACAGCATGGGCGCTCTTCATTGACGCCGTTAGCTTCTTGTTTATCCTCGGGGCGCTCTCCGGTCTTCCGGATCCGCCCAGCGTCGCTGCTGGCTCGCCGCGCAAAAACATGATGCGGTCCATACTCGATGGGCTGCAATATGTCGGCAGGGATGCCGCTCTTTCCTCGCTCCTCCTGGTTGTCGCAGTGTTGAACTTTGCCATAGCCGGCCCTGCGAGCATCGGTATTGCATTCATCGCAAAACAGGACTTCGGCTCGGCAACGGCATTCGGCTTTCTTATGTCAGCTCTGGCCGCGGGTGGTCTCACCGGCACTTTGGCCGCCGGGTTTTCCAAACAACGCAATCGTGGAATATTGCTGTTGCTCGTCAGCACCGCCATCGGAATTTGCCTGGGATCTTTAGGGTTGCTGCATCGCATCGCCGCTTTGGCCATCGTGCTCTTTCTGATGAGCGGGGCAGCCGCCTTCCTGAATGTCCAGCTCATTGCCTGGTTTCAGCAGCGGGTTGACCACGCGATGATGGGACGGGTGATGAGCGTGCTCATGTTCTCCGCCTTCGGCCTGTTGCCTTTTTCCCTGGCGATCGCCGGAATATCCATTCGCTGGAGTCTGCCTGGCATGTTTCTTGTCGCCGGTTGCATGGTTCTTCTGGTAACGCTTCTGGCGGCCGCTCGTCGGACAGTTCGGGAGATAGATTGATCTGGCTTTGCCTCATGCCATCAGGCTGACGCACCTTCGCCGGCGCGCCCCTCACATCCGAAAGCGGCGTTTAGCCCTCAGCTCGTCAGCTTTTCCAGATGGCGGAAGCCGCCTGTCTGATACAGCACTCCGGCGAACAGCGTGAAGTTGTACGCAGCGTGGACCACCACTGCCGCGGCAACCGAGTTCATCGCCAGCCGCACAATGCACAGCACCACGCTGATGCTGCCGATCAGCACCAGCGGTCCCCATGCGTGCGAGACTTGCGGCGAATGCATGAATGCGAACCCCAGGCTGGTCAGGAGAATCGATACCGGAACTCCGATCCACAGCGATGCGTTCTGCGAGATCGCGCCCCGGTCCGCCACCCATCGGAAAAAATTGAGCAGGCCCGGCAGCAGGAAGCCGCGAAACGCAAGCTCTTCAAACAGGGGCGCCACCGTCAGCCCAAACACCAGCATCATCCATGCCCCGATAGACGACTTCATCATGTCCTGCATGATCGGCGGATTTTTCGGCATGGGCAGAAAGCTGCCCAAATAAGCGATGCTGAAGCCTGCCCCCAGGCCCAGAATTACGAGCCAAAAGAAGCGGCTGCGCGCCTTGCCATTGTCCCAATGCACGCCTTCAGCAAACGGCTCGTGCCATAACACTGAGAACACCGGGATGCACACCAGCGTGATCAGTCCATAACACATGGCCTGAATGGGGATACTGGCGCGCGCGTCGGTGCTCGAAAAAATAAACAGCGAATCGAAACTGCGATGCGGAAAAATGTGCGTGAGCTGCAGCAGCAACACCGCCAGCAACTGGCCTATGCCCAGCAGCACCAGCGCCATCACGAAAAACAACAGCACATGCCCGAGGTGGGGAATCCGGCGAGGTCTTACCTCCGGAACCGGAGCGGGGATGCCGAACATGTCCGGCTGGAATGCGGCTTGCGGCGGAGGAGCGATGACAGGCGCGAAGTCCGGCTCCGCGCCGAATCTGCCGGCCAGCTCCAACTCTGCCGGTTCCAGTTCCGGCGGCTTTATCAGGTCGTTCGGCGACTCTTCACTCATGTCGGCGCTCATTGCACCCATTCTTTCTTGCTGCGCTTGCGCGGCCCCGACGCTGCGGGCCTCGACCCAGTGCCGTTCTTCTCTGCCGAAATCTTCACAACATCCTGCGGATTTATGCCGGACACCTCATAATACCGGCGCAGGAACTCGCCTGTATGCGAATTCGCGATCGCCGCCACCTGCTCGGGAGAACCCTCGGCAATAATTTCGCCGCCGTCCTCTCCGCCCTCAGGGCCGAGATCAATCACCCAGTCCGCGTTCCGCACCACATCGAGATTATGCTCGATGATAATCACCGTATTCCCAAGATCGGCCAGCCGGTGCAGCACCTCCAGCAGCTTGCGCACGTCGTCGAAATGCAGCCCCGTAGTCGGCTCATCCAGCAGGTACAGCGTGCGCCCGGTCTGCCGCTTGCTCAGCTCGCGCGCAATCTTCATGCGCTGCGCCTCACCCCCGGAAAGCGTCGTCGCCGACTGCCCGAGATGGATGTAGCCCAGCCCGACGTCCACCAGCCTCTGCAGCTTCTGCTTCACCTGCGGAATATCGATGAGCACCGGCAGCGCGTCTTCAATCGTCAGATCGAGAATGTCGGCAATCGAGTAGCCGTTGAACTTCACCGCTAGCGTCTCCTGGTTGTATCGGCGTCCGTTGCAGACCTCGCACTGCACGTACACATCGGGCAGAAAATTCATCTCGATGCGCCGCTGCCCGTCGCCTTGGCACGCCTCGCATCGCCCGCCCGCCACGTTGAAGGAAAAGCGCCCGGCCTTGTAGCCGCGCTCGCGAGATTCCGGCAGCATGGCGAACAGATCGCGGATTGCCGTGAACACGCCGGTGTAAGTCGCGGGATTGGAGCGCGGCGTCCGCCCGATAGGGGACTGGTCGATGCGAACCGCCTTGTCGAGCTGCTCAAAGCCGCGGATGCGCCCGTACTCGCCAGGCACCTCGCGCGAGCCATACAGCTCCTTGGCGAGCGCGCGGTAGAGCGTGTCATTCACCAGCGTGCTCTTGCCTGAGCCCGACACGCCCGTCACCACCGTCATCACGCCCAGCGGAAACTTCACCGTAAGATTCCGCAGGTTGTGGCTCTTCGCGCCTTCGATCGTGATCCATTTGCCGGTGAGGGCGCGCGGCGCAATGCGGTGCTGGATGGAAATCTCCCCCGACAGATACTGCCCGGTCAGGGACCCGGCCGATTGCATGATCTGCGAGGGCGTGCCTTCCGCCACCAGATGGCCGCCCAGCTTGCCCGCTCCCGGCCCAAGATCCAGAACGTAGTCTGCATGGCGAATCGTGTCCTCATCGTGCTCCACAACCAGCACTGTGTTGCCCAGGTTGCGCAGCGATTCCAGCGCGGAAATCAGCCGAAGGTTATCCCGCTGGTGCAGCCCGATCGAGGGCTCGTCCAGCACGTAGAGCACTCCGCGCAGCCGTGAGCCGATCTGCGTCGCCAGCCGGATGCGCTGGCCTTCGCCGCCGGACAAAGTAGCCGCGTTCCGCTCCAGCGCAAGATAGCTCAGCCCTACGGCGACGAGGAATTCCAACCGCTCCACGATCTCACGCCGCAGCCGCTCCGCGATCATCGCCTCGCGCGCAGAGAGCTGCACGGCTCGGGCCGCCGCCAGTGCTCGATTCAGCGGCAGAGCAGTGAAATCCGCGATCGACAAATTGCCGATCTTCACCGCGAGCGACTCCGGTCGCAGCCGCCGGCCTTTGCACGCCGGGCACACCGACGCCGACATATAGTTCATCATCCATTCGCGGTATGTGTCGGAACGCGATTGCTCCAGGCTATCCCGCAGCCACGCGACAATTCCGTGAAAGCCGGTGCGTGGGGCCTCACCCTTCGGCGGCCCGTACAGCAGCACCTCCTGCTGCTTTGCCGTGAGCTGTCCAAACGGCCTGCTCAGGTCGATCTTGTATTTTGCCGCCGCCAGCTTCAGCAGCTTCTGCAAATATTGCGAACCCGAGCCGGGGCCGAGTCCGCCATCAAGCAGCGGCTTTGACCAGTCGGTAATGATCTTCGCTGGATCGAAGTCATAGATGCTGCCTAGTCCGTGGCAATCCGGGCACGCGCCGTAGGCGCTGTTGAAGGAGAAGCTGCGCGGCTCAAGCTTGGGCACGTCGAGACCGCAGTCGGGACACGACATCGATGACGAGTAGAGCTGCTCGCCCTGCTGCGCGCCGACCAGCACCAGCCCGTTCGCCATCTGCAGCGCCTTCACCACCGATGACTCGAGCGCCTTCTCGATTCCCGGCTTCAGCACGGCGCGATAGACCACTGCCTCGACCGTGTGGTTTTTGCGCTTGTCGAGTTCCACCGCCTCTGACAGGTCGCGAATTTCGCCGTCCACCCGCGCGCGGAATCCCTGCTGATCCAGTTTGTCCAGCAGGTCCTTGAATTCGCCCTTGCGTCCGCGCACCACCGGCGCATAAATGGTCACGCGCTCGCCGTGCCCAAGCGCGAGAATGCGCTCAACGATCTGCTCGGCGGATTGGCGCGAAATCTGGCGTCCGCAATTGGGACAGTGGGGCACGCCGATCGAGGCGTAAAGCAGGCGAAGATAGTCGTAAATTTCCGTGATCGTTCCCACAGTGGAACGCGGGCTGCGGCTGGTGGTCTTCTGCTCGATCGATATCGCCGGGCTAAGTCCCTCGATGGAATCCACATCGGGGCGCTCGATCTGATCTAAGAATTGCCGCGCATATGCCGATAAAGTCTCCACATATCGGCGCTGGCCCTCGGCATAAATGGTGTCAAAAGCGAGCGAGGATTTGCCCGAGCCGGAGAGGCCCGTTACTACGGTAAGGGTGTTGCGGGGGATCTGGACGCTTACATCGCGAAGATTGTGCTGACGCGCCCCGCGCACCGTGATATGGGTTATGGACATTAGATGTTTTTATGAGTCACGTGCAATGACTGGAGCGTTGCCGGCAGCGAATTCGGAAAGCAAGAGGAATTCAAATGGGATGCCCTGCAGGTATCTTATTCGGCAATAGAAATGCGGGTCAACGCGCCTTTTGTTCTGTCAGATTTTATTAACGCATGGCATCGTATAGGTGCCTGCGATTGATCCGCAGTAATGACTTCAAGAATTGGCCATTAGCCAAAAGCGAGATTATCGATGCAGGATGCAATGAATACCTTGATGTTGGTTTGCGCAAGCCTTGCTTCTATGGCCTTTGGAGTGCTTGTGGCGTATTGGTTATGCCGCGCCGGTTTTGCCATGCTGCGTATGCACGCCCGTTCCGTGGCTGTTCAAGCCAAACCCGTGGTGGCTATAAGTTCGGGTCGCCTTCAGGCAAGCAAACAGGTCGCTCGTCTCACCTAAGTTCTACGAAACCCCTCCCCATGCCAGGGGATTCGTCTGATTCTCTCGTGAGTCCCCGCCAACCCTACTGCTGCTGATCTGGCTGTGGCTGATCTTGATCCTGATCCGTCTGCTGTTGATCCTGCTGCTGCTGTTCCTGTTGTTGCTGCTGCTGCTCGCGCATTCTCTGCAGCTCCTCCAGCATCTGCTGCGGCGTTCTCACTCCATTTCTCATTACTGTCGGCCCCGGCTGCTGCGGCTGCTGATCCTGATTTGGATACTGATTCGGATACTGGACCGGCGGCGGAGCCTCCGGTTGGCTCTGTTCCGGAGAAGCATTCGGCTGCGGCGCTGCTCCGGCGCCTCCTTCTCCAGTGCGCGAGGTAAGCGCCAGCTCCCGCGGCGCTCCCGATGCCGTGACCCCAAGCATCAACACATTCAAGCCGGAGCCGCTGAGCAGGTCGGAGAGCACGTCGCGCGGTGCGCCCGGCCCATAGCTGCCGAAGATGCGCTGATCGGCCCTTCCACCCAGTCCCTCGATCTTCATGCCGCTGTCCTTCGACACCTGGTGCAGAATCTCCAAGAGGCTTGAATTGTCCGCCTGGATCGCAAGCTTTCCGTCAGACAGGTTGACCTTCGCCGTCTGCGGAGGCTGGCTGAGCAGGGAAGCTGGAGGTGCAGCCGGGGGCGGAGTTGCCGGAGGCGGAGTTGCCGGAGTTCCGGCTGCGGGCTTTCCTGAAGCTGCGGTAGAAGGCGTCGGAGTCGGAGCTGGTTGCGCGGGAGTCGCCGGTGGGGCCGTTTGCGCAATCGCAACTGGCTCCCCGTAGGACCCCCCCGCCACCTGGCCGAAGCCGCACGTGCAAAATGCAAAACACGCCAACGCTGGCAGATGGCGTACGGCGGAATATCTCTTCTGTGACATAGCTGTGTCGGGGCGCACTGGGCCGAGTTGGCCCTCTCTGTACTAGACTAGCAGTGGTTTCGATTCGCTCGCCAGAAGGTTCGGGAGCGGGCCTTTATACCTATGCGAAAACGCTCCTTTAAGCTGACTGCTCTCCTCGCATTTCTGCTGGCGCTCTCCTTGCCCTCGACCGCCCGCGCCGTATCCTGCACCATGCAAAGCGAAATGACTCCGGCCAACCGCACTCTTTATGAGCAGGCTGCACGCTCCCTTGGGGCTGAAATACAGGCGGGCAACTCCGCCGCTGTCCACACTGATACCATTGCTTCTTTGGCTGCCCATTTCGATTCTATTAATTCTACGATTCAACAACTTGCGACAACAATCAAGAGTGCCACTTTAACTGTCGACGCTCTCTATAACCTCAATGCCTCCGATATCGGATCTACTCCCGAGCGTGCGGAGTTTTTCTGCTCGGTGCCCGGATCGTCACGCGTCGTCACCATCGCCATTCCCCAATTGCCGCACGGCAATTATCTGCTCGCGCTGCTGCATGCCACCGGCGTGGATCAGCCGCAGCAGCTTGCGCTGATCCTGCAGAATGACCCTGACGGTTCGGCTCAGTGGAAATTAGCCGGGCTGTTCATTCGCCCGCTCAGCGTGAATGGCCACGATGGAGTGTGGTTCTGGTCGCAGGCCCGCGCCTTTGCCGCGAAGAAGCAGAATTGGAACGCGTATTTTTACTACAACAACGCGGAATTCCTGCTTGATCCGGTAAATTTTATCTCCAGCCCGAACCTGCAAAAGCTGCAGAAAGAGATGGAGGCGGTCAAGCCGCCCGACGTATCCGGCGAAAAGCCGCTTATCCTGAACGTGAACGGTCAAAGCCTTGAGATTACCCACCTCCGCACTGACATTTTCCAGGGCGGTCTCGATCTTGTGGTGGACTACAAAGCCAAAGGCGTATCCGATCCCGTGGCTACCCGCACCCAGATTGTCAGCCTCATGAAAGCCATGCTCGCGCAGCACCCCGAGTTGCGTGCAGCCTTCCACGGGCTTTGGGTTTACGCATACAACAGCAACGGGCAGCCGTTTGCCATTGAGTTGCCGATGAATCAAATTCAATAAAACGCCTTGGCCGCCCGATGGGCTGATTTTTTGAAAAGGAATATTCTTGCCCCTATGCCGAATCTGATGGAGAGAACACTGAGCCAGGCGATCACCGAGCGCCGCGCTACCCCTAGCTTTGACGGTGCGCCCATTCCCGACGCCGATCTGAAAAAGATTCTGGAAGCGGGGCTGCACGCCCCTAGCGGCTACAACATGCAGCCTTGGCGATTCGTGGTGGTGCGCACAGAAGAGCAGCGCCGCCGCCTGCGCGCAGCCAGCTTTAATCAGCCGAAAGTCGAGGAAGCCTCTGCCGTGATCGTCGCCTGCGGAGATGCCGACGGCTGGCGCAATGGCGATCTCGAAGAAATGCTGCGGCTGGGCCGCGAAGGCGGCATGCCGGAAAATTACGCCGAGCAGGCCCGCACCAATATTCCCAACTACCTCGCCAACCATCCCAACCTCACCGCGTGGCTCTACAAGCACGTGATGCTCGCCTTTACCAGCATGATGCTGATGGCCGAGGTGCTCGGCTACGATACCGCTCCCATGGAAGGCTTTGAAGAAGAGAAGGTCCGCGAGGTTCTCAAGCTTCCCTTGAGCTACAGCGTGGTCGCGCTGCTTGCCCTCGGTCACCTGCGCGGAGACGACAAGTTTTACGGCGGCAGATTCAGCATGGCGCGCACCGTCTTCGACGAAGAGTACGGGAAGCCCATCAAGCTGTGACCCGCGAATATCCTGAGCGCCCGATCGTCGGCGTGGGCGCGGTGATATTTGATCGGGATCGTGTGCTGCTGGTGCAGCGGGGCCACGCTCCCATGCAGGGCGAGTGGTCGCTCCCCGGAGGCGCGCTGGAGCTGGGCGAGACGCTCGAAGAGGGCGTAAAGCGCGAGGTGCAGGAAGAGACCGGCCTCATCGTTGAACCCATGGGAATGGTCGCCGTCTTCGATCGCATCGCGCGTGACGACGCGGGAAGAGTCCAATTCCACTACGTTCTCGTGGATTATCTCTGCCGCATCTCGGGAGGTTCCGCCGCCTGCGCCAGCGATGCCGTCGACCTGCGTTGGTCCACGCGCGAAGAGCTGGATTCAATCGCGCCCTTCACCCGCAACGTGATTTTGAAAGCCTGGGCCATCAGCCACTCTGCCTGAGGATGGCGCTAGAGGTCGCCCTTCCATTCATAAGCATCCGGCTGTGGCAAGCCGATGTGCATGAGCACGCGCGCGACAAACTGGTGCGCCATCTCTGCTGAATCAACGGGACGGTTATAGAACGCCGGAATCACCGGAAAAATTGTCGCCCCGGCGTCCGCCGCCCAACTCATATTTCGCAGATGAATCTTGTTGAACGGGGTTTCGCGCACACACAGAAGCAGCGGTCGGCTCTCCTTCAGGCAAACATCCGCCGCGCGCTCGATCAGGTTCTGTGCCAGGCCATTCGCGATGCTGGCCAGCGTTCCCATGCTGCAGGGCAGCACAATCATCCCGTCCGATGGATAGCTCCCGCTCGCGACACAGGCCGCGATGTCGTCTGCGGCAAGCTGGCGAACTTTCCCGGAGCTCTTGCCCAGCAGCTTTTCCGCAAGACCATTGCGCCCGCTCACCTGCATCTCTTCGGCAAGCACGCGCAGCGCGTTCTCTGACGGAATAAAATTCACCCGCTCCACTCGCGCATCTGCTTCCAGCATTTGCAGCAGCGTCTGGCCGAACACCGCCCCGCTCGCGCCCGTCATTGCAACGGTCAGATTCCAGCGGCCGGCATCGCGCGGCATCTCAGGCTGCTTTCAGCACGCGATCGAAAATCGCGTCCACATTCTTCAACTGCCGCCCCAGGTCGAACGTGCGCGCAAGCTGCTCCGCGCTCAACCGGCTGCTAATCTCCGGCTCCTTCGCTACTAAGTCCCGGAAAATCAGACCGTTCTTCCACGCATGCATCGCGTTTTTCTGCACCAGGCGGTAGGCGTCCTCGCGCGACATGCCGGACTCCGCCAGATCGAGCAAGAGTTGCCCGCTGAAAATTAACCCGCCGGTGCTTTCAAGGTTCTTCATCATTCTTTGTGGATACACCAGCAGCTTCTCGATCAGGTTCGCCGTCTTCGCCAGCAGGTAATCCGTCAGGATGGTCGAGTCGGGGAAAATTACCCGCTCGGCGGACGAATGCGAAATATCGCGCTCATGCCACAGCGCAACATTCTCGTATGCGACCTGGGCGTTGGCGCGCACCACCCGCGCCAGCCCGCTGATCTGCTCGCAGGTAATCGGGTTTCGCTTGTGCGGCATCGCGGACGATCCCTTCTGCTTCTCGGAAAAATACTCCTCCGCCTCGCGAACCTCCGTGCGCTGCAGGTGGCGTACCTCGGTTGCAATCTTGTCCAGCGTCGCCGTAATAATCGCCAACGTCGAAATGTAGTGCGCGTGGCGGTCGCGCTGCACTACCTGTGTTGCCACCGGAGCGGGTGCAAGCCCCAGCTTCGCGCAGATGCGCTCTTCGTGCTCCGGCTTCAGATGTCCGAATGTCCCCACCGCGCCGGACAGCTTGCCAATGCGAATCTGCTCCGCGGCTTCTTCGAACCGCCGAATATTGCGCCGTACCTCGGCATACCAGTTCAGCAGCTTCAGCCCAAACGTAGTCGGCTCCGCATGAATGCCGTGCGTACGCCCGATGATCGCGGTGTGCTTGAACTCGAGCGCCCGCTTCTTCAATACCTCCGCCAGCTCCTCCAGGTCCCGCCGCAGAATCTCAGACGCCGCTTTGAGTTGCAGCGCCTGCGCGGTATCCACCACGTCAGTGGACGTAAGCCCGTAATGCAGCCAGCGCGACTCCGTTCCAACGTGCTCCGCAACCGCGGTCGTGAAGGCGATCACATCGTGCCGGACCTCCGCCTCAATCTCATTGATGCGCGCTACATCGATTTTTCCGTGCTCGCGAATCGCCTTCGCAGCCTCCCGGGGAACAATGCCATCGTCGGCAAGGGTTTCACTGGCGGCGGCTTCCACTTCAAGCCACATGCGATATTTATTTTCGTCGCTCCAGATGCGGCCCATCTCCGCGCGGGTGTAGCGTGCGATCAACGAAGAAATCCTCCATCGTTCTAAGTTCTTATTCTATCGTTTGCGCATCTTAAGCTTGTAATCGCTGGAAGGGGACCCTGAATGGCAGACATCGTGACCGTAGCCCGATTCAATGAGCCGCTGCAGGCGGAAATGGCGCGCCTGCGCCTGCAATCCGCAGGAATCGAGACTTTCCTCTCCGGCGAAAATGCCGGCATCATGGAGCCGGGACTCGGCCCGCTGCAGCTTCAGGTTCCCGCGGATGATGAAGCCGACGCGCGCGCCATCCTCGCCGATCCCGGAGCGAGCGCCGAAGATATGTTGCAATCCGATGCGGACGCCGCATTGACTCCGCCGAACGAGCCTCTCTAGCAGCATCAGCGGCTCAGCCCCAGCCGCTCCGTCATTTCGTCATAAAGAAATCCGCGGCCAACCCGGTAGGGCTGCACCCATTCGCCGTCAATCACGAACTGCGGAATAGCGCGCTTGCCCACATGACGCATCACGTCATCGGCGGCGCCCTGCGTCACTTCAATATCAATTTCTGTGTAGGCGACGCGATGCTTGTCAAGAAAGCGCTTGGCCTCGCGGCAGTCGCGGCACCACGCCGCGCTATAAAGAATCACCGTCATCTTCTTCATCATAGATTTGATGGCGCCGATCCGGAAGATTCTGCTTCTCAGTCCCCCAGCGAAAAAATTATGTTGATGGTCGTATCCACGTCCACGGCCTCTCCGTTGAGCTTGAAAGGTAAGTAGCGCGCCCGGCTCACCGCATCCACCGCTGCCTGCGCCAGCAACGCGGGACCGCTGACCGCATGCGCGTTTTCCACCTGGCCGTCTTTGGAGATGATCGCCTCGACCACCACCGTGCCCTGAACACCCGCGGATTTCGCAATCCCGGGATAAACAGGGCGAATAGGTTCGAGCAGACGGCCTGCTGCGACTCCAGCGGAGATGCGAACCGGCCCCTGTGGACGGGCGCGCGCAACAACCGGCGGAAGCGGTGGCATGCGCGCCAGCAGCGAAGTCGCGCCGCGCACCTCGCTATCATTCGGCAGCCCGGTATCGAATCCACGAACAACCGCCGGCGCGCTGGTTTCCTCGAGAATGCGGCGGGGAATTGTGGAGGGTGCGGACAGTTCTGCTAGCTGCACCGGAGCCGACGCGCGGGTTACTGCCACGTGCGGCACAGGCGCAGTGGCCGGCGGGGGAGGCGGCGCGGCCAGCAGCGTTGAGAGCGCCTGTTTAGGCAGCGCGGCGGGATAAATGTATGGGATGAGGACCAGCACCGCAACCAGCAACGCCTGCACTGCGAAAGATCCGACTGCATACCATCTGCTGCGGGTGCGAATGCGTCCCGAGGACTCGACCAGGCTATCTTCAAACATAGGCTCTCCAGTTTTTAATTGGAGAGAGCGAGACATCTGCCTGAATAGACACCGCGCGGGGATTCAGGTTCCCGCAATTCAGCGTTAGCGGCGCTCTTTGAAAAAATCGCGCAGCAGCGCAGCAGCTTCATCGCCCAGCACGCCTGCTTCTACCGCCATCTGATGATTGAGTCTCGGATGATTAAGCACCTCTATCACCGACCCTGCCGCGCCCGCCTTCGGATCGCTTGCCCCGTAGATGAGCCGCTCAAGCCGCGCATGGATCATCGCTCCTGCGCACATCGCGCAGGGCTCCAGCGTCACATACATCTCGCAGCCGCTCAGGCGGTAATTATTCAGCGATTGCGCAGCCGCGCGCATGGCTACAATCTCAGCGTGCGCCGTCGGATCGACATCGCGCAGGACCCGATTCTGGCCGCGCCCGATCACCTTGCCATCGTGAACAACGAGCGCGCCGATCGGCACCTCGCCCGCATCGGCGGCGGCCCGCGCTTCAGCCAGCGCTTCCTGCATGAGCTCCATATCGCTCGCCATATCAAGCCGGCTGCTGCTGCGTCATGCAGTGCAGTGCGCCTAACCCCCAGATGAAATCTCCGCAGTGAATGCCGACGATTTTGCGGTCAGGAAACAGCTCGGCGAGCGTATTCAGCGCGCGTCGATCATTGGGATCGTTGAATGTCGGCACCAGCACCAATCCATTGGCAATGTAGAAATTCGCGTAGCTCGCAGGCAGGCGCTGCCCTTCGAAGATCACCGGCGCGGGCATCGGCAATTCGGCGATCCTGAACGGTTTCCCGTGCAGGTCCCTCGCTGCACGCAGCCGGTCAAGATTTTCCGCCAGCGGCAGATGGTTTTCATCCTCGCGGTTCGGTTCTGTCACTGTAACGATTACATTTTCCGCCACGAAACGAGTGATGTCGTCCACATGCCCGTGCGTGTCATCCCCGGCTATACCGCGATTCAGCCAGATCATCTGCTCCATTCCGAGATATTCGCGAAATACCTGCTCCAGTTCCGTGCGGCCCAACCCCGGGTTCCGCTGCTGTACCTCGCTCAGCAGACATTCCTCGGTCGTGAGCAGCACGCCCGCACCGTTTGTATCGATTGACCCGCCTTCGAGCACCACACGCTGACCCTTCCACTCCGGCCTCCACACCGCCAACTTCAACAGCTCTGCCGCGCGCTCAGGAATCCGGTCGTCAAGCTGCCAGTCTTCGTACTTCGCCCACGCGTTGAATTTCCAGTTGGTAATTGCGACAGCGCCGCTTTTGTCATTGCTCACAAAAATTGGCCCCGAGTCGCGCGTCCACACGCGATTCGTCGGCCACGGATGAAACTTCACGCGGGCAAGGCTCGCCCCAGCGCGCTTCAGGATGCCGGTTGCCCGTTGCTGCGCAGCGACATCATTCACGAGGATATGAACATCCTCAACCCCGGATAGATGCCGCACAATCTCCGCGTAAACCCACGGGATCGGCTGGAATTTTCCCGGCCAGTCTTTAGGATTATGTGGCCACGCAATCCAGGTCGCGGCATGCGGAGCCCATTCGGCAGGCATGCGAAAGCCCTGCTTCTGCGGAGTGCCCGTCATTCCTCGTCGCTCGCCGGCTCGTCGAGAAAGCGCTGAACTATGGGCGCATACGCGTCGATGCGCCGGTCGCGCAGAAAGGGCCAGTTCCGTCGCGTCTCTTCGATCAGCCGCAGATCGATTTCGCCGATCAGTATTTCTTCTCTGTCGTGCGCAGCCTTCGCGATTACGCGCCCGAACGGATCCGCCAAAAACGATCCTCCCCAGAACTCCAGCCCGGCGCCCTCGGCGCGATTACCGCGCACGTCCCCATGTTCATGGCCCACGCGATTGACTGCCGCCACATACACTCCGTTCGCGATCGCGTGCGCCCGCTGAATCGTCTGCCACGCCTCATATTGCGCGCTGCCGAACTCCGCTTTCTCCGCAGGATGCCATCCAATCGCCGTCGGATAAAACAGCAGATTTGCTCCCTGCAGCGCCGTGATGCGCGCACCCTCCGGATACCACTGGTCCCAGCAGACCAGCGTGCCGACTTTACCTACCGCCGTGTCGAAGGCTTTGAATCCGAGATCGCCGGGCGTGAAATAAAACTTCTCGTAGTAGAGCGGATCGTCCGGGATATGCATCTTGCGATACAGCCCACCTAGTGACCCATCCCGCTGCAACACCGCTGCCGTATTGTGATACAGCCCCGCTGCCCGCCGCTCAAACAGGGAAGCGATCACGACCACTTTTTCCTCGCGCGCAATCGCGCTCAGCCGCTCCGTGCTCGGTCCCGGAATCGTCTCCGCCAAATCGAACAGCGCGATGTCTTCGCGTTGGCAAAAATATTGCGCGCGGAACAGCTCGGGCAAGCAAACCACATCCGCGCCTGCGCGCGCCGCCTCGCGCACGCGGTCGGCAGCCTTGTCCAGATTCGCATCGGGATCGGGCCCGCAGCTCATCTGCACCAACCCAACGCGGTATTTCTGCTTCAACGGCATATATGTGCTCAATTCAGTTACAAATTTCCATCCCAAATGAAGACGAACAAAAGGCGCGAAGCCCGCGGCCCGCGCCTCCCTCGATTGAGCGCCGCTTCTATTCGAAAATCAGGATTGCCGCGGCAATGGTCGTCGTCCACAGCCCGCGCTTGTCGCCTACGGCCGACTGCGTAACATTCGCGGTGCGAACAATCTTGTTCGAGATGCGGTAAATCTCTTTCTTCTCGTCCCAGCTCTTGTCGGGATCGAAGTCCAGATCGAGCGTCGTCGCCAGCATCTCCGCCGCCAGCTCTTCGGCGTACTCGCCCGCCTGCTCTTCTGTCTCGCCAAAGCTGTGGTGCTCGCTCAGGTAGCCGTAGGTGTTGCGGTCTGTCGGAATCGCCACTCCGATACTCGATGCCACCAACCGATGCGGCTCGCGCGTTGAGTTTTCCGCGACCACGGCAAACACCACTTCGCCGGGATCCAGGTATTTCAGTCCCTGTTTGCGCGTAACCAGTTTCGCCTGCGGCGGAAATATCGAAGACACGCGCACCAGGTTCTGCGCGGCAACGCCGGCATCGCGCAGCGCCAGCTCAAATGAAGTCAGGCGCTCTTTGTGCTTCCCGACGCCCTTCGTAAAGAACAGCCGCTTCGGGACCATGCTTTTTCCCAATTTCTAATTCCTCCGATTGCAGATGAAAGCTAAACGCGCTGAGACCAGCGGCCAGGGAAAACTTCGCGGAAAACTTTTCCGCTCTTTGAAATCATAAGGCAATGCGCAGGCCAGCGCGGTTCGGCAAAGCGATTTCTCGCCGGAAATTTTCTTTCACCGGAAATTCACAATCGGCTCGACAGGTCCAGCTTCCTTCGCCTTAGGAAGCGCCAAGTTTGTTCAGGTCGATCTGCTGGAATTCCTTCCGCTCGATTCCTGCGCGAATCTGCTTTACGCTCCATCCCAGCTTCGTCATCTTGTAGGCGTAAGCTTCTTCCTGCGCACAGGTGGAGCACTCCGCTCCGTGCGTCCCCTCAAAGCAACTACGCAGGCTGGTGTGCCCCAGCGCGCGGTCGCAACGGCAGTAGCAGGGAAGCTGATACAGCACGGACTGGATTTTCGCCGCGTCCTGATACACCTTTACCTGCCATGCGTATTGGAAATTGGCGCCCGTCAATTGGCTCCCGGAGAGGATCGGCGGAAGCTCCGCCTTGTTTGTCGCCGGAGTTGCATGGTACGCCGGAATCTCTTCGCCAGGGTTGGTCCATTGGGCATAGCCGGCCATCGTAATCAGTCCGACGGCAGCGGTGAGCAAAATACGCTTCATCAGGAGGGTCTCCGCTTCCATCCTACATGCCGAAGGCCTGCCTTGAGAATTGAGTCCGGCGCAAAAAAAGGCGGCACGAACGGTCGTTTGTCCGTGCCGGGAGGCCAGTGACGCAACTTATAAACTCTGCAAACAGGCTCGGGAGCTTCGCTCAACCACCCGTTTGTTACTCCACTCAATCAGATGCAGCAGGCTCATCTGACGAATCTTTATTATCACATACTTTTTAGGCCGCGGAGCCGCCGAAGTTCCATTTTTAATAACTCGACGACGCAATCCATTGAATACTCAAGGTCTCGTTTACAATCAATTCTATGGCGGCGCACATTTTCCGCCGGTCACCGATTTGCTTGAACTTCTTTTGATGAACTGAAATGACTGCCGATCCGAATTCTGCTCCTGCTTCCAAATCCCGGCCTGGAATTCTGCAAGACGCTTTCTGGCTCCTTGCCTCGGTCGCCGTTGGCGGTCTGGCAGTGGCTTTTTTCAACAGAACAGAGTTGGAAAAGATGCGAGTTCCTGCCGAAACACCTGCTCCCACGCCTCTGCTCGACGACACTTTTTAGCCCCGGCCTCGGCCCCGGTCAAAGTCGAAGCCCGACCCCGCTTTTTTAGCCCAAAGAGTCAATCGCAGACGCAAGGTCAAAATCCTTCTGCGTCAGGCCCCCGGCATCATGGGAGACAAGCGCCAGGCGAACCTTGTTGTAGCGAATGTCGATATCGGGATGGTGTCCCGCTGCCTCCGCCTTCGACGCCACTCCGTTGACAAACTTCATCGCCGCGGTAAAGTCCGCGAATTTTGTCTCGCGCACGATCTCGCCATCCGCCAGCTTCCAGCGGGTCAGCCCCTTTAATTTTTCCCGAACTTCTCCTGTATTCAGAACCGCCATTGCCTCCTCCGTTTCCATGACTGCTACTTGGATGTCAGAGTGGCCATCCGCGCGCTTTGCGTGATCTCGACTTGCAGGCCTTCCCATATCTGGTTGGGAAGACCTTCGAATACCTTCACCACTTCCGGGTCAAACTGAGTCCCGGAGCAGCGAAGAATCTCCTGCCGGGCGGCGTCAAAGCTGTCGGCGCGCCGGTAGGGGCGATCGGAGGTAATCGCGTCCAGCGTGTCGGCGATAGCGAAAATTCGCGCCCCCAGAACGATCTGCTCGCCCTTGAGCCGTCGCGGATACCCGGTGCCGTCGTAGTGTTCCTGGTGGCTGTAGACGATCTGAGCGGCGTCCTGCAAGAACGGAATCTTTCGCAGAATGTCGTAGCCGCGGGCGCAGTGCTCCCGCATCATCTTCTGCTCCTGCGCGTCCAGCTTGCCGGGTTTCAGCAGGATCGCGTCCGGAATGGCCATCTTTCCGATATCGTGCAGGAAAGCGCCGCGGGCCACATTGCGGATCGCCTCTCCCTTCAGTCCCATGGCTCGCGCAAGCGCAATCGTGTAGGCGGTCACCCGCCGAGAGTGACCCTCTGTCTCGGCATCCTTCAGGTCAAGCGCGTCGCCCAGCGCCTCCAGGGTGATGTCATACGCCTGTTCCAGCTCGAGGACGGCAGCCTGCAGCATCTCCGTTCGTTTGACCACCAGTTTTTCAAGCTTTTCCTTCTCCTGCGCATTCTTTTGCACCACACGACGGTGCTCCATCGCTCGCTGAACACTGGCAAGCAATTGTTCCCCGTCCACCGGCTTCAGCAGGTAATCGCAGGCGCGCTCGCGCATGGCGGAAATCACCGCGCTCACATCGCGCATGCCGGTTATCACCACCACCGGAGTATCCGGGCAGAGCGCCTGCGCTCTCTCAAGAAAATTCGGCCCGTCGCGCCCGTTCATTACCAGATCGAACAGAATCAAGTCGTAAGGATCGTCATTTTCCAGGTGCGCGGCGGCTTCCGACCGGGTATAAGCCAGCACAGGCCGGTAATGCGCCCGCTCCAGCACGCCCGCCATCACGGTGCGCACGTATGGCTCGTCATCCACGATCAGAATTCGTTCCTGCGCCATCGGTCTCTACCGGCTCCCTAAAGCCTGTTTAGATCGTTCTATTTAAATCGTTCTAATGATTGCCGCTTCGCGTGGCCCCCGGGAAAAGCAAAAAAAGTAACTGATCCAGGCGATTTTTTTCCACGGAAAGTTGCGTCTAACTTTATACTGGTCTGGTATCTATCGGCAAAGCTTTTATTCTTGGTGCACAGCAACTTTTAACTTCTCACGCTGTTAGGTAGCACAGAAGCTCAATTGATTCGGTAGCCCAAGAGGCAGATTTGTTCGACTTCAGTACCGACCGTCAGTCCGCAGGTGGTTCACCAAGGATCGTTGCCCTTCGCCAGGCAAAGCAGAGCGCCGAGGCTCGCCAGCGCGACCTCTACGACAGCCACCGCCATCGCACCTTCGCCCTCGCCTACTACATGACCGGCAATGAGCTCGAAGCCGAGCAGATTCTTACCAGCACCTTCGTCGAAGCTCTCAGCGCCGTTGAGGAACCAACCAGGGACGACGTCGATTCGGCTCTCCTCCAACAATTGCGCCAGCGCTTCCCGCTGCGCCCCGAGACCTCCACCGCTCTGTCGCCTGTATCGGCGGATTCGGCGGCTTCATCAGGCGAACTGGCGGATCGCAATGTAAAGCGCACCGATCTTGAAGAAGCAATTCAGGAGCTTCCACCCGTCGAACGCCTGCTTTTTCTTCTCCGCGATGTTGAGGGCTACACCTCAGCCGCCATCGCGCAGCTACTCAAGTGGCCCGAGCCGCAGGTTCAGCGAACCCTCTTCGCGGCACGTCTGCACATGCGCCGCATCCTGGCCCAGCCAAAAACCTGCAGCGAAGAACAAGCAGCCTGACGCACCGCAAATCCCCTCCACTGACTCCGCCCCGCCCCTCCGAGACAAGCGTTTACCGGAAATGTTACGATCACAGGTTTTCTGTGAACCCGCCTTAATGGAGCCTCCCCATGGCATCGTCCACCGCCGAGCACAGCGCCGTTTCCACCTATCCCTTCACCCTGACCGACGACCAGGAGCAGCTCCGCCGCGAGATCCGTGACTTCGCCACCCGCGAGATCGCTCCCAACGTTATGCGCTGGGACGAAGCCAGCGAGTTTCCTGCCGACGTGGTCAGGCAGCTTGGGCAGATGGGTCTCATGGGCATCATCTTCCCCGACGAATACGGTGGCGCCGGCCTCGGCTACGTCGATTACGCCCTCGCCATTGAAGAGCTCTCTGCCGTCGACGGGTCGATCGGCATCATCGTCGCCGCGCACAATTCTCTCGGCACAAACCACATCTTCCTCGCTGGAAACGAAGCGCAGCGGCGCAAATACGTTCCCAAACTGGCCAGCGGCGAATGGCTGGGCGCATGGGGACTCACCGAGCCCGGCTCCGGCTCCGATGCCTCCGCCGCCCGCACCACCGCAGTCCGCAAGGGCGACAACTGGGTCCTCAACGGCAACAAGACCTTCATCACTAACGCTCATTACGCCGACGTTTCCGTGGTCATCGCCGTCACCGACCGTGCGCAGGGCACGCACGGCCTGTCCGCATTCATCGTCGAGAAGGGCACGCCCGGCTTCCGGCCCGGCAAGAAGGAAAACAAGCTCGGGCTGCGCGCCAGCGATACCTCGGAGCTGATCTTCGAGGACTGTGAAATTCCCGGCGAAAACCTGCTCGGCAAGCTCGGCGAAGGCTTCGTCGACGCCATGCGCGTGCTCGATGGCGGACGCATCTCCATCGCCGCTCTCTCGCTCGGCATCGGACGCGGCGCGCTCGACGCTTCGCTCAAATACGTCAAAGAGCGGCGGCAGTTCGGCAAAGCCATCGCCGAATTTCAGGGAATCCAGTGGAAGCTCGCAGACATGGCCACCGAGCTCGATGCCGCCCGCCTGCTCACCCAGCGCGCCGCCGTTCTCAAGGACTCAGGCCTCAAGGTCACGCGCGAATCCAGCATGGCAAAGCTCTACGCCAGCGAAGTTGCGGTGCGCATCTGCGACGAATCCGTGCAGCTTCACGGCGGCTACGGCTTCATCAAGGACTACCCGGCAGAAAAGTTCTACCGCGACGTAAAGCTCTGCACCATCGGCGAAGGCACCAGCGAAATCCAGCGCATGGTCATTGCCCGCGAAATCCTGAAAGTCCACCCCTCGCGCGGGTAACTCGGAAATCCCGGGTGCTTCAATGCGTAATAATCTGAGACATCCAACTGGACGAAGAATGGGCTCAGGTCAGCAAGATCCCCCAATTAATTATCGGGCGATTTGGGTACATATAGGCGAGCGCCTTTGATCGCATTGCACTTGATACAAAGGATCTCCACGTTAGCTGCGGTGCCTGATCCGCCCCAGGTGCGTGGAATCACGTGGTCGAACTGAAGATCGGATGTCGATCCGCAGTTCCTACACTGACCTCGATCACGGGTCCATACAAATAGCCTAGTATCTTCCGAAATCGGTGCTAGCCGGCCAGACCCATGCTTCGGCCGCCAAGTTAGCGAAGATGCGCGGCGCAGCTTGAGCACCGATTTCTTCGGTTTAATAATCCGTCGCGGGAGCATTAAAGTTTCACCGATGCAAGAGTTGCCAAGTCTTCAATCGCTCGATACAAGTTACGCAGGAGAATGATTTTCTGAGGGTTGCCCGACTTGAGGTCCTGTATGTCGCTTGCGGGGGCTTCTTCGAGCTTGGCAGTCGCATTCTTGATTGCCCAGAACAAATCACTCTCCAATGAGGGGTCATCACGCATTAGGACTTTGGCGGCCTCATCGTAGCCGCTCTTTTCAAGTTCCTTTACGGCTTCGTTGTTAGCGAGTATGGCACCCAACGAGCGCACTTGCTTCGAGTCGGTAAGCTTATCGTCGACGAGCCACTTGTGAAACTTTTGCTTGAATTGCGGATCCATCTCAAAGCGGTCGCGGAGTTCCCTCTTTTTCATCAGTTCCGCGAAGAACGAATACTTGCGAATGTTCAACGGTGCTGGAAATAGTGTCAGGAATTCCGACGTAGCCTGGTAGGCTCCTAAAAGTTCCTTGATCTTTCCTTTACTGAGTCGCAGGTGATTGCTTAGCCAATCGTAGGTCTTGCCATAAATATGGAACAAGTCGTGGACGTGCTTTGCTTGTTCATAGGCATCCCATCGAATCTTACCCGCCACATGCATATCTGCCAATAAAACGGCAAGGTCTTCTTCTGTCAGATTCACATCAAATACCATCGCAGGCACGGTCATGAACCGGGAATCATTCGCGTATTGGGCTGAGAGATGGCGGCTAGCAACCGTTCTGGAGTTTCCCTCCCTTACGCGGTACTTTTCGCCATTCTTCTGAACAATCAAGGGTTCATAGACGCCTCCGTTTTGGTAAATGGACTGGCCCAATGCCTTGACGCTATCTTTCGCCCATAGAAGATCATCTAGTTCGGTCTCTGAAACCATTCCGGCTTTTTGACCGACAAGGAATTGAATTCGGGGATTCTTGGGGTCAAGTTCGAGCTGCCCAACTCCGACCATGGTGCGTAGGTACGGAACCTGCTTACCCTGAACGATGATGAAATCGCCGTTCGTTGCCAAAGTAGCCATATAATATCCTCCTGTTACGGTACCTTGAAGATGTTTTCAGTACCGCTCTATAAGTATTACTGTAACAGTACCTATAAGTACTGTCAAGTACTATTGCATACTATTTCGACCGTCACGTGCTACACGGTACCAAAAGCCAATTTAGTGATTCTCAGGTTTTCAGTTGTAACCGATGACCGCTGGATCTAGAGGGCGATTTTTGCAGACTGTATTCTCGCTTCCGTTCCTGTGCTTGGCTGTGGACCGCTGATTTACCCTTACCTCATGGCGACGCAAGTCGATCATCTCGTCACCCGTCTCCGCGCCGGAGACACCCGCGCCCTTGCCCGCGCCGTCTCCCTTGTCGAAAACGGAGCCGCTGAAGCGTCCGGCCTGCTTTCCGCCTGCTTTCCGCACACCGGGCGCGCGCTTCGCGTTGGAGTCACCGGTGCTCCGGGCGCAGGCAAGAGCACCCTTGTCGATCGACTCGCCCGCGCGTGGCTCGCATCCGGCAGCCGCGTGGGAGTCATCGCCGTCGACCCCACCAGCCCCTTTACCGGCGGAGCCCTCCTCGGCGACCGCATACGCATGCAGGAGAAGCTCGGCCCATCCCAGCTCAACGACGGCCTCTACGTTCGCAGCATGGCTACCCGAGGCTCGCTCGGCGGACTTGCCGGAACCACCGCCGACGTAGCGCAGGTCATCGAAGCCAGCGGGCGCGATATCGTGCTCATCGAAACCGTCGGTGTCGGTCAGGACGAAGTCGAGATCGTTCGCCTCGCCGACGTCACCGTCGTTGTCCTCGTCCCCGGCATGGGAGACGATGTGCAAAGCCTCAAGGCGGGAATCATGGAGATCGCCGACATCTTCGCCATCAACAAGTCCGATCGCGAAGGGGCCGACCGCGTCGAAAAGGAAATCCGCGCAATGCAGTCGCTCTCCGCCAGGCACGAGGCCCCGCACGAACTCTGGACCGTGCCCGTCGTCAAGACCATTGCAACATCGGGTGAGGGAATCGACGCGCTCGTCACCGCCATCGACCAGCGCAAACAATGGCTCGCGCAGGATGGTCGTCTCGATGCGCGGCGCCGCGCATACTGGCGCGAACGGATCGAAGGCATGATGCGCCAGGCATTGCTCAAGGAAGCGCGCGCCCACGGCCTCACCGAAGCCGAGCTTCAGTCTCACGCGGAACAAGTCGCGTCCGGCGCCGAAGACCCCTACCGCCTCATCCCCACGCTGGTCGCGCAATTATTTGAAACGCCCGCAGGAAAAATGGGAGGGAAGCGGTGACCCGCATCGACCATCTCGGCATCGCCGTCGAAAGCATCGCCGTCGCGCGCAGCTTTTACGAAGCCCTCGGCCTCCACATCTCCGGCGAAGAAACCATCGAGCACGAGCAGGTCCGCGTCGCCATGATTCCGCTCGGCGACAGCCGCATCGAATTGCTTGAGCCGCTCCGCGACCACTCCTCGCCGAACTCTGCCCCGAACTCGCCCATCGCTCGCTTCCTCCAAAAACGCGGCCCCGGCCTGCACCACGTCGCGCTGCACGTTGACGACATCGCCGCCACCCTTGCTTCTCTCAAAGCGCGCGGCGCAAAACTCATCTCCGACAAAATCCAGACAGGAGCCGGCGGCCACCTCTACTTCTTTGTCCACCCCTCGAGCGCCGGAGGCGTGCTCCTCGAAATCTGCCAAAATTCCGAGGACCCCCAAGATCCCGCTCCGGACCCGCCTCAATGATCGTTCTTGCTATCGATACCTGCGGACCCTCCGGCTCCATCGCGCTCGGCCGCGTAGAATCCGGCCGCATCTCCGTCCTCGGCGAAGCCCAGCTCCCCGGCAAAACCTACGCCGCTCAGCTCGTCCCCGCAACCCGCGATCTACTCAAATTCCACAACCTCTCAACCGCCTCCCTCAACGCCATCGTCATCGTAAACGGCCCTGGAAGCTTCACCGGCATCCGCATCGGCGTCAGCTCCGCCAAGGGCTTCGCCGAGGCTCTCGATATCCCGCTCCTCGCTCTCTCGCGCCTGGCCATCCTCGCCGCAAAAGCCAACACCGGTTCCGCAGCCCTCGATGCAGGCCGCGGCGAATTCTACTTCCGCGACCACGGACGCGAATTCCTCGCCAAACCCGCCCCCGCCCCAACCTCCGGAACCCTCGCCATCTGCGAGCCGGCCGCGCTCCAGCACTTCCCGGCCGCAATCCTGGTCGAGCCTCCCTCCGCGGCCGACGCCCTCAACTTCGCCCTCCCGCAGCTTATCGCGCGCGACTTTGCCGACGTCGCCACGCTTGACGGCAACTACCTCCGCCGCTCCGACGCCGAAATCTTCGCCAAATCCGCGGGAAAAATCTGAGTGTCCGCAATCCGCGCCATCGCCCCCCACGACCTCGAAGCCGTCATCCGTCTCGCCTCCGCTACTCCTGAAGCGCCGCAGTGGGAGCGCTCCGTATACGAATCCCTCCTTCAGCCCGGCTCACCCAACCAGGCCTTCATTGCCGAAAAAGATGGGGTTCTCGCCGCCTTCGCCGTCGCCCGCATTGTTCTCGATATTTGCGAACTCGATTCCATCGCCGTCGCGCCCTTCGCCCGGCGCTCAGGCCTGGGCAGCGATCTGCTCGCAGCCGTGATCGAATGGGCGCGGGTCGCCGGAGCATCTCGCCTCCAGCTTGAAGTCCGCTCCGGAAACCACGCCGCCATCGCCTTTTATCAGCGCGCCGGCTTCACCCGCGATGGCCTGCGCCACGCCTACTACCGCAATCCCAACGAAGACGCCCTGCTCATGAGCCTCCCCCTTCCGCCCGCCCGCGAGCGCGCCGGAGACGGTGGAAAACTTCTCTGAAAAACGCATTGAAGCTCAGGCTTCCGCGGTGCTACTTTGGTACGTCTCAACAATTAGGAGGATTCGCACATGGAGTTAGAGGCGAAGAACCGGCCGGATAGTGAAGCATTTCAGGAGCTGGAAGCCCAGCACCGTCGCTATTCGGAGCAGTTAGAGGCGCTTATCCAGAAACCTTATCTTTCCGAAGAAGATCGGCTCGAAGAAGTCCGATTGAAAAAGCTCAAGCTTCGAATCAAGGACCAGATGGCAGCCCGCTCCTACACCCATCCGCAAAAAATCGCGGTTTAGCTGGCAGCCCTGTTCCAAAAAATTCACGACCTCACCGCGCAACTTCGCCCCGCCTGCTGCACGCCGGATGATTGTGTCTGAACGTCAGAGTTGAACCTATAATGAGAGAGAATGGTTCGCGACGGCTATTTGTATGGAATTGCTCTGTTCGTGGTAGCCGGCCTGCTCCGCTTTTTTACCGGCGAGTGGGTCTGGTCCATCGTGCCGATTCTTCTGGCGCTGTTCTTTCTCTGGTTTTTCCGCGATCCTGAGCGCGAAATCCCGCAAGGCCCGGGGCTGGTCGTCTCTCCCGCCGACGGCAAAGTCACGGCCGCTCTGCGCGTCACCACCGCCGATGGCGACTCCCTCCGCCTGAGCATCTTTCTCAACGTTTTCAATGTCCACGTGAACCGCTCTCCCATCACCGGCACTCTGCGCGAAGTCCTTTACCGCAAGGGCGAGTACCTTAGCGCCACCAATCCCGTCTCCTCGGAAAAGAACGAGCAGAATCAGGCCGTGCTTCAGTCCGATGAAGGCTACTCCGTCTCCTTTACTCAGATCGCCGGACTCCTCGCCCGACGCATCGTCTTTCATCCAGCCGAAGGGGCCCGCCTCCAGCGCGGACAACGCGTCGGCCTCATCAAATTCGGCTCCCGCGTAGACGTGCTGCTGCCCGGCAACGCCGAGCTGCATGTCAAGAAAGGCGATCACGTGAAGGGCGGCTCGTCCATTCTTGCCACCATCCCGGCAACGCCGATCACGCCCGACCTCGAAGAACTCTTCGCGGAGCCTGTCGTTTGAACAGCCCAGTGCGCGCTCGGAGAGTCCGGCGGCGAAGAGGCATGTACCTGCTTCCGTCGCTCTTTACCGCGGGCAATATCGCGGCCGGTTACTTCGCCATCACCCAAAGCCTTCAGGGCTCCGTTCTCGAGCCGCACCACTTCGACTACGCTGCCCTCGCCATCGGCTTCGCCATCCCCTTTGACTCGCTCGACGGCCGCATCGCGCGCATGACCAACACCGCCAGCGAATTCGGCAAGGAGCTCGATTCGCTCGCCGACGTCATCACCTTCGGCGTCGCCCCCAGCATCCTCGCCTTCAGTTGGGGCTTTCGCATGCTCCCCGCCACCATGGACCCGCTGCTGCGCGAGAAACTCATCCAGTTGGGCGGCTTCGTCTGCTTCCTCTTTCTCATCTGCGGAGCCAGCCGCCTCGCCCGCTTCAACATCAGCCACGATCCGGTGCCGACAAATCCCGGCCGCCCCGGCCGCAAATATTTTGTCGGAATGCCCATCCCCGCCGCAGCCGGCGTTATCGCCGCAGTCGTGCACGGCTTCCAGGGCCATCCCTTCAACGTCTGGACGGCGGTCCTCTGGCTGCTGCTGGTCGGCTTCACCGGGTTCCTCATGGTCAGCACCTGGCGCTTCTGGAGCGGGAAGGAGATCAACCTCTCCAACCGCCATCCCTTCCAGTGGATCGTGCTCATCGGGCTGCTCATCTACATCCTGGTCTTCTTCTCCCGCGGAGCGCTGCTCATCGCCGCCCTCGTATATATGTTTTCCGGCGTGCTGGCGCGCGCAGCCTACTCCCGCCGCAGGCACCGCCGGGCTGGGCAATTCGCCCCGCCGCCTGCCCGCAGCTTGAGACCAACTGAGGACCCAATCCCAGACCCCAGCCCAGACCCCAACTACGACCCGAGCCCAGACCCGAGGCACACTACGGAATGACCGAAAGCTACAAAATCGCAGTCGTTGGCGCGGCCACCATTCGCGGCAAAGAACTCAGCGAGGTCTTTTCCGAGTCACCCTTCGCCGGAGCCGACTTCTCACTCATGGACGACGAGACCCAGCTCGGCCAGCTTGAGGCTGTCGGCGGCGAAGTTACGTTCATCCAGCGCATCGAGCCCTCTGCCTTCGAAGGCATCGACTTCGTCTTCTTCGCCGGATCGCAGGACGTCACTCGCAAGCATTGGAAAGCCGCGCAGAAAGCCGGCGCCAGCATCATCGACATCTCCTATGCGCTTGAAGACGAGCCGGGTGTCATCGTGCGCGCCCCCTGGCTCGACGGTGCGGACTCGCTCAACCTCAGCACCCCCGCCGTCGTTCCCGCTGATCCGGTCGCCGTCGCTCTCCGGCTTCTCCTCAGCCGGGTTCAGGATCTCAGTGCCGTCGGGAGCGCTTCGGCTACCATCCTCGAACCCGCGTCGGAATATGGAAACGCCGCGCTGGACGAGCTCCACCAGCAGACCGTCGGCCTGCTCAACTTTCAGAGTCCGCCAAAGGTCATTTTTGACACTCAGGTGGCCTTCAACATCACTCCAACCCTGGGCGCGGAGGCCCGGGCCGACCTGCGCGGAAGCGAGGCCCGCATCCGGCGTCATTACCAGCTTCTCGCCGGCAATACTCCGCCCGCCGTCGCCCTGCAACTGCTGCACGCCCCCGTCTTTCACGGCCATGGAATCTCACTTGCCATCGAGACAGAACAGCCGCTGCAGCTCGACCATCTTGAAGCCGACCTCAGCGGCGACCATATTGACGTGGTCATGGGCGATGGTGACTCCGACGTCCCCAACAACCTCAACACCGTCGGTCAAAGCGACGTCATGGTTCGCGTCCGCACCGCCGACGGAACCGCCCAAAAAACAAATCGCTTCTGGATATGGGCTTCCATCGACAATCTGAAATTCAGCGCCCTTAACGCCGTCGCCTGTGCGCTGGAGTTAAGAAAACTGCGGCCGCAGGGCAAAGTTCAGTAACGAACGCATCACAGCCTAGCTCAAGCCCTTCCATTGGATCCCACAGCCATGATTAACAATCGAGTAAGTCTAGGCTTCGACCTCAGGGTGCGACCGGGTGGGATGAAGAGGGATTACCCCCGAGAGGAGGCTTTTCTCGATCCGCGACGTGTGAGTCTTATTAGTGCCGACCCATCTGTCTGGCCGATGAGCGAGGAAGCCGCTGCACATCTGAGAGGTCTGCTGCCCGACTTCCTGAACCCTCTTTATCTAGCAGCCAGCCTCGACAGGCTGATCAATGCTTATAGGGGCGAAGGTTTATCACCCTGCGATCTAACCCCAGTGTGCATCACGAGCGATCCTACTATTATATTCAGTCTGAACAAGCGATTCGGCGTTGGGTACTTCGAACATCAGATCACTGAAACAGATCTATTGTCTGCGGGATGGCAATTCTTGGGTTTCGACACTGTTGACCTCGATGGGTTGATCAGCGGACTCAAGGGATGTGATTATAGTGAACCAATTTGGACTCAGCTTCGGAGATATTATGGTGACCAGTTGAATAGCGAAGGTCTTTTCTCCGATGCTGATGTGGCTTCCCGTTTTGCTGAAGTTCGAGGGCTTGAAATTAGACAGCATGCTCCATTTGTGGTCGTCGGCATTCTCGTTCACAGCTTTCCGTGAGACCTCTGCAAATGGGAGAAAGATACAATGCCGATTACGGTAAATCGGGGATGCCACACTATCGATATAGCTGATGCATTGAATGAACAGGATCCAGATTGGATCGAGAAGGAGCGGGGTCCATACACATAACTGAGTTGCCACAATTCAGACTTTTCCCCGAACATCCGTCCGACCACCTTTCCGACGACTTGCTCGTACGGCACGGGATGTTTCTCGGAATTTACTAATGACGTAATCCGGTAACCTGAACCGGCTGAGCACTGTGGCGGACAGCCGCACGGGAACCACAACCTACACTCAGTCACCTCGAGAATCCGCCTCTGCTCCGCTACTTCGTCGGAGTAAACAGCGCCAGCCGCACATGCCATGGGTTCCGTGAGACCTCTGCAAATGGGAGAAAGATACAATGCCGATTACGGTAAAAAAAATCTCAGAAGACCGTTATTTAGCGAAGCTGACACTGCCTGATATGAAAGCGGTGAAGGCCGAATGGTCAACGGCAGATCCTCTAAGTGCAGATCAATTAGTCAACGAGCTGCTCTCGAGAGGCTGCCATCCAATTGACATCGCAGATGCGATGTCAGAGCAAGATCCAAAGTGGATTGAGAAGTCGCCGGATCGTCATAAAACTACTTGGCCATTTGATCCGACCTCTTGACCTCGCAGCGAGCCGGGCGAGCCTAGGTTTCAGAGACGGGATTGATTAGAATCTGGATCCTCACCTCTCGCATTTAGACATGGGATTGCAGCTCCGATGCGAGATTTACATCTATACGACCTCAACCCGACCGGCTACGCGCAGGTGGTGGAAGAGACCGGATCGACCACCCGTACGTATGTCTACGGTCTGCAGCGCATCGCCTCTGCGTCGCTACTTCGTCGGAGTAAACAGCGCCAGCCGCACATGCCACGTCACCGACTTGCCCGGCTTCAGCGTAACCATGCCGGTGTCCACTCCATGCCATTCCTTGCCGAATGGATCGCCGAAGTTGAACTGCTCCTCGATCGCAACAAATTGCTTGGTCGGCGGAGCGTAAGCCTGCACCGCTTTTATCTCCGGCGAAAGCGCGTCCACATGGATGCCGTAATTACTCGCCGGGTCTGTCAGTCTTACGTCCACAGCTCCGTCCGTGCGCTTCAGCTTTGACCAGTTGTCGTCATAGAAATTGTTTCCGAGCGGCGCACCATCCGGCGCGTTGAAGTCGTACTTCGTTCCCTTCACCGGAACAAGCTTGCCCGTCGGGAACACGTCGTTATAGTTGTTGACCAATGCCACCTGCTCGGCGGGAATATGCAGCCGCGCCTGCGTGCGGTCTCCGCTGGGAATGCTGAAATACGGATGCCAGCCAATCGCAATCGGCTCATCCTCATCGCCCACGTTCTTCGCCGTGATCTCAGCGTCAAACGAGTCGCCGGTCAGCGTCAGTTTGAAATCGAGATCGGTCTTCGAGAGCCAGTGGCCGCCAAAATCGCCGGCATGGATCGTCCCCGTAAGCGCCTGTCCGTCGGAGACGCTCTGCACATTCACGCCCTCCGTCTTTGACGCGACAATCAGGCCGTGCATCGCCACAGGCTCGGCTCCCGGATTCTTGCCCGGCCAGTTCGCCGGCAGGGTAATCGTCTTGCCGTGCCACTCCGTCGTCAGCGTCTTGCCGTCTGCAGAAACCTTGCCGCGAATGCGGTTGGGAAAGGGAACCAGGAACGCTCCGCCAAAGCTGAAGCTCGCGTTGCCGTACTCATCGCCGGCTCCGCCGTTCAGCTTCGTCGCAGCATCGGCCAGCGAAGGCGAGGCGAGCACTTCAATCTCGCCCTTGCCGGGAAGATTCGCGGTGATCTGGAAGACGTTCATGCCGCGTCCCGGCAGAATGGTGGCTGAGAGAAATTCCGGCTTCTGGCCACTGGACGTAGGCGTGCGCGTCAGCTTCACGATGTCCTGTCCGCCGATCTGCGTGGGCGCGGTTGCAACCGGCTGGGCTGCGGGAGCAGGCGATGGAGGCGGCGATTGTTTGCAGCCGGCGGCTGCAAAGAGCGCGGCTGCTGCCAGCGCAACGGTGTACTGCGGGCGAAGAGACATGATCTCGACCTCGTTGGAAAAAGTTGTGAAGGGTGCTGCCATTCAAGCGCGCCTTCTCACAAAAACAAAGGCGCACCAATTCTAATTGGATTCTTCATCCACGCGCCTGAGAAAGGCACCGGTGTTTGTAAAATCGTTCTCAATGCCGACCGAAGAAGGGAAGAGCGCGCATAGCCTTGCCGCACTGAATGCGCGGATCGTCAGTTGCGAAAAGTGTGATCGTCTCAGGACCCACTGCGCGCAGGTTGCCGAAACCAGGCGCCGCGCCTACATCGATTGCACGTACTGGGGCAGGCCGGTTCCATCGTTCGGCGATCCGGCCGCGCGCGTGTTGATCGTAGGCCTCGCTCCCGGAGCCCACGGCTCCAACCGCACCGGCAGGCCGTTCACCGGCGACGGCTCGGGAAATTTTCTCTATCCCGCGCTCTATGACACCGGTTTCGCATCGCAGTCGCAGTCGATTGGACGCGACGATGGAATGCGCCTCAGCGGCATGTGGATCACGTCGGTGGTGCGCTGCGCGCCGCCCGGCAACAAGCCTTCCACGCAGGAGATCGCCAACTGCGCGCCGTTTCTCGATGAAGAAATAGCGGCCCTCAAAGATCTGCGCGTCATCGTCTGCCTCGGCAAGATCGCCTTCGACGGAGTTGTGCAACATCTGATTCGCACCGGCAGAATCAATCGTCGCGGCACACTCAAATTCGCGCACGGAGCGGAGTACAGCCTGCCCGCAGGATTATCGATTCTGGCCAGCTATCATCCATCGCTGCAAAACACCAACACCGGAAAATTAACGCGTCCGATGTTCCTCGCGATCTTTCGCCGCGCCCGCCAACTGGCCTTCGGCAATCGTTAATTCGCTCCCGGCACAGACATCTCTTGCTTTGCAGGAACGCATCCACTCAGGAGCTTCAAATTTGCTGTTCAGGAGGAACAGATGATTATCCTTTTGATTATTCTGATTTTGCTGCTGATTGGCGCATTTCCCGCATGGCCGTACAGCCGCGGTTGGGGCTATTACCCGAGCAGCGGCCTGGGGCTCATCGTGATCATCATTCTCGTCCTGCTGCTGCTGCGTGTCGTTTAGCAGCCGCGTCGGTTTTCCGGACCCGGCGGATGACGCCGTGGAGCGGGAGACGGGGATCGAACCCGCAACCAACGGCTTGGGAAGCCGCTACTCTACCATTGAGCTACTCCCGCTCGACTTCCTGAGTGTACCAAAGGCAATGCCGGATACCTCTCCCTATCCGGCCCGGCTTTCTTATCAATTCCCTTATCAATTTTTGGCACAATCCTGCTCCAACGCCGCATGAGAACCGGAGCGGATGGCCTGCTTCACTAAGGCTCTCCACGGCGCGCGCTGCGCCACTTCAATCTCGAACAATAGATACTGCAGCGCCGCTGCTTCGCTCTCTTGTTCTTGCTCGTCTGCCGGAGATCGGGACCCGAACAGCCGCGCCCATCTTTGCACGAGCGTGGAACCGCGTTGCACTCCATCCATCTTCTTTAAACTCTCTCTCTCATTCGATGATCTAGCTATCGGCTGGCTGTCGGAAGACTTGAAAAACTCCTGAATCGGAGTTTCCCTGACGCGCTGCATCAGCGCCCCGGGTCCGGAATGGCGGCGAAGGTCATATCACGGGCGTCGCTGCCGGTTTTATCGCGCCAATCATCGAAGAGCCTTCCGTAGCTCAACGTCATCAGCGAAGACGACGCGATGCCGAGCCCCGAGCTCACACAATCGATCCACTCTTCCGGACCTTCCAGTTCAGCGAAGACTCCAATCGGTGTTTCGTCCACCACGCAGTGGCCGGTCTCATCCGCGTATTCGGCGCGCCATTTCTCGTACACAAACACCGGCTCATATCCAAGCTGGATGAAAACCGCTCCCAGCGCCTCGCCGTCTGCTACCTCGGTCTCGGTCTCCATGCGTCGCTTGTGTCGCGCTTCCGGATCATGGTCCGAAGGCAGGCACTTGTGGGTGAGAACCCAGCGGTCTCCATATTTTCGAATGCGCAGAATGGATTGACGGGCGCGCAGCTTGCGGTCGGCCGTGTCATACAGCGTGTTGCTCTCAAAAGTACGCGGTGTCACCTGGTGAAAGCCGAGCCCGCGAAGGTTTTTCTCCAGTTCCTCAACACTCTTTACCGGGAACTTGACCTCGACTTCGACCGCGCTCATAGAGCAAGTATAGGACGATCGCGCATCGGCGATAATGATGAATCGCACCCGCCATGCAGACCCTCCGCCTCTTCGTCGACGCTGACAATCTCGACTCGGCCGCCTCCCGCGCCTCGATTGCGCGCGCGGCGGAGATTCTGCGCTCCGGCGGAACCGTCGCCTTTCCAACCGAGACAGTCTATGGATTGGGAGCTAACGCGCTCGATCCCTCAGCCGTCGCGAAGATCTTCGCGGCGAAGCAGCGCCCCAGCTGGGACCCTCTCATCGTCCATCTCGCGGACCGGTCAGCGCTGCCCGCGATCACTCGCCATCTTCCCGAAAATGCCCTCCGGCTTATGGACGCGTTCTGGCCCGGTCCGCTCACCCTGCTGCTTCCGCGCAGCGCTTCGGTTCCCGATTCCGTCACCGCGGGCCGTCCATTGGTTGGGGTTCGCCTGCCCATGCATCCGGTCGCGCGCGCGCTATTGCAAGCAGCCGCCATTCCCGTTGCCGCGCCCAGCGCAAACAGCTTTGGGCGCATCAGCCCCACGCTGGCCTCGCACGTGGCCGAAGACCTGGATGGCAGGATCGACGCGATTCTCGATTCCGGCGAAACCACGCACGGATTGGAATCTACCGTCGTCGATCCGTGCAGCGATCCCTGCGTCGTCTACCGTCCCGGAGTAATCACGCTTGAGCAGATTCGCGCTGTCTGCCCCGGCGCCGTCCACTTCCAGGAAAAAGCAATCGATGCCGATTCGCAGCCTGCGTCATCTCCCAATTCACCATCTCCCGGTTCACCATCTCCCGGACTAGGTCTGCGGCACTACGCTCCGCAAGCGCGGCTGATCCTGATCGATGGCGCAGACCGGATCCAGCAGGAACGCTTCGCCGCCGAAGTGCGCACGGTCACGCAGCAAGGCGAGAAGCTCGGCCTGATGCTGCCGGATGGCTTTCCGCTCCCGGCAACTGAATCCGGCGCTCTGGTTTATCGATGGGGAAGCTGGCAAAACGGGGACGAGCTTGCCCACAGGCTCTTCGCTGGATTGCGCTGGCTGGATGCGCAAGGTGCGGCGGTGATTGTGTGTCCGCTGCCCGAGGCAAAAGGAATAGGAGTGGCGATTCGCGATCGCCTGGCGAAGGCGGCGCGCCGGTGATTCAGGGGTGTTTTTCGCCTGCTTTGTAGATGTACTTGATCGCAGTCTTGTAGATAAGCGTCCGATTGGAGCCCTTGATCTTGATGGCGTTCCGGTCGTACCACTCAATGCAGCCTTCGACCTGGTCTCCGTTCTCGAGAACAATAATCAATGGAGTCTGCGCCTGAATCTGCTTCTGGAAATAAAACGCTTCGGCGTGCGAGCTCTCGGCAGGGTGGAAGGAAGAACCCATCGCTTGATGTGCGAGAATCGCTGATTCCTCATGATGCATATTCGATGTCCAGTTTCTCAGGGAGCGGGCCGGGAGAGTGGGTCGGACAAGCTTGCGCGGTCCGGTTACGGGCAAACTGGTGCTGTCCGGCATCCCGTCTGCTTCAGGAGTCGCTACTAGGGGAACCGTCTGGAGCCTCGCTCCGTTGCGCTTTGAAAGCGGCGGAGAAGGAAAACCAGGCAGTCCCGAAACCGGGATATGGGAAGAATTCGCCATAAAAGGACAGAATTGCAATATTGCTTGGGACATAGATGCAGCCGTAGGCCTTTGCCGCTGCCTGTGTCTCGTTTTGTCTTTGGATGCTGATCGGTATCTTAGCCGACACCGGACGTAAACGCCAAAAAAAAATGAGAAACTCGTCCGATCTTGCGAAATCCTGGCTACACCCGCGCCAAACCGGCGGCATACGCGTCCAGGGAAAGCGAGCGAAGCAGGTTCCGCCTCATCCCGGATTCCACTTCAGAAAGGCCTCGCGATGCGCCTTCAATCCAGCCCATCGATATCTGCTGGGCCATCGCGCCGAGTTCCTTCTCGAGATCGATGTTGCGGATCAGGCGCCCTGCGCCGCTATGCAGAAGCAGCAGGTCTTCGAGAATGCTGCCGATCGCGCGGACAAGGTTCGCCGTCTTCTGCTGGCCCTCCGCTCCGGCGCGATAGGTTTCCGTCACGCGAAAAAGCGCGGAAAAGTCCGGCTCGCGTGTCGCCGCGCGAAGCATCACCAGCGCATCGGCCCGGCTCGCGAGGTACGTTTCGAGGTCGCATCCGAGCGCCTGGCCAATGGCTCCCTGCGCCAGCCGCGCCACCAGAGCACGCTGCTGCGGACGCAGCTCCGGCCGCCGCTTCGCCAGCACTGCCTCAATCTGCTCGAGCGGCAAAGCGCCCAGCCGCACAATCGCCGCGCGCGAGCGGATGGTCGGCAGCAGGTCGCCCGGGTTTTCCGCGAGCAGAATAATGCTGGCATGCGCGGGCGGCTCTTCCAGCGCCTTCAGCAGGGAATTCGCCGCTTCCTTCATGAATCCCGAGCTGGTGAAGATGTACACGGCGCGCCGCGCCTGCGCCGGCATGCGGTAGATCTCGCGAATCAGCGAGCGCACCTGGCCAAGCTTGATGAGCAACTGCGGCGGATCGGGTGGAATCACCAGCAGGTCCGGGTGCGTCTGGATGAGGATGCGCGTGTCCTTCTTATCCGCGTCGCGCAGCTCCTCGCGCGCCGCAATTGCCTCAGCCACGCGGGCGTCGAGGTCGGCGGACTGCCCAATCCGCACGCAGTTGGAGCAGACACCGCAGGGCTCCGGCAGCCCGTCCGATTGTTGCAGGTCCAGGCAATTCAGTGTCTGCGCCAGCTTCACGGCAAGCGTGTACTTGCCCGCTCCGCGCGGCCCGGCGAGGATCAGCGCATGTGGAAAGCGGTCGGCCGCAATCGCCTCGCGCAGATGGCGCACTGCCGTTTCGTTGCCGAGGAATTCGCGGAAGCTCACGAGTTCAGGTTAGCAGGATGCTGCACCAAATCCTGATCCTCATCCTGTCCGTCCGATGAGCCGGCCGACAATTTCGCTGATCCGCTGATGCACCTCGTCGATGCCCTCGTCGCCCTCGATCGTGACCACCCGTGACGGCTCGCGTGCGGCAATCTCGCGATACTTGTCATAGACCCGCCGATAGAACAGCTCGTCTTCGCGCTCAAAGCGGTTTTCGTCGTGACCCTTGCGGGCCTGGCGCTCGTTCCGGCTGCGCGCGCGCGCCAGCGAACTACCGAAATCCGGCAGCAGCAGAAGCGTCAAATCCGGCTGAAGGTTCTGGCACAACGCCGCGTGAAGTTGAAGCACAACTTCGCTGCCAAGCTGGCGGCCGCCCCCCTGATACGCCTCGGTCGAATCGGTATAGCGGTCGCACAGCACAATGTCTCCCCGGTCGAGCGCGGGGCGAATGATCTCTGCAATGGATTGTGCGCGATCGGAAAACATCATTCCCAGCTCGGCGTGCGGCGCCACACTTTCTGTCCGCGAGTCGAGCAGCAACGCGCGGATCCGGTCGCCCATTCTCGTCCCGCCGGGCTGCCGCGTCATCGTTACCTGTCGGCCCTGCGCCTCCAGCCGTCTCGCCAGTTTGCGTAGCTGCGTGGACTTGCCCGATCCGTCGAGCCCCTCGAAGGTGATAAAGAATCCACGAGACATGCCGCGAGTTTACCAGTGCTGCCCGCATTGCCGGCGTTTGCCCTCTCGTCCCTATACCCGCTGTTCGGATACCCGATGCGCGCTGTTCGGACACCGAGTACGCCCCGCACGTTACACTTAGTTTTCGTTCCCGGGAGGGTCGTTTGAAATATCGCTGGCTCGGCAGTTTCCTCATTCTCACCTCTGCTCTCGCGGGCTTTGCGCAGAGCCCGATCACTTTGAAAGTGGATATAACCGACGCTCCGCGCAAAATCATTCACGGGCGGCTCACCATTCCGGTCAAGCCGGGGCCTCTGACTCTGCTGTATCCAAAATGGATTCCGGGCGAGCATGGCCCCACCGGCCCCATCGACAATCTCGCGGGACTGATCATTACCGCCAACGGCCAGCAGCTCCCATGGGTGCGGGATGACGTGAACATGTACGCCTTTCGCGTGACCGTGCCGGATGGCGTCTCCTCGCTCGATGTGAAGCTGGATTTTCTCGCGACCGCCGCGCCTACAGGCTTCTCCGCCGGCGCTTCCACCAGCGCCAACCTCGCCATGCTGAGCTGGAATGAAGTTGTGCTCTATCCGGCAGGCATTTCGCCATCTGAATTACAGGTGCAGCCATCCATAAAACTGCCCGCCGACTGGCAATATGGCACGGCGCTAACAAAGACGAGCGAGAGCAATGGAGAAATTGAATTTGCTCCTGTGTCGCTGGAGATGCTGATCGACTCGCCGCTGCTCACCGGCAGATACTTCAAGGAATTTCCGCTGGCGCCCGAGATTTCGCCAAAGCATTATCTGGACCTCGCCGCCGATGGCCCTGAAGACCTCGCCATCAAGCCCGAAGCCCTTGAAGCATTCAGCAAGCTCGTGCGCGAGACCGGCGCGCTCTACAAATCGCGGCACTACAACAGCTACCATTTTCTGGTAACCCTGAGCGATCAGGTCGCGCACTTTGGGCTGGAGCATCACCAGTCGAGCGATGACCGCGTGGGCGAGAAGACGTTTCTCGACGACAACCTTAGCTATCTCGACGCCGATCTTTTGCCCCATGAATTTACGCATTCGTGGAACGGCAAGTATCGCCGTCCCGCGGGCTTGGCCACCGGCAATTATTCCGACCCCATGAAGGGAAATCTCCTTTGGGTCTATGAGGGGCTCACGCAATATCTTGGAGACGTGCTGGCTGCGCGCAGCGGAATTGAAAACGCCGACCAGTACCGTTCGGCTCTGGCAGAAAGCGCAGCGGCGCTCGATACTCGTCCCGGGCGCACCTGGCGCGACCTGCAGGATACGGCCACCGCGGCGCAAATTTTGTATGACGCCAGTTCGCAGTGGGGCAACTGGAGGCGCGGCGTCGATTACTATCCCGAAGGCGAGCTGGTCTGGCTCGATGTGGACACCACCATTCGCAAGCTCACCCACGATAAGAAAAGCCTCAATGATTTCTGCGCGCGCTTCGAGGGGCTTGGTGGAAACACTCAGCCGAAGGTCGTGCCCTACACCTTCGACGATGTTGTGGCCAACCTGAATGCGGTGGTTCCGAATGACTGGGCCGCCTTCCTGCGCGAACGGCTTACATCGAAGTCGCCGCACGCGCCGCTCGAAGGCATTACCCAGGGCGGCTACCGCATCGTCTACTCAGATCAGCCGGGGCTCTACATTAACGCGCGCGAGGCTGCAACCGGAGATGCCGACGCGTGGTGGACGATTGGCCTGAACGCGGGAATAGATGGCCGCATCAGCGATGTTCTGGTTGGGTCAGTGAGCGACAAAGCGGGCCTCGGGCCGGGAATGCAAATCGTCGCCGTGAACGGACGGCAGTACAGCGCGTCTCTGCTGGGCGACGCGATCACAGCCGCGAAGGGGACTAGCGATCCCATCGAGCTTATCGTGACCAACACCGGCTACTACAAAGTTGTGAAGCTGGACTATCACGATGGGCTGCGCTTTCCTCATCTTGAGCGTGTGGAAGGAACGCCGGATTATCTCGACGAAATTCTGCAGCCCCTAACCAAGTCCACGACCAAGTCGACTACCGACGCGGCGAAGTAGATCAGGGACGCGGCTCAACCGCCGTGCCCGGAATCGGCAGCGCCGTGCCCGGAATCGGCAGATGGTCTTCCAGGCCGCGCGCAATCAGCTCTTTTCTGAGCTGCTCAACCGAGCTGAACTGGATGGCCTGCAGCCCGGACCGTTCGGCTCCGGCCACATTTTCGATCTTGTCGTCGACGAAGAGAGCCTCAGCCGGCAGTACGTCCAGCTTCTCGCACGTGTGGAGATAGATCGCCGGGTCGGGCTTGCCGATGCCCAGCTCGCACGACCAGGTATGGTGATGGAACTGCGCGAGCCAGTCGAACTCCTGTCGCATGTAGCCGAGAATTTCCGGCACCATGTTGGAGAGAATCGCCGTGCGAAAACCGGCGTTCTGCAGGTCCGCGATCCAGGCCAGCATCTCCTCATTCAGCGAAGTCCACATCATGATGTCGGACTCGATCAGGCCGTCAATCTGTTCGGAGCTGAACGATGCTCCGGCGTCGCTTGCGACCTTTTGCCAGAACTCCGGGCCGGTCATTCCCAGGTCGTAGCTGTGGCGATTCGCCCAGTAGCCGCGGTCCAGCGTTTCGCGGCTCAGGCCGGAGACGGCCACCATCCGCTCATGCGCGGCCGGAACGGCAGCATTGCTGATCACCATTCCGTAGTCCAAAATAACGGCGCGAATAGCCATTCATGCTCCTGAGAAATGCGGTTCTCTGATTATTGCAAAGGTGGCTCTGGGAATTGTTAGGCGCGGCTCTGGGAAATGTTAGGGGTGGCTCCGGTTATTGTCTGGAAAATGTTGAGGGCCGCCTCCCGGATGACTGCGCCCCATCTGTGAAAAGATGGCTCGATGAACGGCGCACCACGATTTTCTTCGCGCACCGCGTGGGATCTCTCCGAGACAAAACTTACGGCGGCGATCAATGCGCGCCGGGCCGGCGCGTTGCCGCTGATCGATCTCACAGCCTCCAACCCCACGCGCTGCGGCTTCGAGTATGACGAGGCGGCGATTCTTCCTCCGCTTGCCACGTCCCGGTCGCTCGATTACGATCCCGATCCCCGCGGAATGTTATCCGCCAGGGAAGCCGTGTGCCGCTATTACGCCGAACGCGGAGCCGACCTCCCACTGGAAAACATCCTTCTGACCACAAGCACCAGCGAGGCCTACAGTTATCTGTTTCGCCTGCTCTGCGACCCCGGCGATGAAGTGCTGATCGCCCAGCCCAGCTATCCGCTCTTCGATTTTCTGGCGCAGATCGAGGACGTGCGCCTCGAGCCCTACCCGCTCTTCTATGACCACGGCTGGCATCTTGATGCTGACGGCCTCCGCCGCAGGATTACGTCGCGAACCCGGGCCATTGCCCTGGTTCACCCCAACAATCCGACCGGCCATTTCACTCGGACCGAGGAGCGCAGAGAACTGGAAGCAATCTGCGCCGAGCACGGGCTCGCCCTGATTGTGGACGAGGTTTTTCTGGACTACGGACTTGAGGGCCAGACCCAGCCGAGTTTTGCCACCGGCGAGCATCCGATCCTGACCTTCGTCCTGAGCGGGCTGAGCAAAGTTGCCGCCTTGCCGCAGATGAAGGCGGCATGGATCGCCTTCTTTGGCCCTCCCGCCATTTTGAAAACGGCCCTCGAAAGACTGCATGTCATCGCCGACACCTTTCTCTCGATGAATGCTCCAGTGCAGTGCGCGCTCCCGGACTGGCTCACCGGCGGTGCAAAAATCCGGCGGCAAATTGACGCTCGCCTACGGGCGAATTTGGCCGCGCTGGACAGGGAGCTAGTTGGCACCCCGATTTCGAGGCTGGCGGTCAAGGCGGGCTGGTACGCGGTGCTCCGCGTTCCGGCAATCGAGCCGGACGAGGAGCTCGCGGTTCGGCTGATTTCCGAAGCCGGAGTGGTGGTTCATCCGGGGCATTTTTTCGGCTTTCCCGCCTCCGGATGGCTGGTGGTCAGCCAGTTGGTGGAACCTTCCGAGTTAACAGCTGGAATCAGATTTATCTCATCTGTTTTCAGATGATTACATCAGCACCCATCAAGTGGTGTTAACGACTTTGGTTCCGGTCATCCTTTAGGTTGGATGTTGAGGCGTAAGCGATTGAAATAACATAACCGAGTCCGGAAATTATCAAGCGGAGAGGCTGTTAACTACTTTGGGGCGGAGAGATGTGGGTTCCAGGTCACGGAATCCCCGCTTCCCAGCGTGACGATTAACGTCCCCTGCTGACCCTGGTCGAGCGTCGGACCGGTGGAAGTGTGAATCTTGTTGTCTCCCCCGGTGAAGGAAATCGTGACCGCCCCCGAGCCCAGAACCTTAAAGCGATAGTTGAAGGTTGTGCCCTTGTCGATCTGCTGCGTTCCGAAGCTGGCGCTCGGATAATCCACCTCAATCAGCCGAACGGGAGCTCCGGTCTGGTTCACGATCGAGGTCTGGACAAAAGCCGAACGGCAACCGGCGGCGGGGAGGCACGCAAGGAGGGTGGCAGCGCACAGGGCGATCTTTTTCGGCTTTCGCGTCATCTAGCTTGAAGCGTGCTTTCGCGTTCCCGAGGCGTGCTCTTGCGTTCTCAAAGCGTGCTCTTGCGTTCGAGGATGCGTGCCGTCAGAACCACCCCGGTTTCCCGGGTATGCAGAGTGATCGGGAAGGCGAGCACATTCCAGACCCACTCCTCGCCCCGGCGGGGAAGATTCAGCAGCCCGCGATAGGTCCGGTCGATATAGGTCTCGCGGGTCACTGCTACTGTATGCAGAATCTCGCGCCAGTCTTCAGCCAGCTCCGGCATCTCCTCAAACATGTTGCGGCCCGGGAACCAATCGCGGTCATGCTCCAGCAGGCGCGCGCAGGTCTCGTTCACATACTGCCAGGTGCCTTCGCCATCCATGATTTCCAGCACCACGTCGTCGCCCATTGCCATATTGATTCGCGAGTAGAAGAAGTCGCGGGCGTCCACCACCACCGGCTTGCCCCGCCGCCGAGCCTCGAAGGCGCGAAGCGCGGTCACCAGATCGTCGATCGAGCTATAGCCTTTGAGCAGGTGCATGTCTTCCACGCCGCCGAAGCGCCGCTCGAGCGTCGCGGACAGAATGATGATGGGAACCTGAGGACGCCGCTCGCGTAACTGCGCCGCCACTTCGGTCCCGAATTTCCCCGCGCCCAGGTGGTAATCGAGCACCGCAATGTCGATGCTGTCGAGCAGGCTCTCCGCCTGTTCCACCGTCGAGGCTGTCTCAGTGAGGTACCCATACTTGCGCAAAATGGTCGAGCGCAGCAGCAGGTTCTCAGAGTGGTCGTCGAGCAACAGCACGCGAATCGGATCGGCTACAACCTGCGGGCCTTGCTCCTGCACTTCATTATCGATTTCATTTGGCATGAGTTTTATTTTGATGCAGAACAACCATTTTCCGATGGTTAGGATTTTTCACGACGTTGGAGCTGCTTGATGATCTCGGGTAACCGTGCGAACACAGCGGTGGCGCGCAGCCATTGCCGGTTGTCGAACGCGGGCGATCCGCTGATCGTTTTGCCGGCGGGAACGTCGTGGGACACACCGGATTGCGCCGTCATAATAACGCCATCGCCCAGCCTGCAGTGCCCGGCGACCCCTGCCTGCCCGGCCAGAATCACATTTTTCCCCGTCTCCGAAGAGCCGGCCAGGCCCACCTGCGCGCAGATCAGCGTGTTCGGCCCGACCTTCGATCCGTGGCCGATTTGCGCCAGGTTGTCGATCTTTGCGCCCGCGCCGATGCGGGTCTCGCCCACGCTCGCCCGGTCGACGCAGGAATTCGCCTGCACCTCCACCGAATCCTCCAGAATGGCCGGCCCCGACTGCACAATCTTGTGCCATGTTCCGGCCTCGTCCTTGGCGAAGCCGAAGCCGTCGGAGCCGATGACCGCGCCGTTCTGCAGCACCACATGGTCGCCGAGCCGGCAATGCTCGCGGACGACGGAGTGCGCGTGAGCGAAAAAGTGGTCTCCGATCACGGCGTTCGGATAGACAACAACATGAGGCAGAATGGTCGCCCGCTCGCCGATCACAACGCCTTCGCTGATCACGACGTAGGCGGAGATATGCGCGCCCGCTCCGACTTTAGCCGTTGGATGGATGACGGCGGTGGGATGCACGCCGGGCGCGTATTCGGGCTCGCGATAGAAAAGCCGGACGACCTTGGCGAATGCCAGATACGGGTTGGCGGTGCGAAGGGTGGCGGCGGCGATCTCGGGAAAGTCCGGTGAGACGATTACCGCGCCCGCTTTTGTGGTGCGCGCGAGTGAGGAATATTTCGGATTGGCGACGAAAGTGATGTGCTCCGGGCCGGCCTCTTCGATTCCCGCAACTCCGCTGATCTGCCGGTCGGCGCCCCGAAGCTCAGCTCCGACAGCGCTCGCAATTTCAGCCAACGTCATGTTGAAATTGTATCGCTCCCCAATCTGATACTCGATCTGACACTCGATCTGACATCTGTCCGCAACCGAACATCGATGTCCGTTTCCGGACGCGCCCGCCCTTCGGCGACAGCTTCGCTCCACCGTCCCTCTGGACCATTAGCATTGAGCTTCCCCAATGAAACAGCGCATGATGGCAGCAGTGGGAACGATCGTCTTGCCCGCAGCGTAGAAAAGAAGTGTACGTGCTGTGGAGTAACGCAGCACTTCCGCTAGGAGCCCGATGAATTTTTTTCGTGAGTTGAAAATCGCCGTTCGCTACCTGTTGAAGTCGCCCGGTTTCGCAATCACTGCCGTGCTCATGCTCGCATTTGGCATAGGGGCCACAACCGCGATCTTCTCGATTGTGGATGGTGTGCTGCTGCGGCCGCTGCCGTTTCCGCAACCGGACCAGCTGGTGACGCTCGGAGACGTTCTCCACGGCGCCGATGTCGGCGGGTTCAATGGAAACATCGCTACCGTCCAGGACATCCTGAACTACACGCGTGACACGCACAGCTTTACCAGCCTGGGGGGCTTTCAGGGAAGCGGCTACGAGCTATCCGGCATAGGGCAGCCGGCGATGATTGTTGCGGGGCGGCTAAGCGGCGGAGTGTTTCCCACGCTGGGCGTGCAGCCGCTGATCGGGCGTTTTTTTACAAGGCAGGAAGACGAGCAGCGCCAGCAGGTCGCGGTGTTGAGCTATGCAACCTGGAAAAGCCGCTTTAATGGCGACCCGAACATTGCGGGCAAAAAAATTCTACTTGATCGCAAGCCCTATGTAGTCATCGGAGTGATGCCGCGGAATTTTGAGTTTCCGCTGGTTCCGGGGCGTTTGAATCAGAGCGAGCTGTGGGTTCCGCTGAGCCCCACGCCGCAGGAGCTGAGCCCCAACTCGGCCGCCAACTGGAGCTACCAGATGGTTGCGCGCCTGAAGCCCGGCGTAACCCCGGCGCAGGCGGTGCAGGATGCAACTCGGGTGGCGAACGAGACCATGCGGAATTATCCAGCGTTTATGGCGGGCCTGCGGATTACTCCGGCGGTCAATTCGCTCCAGGCGGAAACGGTGAAGACGGCGCGTCCCCTGATCCGGACGCTGTTTCTGGCGGTCTTCGTCGTATTGCTGATTGCCTGCGCAAATCTCGCCGGGCTGTTGCTGGTACGGGCCATTCGCCGGCGAAAGGAAATTGCGGTGCGGCTGGCCCTCGGTGCGCAGTCTCGGGTGCTGCTGCGCCAGGCAGTTATGGAGAGCCTTGTCCTCAGCGTGACGGGAGGCCTCTTGGGGCTGATCCTTGCAGCTCTGGGGCTGCAGTTTGGAGTGAGGTTTTTGCCCGACAGCTTGCCGCGTATTGACGATATAAGCATGAATTGGGCAGTCGCGGTTTTCGCGCTGGCGCTGGCTGTGGGAACGGGCCTGGTGTGCGGGCTGGCCCCCGCCTTTGCGGCGATGCGGACGCATGTGAACGAGATGCTGAAAGAAGGTGGACGCACGGGCTCCGCCGGCGCGGGGCATGCACGCCTGCGTTCCGCGCTGGTGGTTGCGGAGATCGCCGTCGCGCTCATCCTGCTGACCGCCTCGGGCCTGCTGCTGCGGAGTTTCGAAAAGATGCGCAGCGTGAATCTCGGCTACCAGCCGGATCACACACTGGTGGCCGCTTACAGCCTGCCACGGAAGCAGTATTCCACGCAGCCATCCATTGACCAATTCAACCTGGAACTGATGCGCAGGCTGCAGGCGCTGCCGGGCGTAAAAACCGTGGGGCTGTCGTCATTTCTTCCCGCTACTGGCAGCGGCGGTAACGAGGCGTTTATAGCGGACGGCTATACGCCGCCGAAACAGACCATTGATCTGGCCACCACAGCCCAGGTGCAGGGTAATTACTTCGGCGCCATCGGCATTCCGCTGTTGCGCGGTCGATACACGACTGCGGATGACACAAAAGATTCGCAGCTGGTGGTAGTGGTGAATCAAAAGCTCGCCGAGCAGTCGTGGCCGGGCCAGAATCCGATTGGCAAGCGCCTGCGCATTGGCCTGCAGCAGATGCAGACACCGTGGTTGACCGTGGTGGGCGAAGTCGCGGACGTGAAGGAGAACTCGCCCGACGAAGTATCGAAACAACAGTTCTATATACCCAACGACCAGGTGATGAAGGATTTTGGCACGCTTGCCAGCCCCGGCGACCTGAACGGCAACGGCGGATATATTGCCCTGCGCACGGCGATGCCGCCGGAGCAGATGGAGAATGCGCTGCGCGCAACGGTGCGCGGACTCGATGTGCAATTGCCGCTTACTCAGGTGCAGTCGATGACGCATGCGCTCTCGCAAATCGAAGCTCCACGAAAGTTCAATACGCTCTTGATTTCGGCCTTCGCGGCGGCGGCGCTGCTTCTGGCGGTGCTGGGCATCTACAGCGTGATTGCGTTTACCGTGGCGCTGCGCGTACAGGAGATGGCCATCCGCATGGCGCTCGGATCGCAGCGGTCAGGAATTGTCGGCCTGATTCTCAAATCGGGCGCGAAGCTGGGATTGATCGGCTGCGCCTTGGGAATAGTGGGCGCGCTGCTGTCATCGCGCTTGCTGCAAACACTTTTGTTCGGAGTGAGCCCGTTCGATCCGCTGACCCTGAGCCTCGCGGTGCTGTTGATTCTGGCGCTGGTCCTCGGGGCGTCGCTGCTGCCCGCGCGCCGCGCGGCAGTCATCAACCCCATGCGCGCGCTTCGCGAGGAATAGGAGAGAAAAATCTGTCAAGAGGTAAATCTCTCAACCACCGCGAATTCAGTCACTTGCAAATGCAGTTGAATTTCCCTGATTTGGTAAAATAAAACATAGAGCAGAAATATTTCCGAAGAGGCGCAGCCCACAAGCTGCGCCTTTTTGCTTTTGAGGCGCGAAGGGGGCCAGTCCGTGAAAAGTTTTTTCGTCTTTTTCGAACCGTAAGTGTATGAAAAGCCATGACTAACTTGTAACCAATTCAGCCGCCTGGACTTACATCAACCGCTGATTCGCAAGCCGAACAAAACAAAGGACACCGGAACAAATTTAGGAGCGACACCATGACACCTCTCTGCCGACACATCTTTCCCGCCGGACGCCGCTGCACCCAGCCCGCCGTCACCACGACCCTCTACTGCCGCCACCACCAGACCGTCAAAATCATCCTCGAGAAGGTAAAGCCCACGCCCGCACCCCACGGACTCCAGCAGCCGCTGCCCTTCGTCTTTCCCGAAGACCGCGCCGCCCTGCAGATCAATTTCATGATCGTTCTCAGCGCCCTCAACGACAAGCGCATCACTCTCCAGACTGCCAACGGCTTCAACCGCATCCTCCGCTCCTGTGCCATGAACCTCAAGCAGGGCCCGCTCACTGCGCCGCTGGTTGAGAAGAACACCGAAAAACCCGCGCGCCGCAATCCCAACGAAGCATGGCTGACGGACGACGACGATGATTCGCAGCAGGATCTCGGCGGTATGGTGCGCAACGTCATCCTCACGCCCGACGGCGACGAGATCGCTCCGATATGCGAGCTGCCGGAAGAAGGAGAAGTCGAGAGCCACGGAGAGAGCTGCCCCTGCCGCCGCTGCGCTGAAGAGTTCCGCGCCGCCCCGCCCGAGCGGCACCACGCGCAATGCGCCTGCGAACAGTGCGCAAAAACACGCGACGGCCAGCAACTGGAATCGCCGCAATTGATCGCCGATCCGGAATCGAGCACTCAACCGGAACCGGACCTGGAGATGGTCGAGCGCGCCGAACGATGGGTGAGAGAAAGGTCCGCAGCTAAATCCGGAGCCGCGCAGAAAATCGAGAGCAAGTCCGAGAACAATACTCCGGCGCAACAAGCGCCCGCCACGCAAGCTTCGCTGACCGACCGCTTCCACAAAGCGCAGTTTGCCGCGGCAGCAATCGCCGCCGGCCTCGGCCCCGAATCCTACGAGCCCTGGCCCTAACCGCGGGTGCCCCACGTCTCGAAGAGATGTGGGTGACAATCAACCCCTGACCATCGACCTTCGCCCAACCTTGCTCCCTTATAATCACAATGGGGTGCCTTGCTCGTTTCGTGGAATGCACCCTGTGCGCATCGCGCGCACTCTGGGGCACACGGTTGACCGATCAGATCATCATTCGCGGAGCGCGAACCCACAACCTCAAGAACATTGACTGCGAGATACCGCACGGCAAGCTGACGGTGGTCTCCGGCGTGTCCGGGTCGGGGAAGTCGTCGCTCGCCTTCGATACCGTCTATGCAGAGGGGCAGCGGCGCTATGTGGAATCGCTGTCGGCCTATGCGCGGCAGTTTCTGGAGCGGATTGAGAAGCCCGATGTGGACCTGATCGACGGGCTGGCTCCGGCCATTGCGATCAAGCAGAAGAACTCCACGCGCAATCCCCGCTCGACCGTGGCCACCGCGACGGAGATCTACGACTATCTGCGGCTGCTCTACGCGCGCTGCGGCACCGTGCATTGCGTGGTTTGCGACGGCGTCGTAAAACGCGACTCGATTGACGAGATTGCCGAGGCGGTGCTGGCGCTCGACGAAGGCACGCGGTTGCACGCGATCTTTCCGGTTGTCTCGCAGACCAGGTTAAGCCCTGCGCTGGAGACATTCCCGGAGCCGGGAAGGAAGAAATTTGCGCGCGCAAAGAAGACGGCGAAGAAGGCTTCCGATTCGCCGCTTACCGACGCTCTGAAGGAGCGGCTCGCCGATCTGCGCAAGCGCGGCTTCAATCGGCTATACCAGAACGGACGGATCTACGAATTTTCTACGCCGGAGTCGCTGCTGGAGATCGACTTTGCGCAGCCCGTGTTCATTCTGGTGGACCGCATTGTGGTGTCCACGGAGAACCGCGCCCGCATTGTGGATGCGGCGGAGATCGGCTACCGCGAAGCAGCGGAGATCGTCTTCGAAATTGTGCCGCGCGATGCGGATGAGAATGCGAATCGGCGGAAGCTGCGGTTCTCCGCCGCCTTTGAATGCGTGAATTGCCATCGCGCCTATCGTGAACCGGAGCCGCGGCTCTTCTCGTTCAACAACCCTTACGGAGCGTGCCCGCGCTGCCAGGGTTTTGGGAACACGATCGACTTCGATCTGGATCTAATCCTTCCGGACAAGTCGAAGACGCTGAATGAAGGGGTGGTGGATCCGTGGAACCGGCCCAAGTACCGTCCGTACTTCACCGAGCTGAAGCGCGGGGCGAAGCAGCATGGCATTCCGATGGACGTGCCCTGGTTTGACATGACGCACGACCAGCAGACGAAGGTGCTCGACGGGGTGGGAAGTCTTCCCGGCATTCACGGCTTCTTTGAGCTGCTGGAGCGCAAGAAGTACAAGCTCCATGTTCGCGTGATGCTATCGAAGTATCGCGGGTACGCGCTGTGCCCCGAGTGCAAAGGGCAGCGGCTGCGCTCCGAGGCGCGCGCCGTCCGCATCGCCGGGCGGAATATCTGCGAGAGCGCGGCGCTCACCATTCGCGCGGCGAGTGATTTCTTCAGCAGCGTGAAGCTGAGCCCGATGCAGCAGGAAATTGCGGGCACGATCTTGAAGGAAGTGCGGCAGCGGCTGCATTTTCTTGACGCGGTTGGGCTGGACTACATCACGCTCGACCGTCTGTCATCGACGCTGTCGGGCGGGGAAGCGCAGCGCATCCAGCTTGCCACGTCATTGGGGTCGCAGCTTGTGGGCGCGCTCTACGTTCTGGACGAGCCTTCGATCGGGCTGCACACGCGCGACACGGCCAAGCTCATTCGCATTCTGAATGACCTGCGCGATCTGGGGAATACGATTCTGGTTGTCGAGCACGATCCGGATGTGCTGCGCGCCGCCGATTACCTGCTCGACCTGGGTCCGGGAGCCGGCGAGTTCGGAGGCCGGGTGCTGGCGGCGGGAACGGTAGCGGAAGTGGAGCGCAATCCCGACTCGCTGACCGGGAAGTACCTTTCCGGGCAGCTCAGCATTCCCACCCCGGCGCGGCGGCGGGAGCCGGGCGGAGCCAGGGAGTGGATAACCCTGTTGGGAGCGAGGGCCAATAACCTGCGCGGATTGGATGTGGAGATTCCGCTGAATATGCTGGTGGCCATTACCGGCGTCTCCGGGTCGGGGAAATCGACGCTGGTGCATGAGGTGCTTTACCGGGTAATTTCGCACCGGCTCGGCAAAGCCGAGGGCGGCGATCCGAGCCACCTCTACCGCGAGATCAAGGGCGTCGAGCGGCTGAACGATATCGTGCTGGTGGACCAGGCCCCGATTGGGCGCACTCCCCGGTCGAACCCCGTGACCTATATCAAGGCCTTCGATGCAATCCGGGAACTGTTCGCGTCGCAGCCTGAGGCGCAGCGGCGCGGCTACACTGCCGGACACTTTTCCTTCAACGTGCCGGGCGGACGGTGCGACGTTTGCGAAGGCGACGGCACAGTCACGGTGGAAATGCAGTTTCTTGCAGACGTTGAGCTGCCGTGCGAAGAGTGCAACGGAACGAGGTATAAGGCGAGCGTCCTCGAAATTCGCTACAAGGGGAAGAACGTCCACGATGTGCTGGGACTGACAGTGAAAGAGGCGCTGCGGTTCTTTGCCGGGCAGCACCGGATTGTGGAGAAGCTCGCGGTGCTGGACGAGGTTGGACTGGGCTATGTGCGTCTCGGCCAGTCGGCGACTACGCTGTCCGGCGGGGAGGCGCAGCGCGTGAAGCTGGCAGCCCACCTGGCGACGGTGCGATCGGGCGCCGGAGATAACGGCAGGAAGAAGCAGAGCCGCGTGCTGTACATTCTGGACGAGCCAACGACCGGCCTGCACTTTGACGATGTGAGCAAGCTGCTGGTGGCGCTGCGCAAGCTCATCGATGGTGGAGGCTCGCTGATTGTGATCGAGCACGACCTGGACATAATCAAGTCGGCGGACTGGGTGATCGACCTTGGGCCTGAGGGCGGCGCAGAGGGCGGCAGAATCGTTGCCGAGGGAACGCCCGAGCAGGTCGCAGAGGCGGCTGGATCGCACACCGGATACTGGCTGCGCAAGGTGCTGCCGTCGCGCGACGAGGCGGAGAGCTGCAAAGAGGATTTGTCAGAAGTTGAGGTGTAATGCGAGTAGAGGTGTAATGCGGATTCGGGTTGCGGCGCTTGCGGTTGGGTTGTCGTTGGCGACCTACGGATTCGCGACCGCACAGGTTGCGCCTTTGCCGCCGGGGGCCAGCGCCGCGGAGGATGCCGGTCAGGCGCATACAGAGGCTCCGCTGGCCGGAATCGAAGCGGCGATCGCGAGCAAGGATTACGGCAAGGCTGATGGCATGCTGGACGCGTATCTGGCGGCGCACCCGAATGACGCGCGGGCGCTCTTCGATCGCGGCTACTGCGAGGACGCGCAGGGCAGGGTTGCGCAGGCCAAGGACTTTTACCGGAAGGCGGTAGCTGCCGATCCCAAGCAGTTTGAGGCGCGGCTGGCGTTGGGGTTGATTCTGGCCAGGGAAGGCGATGCGGGAGCGCGGGAACAGCTGCAGGCGGCTGCGACGCTCGAGCCCAATCCGCCGAACCCGACGGCCAAAGCGCAGGCGCTGCGCGCGCTGGCGCATCTGGTCAGGCAGACGGATCCTGGTACGGCGAAACAGGCGCTGATCGACGCTTTGACGATTACCCCGGAGACGCCGGAGGATACCCTGCTGGCGGCCGAAATTGCCGAGGCGGCGGGGAATGACGATGTCGCCGAACAGGCCTACCGGCGGGCGCTGAGCGTGGAGCCGCAGTCCTCGGCGGCAATTGCCGGATTGGCGCATCTGCTGATGAAGGAGAAGAAGGATGCGGATGCGGAGCCCCTGCTGAAGGCGGCCCTCACGCGCGATCCGGACGACCCCGCGCTGAACGCCCAGTACGCGGCATTGCTCGGACAGGAGGGCAAGAGCGGCGAGGCCCTGGCGCCGCTCGAGAAGCTCCATCGGCTCCAGCCGAAGGATCGGGGAATAGGCGAAATGCTGGCGGACGCCTATGTACAGGCCGGGGAGACAGAGAAGGCCGACGCTGTTTATGCCGAATTGCTGGCTGAGTACCCTGATGATCCCGATTTGGAATCGGCGCAGGGCCAAGTTCTGATTCGGCAACGAAAGTACGCTGAAGCCCTGGATTTACTCCAAAAGGCCGTGAAAGTCCGCCAGAATGATCCTGACGCCTGGGCAGGGATCGCCTTTTCGGCCTCGAAGACCGGCCAGTTCGAGTTGGTCCTGGCAGCACTTGCGACGCGATCAAAATTGGCACCGGAAACGCCCGCTACTTACTTCCTCTGGGCAACGGCAAACGACAGTTTGCATCGCAAGAAGCAGGCGTTGGAGTATTATCAGTTATTCCTTAAGTCGGACTCGGGCAAGTTTCCTAATGAGGAGTGGCAAGCCCGGCAAAGGATAGTGGTACTCGCGAAATAGGCAGTTTGACGTTCCGTTGCGCCTTTGGGAGGTGCAATCATGCGGTTCGTTCTTGTAGTAGCAGTTGCAACACTTACGAGCATTCCGTCATTCGCGGCGAACACCCCGAGAAATCTGGACACTCAGGAATTGACTGCTCTCGCGGCGAGGGCCGAGCAGGCCACCCCGAAAGACCGCTGTTATCTCTACGCGCAGCTGGTGAGCGCCACCACAGAATTGGCCGGCCGGCAGTTGAACGCCGGAGACAATTCCGATGCATCCGTGTCTCTGAAGGCAATTCAGGATTACATGGCTAAGATCCATGCCGGCATCACCAACGATTCCAGAAAGTTGAAGGATGCACAGATCATGATGCGCCGCACCGCCTTTCGGTTGAAGGAATTTATGAGGGACGCATCTGTCACCGATCAGTCCGCCTTTCAATCGGCCTTAAATGAAATGGATCAGGTGCAGTCCCAGATGATGCTGGCGGTCTTTAAGAAATAAGCTGCATTCGTCTGTTCTGCGCGTTGCTTCCATAACACCCTAAAATAAGAGTTGACTCTGCCCCTTGAAAGTGGACCGATGAAACTCGAATTGCGAGCTGATGCGCCTGCGCACATTGAAACTGAGCTTCTGGTGGTGTTCGCCGCCGACGATAACGAGAACAACAACGGTAAAGATTCCGAACCTGAGCCAAAGCTGCTGAGCACAAGTGACGGTCTGAAGGAGGCCGTCAGCCGGATTCTTCGAAGCGGGGAATTCAGCGCGAGGCCAAATGAGACGCTGCTGATCCACGATCCAGCGGGTTTGAAGGCCAAACGCCTGCTGCTGGTAGGCGTGGGAAAGACTGTGAAGGCATCCATCCACGATCTGCGAAAAGCGGCGGGAACGGCAATGCGCTTCGCCAAGCCACGCGGGATACGATCGGTGGCTGTTGTTCCGCCGCAGCAATTTGGCACAGCGGAGATGTGCCGGGCGATTGCCGAAGGCGCGATCATCGCCGATTTCGATTCCGACACTTACCGGACGGACCGGAAGGACCAGCGGATCGCCTCGGTTGCGATTCTGGTTTCGCAGGCGAACCCACAGGCGGCGGAATCGGGTCTGCGCGAAGGCACGATCATCGCCGAGTCTCAAAATTTTGCGCGCGCGCTGATTAATGAGCCGGGCAATCGATTGACTCCAACGCTGCTGGGCCAGAGGGCTGCGGAGATGGCCAAGGAATTCGGCCTTAAGTGCGAGGTGCATGGCGCGAGCAAGCTGCACGAATTGAAGATGGGCGCATTCTGGAGCGTTGCCCAAGGATCCGACGAGCCTCCCGCGTTGATCGTGATGACCTATGAGCCTGATGGGGTTTCGGGGGAACCAGTTCTGGGGCTGGTCGGGAAAGGAATTACTTTCGACACCGGAGGCATTTCGCTCAAAGCAGCAGACAACATGGAGAAGATGAAGTATGACATGGCCGGTGGCGCGGCCATGATCGCGGCCATGCGGGCGATCGCGCAGCTGAAGCCGAACGTCAGGGTGATCGCAGTTGTATGCGCGACGGAGAACATGCCGTCGGGCAAAGCGCAAAAGCCGGGTGATATTCAGATTGCGATGTCGGGCAAGTCAATCGAGGTGATTAACACCGATGCCGAGGGCCGGCTGGTGCTTGCAGACGGCCTCTTTTACGCGCGGCAGCTCGGCGCCACTCATTTGATCGATGCGGCGACGCTTACCGCAGCGGTATCCATTGCGCTTGGGCAGGTCAATGGAGGAGTGTTCTCCAATGACGAATCCGCCTATGAGGGGTTCGCCGGGGCCGCTCAGGAGGCGGGTGAAAGATTCTGGCGATTGCCGATGGATGACGAATACCGCGATCAGATTCAGTCGTCGATAGCCGATATCCGCAACACCGGACTGACACGCTATGGAGGAGCGACGAATGCCGCGATGTTTCTTCGGGAGTTTGTGGACGAAACGCCGTGGGTGCATCTCGATATCGCCGCGGTCGCATGGCTCGACGCAGACAAGCCATGGATTGCGAAGGGCCCAAGCGGAGTGGCCGTGAGAAGCATTATTGAGTGGGTGCGGAGCTACGGGAGCGAGACCTGAGACCTGAGGCCTGAGATGACTGAAGGCGCACTACAATAAATCTATGGAACCCATGGTAATTGCAGGCAAGGCTTTTCAGTCGCGGCTCATTGTGGGCACAGGAAAGTATAAGGATGGCGCCGAGACTCAGGCAGCGATTGAGGCTTCCGGTGCGGAGATGGTCACGGTTGCCGTCCGGCGCGTGAACCTCGATCGATCCAAGGAGTCGCTGCTCGACTTTATCGATCCGCAGCGCTATTTTCTGCTGCCGAATACGGCTGGTTGCTACACCGCGGAAGAAGCGATTCGCTCGGCGCGGCTGGGGCGCGAGGTTGGCCTGTCGGATTGGGTGAAGATCGAGGTGATTGGCGATCAGGCCACGCTGTATCCAGATGTTCAAGCAACGCTTGAGGCCACTCGCGTGCTGGTAAAGGAAGGCTTTACTGTGCTTCCTTATACCTCGGACGATATTGTTTTTGCGCGCCGGCTGATCGATGCTGGCGCCTCCGCCGTTATGCCGCTGGCTGCGCCTATTGGCAGCGGGTTGGGAATTCAGAATCGGGCGACGCTGCAGATTCTTCGCGAAAAGATTTCCGAAGTTCCCCTTATTGTGGATGCCGGGGTAGGGACGGCATCAGACGCCGCATTGGCGATGGAAATGGGTGCGGATGGCGTGCTGATGAACACGGCGATTGCGGCAGCCGCCAATCCTATTCTGATGGCGGAAGCAATGCAGCACGCTGTGCTCGCGGGGCGGCAGGCCTTTATTGCCGGGCGCATGGCGCGCAAGCTTTATGCTACGGCGAGTTCGCCGCTTGAGGGTATCTCGAAGTAAATTATCCGGCGCGTGACGCGTGCGGTACACTCCTGCCATGCGCGTCTTCGGGATTGACTGCGGCACGGAATGTACCGGGTACGGCATTGTGGAGTGCGACGATACGCAACGCGTTCCGCGGCTGGTTTCGCTGGGCGCCGGTGGCATTCGTCTCCCTAAGAAAGAGCCGCTCGCGCAACGGCTTGCTCTGGTTTACGCGGAGTTGTCTGCTCTGCTGGCGGCGCATCAGCCTGACGTGGTGTCCATCGAAGAGGTTTTTTACTCGGTGAATGCGAAGTCCGCGCTGAAGCTTGGACAAATTCGCGGAGTCGCGCTGCTTGCGGCCGCAAACGCTGACCTTCCCATTGCCGAGTATGCTCCGTTGAAGATCAAGTCGAGCGTAACGGGCTACGGACTGGCGCAGAAGGAGCAGGTACAGTTCATGGTGGCGCGGCTGCTCAACTTATCTGAGGTGCCGGAGCCGGCGGACGCGGCGGATGCACTGGCGATCGCGATTTGCCATATTCATCACGCGCAGACGCTGGCGATGCAGACGGCCCACAGCTGATCTGGCGCAATCGTTCTGGCTAAAACCACATATTCAAATCTAAACTGGCACGTACGCTCAAGGAGGCGGTCCGGTGACGCAAACTCATTCCGCAATACGGGCCGCCCGCGGCAACACGCGGACCGCGAAGGGATGGATTCAGGAAGCTGCGAAACGCATGCTGATGAATAACCTTGATCCGGAGGTGGCGGAGAAGCCGGAAGAGTTGATTGTGTACGGCGGGCGTGGCAAGGCGGCGCGAAACTGGGAGTGCTATTCGAAGATTGTCGAAACGCTGGATCGCCTTGAGAACGATCAGACGCTGCTGGTGCAGTCGGGCAAGGCGGTTGGGGTGCTCGACACGCATGCGCTGGCGCCCCGGGTGTTGATTGCGAACTCCAATCTGGTTCCGCGCTGGGCCACGTGGGAGCATTTCGACAGGCTGGATGCCGCGGGCCTGATGATGTACGGCCAGATGACGGCGGGGTCGTGGATCTATATCGGCACGCAGGGAATTTTGCAGGGAACGTATGAGACGTTTCGCGCCGCTGCAAAAAAGCATTTCGGCGATACGCTTGCGGGAACGATTACGGTGACGGCGGGCCTGGGGGGCATGGGAGGCGCTCAGCCGCTGGCGGTGAAGCTGGCGGGCGGTGTCAGCATTTGCGTGGAGATTGACCCGAAGCGCATTGAGCGGCGCCTTCAAACGCGATATCTGGACACCGTCGCCACCTCGCTCAAAGATGCGATTGACCGGGCGCAGGAGGCCAAGCGCGATCGCACAGCGTTATCGATTGGCCTGCTGGGCAATGCTGCCGATGTGCTTCCGGAGATGGTGCGGCTTGGGTTCACGCCCGATCTTGTGACGGACCAGACGAGCGCGCACGATCCGATGTGGGGATATATACCGTCGGCGCGTCCTGATGAGGACCTAAATTTGTTGCGGAAGTTGCAGCCGGAAGAATATGCGAATCGCGTTCAGGCCTCGATTGCGCGGCATGTGCAGGCGATTTTGGAAATGCAGCGGCGCGGAGCGGTTGCATTCGATTACGGAAACAATTTGCGGGCGCACGCCCAGCTTGCCGGTGTGAACGACGCGTTTTCGTATCCGGGTTTCGTGCCGGCGTTCATCCGCGATTCGTTTTGCGAGGGGCGCGGGCCATTCCGCTGGGTGGCGCTGTCGGGAGAACCCTCAGATATTGCGGCGACGGATGAGGCTCTCCTCGATCTGTTTCCCGATGATCTTCGGCTGAAAGAATGGCTCAACTTCGCTTCGACTGAGGTGGAGCTCCAGGGGCTGCCTGCGCGCATTTGCTGGCTAGGTTACCGTGAGCGCGACCGGGCGGGGCTGCTGTTCAACCAGATGGTGCGCGATGGGCGGCTGAAGGCGCCAATTGTGATTGGCCGCGATCATCTCGATGCAGGGTCGGTGGCAAGCCCGTATCGCGAGACCGAAGCGATGCTGGATGGCTCGGATGCAGTTTCCGACTGGGCGCTGCTCAACTTTGCGACCGGAATTGCGAGCGGCGCGGCGTGGATGAGCTTTCATCATGGCGGAGGTGTAGGGATGGGCTATAGCCAGCACGCCGGTCTGGTTGCAGTTGCGGACGGCAGCGATGAAGCCGACCTGCGGCTGCGCATGTGCCTGACCAATGATCCCGCGACGGGAGTGGTGCGACATGCCGATGCAGGATACGAGCTGGCGAAGGCGACGGCGAAAGAACGCGGTCTGGACATGCCGAGCCTGGGATGACGGCAGAACTTCTCATCACGGGAATTTCGCAGCTTGTAACCGCCGAGGGCGCGGGGCCGAAGCGGGGCCGCGCGATGAATGCGGTGAGGATTGTTGAGCAGGCGGCGATTGCGGTTTCCGGCGGAGCCATTCAGTGGGCAGGGAAGCGGCGCGATTGGGACGGCGACGCGGGCAGCACGGTCGACGTGGACGGGCGCGCAGTGGTTCCGGGCCTGGTCGATCCTCACACGCACGCGGTGTGGGCGGGGGATCGCCTGAATGATTTCGACGCGCGGATCTCGGGTGCGACGTATGAATCGATTCTTGCAGCGGGCGGCGGAGTTCGGAGCACGATTCGCGCGACCGCTGCGGCCACGCGGGAGCAGCTTGTCGCGCTCGCTGAACCGCGGGTCGCGTCCTTGATCGCTTCCGGAGCGACGACGATTGAGATCAAATCCGGTTACGGATTTACACCGGAGACCGAGCTGATGATGCTGGAGGCGATTCGGTCTCTTGCGGAAAGAGTGCCGGCGCGAATTGTGCCGACATTGTTGATTCACATTCCACCTGCAGATGCGGCCGAGCGGTCAGACTACGTGACGCAGGTATGTGACGAGCTGATACCGGAGGTGGCGAAGAGACAATTTGCAGCGGCTGTGGACGTGTTCGTCGAGAAAGAGGCTTGGAGCGTGGCGGAGGCAGAGCTGATGCTACGTGCAGCCAAACAGCAGGGACTTGCGGTGAAGCTGCATACGGATCAGTTCCACAGCATCGGCGGAGCTGAGCTCGGCGTACGAATGGGGGCGTTGAGCGTGGACCATCTTGAGGCGGCGGGGGTGGAGCAGATTGCAAGGATCGGAGAGAGCTCCGTGATCGCGACCATTGTTCCGGGAGTGGCGCTGCATTTGGGCATACCTGTGGCTGCGGGGCGCAAGCTGATCGATGCGGGGGCCGCTGTCGCGGTTGGAACGGATCTGAATCCCGGATCGTGCCCGCTGTTTTCAGTCTCAGCTGCGATGGCATTAGCCGTGCGGATGAACGGTTTGACGGCGCAGGAGGCGCTGGTTGCGTCGACCGTGAATGCGGCGTGCGCGCTGGGGATTGACGATGCGGGGCGGATCGAAGAGGGGTGCCGAGCGGATTTTCTTGTGCTTGAGAGCGCTGATTGGCGAGATCTGGCTTACACAATGGGTGCGAACGCGGTGCGGGAGGTCTGGATTAACGGACGGAGGGTGGACGCATGAAGACTCTTTACCGTCCTGAGCTCCTGTACTCGGACGGCGCGTTCGTCAAGAATTCCGGCGTGCTGGTCGGCGAAGACGGAAAGGTGCTTGATTTTCCGAAGAGCATTGACTTCGCATCGACTCGGGTTCTTGATCTGACGGGCAAGGCGCTGTTGCCTGGTTTTGTGAACGCGCATTCTCATTCTTTCCAGCGGCTCATTCGCGGTAAGTCGGAGTCGAGGACGCCGGGCAGCAACGACTTCTGGTCGTGGCGGGCGACTATGTATCACGCTGCTGCGAAGCTCGACCCGAACGACGTTTACGATTTGGCGCGTATGGCGTTCCTTGAAATGGTTCTCGCCGGTACGACGACGGTGGGCGAGTTCCATTACCTGCATAATGCTCCGGACGGCACGCCTTATGATGACCCGAATCTTCTTGGCAAGCAGGTTATTGCCGCCGGATGCTCTGTAGGGCTACGCATTGTTTTGCTGCGGACAGCTTATCTGCGATCGGGATTTGAGTTGCCGCGCGATCCGGGGCAGATGCGTTTTTTTGAATCGGGCAAATCGTTCCTTGCGAATATGGAGGCACTGATGCGTGAGAGTGGAAGTGACTCCGGCGTGCAGTTCGGCGTTGCGCCGCATAGCGTTCGCGCTGCGCCGTTGGGCGAATTGAGGGAGATAGCGGATTGGAATCGAGAGGCTGGTCTTCCGTTCCATATGCATATTTCGGAGCAGGTTGCGGAGAACACCGCCTCTGTGCGCGAATACGGGCTTACGCCGACAACACTGCTCCATCGAGAGCGCATTATCGACGCGAATTTTACTGCTGTGCATGCGACCCATATTTCGCCCCCCGAGAGGAACATGATTGCGGAGGCGGACGCGACGATATGCGCCTGTCCAACGACAGAGCGCAACCTTGGGGACGGCATTTTTTCTGCTGATCAGGTGCTGGCTGCGGGTATTCGCATTGCGCTTGGGTCTGACAGCCAGGCGCAGATCGATCCTCTGGAAGATGCGCGCCAGCTTGAATACCACCTGCGTCTTGAAAAGCAGAAGCGGGCGATCCTCGATCAGATCGCGGATAAGCCTGCGGCATTGAGTCTTCTTGAGTCTGCAACGGTTCATGGCGCTCGGGCGCTTGGGGTTTCCGCTGGGGAGTTGACGGTTGGCAAATTGGCTGACTTCTTTACGGTGGATCTGAACGATGTCTCGATCGCCGGGCACTCTCCGGAAGACCTGTTGCCGATCCTTGTATTCTCGCTGAGCCGTTCTGCTATTCGGGACGTAGTTGTGAGGGGGAAGATGATTCTTCGTGACCAGAAGCATGAACGGCAGGATGAGATCGTGTCGCGATACGAGGAAGTTCATCGTAAGGTATGGTCTTGCAGCCGGAGCAAAGGCGCTCAGCCATGACGGATGCGGCGGAGCACCTCCGCAATCTGATTCGGATTCCTTCTGTCTCCCATCTTTCGAATCGCCGTGTGATCGATTACGCGACGGCAGTGTTGCGCGCAATGCAATGGCAGACTCGCGAAGTGAGCTATTCCGACGCGGCGGGTGTACAGAAAATTAATCTGATTGCTGCGCCGCCGGGGCAGGATGTGAACGATCCAGCGGCGGATCTGGCCTTTTTCTGCCATACCGATACAGTTCCCTATTCGCCGGACTGGCGGGAAGCTACTGAGCCGTTCGTGCGCGATGGGATGCTCCACGGATGCGGGGCTTGCGACGTGAAGGGATTTCTGGCGTGCCTGCTGACGGCTGCGGAGATTGATCCGTTGAAGCTGATGAAGGGCGTGCGATTTATTCTGACGGCGGATGAGGAGGTTGGCTGTATCGGCGCTGCTCAACTTATCGCCGCGGGTGCGCTGCGGCCCAGACGAGCGGTGGTCGGGGAACCGACGTCGCTTCGGCCCGCGCGGGCAGGGAAGGGATATTGCCTGGCAGAGATCACGGTTTTCGGGCAAGAGGCCCACAGCGCGTTGCCGAGTGAGGGGCAGTCGGCTATTTACAGGGCCGCGCGTTTGATTGTGGCCATCGAGAAATATGCTGAGAAGCTCGCAGAGGAACGACACAATTTCTTCACGCCGGAATTTACAACTCTGAATATCGGAACGATCAAGGGCGGCACGGCAAAGAACATTATTTCGGGCGAGTGCAGGTTTCAGCTCGAGTGGCGGCCGATTCCGGGGCTATCTGCGAATTCGGTTCCGGCGGCGGTTGCCGCCATTGTTGACAAACTGCGAGAGGCCGATTCGGATTTCCGGTGCGATGTGAGTTTGAAGCGGCAACAAAGCGGGTTTGAGACGTCTGCCGATTCCCGGCTTGTCCGCTCGATTGAAGGCTTCATCGGGCTCACGGCAACTTCCATTCCGTTTGCCTCCGAAGCGAATCTGCTGGCGCCTTTGGCGGAGGAGGTGGTGGTGTTCGGCCCGGGCAATATGGAGACGGCGCACAGCAGTCGCGAGTGTGTGCCTGTGCATGAGTTAGAGATGGCGATTGGGATATTGAAGTCGCTCATGACCGGGAACGCCCAGGATGCCGCCGAAGCTCGGAAAAAAGTGCGCAAGCACCATCAATGAGCTTTATTTAAGGCCGTGTAACCGCCGGCGAACATCAAAGAGGATTCGCGAGAAAGCTGATTTTTCTGGCCCGTTGTGCGGGTCGGCATCATAACTGACATGCATGCAATCGAGTCGGTGGCCCTGAACGGAGTTCTGATCGCCATCATCGCGCACAGCTTGGTAGGGATTTCCTTGGTTTGGGATAAGGTGCTGCTGCAACGCAAGGGCATGCAGAACCTGCTCTCGTATGTATTTTGGCTGGGCGCTATCAGCGTTTTTGGACTTGTGCTGATCGCGTTTGGATTCCATATGCCGGGATGGAAGGTCGCTGGAATGGGGCTTGCGGCGGGCTTTTGCGATCTGGTTGCGACGTACTTCTACTATGCCGCGCTGAAAGCCGGAGAGGCGTCGGAAGAGCTCGCTGCGATGGGCGGATTTACGCCTGTAACGACGGTGTTGCTAGCCATTCCGCTGCTGGGCGCGCAACTTGACGGACAGATTGCCGGGTTCGTGCTGATGACCTGCGGCGGATTTGTAATGTTTTTTGGAGAAAAGCTCCCGTACCGAACGATGTTGCCGCGCATTGTGGCGGCGGCGGTATTTTTCGGTCTGACGAATGTACTCCAGAAGATCGTGTTCAACGAGGCGAAGTTTGTCAGCGGATATGTGTTCTTTACCATTGGAACAACGGTTGGAGCATTGGCGCTGCTGATTCCTCCGGCGTGGCGGCGGCAGATCTTTCAGCACTCGGAGAATGCTCCGCCGAAAAGCAAGGTGGGATATTTTCTCAACCGCTTTGTTGCGGGCGTCGGATCGTTTCTGGTGGTGTTTGCCGTCAGCCGCGCGCAACCGTCTGTTGTCGAGGCAATCTCGGGCGTGCGATACGTCGTGATATTTCTGGGCGCTTACGCGATTACGACATGGCGGCCGAGTTGGTTTCGCGAAGATTTTACGAAGCGGGCGCTGCTGGTGAAACTTGCGGGCACCGCGCTGGTGGTGGCGGGGTTGGTTCTCGTCGGCATGCACGGAGGCGGAGGCGGCGCCTCAGGCCCGAGTTAGGCGGGACGGGCCACCTTTACTTTTCCTTCGACCGCGATTTGTGCCACCATTGCCAGATCGAAAATGCGCTACCGGCGAGGCACAGGAAGATGAACACCCCCATGCTCCATCTGAACGCGTCCGATTTCGCGATCGCGATTACCTCCTGTCCAAATTTGATCGCAAGCCAGGCGAGCAAAGTGAAGCGAGCTGCACGAGCGAGGAAGTTGATGCCGAGAATGCGCCAGAGTGAATAATCGAGGGCGGCTGCAGCAGCAATCACCATCGTGAAAGGAAACGGAGGAGGCGCGAGGCCGCCGAGCGCGACCGCGAACCCGGAATGAGAGCCGATCCGCTTCTTCAGCTTGTCATATTTCTTTTGTCCAGCGAGCTTGCGAATGCCCTCTTCTCCCAGTTTTCGGGCTACCAGCGCCAGGAGCAGCGCTCCGATGGTCGAGCCGCATGCCGCGGCCAGAACATATAGCCATGCTCCTTTGTGGTGCTGGGCGACCAGGCCAACTACGACGAGATCGTTGCCAAACGGCAACACCAGAAAGGAAGAATCCAGAATGCCCATGAGCAGCGGCCCGAAATAGCCGATGTGAAAAAGAAAGTAGAGAAGCGGGCGGAAGAATTTCACAGGCAGTCACTCTCTTGCTGTTCAGGAGAATCGGCGACAACTACAAACGGTGAGATTCAAAAAGCGGCTCCGGCGTGCCGTATCTGAGCATTTTCATCGAATTGGATAGGCGGGCAAGAGGAGGGAAGCGACTCCTTAGGAAGGATTTCGCTGGAGTACGCTTCAGTGGCTTACCTGTCAGATTTCGGGAGCGCAGGTTGGTTTCGCCAACCAGAGATGATTGCGAGATGATTGCGGAACTTCTAGTGACGCCCGACCTGCACCTCCGCGGCTTGGACGTATGCGCCTTCCTGTTCCAGCCTATTTGTCTGGGCGTTGTTGAGAGACCATAAGCGCCTTGCCTGCGCGGCGGAAGGGGCCCTTTCAATTACACCGGTTATGTTGACGCGATTGCTCGGGGCGATGCTGGCCCAAGTTGAGTTCCTTGCTCCTCTGTTGAGCACGACCAGCATGGGCGCGGTCTTGTTCGCGCCAATCCAGAATGCGCCGTTGCGGGATTTCTGCTGCACCTGGACGTTGCTGATATCGAAAGACTGGCCAACGAGGCCTGCTTTGTCAGTGGAGGTGAGCGCCTGGACTCCCGACCCGCCTAGTACCGCGGCGCTTGTTGCGGGGGCAGGCTGTTCGTTGGCCGCCGGCTGGCCATTATTTACACTTTGCGGCTGGGCCAACGGTGGATTCACCTTGTGGCCGCCCCACCAGCCTCCGTAAGCGCCCCACCCGAAGACGCCAAACCAGATAGCCAGAACAAAGAGGATGACGATCACGATCCAGACCCAGCCGTAGCGAGCACGCGCTCCCACTTCGTCTGCGACTTTCGAATCATCCCGGAGTGGCGGATTCGGGAAATTTCTTTGTGGTGTAGCCATTACGCACGCTCCTTGTTGGCCTGTTACCTCGACCTTTTAAATCCGTTACCTCAACCTCTTAAATTGGATGGATTTGGGTGGAGGGGCGATGTCCGGGCATGCGAAGTTCGCGCTCACTATTGCGGAATAGTTTGGCCTAGCCTAATAGTTTGGCCTATAGTCCGCTGACAAGGATCAGTATCTCCAGGATTTTGTGTCGGCGCCAGGCGGAGCGGTTGCGAGCATGTGGTCGGTCATTTGAGGCAGGATGCGCTGCGGCCAGTCGGCGTTGTTCTGCCGCATGGTGTATTCGGAGGGGCCTCCGGTGTAGCAGTGGGGCATGCCGGGGCCGTACTGGAACGTCGCGTCCGAGTGAGGATTGCGCGTCTGGTCGAGCTGGTCCTGGAGCAGGTGGACGGCATTGTTGAGGAAGTAGGTGTCGCCGTCGCCCACAGCGAAGTGCAGCTTGCCTTCGAGCTTTGGGCCGAGTGTAGGCCAGTCACGCTTGAGGATGGCTGCGAGGTCGTAGTGGTCATGCCAATAGGCGACTACGGATTTATTGATGGCTCCGGTGAGCGGGTTGATCACCTCGGCGGGGTAGCCGTCGGGACCCGCAGGCGAGAAGACTGCCTGCCATATATCCCATTGCTCGGTGGAGCGGCCGTGAGTGCCAAGAACATATTCATATGCGAACTCCGGGCCAGTGTTGGCGATGATAGACCCGTCTGGCTTGCGATCGGCGGCGATGGGGATTTCGCCGAAGTTGCCATTACGGTGGAAGGCGTTCTCGTCATGGTAGAGATCAATGTTTTGGTAGGCATGAAAGTCGACGGGATCGGGACAGGCGACGTAGGCTCCGTTGTACATGTCGGGGTAAAAGATCTGCGTAGCGGCCGCTTCCCAACCTCCGGTGGATCCGCCGAAGGTAGCGCGCGCCCAGCCCTGGCCGATGCCGCGAAATTGTTTTTCGATGGCGGGAATCAACTCTTCATTAATGGCGGAGCCGTAGGGCCCGAGGTTCGCAGAGTCTACGACGTAGGAGTCGTCATAGTACGGATTGGCGTTCTGGACGTAGAGTATGATGACACGCGGTAGCCGGCCTGAGGTCCAGTCCTGATAGAAGCGATAGCCTGCCTGGTCGCGGCGGAAGGTCGGCGATTTGGGATCGGGCGGCGAGGTGACGAAGGGCAGCGGGCCGATGCCAGGGTGATAGTGGTCCTGATAAACCACGAGCGGGTAGTGCGCACCGGGGTGTTCGTCAAAGCCGTCGGGAAGAAGGATCCATGCGGCGAGGTAAACGTTGGTTCCCCAGAAGGCGCTAAGTTTTTCGCTGCGGATTCTCCTGTACTTCAGCCACTTTGAGGCTGGAACTTTAGCTGCGATAACTTCGGGGTCTTCGCTGGTTCCCCCGATGGGGGGAATGACCTGATCGAGCGTGAGGCGAACGGTGGCAGCGGATTTTGGGTCGAAGTGAATCTTGAGTGGCTTGTTATATCGATTCCCGGGCTTTAGATTCCAGTGCTGGCCTTCGCCTTTGTCGGGCGGGAGCCAGAGAGTGTTGCCGGAGACGAGGTGGAAAGGGTCGTAAACATTGAATACAGCCTGAAGATAGTAATCGCCGCCTTCAAGGTCGGCAAGCGAGCGGCGCGGGTAGCCGAAGGTATTCGCATCAACGACGACGGGCTTGCCTGGCGCGAGATTATCGACATCGACGCCGAAGCCTTGGGCGGATTGATAATCCTCATCCATTTGCATACGAGGCTCCGGCTTGTCTTTCTTCGCAAACACGAGAACAAGATGTCCGTAGAGCGGCGTTGTTGCGGGAACCGTGACCTCAATCCGTTGGCCGTACGAGAAAGCCGCGGCAGAAAGAAGGGAAGCGATGAGAAGAGCGCGGGAAATTCGCAAATTGTCTATCCTTTGTGCGAAAGTAAGCGCCAGTCTAGCAGGATGCTGCCCCACGGGCGAGGACTCGAAGTTCCATGCACACACGCTCTCCGTAGCACCGCGCGGAAAATCGCAGGTGATGGGAAACCCCGCTTCGCGCCAGTTCGGTGTGAGCGCCGGTGGCTGCTCCCGCTGGTCGTGCAAAGTTAACTGGTTACGTCAATCTCTGATTTCACTTAGCGATTGCGCGGCTTGCGGACCGGGTACGGCGTTTGATCTCTTCAGGGGAATACATGGACTTTCGGCAGTTGCGCGAACCGCAGTTGCAGACCGCCTCGTCTTCATCTCCGTCATAAAGGTTGTAGTCGTAGGTGAGCTCTTCTCCGGCGGCAATATCGCGGATTGATTTGATCCAAACGTGGCCTTTAACCTCATTGGTCTCGCAGTTGGGATTGCAGGAATGGTTGATGAACATGGCGATTCCATGCCCGTCGATTACCCTGGAGCCGTCGCCGATGCCGAAGAGATAGGTGGTTGGGGAGTTCTCATATTTCTGGTCGGCCTGCTCCTTGCTGATTCGGGGGCCGGTATATTCGACAACGCGCGATCCCTTTTTTATTGGGTCAGTTGTATAGCAGCCAGCGGCGTGGATAGCGGAGGAGCGGATGATCAAAGCCATGAGGGTTTCATCGGCGAGTATAGCAATGTCGGGTGAATCGAATTGGGCCCAAGAGAGGTCTAAACTTGAGAAAGACATGCGTAGCGGGATTGGCATTTTCGTTTTGGCGATTGCGAGCATCTCCGGCTTCGCGCAGCAGACGACGCCGACCCAGCCATCGAGCGATAACAAGCAGAAGCAAGACGGAAAGCCATCGGCCGCTGCCGCCAATCCATTCCCTGAAGCAGCCTCCCGCAAAGCGGCGGACGCGGCGAATGCCGCTTCTGCTTCCAACGAAAAATCAAATGGCACCTCTTCGAGCCACATCGATCTGAAAAGCCTCGATGCTCCCGCAGGCAGCGAGAGCCGGCTTTCCGACGGCGCGGGCGGGTTCATCCACGATCCCGAATTGGCGGCGCAGGATGATAAGGTGGGCAAATTTTATTTGCAAAACCGGGATTTCAAGGGCGCTTACGCCCGCTACAAGGAAGCGACGGAGGTCGCCCCGGAGGACCCGGATGCGGTGTTCGGATTGGCTGAGTCGGCGCGAGGTTTACATCGAACACAGGAAGCCGTGAACAACTACCAGGTTTACCTCGATGCGTTTCCCGATGGGAAAAAAGCCAAGGAAGCGCGTAAGGCCGTGGCCGCTCTGGTTCCAGAGCAGAAAAAATAAGTTCCGCTATGTGCGGGCGAGAACGTGGCGGACAACAACTGCGATATAGATGAGCGCGAGCGGCACCAGGAATAGATTCCGCGCGACCGAAGCCAGCGCAATGCGTTCATTTTGTCTTCTCTCCAAGTCCGAATTGGAGTTGCCGCTCCATAGGCGCGCAAGCGAATTAAGTAGGAAGTTAAGCAGCGCAAACGCGCCGACATATAGGACGATTTCCCAGCAAAGCAGCCGGAGTTGCTGCCCCAGGGTTTGTCCAAAACCACTAAGCTTGGACTGAATCATCGCGTTGCTCGTGAGAGTTTTGTGCAGCGATGCCGCCTGGGCTGGTGTCAGCACAATCCAGAGAACGGCGGCGCACAACAGCAGCCGCCAGAGGATCACGACCGCTTCCAACGAGGGCAGCCACCATGCCGGGACTGGCTTGGTTCGTAGCAGAACCCAGACCCGCTCGGCTGCTGCTGGCGCGGCATATAAAAGAACGATTCCTGGATGCCGCGAAAACGCCGTCAGCGTCTGCCGCCAGAAGCCTCCGGTGAGATGCCAGGCCTGATTCAGAGCTGATCCTGCGGCCGATCCAAGCAACCTGGAGGCCTCCTCAGCAGAGCATCTTACAGTCCGCCGCAAAAGGGAAGCAGTTTTTCCGAGCGGTCCACTTAGCGAAACAATGCCAGGTAGTGTGCCATCAGCTGCTCCCCCTGGAATGTGGCGAACAAGGCAGCCGCGCAAAGAAAGGCGCCAAAGGGAAGCAGCAGAGTTCTGTCGAATCTACGCTTCGCAATGGTGACTGCTATGCCGTAGATTGCAGCTGCAAGCACTCCCAGAAACAATGCTAGAAGAGCCTGCAATGGCCCTAGCCACGCGGCGATCATGGCCATGAGTTTTGCGTCTCCGATGCCGAGTCCCATGCGCCTGCGCAGCAGCCAGTAAGCGCCGGAAATTAAAAGAAGCAGGGCAGCGCCAGCACCGGCCCATCCCGCGGAGAAAAGGGCGCAGCGCAAACGTCCGCACATCGCGCCGGAGTAGACGATTCCCAGCATGATCCCCGGCAGAGTGAAGGCGTCCGGCAGGCGAAGGGTTTCGGCGTCCATGGCCGCAAGGCCCAGCAAGATGAAAGTCTCGACGGCCATTCCGAGCGCTTTGGCGGTCGCGCCAAACTTCAGCCAGCAGAGCAGCCAAAGTGCCGCGAGAACAAATTCAATCATGGGATATCGCCACGCGATCGGCAGACGGCAGGCGCGGCAGCGTCCGCGAAGGAGCAAAAAACTCAGCAGCGGAACGTTGTCATACGAGGCGATTGCCGTGCCGCAATGGAGGCACTGGGAGCCGGGGTAAACGATCGATTGATGCTGCGGAAGCCGCGCGATGCAGACGTTGAGAAAACTGCCAAAGACCAGACCGGCAATTAGCACGAAGATAAGCGCCAAAGCTTCCATAGCTCTTGCGGAAGTATATGCTGCGTGTTCTGCTGCATATTAGTAAATTGGAGTTATGGCCGTTACCGATATGAATCCGCACGCGACTTCAGAGGCAGGAGCAAATTTTGCGAAGGCGGTTGAAATCATGCACAAGCTGCGCGCCCCCGGCGGCTGTGCATGGAATCGCGAGCAGACTTTCGATTCGATCCGACGCTACACGCTGGAGGAGACGTACGAGGTGTTCGATGCCATCGAGCGGCGCGATTGGCCGGAGTTGAAAGACGAGTTGGGCGACCTGCTGCTGCAAGCTCTCTTCTATGCAGAAATGGCGGCAGAAGCTGGGCACTTCACCATTGACGAGGTTATTGAGGGGCTCAATCGCAAACTCATCCGCCGGCATCCTCACGTTTTCGGCGGAGAGTCGGCCGCAGCAGCAGGGAACTCGGCCCAGCTTGACGTGGACGGCATAAGTGCGGCACAAGTGCTGCAAAACTGGGATGAAATCAAGAAGCGCGAGAAAACCGGGAAGCAAGTAGCAGAGGGACGGTTGGGGGCGGTTCCGCGGTCGATGCCCGCTCTGGCTGAAGCCGCAAAGATTGGATCCAAGGCGGCCAAGGCAGGGTTCGACTGGCCGGATGTTTCGGGGTTGATGGCGAAACTTCGAGAAGAAACGGCGGAACTTGAGGTAGAAATTGAAGAAGGGGAGCAGGCTAAGGAGAGAGCAGCGCAAGAGCTTGGCGATCTGCTGTTTACGGCGGTTAATCTAGCCCGGCACTTGAATGTTGATCCGGAGCTTGCCTTGCGCGATACGAACGCCCGGTTTCGAGCCCGGTTTCGAACGATGGAGACCAAGTCAGAGCGGCCGCTGGAGGAGCTTTCTCCCGGCGAACTCGAGCAGCTGTGGGCGACGGCCAAGCAACAGGAACGCGAGACGTGAACTTTGCCGCAGAGCGAGCCTTCTACCGGCGGTGAAAGCAGCCCCAGGCGGCCTTGCACCAGCTTTTTTGGTGTATTCTCATCTCGTCTGCAGATGCTTCCCTCAAGCAGGTGCAAATTTTCATTCACGGGTAGCGCTTAATCTCGAACGAGCGGTGATTATGAGAATCGACGCAATTTTCCTTCGCGAACTGCACATTCCCCTTGTTCAACCCTTTGAAACCAGCTTCGGCGTAACGACGAATCGACGTGTGTTGCTGATTGAACTGAAGTCAGAGGGACTTACCGGCTGGGGTGAATGCGTTGCCACCGAGCATCCGTATTTTTCAGAAGAATCAATCGACAGCGCGTGGCAAGTATTGCTGGACGAGCTTGCGCCATCGCTTGCCGCCGCTGACCCAGAACATGCGGGAAAATGCCCCGGCATCTTCAAGAAGGTCCGCGGCAATCGTATGGCGAAGGCGGCGCTGGAAAATGCAGTATGGGACCTTGAAGCGCAAATGCTCGGCATCCCTCTGGCGGAGCTTCTAGGCGGTATACGGGAGAAGATTGCGTGCGGTGTCTCCATCGGCATTCAGCCTACGCTGGAGCGCCAGATGGCCGAGGTTGAAAAGGAGCTGGCTGCCGGGTACCGGCGCATCAAGCTGAAGTGCAGGCCGGGATGGGATACGAAGGTGTTCGAAGCGGTGCGCAATCGCTGGCCGGAGATCGTTCTGAGCTGCGATGCGAACTCCGCCTACAGACTGAACGATGCTGACCATATCGCCGCGTGGGATGTCTTCGACCTGTTGATGATCGAACAGCCGCTGTGGGCCGATGATTTTTATTTTCACTCGATGCTGCAGAAGCGGTTGGCCACACCGATTTGTCTGGACGAATCGATCCGCAATCGTCGTGACGCACTGGCTGCCATCAATATGGAATCCTGCCGGATTATCAATATCAAGGTGGGCCGCGTAGGCGGATTCAGCGAAGCCATTGCCGTGCATAACGCGGCCCAGGAGCGGGGAATTCCGGTTTGGTGCGGGGGAATGCTGGAGACGGGCATTGGGCGTTCCCACAATATCGCGCTCGCATCGCTTGAAAATTTCCGGCTACCTGGAGATGTTTCCGCGTCGAGGCGCTACTGGCGGGAAGACATCATTGAGCCGGAGGTCGAAGTTTCACCGCAAGGAGAGATTCACGTTCCTGATTCCGCGGGGCGGGGCTTTGAAGTGCGCGGAGACCTGATAGAGAGACTGTCGGTTCGCAAGGAACATGTCAGGGCGTTGGCACTGGCCTAGAGACTGGTGTTTCGAGAAGCTGTAGCTTTTGCAGAGGAGGATTATATTCTCTCTCGCAATTGCGTCCCTCCCGCTTCGCTTCTGCAAGCGCGCATTCGGCTTCGCGAAGCACGACAAGCGGAGAACGGCCACGGCTCTGCACCATTCCCATGCTGACAGTAATTGAAACCATGTCGCCCCCTACCGCAAAAGGGGGCCGCAGCAGAACTGTGCGGATGCGCGCTGCGAGTTGAAGCGCTTCGTTCGAGGCGCAGCCGGGGAGAGCAATCAGGAATTCGTCGCCGCCGACGCGTCCAATCAGATCGTAGCTCCGCAGGAAACGTCTGATTCGGTCGGAAAACTCCTTGAGTATCTTGTCGCCGCCCTCCTTGTTGTATTCGGAATTGATTTGTGAAAAACGATCTATGTCGAGCAAGAGAAGTCCAAGGGGCGTGCCCATGCGCTGCACACGGTCTGTTTCCGAAAACAGCAGCGTCAGTAACGACTCCCGATTCCATAGGCCCGTAAGTTGATCCCATGACGCATGCGGTCGTGTTGTGGTCTCAGAGGACATTTGGGACGGCCACCAATCTGCCTATCGGCAGCAGGGCAAAATTCTCCAATTTCGGGAATTTTTTATTGAAATTTCAACAAATTATTGGGAGGCAACCTACTGACTCTCGTCCGGCATCCGTGGTAAAATCCCATCAGGCCAAAGAGCTGGTTCGTACGTCTTCCAGCCGTAAATCCGCTGTAGGAGTTTTATATGCTTCCTGCGATTACGACGACCCATGCGGTTCCGCGCAAGCTCCAATCTACACACGTTTTTCCTAGTGAGAATGCCGTACGATGCTCGTATTGTCTGACCATTCTCGGCAACAGCCGCGATGCCAAAGGCAGGGAAGCACTGCAGTCCGATCACGTCTGCGCGGCCAAGAGACTTGCAAAGAAGCCTGCGGCTTCTGTTCCCTATAATTGACATCTTCCCGAAAATCATTGCGCGACCAGCTTGTAATCTTGCGTCTATAGGGAGAGTTCCAGGTCACCCCATCGGAATGCTGCGGCTCCGCTCCGCTCGATTCTTTGGGGCGGATGCAACCGTTGATTTCTAGATAGAAAATCCCTATAATGGAAGAAGTTTACAGGGAATTTTCGGTGAGGGTTGAGAGACTCCCGAAACTGGTTAACACCTTTACTTTCTAAGGACAAACAAAAGATGGCAAAGCGTCGTGGCAACCCTAACTGGGGCAAACCGGAGCCGATCGGCCCAGTCGTTCCGACCGTGACTTCCTTCGAGCAGGTGGTCAAGGAATTCAAGCTCACTCCGGATCAGTATCTGCGTTCCACCCGGCTTCGCGAATGGGCACGCCGGAATCGGAACTCGAAATACATTCCAGAAGCGCTATTGGAAGCGTGGGGATTCGAGATCGAGTCCACGCTGTAATCGAGAGTTTGGAGTTTCGAGACGCCGCCTTAGGGCGGCGTTTTTCGTTTTGGATCACATCAGCTCCGGGACTCGTAGGAGCATTAGCTCCAAGGCTCGTAGGATTCGGGGCCGAGGCCGGCGGCGATTGCAGCGGCGGCAAACTGCGCCTTGTGGAAGCGGTCGGTCAGCGAAGCTTGCGTGGTGGGCGCCTGTTGCGGAGCATTGCTGCCGGACTTCTGTGTAGCTGCGGAGTTAAATTCGGATTTAGCTGATCTTTCCTTAACCCATTGCTCGGCGCGCTCCACCATCTCGAGATCTATTGACTCCGGTTTGATTGACGTCAGGTCTATTGAGCATTCGCCGGCGTGAATCGCGGGCTGCTGCTCTGTGTTCGAGTCTCGCGAATCTTCACGGCTTTTTCCGCAGAGTTCGCAGGCGCATTGCGCGTGGTGCCGCTCGGGCGGGGCGGCGCGGAACTCTTCGGCGCAGCGGCGGCAGGGGCAGCTCTCCCCGTGGCTCTCGGCTTCTCCTTCATCCGGCAACTCGCATATTGGAGCGATCTCTTCGCCGTCGGGCGTGAGGATGACTCTGCGCACCATGCCGCCAAGATCCTGCTGCGAATCGTCGTCGTCGGTTAGCCATGCTTCATTGGGATTGCGGCGCGCTGGTTTTTCGGTGCTCTTCTCAACAAGTGGCGCGGTGAGCGGGCCCTGCTTGAGGTTCATGGCGCATGAGCGGAGGATGCGGTTGAAGCTGTTGGCGGTCTGGAGGGTGATGCGCTTGTCGTTGAGGGCGCTGAGCACGATCATGAAGTTGATCTGCAGAGCGGCGCGGTCCTCGGGAAAGACGAAGGGCAGAGGCTGCTGGAGTCCATAGGGCGCGGGTGTGGGTTTTATTTTGTCGAGCGTGAGCTTGACGGTCTGGTGGTGGCGGCAGTAGAGAGTCGTGGTGACGGCGGGCTGAGTGCAGCGGCGTCCGGCGGGAAAGATGTGTCGGCAGATAGATGTCATTTGTCGCTCCTAAATTTGTTCTGGTGTCCTTTGTTTTGTTGGGCTTGCGTCTCAGCGGCGTGTATAAGTCCAGGCGGCTGAATTGGTTAGCGATTAGTCTTGATGTTTCAAATAGTTACCGTAAGAAAACGATTCACCACAGAGGTCACAGAGGACACAGAGAAAGGTTGAGTTGTGCTGGGCATAGTGTTGTGCTTTCCCACCCTTCGCAAAGTGCGCGAAGGATGGGGCACCCGGTTTCGTGGTTCGAGTTCATAGGTGGTCATCTTCGCCTCCAAAAACAAAAGGCGCAGCTTGTGGCTGCGCCTCTTCGGAAATATTTGTGCTCTATTTTTTATTTTACCAAATCAGAGGAAATTCAACTGCATTTGCAAGTGACTTAATTTGCGCCAGTTGAAAGATTTACCTCTTGACAGAAAAATCTGCGTGCTCCAAAGACAATCCGCTGAATGATGCAGAGGACGTATTGATCTCGGCGATACATCTAAGGCGAGTATGAGCATGCCAAAAGTAAAGCTTGGTTCAGAGGGCGCGGTCGTCTCCCGCATGGGGCTCGGCTGCATGAGGATGAGCGATTTTTATGGAGTGCGCAACGATGAGGAATCGGCCGCGACGATTCTGCGGGCGCTCGATCTGGGAATGAATTTTTTGGACACGGCGGATGTCTACGGGATCGGGGATAACGAGGAACTTGTAGGCAAAACCATTCGCGGAAGACGGGATGAGGTTTTTCTTGCGACGAAGTTTGCGAACATACGAACGAAGGCTGAGCCGGACAGATGGTCCATCAGTGGAAAGCCGGATTACGTGAAGCAGGCATGCGAGGCATCGCTAAGACGGCTTGGCGTGGACCACATCGACTTGTATTATCAACATCGCGTGGACCCTGAAGTTCCGATCGAGGAGACCGTGGGTGCGATGGCGGAGCTGGTGAAGGCAGGCAAGGTGCGATATCTCGGTTTGTCGGAGGCTTCGCCGGCGACGATCCGGCGGGCGCACAAGGTGCATCCGATTACCGCGCTGCAGACTGAGTATTCGCTGTGGGAGCGGCACGTCGAGCAGGAGATTCTGCCGACGGTGCGCAAGCTGGGGATTGGATTTGTGGCGTACAGCCCTCTGGGGCGGGGATTCCTGACGGGTAAGATCGCGGACCGGTCCGAACTTGAGAACAGCGATTCGCGAGCTGTACGGATGCCGCGATTTTCTGAGGAAAATATCAAGCACAATCTGAAGCTTGTGGAGCGGGTGCAGGGAATCGCAAAGCGTAAGGGCGTAACGGCGGGTCAGCTAGCGCTGGCCTGGGTGATGTCGAAGGGTGAGGACGTGGTGCCGATTCCGGGGACGAAGCGACGGAGGTATCTGGAGGAGAATGCGGCCGCAGCAGAGATCCATTTGAGCCCGGCTGAAATTTCGGAACTGGAAATGGCGATCCCGGCGAAGGAAGTCGCAGGCGAGCGGTATGCGGCACCCGCGATGAAGGCGATTGATCGGACGGCCTAGGGCCGTTATTCGGTGCGGAGCGCGCGTGCGGGGTCGACGTTTGCGGCTCGGCGCGCGGGAATGAATCCAGCCAGAGCGGCGACCAGGCAGATGATTAGAATCGCGGAGCCATAGACGGCCAAATCGGTATTTGAGATTCCGAAGAGTTGGCTGCGCACGTAATGAGTGGCGAGCAGGGAAATGGGGACGGTTGCGGCGATGGTGACTCCGGCCAGAACCAGCACCTCGCGCACGATCAGGCCGATGACAGTTCCGCGCCGTGCGCCGAAGGCCATGCGAATACCGATCTCGCGCGTGCGCTGGGCGGTGGAATAGGCGAGGATGCCGTAGATTCCGATTCCGGCGAGCAGAGTGGCGAGAATGCCGAATGCGGTCGCGAGCAGGGCAATGGTGCGCTCGGCGAGAATGCTGTCGTCGATCTGCTGCTTCATGGTGCTGATGTCGCTGACGATGAGTTTGGAGTCGATGTTGGCGACGGCGGCGCGAATGCTGTTGGCGGCTGTGTCCGGCGGCTGCCAGGTGCGAAGGTAATACGTAAGCGCGCTTGGTTTTTCCTCCTGCGTAAAAAGAGTGTAGGAGGTCGGCAATGCCGGGTCGCGGACGGTGGTGTGCTTGACATCGGCCACTACGCCGACGATGACTGAATCCGTCTTGGGCCTGTCAGGGCGGCTGACGTGATGGCCGAGCGCCGCACCGGGGCTCCCGAAAAAGTGCCGTGCGAAGCTGGCGTTGACTATCGCAACCTTCAGGGAGGTCGCCGTATCGGACGCGTTGAAGTAGCGGCCTGCGAGAATCGGGATTCGCAGGGTCTGCAGGTAGCCATTGCTGACCCAGGAAAGCTCCACGTCGAATTCCTCGTCGGGCTTCGGGGTGTAGCCGGAGACGGCGACATCGCCTCCGCGGCTATCGCCTGCTAAATCGTCATCATTGGTTGCGCCCACGGCGCGGACACCGGGGAGTGTTGCGACGGCATCGAGGACGCGCTGCTCCGCGGGAGCGACCTGCGAGGGCGGATAACCGGCGAGCTCGGGCGCAAGCGTGAACTGGAGCAGATGATCGGTCGCGAAGCCGGGATTTACGCTGCGAAGGTTCTGGATGGTGCGGACAAACAGGCCCGCGCCGATGATAAGCACCAGGCTGAAGCCGATCTGCAGAGCGACCCAGGTGCGGCGCAGCCTGAGGGAACTGCCACTGCCGGTTGCGGTCTGCTGCTTGAGCGCGTCGGTAAGACGCGGGCTATGGAATTGCATGGCGGGAGCGAGGCTGAAGAGCAGGCTGGCGATCAGCGTGGCGGCGATGGTGAAGAGCAGCACGCGCCAGTCAAGCGCGGCGGAAAATGCCGGCGCGTCCGGTGAGCCCGAGGACATCCAGCGGATAAGCAGGTGGAGGGCCTGTGGCGCGAGTGACAAGCCGATGGCTGCTCCGGCAATGCCGAGGAGGAGGCCCTCGGCGAGGAGCTGGCGAAGGAACTGCCAGCTTGTGGCTCCGAGGGCGAAGCGGACGGAGAATTCGCGGGAGCGGGCGGCCGCGCGCACCAGCAGCAGACTGGCCACGTTCACAACGGCCATGCCGATGATGAGCAGCACCATTCCCATGATGATGGTGAGGGGCGTGCGCACATCGTCGCGCATGGGAGAGAAACCTTTTGCTCCGGCGTCGAGGTTGAGGCGTGCACGATCGACGAACGCCTCGCGAGCCTTCGGTGACTGATCATGGACCGTCGTAAACTCAGAGGCGCGCAATTCGCGGAACAGGGAATTCATGGATGCGGCGGCGGGTGCGAGTGTTACGCCGGGACGAAGACGTCCAATGATATTCAGCCAATAAGAATGATGATCGTGAAGGTATTCCCAATCCGGCTCGACGGTCTTCTGCATGGTGAGGGGTACATAGACGCTGGGTACGCGTCCCCAGACCATGCTGCGGAAGCCGGGAGCGGCGACGCCGGTGATGGTGAACGGCGTTCCGTTGATGAGCAGGGTCCTCCCGGTGACTGGCGCCTCGGCCAAATGCGACTTCCAGAAGTCGAAGCTGAGCACGGCGACGGGATTTGCGCCGGGGCTGGTTTCGTCGCCGCTCACGAAGAGGCGGCCCACGGCAGGTTGCACGCCGAGGGTCTGAAAGTAGTTTCCGCTGACCATCTCTGCGGGAACGGACTCTGAGTGATTGTTCCAGGAAATGCCGACGGGTGCGGACGCGGCCGCAATGAGACCGCTGAAGACGGTGTTCTTGTCGCGGAGGTCGAGATACATCGGGTAGGAAAACTCGTGTCGGTGGCCGGGCGTGTTTCCGCCGTCGGAGTGAACATGGCCCGAGACCCCTCCAGCAAAGCTGAGGACGACGAGTTGGGCGGGATCTCTGACCGGCAGAGCACGGATCAAGGCCTGATCAAGCAGACTGAAGACTGATGCATTGGCTCCGATGGCGAGCGCCAACGTGATCAAGGCCACGGCGGTGAAGCCAGGGTTTCGCCCGAGTCCGCGCAGGCCGTAGCGGAAATCGCGCAGCAGCGATTCCAAGGGCCAGATGGGTCGCTGTTCCCGGCATTGGTCACGCGCGCCTTCGCGGCTTCCAAACGCGATAGCTGCCTGCCGGCGGGCCTCCGCCGGGGAAAGGCCGGCGGCCACATTAGCCTCGGTCTGCCGGTCGATGTGAAATTGAAGTTCCTCATCCACCTGAGCGCGCGATTTGCCGGTGGTCAAGAAGCGGAACCGCGAAAGCCATTTGCTCAGCATAGGAACGCTCCTGCTAGACCTGTTGCAGCACCAGAGTGATGGCGCCAGCGAGCCGGTCCCAGTTGGCCAGCTCGGCCTCAAGCTGTTTTTTGCCGGCGGTTGTCAACGAATAGAATCGCGCGCGTCGATTGTTCTCGGAGGCCCCCCACTTCGCCTGAATCCATCCTTTGTACTCGAGGCGATGCAGCGCAGGGTACAGCGAACCCTGGCCAACCTGCAGAACGTTTTTGGAGACTTGCTCGATGCGCTGGGCCACGCCCCAGCCGTGCGCCGGTTCGAGCGCGAGAGTTTTCAGAATAAGCAGGTCCAGAGTGCCCTGAAGGAGATCGGTAGACGGCGGCATTTCCTTTCCTCGACGTTCGACAACAGCATTGAACAGACTGTTGTCGAATGTCAAGGGGTAACCAGGTTGGAATTAGCCGGGCGACGCGATTCGGAGACGTCATGTCTGATAACAGATATTCTGTATAGTGAACCAGTGAGCTGACCTTGCGGGTTCCGCCGCCGTTTAGAATGCAATCTACCCCGCCCGAGAGTCATTCCTTCATGCGAGTCATTCAGGCCGTTAGCGGTAGCTTCCACCATTTTGACCTGGCTCGCGAACTCCATTCTCAGGGCTACCTTAGGCGAATTTACTCGACCTTTCCGTGGTTTCGACTCGAGCGCGAAGGAATGCCTCGAGAGCTGGTTCGCACGTTTCCGTGGATCCATACCCCATGGATGGCCGCACAGAGACACGTCACGATTCCCCGACAGCTATCGGGGCGGCTCCACTCGCTGAATGTTCGCCTATTTGATTCCTGGGTTGCCGGAAGGATTGAACCATGCGATGCATTCGTCGCGATATCGGGGTCAGGGCTGAATGCCGGCCGCACGGTCCAGCGCCGCGGGGGTAAATATATCTGCGATCGCGGCTCTTCCCATATCCGGTTCCAACGGGCGATCCTGGACGAGGAATATGCCCGCTGGGGCTTTCCGCGCGAAAGAGTTGATCTTCGATCCGTAGACCGTGAGGAGGCAGAATACGCCCAGGCCGATGCGATTTCCGTCCCGTCCGAATTCTCGCGCCGGACCTTCCTGGAAATGGGCGTAAACGCAGGAAAACTTAGAAAGATCCCTTACGGCGTCCGCCTAGATCGCTTCGGCAAGACCGCGGACCCGCCTGCCGACTCCTTCGACGTGCTCTTTGCCGGGACAGTAAGTATAAGAAAGGGCGTCCCTTATTTGCTTGATGCGTTTTCACGGTTGAAGCACCCGAGGAAGCGATTATGGCTAGCCGGACCAGTTGAGCCGGAGATGCGTTCCCTGCTGCCACGGTTCGATTTGAAAAATGTGGAGTTGCTCGGACGGTTACCGCAAGCGAAACTGGCAATGCGGATGAATGAGAGCCACGTCATGGTGTTGCCGTCGGTGGAAGAAGGACTCGCACTGGTGCAGGGGCAGGCCTTGGCGTGCGGCTGTCCGCTGATAAGCTCCTATCACAGCGGCGGCGAAGATCTGTTTAGCGATGAGGTGGAGGGATTTCTTGTCCCAATTCGATCGTCCGAGGCGATCTGCGAGCGGCTCACACGACTTTCCGAGAACCCAGACTCGCGGCGACGGATGAGCGAAGCGGCTCTGAAGCGGGTACAGACGCTGGGCGGCTGGGGCGAGTATGGAAGGCAGTACGCAGCTTTCCTGCGAGAGCTTACCGGCAAGGATTAATTGTTTGGTCGTCATCGCAGGATGGCGAGCTGGCGCTCTGCTAGCATTAGCTTTCATTTGTATGGCAAAAGTTCTCGTCCTCTCCTCCAACACTGATTTTGCTTTTGACGTTTGGAGGCACAGCAGCGCTTTTCTTTTGAAGCACAGCGCAGGTTTGGATCCGTTCGGGGTGCATACCCTGGTTGAGGATCCAGCAGCGGCCGACATCATTCTCTTCGCGGAGATGGGGAGCTGCGGAAAATTTACAGAGATGGTGCGCGCGCATGCGCTCTACAGGAGTTTTCCCGAGAAGTGTTTCGTATTTGACACAGGTGATTTTTTCTTCCCTACAGTTCCCGGACTCTATGCTTCGCTGACACGGGAGCAATTCGATCTAGGCTATGCTCGCACCGGCTTCTACCTGTACCTCATCGAGAATGCATTCATCACTCCACGACCCTATTCCGGCAGAGAGAAATATCTCGCCTCGTTTGTGGGTTCGAGGTTGACGCATGCAGTAAGGCAGAGATTGTTTGAACTTAAGCGAAGCGATATTTACATGAAGGACACGTCCGCCTACGGCGCGCATACGACCCGCCACGGGGAGCCGGGCAAAAGGGCGAAATTCTGGGAGGAGTATGCAGAGTCGATCGCAGATTCCCGCTTCAGCCTCTGTCCGCGCGGACGAGGGACGGGGAGCATTCGACTGTTCGAGTCGATGAAGATGGGCCGCGCCTGCGTGATTATTTCCGATGACTGGGTGCCCAATGATCATGTGAACTGGGAGGACTTTTCCATTCGCGTGCAGGAGCGCGACGTTCACCGGATACCGGAGATTCTGGAGCGGGAAGTTCAGCGTGCGCCCGAGATGGGAACGCATGCGCGGCGGGCGTGGGAAGAGCATTTTTCCGAAAAGGTCCGCTTCCATCGCATCGTCGAGCAGTGCCTGGAGATAAGCAGTCAGATCAACTGCGGCACCGTGGCGCGATTCACGCGAACCCTGCGGCAGACCGCCGACCCCAGAAATCTGCGCTGGTATTTGAGTAGCAAGAAAGATTTATATCGGAACACGGGAAAGATTTACTGGTAGATCGAAACGAGGGCCAACAATTTTCCTCCGCGGCGCCCGCGCATGATTGTTTGACCCTGTCGGCTCTGGTTGCGTATCATTAAACGAATCCTCCTGTCGTCGTTTATTGCGGAGTGTTGAAATCGGTCGCTCATCCGGTGGTTTATTGCCGTGGTGGTAACAAACGGCATTGTGCTTGTGTGTCCTCGGCCTCCTGGATTATCTGAATCACATGAATGAGCTGATCATTGAACCCGGACGTGCCGAGAAGAACTACTGGAGAGATCTGTGGCGATATCGCGAGCTCTTCTATTTTTTGTCGTGGCGCGACATTCTCGTTCGCTATAAACAGACAGTAATTGGGATTGCGTGGGCTGTTGTGCGACCGTTTTTGACGATGATTATTTTTACTATCATTTTCAGTCGTATCGCGAAGCTGCATTCTCCGGGCTCAATTCCATACGCCTTATTGGTGATGGGCGGCATGTTGCCTTGGCAGTTTATTTCGTCTTCGCTAACCGCCTCCAGCGAGAGTCTGATCGGCAATGAAAAACTCATCTCCAAGGTCTACTTTCCCAGATTGATCATTCCAGCAAGCTCGGTGATCACCAGTTTCGTCGATTTTGTCATTACGCTGGGAATTGTCGCACTTATGATGGCGTGGTATCGGTTCCCTCCTGACTGGCACCTCCTCGCTCTCCCTCTGTTTGTAGCGCTCGCGTTTGCCTCGGCCATTGGAATCGGCCTCTGGTTTTGTGCGCTCAACGTGGAGTTTCGAGACTTTCGTTATCTGATTCCGTTTGTGGTGCAATTCGGGCTCTATATTTCGCCTGTAGGGTTCAGCACCAATGTTGTTCCAGCGAAGTGGCGGCTGCTTTACGCTCTTAACCCTGTAGTCGGCATCATCGATGGTTTCCGCTGGTCGCTTTTGCGCGGAGAGAGCCCGCTTTGGCTGCCCAGCCTTGCCACCTCGATCGTGATCACCTCCCTATTCTGTTTCAGCGGCCTCTGGTACTTCCGTAAAACGGAGAGGACCTTTTCTGATTTTATTTAAGGTGCTCATCGTATGTCTGACGTAATCATCTCTGTCGAGAATCTTGGAAAGAAATATAGGATCACCCACCAGGCTCAACAGCGTTCGAGCTATAAATCGCTACGCGAGATAGCTTCTAACGGAGCTAAAAATCTGCTTAGGACCGCCATGGGTTTCGCCAGAAGGCAGCACGGCCCTGACGAGTCCCAGTTTCGATCTTCCAAGGAGGATTTCTGGGCTCTCAGGGATGTTTCCTTTGACGTAAAAAGGGGAGAAGCCCTCGGCATTGTTGGAAGAAATGGAGCGGGCAAGAGCACGCTGCTGAAGATTTTGAGTCGAATCACCGAGCCGTCGGGAGGACGCGTGGCTTTGAGAGGGCGAGTGGCCAGCCTGCTTGAAGTGGGAACCGGTTTTCACCCCGAGCTCACGGGTCGCGAGAATATTTTTCTGAACGGCGCAATCATGGGAATGACCAAGACCGAAATCAGGTGCAAATTTGACGAGATCGTGGCATTTGCAGAGGTAGAAAAGTTCCTTGATACCCCCGTAAAGCGTTACAGCAGCGGCATGTATGTCCGGCTCGCGTTTTCTGTGGCGGCACACCTTGAGCCCGAGATTCTGATAGTAGACGAAGTACTGGCCGTGGGCGATGTTCAATTTCAAAACAAATGTCTCGGAAAGATGCAAGATGTTGCGTCCAAGGACGGCCGGACTGTTCTGTTCGTAAGTCACAACATCCCCGCGGTGTTGCGGCTGTGTGGACTTGCTTGCTGGCTTGATAAAGGCCATATGCTGCAGACGGGAACCGCGCACGAGATCATCGCGTCGTACCTGCGATCAGCCACTTCAAGTTCGCATGAGTGGACACGGGCGGATTCGAAAGCGCGCACAAAGCCATGCATTACTCAAATTGGGCTTGCGAACTTCAGTCGAGGCTCTTCAGAATCCTTCACCACTGCGGATGCGCTCCGAGTTTCTCTCACCGTCCAGAGCCCGGTCGTACTTAGTGGTTGCCAAATTGCGATAAGAGTTACTACAGCGGACGGCTCTGCTGTTTTCACAACTACTTCTTCTGACTTGTCCCTCGACCTTACAACGCTTGAAGAAGGAACCACCGATTGCGAAGTCGTGATTCCTGGCAACTTCCTGTCGTCGGGTTCCTACAGCCTAATCTGCGCAATCCTTATTCCCGGAGGCGAACTGTTAGATGTCGTCGCCGATAAGCTCCGCTTTGACCTTCATTCCGGATTGAATCACGCGACTTATTTTGGCGATGGAAGGCAGGGGCTGATTACTCCATTGATAGAGTGGACAATCACTCAGAAAAGCTGCGGAGTAGCGAGCGAATCTCAATGAATCGCATGATTCATCGCTCTCTCAGGCTCGCCAAATGGCTAGTGTGGATCAAGATTCTTGGCAATAGAAAAATAGCCACAATTTTTCGCCAAAGTGACATTCCATTTCGGCTGGTCACGTCGGATGGCCGCGCCATGATTGTAGGCAAATCCGCGATCCCAATAACCGTTGATAATGCTGCACTCCTAGCTAAATCATGGGCATATTTAGTCTCCGTGGCGAAAGCATCAGATGCTCAATGGTCAACCTTCGGCCCGGCTGCCTTAAAGGTTGAGGTTTTGGGAATCAAACTTATCATCTCGACCCCCGAAGAGGCTTTTATCCTGCACGAAGTGTTTGTGGAAGGGATCTATTCGATGGCCGCCACCGGCCCCGTTGCCGTGGTGGATATCGGCGTCAACATCGGTACCGCAAGCCTTTACTTCGCGTCTCAGCCGTGGGTAGCAAGCGTTACCGGATTTGAGCCGCTGCTCCCCACCTATGAACAGGCAAAGCAGCATCTTGAGATGAACGGGCATCTCGCAGACAAGATAATTTTTTTTAATTATGGATTGGCCGATAGCGACCGGGAGGCCCTGGTGGACTATTCCCCTACATGGAAGGGTTCGGTTGGGATATATACTCCTCCACAATTCGTTCAAAGGGCAGCAGATCAGAGAAAAGAGCGAATCAGGCTACGGAACGCCTCTGATGTGTTTCATGAGATTTTGGCAAAGAGCCAGGTAAAAAAAACCATCGTGAAGATGGATTGCGAGGGAGCCGAGTATGAAATTGTGAAAGATCTAGTCAGAAGCGGCGCGATACAACGGATCTCTGCTTTTATGATTGAGTGGCATGATCGTGGACCGCAGATCCTTCGCGATGCACTTGTGGGCTGTGGGTTCGTCGTGTGGACCATGAAAACGGACACTGATAGGGATATCGGTTTGATGTACGCCGTCTGGAATGAAAGTCCACGCTGATGCGAATTGTGATCGCATCCCCGTATTTGCCTTGGCCAATAAGCAATGGTGGAAACGCTGCGATGTTTTCCACGCTCAAGTGCCTCGAGGCAGACCACCAATTTACACTCGTTTGCCCAATTTATGGAGATGCCGAGCGGGCGAGTGCAATGGAACTACAGTCGCACCTGCCATCTGTAAATCTTCGGCCCGTATACTGCGGTGCAAGCCCGATGCATCGCATTGCAAACCGGATATTTCGTTATAGCCGACAAATATCGGGACTGCTGGACTTTGCGCGTCGACCAGGACCAGCTGATCGAATTGCGCCTTCATATCCGTTCGGCCCTCTGCCGAAGAACTTGATACATGCGTTGCAAGATGAAATATCCAAAGGAGTCGATGTATGTCAGGCGGAGTTTAGTGAAATGCTGTCGCTCGGCGCCTGGTTTCCAAAGCAGATTCCGAAGCTGTTTATTCATCACCAACTTCACTTCGTCTATTCTCAGCGCTTTTTAGATGTCACCGGAGGAACTATCTACTCGGACTATCTGGACAGCAAGTGGCGAGTACATGAAATCGCCCACCTTCGAAACTTCGACGGCGTGGTGACCTTTAGTGAGCATGACCGAAGTATTCTGCTGCCGTGGCTGGCGCCAGAAAAAGTATTTGTAAGCCCGTTTCCCGTGCCTGCTGACACAGGTATCGCGGTTGAGATACCTGTGCGATTTAATGGTCAATTCATTCTTCTGGCGTCGGAGGTGCATCCCCCCAATCGAGACGCATTGGCTTGGCTTATCGACGCGATCTGGCCAGAGATATTTCGAGCGTTGCCATCCGCCCGATTAAACGTGATTGGGAAGTGGAGCAAATCGTCCATGGCCAAATACAACGCCCCAGGGGTCAGTTTTTCAGGTTACATTCCAGATCTTGCCGAAAGCTTGCGGGGCGGCATTATGCTCGCACCGTTAAGAATCGGAAGTGGTATCCGGGTAAAAATATTGAGCGCGATGGCTCAGGGTGTACCCGTTGTGAGCACATCGATCGGAAGCGAAGGGTTGTTTGTCACCGATAGCGATGACATATTGGTGCGTGATGATGCGTCTGAATTCGCTGAAGCCGCTGTCGCTATAGCTCGCGACCATCATCTGTGGGCACGATTAGCTAAGGCTGGTGTTGCGAGTATTACAAGAAACTATTCTCCGGAAATGGTAAGACAACGACGTAATCATATATACGCTGCATTGTCACTTGCTAAGCAGTCCTCAAGAACAGCAGATCAAGGAGCGACGCCTTTATCGGCTCGCTAGGCGACAAGCAAACTGTTCTAGCCCTGACCCGGGCTGAATATGCAAGGAAACCAGCCAGCACGACACTCCGGCGGACCGGATGCACCCTACTGAGACGTTTGGCATTTTCCTAAAGTCTATGATAGAAGCCGCCAACCGGTCATCTTCGAGAAGAATCTATGTGCTCCAGGAATGATAAATATCAGGTCTTTCATTGCGGCAGAAAGGCCCAAGCGGCTGCGGGATTGATCGGGTAAGTACCCCGCCAGAAGAAGAATGCGAAGAAAGCCGGATATCCTGCGTCGGGTCGTTCGCTCATTGTAGATGCCTGTGCGGAGGCGATGAAGTTGCGATCGAAACTCAAGTTCTCTCGCGGATTTTCTGAGCCGGGCAGCTCGATCCGGGTGCCGCTCCGCCGCTGCAGTCAGAATGCGCGCGCACTCTAACTCGAACTTGGCGGCGTCGTCGTATTCGGTGGTTCCCAGAATACTCTTTGCGTGAACAGCGAAAGATCGCGGCTGGGGTACTCCAAAAACATTGCCGTCATGTTGACGATAAAGGGTAAGGACGTCTGCAATTGTTGCTATTCTGCCGGCACTGGCTGCCAGAAACCATAACCAGTGGTCATGGCTATGGATTCTCTGCGGGCGCTGACCAGCATCCGCGATACATAATAGTTCCTTTCTTACGACCATGGCGAAGCCCGGCCTGTTAGCAAAAGGGTTGCAGTGGGCGCGTAGCACCTGACTCTTTTTGAAATGCGGGTAATTAGAACCGCGGATGCCAGACTCTGCAATCGTCTGGGCCGAGTGGACGGCAAGCAAAATCTCCGGGAAAGAGAATACTCGAGAACATGCGCTAAGTTTCGTCTCCATCCAGATATCATCCTGATCGCAGAAAGCAATCAAATCTCCTCTGCACAGAGAAGCCGCTTTTAAAAAATTATCGGAGTAGCCCAGTCTTCTTTCGTTACGCTGAACGACTACCGGAAATGGTGCGCTGCGGGCGAAATTATGCACAATTTCCAGCGTCGCATCTGTGGAGCCATCGTCGGTAATGACTAGTTCGATCGGCAGCAGATCCTGCCGCACGATGCTTTCGAGTTGTTCCCTTATATGTTGTTCTCCGTCATAAGTCGCCATCGCGACAGAGATCCTGACGGGGGCAGGGGAAGGGCTGAGTGGTCGTACAGCGGTCTCCATCACATCCGGTATTTGCCCAGGTCCTCATCGCCTAAGCCTTCGAGCCACTTTTTCACATCCTGGGAGGAGGCTTGTTCGGCTGGGTTTGGAAGGACTTTGGCGGCGCGGAGAACTTCCTCGTCTACAAAGATGGGGCAGTCGGCACGCAGGGCGAGGGCGAGCGCGTCGGACGGGCGCGCGTCGAGGGAAACGATTTCGCCGTTCTGCTCCATCCAGATCACTGCATAGAAGGTCTCGTCTTTGAGCTCCGTCACAACAATGCGCTTTACGTGAGCATTGAGGCTATCGATTGCGCTTCGCAGCAAGTCGTGCGTAAGCGGTCGCGCCGTCTGAGACTTTTCAACCTCAAGCGCAATTGCATTGGCCTCGTACAAGCCCACCCATATCGGCAAGAGCGCGTCGCTTTGGGGATCTTTCAGCAGGACGATCGGCATGTTCGTCGAAGGGTCGACCATCAGGCCGCGAATTTTCATCTCGATTTCCATGATGATTAGACGGCCTCGCCTACGAGGCTGTTCGGAAAACTGTTGGTCACCCGGACGTTCACGTAATTGCCAGTTGCGGGAAGAATTGGTTGTTTCGTTGTGAAGTTCAAGGTCTTGTTCTGCGAAGTGCGCCCCGTCACCTGACCGCGGGCGGAGTTGTATCCTTCAACCATTACTTCAATATTGTGCCCTACATGTTTGGCGTAATTAATTCTCTGTATTTCACGTTGCCAGTCCAGAAGAGTTTGCAGGCGGAGGGATTTTTGCTCCTCCGGGATCGAATCCGACATTGAGATGGCGGGAGTGTTCGGACGCGGGGAGTATTTGAAGGCGAAGACGCCGTCATACTGGACGTCGACCAGAAGGGTCTGGGTCTGCTCGAAGTCTTCTTGGGTTTCTCCGGGGAAGCCGACAATAATATCGGTCGTCATGCTAATGGGGCGCTTCGCTGCCCTGATCCATGAGATGCGCTCGAGATACCAGTCGCGCTTGTATTCGCGCTGCATGAGGTGCAGGACGCGCGACGATCCGCTCTGCACTGGAAGATGAACATGGTCGCAGAGAGTAGGCACGGCGTCGATAGCGTCCACAATATCGCGAGTGAAGTCGCGGGGATGCGAGGTGGTGAAGCGGACGCGGCGGATTCCGGGAATTTCGCCGACCGCGGCGAGCAACTCGGCGAAACTCCGCTTCCCTTCCGGGTCGCGGTAGGAATTGACGTTCTGGCCCAGAAGTTGAATCTCGGTATAGCCGGAATCGACCATGCGCTGCGCTTCATTGAGGACGGACGTGGAGGTTCGGCTGCGCTCCTTCCCCCGCGTGTACGGCACGACGCAGTAGGCGCAGAACTTGTCGCAGCCCTCAATGATAGTGATGTATCCGCGGTGCGGGTTGGAGCGGGCCGTGAATTCGGTCTCGAAGGTTTCTTCCGTCTGGCGGTCGTCGAGGCCGGTAATGCGCTGCTTCCCTGCTTCGAGCTGAACCAGCATTTCCGGAAGCTTGCGATAGGAGGCTGAGCCGGAGACGAGCGAGACATAGGGGGCGCGGTCGAAGATCTTTTCGCCCTCCTGCTGAGCGACGCAGCCGAGCACGCCGAAGCGCTTGCCCTGTTTGTAGAGCTTTTTGTAGTCGTTCAGGCGATTGAAGACCTTCTGCTCGGCCTTATCGCGAATGGAGCAGGTGTTGTAGAGGATGAGGTCGGCGGCCTCTTCGGTTTGGACCTGGGTGTACCCCTGATGCCGGAGCGTCCCGATGACCTTTTCCGAGTCGTGGGCGTTCATCTGACAGCCGAAGGTCTCGATGTAGAAGGTCTTTTCGCGGCCTGCTTGGGGCGATTCCGTAAAGGGGGCGAGCGTTGTGTCGACTGGCGGCATGGCTCTTCAAAGTATATCGCTAGGCTTTAGCGCCGCACAGGCATTTACATTGAGGCATGAGCAGATACATGGTGCGGAACGCATGAATACGCATGAGCTGAAGCCGTTATCGCATGGCGCGCTGAATCGCTGCTTCGGCTGCGGTCAGACGAACCGGGCGGGCCTGCGGCTGAAATTCTTCGTGGATGAGGAGCTTACGATCGTGTGTCGCGTGCGGCTGGCGCAGCGGTTCGAGGGGCCGCCGGGGCACGCGCACGGCGGGATTATCGCCACGCTCCTGGACGAGGCGATGAGCAAGGCGAACCGGCAATTCGGCGTGCTGGCGATGACTCGGCAAATGGAGATTGAATACCTAAAGCCGGTCCCACTCGGTGTTCGGCTGCTGTTAACAGGCCGCCGTGTGAGCACTTCGGAGAGAAAGCACCACTGCGAGGCGCAGATCGCGAATGAGGACGGCAAGGTGTTGGCGCGGGGCAAAGCATTGTTCATTGCGGTGGATCGGGCAATGCTGCCGCAAAGTCTGCAGGATCGAATTTGACCCTCAGGTTGGTTTCGGTTCGCTGCGCTGGAGAAACCGGATTTTTGCGAAAAACTGCTAAACTGAGATCATCGCATCGGCCAAAGCAGAGCGCTCCGCCGGACTGTTCCTGCGCCCCGTCAACTGCGCTCACAATGGGGGACATATATGACAAATCATGCGGATAAGAACGGCCATCACGCGCAAAGCGATTCGGCGCTGCGCCTGAAGACGGGCCTGGCGGAGATGCTCAAGGGCGGCGTGATTATGGATGTAATGGACGTGGAGCAAGCGAAGATCGCAGAGCAGGCTGGCGCGGTTGCCGTCATGGCTCTGGAGCGCGTTCCGGCTATGATCCGCGCTGAAGGGGGCGTGGCGCGCATGGCCAAGCCGAGCCTGATCAAAGAGATTATCGCTTCCGTTTCGATCCCCGTGATGGCAAAGGCGCGTATCGGACATTTTGCCGAGGCACAAATATTGCAGTATCTCGGCGTTGACTTCATCGATGAAAGCGAAGTGCTCACGCCCGCCGACGAGGCCCACCACATCGACAAGCACGCCTTCAAGACTCCGTTCGTCTGCGGCGCGCGCGATCTGGGCGAGGCGCTGCGGCGTATTGCCGAGGGCGCGGCCATGATCCGCACCAAAGGCGAGGCGGGCACCGGGGATGTGGTTCACGCGGTCAAGCACATGCGCCAGATCGTGCAGGAGATGAAGGCCCTCACCGTGCTCAGCGAGCAGGAGCTGTATGTCGCGGCAAAAGAGCATCGCGCGCCCTACGAGTTGGTTCGCACGGTGGCGAAAACCGGCAAGCTGCCCGTGCCCAATTTCTCCGCCGGCGGCATTGCCACTCCCGCGGATGCAGCCCTGATGATGCAGCTCGGCGCTGAGTCCGTTTTTGTAGGGTCCGGAATTTTCATGAAGGAACGCGCGACTCCGCTTGATGTGAGCGTGAACAAGAAGGGCGAACCGAACAACCGCCCAGAGCGCGAAGAGGCGGAGTCTCGCGCCAAGGCAATCGTGATCGCTACCACCCATTTCAACGATCCGAAGATTCTGTCGGAGGCCGCGGAGCAGGTGACCGGCTCGATGAAGGGGCTCGCCGTTGCTGCCATCGAGGAGCGGGACTTGCTTCAAACGCGCGGGAACTAGCCGTTCAGGCAACGCGCCTTCGGCGGGACTGGCCGTCCAGGCCTACGTGGCTCCGCTGTCAACCTGACAGTTGCGGCCACTCCCGTTAGTCATTGAAGATGGGGATTCAATGAAAGAGAGCAGCAGAAGCGCTCACCGAAGCGGCGAGCCAGTGCGTATCGGGGTGCTTGCGATTCAAGGCGACTTCGAAGCGCACGCTAATGCGCTGCGTGATGCCGGGGCGGAGGCGGTGTTGGTCCGTACGCCCGAGCAGTTGGCGGATGTGGAGGGGCTAGTAATACCCGGCGGTGAATCGACGACATTCCTGAAGTTTTTGGAGCGAGATGGATTTCTCGCCGCGCTTCAGGAGTTTGTGCGGAACAGGCCCTCGTTCGGCACCTGCGCGGGGTGCATTCTCCTGTCGAAGGAGGTGCTGCATCCGGCGCAGCAAAGCCTGGGGGTGCTGGATGCCACGGTGGAGCGCAACGCGTATGGGCGCCAGATCGACAGCGTGATTGAGGTGGCGGATACGAAGCTCGAAGGCGGCCCGCTGGAGATGGTATACATCCGCGCGCCGCGCATTGTGAAAACCGGCCCCGATGTCAAAATTCTCGCCGAGCGCGACGGCTTCCCTGTTCTGGTGGAGCAGGGAAAGATTCTCGCCGCGACTTTCCACCCTGAACTTTCCGCAGACCGGCGTGTCCATGCCCGCTTTATTGATCTCGTCCGCAGGCACGCGGCCGCGCGGGTCTAAGAGGGATGCTGATGGCCGCCGGTTTTCTTCTGCAATTGACTGGTGTGCCGTGGATGCCATCGGATGGCGCGCTGCATGGCCCCGTTGTCGATCGACTGATGTTCTGGAATCTGGTGGCGCTTTGCGTTGCTGCGCTAATCGCGCATCTCTGGCTAGGGTTTGCGATTTTTCGCCGGCAATCGGCTGTCGGAAAATTTCCCGCGATGATCCGCTGGGGGCTGATCGCGAGCTTTTGCCTGATGTACGCATGGATGGCGCTTACGGCGCAGCGACTGTGGGCGGCAAACCGGTACTTCGGCCCTTCAACGGCCGCCATGCAGGTTGAGGTGGTTGGCGAACAGTTCCAGTGGTATTTCCGCTACCCCGGCACCGACGCCGTTTTCGGAATCACTCGACCGCAACTCGTAAACGCGGCGGCGGGCAACCCGCTGGGGATAGACGTTCGAGATCCGCACGGCGCGGATGACATTGTTTCGAGCATTCTGACGCTGCCCGCAGGTCGCGAGGTTGATTTACAACTTCGCTCACTTGACGTAATTCACGGGTTTTTTATTCCCGGAATGCGCCTCAAGGAGAACACTGTGCCCGGCATGATGCTGCATGTTCACTTCACTCCGGTGTCTCCGGGGACTTATCCCATCCTCTGCAGCCAGGTCTGCGGGCTGGGACATCAACGAATGCAGGCGCGCCTGCTGGTCCTCCCTGCGGCGGATTTTGATTCGTGGCTCGCGGGCCGCGAGCAAGCCCAGGCTCGAAGGACCGGCCAATGAAGATCTTCACGACAAATCATCGCGCGCTGGGGATTCTCTACCTGTATCTGGCGCTGGCAGCTGTCGGCGTAGGAACCATTCTTTCGCTGCTGATGCGTTTTCATCGGGTGTGGCCTAATGTAACGATTCCCTTCTTTGGGCTGATGAAGCCGGAAGATTATCTTGCGCTGGTTACCCTGCACGGCACGCTGATGGTCTTTTTCGTGCTGACCACCGCGCCGCAATCAGGGTTTGCCAATCTCGTCCTGCCACAACAGATCGGCGCACGGGGCATGGCCTTTCCGCGAATTAATGCGACGGCATTCTGGATGACGGTCGCAGCATTTCTAGTACTCGTCTCCGGCGCGCACACTACATCGGGCGGCGTCGCAATTTCAGGTTGGACGAGCTATCCCCCGTTGAGCGCCATCCCGTCCGCCGGTCCAGGACAGGGCCTGGGCATGGACCTCTGGCTCATAAGCATCGGGATATTCTGCGTTGCGTCATGGCTGAGCGCCGTGAATATGTTGGCCACCATCCTGGGCGAACGCCGCGCGGGCATGGTGTGGTCGCGGTTGCCGATGACGGTTTGGGCGTGGCTCGTTACCTCAATCCTCTCGCTGCTGGTTTTCGCCGTGCTGCTGGCAGCCGTCGTGCTCCTGTTTTCCGATCGCCATTTCGGGTCCAGCTTTTTCATCCCTGCAGGCGATCTGATCAACGGCCGCATCGTTGGGCATGGCGACGGTTCACCGCTTCTGTGGCTGCACCTGTTCTGGTTTTTCGGGCATCCGGAAGTCTACATTGCGGTGCTGCCTGGCATGGGGCTTGCCACTTCCCTCTTCGCCAACTTCGCGCGGCGGCGCGTTCCTGCCTATTTAGCGATGGCGGGGATGCTGGTCGCCATTGGGCTGCTGGGGCTTGTTGTGTGGGGGCATCACATGTTCGTCAGCGGCATGAATCCCTACGCCGGAACTGCTTTTGCGCTGACCACGATGGCCATCGCGGTGCCCAGCACGGTTGAGGTTGTGGGCTGGCTGGCGATGTTGTGGGGCGGCGGCATGCAACTGCGAACCCCTATGCTCTTCGCGCTGGGCTTCCTCTCGTTTTTCATTGCCGGGGGCCTTACCGGCCCGCTTCTGGCCCAGCCCGCACTTGATGCTTATCTGCATAATACTTTTTTTGTGGTCGCCCATTTTCATCTGGTCATGGCAATGGCTGGAATCTTCTCCGTCTTCGCCGGCATCTACTACTGGTTCCCTTTGATGAGCGGGCGCTTGATGAACGAAACGCTGGGCAAGCTGCATTTCTGGATATCGCTGATCGCTGCCTACGGCACGTTTTTCCCCATGCATTTCGCCGGGCTGGCCGGCGAGCCGCGCCATTATGACCGGCTGGCGGGGCCGGCCATGAGTTTTCCGTCGCTGATTCCGGTCGAACGGGGCATCACATTCTCAGCAATGCTTTTGGCGGCGGCGCAGCTCATATTCTTATGGAACGTGTTTGCCAGCGCGCGCAGTGGTCGTACCGCGGCAAACAACCCCTGGCGCGCAACCACGCTCGAATGGGCAGCGGCCGCGGACCGGAAATGCATCGAGCGGGGGCCGTACGAGTATGAACTGCCTTCCGGCCAGGAAGGCTTCCATCCGCAGTGGGAAACCATTGTGAGAGAAGAGTAATCTGTTCAGTAAGAGGGAGTTGGTTTTATGCCAGCCACTTTCACGCGCAATCAGGTCGAGATTGAACGGAAAGATCCCGGCATCGGCGGCAAACCGCCGGTCGATCGCCGGCCCACAGGTGGCGGCGGCGACGGTGAGAACTGGGACAATCAGCCGCAGGGACGCAGGGGACCACGAGAGTTGCTCATCCGCTATCGGCTGGGCGTTTTGTTCGCCCTGGCAGGCGATCTCATGTTCTTCATCGCGCTGGTCAGCACGTTCTTCGTACGCCAAAGCTCCGGGCATTTCGATGTACACGAAAACTTCATCAACGATTGGCGCCCGTTAGCAGTCCCCCACATTCTTTGGCTTAATACCGCCGTGCTCCTGCTGAGCAGCGCCACGATGGAAATGGCGCGAAGGCAGCTCTTTCGCGAGATCGACGTTATGGAGGAATGGCTGGGGCTGGGCCGCCCCGCAGTCAAGCGCGCCGCTCCGTGGCTGGCCGCGACGCTCGCACTCGGGATTATGTTTCTCGCCGGCCAGTGGATCGCCTGGAAGCAGCTCGTGAACGAGGGCTTCCGCTTTATCTCGCCTGATCCCAGCAGCCACTTCTTTTATCTGATTACCGGCATTCACGGCCTCCACCTTGTGTTCGGAATCCTTGCGCTCGCCGCCGCCCTGACGGGATTATTCACGCTCAAGAAAATCGAATTTCGGCAAGTCGCAGTGGATTCAGTGTCCTGGTATTGGCATGCGATGGGACTGTTCTGGATATTCCTTTTCGTGCTCCTGGAATTTTTCCAGTGAAGCAGTTCTGCCTGGCGGCAATTTTCGCCTTTCTCTTATGTTTGCCCGCTATGAGCGTCGCCCAGGGATGCAGTTTGTGTCGCGACACGACCGCTGGATCCGCTCCAAAGGCGCGTGAAGGACTGCGCCGCGGAATTCTGGTGCTGGGCGTTCCCGCTGCAGCGATTTTTGTGGGGATTCTTGCGGTGGGCTGGAAGATCAAGCCGCGCGAGGACTAGCCCCCGGCGAACGCACTTTCCACTACTCTCACTATGGGCGGCCAGTGCCTCCGCCGACAAAGTGGACCACCTCAAACCTATCGCCCTCGCAAACCGTCGTATGAATCCACGCATCGCGGCGAACGATGCTTCCGTTGTGTTCAAGAGCGATGCGGTCGCCTTTCAATTCGAGAGCGCCCACAAGGTCAGCTACGGTAGCTGGTGAAGCCAAGGAGAATTCGCGATCTCTGCCATTGATAACAACCTGCATGCCTCGAATGTATCAGGCTGTGTGGCCCGGATTCACGTCCATCCCTTTACCAGAATGCGCGCCAGACCTCCCAGCCCGCGGCGCCGGTCAGCAGGAGAAACAAATTGAAGAGCATGGCAAAGAAGAAGCCGCGAAACACATTGCCCTTTTCGCCTTCTAACTCGGCGCTGTCCTCCTGGATCCCCTGGTGGCCGATGTCATACGTTGCGCCGCGGAATGGGTCCGTGGGTCGCGGAAGCAGCAGCGCATAGTCTGGTCGGAAAACTTGAGTGGCCATGGAAACGTCCTCCACGCCCACCTTATCGGCAGATGCCTGAGTTTCTCTTACTGGATTCGCGGGTTATCGCCCGCGACTGTATCAGAGTGGAACAGTCTTTTCTCCAGATTCCGATTTAGGAAAATGACGGGAAGTAGCTTGTACACTAACGGTCGAAATTCAACTGCACTTCATCGATGTAGCACCAGCCCCATGTTTCTCCCGGTTCGAACGATTTCATGATCGGATGCTTTGTGGAGTGGAAATGCTTTGTCGCATGCTTGTTCTTTGACGAGTCGCAGCAGCCTACATGGCCACATTCCAGGCACAGACGCAAATGCACCCAGCGATCGCCCATCTTAAGGCACTCCTCGCAGCCGTTGGGAGTTCGCGGACTTACGTTCCGGATCTGGTCGATATGTGTGCAGGAAGCCATGTCGAATTTCTCCTACTTCGCCGGCTTAGACGCAAGCACGTCGACCTTTTCGATTTTCGGAGCCCCCGCCAGTAGCTCGGGCGCCTTTTGCATAAGCGCCGCAGCCACCTTGCCGGAGAGATGCGCGTCCCGGCCAGACTCCGTGGCAAAGGTGTCGAAGATTCCGAAGGTTGACGGGTCGATCTTGATGGCAAACCACGTGTTGGTTGCGGGTTCAGCCTCGACGAGCGGCAGCGCTGATTTCAAAAACTCCGCAAGTTCGTTTTCTCTTCCGGGTTTCGCTTTTAAAGTTACCAGCAATGCAAATTTGTCCACAGTCTCAATCCTCATCTGAAGAGTCTCGCACGCTGGGGAATTCTGAGCGTTGGATGCCGCGTGCAACAAAGCGATGATATTCCTTTCAGAACTCGAGGGCATGAAGGGTTGCTCTCAGCGGCTGATTCATCCCTTCAAAACTTGACTCTTGACAGTGGAAAAACTACTCTCAAAGAGTAGCCGTTTGACGTTCCCACCTTGAGGCGAGTTGAGCAGCATGCATCCCCATCCATACACCTGGAACTATATCCCTCTGCTGATGCAAATGATTGTGGCGGTTGGGATGGGCTGTTCGATGACGGCCGTTTCCTGGCTCATTGGGCGGCATCGCAGGTCCAAATCAAAGCTCGCTGCCTACGAATGCGGCATTCCCGCCGAGGGTGATGCGCGCGGGCGATTTTCCGTTCGCTTCTACATGGTTGCGATGCTGTTCATCCTCTTCGACGTCGAAGCGGTCTTCATCCTTCCGTGGGCCATCATTTACCGCAAGCTGCCGGCGATCACAGGCTCTCAATATTTCGGCTTTTGGGAGATGCTGGTTTATATCGGGTTCGTGCTGGTCGGCTTTTTCTACATCTGGAAAAAGGGCATCCTCGACTGGGCGTCGGATAAGGGCGACCTGTAGGGCGAAATGACCACAGCGGATAAAGACGCCGTTCTAGAGGCCCATGCGCAAAACCGGGCCGTCGCTTCCCTTCTCGCTGCCATGCCTGAAGCTGTTCTCGACACAAAGTTTGAACTTGGCGAGCTTACGCTGACGATTGCGAAGGACCAGATTCGCGCGGCGGCAGCCGTTGTGCAGCAGGCCGGCTACAACTTTTTTGAAGATGTGACCTGCGTGGACTGGTATCCGAGCGAGCCGCGTTTCCACGTTGTTTACCACATCCTTTCGCACGCGCTGAAGGAGCGGGTGCGGCTGGTCGCTCAGGTAGACTCCATCGATCCGTCGATCGACAGCATTACCCCGATCTGGCCAGCGGCGAATTTCTACGAACGCGAGGTCTGGGATCTCTTCGGCGTGCGTTTTCACGGGCACCCCAACCTGCGCCGCATCATGATGCCCGACGAGTGGCCGGGCCATCCTCTCTGCAAGGATTATCCAGTGGAGGGATATCGCTAGTGGGCGACATGCCCCAATTCGTCGCCACCTCCTCGCTGCTGGAGCCGCATCCCGAAGAAGGTTCGCACGACCGGACGATGGTCCTGAACATGGGCCCGCAGCACCCTTCAACGCATGGTGTTCTGCGCCTGGTAATCGAGATCGACGGCGAGACGGTTCTGAGGGTTGTGCCCGATATCGGCTATCTGCACACCGGCATTGAAAAAACCTGCGAGGCCAAGTTCTATCAGCAGGTGGTTCCGCTCACCGATCGCGTCGATTATCTCTGCCCGATGACGAACAATCTTGCATACTGCCTCGCGGTTGAAAAACTCCTGCAGATCGAGATTCCTGAACGCGCGCAATGGATTCGCGTGCTGCTGAACGAGTTGACGCGGCTGAACTCGCATCTGGTCTGGCTGGGCACGCATGCCATGGATATCGGCGCGCTGACAGTCTTCCTCTATACATTCCGCGAACGCGAGGAAATCCAGCGCATCTTTGAGGCCGTCAGTGGTCAACGCATGATGACCTCCTACTTCCGCGTAGGCGGACTCGCGCTGGAGCCGCCGATCGATCTCTTCCAGTGGATTCAGCGGTTCATCCGGGTTTTGCCGGAGAAAATTGACGAATACCAGAACCTGCTCACCGGCAATCCCATCTGGATGGGACGACTGAAGGGCGTGGGCCATCTGAGCGCCGAAGACGCCATCGCGCTGGGCGTCACCGGGCCTCCGCTGCGCGCCTCCGGCGTGGACTGGGACCTGCGGCGCGACATGCCGTATTCGAGCTATGAGAAATTCCAATTTAAAGTGCCGATCTCGACTGACTGCGATGTGTGGGCGCGTTACATTATCCGCATTGCAGAAATGCGCGAGTCGGTGAAGATTTGCCAGCAGGCGCTCGACGGGATGCCCGACGGTCCGATCACGGCGGACGCGCCGAAGGTCGTGCTGCCCGATCGCGAAAAGATGAAGACCCAGATGGAGTCGCTCATCTACCACTTCAAAATCGTCACCGAAGGCTTTACCGTGCCCGCCGGACAGGTGTACCAGGCAGTGGAATCGCCGCGCGGCGAAATGGGGTATTACGTGGTCAGCGACGGCACCGCAAAACCGTATCGCGTTCACATGCGCAACCCTTCTTTCGCAACACTACAGGCGATGCAAAAAATGTGCGAAGGACGCCTGCTGGCGGACGTGGTGGCGGTGATCGGCTCCATAGATATCGTGTTGGGGGAAATTGACAGATGAGAACGCTGCTGACCAACACGCAATGGGCAGAAGCCCGGCAAAAAGAATTTGCGGAGCGCACGAATGCCGTGCTCACTTTCTGGCCGGAGCTGAAGCGTGCATTTCTCGACCTGGCGGCGCTCGAGCCGGCAAAAAGCCATGTCATCATTGCTCCTGAAAATGACATTCCTCATTTTTTTGTGATCTCGGCCGGAGTATTTGATCTAAAGCTGGCCGCAGACCTGCTCAGCGACACAGTCTTTTACGCCTACACGTCATCCACGCTGAAGAAGCTGATTCCGACGGAAAGCGCGATTTATCACTACGGTCAACTGAGGCTGACTCGCGGGCTGTGGGGCGTTGTGGATGGCCCCGGGGACGAGGTGCATCAGATCTTTGCTGACGATCCGCAGACGGTTGCGCAGTTCCCTCTTGCCGCCCGCTTTGCGCAGTGGGCGCTCGATCAACTGCTGGGCGGCTACCCGGCAATTACGGCGCTGGAAGAAAGTATTGCTGTCAAGGCTGAAGCCCAGGAAGAAGCCGCAAGGAAAGAGGCGAAAGGTGGAGCGGCGTAGCATCTACGCGGAGCTATGGACCTCTTTCGTGGCGCTGATTCGGTCTTATGTGGCGGGGCATGACCTGGCCCAGCCGGTATCGAACCATGCGCTGGTCGATGAAGGCGAAGCCGGACATCTGACTTTGCGCGGCGAGCGTAAGACACTTGACCTGGAGTTCGACGCGGCAACGGGCGGGGGAAGCTGGGCAGTATACGAAGACGATCCGGGCACGGAGCGCGTATTGACCAGGGGCAGGTTCGAAATCGACGAAGACAGCCACGTTGCGCTGAGCGACGGGGCGGGAAAATTGGAGATGGAAGTCGCGGCGGAGGCGTTCACCGCAAAGGTTTTTGACTGAGAATTTGCACTGGGGGAAGGCAGTTGGCGTCGGAAAAAACATCGATATTCTCACCCGCGCTGGCTGCGCGCTTTGACAAGCTGGTCACGCTATATCCCGTGCGGCGCTCGGCACTCATCCCCATGCTGCTCTACGCGCAGGACGAAATCGGCTACATCTCCGACTCCGTGGTCGCCGAAGTCGCAGAACGCATCGGCATCCGCGAAAACGATGTGCAGAGCGTGCTCAGTTATTACTCCATGCTGCGGACCAAGCCTGTGGGGAAATACAATATCCAGGTCTGCACCAACATCTCCTGCATGCTGCGCGATGGCTATGGGATTCTCGACCACTGTAAGAAGCGGCTTGGTATCGACCACAAGCAGGTAACGTCCGATGGCCTGTTCTCGCTTGAAGAAGTGGAGTGCATCGGAGCCTGTTGCTGGGCGCCCGCCATTCAGGTGAACTACGACTTCCACGAAGAATTGACCCCCAGCAAAATGGACAAGCTCATCGACGACTACAAAGCCGGACGCGTAAGGGAGAAGACGGTCTAATCATGCCCAGGCTTGTCTCCCATCCCGAGGAAGTAAAGATCATCTCGCGCCGCTTTGGCCAAGGCGCTACCGAGATTGACAAATACATTGAGCTCGACGGTTACAAGGCCGTGCAGGCAGCCATTGAAAAAGGGATCGACTGGGTCATCAGCGAAATGAAAGCCTCAGGCCTTCGCGGGCGCGGAGGCGCCGGCTTTCCTACCGGGTTGAAGTGGTCGTTCGTTCCCAAGCAGTCGGACCGCCCCAAGTACGTACTGGTGAACGGAGACGAGAGTGAGCCCGGCACCTGTAAAGACCACGTCATTTTTCTGCATGATCCGCACGCCGTGATCGAAGGCACCATCATCGCCGGCCTTGCCATCGGCTCGAAGATGGGTTTCATCTATCTTCGCGGCGAGTATCGTTATCTTCTCAACATCATGGAGAAAGCCGTAGCCGATGCGTACGCCAGAGGCTTTCTCGGCAAGAACATTTTCGGCTCCGGCATCGACTTCGATATCGTGACGCAGACCGGTGCGGGAGCTTACGAAGTCGGCGAAGAATCCGCGCTGATGGAATCGCTCGAAGGCAAGCGCGGCATTCCACGGATCAAGCCACCCTTCCCTGCGGTTGTCGGACTCTACGGCGGCCCTACCGTGATCAACAACGCTGAGACTATCGCCAGCGTGCCGCACATCCTGCTGATGGGCGGCGAGGCATACGCCAAGGTCGGTTCGGAGCGCAACGGCGGGACGCGCCTCTTCTGTATCAGTGGGCATGTGGAACAGCCCGGGGTGTATGAATTACCGATGGGCTACAACCTGAAACGCGCGATCTACGAGGTCGGCGGCGGCATTGCCGGCGGCAAGACGCTCAAAGCCGTCGTGCCCGGCGGGTCGTCCACTCCCGTTCTTACGGCCGGCGAAATTGACGTCGGCCTCGACTTCGACCAAATGGGGAAAGCGGGGACAATGCTTGGTTCGGGCGGCATTGTCGTGCTCGACGAGACTGTATGCATGGTCGAGTTTGCGTTGCGCACGATGCAGTTCTATCAGCACGAAAGCTGTGGCTGGTGCATTCCCTGCCGGGAAGGGACCGACTGGCTGAAGAAATCGCTCACGCGCCTGCACGCAGGCGGAGCGGTCGAGAAGGACATCGACAATATTCGATATCTCGCGGAGAACATGATGGGCCGCACGTTCTGTCCGCTCGGCGACGCTGCCGCTATGCCAACAATTGGATTTGTTAAGAAGTTTCGCAAAGAATTTGAAGATCACTTGAACGGCAAGGGATGCCCTTACCAGCATTCGCTGGTGCGCGAAGAGGCGCTGGTTTAGCGCAAGGAAGATTGGAATGGCTGACGTAACCTTCACAGTAGACGGCAAGAAGCTCACCGCGCCCGCGGGAACGCTGCTCATCGATGCCTGCAAGGCCGCCGGCATTGAGATTCCGGCGTTCTGTTACTACCCTGGACTCTCGCTTCAGGCCGCGTGCCGCATGTGTGTCGTCCGTATCGCCAAGATTCCCAAATTGCAGACCGCCTGCACCACGCCTGTTGCCGAAGGCATGATCGTTGAAAGCGAAACCGACGAGATTAAACAGGCGCGGAAAGCCACAACGGAGCTGCTGCTCGGCAATCACCCGCTGGACTGCCCGGTTTGCGATAAGGGGGGCGAGTGCGAGTTGCAGGATATGACCTTTAAGTACGGGGCCGGCGAATCGAAATACGTGGAGATCAAGCAGCACCGCGATGAGCAGCAGTGGTCGCCCGTCGTCTATTTCGATCGGCCGCGCTGCATCCTTTGCTATCGCTGCGTGCGCGTCTGTGGCGAAGGCATGGACGTGTGGGCGCTTGGTGTGGAGAATCGAGGCGCAAGCAGCGTGATCGCGCCCAACGGTCAGGACCACCTCAATTGCGAAGAATGCGGCATGTGCATCGACATCTGCCCTGTCGGCGCGCTCACCTCCGGAACCTATCGCTACAAGACTCGACCCTGGGAGATGAATCACGTTGCCACCATCTGCACGCACTGCGGTGACGGCTGTAAGACCACACTCGGCGTCCGCACCGTCAATGAAGGCACGGAGATCATTCGCGGGAACAATCGGGACAAAAGCGGCATCAACGGCGATTTCCTTTGCATCAAGGGCCGCTACGCATTTGATTTTGCCAGCCACGGCGACCGCCTGACTAAACCGCTCGTGCGGCAGGCAGATGGCAACCTTGCGGCTGTGAGTTGGGAGCACGCCATTGACTTCGCGGCCCGGCGGCTTAAGGAAGTTCGCGATTCGCGCGGCGGCAAGGCGATCGGGGTAATCGGATCGAATCGCACTACGAATGAAGAGAACTATCTGCTGCAGAAGTTTGCGCGCACCGTCCTCGGGACCAACAACATCGATCATCACCGCACGGCAGACTACGCGGCCTTCGCGGCTGCCCTCAAGGGCAATACCGGACGCGAGGCCTCGCTGCGCGATTTCGCCGGGGCTCCGGCAATTCTGCTGCTGGGCAATGATCCAACCGAGCAGCATCCAGCGCTCGCCTGGCAGATTCGCACCAACGTCCGGCTGAACCGCGCGCGACTCTATGTCGCGAACCACTCGGAGATCAAATTGCGCCGCCAGGCCAAGGCTGCCGTTACCCTGCCGCAAACCGGCTATGCATCGTTTGTCGAATATCTCGCGGGCAACGACCGTGCCTTCGCCGTCGACGACGACTCGGTCGCATTCCGCGACGCGATACGCAAGGAAGAGTCGCTGCTTGTCGTATTCGGCTCCGAGTTCCGCGGGCGCGACATCGCATCGCTCGTTCGCTTCGGTCTCGCATTACCGAACACGAAATTCGCCTGTCTTGGCGACTACGCCAACTCGCGGGGCGCAGCGGACATGGGCATGATGCCCGATCTGCTGCCCGGATATGTTCCTGTTGCAGCCGCAGGGTACTTCTCGGAAGAGTACGGCAACATGCTGCCAATCGCACCCGGACTCGATCTGGTCGAAATGGTGGACGCAGCCGGAAGCGGCGATCTGTCCGCCCTCTACATCGTGGGTTCAAATCCCGTCGCCCGGTATGGCATCGACGCCTCCGCTCTGAGGAACACATTTCTCATCGTGCAGGATATGTTCCTGACCGAAACCGCCGTGCTCGCCGACGTGGTCTTCCCCGCGACAAATCTCTACGAGAAGGCCGGCACCGTAACCAATACCTACGGCGATCTTCAACTCGTCAAGAAAGCGGCCGACAAGGCCGGCGTTCGAACCGATTTCGAATTGATCATGCGGCTCGCGGAAAAGATGGGTGCCAATCCAAAGGCCCTCGTTCCATTCGGCAAGGGCGTGCGCGCCGATTTCGGGCAGACGCGCGGAGCGCAGTCGGGAGAAGCGGACCGCCATGCCGTGTGGCTTGCGGCGCACCATCTTGAGCCAAAACTCAGCCCCTTCGATCCTTTTGCCATTTTCGATGAGATTCAGCGGCTGGTTCCCGCCTACAGTGTTTCGCGGTTGAATCTTCTGGCCGGCAATGATGAGCATTTGAAATCCGAGTTGGTGCAGATTGAAGCCTCTGCCTCTAGACGCGATCTGGTGCTGCCGTCGAATGACAGCCTGTACACGTCAGGGACCCTGGGCAACTACAGCGCGAAGCTGAAGGAAGTACTTGCATCGGGCACCACCATATCCAACCCCGCAGAAACAGCGGCAGATTAACGAATGGGAAGGTCTTGTGGAAGTTAGCATCTGGATTTTTCTGTTGGTGAGCGTGCTGAAAGTGATCATCGTCACCGTGATTCTGCTCACCGCTGTCGCCTACACAGTGCTGCTTGAGCGCAAAGTCGTTGGCCGCATTCAGAACCGCTGGGGACCGAGCCGCGTTGGACCGTTCGGGCTGCTGCAGCCACTCGCTGACGGCGCCAAGCTGTTTCTGAAAGAAGACCTCATGCCGACCAGCGTCTACAGGCCGCTGTTTATCGTGGCGCCCATCATCGCGTTGAGCTGTGCGCTTATCTCGATTTCCATGGTTCCCTTCGGCGCGGATATTCACTACAAAGGGATCGATTTATTTCAGATCTCCGACGTCAACATCGGCCTGCTCATTATCCTCGGAGTCACTTCGATTGGCGTTTACGGGATCGCGCTTTCGGGCTGGTCGTCCAATAATAAGTATTCGCTACTCGGCGCGCTGCGGGCGAGCGCGCAGGTCATCAGCTACGAACTCGCGCTCGGCCTTTCAGTGGTCGGCGTGATTCTGCGCTCCCAATCGTTCCGGCTTCGCGACATCGTGAACCTGCAGGCCACGCATGGGCTGCTCTCGTGGAACTTTTTCGGCGGGTGGCAGTTTGTCGCGTTCTTCATTTACATCACCGCGGCCTTCGCCGAAACCAACCGCACTCCCTTCGATCTTCCCGAAGCCGAGAGCGAATTGACCGCCGGATACCACACCGAATACAGCTCCATGAAATTTGCCATGTTTTTTATGGCCGAATACGCCAACATGATAACCGTCGGCTGCGTCGCCACTCTGCTGTTTTTCGGCGGTTGGAGCAGCCCCTTCGGACATTTGTTCCCGCCTTTCGGTGGCATTGTTATCCAGGCGCTGCTTCCGGTCTTCTGGTTCGTGCTCAAGGTGTTCTGTTTCCTTTTTCTGTATATCTGGGTGCGAGGCACGCTACCCCGTTTCCGTTACGACCAGCTGATGGGTTTTGGCTGGAAATTTCTCATGCCTCTGGCGATTGCAAACATCCTTGTGACCAGCTTCTGGCTTGCGTTTCGCGTGGCATAACCTAATTTAGAATCAAGTTTCCGGTCTCATATTTGTCATCTTGTTTCATGTAGTCCAGTGAGCGACTGAAGTCATGCATCTGGTTTTGTTCTTCATTTTTGGCGGGCTGTGCGTTGCAGGAGCGTTGAACCTCCTGTTCCAGCGCCATCCAATCAATTCCGCGCTTTCACTCATCGTAGTGATGAGCTCGCTCGCCGTACTCTACCTGCTGCTTGGAGCCGAATTTCTCGCAGCAGCACAGGTGATTGTCTATTCTGGCGCCATTATGGTGTTGTTCACCTTTGTCATCATGCTGCTCAATGCCGGACGCGAAGAGCGCACGCATGGCAGCAAGGCAGCCTATGCGATCGGAATTCCCGGCGCTGCGGCCCTCTTCGCCGCACTCGCTTACATCTTCATCTCGAACGGATCGCGGATGGGCATGACCACACCTGGCCGCTCCCTGATCACCACGACTGATCTAAGCCGCGTCCTTTTCCGCGATCTGTTACTCCCGTTTGAAGTGACCTCGGTCCTGATTCTGGTCGCCATTCTCGGCGCGGTTGCGCTCGCCAGAAGGGAGCATTGAGCAATGGTCCCTATCTCCTACTACCTCGTCCTCAGCGCCATCCTCTTCTCCATTGGAGTCGCGGCCTTTCTCATTAAACGCAACATCATTACCGTTTTCATGTCCATTGAGCTCATGCTCAATGCAGTCAACCTCACTTTCGTCGCCTTCGCGCACTACTTCCATCAGGTCAGCGGACAAATCTTCGTTTTCTTTGTCATGGTCGTCGCCGCGGCTGAGGCCGCCGTGGGACTCGCCATCATCATCGCTGTTTTCCGAACGCGCAATACCCTCAATGTCGATCAAGTGGATTTGATGAAGCTGTAGCAACTGAAATCATGAACAGTTCTCTCCATCTCTGGCTCATTCCGCTCATCCCCTTCGCGGGGTTTCTGGCGAACGGTCTTGCCGGCCGCAAGCTGCCAAAGGCGCTCGTCTCCGCCATCGCGCTCATCGCCACCGCCATTCCCTTTACCCAAGTGGCGTGGCTGTGGTTCAATTTTCACGCCGCCCCTGCGCCATATTTCGAACATCTCGGCACATGGATTCAGACCGGAGCTTTCCGCGCCGGCTTCGATCTGCAACTCGACCAGCTTTCATTAGTGATGCTGCTGGTTGTAACCGGCGTCGGATTTCTCATCCATATTTACTCTGTCGGATACATGGCACATGAGGAGGGGTACTGGCGCTTTTTCGCCTACCTCAATCTTTTCATGTTCTTCATGCTCACCCTCGTGCTGGCGGAGAATTTTCTGCTTATGTTCGTCGGCTGGGAGGGTGTCGGCCTCGCGTCGTACTTGCTGATCGGCTTCTATTACCTCAAGAACTCGGCAGCCAATGCCGGCAAAAAAGCTTTCATCGTAAACCGCATCGGCGACTTCGGATTTCTTATCGCCATGTTCCTGCTCGTTGCGCGCTTCGGTACGCTCAGCTTCAGCGGAGTTTTTGCAGTGGTCGCGCAGCATCCCGAGTGGCAGGGCGGATTTTTGACTGCCATCGCGCTCTTCCTCGTGCTCGGCGCAACGGGGAAATCGGCTCAGATCCCACTCTACATCTGGCTACCGGATGCGATGGAAGGCCCCACGCCCGTCTCCGCGCTCATTCATGCGGCCACCATGGTCACGGCCGGCGTTTACATGATCGCGCGGACCCACGTCATCTTCAACCGCTCGCCGCTCGCACTTAGCGTTGTCGCCATCATCGGTGTCGCCACCGCCTGCTTTGCGGCGACGATCGGAATCGTGCAGACGGACATCAAGCGCGTACTGGCCTACTCCACAATTTCGCAGCTCGGCTACATGTTCCTGGCCTGCGGAGTGGCGTCCTACGCCTCCGGCATGTTCCATCTGGTCACGCATGCGTTCTTCAAGGCGCTACTATTCCTCGCAGCGGGATCGGTAATCCACGCGCTCGGCGGTGAGCAGGACATGCGCGTGATGGGCGGACTCCGGCGCAAACTCCCCGTAACCTTCTGGACGATGACCGCAGCGGTCTTCGCCATCTCAGGCCTGCCGCCGTTTGCCGGCTTCTTCAGCAAGGACGAAATCCTCTACCAAACCTTTCTCGCGCCGAACGGCGGGAAAGTTCTATGGATCGTCGGTCTCATTACCGCGTTCCTCACCTCGTTCTACATGTTCCGGCTCTGGTATCTCACGTTTTTCGGCGAAAGCCGTTATCGGAATCGTTCGCTTCCGGAGCATGGGGCAGCGGTCCACGCCAGCTCAACATCAACTCTGGTTCTTGAAGCCGAACCGGAGCCTCACGCGCATTCGCACGACACGCATGAGAGCCCGTGGATCATGCTCTTCCCGCTCGCCATCCTCGGAATCCTCTCGCTTATCGGTGGATGGATAGGCATTCCCGCAGCACTCGGCGGCAATAATGAAATTGCTCGGTTCCTCGATCCCGTCTTCGGCTCGAGCGGCACGCTTCAAGGGTCAAATCAACTCGCCCTCACCCTCGCTGCCGTTTCCACGCTCGTCGCCCTTGCCGGGTGGCTGCTAGCTCACCTCTTCTACTTTGCAAGGCCAGCCCTGCCCGCAAGAGTTTCCTCGCAGCTTCGCGGAGTGTACACGCTGCTCGTCAATAAGTACTGGATAGACGAAATATACGGGGCGCTCGTTGTCACACCTTTGCTGTTGGTATCGCGCTACGTGCTCAAGGCTTTGATTGATGCGGGCCTAATCGACGGCGCGACCTACGGGTCCGCATATGCCGCCCGCGGTGTCGGCGCCATAGTACAGCGAGTGCAGTCCGGCAATATCCGATCCTACGCAGGCTGGCTCGCGGTCGGAGCTGCCGTCCTGCTCATCTTCACCTATTTCGGCTTTACAGCACATTTTCACTGAGGAAACCATTCGTGCTGATCGGACACATATTGACGCTGACGATCTTCGTGCCCACAGCGGGCGCGATCGTCGTAGCGCTCCTGCCGCGCAAGGGACGCATCGTCCAATGGTGGACTCTGCTCGTTTCAATCGTTACCTTCGCGCTCACGCTACATTTTCCGGCGCACTTCGCATATGGTCAAACCGGCTTCCAGTTCGTCGAGAACTGTTCCTGGATTGCCAATCCGGCAATCCGTTATCACCTCGGCCTTGATGGGTTGTCCATGTGGCTGATCGTGCTCACCGGATTCCTTTCAGTGGTGGGCGTGCTCGCCTCCTGGAGCGCGATTGAGACGCGCACGAAGGAGTTCTACTTCTTCTTCCTGCTGCAGCAGACCGCGATGATCGGCATCTTCGCCGCACTCGACATCTTCCTCTACTACTGCTTCTGGGAGCTGTCGCTGATCCCAATGGCCATCCTCATCGCGATCTTTGGGCGGGAGCGAGGGCCGCGGACGGCCTTAAAGTTTTTCCTCTATACGTTCATCCCATCTGCGTTGTTTCTCGTCGCCATCCTTTGGCTGTACGCAAAAACGGGCACCTTCGACTACGTAACCATGCGCCAGTTCCTCATCGCCAACAGCGCGCTCTTCACGCCTAACGCTCTATTCTGGGCCGCTCTCGCATTTCTCGTGGCGTTCGCGGTCAAGGTCCCTGTCTTCCCGCTGCACGGCTGGCTGGGCGATACGATCAGCGATGCGCCCACCGCAATGGCGATGGTGGTCGCGGGCAAGCTCGGCCTCTACTCTATTCTTCGCTTCAACCTGGGTCTTTTCCCTGCGCAAGCGCGCGAATTCGCTCCCTGGATGATCGCTCTCGCCGTCATCGGCATACTCTACGGCGCGTGCATCGCGCTGGTTCAGACGGATATCAAGCGGCTGATCGCCTATGCCATCCTGAGCGCGCTCAGCTTCTGCACGCTGGGCATCTTCTGCTTCTCTCTCTCCGGGCTGGATGGAGCGGTCTACCAATTCATCAACGAAGGTGTCTCCGGCGCGGCCCTGCTGGCTCTCGCGGGCTTCCTCTACGAGCGCTACGAGACCTATGACATGCAGCGCTACGGCGGCCTCGCGGCAAGGCTCCCGGTTTTAGCCACGCTGTTCGTCATCACCTGCATGTCCCTCATCGGACTTCCGCTCTTCAACGGCTTCGTCGGCGAGTTCCTCATCCTCAGCGGAAGCTTCGCCTCGCACCATGGATGGGTCATCGCGGCGACCGTAGGCGTAATTCTCGCCGCCGCCTACATGCTTTGCATGATTCAGCGCATTTTCTACGGCCCCGAATCGGCAATGGTCGCCGAACGCCCGGTCGCGCGCTTCTCCGCGCGCGAGCACATTCTGCTTTGGCCCATGGCCGTGCTGATGCTGGCGATGGGTGTGCTCTCCCCGTTCTGGATTCGCGCTATCGATCAGGGCGTAGCAGGTTTGGCAGACTCGGCAACTCACACCATCTCTTACCTGGAGAAGCGATGAACACCGTTCCTCAGATTCTTCGCATTCTCCCGGAGGTCATCCTGACCGTCGTCGGCGTGCTCATCATGCTCATTGAGCCGGTGATGCCGGGGCGCGTCTCGCGCAAATCCCTAGGGTGGTTCGCCGTTGTGGGACTCATCCTCGCGCTCGGTGCAAGCCTCTATCAATATCAGCTGCCTGCCGGCACCGCCTTCTTCGGCACGGTGCAGACAGACGCCTTCAGCGTTTTCTTCCATGTGCTCATCTGTGGAATCTCTCTCGTCTGCCTGCTGATCGCCCTTGACGCAACCAGCGCGCAGACCGAAGGCATGGGCGAGTTCTATGCGCTTGCCATCTTCGGCACGGTCGGCATGCTGTTCATGACCTGTGCGGTCGAGTTGCTGCTGGTCTTTATCGGCCTCGAAATTTCATCAATCTCCACCTACATCCTTGCTGGCTTCCGCAAGCGCAGCGCCAAAGGTCCTGAGTCCGCCCTCAAGTACTTCCTGCTCGGCTCCTTCGCCACGGCGTTCTTCCTTTATGGAATCGCGCTCACCTTCGGCGCTACCGGAAGCACGAGGATCGGCGTGATCTCGGGCACGCTCGCATCGAGCGCCACTCCCATGCTCGCCATTGCGGGCCTCGCGCTCATCATCATCGGAATCGGATTCAAAGTCTCTGCCGCGCCCTTTCAGGTCTGGACGCCCGATGTCTACGAGGGTGCGCCCTCTCCGGTAGTCGCGCTCATGTCTACCGCGCCCAAAGCCGCTGCCTTTGCCGTTCTGCTGCGCATTCTTTTCGGAGCGTTCCCAGTCCTGCATTCGCATTGGGTACCCGTCCTTTGGTGGCTCGCCGTTCTTTCCATGTTCATCGGAAATCTTGGCGCCTTGCGCCAGAAAAACCTCAAACGAATGCTCGCCTATTCCTCTATTGCGCATGCAGGCTACCTGCTGGTCGCCTTCACCGCTCTTTCCCCCGATGGAATCGCCGCGGCCAGCTTTTATGCAGTGAGCTATGCCGCCATGAACGTTGGCATCTTCGCCGTGGTCAGCCACGCCGGCGGATTCGACGACCGACTCGGGCTCATCGAGGACTTTGGAGGCCTTGCCTACCGCTCCCCGCTGCTGGGCGGCTCAATGGCAATCTTCCTTATTTCCCTGATCGGAATTCCTTTTACCGGCGGCTTCTTCGGCAAATTCTATGTCTTCACCGCTGCCATTCACGCGGGTTTCATTTGGCTCGCTATTCTTGGACTCATCAACAGCGGCATCGCAGCTTATTACTATCTCCGCGTTCTGGCTACGCTCTACACCAGGCCGGGAGAGTCCTCTCCGGTCGGCCACATCCCGCGTGCCACTACGCCTCTGCTGTTCGCGCTGCTGCTGACGGTGGCGGCGACGTTAATTCTGGGTATCGTGCCTGGCAGAATTTTGGCAAAGGCAAATGCCGCCGCACATACCTATCCGGCCGTCAGTGGGAATACTCGGGCTACGACGGAAACTGCGCAGCGGTAGCACCCAGTTGTGCGACTATATCCAACGCCCGTCCGTCTGAGATAGCATCCGTGTGCGGGAAGGAGATGTCTCGAATGGTGTGGTTGCTGGCCCTTCTTCTTCTGTGCCCTGCGATTGTGCCGGCGCAGGTGGCGGGTTCGGACACAATTCAGGTGACCAGCCGGATTGTGTATGTGGACGTGGTAGTGCGCGACAGGGCGGGACAGATTGTGCGCGGTCTGACGGAGAAGGACTTCCGGATAATCGAAGACGGCAGATCGCAGAAGATCGCTTATTTCACCGATCACACGCATGACGTTGCCGCACAGTCGGCCGCTCAACCGGCTTTGGATCCGCTCGAATTTTCCAACGTAGGATCAATTGCGAACTCCGCAAATATCATCCTCTTCGACTTCTACAACACGGCTCCTCAGGACCAGCTTTACGCTCGCAAACAGATGATCCGTTTTCTGCAGGCGCTGCCGCCTGGGCGGCAGACCGCGCTCTTCGTTCTGGGAACACACCTACAAATGCTGCAAAGTTTTACCGGCAGCACGGACCGGCTGGTGGCTGCGGCGAAGGAGATGAGTATTGGAACATCAACCGTGGAGACCACAGGAGGCAAGCAACAGGATAGCGATATGGTGGCGTCGTTTGCGGCAGCGGTAGGCAGAAGCGCGTCGGGGCAGAACCCGGTCCAGCAGGGTTTCCTCTGGGCGAATGGCGAAGACGCCCAGCGCGCCGCAGATATCACCCGAACAGCGCTCGATCAGATCGCGGCTGCGGTCAGCGGCTACCCGGGACGCAAAAATCTGTACTGGCTCTCGGATACGTTTCCGCTGTACGGCGGCCCGACGCTTGAGATTAATGATTTGTCGAATGCGATCTCCACGAACCAGATGAGCACTCAGGACATGGCCGACGCGAACCGGAAGGAGGCCAATGCGCAGATCGCTATTTATCCCATCTCACTTATAGGCGTGGATGCGAGCGGCATGGGCGCAGAGGGTTCCGGAATGACAAGCGCCATGCAGCTCTTCACCGCACGTGCGGCGATGCGGGAAATGATGAACAACATTGCCGATGCCACCGGCGGACACGCTTATTACGGGACCAATGATTTTGCCGGCGCTCTGCGAAAGGGATTTGAAGATGGATCCAGCTACTACTCGCTGGCGTATGAGCCGCAGAACAAGAAGTGGAATGGGCAGTTCCGCAGCATTGCAGTGAAGCTGGCTGCGCGCGGGTACTCGCTGAGCTATCGCCGCGGCTATTACGCTCAGCCGGACGAGCCGGGAAACACCAACAACGGGCTGGAACTGGATGCGGCGTTGCAACCGGATACTCCGGAAATAACGACGCTGCGGTTGCGCGGGCGCATTGAGCTTCCCGACAAGGGCCATTCGGCGGTGAGGGTTGACTCGTCTATCGATCCGGGCGGAGTCGATTTTTTGACCGATGCAGGCGGGCGGCACCATGCTAAGCTGCTCGTTTCGCTGATTGCGCTGACCGATGGAACGAAGGTCCGTCCGAAGAAGCCGCTTACTCCGGTGCAGTCTTCAGGCGTATACGAGGTCAATCTCGATTCAGCCGGTTTTCGGAAGCTGTTTGCCACGGGAATGCCGATGCATCTGGAACTGCAACTTGCGCCGGGGAGCTACCGCCTGAGGCTGGGAGTGAGCGATATGAACAATCACCACCTTGGGACGCTTGATATGCCGGTGGTGATTGCTGCTACTGCGCACTCTTAGAGAGCGGAGGAACGGCGATGTATTGCGCTCTGTACCGGAGCACCGCGTCAGCGTATTTCTTCTGGCCGTCAGGCGTCAGATCCACTTTTAGGTCGTGCTTCTTGCCGTCCCAACTGGAGGGTTTGAAGCCGAGGGTGTAGCGGAAATGCATTTGCATGAGGATATAGTCGAGCGCCTGGGAGAGCCGTTTGGGGTCGGGGGTTCCGTAAACGTTGCCGCCGGTTGCCGAGCTCAGGTAATGAATCTCATAATAGATTTGTCCGCCGCCGAACATAGCTTTGGGGTCGAAGTGATAGCCCGCATTGTTGAGCCCATAGGCCATGCTTGAAGTGGACAAAAGATCCCGCAGCACGGCATCCGCCTCATACTCGAAGGCAAAGCCCGCGTCTCCGTATAGAAACACGAGAACGGGCAATCGCCGGGGTTGAGCGTTCTGCGTGTTCGCGAGAATCATGGCGACCATTCTCTGCATTGCGTCTTCGGATTGTCGGTTGGTGCCTTCTATCGCTTTCCTTTTGAGCAGATCATCGAGCTTGCCAACTGCTGCGTTGGGGTCTTGGCTGGGCGGAAGATCAATCGCCTGCGTGCCGTCTCCGCACCAGTGGGCTACGCCAACGGCATCGGTCTTGTCGAGGCGTCCGAGCGCAGGCAGCAGATACTGAGTCTTACCGCGCATGAAGGCTGAGGCGAAATCCACCTGTCCAAAGTTGTTGCATTCAAGCACCAGCCAGAGGGCAACAGGAGATACGCTGTAATGCGCGCCCGAGCCGAAGCTCGCGATGGGCATATCGTGGCCGTTGTCCGACAGGCGAAAGTCTTCCCTCTGGAGGTTGGGCAGAATGTTGGATGTTTTGCCATTGAGGGCGATCACGTTAACGGTGACGAGGGAAGAGTCAAGCGCCGGAACGGGATGTGAAGCAGCAGTTTGAGACTGCATTTGTGTTTGGGCCGGCGACACAGGACAGATGCATGACGCCGCTCCCAAAGCGATCACACAACGGATATTCGGTCTAACAATTTTCATGGTTGCAGTCTTCCGCTCATAGAGGACGAGATAATCGGGAGATTAGTCTCAAGAAAACCAACAATGAGCAGCCCGGTACCTCGCCGATAAACATGTTCCAAGTTTCGCATGGCTCAGGTACGATTTTGCCTGGCGTGGAAAGCCCACAGTTCCGCGTGCAAACAGCAAGAAAATCGAAGAGGCACATGCTCATTTCAAGAATTTCTCGTTCTCTTTGTTTGCTGCTCTGCCCGGCGATTGCACTGGCGCAGACCGCGAATACGTCCACCATTCAGGTGACCAGCCGCATTGTTTATGTAGACGTGGTGGTGCACGACGGATCTGGGCATCTGGTGCATGGGCTTACGCAGAAGGATTTCCAGGTATGGGAAGACGGAAAGCCGCAGCAGGTCGATTACTTCGTGGCCCACAGCTACGATCTCGCCGGACCGCATCCACTGCCTGCGCCTCCTCCGAAAAATGAATACTCGAATGTGCCCATGAGCGGGGCCGGCGGCGCAGTGAACATGATTCTGTTCGACCTGGTGAATACCGATCCGCAGAGCCAGCAGTATGCGCGCAAGCAGATGCTCTCCTTTTTGAAGGCTCTGCCGCCGGGCCAGCAGATCGCGTTGTTTGTGCTTTCCGACCAGTTGCATATGTTCCAGAGCTTTACCGGCAGCTCCGACCTGCTGGCTGCGGCGGCCAAGCTGATCAACCCGACCAACATGCGGCTGCTGCAGTCTGACGCCGAGCAACAGCGGGACATCGACACTCTGGGCAGGATGCAGGACGCGCTGGGCGGGAGGGATGCCGGCGGGTCAATCCAGCATCTGGCCGATCTGATGATGGAAGAGAATGAGCAGACGGCGGAGATTCGCCAGCGCATTACGCTTTCAGCGTTCGCCGAAATCGCCCATGCCGCTGCTGGGTATCCGGGGCGCAAAAATCTATATTGGCTTTCCGGCAGCTTTCCTTTCAGCGTCACAATGCAGTCGCAGTACAACATCACGGGTCCCGTGCAGTTCAGCACATTGAATAATCCCACCCTACCCATCTCTGATGTGAATGCGGTGCAGGACGCGGCCAAGCTGGTGGCGAATTCCCAGATCGCGGTTTACCCGATCAGTGCGGTAGGGCTGGATACGGGCGGAGTGGGCGTGGACGTAAGCGGCGGTTCGATGGCGGCGATGAGTGGAACATCAGGCCAGGGTAATAACGCCGGTCTGGGTACCGGCAGCGTTAAGCACACCATGGGGGATACGCTGGCGCAGCAATTCGTCAACCGAAGTACGCTGCACGGCGCAATGGAAGACATCGCATATCAAACGGGAGGCGAGGCGGTTTTCGGATCGAATGATCTTGCCGGCGCACTGCGGCGGACAATGGAGGACGGATCGAATTACTATACGCTCGCTTATCGTCCGCAGAACCACGACTGGAACGGAGCGTTCCGCAAGATAAAGGTGGCGCTGGCGCAGCGCGGTTATTCGCTGACTTACCGGCGGGGATATTTCGCCTTCGCCAATCAAACAGGAAACGAAAACACGGCGCAGGAGTTGAATGCGGCGCTGCAGCCAGGCGCGCCACAATCCACGCTGCTGCTGATCAGGAGCACGGTGACGCCGCCAGACGCGCAGAATCCATTCGTGCTCGTGGACACCACCGTGGAGCCAGCGGGCATTGAATTTACGACTGACGCGGCCGGGGTTCGGCATGCCAAGCTGCTGGTACTACTGGTGGCATTAACGGACAGTGTTGACGGCAAGCCTGAGGTACAGCCGGATAATCCTCCGCAGACCTCCGGCGCGCTGCATCTTGACTTTACGCCGGAGCAGTATGCGTCCATTCTTAAGACCGGAATACGTTTCGGATTGAAGCTGCCACTGAAGCCGGGGAGTTATCAGATGCGGCTGGGGGTCAGCGACGTGAATAACCACAGACTGGGCACGCTGAATATGCCCGTGACGATTGGCGCGGTTCCCCCCAGTTAACTGGCGCGCCGCTTGCGGGTCGAGCTCGTCGCTTTTGCAGTGCCCTTGTTGGACGGCATTTCAAGCGTCTTGCCGGAGCCCTCTTTGTCGCCGCCTGCGGCGTGCCGTGCCATGCTTTCCTTGAGCGCGTCTATCAAATTGATCACCTTGGCCGGCGGCTTCTTGTGCGGTTTTTCGACCACGATTTCCGCTCCTGCGGCCTTCTTCTCGACCAGCTCTTCGACCCGCGACTGATATTCATCTTTGAACTGCGAGGGGTCGAACTGGCCGGTGAGCTGCTTCATGAACTGCTCGGCGAGCTCAACTTCCGCCTTCTGCACGCTCACGATCGGCTGATTGCCGAATTCGGGCAGTTCGCGCACCTCCGCCGGATAGTAAAGCGTATGCAGCACGATTCCCTTGTCGTAAGGACGTAGCATTACGATCTGTTCGCGTTGGTGCAGGGTGATCTTGGCAATCGCGCCCACCTTCAGGTGCTCCATACCCTGAAAAATGAGAGCGTAGGCGCGCTGGCCGGCGGGTTCCGCGACTGTGAAATATGAGGTTTGGAAGAAGAGAGGATCGACATCGTCGAGCTTGACGAAGTTGACGATGTCCATGGTCTCAGATGATTTGGCTTCGAGGCTGCGAAGCTCCTCTGATGTGACCTCGACGTTACCGCCCCCCTCGATTGGATAGCCCTTGGCGAGTTCGCTGCGCTCGACCACACGCTCGCAGTGGGGACAATAGATCTGCTGCTTGATACGCGTGCCGCAGACAGCGTGGACTTGGTGAAAACTGACGTGGGATTCGCGTGCGGCGACGTAGAGCCGGATCGGAACGGAGATCAAGCCAAATGAGAAATAGCCCTTCCAGACGGTAGAAGCCATAACGCGTATGAGATGACAAGTTTCCCATAAGCGTTGTGACTTCTGTCCGAAAAATCTGTTACCTGGCTGGGATGGCCACGAGACGGGCTGAATAAAGCTTAACTCCCGGCATTTCCAGCTTTACCTTCAGCGTTTCTATCTGCGGTTTGCTCTTTGCGGGCACAACAAAGCCGAGCTCGTATTGGTTTTGCAGCTTCCTGTTCAACTCGTCAAAGAACGGGGTGAATGAGACGGGATTACCCAACCCCTGGTAGTAGAGGTTTCCGCCGGTAGCGTTGGTAAGGAGCATGAGCAGGTTCTGCCCTCCGCTGGCGAGAAAACCCACGTGGCTCGCGACGCCCGTGTCATGCCAATAAAGCGCGTCAACTATCATGCCGGCGCGAATCGAATCGTGGATTGCGGCGTTTACGTACGGATCCTCGGGATCAAAACGCACCTCGTACGGGTCGATACCGTCAGTAATAGCTATGACTTCCCGGCGATCCGATAAGTTATTGGATGGCCAATTCTTAGCGAGATCCGAAATGCAGAAGTATGGGCTGGCGCTGCCCCCGCTCGTTCCACCTGGAATGTGAAGCGCCCTTAGCGCGGCATTCCTGTCGGTAGTGAACGGCTGCTGGAAAGCCGCGCGGCCATTAACCATGTATGCGATCGCCACCTTTGTGGTGGGGGGCAGCGTGCGTACGAAGCCTGCAATCTCACCCAATTGGCGCCCCAGGCTGGTGCGTGCGCCGCTATCAATCAGGATCACCAGTTCGAGCCCGGCATGTTCTCCGCGCAGCGGGGTGACATTGTCAGCCTGTACGGATTGTCCGTTTACCTGGATTTTCAAGTCACGCTGCGTGACCTGCGGAACCTGTTCCGTGTTTTTGGATAGAACGGTGATGACGGTCTTTGCTTGTGCATCGTCGGAAGGTTGTCCAAACGCAGTAAGAGCAGTAGCCGCAGTAAATAGCGGCAGCGCCGCAATCAGGCCAGCGGCAGCAAATAATCGAGGAACTTTCATTGTTTTCTCCTGTTTCAACCCTTGCGCCCGTTGAATGGGCATCTTGTAGGAAAGTGCTATCTGAATAGACCCGATTTTGGCCTCTAAGTTGTTCAGACGCATTAAGTCAGGGGAAAGTCGCCCGATCGTGTATTCTCCTGAGCATGAAGCGCGTTTTGACAGCCGTTGTTCTGATTCCGCTGGTGCTGCTGCTGATTTTTAAAGCGCAGGGACAGTTCTGGCTCATCTACACCGTCGTTGGCGTGCTCGCAGAGTTGGCGCTGTGGGAATACCTTACGCTGGCCCAAGCTGCTGGCGCAAAGACGCCGCGCTTTGCGGTCATGATTGCCGTCGCGTTGCTTTTCCTCTGCACGTTTCGCCGCCCCGAGCTGGTAACGCCGCTGCTGGGCGCGCTAACACTGGCCCTGCTGGTCCTTTGCGCATTCCGTTCACCGCTTAGCCGGGTGTTGCCCGATACCGCTTACTCGGTCTTCGGCGTCCTATACATAGGGCTGTCGTTGACCACACTGCCGCTGTTAAGCGCGCAGGAGGAAGGCCGGTCGATACTCGTTTTTCTGCTCTTTGTTGTCTGGGCAGGAGACACCGTGGCCATGTACGTAGGGCGTAGCTGGGGACGTAGAAAGCTGGCTCCGTCCATCAGCCCTGGTAAGACATGGGAGGGCTCCGTTGCGTCAATGGCAGGCAGCCTTGCGATAACCGCCCTACTGCTGTGGCTGGCTGCTGGGCTGCAAGCGCGAGGAATCGCAATGCTCTCGTATCCAGGCGAGGTGCTGCATTGGCTGATCTTGGCCGCAATTCTCAACATTGCAGGACAATTGGGCGATCTTGTGGAATCGGCCCTGAAGCGCGGAGCCGGGGTAAAGGATTCAGGCACCCTGCTGCCCGGACATGGCGGCGTGCTTGATCGCATCGACGCGCTGCTGATTGCGGCTCCGGTGCTGTGGTACGCTTTGTTAGTTCAACAGACGTTGTAGCGCAAGGTAAGTCTTATGGAGTCAAGGATTTAAAACGTTGAAGCAGATCGCCATTCTCGGCTCGACCGGTTCCATCGGGCAAAGCACCCTCAGCATCATCCGGAAGTTTCCGGAGCGCTTCCGTGTGGCTTCCCTGGCTGCTGGCCACAACATCGAGGCGGCGTTCGAGCAATGCATGGAATGGCGTCCTCGCGTTATGTCCATGGCGACGGCGGAATTGGCCGATTCCCTCCGTTCGCGCCTGAAGAATGCGGGATTCACCGAAACTGAGGTAGTCCACGGGACTGAGGGAACGGTGCGAGTAGTCACGCTGCCGGAGGTGGATTTTGTCGTCTCCGCAATTGTGGGAGTAGGCGGGCTGGAAGCGACCTATGCGGCGGTGCAGGCAGGCAAGCCGGTGGGGCTCGCGAATAAGGAGTCGATGGTAGCGGCGGGAGAAATCCTGACAGATGCTGCGCGCGCGAAGAACGTTCCTCTGCTGCCGATCGACTCCGAGCACAACGCGATTCACCAGTGCATGAGAGCAGGGGAAAAGCGGGAAATTCGTCGGCTTTGGCTCACTGCCTCAGGAGGGCCTTTCCGTGAACTGCCACTGTGCGATTTCGCTAATATTACTGTTGCGCAAGCACTCAGGCATCCGACCTGGGTAATGGGAAGGCGTGTCACAATTGACTCCGCGACCATGCTCAACAAAGGGCTGGAGATCATTGAGGCGTCACGCCTCTTTAATTTGCCACCGAGCGCGATCCGAGTTACGGTACATCCGCAGTCCACTGTACATTCGCTGGTCGAATACATCGACGGCAGCATTCTCGCGCAAATTTCAGTGACTGACATGCGCCTGCCGATTTTGTACGCAATGAGCTACCCGGAACGTGTGGAAAGCGATTTGAGATTCGACTTGGCCACGCTGGAACAGCTTAATTTCGAGCCGCCGGATTTCGAGCGCTTCCCTTGCCTGCGGCTGGCGTATGAGGCGGCAGAAAGGGGCGGCGCACACCCCATCGCGTTGAACGCCGCCGACGAAATCGCGGTTGAAGCGTTCCTCGGCGGCAGCATTCCTTTCACCGCTATCCCGCGTACAATAGAGGCAGTGCTCCAGGGAACACCCGATATTCATCCCTCGACAATTGCTGAAGTGCTCGCCCTCGACCGAGAGGCGCGCCAGGCCGCCACAGAGGAGGCCCGCAAGTTCGCGCTGCATACCTCGGCGGCACATTAGGAACTCGTCCACTCTATGATCTCCGCCTTAACCGCGATCGTTTCCATGCTCATCGTGCTCGGCATTATGGTGCTGGTGCATGAATTCGGTCACTTTGTCGTTGCGAAGTGGTGCGGCGTGCGTGTGGAAGTTTTCTCCATCGGCTTTCCGCCGCGCCTGTTCGGGTTTCGTCGCGGCGATACGGATTACCGCATAAGCCTGCTGCCGCTGGGCGGGTATGTGAAATTCGCCGGCGGGGAGCCGGGCGATACACGCACCGGGGACCCTGCGGAGCTGCCGTCGCGTCCGCGTTGGCAGCGGGTGCTCATCAGCTTTGCCGGGCCGGGCGCGAACTTCCTACTGGCGTTTCTGCTGATGGCTGGTTTTTACATGACCTACAACCAGGTCGAGAACTACCGCTCCGGCACTCCCGTTCTTGATGCGATTCCCATCGACTCCGCCGCCTGGCGCGCGGGAATCCGTCCCGGCGATCGCATTATCGCGTTCGACAAAGACCACAACCCGACGTGGAATCAGATCGAGGCACGTGCAGCCGCGGACGCAAATACCACCGTTCCGATCGCGATTGAACGGAACGCCGATGGGACGCGGAAGGAGTTCCAAACGTCGCTGTTTCTCGCCGATCCAACCAAAGGCGAAGACTTCGATATCGATTCGCTGGGCCTGCTTGCGAAGCAGCAGAATGGGCCGCTCGGGGTTCGCGACATAGTCTCAGGTGACCCGGCTGCGCGCGCCGGACTGCGGACCGGAGATAAGATTCTCGCTATTGACGGCCAGCCGGTGCATTCGGTCGAAGCGGTTACGGAGTGGCTGCAGCACAGCCAAGGTAAGCCGGTGAACCTGGAAGTGGAGCGTGGCAATCAGCGGTTCAGCCTTACGGCCCAGCCTATCTGGGGTGACAACGGGTCGGGGCGCATGGGCTACCGTCTTGGCTTCTACCCGGATCCGCCGCCGTTCCATGTCGAGCAGCTTGGTCTGGCCAAAGCAGTCAGCGAGTCGGTTCACTTTAACGTGCAGAACTCCGGTCTGATTCTGGATGTGCTGCGGCGCATGGTTTCGCGCCCGTCCAATGTGCAGGAATTGAGCGGACCGATCGGAATAGCGCGAGCGACCGGCGAGGCGGTATCCATGCCGGGATGGAAGCCGCTCATCGGACTTATGGCGGAGATCAGCCTCAATCTTGGAATCCTGAACCTGCTTCCCTTTCCAATTCTGGATGGCGGCAACATTCTCTTTCTGCTGATTGAAGGCACCCTCCGCCGCGACCTCAACCAAGAGTTGAAGGAACGCGTCTACCAGGTGGCCTTCGTCATGATCGTGCTGCTGTTTGTCTTCATCATGTTTAATGACGTAGCCAAGCTGAATCTTCTGCCGAAGCTCAGGCTCTGATCGCGCCATGGATAGTCCCGCTCAGACACGACTCCGCGTGCGCTATGCCGAAACTGACCAGATGGGCGTGGTCTACTACGCCAACTATTTCGTATGGTGCGAAATCGGCCGCGTGGAATTCTTTCGCCAACTCGGCTATGACTATAAACAAATGGAAGCCGCCGATGACTGCCATCTGCCGGTAGTTGAAGCCAGGTGCCGCTACCGCTCGCCTGCCCGTTATGATGACGAGGTCGTAATCGATACTCGCGTTATCGCGTTGCGCTCTCACGTGATCAAGTTCGGCTATCGCCTCTTGCGGATCGGAAATGGGAGAAACCAGTTGCTGGCGGAGGCTGAGACCGTCCACGTGAGTGTTGACCGGCAGATGCAGAAGAAGACGATGCCGGAAAAATACCTGGCGGCAATCCGGGAGTCGATGTGCGCGACTGCGCCCTCAAACCCGGCCTGATCTCCGGAACGGCCACTCTCCGCGACGATATGCCCGCACAAAATAGATGAGACTGCCGCTGAACGCCACAAAGATGGCGTCCAGGAGTTCGCGCGACGCGGCGTGACGCGAGAAAACGATGAACATGAATCCGGCGCTTGCCAGAATCGGCGGCAGCGGGTAAAGCCAGATGCGGAACGGACGCCGCATCGCCGGACGGCGGATGCGCAGCACGATGACACCAACCTGCTGCAGCACGAATTCCAGCAGAATGCGGATGGCGACCAGGGCGGCAATGACCACGGCGAGATCGAAGAAGCAGAAGACGGCGGCGACCAGTCCCATGACCACCAGCGACACGTCAGGAAACCTGTGCCGAGGATGCACGCGCGCAAAAACCCGGAAATAATTTCCATCGAGCGCGGCGGCGTATGGAACGCGCGAATAGCTCAGCAGCAATGCAAATACAGAAGCGAACGCAGCCCATATCACCAGTAGCGCCACAATGCGGGCTGCGGTGGCGCCGAGCGTGCGCTGCATTAGTACGGCAACCACCGCAAATCGCGCTTCGCCCGCATGAGTCATTTCACGAACGGGAATAACGCCGAGCACGCTCACCTGCATGCAGAGATAGAGCACGCCGACCAGAGCGATCGACCAGAGCACGGCGCGCGGAATGGTGCGGCCCGGTTCGCGCACTTCGCTGCCGAGAAAACAGACGGTGTAGTAACCCCAGTAATCGTAGGTGGCCAGCAGGGTGGCCGCGCCCAGGCCCTCGAAGAATCCCATGTTCAGCGTAAACGCGCCGCGCGGAATCGCCAGCATGGCAGGATGGAAGTGCGTCGCCCCGGCTAGTATCACCCCGCCGATGGTCAGCAGCACTCCACCAGTCATAATCCATGCCATCCGGGCGATGGCCGTCATATTGCGATAGAGCAGCACAACGGCGAGCACACAGGTCGCTGCCGCCACCACACTCAGCAAACTGACGTGCCCGCGAAAAACCGAGACATTCAACTGCGGCCAAAGATAAGCCGCATACTGCGCCAGCCCTATGCATCCGGACGCGATCGACAGCGGCGCGCTGAAACCGAGCTGCCAAATGTAAAGGAATGAAACCCACCGCCCCGCTCCCTCTCGCCCATATATTTCGCGCAAGAAGGCATAGGTGCCGCCGGCCTCAGGCATCGCCGCTCCAAGTTCCGACCACACGAGGCCATCGCAAACGGCAATCAGCGCGCCGAGGACCCAACCAAGCACAGCCTGCGAGCCGCCCATCGCGGCGACCACGAGAGGCAACGTGATGAACGGACCTACGCCGACCATGTTCATCACGTTCAGCGAAACAGCGCTACCCAGGCCGAGGCTGCGTTCAAGGCCGGGCGTTTGCGTAGCTGTCTTTCCCGCGCTCATCGTCTGCCGGATTGTACACTGCTATAGAATGCGCGCCCCTGCTCTCGCTCTCACACTCGCCTGCACCCTCACTGCTTCTCTATATGCGCAGGTCACCCCTTGGCAAACACAGATTGTTGCGTCGCCCGATGCGCAGACGCTGCCTGAAGATCGAGGAGCGGATGGCCTTGCGCAGACGCTCAAGAAGCTTCACACCTGGGCCAGCGTGATGATCATCGTCGCCCATCCTGACGACGAAGACGGCGGCATGTTGACGCTGGAGTCGCGCGGGCTGGGCGCGCGCACCGCGGTGATGACCCTGACCCGAGGTGAAGGCGGGCAGGACGCGATGTCCAGCGCCACCGGCGACGCGCTCGGGCTTATTCGCACGAATGAACTGCTGCTGTGCGATGAATACCTGGGCAGTGAGCAGTTTTTCTCGCGCGTGGCCGACTACGGTTTTTCCAAGACTATCGAAGAAGCGCACCAGCAATGGGGGCGCGACCGGGTGCTCTATGATGTCGTGCGCGCTGTGCGGTTATACCGTCCATTGATCGTCACGTCAACCTTTGTGGGAGGCATCACCGACGGCCACGGGCACCATCAGGTTTCGGGCGAGGCCGCTCAAGAGGTATTCAAACTCGCGGGCGATCCCAATGTCTTCCCCGACCAAATCGCGCAGGGGCTTCGACCATGGTCGCCGCTCAGGGTTTACGCACGCTCGCCGTTTTCTCCCGTGAGCGCAAAGGGGATGTTCGATTACGCAACTGGAAAATGGGCCCCCGTGCATTTCTACAATTATGTGACCGGACAGTGGTCGACTCAGGCCCCCTCCCCTGATGTCGAGATCCACGAAGGCACGTTTGATCCCGTACTCGGTCGCTCCTATCTTCAAATGGCGCGCGAAGGATGGAGCCAACAAAAATCACAGTTCGGCGGTGGGAATCCAGCGCTGCCCGGCCCATATAGTGTGGGATATCACCTCTACGGTTCCCGGGTTCCTGCACGGCCAAAGGAATCAAATCCAGCCACCAACTTCTTCGATGGCATCGATATTACGCTGCCCGGTATTGCGACGCTGGCGCACGGCAATACGGCGTTTCTCACCCAGGCTCTTCGCGATATTGACCAGCAGGTAATGAGCGCCACGATCGGCTACCTACCCTCGAATCCGGAAAAGATTGCGCCCGAGCTCGTCATCGGCTTTCGCAAAACCAAAGACCTGATCGATGCCGTGAACGCCAGCTCATTAAGTCCAGAGGATAAGGCAGACGTCACCCATGAGCTGAATATCAAGCTGGTGCAATTCAACACGGCGCTGGCGGAGTCGCTGGGGGTGCAAGTGAACGCGCTCATGATTTCCAATGCTTCCGATCATTCAGCCAGCTTTGGCCTGAGCGCATCGGAGACGCCAACATCCGTAACTCCCGGCAGCGAGTTCGACGTGCGACTTCATGTCACCAGCAAAATGCCATGGGGCGCCGGCAGCGATCTGCGGCTTACGCGAACATGGCTCGTGCCTCCGCAACAGGAGCAGTGGGATGTAGAGCGGATTGGAGCGCCCGGAGTCGACAAGCCAACGAGTGAGGATGAGGATGCGGTCTTCCATATTACGGTTCCTCACAACGCGCAGTACACGCGACCTTATTTCACGCGGCCTACGCCTGATCAGCCGTACTACAAGATTGACGATCCAAGCCTGTTGAACCGTCCATTCGCGCCTTATCCGCTTGCGGGTTGGGCGGAGTTCACCTACCAGGGAGTACCGATCCGCCTGGCTGAGGTGGTGCAGACGGTGCATCGCGAGCACGGGTACGGAGATCTGTATCAGCCGTTACTGGTCACGCCGGCCATATCGGTGGACATTGCATCGCGCGCCGGAATTGTTCCTCTTGGCGCAAAATCCTTTCCGCTTTCCGTCTCGGTAAGGAATGACCAGCAGGAGAAAGCCGACGGCACGCTGCGCCTCGATCTTCCCAGCGGCTGGACAGCCGAGCCTGCCACTTACGACTTCCATTTCGGCCCGCAGCAAACCTCGCCATTTCTGTTCACAATTCGCCCGTCCGGGTTGAGCACGGAAAGCTATATCTTGAAAGCGATTGCAAAGAGCGGGAACGCTGAATACGGCGAAGGCTATGAGACCGTCGGGTATCCGGGCTTGCGCCCTTACAACCTATTTCGCGCAGCCACTTACCGTGTGCGCAGAGTAGATGTGAAGGTCGCGCCCAATCTCAATGTTGGATATGTGATGGGCACGGGCGACGACGTGCCGCGGGCGCTTGAAGAGATCGGCGTTCATCCTTACATGCTCGGCGCCAGCGAGTTGGGATCGTCCGACCTCAGCCAGTACAGCGCGATCGTGATCGGGATTCGCGCTTACTCAAACCGTCCCGATCTGGTTGCGAACAACCATCGGCTGCTTGATTATGTGCGAAACGGCGGCACGCTTATCGTGCAGTACCAGAGTCCCGACTTCGACAACTACGGGCCATATCCGTTTACCCTCGGACGCAGTCCTGAGAAAGTGGTTGATGAAACCGATCCGGTCACGCTGACGGATCCCGATACTCCATTGTTCCGGTGGCCCAATCGCATCACCTCCGCCGACTTCAATGGTTGGGTGGAGGAGCGCGGCCACTCTTTCATGAGTTCGTGGGACAACCATTACCAACCGCTGGTTGAGACTCACGACCCGAGCCAGGACCCGCAGCACGGCGGCCTTTTGGTGGCGCATTACGGCAAGGGTATGTATGTTTACGCAGCAATCGCGCTGTACCGGCAATTTCCAGAAGCAGTGCCTGGCGCGTATCGCATTCTGGCGAATCTTGTCAGCGCCGGCCACGCCCAGCGCTGACCGGAATGCTACGCTGGAAGCTCGATGGCTCCCACTCTCACAGTCGCGGCCTTTTCTCGAGTGACGCAGCTCGCGTCTGACCGCCGCGTCCACAAGGCATTTCAATGGCTGCATCTGCACGAGCTGCAGGTGATGCGCTGGCAAACTGAACTGGTGGGCATTGCTGCCCCACCGTTTGAAGAGAGACCTCGCGCGGAGTGGCTTTGCGATCGCTTCGAGGAACTCGGCCTTAGCGACGCGAAAATCGATCAGATGGGCAATGTACTGGGCGTGAGGAAATCGTCTGGTGGCTCGGGACGCAGCGTTCTGATATCTGCGCATATCGATACGGTCTTTCCCTCATCTACGTTGATCAAGCCGGTACTGAAAGAAACGCGCCTGGAAGCGCCCGGAGCGTGTGACAACGGAGCGGGCGTGGTTTGTCTGCTGGCAATAGCAGCGGCCATGCAGCACGCGGACATTGCGCCCGAATGCGACTTGATCTTCGCCGGAGATGTTGGTGAGGAGGGTGAGGGCAATTTGCGTGGCATGCGCTTTCTCTATGGACAACCGGCGTTCGCCAGCCGCATCGCCGCCCATCTGGTCATCGATGGCGCCGGCAGCGAAGTGGCCGTCACCGAGGCGCTCGGCAGCCATCGCTATCAGGTCACGCTACGCGGACCCGGGGGGCATTCATGGGCTAATTCCGAAAATCCAAATCCTATTGTGGCGCTGAGCCGGGCGATCACGCGCCTAAGCGAGGCCGAACTGGGCACATCGCCACGCACCACTGTGAACGTGGCCACGGTGGAGGGAGGCACGGCGACGAACGTGATTCCCAGCCATGCTTCTGCCCGTTTCGATTTTCGCTCTACCACCCCCGAACATCTAATACGCCTTGAAGTAGAGCTGCACCGCGCGGTGGAAGACGCGGTGCTCGCCGCGAATTCGGAAAACGCCGACAAAAACAGCGAGAAACTCCAATTCTTCATCGAAAAAATCGGGATGCGTCCGACGGGGTCGCTGGCAAGCGACTCACCCCTGTATCAGGCTCTTCGCGCTGTGGATCGCCATCTCAACATCCGTACTGAGCCGCGCACTGCCTCTACTGACGCGAATATTCCCCTTTCGCTGGGCGTTCCTGCCGTCAGCCTCGGCGCGGGTGGAACCGGCGGAGGCATACACACTCCGCAGGAGTGGTACGACGCAAAAGGCCGCGAGGTGGGGCTGCGGCGGGTGCTGCTTCTGGCCCTAGTGCTGACGAACACGCAGGACACTCCGTTGCAGCGGCGCTCAAAGCTGCGACCATCCTCTGTTGAGGGCGCTCCCGATGGTTTGAATTAAGACGCGATCCTTATGCACCCCGGGTGCTGAACACGGCTTGGGGCGCGCAGATGAATTCCGCTGCCTCGGCGAGGTTCACATGAATCCGATCGGGAAAAAGCGATTCGAAGCTGTCTTTCTCCGGTGCGATAAAAATTGTCCTGGCACCCGCATTTCGTCCACAAAGAATGTCGGTCGCACGGTCGCCGACCATCCAGGATTGCTCAAGATCGATTCCGAATTTTCTGGCTGCTCGCAGCAGGAAGTAAGGGGAAGGCTTTCTGCACGGGCATGGCCCAGAAAGTCCTTGGACGCGGCCATCAGGATGATGCAGGCAGTAATATGTGGCGGCAAACCTTACCCGAGCGCGGATGAGTTGGCGCTGTAGTTCGCGGTCGATCGCTTGATGCTCCGCAAGAGTGGATTTGCCTTTGGCGAAATTCGGCTGGTTCGAAACCAGAAACAGCAGATAACCCGCTCGCTGTATTCGTTGCAAAGCGTGCGACGCCCCGGGAAGCAACTCGAAGTGCCGGACCGTCAGCGGGGCCTCATATTCTCCGCTGGCCGGATTAAGAATATTCCTGTTGATTACGCCGTCGCGGTCGAGAAAGACTGCTCGGCGCGCCGGCCGATCTGCTCCCATTTCATCTCATTCCTTTTCAGCCTCGGATGCGAAACCAGAAGGTGCCAAATGACTGCCTGAAACGATTCGGTATGAGCTGTAACGGTGTCATCTGAAAGCACCGGGATCACAATGCTCGCATCGGCAATTTCAGCCGTGTATCCGCCATCGCGCCCGACCACTCCGAGGATTCTCGCTCCGGTTTGCGCAGCGAGCTTTAGGCTCTCGACAATGTTTTGGCTCACGCGGCTCTTAACCGATCCCCCGCCGACAGAGAATACAAACACAAGATCATCGCAGCGCAACCGGCACCCACGCAGCCAGTTTGCATAGCAGGATTCCCAGCCGTCATCGTTAATGCGTGCTGTGAGCTCAGAAACGTTGTCAGTAGGAGCGTAGCATTCAATGCCTGCGATTTTTCTGAAGTCATTGACCGCGTGGCCCGCGTGACCGGCGCCTCCGCCTACTCCTAGAAAAAACACCCGTCCATCGCGCTCGCGTGTTTCGCAAAGCAGATCGATCATTCTCTCAATGGTCGCGCCATCTATGAGTGAAGCTATTTTCTGGACCTCATCAAAATACCTGCGGGTAAATTCACTCGACTGCAATCTTAAAGCTCCATTCTGACTCTGTTTTGTAAGTCGTTAGGTCGGGCGTAAGGCAGCGGCGCGTCCTTCTGATGCCCCTTTTTTCTCTTGAGCCGGTGCATTCCTGCTCGAATTCCTGGAGGGCATACCAGGAACGCCGATAGCATGATCAGAGAACCTAATGACGGCCGTCCGTCAAAGACAAAACGCCACACGATCTCAGCATAGGCTTTCGCTCCGGCTTTGCTCTTCACGGCGCGGGAAGCGCATTCGGTGGCAAGAAACCAGGAGTATGCTTTCGGTGTAAAGAAGCCCCGCATGTCTGCACTCCACTTCATCGAAAATTCCCAGTCATGCGAGCGGCCCACACTCTCCCGACCGTCTTCAGCGCGGTAGATCACCAGCGGCTCATCGACCGTGGCAAACTCTGCGCCGGGGACACGCTCGGCGCGCAGTAGCCAATCCCAATCGTGATGGCGCGCGAGCCCGCTTCGGAATGGAACCGCCAGCATCAACTCCCTCCGCATCAGCAGCGTGGAGGTTTGCATCGCGAACGGGCCGTCCTTCAGCGGGCGCCGGCAAAAAAGAAAATCGCTTAGCGACGTTCTCGGATCGTAGGAGCGTATAGGGCGGACTGATTCTTGCACTGGTGTGCGCACGATCATCCGCGACGAAAAAACCGGCCACGACGCTTTGCTGCGCCGCGCCGCCACGATTTGGCGGGACAGCTTCCGGGGCAGCCACTCGTCATCGTCGTCGAGGAATGCCACCCACTCGCCGCTCGCCGCCCGGACACCAACGTTGCGCGCCTCCGCGCCCCCGACGCTGATGGCCAGGTCAACAATAGTCAGACGCGGATCGGAAAACGCTTGTAAATTACAAAGGGTCTTCTGGTCTTCCCCGTCGATAACGACGATCACCTGAAAGTCTTCAAAATCCTGCCGGAGCACGCTGGCAACTGCCTTAACCACCAGCTCAGGGCGATTGTGCGTGGGAATGACCACACTCACGCAAACCGCCGATTTCGCGCTCTGAGTTTCCGCTGACTGCATGATTTTTGGTGAATTCCGAAGCCAGCATACGTCAGAACAATCGACACGGAGACGCTTCCCGGAAATATCCTGCACTTTTGTAATACGCCAGCGCTCAGACAGCCCATCTAAGTGCAAAGCTGTATCCTTCGACCTATGCAGCGCGATCCGGCAGGTCTGCTCCGCTGGCTTTTTTATCCCCAATCGGGAATGCGCAGCCGCCTTGCGCCCCGCTGGTTATTTCTGCGGGCGCTTGCACTTATCTATTTTTCGGCGTTCTATTCACTGCTGCGCCAAGTGCAAGGGCTCATCGGCCCTGCCGGAATTTTGCCGGCAAGCCAATATTTGGACGCGGTACACCGCGCGCTCGGCCCATCGCGCTTCTGGTTCGCGCCAAGCCTTTATTGGATCAACTCCAGCAACGCTGCCATTATGGCGCTCTGCTGGATTGGGCTACTGGCATCGATTGCGGCGCTCCTCAACGCGTGGCCGCGCCTCAGCTTCCTTGTTTGTTTTGCCTGCTTCCTTTCCTTCGTCGCCGCTGCCGGGGATTTTTCCGGCTACCAGTCCGACGGAATGCTGCTTGAGGCCGGCTTTCTCGCGCTCTTTTTCTCGCCCTCCGGACTGCACCCCGGCCTGGGCGCAAACAGTCCTCCGTCGCGCGCCAGCTACTTCCTGCTGCAGTGGGAGTGGTTCCGCATCTACTTCGAATCCGGCATAGTCAAGCTGCTCAGCGGTGACCAGCAATGGCGCCACCTTACCGCGATGGACGAGTATTACCAAAATGGCCCGCTGCCCACGTGGATCGGCTGGTACGTGCAGCATTTCCCGCACTGGTTCCAGATGGCGACAGCAGGCGCAACGCTGGCGATGGAGCTAAGTATCGTCTTTCTCATGTTTCTTCCGCGGCGCGCACGGTTGATCTGCTTTTTCATCGTCACTCCGTGGGAAATCGTCGTCATCCTGACGGCGAATTACACTTTCCTGAATTATCTAGTCCTTGTGCTCGGGATACTGCTGCTGGACGACGGCTACCTGGCTCGGCTGTTCCCGGCCCGCTACCGTCCTGCCGTTCCCGAGACGGTCGCGGAGGAGAAGCAACCGGAACCGACGCTCTCTATCGTTACGCCGCCGCAATCGCGACCGCAGCAGGTACCAACAAGGTTGTCCCACTTCCAGGCCATCAAACTCGCCGTCTCTGCCGTCCTGCTTACGCTGATTGCATATGTCACTACAGCGGAGCTGATCCTTATGCCGTTCCAGGAATTGCCGCTGCCCGTCTCACCCATCCGTCTACTCGATCCATTTCGCATCGCGAATCGTTACGGCCTATTTGCTGTGATGACCAGCGGACGGTACGAGATCGAATTCCAGGGTTCGAATGATGGCAAAACCTGGACCGCATATCCCTTCCGCTACAAGCCGCAGGCATTGAACCAACCTCCCGGCATTTACGCGCCATATCAGCCGCGCTTCGATTGGAACCTTTGGTTCGCGTCGCTCGGCGACTGGCAGCAGAACAACATCGTTCCGCGCACTGAGGAGGCCCTTCTCACCAACAGCCCTGACGTTCTGCATCTCTTCGCGGGCAATCCATTCCGCGCCGCGCCGCCAAAATTTGTGCGCGCCGTGCTCTGGCAGTACTGGTTCACGACGATGAAGCAAAAGCGCGAGACGGGCAACTGGTGGAGACGCGAGCTGCTGGGCCTGTATGCGCCCGTGCTCACGCTCCAGCCGGATGGTAAAGTTGCGGTTGTTGAATGGCCACAGCCATTGCCGCCACATGATTAAATCAGACGAAGTATGAATCGCGCCTCCGTTATCGGTTCCGGACCCAACGGCCTGTCCGCCGCGATTGTTCTCGCGCAGGCGGGGTTAGCTGTGGACGTTTACGAAACCGAAGCGCAGCCGGGAGGCGCAGCCCGCACGCTCCCGCTCACCCTGCCCGGGTATCTGCACGACTTCGGCTCCGCTGTCCATCCGTTGGCCGTCGGTTCGCCTTTTTTTCGCACGCTGCCGCTGGAAAAGCACGGTCTGCAATGGATCTACTCACCCGCCGCGGTTGCACATCCGCTCGACGGAGGTAACGCGGTTCTTCTTTATCGTGATTTCGATTCCACCGTTCGGAGCCTGGCGGAAGACCGTCAGCGGTGGAACGACCTGTTTCGGCCCTTCACGGAAAACTGGGATGCCTTCGCTAACGAAATCCTCGGACCTGTCATTCACCTGCCGCGCCATCCGCTGCTGCTCGCTCGATTCGGGATCAAAGCGATACAGCCGGCCCGGTACTTCGCGCAGAGCCACTTCAACAATGCGCGCACGCGGGCTGTCTTCGCCGGCCTAGCCGCCCATTCTTTTCTCAGCCTTGACTCTCCGCTCACAGCCGCCATCGGAATCTTGTTCGCCGTGAGCGTTCACGCCGTCGGTTGGCCGATTCCGCAAGGCGGTGCTCAGAGCATAGCCAATTCCTTAGCCGCCCATCTGAACGAATTGAAGGGGACCGTTCACACATCGCGTCCTATCAACTCGCTCAGCGAGCTGCCCGATACCCTCACACTATGCGACCTCGCGCCGCACCACCTGGAGCGCATTGCAGCAGAGCGTCTCACACCTCCTTACAGAGAAAAGCTGAAGCGTTTTCGCCTCGGCCCCGGCGCATTCAAAATCGATTATGCCCTCTCTCAGCCAATTCCCTGGAGCGCCGCGGATTGTGGCTTGGCGGCAACGGTTCACCTTGGCGGAACACTCGAAGAGATAGCCCACTCCGAACATGAAATGTCGCAGGGCCGCATCGCGGAGCGGCCTTTCGTTCTGCTCGCTCAGCCCAGCCTCTTCGATCCAACACGAGCTCCGGCTGGAAAACATACCGCGTGGGCCTACTGTCATGTTCCGAATGGGTCGACGGCAGACATGTCCCAGCGCATCGAAGACCAGATCGAGCGCTTTGCACCGGGATTCCGCGAATGCGTGCTTGCGCGGCGAATCTCCGGCCCTGCCGATCTTGAAGCTGCCGACGCCAACCTGATCGGCGGCGATATCATGGGCGGAGCAATGACGGTCAAGCAGACTCTCCTGCGGCCCTCGTTGCGGGCTTACGCAACGTCAAACCCGAACATCTATCTTTGCTCCGCCTCAAGTCCGCCCGGAGGAGGCGTACACGGCATGTGCGGCTATCATGCGGCGGCGATGGCGCTGCGCGGACTCAAAGGTTGAACTTAGGCTGCAAATTCATCGACCGCTTTCACCGCCTGCGCCGTTAACGACTGCCGCACGCTCTCCATCTTTGCCCACGGATCGTGCTTCAGGCGTGCCTTCCAGCTTTCAAAGCTAGCGACGGCAAACTCCGGTCGTCCAATCCTTTTCAACTCATTCCAGCCGAGCGGAACGGCCACATGCACGCCTTTCCTTGCGCGCGGCGAGTAGGGAGCGACTGCCGTAGCACCGCGCTCGTTCCGCAGATAATCCAGGTAAATGCGATTTTTCCGGGCCGCCTTTGTCATCTTGGTCAGGTACAGCTTTGGATTCGCCGACTCCATCATGCGCACAAAGCTGTGGGCGAACGCCTTCACCTCCGGCCATTCGCGCTGCGGCTTGATGGGAGCAACAATATGCAGTCCCTTACCTCCGGTGGACTTCACAAAGCTTTCCAACCCAAGCTGCGTCAACAGATCGCGAACCTCGAATGCGCTTGTGACGAGTTGCTTCCACTCAATCCCGGTATCGGGATCGAGATCGAAGATAAGCTGGTCCGGCGTTTCCAGCGCGTTGTTGCGCGAGCTCCAGGGATGCACTTCAAGCACACCCATCTGAGCCAGCCCGATCAGCCCCTTTGTGTCGCCCATGGTTATGTATTGCTCTACCGCGCCGCTGTTCTTCCCCTTCACCGGAACGCTCTCCACCCCGGCAGGAAGTCCTGAGCCAATATGCTTCTGGAAGAAGCACGGCTTCCCGCTTCCTTCCGGACACCGGACAATGCTCAGGGGGCGTCCGACAATGTGCGGCAGCATGACTCGCGATACAGCGGAGTAGTAGCTGGCTAGCTGCAATTTGGTAAGTTGGGTCTCGTCATCCAGTATTTTGTCAGGGTGAGTAAGCCGAACGCCGTCCACCTCATCGCTGTCTCGGCTGCTCTTAACCGGAGGGGCGCTCCGTGGAGGCTCGGCGTGTTTGGCCGATCTCTTCTGCGGTTTTGCCATGGACCTGGGTTCTTCCCTCACAACATCTTTTGCCGCTTTGTCCTCGCGAATTCCCTGGAATGACGCCTGCCGTACCATCCCGCCTCCGGTCCAGGATGCAAAGTTCACTTCGGCAACAAGTGTCGGCTTCACCCATATCGCATCGCGAGAAGCATCCTGCGGCACATCCGAGAAAGCTGTCTTTGCCGTGCGCAGTTTATCGAGTTCTTTTCGTAGATGGGCGCGCGACGCCTGCGTGAACCCCGTACCGGTGCGGCCCGCGTATACCAGTTTTCCATCGTTGTGGTAACCGAGCAGCAAGGCTCCAATTCCCTGTCCGCCGTCGGAGGGCAAAGTAAATCCACCCACCACAAATTCCTGCTGATGCACGCATTTTGACTTCAACCATTCCTTGCTTCGCCCGGAAATATACTTGCCCTTCGCCGGCTTTGATATCACGCCTTCGGCCCCAAGCTGACACGCTTTGCTGAACATGGCCGCTCCCTCATCGCGGATGTGTTCGCTGTACTGGATGGTCTGCTGGCCGCCGGCCTCTTCGATCAGGCCCTTCAGGATTTCTTTGCGCCGGGTCAACGGCAGGATGCGCAGATTGTGTCCGTCCAGGTGCAGCAGATCGAAGACAAAATACGTCATCCGTGCCTGCTTGCCTTCCTCAAAGGCGGCCTGCAACTCCGCAAAACTTGTACTTCCCTTTTCGTCGAGCACCACTACTTCGCCGTCCAGTACCGCGGCTTTGACCGGAATCTTTGCCAGTTCGTGAGCAACGTCGGGCATGCGGTGCGTCCAGTCCAGCCCGTTGCGCGAATAAAGCACGACCTTGCGCGCGCCGCGTTTCTGTTCACTGACGTGCGCCTGAATGCGGTAACCATCCAGCTTCAACTCGTGCAGCCACCCGTCTGCCTCCGGCGGCGCATTTACTCCCGTCGCAAGTTGAGGAGAAACGAATCTCGGCATTGCTTCGCGCGCAGTTCCCTTCAACACCGGTGAGCGATCGGGCGCGGCAGCCTGCTTATCGTTCGCTGCGGTCGCAGGCTTGCCACCTTCACTCGCCTGCTTGCGCCTCAAAGTAAGACGAGAGCGGTTCGGCCCCGCAGCCGCCGCCTTATTTGATTGCCAAACATGATCTTCCGCCTTAGCGATCGCATCGAGGTCTCGTCCCGTGACCACGCTGTCCGGAGCCTCCTCGGTAATCGGCTCATCATTCGCGCCGCGCTCGTATTCGTCGTGCTCCTTGATCAGCAGCCAGTTCGGTTTGCTTTCGCGGGCAGCGTGACCGCCCATGCGAACCAGCGCCCAATTACCCTTCAGCTTTTCGCCGTTCAGGCCAAACTTCAGGCGCCCCGTACGCAGTCCTTCGTCCATGTCTACATGCGGTTCCCACGTACCCTGATCCCAAACCATCACAGTGCCGCCGCCGTACTGCCCCTTGGGAATAGTGCCTTCAAAGCCGCCGTAGCTGATGGGATGGTCCTCAACCTCTACGGCCAGCCGCTTGTCGCCGGGAAAATAGCTCGGCCCTTTCGCCACAGCCCAGCTCTTCAACACGCCTCGCCAACCCAGGCGAAAATCGTAGTGCAGGCGCGTGGCCGCGTGCTTCTGAATGACAAACGGAAGCGTGCTCTCCTGTTTTGCGCGGCCCTTGCGGGCTTCGCCGCCGCTGGGCTCCGCGGTCATTGCGAAGTCGCGCATCGCGCGATAGCGCTCAAGCTGCTTCTCAACTTCCTTCGCCGCGCTGCCACTCTTCTTCGCAGGAGCTTTTTTTGCCATCGAGCCCTCCCCGCAGTGAACTTACCTTAGAAGTGATGCAATCTCTCTTCCTGATGAGCCGTCTCACTGGACTTTATGGCCTCGCGCTCCAGCGAGCGGCTCACGAGATCGCGCGAACCCAATCCCACAGCTAGCGCCAGGGCCAGCACAATACCGCCGAATAGAATTCCGAACGCCAGATCCACGATGGCTCCGGCGATCGCAAGATGGTCAAGAACCATCGCCGCCGTCAGCACAAGTACCATCCACTTAACCCCGGTGGCGAGGAGCCGCGCGTAATGCAGATTCAAATTTACGGCGGTCACCAGCATGCTGCGCGACAAAAACCTAGCCAGAATCGTGCCCACAAAAAGCAGAATGGCGGCCCCCACAATGCGCGGAACATAAGCAAGGACATATGCCGCAAGTCCCGGCTCCGCCGAACTAGCTTCAAATGCCGATAGGCCGATCACCACGCCGACAAGCACGAAGCACCAGTAAACCAAGCGCGTTACCAGCACGGTGGGCGTATGCCTGGGTGACAGCTCCGCGATCGAACCGGTTCCGCGGCCCACACGCTCGTCAAACTTCAGCGCCATCAGCAGCCAGCGCACCAGCGTCGCAAAAATCCACGCCAGGATGAAAAAGATAAGCAATGCGGCGACAAATGCGAGCACTCCCGGCAGCAGAGTTGCAATCTTCGTCGCAACCCGCGACATCGAGTCATGGAGCGCCTGTTCTATGTGGTTCCACATCGCTTTCTCCTTCCGCGCATCTAACTTACCCGCAGCGGCCACCGCCAGCGCGAAACTAAATAAGGCTTTTGTTCCTCATATGTTCGAGCTAGTTCTTCAACCTTGTGGTTAGCTTCCTGCGTGGTTGCGCCGCCAACCTCCTGCGCATACGACGCCACCCATCCAAGATACAAAGGCGTTAAAGCGCCCAGCAGATGCGAACGGCTTAGCCTGCGCATACGGAACGCCAGCGCAAAATCGTACACAATACGCGCCCACAGCGCATCCGGCATTCTGAAGCTCTCCACATCCAGCCGCGCCAGCCGCTTCAATTCCAACATCGTAGCGGGAGGCAGCACCAGCCGCCATACCTCCTCGAGGTTGCGCGACCCCAACACAAACGACTCCACCATCGGCCGGCAATCAATTGGCTGCGCGTCTTCCGTCGGAACCATCGAAGTCCCATAGCGTAGCGCGGGCTGGGACCCGCGCACCCGTTGCCAGAAAGGCGCGCACGCCTCTGCCTCCTTGAAAAGCGCGGCGGCAAGTTCTGTCAGCACCGCGCTCAAATCCATGCTGTCCGTCTGCGCCCCATGCCGCGTGCCCACCGCGGCTTGGCCGATCTGTCCGCCGCTGGTTGCCACAGCATTCACTGGCCATAGCAACTGCGGCTCGCCATTATTTGCCGATTTCAGATCGCTTTGGTTCAGTTTCGCCAGCGCGCTTGCGCCAGCACAGAAATCGAATGCCAAGGGGAATTTGACCCGCCTTCCATACAGCGCGCGAGAAAAAGGCGAAAGCAGGCTCTTATTGATCAATGCATCGTATTTCCCCGTTTGGTAGACAGGCATCATCAGATCGCTGCTTCCGCTCAGAACGGGCTCGGTCAGCAACCTTATTGTGTCTGGATCGAGCGCCGCCAGGTCGCTGTGGATGACCAAACATGCCCGCGCCTGCCATGCTCCAGCGAGCGCGAGCACGGCTCTCTGCGCCGCTCCAATCTCTATCCAGAAGGCGGACGAGCCCGCCGCATGGGGCATTGCGTATGAGGCAAAGTGGATATTGTCCTCCGAAGACCCGTAGCCGTTCATCCGGTTATCGCCAGCATAGGCAACTATGGTCTTTGCTCCAATCCCCTGCAGGCACGCGGGCGCCTTTGCCCGCAGCACGTCCATCTCCGGCGAGCCGGTAACGCCGATCACGAGTTCGACCGGCCCCGGTTCTCTCGCGCTCCTCTGCAATTCCGGTAAGAGCTCTGTCTTCGCCATCGTGCCTCGACTTTACTCTTCCTGTTCCGGGCCGTCGTTTGCGCGGGCGGCCTGCAGTTCCAGCCACAAAAAATCATACGGGCCAAGCGTAAGCGGATAACACTCTTTGCCGATTGCCGGAAACTCAACATAGCCCAGCATCTCCACCGGGACCAGGCTCTCGAGCCCGGCCAGATCAAGCTGGACCGGCTGCCACACGCGCGACAGGTTCGCCACGCAAAGCACCTGCTCGCCTTCATACTCGCGCAAATACGCCAAAATCTTTCTATTGGAAGGATCGAGAAACCGCAGAGTGCCGCGCCCGAACACCCTGAACAGCTTGCGCAAGGCGATCATGTTTCGCATCCAGTTCAGCAGCGACGAAGGGTCCGCCTCCTGCGCCTCCACATTGATCGCCTCATAGCCCCAGATCGCATCCATGATTACCGGGCTGTACAACTTCGCCGGGTTCGCTCGCGAAAAGCCGGCGTTTCGATCGCTCGACCACTGCATGGGCGTGCGTACGCCATTGCGGTCGCCCAGGTAAATGTTATCCCCCATGCCGATTTCGTCGCCATAATAGAGAATGGGCGTGCCAGGAAACGAAAACAGGAGGCTGTTCAGCAGCTCAATGCGCCCGCGATTATTGTCCAGCAGCGGCGCCAGCCTGCGCCGAATGCCTACATTAATTCGCATCCGTGGGTCGGCGCTGTAGGCCAGGTACATGTAGTCGCGCTCATCGCCGGTCACCATCTCCAGCGTCAGCTCGTCATGGTTGCGGAGAAACAGTCCCCATTGGCAGCTCTCCGGAATTTCCGGCGTCTGCGCCATAATCTCCGTAATTGGCTGCCTGTCCTCCTGGCTCAATGCCATATAAATCCGCGGCATCAGGGGAAAGTGAAAGGCCATATGGCACTCGTCGGCGTTGCCGAAGTAGGGCCGCACGTTCGCTGGAGGCTGATTGGCCTCCGCCAAAATCATCCGGTTGTCATACTCTGCATCAATCGCCGCGCGCATTGCCTTGATCGCCTCATGCGTCTCCCCCAGGTTCTCGCAATTGGTTCCGTCCCTCTCCACCAGATACGGCACTGCATCCAGCCTTAGAGCATCCACACCCATGTCCAACCAGAATCGGAGGACCTTAAGCACCTCTTCGAGCACACGCGGATTGTCATAGTTCAGGTCCGGCTGATGCGAAAAGAACCGATGCCAGTAGTACGCCTGGGCCACCGGATCCCAGGACCAGTTCGACACTTCCGTGTCGGTGAAAATGATGCGGGCATCCTTGTAGAGCTGGTCAGTGTCGCTCCACACGTAGAAATCGCGTTCCGGCGATCCGAGAGGTGCGTTTCTCGCCGCCTGAAACCACGGATGCTGGTCCGACGTATGGTTCACGACCAGTTCGATCATCACCTGCAATCCGCGCTCATGCGCCACATTCAAAAACTGCTGAAAGTCGGCCAGGGTTCCGTAGCTCGGATGAACATTCGTATAGTCTGCAATGTCGTATCCATCGTCACGAAGAGGCGAAGGAAAAAATGGCAGCAGCCAGATGCAGGTTGCGCCTAGATCTACGATGTAATCGAGCTTGCCCATCAGTCCATTGAAGTCGCCGATGCCATCGTTGTTGCTATCGGCAAACGCCTTGACATGCAGCTCATAGAAAATGGCGTCTTTGTACCACAACGGATCGGCCGGGCTACCCGCCGGCTTCTTCTTAATTCGGCCCCCCGTCGCCATCGTTCGCTCCAAGCTCAAGCCTCGCAATCGCCAGCGTGCGCGGAGTAGACAACCAGCGGGCTCGCAACCATAATCCTTGTGCGCAGGCACGTTCCGCCGACGTGCTTGCTGCCGTGCAGCGCGGCTTTCTTGCCTGGCAAAGCAATGGCAACAGGGCTTCCGGCCTGGCCAGAATCCAGGATGATGGCATTCAGTTTTTCAATCATCTCGTTCATTTAGAAGCGCGAAATCAGGAACAAGCCGCCTCCGATTGCGATCAGGTCTTCAAAAAGCGCGACCGGTAAATCGTGCACTTTTCCTTCAGCCGTGGCTGCGCGCCGCGCCCAATATCCGGCAAACGCGCCCAGTAATCCGCCCAATCCGCCCAGCAGACTACAGGTGGTCAGCGAAGCGCCGCCCGCAATCGCAAACGCCCCGCCGCACAAACCGCCCACAAGCACGCGCAATGCCAGCGGTCCCGCCGAAGTTCGTCGCGGTATTTTGGGCAGCTTGTCCGCGAACAGTTCAGCGATGGCAAGCAGAGAAAATACGATGAGCCAAATAAAATTTGCGAGAAACGCCAGATGAGAACCCGACACACTCAACCAGCCGAGGTGCGCTCCCCAGCAAATAAGCGCCGGGCCGGTCATGGACCGCAATCCGCAAATCCCTCCGATAAGAAACGCCAGCAACAACACCAGCGAAATGGCCATCCTTAGTGCTCCACGTCCAGCAGCAGTTTTCCAGTGGTCCTTCTGGCCTCAAGATCGCGATGCGCCTGCGCCGCCTCAGCCAGCGCATAGCTGTGTTCCATGCGCACGTTCAGAGTCCCCGAGTCTACTGCGTGTAACACCTCATCGGCTCGCAACACCAGCTCCTCGCGGGTCGCCGTATAGTCCTTCAGCGTGGGCCGCGTAATGAACAGTGATCCCCTCCTTGAAAGTTCGATCAGATCAAAAGGAGGTACAGCGCCGCTCGACCCGCCAAAGAGCGCCAGCAGCCCGCGAGGACGCAGACAGTTCAGCGATTTCTCAAACGTAGTCCGCCCCACCGAATCGTACACTACATCCACGCCTCGGCCCTGCGTCAGCCGTTTCGTCTCCGACTCAAAATCCGCTTCCGTATAGCGAATCACCTCCGCGGCTCCAGCCTCGCGCGCCAGCTTTTCTTTTTCCAGTGTCGATACTGTGGCAATCACGCGAGCGCCCGTCTGCGCAGCCATTTGCGTGAGCAGCAGGCCCACGCCTCCAGCTGCTGCATGCACCAGCGCCGTGTCTCCATGTTTCAAAGGAAATGTGGAATGCGCGAGGTAATGCGCGGTCATACCCTGCAGCATCACCGCGGCAGCCAACCTTAAGTCCATTCCGTCCGGAACTTTCACCAGCCGCTCCGCCGGAACCGCCGCATATTCGGCGTAGCTGCCCAGCACGTTGCACCACGCGACGGCATCGCCCGTATGAAAATCGCTCACGCCCGCGCCGATTCGTTCGACGAGCCCTGCACCCTCCTGACCGTTGATGAACGGAAGATCGGTCTTGTAGCGGCCCTCGCGAAAGTACACATCGATGAAGTTAACGCCCGAGGCGCGAACCTTGACCAGCACTTCGCCGGGCTTCGGCTGCGGAGCCGGAATTTCCGTCAGGACCATCACTTCAGGCCCACCGGTCTGTCGAATCTGGATCGCTTTCATGGGAAGCTCAACGAGAAAAGGTGAAAAAACTCTTAAAGTAGGCTCGGTTCCCCTTTGGCACGCAGCCGCACCAGGCGGTCAATCGTATAGGGAGCGCGCTGTGTAGAGGTGTGATAGTGCCGGACCTGCAGTTCGCCAAGCAATCCAATGGCGAGCAGCTGAATGCCGCCCAGAATCAGCACGCCCGCGATCACGAAGAGCGGCCCGTGCTCGTCCATCACGTGCTGGTGGGTGAAGAGCTTCAGTGCCGCAAGGAATACCGACACTGCGCCGCCGCCTAGAATTCCCAACGCGCCGAATAGCCCAAAAAAGTGCAGCGGCCGCGTCATGTACTTCAACAGAAACCGGATCGTCAGCAGGTCGAAGAAGACGCGGAATGTCCGCCCAATGCCGTAATGTGATTTGCCCCGCTCGCGATGCACATTCTTGATCGGAATTTCGCAGATGCTGGCGCCATACCATGCGGCCAGCGCCGGAATGAATCGATGCATCTCTCCGTACAGGGGAATGTTGTGAATTACTTCGCGCCGATACGCCTTGAAGGTCGTGCCGAAATCGTGAATCTCCACGCCCGACAACTTCGCCATCAGCCAGTTCGCGCAGCGCGAAGGAATACGTCGCATGACGAGATTATCAATGCGCTCCTTCCGCCATCCGCTTACCACGTCGTAGCCTTCCTCCAGCTTTTCGAGGAAGTTCGGAATCTCAGCCGGATCATGCTGCAGGTCACCGTCCATGGAGAGAATGAACTCGCCTTGGGAGTGGTCAAAACCCGCGGCCAACGCCGAGGTCTGTCCAAAGTTCCGCCGCAGCTTTACCACTAATATGCGACTGTCGACCGCCGCGATCTCTTCCAGAAGCCTGTAGGTGCGGTCGTTCGATCCGTCGTCCACCAGCACCAGTTCAAAGCTCTCGCCAACGTGTTCCATCACCGCCTTCAGGCGGTCATACATCACGGTCACATTCTCTTCTTCGTTGTGGAAAGGGACAACAATGGAATACTTCGGCATCTCTCAATTATAGGCTTTCACTCCAGTCATAAAGCATTCCCAGCCGTAAAATGGAACCATGTCAGGCACCGTTTCCCGCCCCGTTCCCTTGGATGAAAAAAGCATCGCCAGCCTCGTCGACCGCTTCTACGCCCGCGTGCGCCAGGACGATCTTCTCGGCCCTGTCTTTAACGAAGCAATTGGCGACCACTGGGCCAAGCACCTCGCCACACTGACCGATTTCTGGACCTCCGTCCTGCTCGCCTCTGGACGTTACAAGGGCAATCCGATGATGACGCACCTTGCCATCCAGCAGATGGACGAGCAGCACTTCAGCCGATGGATCGCCTTATGGCGTGAAACGACTGCCGAAGTATTCGGACCGGAAATCTCGGCAGCGCTGGTTGCGAAAGCCGAGATGATGGGCGAGCGGCTGGTCGCGGTCTCAACCAGCGTGCGCGAATCGCAGCGCTGAACGTCTTTTCTGAAACCCTGATCGCAGACCTCAGCGGATAATGGTCGCGTCCGGCTCGCTTGCGCCGCTCGTGGCGAGCGCCCGCTGAACTTTGCTGTGTTTCCGGCTGTAGGTGAAATAAATGATAAGTCCCAGGATCAGCCAACTGCCGAAGCCGATCCAGGCCGGCGCATCGAGCGAAACCATCAGCGCCACCGACACGATCATGCCGCAGATTGGCACCAGCGGAACCCAGGGGGTCCGGAACGGCCGCGGCACCTGCGGTTGTTTCACACGCATGATCCACACCCCCAGGCAGACAATCGTGAACGCCAGCAACGTGCCCAAGCTGACGAGTTCGCCCAGCAGGCCGATCGGAAAAAATGCCGCGAGAAATGCCGCAAACGCTCCAACCACAATCGAAGTGATGTATGGCGTGCGAAAACGCGGATGAATTTTGCCCGCCCATTTCCATACCAGTCCATCGTGGGACATGGTATACAGCACGCGTGATTGGCCCAGAAGCATCACCAGCATCACCGACGCCAGCCCGGCAATCGCGCCGAAGTCAATCATAATGACTCCCCAACGCACGCCAATGGCCGCTGCAGCATCGGCAACCGGGGCCGCAACATTCAGCTTGGCGTATGGCATCACTCCCGTCAGCAGCCCGGCCACAATGATGTAAAGAATCGTGCAGACAATGAGCGACCCTAGGATCCCAAAGGGCATGTCCTTTTGCGGGTTCCTGGCTTCCTGCGCCGCCGTGGACACCGCGTCGAATCCGATATACGAAAAGAAGACCACTCCGGCGCCACGCATAATGCCCGACCAGCCGAAATGGCCAAAATGGCCCGTGTTGTTCGGGATGAAGGGATGCCAGTTGGCCACCATCTGCGACCAGTGACCGAAAGCGAACGCCAAAGCGATCCCGATAAAGATCAACACGACGGCAACTTTGATCATCACCGCCGAGCTGGTGAAATTGGCCGACTCGCGCACGCCGATCACCAGAATAGTGGTGATCACCACAATCGCCGCCAGCGCGAAAATGTCCACCTGGGCCGAAACCCGGTAACCGAAGAGCGAGAAATTAAGTGCCGGAGTCGCGTTAAACGGCAGCTTCACCCCGAAGAAGCCCAGCAGGCTGCTTACAAAGCCGCTCCACCCTACCGCGACGGTGGCCGCGCCGAATGCGTATTCGAGCACCAGCGCCCATCCGATGATCCAGGCCACGATCTCGCCCATGGTTGCGTAGCCATAGGTATAAGCGCTGCCTGCAATCGGAATCATCGATGCAAACTCTGCATAGCACAGCCCGGCGAAAATGCATCCTATGCCGGCGATGACGAACGACAGCACAATGGCCGGTCCGGCGAATTGGGCCGCTGCGGTTCCCGTCAGGACAAATATTCCCGCCCCGATAATCGCTCCGATACCCAGAGTGATTAGGTTCACCGGCCCGAGAGCGCGCTTCAGCGAATGCTCGCTCGTCTCGGACGCCTCCGCCATAATCCTGGCGATCGGCTTGGTCGCTAAAAGCTTGCTACCCATAAGATTCCCTCTCCAGATTCTGTCCTTCTGTGTTCCGCAGCGGCCATATCAAATCAGACGCTCTCGCCCGACAATTCTTTCTCAGCGTCCGGCCTTCCCTGCCGCCGCCACAGTGCATACACCGGTACACCTAAAAGAACCAGAATGAGGCCCGGCCATGTGTACTGCGGCTTGTAGCGCAATAGAACAAGGCATATCCATGCTGCCATCAGAATATAAGCGGCAGGGAGCACCGGATATCCTATCGCTTTATAAGGACGTTGCGCAGCGGGCTGCTTCCTGCGCAGCACAAATAGTCCGCCAATGGTGAGAACATAGAAGACCAGCGCGGCGAACATCGTGTAGTCCAGCAACTGACTGTATGACCCGGAGAGGCATAGAAAGCAGGTCCACACAGCCTGTACCATCAGCGATGTAACGGGGGTCTTATATCGCGGATGCAGCCGCCCCGCCGCCTTGAAAAACAGCCCATCGCGGCTCATTGCGTAGTAAACGCGCGCGCCCGCCAGCGTCATGCCGTTCACGCACCCGAAGGTTGAAATCAGAATCGCCGCCGCCATCAGGTAGGCGCCGCCAGTCGAGAAAATCTGTTGCAGCACCGCCGTTGCGACTCGATCTTCTGAAGCGTATTGAATGCCGCGCGCAAACGCCGTTGCGCCATGCGGGTCGCCGTGCATCGGCAGAACCATCAGGTAAACAATGTTGCAGAGGATATACAGCCCCAGCACGATTCCCGTGCCCAGAGCCAGCGACATCGGCAGGTTCCGCTTCGGATTCCGAACTTCGCCCGCGGTAAACGTCACATTGTTCCAGGCATCGGCGGAGAAGAGCGACCCGGTCTGCACCACCGCCACGATGGTGAACAGTCCCACCATGGCGATCGGACCACCAACTCCCACCTGTACTGCGTGCAACGTATGAAGCCCCGCGCCATGCCAGAAATTCGCCCCGAAATTCGCCGATATCGCCGCGTGATTCCGTCCGACCAAAACGCCAAGCACCACCAGACCAATCAGCGACGCCACCTTGGCGGTCGTGAATATGTTCTGTATCAGCGCGCCCGATTTCACTCCGAAGATGTTGACCAGCGCCAGCGCCAAGATCACAATCACGCCGGCCAGGTTCGAGGTGTTCAGGCCGATATCCATATTTCCCAGCGCCATCGGGCCCACTCGCCATAGCGGAACGTGCCCGACGTGCCACAGCCAGTGCGACGCCGAAACGCTGGGAAAAAATACGCCGAGGAATTTTCCGAAGGCTACCCCGACCGCTGCCATCGTTCCCGTCTGGATCACGAGAAACAGCGTCCACCCATAAAGAAAGCCCCACATGGGGCCGAGCGCTTCGCGCAGATACACATATTGTCCGCCCGCTTTCGGCATCATCGCCGCCAGTTCGCCGTAGCTGAGGGCCCCGATCATCGTCATCGCTGCGGTCACCAGCCACGCCAGAATCAGCAGCGCGGGTGACCCCACGTTCCGGCTGATATCCGCGGGAACGATGAAGATTCCAGAACCGATCATCGATCCGGCCACAATGGCCGTTGCGCTGAACAGGCCCAGTCCCTGTACCAGATGTGCCGACGTTGACGGTGCGGTGCGAGTGGACACTGAGAGAGTTCTACCGGAAATCCGGTACTAAAGCCATCCCTTTCTCCAGACTAAACTGCGCAATCGCCGTCTCACTCATTTCTGCACCGCTTCTGACGCCTGCTGGAGATATGCGTCCACGTTCTCCTTGTTGACAGCCGCCGTGCCGGTGTCGACGAACACCGGATAAGGAGAGAAGGTATTCACTTTGTAATCCGTCCGGATCGGCTTCGGGGGATAGTGAAATATTTCATCCAGCATCTTCAGTCCGACGTAGCCCATCGTGTATGGCTTCTGCGCGATGGTCGTGTCGATCACTCCGTCTTTAATCAGGTTCAGAGTGTCCGGATCGACGTCCATCGCAATGAGCAGGTGATCCTTGCCCGGTTGTCTCCTCAGCACTTCGCCCACGTCCTTCCCGGCCGATGCCTCCAGGCACACAAAAGCGTCAATCTTATTAGCCCCGGTCTGCGCCACGAGCCGCTGTGTGGCGTCAAACGCATTGCCGGAGTCGCCCTTGATATTGAAGACCTCCGCCGTCTTGATTCCCGGATGTTCGGCGAATATCTCCTGATATCCCTTGAGCCGCTCGTCCAGGTTCGGCTGGCCCGGCATGGTGAAGAAGACCACATTGCCCTTGCCACCAAGCTTCTCCACGATGCGCTGGCCGCCGAGGTGGCCGGCCTCGCGATTGTTCGTGCCGATAAAGAAAAGGCGATGGCTCTGTGGCGCGTCCGAATCAATCGTGATCACCGGTATGCCCGCGGCAATGGCCTTATCGATCTCCGGTCCCAACACTGAGGGATCGGCAACGGAGATCAGAATCCCGTTCGGCTTGGCCTGCACTGCGTTCTGCAGCGCCTGCAGCTCAGCCTGCGCGTCGAACGTGTTTGGCCCCGCTGTTACTGCCTTAACACCATACAGACGACCGGCTCTGGTGAATCCCGCAATGGCCGTCTGCCAGTAGGGCAATGCCATATTGTTCGAGATCAGGTAATACGTCTCAGAATAAGAATGCCGCTGGCACCCGGTGAAAAGACAAATCGCCAGCGGAAAGCTGAGCAGGAATGCTATCCCTCTCTTGCGCATGATTCCCTCCGCACGAAAAATTCGCACGAAGAGCCGGCCCGCCGCAGGAAGAGCCGGAGGCATGTGGCGTTCGTGTGCGCGGATTCTACTCCCACGAAAGCAGCTTTGCCTCTAGCTATTTTTCCTCAAAGACGCTCCGGGCAGACTAGCGGCCTGTCATTCGCTCCAGGTGCTCCCGCTCCAGGCGCTCCGGTTACGAGTTGAAGGGCAGACTGCCACCGCAATGTGGAATTGCTGTGGCCTCTGCCCCCCGTTCTGACCTGTCTGATGGGAGCCGGTCTATGGTCTAGCGGTAATGATCGCGGTCATGATCGCGGCGCATCAGATGCTCAACCCCCACGCGGTAGCCGCGCCGGAATCCCCGCCGGTATGCCCGCCAGTCGCGGCGCGGGACGTTTGGATGCCTGTATTCGTCGCGATTGTTGACGTTCGCCGGGCGATGATTTTCGGCATCTTTACGCGCTCCTTCAATTCCATCGTGGAATCCCTGATGTTGCACGCCCTGCAATTCCGGTGGCGGAGCGGCCCACGGCTCCTGCCCTTGTCCATACTCCTGCGGTACGGGCGCAGCGGACGCGCGCGTAACCGGTACAGCGAACACTGTGACGGCCGCCAAGGCGGCGACAGAGAAATACGAAAGCACCTTCTTCATATCGTTATCGTTGCTCCTTTTTTCTGAAACGCCGAAATTCCACTCTGCTTGATCGACTTCCCTTTGGGATGTGAAGCACCCGGCCGAAAGTTGCACCTAAAAGCGCAGAGCTCGTTGGCTGCATTGTTCAAAAAAGCGCCATCAAATCTCTGCACGCTTTCTCCGGATCGCGCCCTGGCGCAAACACCGCCGTAATTACGGCGACGGAATCAGCCCCCGCCTCCCGCACCTGCGCGGCATTCTCCAGGGTAATGCCTCCAATTGCAACGACCGGCTTGCGCGTAATGCTGCGAGCCAGACGCACCCCTTCCAGACCCACCACAGGATCGGGATTTTCTTTCGTCGCCGTCGCAAACACCGGGCCGATAGCGATGTAGTCGAGCGGCTGAAGATCGGCCGCGCGCAACTGCGCCTCGTTGTGCGTGGACACTCCGACAATTTTCCCCGGCCCAACAACTCCGCGCGCCTCCGCGGCGCTGACATCGGTCTGGCCAACATGAACGCCGTCAAAACCAACCGCGATTGCCAGCTCCGGCCAGTCGTTCAGGATCAGCAGCATTCGAAGGCCAGCCACCGCATCCCGGATAACGCGGCCGTCGGCAAGAATCTCGGCCCGGTCTCCAGACTTGTTGCGGTACTGCAGAATGCCGACGCCGGCCTCAGCCAGGTCCCGCATCAGCCGCCGCAGGAAAACCTCGCGGTCGGGCACCGAGGCCAGAAAGCCCGCATCCAGAACCGGGTACAGCGCGGGAATTGGGCACAGCGTAGTGCGTTTGGGTTGTGATGGGTGCGGCATTCTTGGCTTGACACCGTCGGGCAGGTGGGTGAGAGAGTTTGAAAAAAACGACATCCTGTCGTTTCCGATAGTCAGTGAAATCTGGCAGCTCAGCCGTTCTTCTGTCGCTCGAAAAACCGCTCCATAAACTTGGTATCGAACTTTCCCGCTAGGAATTCCTCGTCGGAAAAAATCTTCTCGTGCAGCGGAATGGTGGTGTGAATCCCCTGCACCACGAACATCCCCAGAGCCCGGCGCATCCGCAGCATGGCTTCCTCCCGGTTGACGCCGTGGACGATCAGCTTGGCGATTAGCGAATCGTAATATGGAGGAACTACGCCCTCGGCATACTGCGCCGTATCCACACGCACACCATTGCCGCCCGGCACATTAAAGACTGTGATCTTGCCCGCCGAAGGCGTGAATTTTTCGGGATGCTCAGCATTGATACGGCACTCGATGGCGTGGCCGCGAATCTGCACCGCCTCCGGCACAATCGATGACAGCTTTTCGCCGCAGGCAATGCGAAGCTGCGCCTTTACCAGATCGATTCCGGTCACCATCTCCGTCACCGGATGCTCCACCTGAATTCGCGTGTTCATCTCGATGAAGTACAGCTTGCCGTCTTCATCCATCAGGAACTCTACCGTCCCAGCATTCTGATATCCGACGTTTTCGAGCGAGCGCTTCAGCGTTCTGCCGATCTCCTCGCGCAGCCTCGGCGTAACCATCAGCGATGGGGCCTCTTCGATCAGCTTCTGGTGCCGCCGCTGAATAGAGCACTCGCGCTCCCCCAGCGACATCACGTTTCCGTGCTGGTCGGCCAGCACCTGGAACTCGATATGCCGCGGCCGCTCGATAAATTTCTCCATGTACAGATCGCCGTTGCCGAAGGCGTTCGCCGCCTCCATGTGGGCCGCCTGAAAGAGTGCGGGCAGCTCGGCTGCTGTGCGAATCACGCGCATGCCGCGCCCGCCGCCGCCTGCCGACGCCTTAACGATGACTGGAAAGCCTACCGACTTCGCCCATTCCAGCGCTTCCTCTTCGGTCTGGAGCACGCCGTCGGACCCCGGCAGAATCGGCACGCGGGCGCGCTTCATCGCCTGCCGCGCTTTTTCCTTTTCTCCCATCAGCCGCGTCACGTCCGGCGGAGGCCCGATGAACTTGATGTTCGACGCGCGGCACACCTCGGCAAAATTCGCGTTCTCGCTCAGTAGCCCATAGCCAGGATGAATCGCATCCACGTCCGCGATCTCCGCCGCGCTGATCACCGCGGGAACGTTCAGGTAGCTCTCCGCCGAGCGCGCAGGCCCAATGCAGATCGCCTCGTCGGCAAAGCGCACGTGCAGGGAGTGCCGGTCCGCCTCGCTGTAAACAGCGACGGTGCGGATGCCCATCTCCTTGCAGGCGCAAATGACTCTGAGAGCAATCTCGCCGCGATTGGCGATTAAGACTTTCTGGAACATAATTTGAGCTCGCCCTACCGCGGACGCACAGCAAACAGCGATTGGCCATACTCAACCGGCTGCCCGCCCTGGACAAAACGCTTCACGATCTCACCCGCGGCGTCGCATTCGATTTCGTTCATCAGCTTCATCGCTTCAATAATGCAGAGAACCTGTCCGTTCTCCACCTGGTCGCCGACCTTCACAAATGGAGGGGAGCCCGGCGATGGCGATTCATAAAACGTTCCAACAATGGGGGACTTCACCACATGCAGCGACGCGTCTTCGCCGGCGTCGCCTTGCTCAGCCGGCGGCTCTGCAGCGGGAGCAGCCGCAGCGGCCGCATGCACCTGCGGCAGCACCGGGATAGCCGGAGCCTGTTGTTGCGTGCTCAGCAGCCGCGCCATCTGCGCCAGATCAGGGCTGCCCGTCTCCTGAGCGAACTTGATGCGCACCTTCAGGTCGCCCCGCTCAAGGTCGAACTCGCCGATATTGTGTTCCTTCAGGAACTCGATCAGTTCCTTCAGCTCTTGGGTCTCTTCCGGTTTCATCACTCGCGCTCTCGCCCGCCTACCTTAAAGCTCTATCAACGTTTTGGTCGCGTTCGTCAGCACCCTGTTCCCGCGCTGCGTTACCGCGACCATATCTTCGATGCGAATTCCGAACTTTCCTGCCAGATAAACACCGGGCTCAACCGTAACCACCATCCCCGGCTTCAGTACCAGCGTTTGCCCGGCTGCGAGCCGCGGAGCCTCGTGGATCTCAAGCCCCACTCCGTGCCCAGTCGAGTGCGCAAAGTACTTCGCCAAGCCGGCCTTGCGCAGCACTGCCCGGGCTGCCTCATCCACTTCGCCACAGGTGGCGCCCGGCTTTACCGCTGCCACTCCCGCCCGCTGTGCCTCAACTACCGTTTCGTATGCAGCGCGCTCGTCTCGGCTAACTTTGCCCACGCACACCGTGCGAGTCATATCGCTGCAATAACCTTTGAGGATAACACCGAAGTCCAGAGTAATGAACCCGTTGCGTGGAGTCTTGGCCGACGATGCTTTGCCGTGCGGCAGCGCCGACCGCTGCCCCGAGGCAACAATTGTTTCAAATGACATTCCCTCCGCGCCCATGGAGCGCGCAAAAAACTCGAGCGATGCTGCAATCTCGGTCTCCGCCACACCGCTCTCGATATGAGGCAGCACGGCGTTGAAGACGCGATCGCCTAAGGCTGCCGCGTTTTCCATCAGCCGCAGCTCCTGGCTGTCCTTCACCATGCGTAGTTCGGCGATGAGCGGCTTCTGGAGCGCGGCAAAAAGACTGCGTCGAGCCTTCGGGCTAATTGCGGAACACATCATCGACAGCTCCGCGATCGTCGTATGCTCGGGATCGTAGCTGGCCCGCGTCGTTAACGATTCCAGCAGCGTGCACGCCTCTTTCAGCGCGGATTTCTTCGCAATCACCACGCGAGCGACGCGCGTCTCCTGTTTAGCCTGGACTGTGTAGCGCCCATCGGTGAACAGGACCGCTTTGTTGCCGGTGATCGCGAGCGCCGCATTCGATCCGGTAAAGCAGCAGAGCCAGCGCACATCGGGCAGATGCGTCACCAGCAGCGACTCAACCCCGTTCCCCGCCATGCTCGCGCGCAGCGCGCGCAGACGTGTTCCATCACTCATAAGGGATTGTCTCAGATGGGGCGCGTCGGGTGCGTCGCGCCCGGCACCGCACTCCGCTCCCTCATCTTCACCAATCGCGCTGGAGCGCCCGCATAAATTCCGAAGGGCTCAAGGTCCTTCGTCGCCACCGACCCCAGCCCGAGAATCGCGCCGTCCCCCACATTCACGCCCGGACTCACAATGGCCCGCGCGCAGATCCACGCGTACGCGCCAATCCTCATCTCGAAAGACACCAGCCGGAACTCAGGCTCATTGTAGAGATGCGTGGCCCCGCAAACGTAAGCGCCCTGCGACACAATCGCATGCGATCCAAAGTAAACAGGAGAAGGGTTGTATATCTCGGCGCCATCGGCGAAGGTCACGCGGTCCTCGCAGCGCAGATTCCACGGCGCCCACACACGCGACCCCGGATAAAAATGGCACTTCGCGCCCACCTTTGCGCCGAAAGCCCGCAGCAGCATCGACCGCCAGGCATGCAATGGACGCGGCGAAGGCCGATAGAGCAAAACCCGGCAGACGCTCCACAACAGGCGCCCCGCTCGGCTACGCCGGGAAGACATCGGTCTTAGCGTCGGGTCAACCTGCGCTCTCATTGATTCAATATATTTGGATTTTGCCGAAGACTATAACCGGGCTCAGGAAGCCGCCGCGCCCTTGCGGCTCACAGCACGAATCCCGCGCACCGGCTTTTTCTGCTTGGGACGCACCAGCTTGGGTGCGGGCTGCTCGGCAAGACCCGACTGCTGGTCCATCCACTCATCGAGACGCGAGCGCCGAAAACGCCAGCGGTTGCCCAGCTTGAACGCCGGAATAAACCCGTCAGACGCATATTTGTAGAGCGTATCGGAGCTGATCCCCAGATAATCCGAAGCCTGCCGGATGTCCATCACTTCCCGCAATTCACTTCCTCGCGACGTCGCGGACTTCATAGGTGGTCCCCCTGTTTATCTGACTTCCGTTCAAACAAAACCGTGCGGCATTTTGCGATTCAGGTTTACCAGCGCCCACTCTGTAGCTGGGACTGGCCTGGGCGTGAGCCAGGGATACAACACTCGGAGAAATGCCTTATCCCCCTGCTTATACCTTGTTTTTACCCTCTGGTACAAGGGTTTTCCGCAATTCGCAAGGAATAAGAGGGATTTCTGGGCTTAGTTTCAGCCTCCAAACCACACCGCTAGCGCGCCAGAGACCGTAATCCACCACCCGTAGGGGGTTAGGGACTTGGTGCAGCAAAGCCATGATCTACGGAGTGTCGGCGATTCATTCTTCCCGCAATACTTCAAGCGGCTTCTGTCCCAGTATCCGGAAACTCGCCACCCAGCCAGTCGCAACTGCCAAGATCGCAGTAAATCCAATCGCTGCCGCCGTGGGCCTAAAGCTTACATGAAAAGTCACCTGCATTCGATGCAGCAGAACACGCGCCAGCAGGTTCGCAAACACCGTTCCCACCAGTCCTGCCAGCAGCCCCAGGACGGTAAACTCCACGCTGAAGACCTGCGCAATGCGCGCGCGCGTCGCGCCCAGCGTCTTAAGCACCACCACTTCCCTGATCCTCCGGAAGCGCGTGCTGGCAATGCTCGACGCGAGAATTACCGCACCCGCCAGAATCGAGAACCCCGCCAGAAACCGGATCACCAGCGTGATATGCCCCACCACGTCCTGCACCGTTTGCAGAATATCCGCCAGGCTGATCACCGTAATCGTGGGATACGCCGCGAAAAGCGCTCGCTCCATTTGCGCAATGGTTTCCGGGGCCAGATGCACCGCCCCGTACCAGGTTGCCGGAATGTCCTTCAGCATCGCCGGCGCAAGAATGAATTCGCTGCGCGCGAACGCGTGCTCGCCGTCAACTTTGTAAATGGCTGTAACCTTGGTGGCGATTGTGTGGTCGCTTACCTCGAACACAATCTGCGATCCAACATGCAAATGCAGCCGCGTCGCCGCATGGTCCACCACCGCCAGCCCCGCGCTATCTCCGGCTTTCCACCACTTCCCTTGCACGATCTTTGTCCCCGTGGGCACTTGGTCCGCCCAGGTAAGCGAGACCGACCGCAACAGCCGCTTCGGATAATTCTTAACCTTGAGATTCTCTAGCCCCACGCCGTCGATGCTCACCATGCGCGAGGAAATCACCGGAATCGTCTCCAGGCTTCCCTGCGCTCCGGGCTGCTTCGCCAGCAGCGCCTTCACGCCCGCAATCTCCTCCGGCGCAATGTCCACCAGAAAAACATTGGGTGTTCCCGGAGCCACCTCGCTGTGCATCTCCCGCACCACCGCAGACTGCATCAGGAATACGGTCAAAATCAGCATTACGCCCGTGCCGAGCGCCGCCAGCACCGCCGCCGATTGGTTGCCGGGACGATATAAATTCGACAGCCCATGCCGCAGCGATGAGGGCAGATGCAGCCGCGTCTTTCCGAGAAACGCGCGCAGCCCCCGCAGCGTAATCGCCGACAGGCCCAGGATCACAACGAGAATTGCAGCCAGACTCCCGGCAAACCATCTGCCGATCAGCCATGAATCCGACAGCCCCGCCGCAATCCCCGCCAGCCCTGCGACGATCACCACGATTGAAGCCCATTGCAGCTTGCGCTCTTTCTGTCGCGCGAACCATCCACCGGGGTCACCCGTCTCCACCGCCTTGCGCAACACCGCAATGGGCCGCACGCTCCGAACATCAAGCAGCGGCGGCAGGCAGAACAGCACCGTGGTCAGAATCCCGGTAGCCAGGGCCGCCGCCATCGGACGGGCCGCGACTGCGAGCCCCGGACGCAACGGCAGGAGCGATCCCAACAGCGTCGGAAACGCATACTCCACGCCGAGCCCGAGCGCCACGCCGATCAGTCCACCGGCCAGCCCTAGAAACATCGTCTGCAGCAAATAAATCCGCAGAATGTCCCCCGAAGTCGCGCCCATGGACTTCATGATTGCGAGCACTTCAATGCGCTGCTGCAGGTGCGCGCGCATCGCCGTGCCCACCCCGATGGCGCCCAGTACCATCGCGACCAGGCAAATCAAACTCAGCAGGCCGGTCGCATGGTCCAGGCCATTCGTCAACTCGGGATTGGTCTCGCGAAAATCGGTAATCAGCGCGTCCGGCAGAATTTTCTCCAGTTCCGTGCGCACCGTCGCGATGTTCTCGCCCGGTCCGAGTCTGAATAAATACCGCTCCGTTGCCCTGCTGCCCAGCCCGAGCAAGCCGGACTGCATCATCGCGTGCCGCGTGATCATCACCCGCGGACCCAGGCCAACTCCGGCGCTCATCCGGTCCGGCTCACGCACTATCACCGCCGCGATGCGAAACCAGCTGTCGCCTACCTTCAGCCGGTCGCCCACTTTCGCCTTGAGCCGCACCAGCAGGTTATCGTCCACGAGCACGGTCCTGTCCGTAAGCGCATCGCGTAAACTCTCCGCAGGCCGCAGCACCACATTTCCATAAAAGGGATACGACGCCGGATCAACCGCCTTCAAACTCACCAACAGCGGAACCGGATCGCCCGCAACCTCCGACATCGACACCGTCTCGGTCACGATTGTTCGCTCTACCCCGTGCAGCGCATCCAGTTGCTGCGTCTCCTTTGGAGAAGCCTGCCGGAACAGCCGTGCCGAAAGGTCGCCCGCCATCAGTGAGCGCGCATCGCCGAGCAGCGCCTTCTGGAACGCCTGGCTGAATCCGCGAACACCGGTCAGCGCCGCTACGCCGATCGCTACCGACAGCAGCACAAACGCAAACTTCGCCTTCGACGCTCGCATCTCGCGCCAAGCGACGCGCCAGGCGGTCGCCCACGGCAGGCTTGGCTTGGCCACCTCTGCCATCACGTCGTCACCGAAGCAAGCTCGTCGGCCACTACTAAGCCATCGCGCAAATGGATCTGCCTGTCTGTGCGCGACGCAATCTGCGAGTCGTGCGTCACCAACACAAGTGTTGTATTGCTCTCCCGTTGCCGGCTTGTCAGCAGCTCCAGTACGTGCTCGCCATTTGTTGAGTCCAGGTTCCCGGTCGGCTCGTCCGCCAGCACAATCGGCGGATCGAGCACAAACGCCCGAGCCAGCGCCACCCGCTGCTGCTCGCCGCCCGAGAGCTGCACGGGATAATGATGCATCCGGTCCGCCAGTCCCACTGCGGTCAGCAGCGCCGCCGCCTTGGTCTTCCCGTCGCCACGCGCATTCAGCTCGTGCGACAGCAGCACATTTTCAAATGCCGTCAGCGTGGGAATGAGCTGGTAGGACTGAAAAACAAATCCAATCTTGCTCCCGCGCACCCCCGCCAGCTTGTCCTCCGCGAGCTGACTTATCGGCACGCCGTCCAGCAACACCTCGCCCTCGCTCGGCGAATCCAGCCCCGCCAGCAGCCCCAGCAGTGTGCTCTTGCCCGAGCCTGACGCGCCCATAACAGCCACCGACTGCCCCTGCGGAATCGTAAGATCTATCCCGCGCAGAATCTCAACCACCCGGGCGCCATTGCGAATCGACTTCTTCAGTCCCCGTACTTCAATCATTCACTCTCCAAGTTCCCCGCCTCGCTCAGTCCGCTACAATTTTCATGTGACCTGTCGCGCTGCTCTCCTGTTTGCCCTGTTGCTCGCTCCCGCCGCCTTTGCCAGATCCACGCCCACTATCGTCTGCTTCGGAGACAGCCTCACCGCAGGCTATGGCGCCGCAACCGGCCACAGTTATCCAGATTACCTGCAGCAGATGTTGGATTCACACGGCTACCACTATCGCGTAGTGAACATGGGCATTAGCGGAGACACCACCAAAGACGGCGTCAGCCGCCTGAATAGCGTTATCGCAGCTCACCCCGCCATCGCGGTCGTCGAGTTTGGAGGCAATGACGTCCTTCGTGGCCTGCCGATCACCGCCACCAGCGCCAACCTCGATCACATCATCGCCACGCTCCAGCACGCCGGAATCAAAGTTGCGCTCGCCGGCATCACTCTTCCACCCAACTATGGCTCCGACTACATCCGCGCCGTTGGACAAACTTACGCTCTGGCCGCAAAAAAGTTCGATGTGCCGCTGCTCCCGTTCATCCTCAGTAACGTCTACACCGTTCCCGGAGCCATGCAGCCCGACGGCGTCCACGGCACAGCGAAAGGCAACAAGCTGATGGCGGAAAATGTCTTCGGGCTGCTGAAACCGATGCTGAAGAAGTAGCTACAGAAGCACCACCGTCGGCTGAAACAGAGTCCCTGCAACTCGGCGGCTGATCGCGATCAGCTCGCGTTGGCTCCGAAAAACCTTGACCAGCGCAGCGGCGGAAAACTCCGGCAGGTTCACCTGCATTCCATTGCGAAGCCGCCCGACAGTCTGCTCATCCGCCGTAACCGCCGGAATATCAGGAAGCAAAGTACGCGGATGCGGAAGCCTTTCGGCCAATTCACCCGCGCGGCCCAGGGCCTCAACCTCATTCAGCGGCAAGGCGCTCTCTAGCGTGAATAGCCCTGATGCCACGCGACGCAGGCTCGCCAGATGTGCGCCACAACCCAGCGCCTGCCCCATTTCATGCGCTACTGCGCGCACATATCCACCGGCCGATACCCGCATGGCAAACGCGGCTACATCTCCGTTGAGGGACTCAATGGAGAAATTCATAATTGCAATACGGACCTTCTTCAGCTCCGGAGCGCCGCCCGCGCGCGCAATCTTGTACGCCGGCTTGCCGCCAATTTTTTTCGCCGAAACCGGAGGGGGCATCTGCTCAATCTCGCCTGAGAACCGCGCCGCGGGCGCGCGAACCGCATCCAGCGTCAATTCAGTCCGTACAGGCTCCGAAACAGGCGCACCCTCGGCGTCATATGTGTCGGTCGCAAATCCGAATCGAATTGTCCCGTGGTACGCCTTCTCCTGCGCGCCATAGAACTGCGCCAGCCGCGTAAACTTGCCCAGCAGCAGAGGCAAAACCCCCGTCGCCATCGGATCCAGCGTCCCCAAATGTCCTATGGAAGACTCGCCCGTCGCGCGCCGCACCCGCGCCACCACATCGTGCGACGTCATGCCCGCAGGCTTGTCAAGAATCAGCAGCCCATTCACCTATCTACTATAAAGCGCAGTAAAAGGGCTCCCTGAACCAGGCGGCTTATCGAAATCCTTCCACCAGCATAAGACCGCTATTTCCATAATCCACCTGGGTATAAGCAATCCAGCTCTCGTCGGCCGACAGAGCGAGACCACCCCACATAAGCGGTTGCTTGTCGAGGGCGATCTTCCGGGTAACGCGCTGCTTGCCGAAATCAAAGAAGTCGATGCTCGGCTTTTGCCCCCAATCGACAAAGAAAATGCCTTTGGAAGCTAAAGCCCAGTCGGTTGGATAATGAATCTTCGGCATCCCCGCCAGCACTCGCTCATGACCTGAGGCCAGGTCAATAACACGAATTTCTCCATCTGTAAGTGAGCCGGCATAGAAGTACAGAAATCTGCCGTCTTTTGATTGCTTCACGTTGTACCCACCGGACCGTGTGACTCGCTCAGGGGTGCCTACCTCTGGCGAAACCCTGTAGAGAAACCCCGAATCACCAGCCGATCCTTCGCGCGCCGAGGCGAAGTAAATCCACTTCCCGTCAGGGGACCAGCTTGGCAGACTGGCGGCAAGACCACCTGTCGAGATACGCCTTGGGAACGCGGTCGCCGGATCGACGAGGTAGATGGCTGGTTTACCGCTGACTCGTGAATCAAAGGCTATGCGACGGCCATCGGGAGACCAGCGGGGGCTACCGGTAAGTGGTTCATGGAAATTGGATAGCCGAACGGCATTGCTGCCATCCAGATTTGCTACCCACACTTCGTGAGAACCCGAGCGCTCCGATTCGAAGGCAATACGTTTTCCATCGGGCGAAATATCAGGGGCCATTTGCTCTACGGATGCTGGCGCGAGAACACGGCGTGACTGTCCCGTGTGTTCGTCAAGCCTCCAGATCTCCCCACGGCCCAATCCCTTTGCAAACGCAAGGCGTCCACCCCGCGCGGCAATAGCGGGTCGATCGGCGCCATCCTGCGCAAACGCAAGGTTGCGCAGGCCCTCGCCATTGATATTGATCTCACTCAGTCGCGTTTCGTGCCGCGAGAAGATGACTCTCTGGCTGTCGACAGACCACGCAATATTGCCATAGTCATCCTTTACAAGGTGCCTGGAAGGGCCGCCCGTCGTGGGAAGCAGGTCGAAGTAATACACGCCAGTCGTTAGACAGACAAACGCGATCCACTTCCCATCAGGAGAAAAAGCTGGCCCTGCTGCCAGGCAACCAGGAGTAGCGACCGGACGTACTTCACCATTCTCCAACGTCAACTGCGAAGCCCGTTGCCCGCGTAGTACAACAGCTGCCTTCCGTCGGATGACCAGCTTAGCGACATGGATTCCGGATAGTAGAAATCCGCATCGGCAAGTTTCCGTTCCGCTCCGCCTCTCGCAGGAACGGAAAATATCCCGGGCCGGTTGCCGCCTTTGCGGGCGAAAGCGATGGTGCTCCCATCAGGAGACCACGCTGGAACGATCCATTCAGCAGGCTCGTGAGTCAGCTGTTCGACGTTCTCCGAACCGATTACCTTGACATACAAATTGAACGGATTCGTAGCGCTACCATTTCCTCCATCCCAGGCAAAGGCAACCTGGCTTCCATCAGGCGAAAAGGCTGGAGAGGTTTCCTGTCCCGGCAATGTTGTGAGAGGAACGGCATGCAGATCCTGATCCCGGTTCAGATCCTGGTTCGCACGGGCACTCCCATCGCCCAACCGGCGATCTCCACGCCTCACCAAAAAGAGCGTCCCAACAACGACCAATAAGATCAGAGCGAATACAGCCGGTATCCAGCGCCGTCTGGGTTCCGGCACCGGTGGACTCACCGCATCGGCATTGGCAGGTTCCTGTTCAATTTGTAAAGGGGGAAAAACCGTCGCCGAGAAACGGTAGCCTTTCGCCGGAACCGTCTCGATAAAGCGCGGATTCTCGGGATCGTCACCAAGTACCTGGCGGATTTTGCGAATGGCGGTATTGATGCCGTGCTCGGTGTCGACAAATACTTTACTCGACCAAAGCCGCTCGGCGATTTCGTCGCGCGTTACAAGCTGGCCCCTGCCCGCAACCAGCAGAATCAGCAATTCCATGGGCTTGCGTTCGAGCCGTACGGCGCGACCGTTCCGCAAAAGCTCGAACCGCCCACAATCGAGCCGGAAGCCCTCGAATTCGTATACAGCAGCCGCCACCAACAACGACCCCTCGGGCGGAGTATAGCATTAGGCTATCCGGAAGGGCAGCAATTTCAACGCTTTGAGCCTTCACCAAAACTTCACCCACCTTCCCGGTAATCCCGATACGGAGTAGAGCCTATATCCCGCTCTGCTCCCGTACCAGCGACAGGAACTCCGCCCGTGTGTTCTGGTTCTGGAACACCCCCGCCATCGCCGATGTCACCGTCGAAGAGTTCTGCTTTTCCACTCCGCGCATCATCATGCACAGGTGGCGAGCCTCGATCACCACGCCCACTCCCTGCGGATGAATCGCTTCGTCGATCGCGTCCGCAATCTGCCGCGTCAACCGCTCCTGAACCTGCAAGCGCCTCGCAAACACCTCCACCAGCCGCGCAATCTTGCTTAGCCCAATCACCTTGCCGTTCGGAATATAGGCCACGTGCACCTTGCCAAAAAATGGCAGCATATGGTGCTCGCACAACGAGAACATCTCAATGTCCTTCACGATCACCATCTCGTCGTAGTCCACATCGAACAGCGCGTCGCGCAGAATCGCCGTCGGATCCTCCGCGTAGCCTTTCGTCAAAAACTCCATCGCCTTCTCCACCCGCTCCGGAGTCCGCTCCAGACCATCCCGCGTCGGATCGGCGTCAAACCGCCGGATGATCTCGCGATAGATGTCCTGTGTGGAAACATTCTCCAGGCCCGTTCCACCCAGAACCGCTTCTTTCAACTCGAATGACGCATGCTTATCGTTGTTCATGCCAAAGCCGCCTTTCCCGCCCAGGCCGAAGCCGGATATTCAAACGAATTCTTTGCTGTCTCCTCCACCCGCACCGACACAATCTCCGCCTGCGTAAACGCGGACTTAAGCAGGCGGTAAATCTCCAAATTGAAGTTCTCCGTTGTCGGAACGACACTGTGAAAACCATCGTAAAGATTGAGGTTGGTATGATCGAACCGGTCCAGAATCTCCCGCCGCACGCACTCATCGAGCAGCGCCAGATCGCAAACCATACCTGTCACCGGATCGACCTCGCCGCCCACCATCACCTCGAACACATAGTTGTGCCCGTGCCCATGTGGATGATTGCATTTGCCGTACACGGAGCGGTTCTCCTCATCCGACAGATCGTCGCAATGCAGCCGGTGCGACGCGCTCAATCGATACCGCCGTCCGAAATACGCCCTCATAGCTCACCGTAGAAATCGGCGAACAGGTCGGGCATTTCATAGACGCGCACGCGCTGTAACCTCGCGCCTCGAATCTTCCCGTCCAGCCGCTTCCACACAGCAATCGCGATGTTCTCAGTCGTCGGCATCGAATCGGCAAACTCCGGGACCTCCAGGTTCAGGTGGCGATGATCGTATACGCTCACCACCTCCCGCTCCAGCACGTCCTTCAACTCCTTCAGGTCAACCACAAATCCCGTCTGCGGATCGACCTCTCCCGCAACCGTCACCTCAAGCGTGTAGTTGTGCCCATGCCCGTTGCGGTTCGCGCACTTCCCAAATGCCCGCGCGTTCTCTGCTTCCGTCCACGCCGGAACCCAGTAATAGTGCGAAGCCGAAAACTCAGCCTTCCGTGTAAGCAGAATCATAGAAACTCAGCGCCTATTCAATAGAGTAGCTGACCGTCCATTTGGATACAGAAGCGGCGCGTACCAGTGCTAGCGGTTCCGGCTTGCATACTCCCGGCCCTTCCAGCCCACTCGCTTGGTCACGGTGTGCTGAAACCAGCTCCGATACAGCAGCCACGCAAACAGCGGCAGCGCCAGCGGGGAAATCGCGCAATCCAGCGCAGGAAAATTCGACTTTGCCACTCTCCCGTAGAAGCGCCACAGTGTCCGCACCCAGAGCAGCAGCACGATAACCCACAAAATCCGGCGCGCGCTAACCTCATAAGTCCACCACATCAGCACCGGCAGCCCAAACAGCAGCAGAAAATCCAGCATCCGCCACGCGGCCAACGCCAGCGCATTCCCAAAAAGCAGCGCCAGGTTCTTTGTCCAGCCCTCAAGCAACGCGCCCAGGCTGCGATACATGTGCGCCGCAACGGCCTCCGGAGCATACCGGAACCTGAGCCCCTGCTTCCGCAGCTTCACCGTCTGCGCCAGAGCTACATCCTCGAGCACCGCATCCTTCACCGCCTCATGCCCGCCATTGCCAAAATAGACATCGCGCCGCACCAGCAGAAACTGCCCGTTCGCCGCCGCAAGATGCGTCGCTGGATCGGAAACCTTCGCGGGCGGAAACGTCACCGCCAACTCGCTGAACACCAGCGGCATGAGCGCCCGCTGCCACACCCCGCGCACAATCTGGCGCGGCGAATACGACAGCATCGCCACGCCATGCCGTTCCGCTTCCACTACTGCCCGGCTCCCCGACCCGGATCCGGACCCGGGCTCATGCACCGTATCCGCATCGGTAAACAAAAGCCATTCACCGCGTGACGCCTGCGCGCCCGCCCACGCAGCATTCGCCTTCCCCGTCCACCCCTTTTCAAGCGCCGGAGCATCGAGCACCGTCACGCCCTCCAGCCCCTGCGCAATCTCCCGCGTCCCATCGGTCGAGTGGTCGTCCACCAGCAGAATCTCCCACTCCCTGCCCAGCCGCCATCCCTCTTCCGACTGCGCCACCAGCGAACGCAGACACTCCCCCACGCAATCATGCTCATTGCGTGCTGGAACAATCACCGAAAGTTTCATGAAGGGAACTGGCTGAACAGGCGTGGCCACAGTCTTTATTATAGAAACGTGCGCGCCCCAGCTATTCTCAAATCAGCAGTCTTCGCCTTGGCCATCGCCCTCTCCGCTGCAGGCTGCAATCGCGGAGACTACCCCGACCAGGTCGGCACGCGCGCCCCCAACTTCACCATCCACGACGGCAACAACACCGTGAGCCTCAATCAATATCGAGGCAAAATCGTTGTCCTCGATTTCTGGGCCTCATGGTGCACCTACTGCGCCGCTGAGTGGCCTTCGCTCGAACAACTGCCGCAGCAGGTCCCCAACCTCGTCGTCCTTGCCGTCGCCTTCGACAGCGATCCCGCCGACTACGCCCAGTATGTCTCCGACTACCGTCTCCACAATATGACCGTAGTCCTCGACCGCACCGGCACATCAAACCACGCCTTCGGAACCGATCGGCCGCCGGAAACCTACATCATCGACAAAAAGGGATTCATCCGTCGCAGATTCATCGGCGCCCAGGACTGGAGCACTCCCGAAATTCAGGCGTACCTGCGCAGCTTGTGAGATAGTTCAATGCTGCGGAATGGCGAAGCAACCATCGCAACGATGATTCGTTGCGTCTCGCCCGATGACAATCAAATGACAATCCGGTGACACCGCTATTACCGTCCTTTGACACCGGTCTCTCCTCACGAGTTCAAGCTCCAATTCAGGAGGTAATTTTTATGGAACACGTGTGGAGCAGTATGAAATCCACCATCAATCGCCGCTCGTTCGTCAAGAACGGCCTTGCGGCGACCGCAGGCGTCGGACTTCTCGCCAATTCCCCAGCCGCACTCGCGCGTGATCATGATGAAGAAGATGAAGACAGAGGCGGTCGCCTGACTCGCGGTGACGCGGCAATGCTTCGCTTCGCCGCCGCAGCGGAGATCATCGAGACCGATTTCTGGGTTCAGTACAACGAGCTTGGAGGCATCCCCGACCGGGAAGTTCGAGGAGGAAGCGGGAACCCAGCATACACCGCTGCTCTTTCTGTGCTCGATGCCGATATGGCGCAGTACATCCACGACAATACCGACGATGAATTCACTCACCAGAATTTTCTCAACGCTTATCTCGCCTCAAAAGGAGCCGACACAATAAGCCTTGAGGAGTTCCGCACGCTTCCCGGAAGCACCGCCACCGGTTCCAGTGGGAAGCTGCGAATTACAAATCTTATGCAGCTCACGCTCGATACCAGTTGGTGGACCCGGTACCGCAGTAGCAATGAAAACCCAGACCTCGATCCCAAGTTCGTCTTCCCTCAGGCCGTGCCGACTCTGTTCCATGGGCAGCATACCGCGATTCCGAGGACCGACGCGGATACCACTGACGCCAATTTTCTGCAGGCCATTGCCAATACCGCCGGTTTCCATTTCCCGACAATCGAACAAGGTGGAAACAGCCTCTACCCGGCCATGGCGCAACGAGCTAGCAGCGTTGAAGTCCTGCGGATCCTCATCAGCATCGGCCCCACCGAGACCATGCATTTCCAAACCTGGTCGGACAAGGCGGGCAATGCGCCTCCTCTCACTGCAGTGGATCCGATGACAGGAGTCTCCGTAACCTTCCCTAACCTCAACGCTCACCCCTTTGGTGGCGAGAGATTTCAAACCAACCTCATCATGCCCGAGCCGTGTCCGTTCCTCAGCCGCAAGCTCCCGCGCTGCTCAATTATCCGTCCGACTGCGACCAGAGGCATTGCCATGGCGGTAGTCAACTTTCTCACCGCGATGGGACTCTTCATCGGCCAGCCGCCTGCGTTCTTTGATCTAATGCGCGACCTCGCTAGAGATGCAGACGCCGCCAGGCGCGAAGACTCGTAAGATTCACTTCTCTGAAAGATACGGGCTGGCGCAAGCTAAGGAGCGCTTCACTCCGCCGGGCGTCACCCGTATCTCGAAGAGAAGGAGCCGCTGATTTCCGGAGCGCTGAACAAACGAGAATCTCGCTCTTTCACCTGACTGCTACACTCAGGAAAGAGTATTCACTGAGGAGCAGACAGTGCCTGAAAACGAAGTAAAAATCACCGTGCGCCCGAACGGGCCCCTCCGCGTTGAAGGGCCCATCAAGCTGGTTGACGCTAACGGCGTCGAATGGGACCTGGCTGGAAAGCCTGCGATTTCTCTCTGCCGTTGCGGCGGCTCGACCAACAAGCCGTTTTGCGATGGGACCCACTCCAAAATCGGATTCCAGGCCGCTGAAGCTGCTGTGGCCGCCGCTGACAAACAGAATCAGTAGTCATCTTGATCGCAGCTCCAAACCATATTTCAGAACCCCCGTGCAGTCTCCGGCATCCATAAACCTGGAGACTGCCTTGCCCAAAAAACTTTCCGGACCTCGCCTCAGCTTCGCACTCAAGCTCATCGCCAAATCCGCATTTCACTCCATGCAGGGCACGCAACAAAAGCCCGCCCTTGCACAACCTGACGAACTCGGAATCACGTTCATCGGGCATTCCTCATTTCTCCTGCAGCTTGCCGGGCTCAACATTCTTATTGATCCGGTGTTCGCGAAATGGATCGTCCTCATCCACCGCTTCCGCCGCCCCGGCTTGCGCATAGACGATCTTCCGCCGATAGATGCGGTGCTTCTGACGCACGCGCACATGGACCATCTGAACATTCCGTCGCTTCACAGCATTGTCCGGCACACCCGCAGTAGTGGCGGAAACGCGCCGCTGGCGGTCGTCCCCCAAGGCGTTGAGGATTTGGTAAAAAAAATCGGGTTCTCGCAGGTGAATTCATTGCAAGCGTGGGAGTCTATAAACGTTGGCGGAATCGAGATCACCATGACACCGGCGCAGCATTGGGGCGCGCGCGTTTTTACCGATACCCACCGCGGCTTCGGCGGATACGTACTTCGCCACCGCTCGCACAGTGTTTATCACTCCGGCGATACGGGCTATTTCGAGGGGTTTGCCGAGATTCGCCGACGGCTCTATCCGAACATCGCGTTGCTGCCGATCGGCGCTTACCAGCCTGATAGCTTTCGACGCTACCATTTGAGTCCTGGCGATGCGGTGCGGGCCTTTCTCGATCTCAAGGCACAGCGCCTCATCCCCATGCACTATGGAAGTTTTTCGCTCTCCGAAGAGCCGATAGAGGAGCCACTGCAGCTTTTGGTTCAAGCAGCGGAAAAAGCGGGCATCAGCGACGCCGTCGACACGCTCACCGAAGGTGAAACCAGAATTTACCCTTCGCAATGGAACGCCGATCGCGTCGCCGGACAAGGCAGAGATTCTGAAGAGCAATATCGCCCCCGTTCCTGAATTTGTTCCTGTATATTCAAGCCGAACAACTCATGAAAGAGAACCCTTACTCAATTGGAGTGGACCTCGGCGGAACCAATCTCCGCATTGCCGCTTACACCCGCCACGCCGGACTTCTCGAAACAATTCTTCTGCCAACAAGGCTGGCCTCCGGGCGCGACGCTGTCGCCGCGGACATGTGCAACGCCATTGATACGCTGCGCGATCGATACTCGGAATCCCATCAGCTCGCAGGAATCGGCATCGGAACTCCGGGGCCGCTTGAGCTGCCCGCCGGAATACTCCACAATCCTCCCAACCTCACCGGATGGGATGGCTTCGATCTGCGCACTGCGATCGAGTCGCGGCTGAACCACTCTGTCATTCTGGAATGCGATGCCAACGCGGCGGCCCTGGCAGAATGCGCACTGGGCCGCGGGCGCACCATGAAGATCGACTCGCTTTGTATGCTGACGCTCGGCACCGGGGTCGGCAATGGCATCATCCTCAATGGCAAAGTATGGGACGGCGCCGCCGGAATGGCTGGTGAAGCCGGACACGCCACCGTTTATCCCGACGGGCCCGCGTGCGCTTGCGGAAGCCACGGCTGCCTCGAAATGTACGCGTCCGCAACCGCTGTCGTGCGCACCGCGAATCAGCGTATTGGGAGCGGCGATGCACCCGCTCTCAAAGGAAAGACCTGGACTGCACACTCGCTGGCCGTCGCCGCCGAGCAGGGCAATTCCGATGCACAGAAAATTTTTGCCGACGCTGGCCGCGCGCTCGGCATCGGGCTCGCGGCTCTGGTGAACACCCTCAACCTCCCGCTTTATGTCGTCGGTGGAGGACTCGCGCAGGCGTGGCACTTAATGAAAAGCACAATTTTTGAAGAGCTGCATCATCGCAGCTACGTTTACCGGCTCACCGCGCCTGAAAGCCCCATCGCAGTGCGCAATCCCGCCGGAGCAACCCACGTCTTACCCGCCGAGCTGGGCCCCGATGCAGGCCTGCTCGGTGCATGTATCCTTCCCTTTATGAAAAGCGCGGCCCCCGTGGAGAACCTGGGCTGATCGCGACTCTATCTCGCCACTCGAGGAACGCACGCGGATGCGCTTGAACTATTATCTGGCTAAAGGAACGCTCGTAGGCGCGCTCGGCGGCCTGCTCTTCGGTTTTGACACCGCGGTAATTTCCGGAACCACCCAGCAGCTTACCGAAATCTTTCATCTCTCCCCCTTCAAGCTGGGCGTCACTGTCTCCATTGCTGTGATCGGCGCGGTCTTAGGAGCGATCTCCGCTGGCCCAATCGGGCAGAAGATCGGCGGACGCGAAGCCCTGCGCATCATGGCGCTGCTCTATCTCGTCTCTTCGGTCGGCTGCGCGTTTGCGTGGAACTGGCCCGCGTTGGTCTGCTTCCGCCTTCTCGGCGGCCTCGGCATCGGAGGCTCGTCCGTCCTCGGGCCCGTCTACATTGCCGAGCTGGCTCCGGCCAAATGGCGTGGGCGACTGGTAGGGCTCTTCCAGATCAATATCGTTGTCGGAATTCTGCTGGCCTATGCTTCAAACTACGTCATCGCCAGCTTCAGTCTCGGTGCCGCGGAGTGGCGATGGCAGTTAGGCATCGCAGCCGCGCCGGCGCTGCTCTTTCTGGTTCTACTCTTTGCCATTCCCCGCAGTGGACGCTGGCTGGCAACACAGAATCGCATTGACGAGGCCCGCGACGTGCTGTGCCTGATGGGCTCTCCCAACCCCGAAGAAGAGCTGCGTGAGATCGTCGAGTCCATTCACCTGGAGCGCTCCACTCGCAGCGAGCCGCTCTTCCAGAAGAAGTATCGTCTTCCCATTTTTCTCGCCATCAGCATCGGCCTCTTCAACCAGCTCTCCGGAATCAACGCCATCCTCTATTACCTGCCCTCAATCTTCAATTACGCAGGCTTCAGCAAACTTTCCGGAGACAGGCAGGCCGTGCTCGTCGGCGCAATGAACCTGTTCGCAACCCTGCTGGCCATGACAGTTATCGACAAGATCGGGCGGAAGAAGCTTCTGCTCATCGGCTCCGTTGGGACCGCCGCTTCTCTTGCAGGCGTGGCCGCTATCTTTTATGCGCAGCGCGGCCAGTCCATGCTGCTGTGGTTGCTGTTAGCATTCATCTTTTTCTTCGCCGTCTCGCAGGGAGCGGTCATCTGGGTTTATCTCAGCGAGGTCTTCCCCACAAAAGTCCGCTCCAAAGGTCAGAGCCTCGGCAGTTCATCGCATTGGGTCATGAATGCTCTGCTCTCGCTGACATTTCCGCTTATCGCCAGACACTCCGCCGCCGCGCCGTTCGTCTTCTTCGCCGCGATGATGGCGGTGCAGTTCTTCGTGGTGCTCACGATTTATCCCGAGACCAAGGGAGTCACCCTCGAACAAATGCAGCGCAAACTGGGCATCGGATAGTCACGAGCACGGTTCAGGCTGCCTCATCCGTGCGGCCCTGACCGGTGCTCGCATTGTCGGGACCGACGTCAGTATGCGGATCTGAACTTGTGTCGCCGGGAAGCCGCGTCTTGAGCGCCTCGGGACTGCTCTCAACATTACCGGGGAAATTCCGCAGCGCGGTATCGGAATCGGCAGACGCGGCATTTTTCGTAACACCGAAACTCAGCCGTTCGTCTTCGAGATTGGCATTCTGCTGATCGGATCGGTCTTCCCCGAATGACCTCGCCTCAAGCGAATCTATTTGTTTCTCTCCCCTGTAATCCCCCCTGGAGCCGCCTCTTGCGCTCGATTCAAATGGAGGAAGCTGCGTCCCGCGCACATCGGTGAAGATCCCCTCGGATTCAAGCGTGGGACCAATATGCCTGGTGGCTGCCCCGAGCGATTCATCTTTCCGTTCCGGCTCCGAGCCGGCCTTCTCGTCCGCTTTCGTCTTTGACTTCTTTTCTGCCATAGTTGTCTGCCTCTCTCTGGTTTGTGAGGGGGACCAGGTTGGGCAGAGTTGCCTCAATAATCGGCCTTCGTCTACGCCGCGTGCGGGATGAAGCTTCTGGCAACGTCTCGTATGCGCTCCGCCCATCCGGTAGTCAATGACCAGGGGCTCGGCTGGCGAACAACATGCAAACGGCCATTAAGGTCGAGGATTTCATATTCCGTATCGCCGTCCGAAGTTCGATGGAAACGCAGGGTAATGGCGGCATTCCCAACTCGAAGACGTTCGATGGTAATTTCCGGCAGCCACTCGGGCAGGTGCGGGTCCAGAAACAGAAGATTCTCCGGCGCGTATGGATGGAGTCCGAGAAGCGCCTGCAAAATCGCAAATGCAGTGGATGCGGACCAGGCCTGTGGCCAGTCGGCTTTTGTATAGAGGCCGGGGAAGGGCGACTCAGTTGTGCGCTGATGTCCACCGAAAACCTCCGGCAGCCGATCGTGATCGAAAAGACTGGCCGCTTCAAACACCGCCTTCGCTAGCTGGTGCATTTCCCCGTGCAGCCCGTAGCGTGCGAACCCCAGTGTGAAAGCCGCATTCGTGACCGGCCACACGGACCCGCGATGATAAGAAAAGGGATTGTACGCGGGGTGCTCGGCAGAAAGAGTCCGAATGCCCCATCCTGAAAACAGATCTTCGCGCATCATGCGGCTCGCCACCCGCTTCAACCGGCTCTGGTCCACTATTCCGGACAGCAGGCACTGACCGGGATCGGAAGCTACAGTCCTTATCAGTTCCCCGTCGGGGTCGATTCCAATTCCGAAATAACCCTCGTCTTCCATCCAGAATCTCTCATTGAAGCGCGCCTTCAGGTCTTCAGCCTCGCTGTGTAGACTGCGCGCTATTTCCACCTCGTCAAGTCTCCACATCAGCTCTGAAAAAAGCAGCTTGGCTGCATACATAAAGGCTTGCATTTCGCAGGTGCCGATCGGCGCCTTTACCTGCGACCCGTCGGGATAGACGATAGCGTCAGCGGAATCCTTCCAGCCCTGATTTTTCTCGCCTTGCTCCGAGCGCGTCTGGTAACGATAGAAACCGCTGGAGTCAAGGCTGTAGGTGTCCGCCCATTTAATTGCGCCCATCGCGGTATCCACGTACTTTCGCACCAACTCCAGGTCTCCGGTCCAGCGCCACAGCTCGCTGACCATGACCGGAAACAAGAATGAGCTCGAAACCGAGCCAAAGTAGAGGCTCTTCGGACGGAAGTTCAGGACCGCGAGCGGGTCCGTATGAATTTCGTGCGGAATGCGGCCTGGCTCGGCATCGCGCCAGTCGTTCTCCTCGGTCGCCGAAAGCGTGTTGAACACATTCAGGCTGCCGCGCAGCAAGTCCGGGCTGAGCGTGGACGCCTCCCATGAGGTAGCCTCCATATCTCGCCCGAACACCGCAATATAAGTTGGAATCCCCGCCGCAACAGCTATGCCGCCGGGCGAATCCAGGTCGTAGAGCCGAAGGTCCCCGAGATCGAGCCGCGAGCGCTCGAGAACCCGACCCACGGTGGCCGTGAGGTCGTCGGAATGCGGGACTGAGAAGCACGCCGCGGAATTGAAGAAGCGGGTGCGCCGCTGCTCCCATTCGCTGTCTTGTGCCTGTATATGCGAACACGATGTGGACAGCGGCAGCAGCTGGCCCTCAACATAGGCAAGCCAACTGAGGCAAGCGCGCCATGTGCCATGCGGCGCAAGCTGCACCTCAAACGAAATACGATCTTCGGAGTACTCCGGCGCCGACGTTGCATGCTCGATCCGCAACTTCATCCCGCGATGCAGCTTTGCAATACCTTCGTTCCCTTGATGACTGTATTTATGGCGCGCGCGATAATCCGCCATCAGCTCCCAAACATCCTCAGAAGGCTGGCTCCAGTTGAGTTCCAGATGGCCCTTTTGTTTGCGGCCGTTTTGAACCTCGTCGCGCGAGACGAACTGGAGCGCAAACCGTAGCTCGAGTCGCACGGTAGTGGAAATTTGCGTGTGGTTCGTGAGCTGCACGTCCTCGTGCATGCCTTCGCCTACGGAGCGTGTAAGGCGAAGCTCAACTGTCTCCTGCAATGGGTCGCATTCACCAGCGGGAGTGTCTTTGCAATTCTCCGGGGCTTGGACGTAGTAGCCGAGCCAGCTTGACTGCTCCAGGTTCGAGCCGACGCTGAACTCCGGCTTTTTCCCATTCATCCGCCAAAAATATTGGGAAAGCGTCCGAGTGTCGTAGACATAAAGGCCCTCAACAAAACGATCAGGGTGGACTTCGCCGCCTTCGTCGGTTGCCAAAACCGTCCGCCCACGACTCACCTGCACGGTGCCCCGGCGCGGACGAATCTTGATCAGATTGCCGCTGCCGGGATGATGACGTGCCATATCCACGCTACATTGGATGCAACTTACTGTATTTAAATCTCAAGCGGCAGTCTCCAGTCTCGCGCCGACACAGCGCCTGCCTGCACCCACCCGTAACGGAAACAGATCGAGCCCAGTATTCCCGACCATGCGGCCATTTTCCTGAGCGACCTGCGTTGCTTCTCTCCGGCAAAGAGCGACGCCACTCGCAGCGCGACTGGAATGGGCCCGGAGAGGACTGCTCCCGCCGTTACCATCAAGCCGGTGCGTCCGCGTTTCAGCGGCCTGGACAATTCCTTTTTCTTGCCTATCGCCGCCACTGACTCAGCCGACTCGGCGCCCGCGCTCAGCAATCCAAGCACGTTCAATGAGTTCCGGCGCTCGTACCCCGCCAACTCAAGAACGCAGACTGCTGCCTGCAGGCCCGACATTCCGAACTCCCTCGGCAGTGAACGGACGTGGCTGTTCCACACTGGAATTGAGGTGGCTCCCAGCAACACGCCGGTGTAGTTATGGAAGGGCATTCCAAAGAGGACCGAGCCACTTCGGCCAGCCGCGCTCGCCACGCGGGCAAACAAGCCGTTTGACCCGCATGCCCGGAGCACGTCGGCTAAGGATGACATTGACGCGGAAGCAGAGAATCCCGACAGAATCCATGAGCCCATCGACATGGTGCTCTGGGGTTTGAATACCCGCAGCATGTTCAGGAATCGCGATGGCCGTCCCAGATCGATAACCAGCAGCATGCCCGATAGCGCAGCGCCGCCCAGCGCCATCCATCGCGCGGTACGCGCCAGTTCCCTTTCGTTTCCGACAAGGTCCGCGAGTGAGCCGATCACGCCCAGCGAGCCCGCCGCGCCGCCGACAAAAAAGTAAAAAGGAATCAGCGGCGTCCACTGCGGCTCCTTCAAAATCGGCTGCCGATAATATCCGGTCTCCGGTGATGCGATGGGCATGGGCGAGCCTGCAGGCCGAAGCCCCGGCATTGCCACTCTGCCTTTATCCTCCGCTTCGTGGCGGATCGCATCCAGCCGCAATTCCCGCGTCATTTCCGCGCCAGGGCTCATCGGCGGCCATCCCCTCCGCTTCGGCGCGCAAACAAAAAGGAAAGCGTAACGCCCGCAAGCAGTGCTGCTCCCTGCAGAAGAGCCGACTGCCAGCCCTCCTTCAAGTAGATCGTCGGAACCTCAGGATTCGGCGGGAGGTTGTACGTCTGCGGTTCTCCGCGAATGATGAAAATGGCGTGCGTGCCCTTCACGCTTGAATCGACCGGATCGCAAATTTGCGCATCTGTCATGCCGCGCTCGCTCAGCGTCTCCAGCCGCTCTTTCGCTTGATCGCGCAGCTCCGATAATCTGCCGAACTTAATCGACTCCGTCGGGCACGCCTTTGCACACGCTGGCTCCAACTGTGCTTTCTGCCGGTCCGTGCAAAAGGTGCATTTGAAGGCGCGTCCATCCTGCTCGTCTTTCTGGAGCACGCCAAACGGGCAGGACACAACACAATAGGAACACCCATTGCAAATGTCCGGTTGCAGGTACACTCCGCCAAACTCTGTTCGCACCAGCGCTCCGGTCGGGCAGGCCTCCAGGCACCCGGCTACTTCGCAGTGCTTGCACACGTCGGAGGAAAACTCCCACGACACCTGCTCCGGTGAATTTCCGCCGACTCCCGGTTCCGGAGTGCCCTCCACAAACTTCACGTGCCGCCAGGTCGAGTGCCCCAACGCCAGCGTGTTGTCATACGAAAAGCCGGAAAGCTCCATACCGTCCGCTTCGATCTCGTTCCACTCCTTGCACGCTACCTCGCAAGCCTTGCACCCGATACAGAGCGTCGAGTCGGTAAGGAACCCGGTAATTTCGCCCGGCTCGATGCCGGTGTTTTCCATGGAAACGCTCATGCCGGCTCCTTCATAAACTTTCTTAATTGCTTCAGCGCAGTGCGATCCTCAGCCCGGCGCCCCGGCACAACGTTGCACACCAGCGCCTTCGATTCGAAGATGCGGACGTTCGGCTCCTCGGATATGGGCAGCAGATCGTTCACCACGTCGCCGGTTGTAAGGCCTTTCCATCCCCAGTGGTACGGCAGCCCCACCTGATGCACCGTTTTGCCATCGATCTCAAGAGGCGTCATTCTCGCTGTCACCAGCGCCTTCGCCGAGATCAGGCCACGCGGCGTAATGAGCGTGAGCCACTCGCCATGCCTCACGCCTGCCTGCTTCGCCAGTTCAGGCGAAATTTCCGCAAACAACTCCGGTTGCAGTTCGGCCAAATGACTGAGGCCCCGCGACATCCCTCCTGCCGTGTGATGCTCAGTCAATCGATACGTCGTGAGCACATACGGGAAGCGCGGATCGCCGGGCGAATGGGCGTACGGGTTATCGGGTCTCTCCTTTTTCGCAGCCGCAGGATTTATGTCGTGCTCCGGGTAAAGCGCATTCGAAACCAGCGACTCCAACGGCTCGAAATGCGTAGGCAGAGGTCCATCCTTCAGCCCGCTGCTCACGTATAACCAGCCGCGCCCGTCCGGGTGCAGCCCGAAGGGCTTGTCGCCGTCAAGAGCTTCCAGTCCGCCCTTCGCCGGATCTCCCTTGTGGTCCGGCGGAAGGTCCTTCTTGAAGTCGCTTACGTCATTTCCAGTCCACTCGCGCTTGCTGGCGTCCCACCAAACAAGCTTTTTACGCTCGCTCCACGGCGTACCGTCCGGCTTTGCCGAGCTGCGGTTATAGAGAATTCGGATGTCCTTCGGCCATGAAAAGCCCCAGCCATGCCCAAGCTCGTCCTTCGGCTCGCGCATGTTGGCCTTGTTCTTGTTCTTCTCCGGCATTACCCCGGAATAGATCCAGCAGCCGCACGCGGTCGAGCCATCGGCCTTCAGCTCTTCATAGCTGCTGAGCGGCTTGCGGCCTCTCCACTCAAATCCGTTGATCTCGGCCAGCACTGCTTCCGCATCGGGCTCGTCCGTTCCATTCACCATCGGCAACTGCCAGGTAAGCGCGTTCAATCCGTCGTTCTTCGCCCCCGGTTCCCGCGCTCCCTTCTCCTTTAGCAAGCGACCCAGATAGTAGACGAACCACGTCTCGCTCTTTGCGTCGCCAGGCGGTTCCACCGCTTTGTTGTGCCACTGCAGCAGCCGCTGCGTGTTGGTAAAGCTCCCGTTCTTCTCCGCCTGTCCAGCGGCGGGCATCAGAAACACCTCGGTCGCAATCTGTTTGGGGTCCAGTTCGCCTCGCGCAACCTCGGGAGAGTCCTTCCAGAAACTCGCCGTCTCCGTCTCAATCAGATCGCGCACCACCAGCCACTTCAGCTTCGCCATTGCTTTGCGCTGGAGCCGCCCGTTCGGCGCGCCAACCGCGGGGTTCTGCCCCATCACGAACAGGCCCTCCATTTTTCCGTCTGCCATGTCCAGCCAGTAGCCAAGCTCGGAGTGGTCTCCGGTGACGCGCGGCAGCCACTGAAATCCCCATTCGTTTTCCTTTGTCGCCCCATCCCCGTACCAGGCCTTCATCAGGCTGATGAAGTAGTGATCGAACTTCGACCACAAACCAGCCGCGCTGGAGTGCTTCTTGATGTACTTCTCAACTGACTTGGAATCGTCCTCGAAAAACGGCATCGGCATGTAGCCGGGCAGAATGTCGTAAAGCGTTGGAATATCCGTCGAGCCCTGAATTGACGCATGTCCGCGCAGCGCGAGAACGCCGCCACCGGGTCGTCCGACATTTCCCAAAAGCAACTGCAAAATCGCCGCCGAACGAATCATCTGCACGCCCGTCGAATGCTGCGTCCAGCCGACGGCATAGCAAATGCAAGCCGTCTTCTCCGGTCCCGAGGCCTCGACCAGTGTCTTCGCTACTTCGAGGAACAGCTTCTGCGGAACTCCGCAATGGCGTTCCACAAATTCCGGCGTGTATCGCGCAAAATGCCGCTTGAGCACCTGAAACACACAGCGCGGATGTTGCAAAGTTGGATCGGTGTGGTACTCGTGAACGTCTCCCGCCTCGCCTCCGCGGTCTTTGCCGTGCCCGCCACCCGCAGGATGATGCCCCGGCATATGAACGCTCTTATTTACTGGCGCGCCCTCGTAGAGCCAGGTCTTCGGGTCATACTGCTTCTCTTTCGCATTCCAGCCGGAGAAGATTCCGCCGTTCTCTTCCGCGTCCACATAATCCTCGCGCAGAATCGTTGAGGCGTTCGTGTAATGCAGCACATATTCGTGGAACCACTTCTCGTTCTCAAGTACGTAGTGGATCAGTGCGCCCAAAAACAGGATGTCAGTCCCGGCGCGCAGCGGAACCCATATGTCGGCGCTCGCCGAGGTTCGCGTAAACCTCGGGTCTACGTGGATCACCTTGCACCCGCGCTCCCTCGCCTCCACCACCCACTGGAACCCCACCGGATGCTGCTCCGCCATCGACGAGCCCATAATCATGATGGCGTCGGAATCGGCGAGCGACTGCTGCGCTGTGGTCGCGCCTCCGCGACCATACGTGGTGCCCAGACCGGGCACCGTAGAGCTGTGTCAAATCCGGGCTTGGTTGCTTACGCAAACCATGCCCAGACCTCCTGAAAAGAGTTTCTTGATCAGATAATTTTCTTCGTTGTCGAGCGTCGCCCCGCCGAGATGCGCGATAGCCTTCGTGTGCATCACCGCGGTGCCTTCTTTCTTCTCCTCAAAGGTGTTCTCCCGCGATTCCCACACCCGTTCGGCGATCATCCGCATCGCCTCATCCAGCTCAAGCTCCTCCCACTCAGTTCCGTAAGGCCGGCGATACTTGACCTTCGTCAGGCGCTCAGGATGGGTATGAAGCTGAAATGTGTTCGCGCCCTTCGGGCAAAGATGCCCGCGCGAAATCGGCGACACGGGATCGCCTTCGATGGATACCAGCTTGCCCTGTTTGTGATAAATCAACTGGCCACAGCCCACGCCACAATAAGGGCAAATGGACTTTGTGACCTCGGCTCCGGCTGTCTTCGGCTTCAGCGTGCGCGTGCGCTCGCTCCACGATTCGGCTCCATTGCCGTTCGATCGTGTCTTTATTTGCTGGATGACCGGCCAGCGTGACAACAGGCCCTTAGGCATTCTGGCTCCGATTTGCAAAGGGGTTTCGTTCAGGTTCTCTTTCTTGGGATTCCGGGCCGTCATCTCAGGTTGTTTGTTCCATCTACACCACAATGCGGGTGCCCCCTGCATTGCGGGTAACGTGTGCGCGATCGAGATATTCAAGCAGCGGAATCGCGTGCTTCCGTGTCAGCCCGGTGAAGCTCTTGAAGCGAGCCACATCGAATGCTTCGCCGCGATGCGCAACCAGACTCTCGCTGAGCTTCGCGATCGCATCGCAGTGAATGTACAGATCGTCAGCGCCGAGCCGCACTAGCTTTTTCGTGCGCAGAAGCAAAGTGATCACATCCCGCATCTCTGCAGGGCCGAGCCCGAGCCGCTCCGCTACCTCCCGAAGCAACGGCGGAGCGACGCCGGCAGAGATGTATTGCCTCTCAACCGCGTCAGCATGCTTCTGCAAACGCGCATTCACGAGGCCGCTGCGGCCCGGCAGCGCCAGCGAATCGCCGCCTTCAATCTTTCCTGCACGCGCGAGCCGACTTAACGCCAGCTCGAACATCGCTTCATTCAGCCCCGTTCGCGAGCGCAGCTCCGCGCGCGAAATTGAGCTGTTCTTCGCTTGCGAGACATGCGCCAGCATGGCTGCTTCTGCCGCAACGAGCGCCTTTGTTGAAACCACAAACTCCACAGTTCCCTTCTGCGTGATCTTTTCGATCACTTGCCCTCGTTGAGCCGGCAACTTCACAGCTTCCCGAACCGCATCCGCATGCAAGCCGGTCTCTCTCACCAGATCGCCAATCTCGGCTCCATCGATTCCGCGGCGCTCAATTCGCAGTTCCAGCTGACGATCCTGGCTGGCATCCCTGAACCGCTCCAACCAGCGCAGCGACTCTGCCTTCCGCACGCCGCGTCTGCAAACTGCGTCCAGCACACGCCCGCCCCCAATCGTCTCCGCGGGAGACGGAACGCGCAGCACGAATCGATCTCCCGGCACAACCACCGATGGCCGCTCTAATTGCAGCCGGACCAGTGCCGTCGATCCGCCGATCTGTTTTTCCGTGCTGTAGAGCAGGACTGTCGCGCCAATATCCGCAGTGAACGAATGGAAGCGAACACGCGCTCGATGTTTCAGCGCTGCCGCGCCCGGCAATAGAGAGACCTCTGCATCCACGAGCGAAGTGGCGGTCAGCGACTTTACCGGCACAAGCACATGTCCCCTCTTGATTTCGCGCGGCTCAATGCCGGCGAGGTTCAGCGCGACGCGACAGGGCGCGAACGCAGACTCCACACTCTGCCCATGGACCTGGATGCCGCGAACTCTCGCCTCGCGATCTCCGGGTACAAGCGCAAGACTGCTGCCCGCGCTCATCTCGCCTGAGAGCAGCGTTCCGGTCACGACGGTCCCAAATCCGCGCATTGAGAACGCGCGGTCGGGATAGAGTCGCGGCACAAATTCTCTGCTTCTCGCAGGTACATTAGCGGCGAGTTGCCCCAAAGCATGGCGCAACTCGGGCATGCCTTCGCCTGTTTTTGCAGAAACCGCCAGCATCGGCGCGTCCCGCAGAAATGTCCTGCTCAAAAAGAGCGCCGCATTCTGCCGCGTTTGCTCCAGCCGCTCCGCGACCACCGCATCCTTCTTTGTAAGAACGACAAGTCCGCGATTGATTCCCAGCAGAGTACAAATCGCCAGATGCTCCTTCGTCTGAGCCTTCACTCCTTCGTCCGCCGCGATCACCAGCAGCACGCAATCAATTCCGCCGGCTCCCGCCAGCATGTTGCGCACGAATGCATGATGCCCGGGCACATCGATAAAGCTGACCTGTGTCTCCCCGTCCCTTCCATCCGGAACACTCATCCCCGCAAATCCCAGGTCAATGGTTATGCCGCGCCGCTTCTCCTCAGGCAGTCGATCGGTGTCCGTGCCGGTCAGCGCGTAAATAAGAGCAGTTTTTCCGTGATCGATATGCCCTGCCGTGCCAACGATGACCGACCGCGTTGCTGACGCCGCCTTCATCGCGTCTTCTCCAGCATCGATATCGCGTTCACCAGCGCCGCGTCGTCTTCGGCAGCAACCGTCCGCAAGTCCAAAAGCAGGCGTCCCTGTCGTGTGCGCCCAATCACCGGAGGATCAAGCTGCCGAAACGCCGCCGCCAATTCATCTTCCGTCATTTCGCTATGCCGGAGCGCAATCGCAAAGCTCGGCAGCATCGCGCCCGGCGCAGTGCCCCCGCCAATCACGCTTTCCGTGGCCACGGTCTCCGCATCAAACCTGCATTCGCGCAGACCTCGCGCCATCGTCTCGCAACGGTCTCGGATTGTCTCAGCTTCCATCCGGAGCATGGCGATTGCCGGGATCGTCGTCTCCTGCCCCATCACATACGCGAGCAGCGTGGCTGAGAGCGCCGCGTAGGTCAGCTTGCCCACACGAAGCGCCCGCGCCAGCGGATTCGCCCGCAGCCGCTCGATGAAATTGCGCTTCCCCACCAGAATTCCGCACTGCGGGCCGCCCAGCAGCTTGTCTCCGCTGGCTGCAACCAACGCCGCGCCGCTGCTCGCACTGCGTACCCAATTCGGCTCCTCGTCTACTCCGTAATCCTCCAGGCGGACCGCGCAGCCGGTGCCCTGGTCTTCAAATACCGGTACCGCCGCCTCGTTTCCGAGAGTGATCAACTCGTCGAGCGACGGCTGTTCCGTAAACCCCTCGATGCGGAAATTTGAGCGATGCACTCGCAGAATCAGCCGAGTCTCCGGCGTGATCGCCGCGGCATAATCGGAGACTCGCGTCCGATTCGTTGTTCCTACTTCGCGCAGCGCCGCGCCCGACTTGCGCAAAATTTCCGGAATGCGGAAACCGCCTCCAATTTCCACCAGCTCTCCGCGCGAGACGATCACCTCACCGCCCTCGGCCAGCGAATTCAACGCCAGAAAAGTGGCCGCCGCGCAGTTGTTCACCACCGCTGCCCCCTTATCGGCACTCAGGGGCTGACCGTTTCGCAGGGCCAGAACGCGTAGGATCAGCTCCTCGGCATGCGCATCCCTGCGGCCGCGCTCGCCAGTTTGCAGATCAAATTCGAGATTGCAGTATCCGCGCGCGACATCTTCGATCGCTCGAATTGCCGCCTCGCTCAGCGGAGCACGCCCTATATTCGTCTGCAGAATCACGCCGGTCGCGTTAATCACTCGGCGCAGCGACGGGCGCGTCATCGCTCGCAATTCCAGGACAACCGCATCCGGCAACAATTCGAGCGCAGCAGACAATTGATCCTGGCCTTGTACTCCCGTTATCAACTGTCTCCGTATCCGCGTCAGCACAGTCCGCGCCGCATGCGTCACCAGGTCCTTGTCCCATTCGCGCAAAAGTTCGCATCCACTCGCGCTCTCAAGAAAGTGCCCCATCTGCGGCAGTTGCCTGCAAAGCTCTTCGATGTTCGCCGGACTTTCCTTCTTCAACACAACACAATCCGTGGCTCGCCTTCCACAACGCTCCCAATCTCCGTCGCGGGATAACCTGCAGCCTGAAGCTTCTTGAGTAGCCTCAGTGCTTGGCTGGGGTCGACCGCGATCAAAAGACCGCCCGCAGTTTGCGGGTCGAATAACACCATCCTCACCATCTCTGAAATCCCCGCCCTCGGCATGTCCTTAACGAAGCATTCGGCAAACTCCCTGTTCGCTCGCAGCCCGGCAGGAACGCAATCCATCTCGATGCACTCCCGCGCCCCCTCTAGAATTCGCACCGCACCCGTATCGATCACCACACGAACGTCGCTGGCAATTGCCATTTCACGCGCATGGCCCGCCAATCCGAACCCCGTAACGTCGGTCATCCCGTGAACGGCCGCCCCCACGCTCGACGCGATCTCTGCCGCACTTCTGTTGGACATGGTCATTGACTTCACCGCGGCATTCACCCACGCCTTCCGTGCCTTCCCATCCTTCAGAGCCGTGGTTATCACGCCCGTCCCAATCGCTTTCGTCAGGATCAGGCTATCGCCGGCCCGTGCTCCCGCATTTGTCTTTAATGCATCCGGGTTCACCAGCCCGGTGACCGCATATCCAAACTTGATCTCCACGTCGCGCACGCTGTGGCCGCCCACAACAACACAGTTCGCCTCCTTCATCGTCGCCAGCCCCCCGCGCATGATCTGCTCGAGAACCCCCAAATCGCCATCAGCCGGGAAGCACACCAGCGTCAGCGCCGTCAGCGCTCGCCCACCCATCGCATACACATCGCTCAAAGCATTGTTCGCGGCAATACGTCCAAAGGTATACGGGTCATCGACCATCGGCGTAAAAAAATCCACCGTCTGTACCAGCGCGGTCTCCGGTGCTATGCGAAACACGCCTGCGTCATCGGCAGTATCGAATCCCACCAGCAGGTCAGGATGCTGCTGCCGCGGCAATCGCGAAAGCACCGAGCTCAGCGCGCCCGGAGACAGTTTGCTCGCACAGCCCCCCGCTTTCACCTGCTGCGTCAGCCGCACCCCGGATTCGGCTGCCGTCTCAGTGTCGCCATCGGATGGAAGGTACACGCATCCTATAGATGCCGTGGCCAATTCGGCGGGTGTCCGGATCAGCTCTCATCTTTCAAATAGCAGGAAGCGCATAGGTTCCGGTGGTCCTCCCGGTCTTCAAAACCGGCGGTCGCTCTTCACGGGCGACGGTGTGTTCGACTCACACGCGCTTCCGCCAGGTTCCAGGCGAAAATGCCCACCATCTCCGCTTTTGTTGCGAACCGGCTGTAATCCCGCGGCAAAAACCCAGTGATCTCCAAGCGCGAAATTGACTATGGAACAGCACAGAATCGCAATGCAGTTGGAGACCAGCAGCGGCATCCGCCCCTCGCCGACCAGAACTCGCATCAGCACGAGATTCCCGAGCATGGATACCAATCCATTTGAAAGATGAAATCGCACCAATTGGGTCAGCAGCGCGGAATCACTGCGCCGGTCGCGCCACGTATAGTGCAGGTGCCACGCGAAGTTGTGGAGCAGCGTGAGCTCGATGGCTGCCGCCGTCGCATACAGATAGTGCCCTCTCGCCCAGGCTTCTAGAACCGCGAGCGCGCCAAGTTGGACAACCATCCCCATCGCCCCTACAAAATTGAACTTCCACCAGCGCACGAGCGAGCTCACGGCAGCGGCTCCTGCCGGTAGAGTTGTGCGGTATGGCGTATGGTGACCAGGATCGCCATCGCGAACATGCCCACCGCTGCAATGGTCCCTCCAATATCGAACAGCAGCATCCTCTGCCCGAACAGCGTCGAATAAGGACTTCGTAGAAGCGCGAAATTGCCGGCGATCAGCAGAATGCGAATTTCTGTAGGTCCGAAAATCCCTTGAGAAAGCTGAAAACGCGACAAGCTGCAGGTGGCTAGATAGCTCTCCCCCGATAGAACAAGAAACGACACCAGCATCGCGACCGCCGTCTGCCAGTGCAGCAGACCGGAACAGCCTAGTCCGCACATCAGCGCGACAGCTCCGAAAATGTCCACCATATGGTCGACGTAAAATCCATAACGCGGACGTTGCTGCCGCCGTACCCGCGCCAGCGTCCCATCCATGCTGTCGCCGAACCAGTTGAGTGCAATGCAAAGGATTCCCACCAGCAGAACTCGCCGATCGTAGCGCGACAATGCATAGCAGATCCCGGCTCCGATCTGCGCGCCCAGGCCCAGAACCGTGAGCTGGTCCGAGCTGAGCCAGTGTGGCGCGCGCTCCGCCATCCACTGCAAGAGCCGCCTTTCTGCGGATGCGGTCAGCGATTGGTTGATCCTGCGCGCGATTGCCGGTATCGACTCCGTTGTTGTGGTCGACGGTAGATTCATCTTTTTCTCCTTGCTTTCGTTCCGATCGACTTTCCAAGCGCATCGCGTACCGAGCGCAATGTGAATTCCAGAGACTCCCGCGGAACACTCTCGACATACGGCCCAATTGCCCATCCCAGTCCGCGCGGAATGGAGCGTGTGAGCGAAATCGACTCAACTTGGATATAGAGTCCGCCGTCTCGCTCCTCGTAGCTCCAGTAGGTGTTCATCCGCCATAGAAAACCGTGCTCCTCGCTCGGGTTCAGCGCGCGCTCCTTGCGAGTGCCGGGCGAATCGATCTCACCAATCCTGGTGCTTCGCGAAAGACTGTATCCATGCTGCGCGTCCAATCGGCCGAAGGTTACGTCATAGGTCGAATCCATCACCACGGTGATCACATGCCGCTGGCGCACGCGCATAAATAGCTGGTAACGATCGCCGGTTTGCGCAAGCGCTCTGGCCTGCAGCACCTGCGGAGAAAATGTTCGGGGATAGGCATCGAAGTCTTTCATCAGCCGCTCAAAATCCACCGCCGTCCCGCCGGGAGCAAACGCAGTCCCGCGCCAATGATGCAGCATTGCTCCTGTCAGAGCGTCGCCGGCGGGCCGCTTAAGCTGCTCCACGATTAACTCCCCATCGCGCAGTCGGGCCCCAGCCTCCCGGTCTGAAGCAGACGGGGCCAAAAAAAAGTTTCGCGACTGATGCTGCCGACTCAGGCGCTCCTCAACGGAATGGACATAAGAGTTGAAGGCTGAAACAGCCGAAGGCGAGGGCTGTGCGATAGCAGGAGCGTTCACAAAAAGCAAGAAGCCGCATATCATCGCGAGCCGGCGTAGCGTCATGAACTGCACTCTGCTCCGATCCGGCGTTTCCCGCAATACACCGAATCTCACTTTGAAGAAGATTGTTTCTCATGGCGCAAGCCATTGCTCTCTCTGGACTTCAAAGAAGTTGTATTTCATGCGGAACCTTTGGGATGGACCCACCATCGGATAAACTCGACACGGGATATGGCGAACATTCAAACAGCGCGGCGTTATCGCTTTGGGATATTCGAGGCAGACGCCGCCACCTGCGAGCTTCGCCGCCAAGGCATTCGAGTCAGGCTCAACGCGCAGCCCTTTCAAGTGCTTTTCATGCTGCTGGAACGGCCGGGCGAATTGCTGACCCGCGAAGAAATTTCTCGCGAGCTTTGGCCTGACGGGACCTTCGTTGACTACGAACACGGTCTCAACTCCGCGATAAACCGAATCCGCGAAGCCCTCGGGGATACGGCAAGCAGCCCAAGGTTCGTGGAGACGCTGGCCCGCCGCGGCTATCGTTTCGTCGCTCCAGTTGAGCGAATCGGCCCTCCCGAAGAGCCGCCATTATCTGTTTCCGAGCCTGCGCCCCACATCCCCTTCGACCACGCGCCACCCCCCCAAACGCCTAAGCCTCGCCGGCGAATTCTGGCTTCTCCGCAGGAGCTTCCCAAGATCTCCCGCCCAGTCGCCCAAACCCTCTTTGTGCTGATGCAGCTCATGTACATGGGCTTCTACATCGGAGCTTTGGCGAACCTGGGGGAAATCGAAGACCTCTTCTCAGCTCTTCCGGCAACCGCACACGCGCTGATTGTCCTCATCGTGACCGCCGCGGTTCTCATCCCTGTCCGAGCTTTCGTGCTCTCCGCGGTGCTCCTCCATGCGCCTGGAGCGCGCGAGAAATTCCTTTGGCTCTGGCGGTTTCTGTTGCCGCTGGACGTGCTGTGGGCGCTCTCGCCGTTCCTGCTCCTTCATCACATCAATTTTGGGTTGGCGCTGGCATGCACCGCGCTTCTCGTCTACTCACCTTTCGCGCAGCGCTCCCTCATCCTTATGGGCGCGGCCAGCGTGGACGAGGAAGTTTCGGCCCTTGTCCGCTGAAACCCGCTAAGGAAACGGCTGCCATCGAGAGTCCTGATCAGAAAAATTTCGACGTCGTAGTGGTAGGCGCCGGGGCCGCCGGCCTTATGTGCGCGATCGAAGCAGGTCGTCGCGGCAGGCGCGTAGCGCTGCTCGAGCGTGCAGAACGCGTTGGAAAAAAGATTCTCATCTCCGGCGGAGGACGCTGCAACTTCACCAACCTGCACTGCCGTCCGGAGAACTTCCTCTCCGCCAATCCTCATTTCGCCCGATCGGCGCTGGCCCGCTACACGCCGGCCGACCTTATTGTCCTAGTCGAAAAGCATCGCATCCGCTATCACGAAAAAACTCTCGGCCAACTCTTTTGCGACGGCTCCGCACAACAGATCGTCGCCATGCTTCTGAGCGAATGCGCCGCCGCGAACGTCAGCATCTTCTTGCACGCAAACATCCGCGCGGTGCGGCGAGACGATCGGCTCAATAAATTCGCTCTGCTCACCGATACTGCTGCCTTCACCGCATCCGCGCTGGTAGTGGCCTCCGGAGGATTGTCGATCCCGAAAATGGGCGCCACTGGATTCGGGTATGACCTCGCCCGGCAGTTCGACGTACCTATCCGCGAGTGCCGCCCGGCGCTTGTTCCGCTGGTTCTCGGCGCCTCAGAGCAGGCGAACTTATGCGACCTCGCCGGCGTTTCCGCTGACGTGGCTGCCTCCATCGGTAAACGCAGCTTCCGTGAAAAGCTCCTGATTACTCATCGAGGCTTGAGCGGGCCGGTCATCCTGCAGATTTCCTCCTATTGGAACGGGAGCGATCCAGTGCTCGTCGACTGGGCCCCAGGTCAGGAAATTCTCGCCGCACTACGTTCTCCCGGTAGCCGTCGCGATCTGGCCGCAGCCAAATCCGCCATGCGCGAAAAGCTGCCGACCCGGCTGGCAGATCGCCTGATCGATGTTGCCGCGTCGGCCTCGACCAAACACGCGATGACCAATCACGCCATTTCAGAGTTGGAGCAGCGGCTGCATGCGTGGGCATTCACGCCCGCGGGCACCGAAGGCTACGAGAAAGCCGAGGTCACCGCCGGCGGCGTGAGCACGGACGCTCTCTCCGCGAAAACAATGGAATGTCGCGATGTGCCCGGCCTCTATTTCATCGGCGAAGTAGTAGACGTAACCGGCCATCTCGGCGGATTCAACTTTCAGTGGGCCTGGGCCTCAGGCGCGGCTGCTGGCCGCGTCGCATGATCGCGGGTCGGTCTCGTCTTCCGCAGCAGGCTCGCCGTTCTTACCGCGGCCCGAACCGGCCTTTTCAATCTCCGAGTTCATTTCCCCGCCAATCAAAATTGCGCCGTTCGTCACATAAAGCCACAGCAGCAGCATCACCACGCTGTTCAGATGACCGTAGCTGCGGGAGTAATTGTTCACGTGTTCGAAATAGAATCGCGCGACCAGAGTCGAGCCAATCCACAGCACAACTGCGCACACCGCGCCCGGCGTGCTCCACCGCCATTCATGGTCGCGCACACTCGGCGCAAAGCGATAGAGTATCGCGAACGAAAACGAAAGCGTGGCCGCCACCACCATCCATTCCAGAATGCGCAACGCAATCGCCCCGCCATGAATCTCAGCCTGGATATACCCGCTGCAAAATATCAGGAAGACCGCGATAGCTCCCGCGATCGCCAACGTAATCGTCAGCCCCACGATGGTCACAGACAAGTTCCACCAGGACCTGCGCTCTTCTACCTCATAAGCATTATCCAGGCCGTAGACCATCGCCCACGTGCCGTTCAGCGCCGCCCATATCGCTCCCACGCCCACGGTGATCAGCTGCACGCCCCACGCTGTGCCCTTGTTCAACTCATCTATCATTTCTCCGAATAGCGATGCCACCGGCTGGGGAAGCACCTGCGTCGAGAGCTGCCCCAGCGCCCCCCTCAAATGAGGACCGAAGTGGGGAATGCGCGCGCCCACCGCAAAAAATACAAGGAGTGAAGGAAATATCGCGAGGAAATGGTAGAAGGCCATCCGTCCGCCCTGGCCAAAAACATCGTCACGCCACGATGCAAGCGCGGTTCGCCGCAACAAGTCCGGGACCGAGAGCCCCCCAAGCGACCAAAGATTGGCTATCCGATTGCGCACGTCAACTAGTCTATCCGCGCGCAACACATAAACCGGATGGCGCCACCGGGAGCAATAGTCTGATCACACCAAGGCGACGCCGCCTCGCGGTGGTAGTAACACCTCGCCTTCATCCTGCACCGCCGATTCCAGGCCGCTAAGCAGAATGATCTCCATAACGAGTTTAGAAGTTGACCGCTCAACTCAGATCCACCTCACATCGTTCGCACTTGCGATGCTTCCTATGCGCGGTAACGACATTGCCAGAACCAAAGGATGACATTGAACTGACATTTCTCTGACAATTGCGCGTAAAGAGATGGTTACGCTAGGTTTTACGATCCGGTCGCAGAGGCTCAGTTACATGGTGTCCTAAACGCGCTCCGACTGCTTCCGATAACACCCGGTTGATCGCTCTGCCATCTGCGTTGACGGAGCAATCGGAGATAACACATTGAAGTTTCGTATGTACGCAAGCGACGTAACAGGAGCTAAGAATGATGTCACTCAATTCCCAGTCACCGATTGAAAGGGTAGTCGGTCTGATTCTGCTAATAGGAATTAGTACTATCGTACCTGGCAGGGCCGCCGCTCAAACTGGGGGGAGCGCGGACACTATACCTAACCTGCATATCGGCTTCGATCGTCCGGAAGCTTGGGCCTTGAAACGCTTTGACGCCGCCACCTTGCCGAGCACGATGGAGCCGATTGCTCCGGGAGAACTGCGGAAACCAGGCACGATCTCAGTGGGGCTCGAGTCGGATTGGCTGCCGATGCTCGACACGGGTCAGGAGACCGTCGGCTTCGATGGTACAAAGTTTGAGGATTTGAATGCGGCACCCGCATTGATCCGGCCCGTAATAGGAGTTCAGCTGCCATGGAGCTTCAGGGTGTTCGCTACGGCGCCGCCCCCCATCTCCACGTTTGGTATCAAGCCCCGGCTCTTCGCATTCGGCGTGGAAAGGCCTTTACTGGAGCGCGCGCAATGGACGCTTGATTGGCAGGCATATGGACAAGTCGGATCGGTAAAAGGCCCATTCACTTGTCCAAAGAGTGTATTGGCATTTCCACCCGGCTCACCGAACAACCCTGATTTTTGCGTGGGATTGTCTGCAGATGTAGCTTCGCTGCACTTTGCAGGAATGCAGTTTCAAGTGGCGCACCCGCTCCCTCAGTTACCGAAACTGGTTCCTCACGCATCTGTGGCCGGCACTTTTGTGGATGTGGCTTTCCGGTCGCACAGTCCAACCATGGGGCCCGCCGGCTTTGGTCTGGCGCAAGTGCGTCAATGGACGCGCGGAGGGATGTTCTCGACCTCAGGCGGCGTCAGCTATCTGTTTACTCCGCGGATTGCGTTTACGGTGGACGTCTTCTATGCACCACTGGACGTCAGTCGCACCGCAGGCGCGCCTGTGACAAACGATGGCTTGGTCAATGTGCGAGGGCTTCTAAGTTACCGCTTTGGCGGCGCAGCTAAGCAGCCCTGATCGGCTGTCGTACGAGATACCGTTCCGAGTCCGAGTTGGATCGCGTTCATGTGCTGCAATGGAAAATCTTTACTGATAATAAAGGATCCCTTCAAGGGCATCGTGTGACACGCGTTTCTCATGACGAGGATGCCCATCGGAGATGCTGTTGTCGGTTGCGTGGTAGTTCGATCATTTGTCTGTGATCGAAAATAAAGTGAACTCGCTCATCTGTGCCGATTGGGTAGGCGGCATTATGGAAACCATTCTCATCGTCGAAGACGATCCTCACATTCAGAAGAGCCTAACGCGGTTATTTCAGTCAGAGGGATACGGCGTGGAGGTGTGCGGTGACGGTCGATCAGCGATGAATGCATTTCGAAAGGCTACTCCGACAGCGGTCATTCTTGATTTGATTCTTCCCGTTCTATCAGGGAAGGATGTCTGTCGTGAAATCAGGCGAGAGTCAGCCTATCCCGCTATTGTTGTCGTGAGCGGTCGGACGGACGAATTTGACAAGACCTTGCTGTTGGAACTGGGAGCAGACGACTACGTTACGAAGCCATTCAGTCCAGCTGAATTGTTGGCACGTGTGAAGGCGGCTATCCGTCGCCTTCAGGATAGCGCTAACCCTTGGGATCGGATTTGTTTTGGAGAAGCTTTCGTCGACTTTATCAAAATGCGAGCGAGCGTTTCCGGCAATCCAGTGTGCCTTACCGCTTCCGAGTTCAAAGTGCTCAAAATTCTGGCGCACAATACGGATCGCGTTATTCGTCGGTCCGAGATACTCACCGAGCTTTTCGAGGACGAAGCCTGTTGCGAGAGCCGCATCGTGGACAACGTGATCCTTAAGCTTCGACAAAAGCTGGAGAGGGATCCAGCCAATCCGATTCACATAGTGACGGTTCGCAGCTTAGGTTACAGGTTTACGCCCTAGTCAGCAGGTGGACATGCCGATCAGATAAGTGTTATCTCGAGAAAAATAGGCGAATAACTATCACTTATGTGTTGCCAAGCCCTGAGAGGTGCTGAGATGTCAAGGATGAAAATCGATTTTCCAGCGCGTCAGGATGAGCGATGACCTTCACACCGCGTCGCACCTTTCTCAAACAGGCTGCGGCAACCGCTATGCTTCCGTTGATTTCCAAAGCAATCACCGGCTGCACAAACCCATTTCCACGAGTGCGCTACAACGTACTGAGTGCGCCAGGACAGGCCATGATCAGGAAGTACGCACGCGCTGTACAGATCATGAAGTCCAGACCTGCTTACGATCCGTCCAGCTGGACTTTCTGGTGGTACACCCATGCAATCCCCGTGTCGAAATCGGCGGCGATCCAGCAGGTCTTCGGCGAAGCCTCGTCGACTGCAAAGGATCTTGCGCAGAAGGCATGGTGGACCTGCCAACCCCACCAGGTTGGTGAGCATACGGACAATTTCCTGCCCTGGCACCGCATGCTCGTTTATTTCTTTGAAAAGCAGATCGGCGCCGTTCTGCATGACGACAGCTTCACCATGCCGTATTGGAATTCCACCCCGGGCTTGCCATCAAGTCAGAGCGGCATTCTACCTCTGGCCTTTCGTTCGCCCGATGACCCGTTCCTCGCTCCCCTTCACATCCAGGACAGGAACAACGGTGTCAACAGCGGCGTGCCGATCGATATAAAGAATCCCGGCGTGCTAAGTGCCGCCAGCGCGATGGCCGAGACAACTTATTCGCCAAACAGCCCAAAGCAGGGTTTTTGCAACAATATCAACGTTGGCGTGCACGCTTATGTCCATGCACTGGTGGGTACTGTCACCAATATGGGATTTGTACCAACGTCAGCTCAAGATCCAGTGTTCTGGATGCTCCACTCTAATATCGACCGCCTTTGGGCCAGTTGGAACCGCGCCGGCAATCTCAATCCAACCGATCCCGATTTTCTCAGCCAAGTCTTCTGGTTCGCTGATCCGGATGGCCGGGCCACTTCGATCAAATTTGGCGACGCCATGTCAATCGCGCAGTTGAATTACACCTATGAGGAGTTTGAGCCTGTTCCGTCCCAATTCGATCATGGTCCCTCGCCAAGTTTGCGCGATCTCCCGCCTGGAACGCCGCTTTCTACGACACTTGTGGCTTCCGCAACGGCCGTTTCGCTCGACTCGAAGGTTACGACGGTTCAAATTAAATCGACGCACGATGCAAGGAGCGTCTTCGATCTGTCGCTCACGATGCCACCTGCCCCGGACCTCGGCGCATATTACCTCGTTATTCGCGATCTGCAGGTCAACGTGCAACCAGGAATTGTTTATAGCCTTTATCTCGATATTTCTGGAAGCGCTTCAGATGAGACTCTGCAGGCTCATAAGGTAGGCGATTTGAACTTTTTCCAGGCCATGCCGGGCATGGAGATGAATGAGCCCAACCGCTTTGTGAGCTATGACATCACAGAACTCGCGAACAGGCTCGGTACATCCGCATTCGGAAATGGCGTATCCCTTACCATCATCCCTTCGGGAGAGCCTGCTGCCGGATCGGAGCCTGTAATCGGGTCGATCACCATTGAGAGGGTGTAGGACAAGCGCCCATATAACCGACGTGAGCGGACGCCGCGGGGAGTGGAATGCCAGCGATTGTTAGCAGAGGAATGATACAGATGTGGGTATGACACGGCAGATAGTATGGCCTCGTGCGGACGGTCAACTCGGCGACATTGTTTGACAAAGCTTTGACGATTTAGTGACATAGTTCATCCGCCTTGCGCGCTTAGAATAGTCCATGTGACGGTAGGGCCGAAGCTGTCCTTAAACGAGACGTCAGAATGAATTCACCAATAACGCAGTGGTTTCTGGCTTCAGTTCCTAACCTGGAAATCGTGCCCGATAGAGCCTTAACGTGATTTCAATTAGTAACTCTCTGCAATACGGTCCATATGTTCTCTGCGGCTGGCATGTGGAATCGGCCTTGCCGCTGCCGGAATTGACAGTCTGGAACGAATCGCAGGAGCGTAACGCCGAGGGGACCATCCGAATCGAATTGCAGGAATCGGCTCCGTTTGACACTGCCGCCGGCTTTTGCACGAATAGCGACAACGGCGTCTTACTCCGCGTGAAGGGTGTTGCAGGCTTTCGGGTGAATCCTGAAGCCGACCACGTCACCGTTCATCCGGAAGAGGGTGTAGATCCGATGTTGCTGCGCGCCTATCTGTTCGGATCTGTGCTTGCAATTCTTTGTTACCGGCGCGGATTGTTTCCACTGCATGGGTCTTGCGTCCTCTTGGGTGATGAGGCCGTGGTCTTTTCAGGTGCGAGCGGAGCCGGGAAATCCACCCTTGCGACGGCTCTGGCGCGGCGCGGTCATCCGTTACTCTGCGATGACGTTTGCGCGATCGATCTGAGCAATCCCAGGCGGCCGATGCTGCGGCCTGCCTTTCCGCGGGTCAAGCTGCTTCCAGACGCTATTGATTGCTTTCAAATGGGGGAGGCGGTCACGTATTCGCAGTCGATGCGGGGGCCGAAGGGACACTTCGGCATGGCCACCATGCAGACGGTGGAAGCAATTCAACAGTCGATTCCATTGGGAGCAATCTACGCGCTGGACGCGCCTGCGGGAGAGCGAGCGAGCCGATTCCTGCTTCGGGGCAAAAACGCATTCGCTTTCATTGAAAGCCAGGCCCATCGTGGATGGATGGGCCGGAAGCTCGGCTTAGGCGGACAGCTGTTTGGTCATATTGCCAGCCTGGCTGCGACTGTGCCTGTATATCGCCTGGACCGCCCCTGCGCTCTTGATCGAGTGGATGAAATTGCCTGTCTGGTGGAAGCCGAGCATAACGCGGTTGGCATGCTCACCTGACTAGAATGCGACAAGAAACGCGCAATCGCGGGAGGATTGCTCACAATGACTGACAACAGGTTGATAGCCCGGCGCGAAGGATGGATTGCCGCGTGGGTGGACGAGAACCTTATCATGATGCACGCCGAGAGCAGCTTTTATTTGAATCTCACGGGATCAGGTGGACGTATATGGGAGCTGCTTGAGTCGCCGCGCAGTATTTCGAATTTGTGCGAAACTCTTGGCCGCGAGTTTGAAATCGATCCCGAAGCGGCAAGGCCGGAGGTGCTCGCGTTCCTGGATCAGTTGCTTCTGCGAAAGGCCGTCGATGTTCATCCTTCCGTTTTGGCGTAAATTTCGCCGTCTCTCGTGGAGACGATGCTCTCTTCTTCTCGAAGCTGCATTTTGGCTGGTCATGGCAAAATTCGCCCTCCTACTCGTCAGATTTCCTCTCATTGCTCGCTACCTCGGTCGTTTGCATGCGCCCATGGATCGTTGGGATAATTCGAGCAAAGATCGGATGGTTGCGCGGGAAATCTCTTGGGCAATCGACCGGTCAGCCAGACTACTGCCTGTGCGGCTTGTCTGCCTGCCCCGGGCGCTGACCGCATGGCAAATGCTGCATGTGCGTGGGATTTCGAGTCGCATCCACTGCGGTGCCTCACGCGACCCGGAAGGTACAACATTGATTACCCATGTATGGGTAGATGTTGGAGGCGTTGAGGTGACGGGTTATCCCGTGGCGCATCACTGCGTTGAAATAGGTTTCTTCGCGCGGTGATTCCTGCCGCGCTGTCAATTGCGGTGGTCGGCAGGCTTTGCGCCTATGAGTAGCGCATCGCAAATATTAAGGGATTTTGCTTCAGGAACAATGACCTTCTAATAACAATCTGGTGACAATCTCGCTAGGACCCTGTGCAAACCTATTTCTATCGAGGCAGGATTTCCAGGATCGTCTCGCCTGGAGACGATGCCCGACGGAAATTGTGCTTTATCGTGAAACGCCCGCATGAAGACTGCTTCGAGATCGGATGAAACTAGGATGACAGTTGCCCCATCCACTTCTCGAGCCAATGACTCCGTGCGAACCAGAATCGACAATATTTCTAAACTCCAAAGGAGATCAATCGTGGAACAGGTAAGCCGCACTGCCGAAGTCAATGAGAAACAGGAAGATTCCGCTCATAAACCCTGGCAAACACCAGCTGTCGAAGAGTTGCTGGTGAGCGAATCCGAGAACCCCGCCAACCCCATTGGCTCCGGCGATGGAATCTATGTTGGTAGTTAGCTGCGTGCCGCAGTACCGAGAGCATTCGATTAACCGGAAAAGCTGGTAAAGTCACAAAGCGATTTGTTGAATGGACACGTCATTGCTCGGGGTTATCGGCTCAGGCACCTGGTCCGTCGGCCTCGGTGGTGAAGCGCAATTGCCCCAGGCATACTCTCATGTGTTCGGCGGCTCTAGGCTATCCCTCTGGGGCCGTGGCATTCACCGCGCTTTTTTTGACGGTCTATATGTGCTGCTCTCTGGGAAAGTATTCCGACAGATGGAGACGGCGCGCGAACTCCTCGTAGAACCGGGTGATCAGGCGTCCCTCCTGCTGCACGCGTACCGCAAGTGGGGCCACGAATTCCCGAAACACGTAGATGGCGACTATGCCTTTGTTCTGTGGGACGCGCATGCGCAGCGGATGCTTCTAGGCCGCGATCCCCAGGGAAGCTGGCCGCTCTACTATACTCAGCGCGACCATGATGTGATCTTTGCCGGCGAAATTCGCCATTTGTTGCGCTGGCCGGGCGTAGTGGCGCGGCCAAACGAGCGGCACATTGCGCAGTGGCTTGCGCTGTTCCCGGAGCCAACGACCGAAACTTTCTTCGATGGGATCTTTCGTCTCATGCCGGGGACCTCAATGTCCATCAAAGATGGACGCATTTCCGTACGCCGCTTCTGGGAACCGGAAGAAACCCCACTGCTCCGGCTGCACGACTCGCGCGAATATGCCGAGGGCCTCGTGGAAATACTCGATAGCGCGGTACAGGACCGCATAACGGGAACATCTGCGGTTGGTTCGCAACTGAGCGGAGGACTGGACAGTTCCTCAGTCACAGCCACAGCGGCGCGACTGTTGAGTCGTCAGGGCCGCAGGCTCTTTGCTTTTACGGCGATTCCGGAACATGCCATTGAGAGTCCAGGCCGGTTTACCGACGAGGGGCCGCACGCAGCCGCGGTAGTTGCCATGTACTCAAACGTCGATCACGTTCTGGTGCGGCACGGGGCGCATTCGCCGTTCTCCGTAATTGATCGTTTCAATTCGGCGCAGGAAGAGCCCATCTTCAACCCCTGGAATTACGATTGGGTCTATGAGATCTGCCTGCGGGCTCAACGGCTCGGCATCGAAACACTCCTGATCGGCCAGTTGGGCAACCTTAGCATCAGCTATGACGCCGATCGCGCGTTGCAGTCGCTCTTGCAGGAGGGACGTCTCGCGGCCTTCGCGAGACTGGCGCGGGACTTACACCTTCAGGGCCCGCGGCGCTGGCGATCCCTTCTATACGAGTTGCTTCGCCCATGGATGCCTTTGTGTGCACGCTACGCAATCGATCGTCTGCGCGGTCAATTCGCCACCACACACGAGTACTCGATGATCCGACAGGAATTCGCGCGCAAGCACGATCTTGGTCCGATGACGATGGAGCAAACGCTTGCCAAGCTTGACAGCCGTGAGTTGCGTCTTTTGTCTTTGCGCAGATCCGATTTGGGACCGAGTGCTTCTGCCTTCCGGCGGCTCACCGGCGTCGGTATGTCCGATCCAACGGGTGACCGGAGAGTGATCGAGTATTGCCTCTCTGTTCCTGTCGAGTACTACTGCGAGAAGGGGGTACCCCGGTCGTTGATCCGTAACGCAATGATCGGGCGATTACCGGAACAAGTGCGCGCCGAGCGCCGCAAGGGGTTGCAGACCGCCGATTTCAGCACCCACTTCGAGGTGGATCGCGCAGAAGCTCTAGCCGAGTTACAGCGGATGAAGCAAGTGGATCTGATCGCCCATTCTCTCGACCTGCCTGCAATGGAAATCATGCTGCAACTCTCTCCGTCGCAGGCCGACGCACATGGCGGGATACTGGGCCACTGGCCAAAGCTGGTCCGCGCTCTCTCGCTGGGTCGTTTTCTGCGCCGCCTGGAGGATGGAACGCTGTTCTCCGCTCCACAACAGCTACCCAGCACGGCGGCTCCAGCAGATGAGTGCGCCGCGATTCTTGGCTATACTGGCTAACCGATGAACAATTGTTCTAACAAAAATACTTGTTATACGTTCTGGCTACTACAGCATCTTCGATTCTTCTCAGCATAAAAGTTGAATGCTAAGTGGTTCAATGCCGCAAATGCGATATCTACGATGATGATAATGAAATCAAAAATGCTTTCAAGTCGTAGTCCTGCCTTTCAGCTGATGCTTGCTACTTCCTGGCTGGCCCCGGAGTCGTGGCGTGAGCATCAATGTGGAGCCATTCGCTCGGCCCTGCACCTACCCTTGGACTGGGAGGAGTATCTCGCGCTCATCGAGCGGCACGGAATTCCAGCTCTTAGCTGGGAAGCCCTCAAGCGGGTGTCAACGGCAAATCTTCCGCCAAAGGTGAGGCAGGAGTTGCAGAGACGCAACGCCGCCTGCCGGATGCAGGCGACGCGGCTCACCTCGTTATTGGTTCAGGTGCTCAAAGACTTCAACCAGGCCGGTATTCCCGTGATTCCGTTGAAGGGCCCGCTTCTATCGCTTGAACTCTATAGCGATTTGGGGGTTCGTCATTCTCAAGACGTAGATATTATGGTGGCTCTCTGGGATCTGCCCGCGGCTCAAGCCCGGATTGAGAAGATGGGTTGGCGAGTACACTTACAACCGACGTTTAGCCCGCGGCATTCTGAAGTATTCTTACAGATCAACCACCACATGGTCTACTGGCATCCGCTGCACCGGTGCATCCTTGAGCTCCACTGGCGTACGAAGTGGGAAACTCCCGATCGCACAGCCGGCCAATGGGAGCGAAGCATCGCCCTGGTCTGGAATGACCTAAATTATCGTGCCTTGAATCCCGTTGATCTCACTCTCCACCTTTGCGAACATGGCAGCGGACACGCGTGGTTTCGCTCAAAATGGCTGAGTGACTTGGCCCGCATGTATGCCACGAACTATGTGGATTGGAGCGGTGCTTTTTGGACTGCTCGCAGCATGGGCATCGAAAACTCACTGCTGCAATGCCTCCGCCTGCTAAACGAGTTGTACGGCCTGCCTCTGCCCGATAAACTGCGCGAGTCGGCTGGGCGGCTGCCTGCCGTGCTGCTCGACCACGTGACCATATGCATGCTGAATCGTCCTTGGGCAAATCTGAGTTTTGCAGCAAGAATCCGTATGGCGCTACGACGGCTGCGCTACGAACGCTTGCTCCGGCCTCACAGATCCTGGCGCCAAGCCTTAACGGAAAACGCGTATAGCTATTTCGACTTTGAAACGCTGCGACTTCCCGATCGTTTGTTCTGGCTCTATATTCCGCTTCGACCATTTCTCTTAGCTTGGCGATGGCTGCGCCATCCCGAGCCAAAGACGTCTAAGGAGGTTGCTGAGCTGAAATGGTAAGTCATTCGAATCCGGAGTTTTTCACTGAGCAGCTAGCAAATCGCTCGAGGATAAAGAGCGCCTCTTTTGGCACTCGCATTTTAAAGGGAACCTCAGCTGAAATGGAATCCGAGCATAGGTCCCTCAAAAGATCAAATCGCTTGACCCATAAGTTCACCTATGGCCGGAGCGGTTTTGTGAGGACGTGTACTTGTCTCTGCCTGACTCTGCTGCTGCTGACCATTTCTGCCCACGCACAACAATCCGGCATCGATTTAACTTTCGATCCGGCGAGTACAGCGGTCCATTGGACGCTCGGAGCGGTTTTGCATACGGTTCATGGCACTTTCAGCTTTAAGAGTGGCGTTGTTCATCTTGATCCAAGAACAGGGCACATGACTGGGCTTCTCGTAGTCGATGCCACGAGTGGCAAAAGCGGAGACAGTGCGCGCGACCAGAAAATGCACCAAAGCATCCTCGAGAGTTCCCGATATCCGACCATAACTTTTCGTCCCATACATCTAACTGGCACGTTTCAGCCGAACCGGGCTCAGACCCTGACGGTTGATGGTGTTCTTAATTTGCATGGGCAGGATCATCCTCTGCGACTGACTGTAAACCTGCGCCCGAACTCCAATACAATGTCTGTTGCCACACGCTTCGACGTGCCTTATGTTCAGTGGGGACTCAAAGACCCAAGCACCTTCGTACTACGCGTAAGTAAAGAAGTGTCGGTTGATATCGAAGCTACTGTGCAGATAAAGCCATAGCGTAAGGGGCCTCGGTTTTCCGAGCGTTAATTGCACGTACAGGTTCCTGAAGAACTGACGGAGCTTGAGCAGTATCCGACCACAACCGGCGGCCCGGCAGACTTGATACAGGCGGCGTAGCCCGCTAACGGAGATTCCACCTGCGGAATGCCGGAAGCGATGGGTGGGGCCTGGTTCGTCCCATCGAAGCTAATATCGATCCGTGATTGCTGCGGGTTGGTGATGGTGTAGGGCCACTGCGTCGCGAAGTTTCCATCCGACAGCCGGCCCCGATAGCTTGTGACCTTATTGCCCACATAGACCCCATTTGTCCCGCTGATTACAAAGCCGCTTGCCGTCAATGACGACGCATTGTTCCTTCTGTTCGCGTAGCCATTCGTATCGGCCAGGCAGCCGATGAACTGATTGTCCGACCCTTGATCGACGAAGCCGCTAACGTAGTTGTCTTGCGCTTCGATGTTAGTGAATATATTGCGGCTTCCATTTGTGAAAATCGCCCCTGCTGACCTGTCTCTATATCCATTCCAGATCACCTTGGCATTCACAAACTTGTTATTCGAGTTGTTTACATACAGCCCTGATGTGCCGTTACGTTCCGACACAAAGTTTGAGAAGAGGCTATCGGTTCCCTGCGTATAGATTCCATAAACACCATTGTTGAAGGAAAGGAAGTCGTCAAACCAAAGCTCAAAGCTATAGGGCATGATAGCAATGCCGTCTTCCGAGCAATTCGAGAACATGTCCGCCGCCACGTAGCCAAGTTTGTACCCGTTGTTGGTCGGCTCTGTCTGCTTATTTGAGGTGTTAATGAAGTTGGGTTGGTTGGTGTTGGCCTGAACCGTTAAGCAATTCCCTGTTCCCCCATGCGACAAATTCCCATCGAGCGTCACACCGGTGATACTGAAGTCGAAAATATTCGCAGGAACAATGAGAACATCCGCCGACGTATGTGGCTTCAGCCGGATCACCGATGTGGCCCATCCATCTCCCCTTATGTGGGCGTAAGATTGAAGGGTCAATCCTGTCGTTATGTAGATGCCTGATGGGAAATAGAGATCGCAACCATTGAAAGGGAAAGTTCTTGCGGCGCAGACGCTCATCGCGTTATTGATCGCTTTGGTGTCATCGGTCGATCCGTTTCCTGTGGCGCCGAAATCCATCACGCTGACAGTCGGAAGACCAAGATTCGCGAGGGCCGAGGATGCAGTTGTTGCCGCCGTTCCGCCGCCTGATATAGGCAGCGGGCTCTGCGCGCATACCATGCTGCAGGCAGCGATCCCGGCCGCCACAAGAACGAAGTACATCGATTGGCATTTCACCGGGCACCTCCAGACCAAGCTTGTCGCATGGAGCAGATTTTAGACTGAACCTGGCGCGGTTGATGTCATCGACATACCTTTGAAATGTCATTGAATGTTGTCTAAACTCTGCCGTTTGTGGTTAAAGGCGATGATGACGCAAAGCGTTTCTATCCGGCCGGGCCTCCTCCGATCTCCATCAGCCGGTTCAATTGTGGTGAACCATCGGCAGCGCGTCGCCAAGGATCACAACTGTGCTATATCATTCCCACGCTGTGGCGTTACACGGGGCACTGAGAGCAGCGCGCCTCGCGGTACTCGGGTCCACTGCGTAATCGCTCTCAGCGCCTCGGGCCACACGCGAATTGCGTAAGCCGCCGCCGGTGCACGAACCATGATTCGAGATACCGCCAATGCCGCAAGAACCGCCTTCTTCAATTGGCGGGCCAGCTGCTGCTGAAATTCCTGCGCAGTTCTCCCATCCAGAAAAACCTGCGCCGCGATTTGCGCACTATGCAGCGCAATCGAGATGCCGTCCCCGGAAAACGATGGGGTTACGGCCGCCTGATCGCCGAGGCGCCACACGCCGCCTGCCGCGTTCGCACGCATATATCCGTATGGAATCGCGGAAATTGCGAGCGGCTTCTCCAGTAGTTCTTCGGCGCCTTCGAGATACCGTGCAAGATGTGGCGAGGAAGATTGAATATGCTTGAGCAGCGCCTTCCAATTCCCCCCGAGCTCGCGGAGCAACGCCCGCTCTACTAGAAGGCAAAGATTCATCACGCCGCCACCCAGGCCCAGCAATCCGGCGTATCCACCGGGAAAGAGCACCAACTCGACCTGGCCGGCAATCGCGTGCGCCATCTCCGGTCTCAGACGGAAGTACATCTTGAAAGCGACTAAATCGTTCTGCTTCCCGTCCGTGCGATGCCAGCCGCGCAAGTCGTGTTTTCCTGTGGCGACAAATGCGCTGGCTCCGCGAATCTCTTCCCCGGTCCCAAGCAGCGCGATCCATCCGTCTCCTGAGGGTCGCAATTGCTCGATGCGTTTTCCGCGCAACACCTCCGCTCCGCAGCTCCGTGCATTCGCCAGCAACGCCTCATCCAATACCCGACGGCTCAATCCCATGCCGGTAAACGGTAACGCGCATTCGCCGATCAGTTCACGTGATGCGAGCCGCACATTCGTTACCGGGACGGCGCCCATTCTCTCGAGATCGATCCCCAGCGCCCGCAAGTAATGGATCGCTTCATAGCTCAGGAAGTCTCCGCAAACCTTATCGTGCGCAGCATCGCTCTTTTCAATGATTGCAACCGCGCGACCGGCACGAGCCAACAACGTGCCCAGTGAGGCGCCAGCCGGGCCTCCGCCCACGATTAGCACATCTTTTGACTTACTCATCTCTTGACGCGCGACACGCACAGCCGCGCCCACCGCTCCTCGATTTCCGCGTTGGGCTACCTGACGCCCGAAAAATTCGCAATCGGTTGCGAGCATTTTTTACAGCTAAACTCATGCCCCAGTGCTCTCCTTACGCGGATCAATTGAAGGGAGCAGCTTACCGCAGCTCGGATCGAAAATCGTCTGAAGTGTCGTTGGGGGTCGTGGCGCGTGTGCGATAGTCTGAGGTGCTCTCTCCCTGTCTGTGCGCGTCGCTTCGATTAGGAGGCTCATCATCACGATCGCCCAGAGTGGGAGAGACAGATCGAACCGCTCAGTGTCCGCCACTCCGCGGACGAGACCAAAAATCAAGAAGGCAAGAATAAATGTTTTGAGAGGCCCGCGCATCATCTGGCGAATATGTCGATACAGACTCCAGTAGATGCCGACGAATAGGCATACTCCAACTACTCCATATGCATAAAATTGCTGGATAAGCTCGTTGTGAGCGTGGGCCGCTTCGAATTGATCAGGCCCAAAGGGCGGAATCACCTTCCAGACTGAATTGAAACCATGTCCAATCCACGGTTGCTGAATAGCTTCAGCGATAAAATAGGCCCAAATCCCAAGCCTTCCAGTCAACGTTTCCGACTGATTACCCGCATTAGTGTAGATGTCATAGTAAGAGGTTAATAGGCGCCAGAATATGGCCACCACGACCGCAACCGCTAGAATGATCCAACTCTTATTTTTTCGGCTTAGTGATTTATCCCTGATCAGCAAGAATCCCTCGGCCACCAGAAACGCGACGATCGTTGTCTTGCTAAGAGTTCGAAGAAGCGTGACTGCAAGAAAAACGGCCGGTGCGCTTAATTTCGCTTTCTTTTCCCGTATGAGGTATTGAGCAAAGAAAAAGGCGAAGGCGCAGACATACCCGATTTGGTTGGGGCCCAGGAGTTCGTCGTCACCAAGTCGGAGGTCCGATTCTGCGGGCAGAACCCACGCGATGATCCCAACCGTGCATGCACCCCAGACAAAGCCCTTCATCAACGAGTCCGAAACCACCGTGAGTGGACCGGCACGGAGCAGCATCACGACGATTGCAAGATCTGCAGCCATGGCACACCAATATGCGATCGAATCAGCTAGGGATGCCGTACTGCTCCAAAGCAGGCTGCAACAGGAAAAGCCGAGAAAGAGCAGTGCCCACCGTACGGCTGAAAGCTTTGTCATTTTGCGAAGTGGATAGTGACCTTCTCCGATGGAACAAAATGCCGTAGCAAGGAGAAGGAAATAATCGAGCGCAATGTTGATGGCGGTTCCGGTCCGCGGATCTGTCCCACAAATGCGGACCGATACGACAACGGTGATAACGCGGAATGCAAAATAGTAGCCGACCGCAAAAGGCACGGCACTCGTCTGCGCGTTGCTGGGCGGTTCATTTGCTAGATTATGGATGTTTGAGGGCATGCTTCCTCAAGAAAAATATTGAATCGAGCACCAGGCGAACGCTTCGGCAAAATCGATCCGTGTTCACTTTCTCCCTATCTGATTGGGCCGCTGCTGATGCATGCTATTCCAATAGTGCGGGGCGAAATATAAACACCTCCAGGCCTGTAGGCTTATGGCTATACCACTCGCCGGTTATGATCCTACTTCGCCAAGGCGGCTGGAATTGTCATTCTAATGTCTCCGATGCGACTTTATTGGTCACGCTAATGGCGTCGGCTGTCGAATCGCGCTACAAGGATGATGATGACGTGAACTGTCTTCGTGACGTAATCGCACGGGCAGATTGACTGGGTCAGGACCTTCTGAACTCACAGCGAGTGGTGGGCGTTGCAATGACATTTTGTTGACATTTCAACGACCCAATCCTGACAAGTCTGAACCGTAGACGTTGATAGCCTTGAGGGTGAGGAATTGAGTGACGATACCTCCCACTAGCACTGCTGGGGTCGAAGGCGCTTTTCTTGCAGGCGGGCATTTTGCTGTAGCAATGAGGCTTTTGGGTAACCGACAGCGGATCGCGCTTGTGGTGCTGACGTTGGAGCGAATCGCGGTCGGCTTCTGCGATCTTGCCGTTGCCGCAGCGATGTATTTGCTGTTTCTCCTCCTACAGAACCGCTCGCCCGCGCATCACCTGTGGTGGATTCCAAAGACGACTCTTGTTGCCGCGGTCATCACATCGATCCTGGTTATTCTCCGCGCTGCGATGGATCTTTTTTCGGGACGCTCCGTTATTCATCAGACGCAGAAGCTCTATACGGATCTGCTTCTACGGCTGACACGGGGCTATAACGAGATGCATTGGGGTAGATTTGTTGAGTCCAATCGTAGCGAACTGTCAACCCACGCACTGTATACTGCGCGCGAAGCCTCCGAATTTTATCAGCGCTGTATTGAGCTAACGGCAGCTGTGGTAATTGTGGCCGCCATGACAGCTGCTCTTGTTTACCAGAGCCTGATTGCTGCGTGTGCTTTCGCTATTGCGCTAGGTGCATTTTATGCAATGCATCGGCTGTTCATCCGCGGCACACTACAACAGACGGCGGAACGTCGCGAAGCAGCATTGCGCACGCTCGCGAGGAACCTTGCGGATATTTTCTATTGCGGAAAGGAGATTCGCACCTATAGAAATCACGAGTTCTTTCATCGTCGAATTCAGAAGCAGGCACAACACATAGCAGCCAGCAATCTGCGCATGACTTTTCTTCCTCAGATTGTGGGCAGCGTAACCGATCAAGGCGCGGTGCTACTCTTCCTCTGCATAATTGTCGCTGTTCAATTGCGAAATGGAGACACACGGCAGCTGTTATCTCTTCTGGCATTCTATTTTGTTCTTTCTCGACGTCTGATTCCCCTAATTAGCCAGATCTCAAACATTGCCGGCCAGATGGAGAGTTCTTATGAGAACGTGAGGATAGCGTCCAATGAATTGGACACGTGTCGAAGATACCGCGCACGCGGGCTGCCGATACATCTGCCGGACGCCGGCTTCGCCGTGCAACTCAAAGAAGTGAGCTTTTCATTTCGGGAAGGTATTCCGATCCTGAGCGACATTGATTTTTCGCTGCGTGAGGGCGAGGTGGTCGTGCTGCATGGATCCTCCGGAATCGGCAAAAGTTCTCTCCTGAACCTCATCGCTGGTATATCTCAGCCGACAAAGGGTGTGATCCAGGTCGATCGTGCGAGTCTCGCTTATGTGCCGCAGGAAATCGCTCTTTTTGACGATTCAATACGGAGTAACGTGCTTTTTGGGCTAGCGGATAAGAGCGATGAGGAACTGATGGCGGCGCTCGCGATCGCACAGTTGGGCGATTTTGTGGCTGCCCAACCATTAGGGCTGGATACGAGTGTCGGTGATAACGGAGCGTTATTTTCCGGTGGCCAGCGACAAAGGTTAGGTCTGGCGCGGGCCATCCTGCGCGAAACGCGATTACTGCTTCTAGATGAAGCGACCTCGGCTCTGGACGCAGAGACCGAACGACGGATACTCGAGAATCTGAGCACCTCTGGAAAGGCAATCGTACTTGTCACACATCGCGTTCTGACTCAGGTCTTTGGTCACCGCGTCTTCCGTCTTCACGAAGGGCGTCTGGTTGAAGAATTGCCCGGAATGATATCGGGAGACGAGCAGACGATGGCGGCTAGCATAGAATACTGATGCGTTCGAATTAATTGCCGTACCAAATCTGGTATACCCACGTCTTCCAACGTTTTGCGCATCCGCCTCGTTCGGATCAGCGGCGGCTGGCATGTCCAGGACCGGTGGCGGAAACTGAGCAGCTGCGATTCAATAGCGGCCGAATCCCGGCATATTGAGATGGAAGACGCGTAAGGGCAACGGCAATCCGATTCTGTCCTCCCGTCACGACAACGACGCGCTCGCCCCTAAAAACACTCTAATGACAATGCAATGACAATGCAATGACGAGCTCTCTTATGCATTGAGCTAGCTTTTGGCCAGTGCCTTCGCCTGCACAACTTTCACCGCAAGGAAGAAGCGTATATGACGGCAAAAGGGACCAGGTGAGTTGCGTTCCCACGGGGGAAAGAAGGAAGGTCACACACAATTCACCGAACACTTACAAGGAATCTCACAATCACCTGATGGGGTTTGCCCGCCACCGCGTTGGCGCTGGTTGCTCCAGTCACGGCCCTTTGCCACGCTTCCGGCGCGTGACAGCAAGGAGAAACTACTGAAGTTGTCACCGTGGGGTAATGAATTGTCACGGTCTTGATCGAATTGCTTTGAAGCGCGGTCAACGGCTATAGGGTGAGCTCATAGCCGTTCATGTCTGCTACGCCATTCACTACGCAAAATTGCGTGATTTTCCCGGCTCTTCATCGAGCAACAAAGTAATGACAATTCACTGACTACTGCATGACACATGTGCAACCCTCACTCCTCTAAGGTCAATGGTGAAGAATACAATGGCCATGCCTCAGCCCGCTAACTTCGCCATTACAGCGAGCACTAGTCCGCGTAAGCACTCTGGTAAGAGCCCCACTCGCGCGTCTCGGATAATTTGCTGCGCAGTGGCATTGATACTGGCACTCTTCGCATTTACCGTTGCTCCCTCGGCATACGCTCAGGCAACTGCTGATCCTACTCCAACGCAGAATGCGGCACAGTCTCAAACGCTCGACATCGGTGGCGAGTCAGCAGTTACGTCTGCCGACATTGGCGAATCGGCGGGCCGTGACAACTCAACTGGTCTTGCGGGCTCGCCGTCGCCAGCGCTTTCCGCCGATCAAATCATCAACATTCTGCAAGAAAGTCCCGACCTTGTCGTCGAGCTGAAATCGGAACTAGCTGACCGCCTGGAACAGCAAGGCACTCAGATTGATCCAAACAATATTTCCGATGAGATGCTTTACAGCCAGATCTCCTCGAACGCCAATCTCCGTACAAATATTACAAGCATTTTGCGTGCGCGCGGGTATGTATCGGAAGACGACCTTCAATCCATGGGATCTAGCGTTCCAGAGGAAAACACTCCCAATCTTTTGTCCTCTGCGAGTCCATCACTCTTGCCGGGAGGCGACGCAGCGGACGGGGGACCTGCTGCAAGAACTGGTGTGAGTGAAGGATCGCCGCAATTTGGCGAAGGTGACGGTTCAGAGGGTGTAGGACCGTCCTCCGGTCCGCGTCGCAATCAGCGGCGTACCCTGGAAAACAATCGGCGAGAGCAAGAGACAAACGCATCAACTGATTTGCCCAGGGTCCTTCGGAGCCCGAGTCCCTACAATCTACAGTCGATGCGCGATCTCTACGCCCAGATCCCCGCTGAATCCGCGAGTCTGAAGCGCTTCGGATCGGATGTATTCATGCACCGCGGCATTTCTCCAATTGCGAGTGGAATCTCAGGCCGAGACACTCCCCTTGATGTTCCGTTGGGACCGGAGTACATCGTTGGGCCTGGCGACACACTGACTGTCAACTTATGGGGAGGAGTTACCCAAAGTATCACCCGTACCGTCGGCCGAGATGGACGCATCTTCATTCCCGAAGCGGGTTCAATCCAACTCGCGGGCCTGTCTCTGGAGAAGGTGCAGAGCCTGATCGGCAGTGAGCTTAAGAAGCAGTTTCGAAATGCGCAGGTCGCGGTTACCGTCTCGCGCCTGCGTTCGGTTCGCGTTTACGTGGTCGGAGATGTGCAACAGCCTGGCGGGTATGATATCAGCGCACTTGCCACACCCCTGAGTGCACTCTATGCCGCCCGCGGTCCTACATCGACTGGATCGCTGCGCACGCTGCTCCACTATCGAGGCAAGCAGCTTGTGGAGAAGGTCGACCTCTACGACTTTCTGCTACATGGTATCCGGAATGGCAGCGCGCCCTTTGAAGGCGGGGACACGCTGCTTGTGCCGCCCGCCGGACCCCAGGTCGCGATATTCGGCGCAATCAAGCGTCCGGCAATCTATGAGCTCCAGGCGGGGAAAACAACGCTTGCCTCGGTCATTGAGGACGCCGGTGGATTTACTGCTGCGGCTTCGCTCAGCCACATCAGGATCGAGCGGATCAACGCCCACCATCAGCGTGTGACGGTAACCCTCCCCGCCTACGACACGCAAAGCTCACAGTTCGCCGGAAGCGCGATCGACGGCTTCCAGGTCGAGGATGGAGACCGCATTCGCGTTGAGCCGATTCTGCCGTATAGCCAACGAGCCATTTACCTCGCGGGCCATGTCGTGCGGCCCGGTCGTCTGCCCTATAGCGACGGCATGCACCTCAGCGATGTCCTCCGCAACTACCAGGACATGTTGCCCGAGCCTGCCGCCCATGGAGAGATTGTCCGGCTTATTCCACCCGATTTGCATGCGGAGACCATCGACTTCAATGTTCCCGATGTGTTGATCGGAAACACCAATATCGACCTGCGGCCATTCGATACCATCCGTATCTTCGGACGCTACGAAGTGGACGCTCCCCGGGTCACGATTCGCGGGGAAGTACTGCGGCCCGGCACATATCCGATGTCCAAAGGCATGACTGCGGCCGGACTTGTCCGCATGGCAGGCGGTTTCAAACGAGACGCTCTGCTGGAAAGCGCCGATCTGACAAGTTACGAGGTGAATAGCGGCAATCGCCTCGTAGAGGATCTTGCGACCTTGCAAATCGGAGCTGCGGTCACCGGGACCGACCCGCACGCGGATGTTCTCCTCAAGCCCGGAGACATTCTGGCGATCCACCAGATCACCGATTGGGACGACATGGGTGAGTCGGTAACGATCAACGGTCAGGTCAGATTTCCGGGCAACTACGGATTTAAGGATGGTGAACGGCTCAGTTCGGTTCTGCGGAGGGCGGGAGGCCTTTTGCCGACGGCCTATCCGATGGGTGCGGTGATGACCCGGATTCAGGTTCGTGATCTTGAGCAGAATAGCCGCGAAGAGCTGATTCGGCAGATCGAGACAAACTCGGCGGCTGCGCGGCTTTCCCCCAGTCTGGCAGGCAGTAACGCGGCCGGCGAGCTGCAACTGATCAAGGCCCAGCAGGATCAGGTACTCGCGGATTTGAAGAGTCACCCTCCTACCGGTCGGATGGTAATTCATATCAGCGCCGACATTAGCCGCTGGGAGAATACGCCTGCGGACATTGAGCTGCGCCCGGGCGACGTGCTGACGCTTCCGAAGCGACCCGGCTTTGTCCTCGTGACCGGCCAAGTCTATAACGCAATCGCTCTCACCTATACACCGAATAAAACTGCTGATTGGTATCTCAGCCGCGCCGGGGGAACCAACGGAACAGCCAACCGAAAAGAAATATTCATTATCCGCGCGAATGGCTCGGTCGTTGGTCGCCATTCGGGAAGTTGGTTCGACACTGACGTACTTTCAATCAAACTCAATCCAGGCGATGTCGTCGTCGTGCCACAGAAGATCCTCGGCGGCTCGTTGTTCTGGAGGAATCTACTGAGCGCCGGACAGCTTGCTGGGTCCATTGCGATCACCGCCGGAGTGGCAGCGGCGGCGCTGTAAGGATGCCTTTCATGCAGAACCTCTCTTATCGCTTGCGATGTGCTTCATGATGGCTCTATCTCTTCAAGCCGCTTCTTTCTGCAATCCGCAGAACGGACCACGGCTGGGCGCCTCCAATATGGCGCCGACATATGTGCCCTTTTTTCGTCCTGAATGGCAATTGCGCGTGGAGGAGCAGACGGAATGGTGGCGCTTTCCGTTGCTATTCCCATCTCTGCAACACAACGCGGCGCTCACGCTTCAGGTTTACTACCGGCCACCCGGGAGGACAAGAGAATGATTTCCAGCTCAATCCTTCCAACGCGGGAAATGGACGAAACGATGCAGATTGGCTATCAGCCAACCTGGGCAATTCGCGCCATGTTGCTCTGGAATTATCGTCGCAAATTGGCGCTGGTTACTGGAATTTCCCTTCTGGTAAGTCTCGCCCTCTCCTTTTCTATCCCCAAGCAATACAAGTCCACCACAAGCATCATGCCGCCGGACGAGCAGGGTTCCAGCGCGATGCTGCTGGCTGCGCTATCAGGGCGCTCCGGGGGACTCGGGACATTGGGGAGTCTCGCGAGTGGATTGCTGGGTGGACGCACCTCGACCGCCTTGTTCGTTGACTTACTGCAGAGTGGAACCGTGAGTGGTCACCTTATCGACCGATTCAACCTGCAGCGTGTCTACCACACGCGATATCGCATTGATACAGCCAAACACCTCGCGCGATGCACCAAAATCACGGAGGAGAAGAAGAGCGGGGTAATCACGATTGTCGTGGAGGATAGAAGTCCGGTGCGCGCTCGTGATCTGGCACAGGCATATCTGGATGAACTCAACAACCTCGTTACACAGACAAATACTTCGTCCGCCCATCGGGAACGTGTCTTTATCGAACAGCGTTTAAGCGCGGTTCGAACGAATCTGGAAGACGCCGAGTTGCAGCTGAGTCAATTCTCGAGCAAGAGCAGCGCTATCGATATTCAGGAGCAGACCCGGGCCATGGTCCAGGCCGGCGCCCGAGTGCAAGCTGAACTTCTGGTCGAGCAGTCGGGTCTTCAAAGTCTGCGCCAGATTTATGGCGATGGTAATGTGCGGGTACGAGAAGCAGAGGCTCGCATTGCCAGCCTGCGGGGTGAGCTTGCGAAAATGACGGGCTCTTCGGCGCCCCTGACCGCAAATGCGGATGATGATGGCGACGGGAGCCCGAGTGGGAATGATGGGGGTGAACTTTATCCTCCCTTGCGACAGCTTCCGCGGCTTGCAGTACCCTTTGCGGACCTCTACCGCCGCGTGAAGGTACAAGAAGCCGTATATGAGCTTCTTACCCAGCAATATGAAATGGCCCGAATCCAGGAGGCCAAAGACGTTCCGGTCGTCAGCGTGATCGACCCTCCGGGAATTCCGGAGAAGAAGTCGTGGCCCCCGCGTTTGCGGCTCGCCCTGTTGCTCACGTTTCTTTCGTTTGCAGGCGCGTCCGCTTTGATCCTGATCCGTGACCGCTGGGCAAAGGTGGATCCTTGCGATCCGCGCAAGATGCTCGCGGCGGATGTGCTGCCTGTATTGCGCCGACGGATTCACTTCCTTCGCCTCAAGCGAGGTGGCGCATGAAGAAATACCTGGCAGGCGCGGCAAACGATGTTCCAGACTATGGCTTGTATTCGACTGCATCGGTCCTCGGAGGGGTCCCCGCTGCTCCTGTTCTTTTCGACATGACCGCGCTTTCGCCCGGTGTGTCACTCGTGAAGTGGCCACATTCGGGAATAGCTGAAAGGCTTTGTCGCGAATGTGCTGCTATCCCTTGCCAACCCCGGGAGGGATCGCAATCATGAAGATTCTCATTGCCGCTGCCTCATACGCATCGAATGTCTCCGGTATACAGCGACACGCCTGCAATGTAGTGCGCTGTTTGTTACAGCAACAGGACGTGTCCTTTGTGCATCTTGTCATCGCTCCCTGGCAGCGCAAGCTGGTACAGGCCGCGGGTGTCAAACCGGATGCCCGGCTTTCAACGCATGTTGCCGAGATGGTGCCGAGTTCCCTGAGTCGGAATTTCTGGCACTACCGGAGGCTTCCGGAACTCGCGGCTCGACTGAAAGCCGATCTGGTCCATCTCACCTATCCCGTGCCTGTGAATGCCGCCGCGTTCACTTGTCCGACGGTGGTGACGCTGCACGACATGTACCCTTACGAAATTCCCACGAACTTTGGCTTCCCCAAGTTCCTCTTCAATCGCCTGATCTTGAAGCAATGCCTTCGTAACGTCGACGTCATTGCCTGCGTTTCCGAAATTACGCGTCTCCGCTTAGAGCAGTACTCATCGGCCGCTGTATGGAAAAAAGGAGTCAGGATCTATAACTGCGTTGAGACGCAGCCGGTCTCTGCCGCGCAGTCACCCATTCCCAACTGGCGGGGCGAGCCATTTCTGCTCTGTGTGGCGCAACATCGCCACAACAAGAATCTTTCTCTCCTGATTCGGACCTTCGATCGATTGCTGCGCTCCGGTCAGATTGGTTCGAATACGAGGCTTCTCATCGTTGGAATCAATGCGCAGGACACTCGCAATATCTACAGACTGGTGTCAACTCTGAGCCGCAGCGAGAGCATTTGCTTTCTTGAAGGGCTGTCCGAAGCAGAGCTGCAATGGTGCTACACCCGCTGTGAAGCGGTTGTAGCACCCTCTTTGACTGAAGGGTTCGGACTGCCAGTCGCTGAAGGGCTTCTTGCTGGCTGCCGGATTGTCTGTTCGGATATACCGGCGCATCGGGAAGTAGGAGATGGTCATTGTCGGTTTGTGGCGTTGGGGCGAGATGCAGAGATCAGGTTTGCAGAGGCAATTGTCGAAGCCATTAAGGATCCCAAGGGAAAGCCTGCTGCTCTTCCTCAGTTTTCCTTGCCAATTCTTGCAAAACAATACGTCAGCCTCTATCGCAGGCTCATGCTGTCTGACGTTCCCATGGAAAATGCCAGAACCTCCGCTTCGATCAGCGTGGCGAGGTCGGAAAGGCAGCCTCTATGAGGATTAAGAGCCGGGTACCCGCGCCGCCTCGTGGGGAGATACGGACATGAGCACATCAGAATCCGTTACACCGCATCTCTATGCCGAAACTCTCGCGGTTTCCCGCCCAGAATCACGCACAAATTCAACCCACGTATTTCAGACCGTCTCGGTGGCGATCGAGATGGTCGCCGACTTTCTGACCTGCGCCTTCGGCGTCCTGGCAGCTTACTTTCTTGATCCTTCGCGCTACATCGGAGGGAACAGTCAATATCCACTGCGTGAAGCCGTCGCAGTTGGTCTTGGGGTCTCTTTGTTCGCAGTAATTCTTCTCCTGCGGGACGAAGCGTATCGCGGAAGCGGTGGTCTTCTCCAGATTCGCGAAACAGAACGCGCAATTCGCATCCCCATTCAGTCCATGTTGATCATGCTTCCGTTCAGCCTGCTCTTGAGACTAAAGCTTTCCAGAACTGACTTCCTCATTGCGCTTGTCCTGGTTCCATCCCTACTGGTTCTGCAAAAGCATGCATTCGTTGCAGTCATTCGTGGCCTGCACCAAAGGAAATGGGGTGTGGACCGAGTGATCGTGTACGGGATCGGAGAGACGGGCAAACGCATTCTTTCGATCCTTTCTCATTCAGTAAGGCTCGGGTTCGACCCCGTAGCAGTGATCACCGACCATGCGGCGCTTGACGGAGAACGGGTGTCTGAGATGGGCTATTGCCGGCGCCGTTCTGTTCCGGTGCAGCCTGGGCCAATCACGCCATCGCTGCTGAACTCATGTCAGTGCAGCACGCTGATCGTGTCGCTGCCAAATCTTACCGAGGAGCAAATCGCCACAGCCGTAGATGCCGCAAAGCAGGCCGGATCGAGGGTCGTGTTTCTTTCCGCTACCGAACTCCAGGAGCAGAAATGGACAAAGTCGATAGACGTTGACGGTCTATCTCTCACCCCAATGTTTGAGTCGTTCGAGCACTGGCACTACTCAATTGCAAAACGAATGACGGACCTGATCGGGTCCTCCCTGCTTTTGGTATTGCTCGCTCCCCTGTTCCTCCTAATTGCACTCTTCATCAGAATAGACTCCTCCGGCCCCGTGCTATTCGTTCAGGAGAGAGTAGGCCGCAATGGAAAGCTCTTCAAGATGTACAAATTTCGCTCGATGTACAAAGGAACGCCGAAGTACCAGCCCTCTCCGACCATCCCGTCTGATCCGCGAATTACCAGGATCGGAAGGTTTCTCAGGAGAAGCAGTCTGGATGAACTGCCACAGCTGGTGAATGTCCTTCTGGGAGATATGTCCCTGGTAGGACCTCGGCCTGAGATGGGTTTCATCGCGAACACCTATACGTCCGAGCAGCAGCAGAGGCTTCAGGTCGCTCCAGGGATAACAGGTCTATGGCAGTTAAGCGCTGATCGGGCCTTCCCAATCCACGACAACATCCAGTACGACCTCTATTACATCCGAAATCGCGGCTTCTTTATGGATATAGCGATTCTGATTCATACATTGGTCTTTGCTTTGCGTGGAGGCATATGACCAATTCCGCTTTCCACGCGCAGTGGGTATTGACGCAATATTGGCTCTTGCCATCTCGGCCCCAATGGCACGATTTCGAAGTCGATGACGCCGATGGTTGCCCACCCACCGTCCGCTACACAGTCACAACCACACGCCCTATCTGTCCACGAGGAAAGCAATGAGTGTCGCAATCATCACTGGCTCGTCCGGACTGGTTGGATCGGAAGCTGCTGCCTACTTCGCAGCGCTCGGATTCGATGTGATCGGGATCGACAACGGTATGCGCGAGGTGTTCTTCGGCCAGTCAGCTTCCACCCAGTGGATGACGGACAAACTGAAAAAAGATTTGCCAGGCTATACGCATTACGATCTGGATATACGCGACGCGCCAGCAATCAACCGCGTCTTCTCCAGATGCGGCAAAGATGTGGAACTGGTCATACATGCTGCGGCGCAGCCGTCGCATGACTGGGCTGCCACCGATCCCGTCACCGACTTTGCCATCAACGCGAATGGTACGTCCGTATTGCTCGAAGCAACGCGGAACCATTCCCCTGAAGCGGCGTTCATCTTCATGTCGACCAATAAAGTCTATGGGGATCGGCCAAATCGCCTGCCTCTCCTGGAACTGGATACTCGCTGGGAAATTGACCCTGTGCATGAATACGTCAGTGGAATTCCAGAGACCATGTCCATCGATGGAACCCTGCATAGTTTATTCGGGGCTTCAAAGGTGGCGGCCGATACGCTCGTCCAGGAATATGGCCGTTACTTTGGCATGAGGACTGTTTGCTTTCGTGGGGGATGCCTGACAGGTCCGAACCATTCCGCGACTCAGCTGCATGGCTTTCTTGCGTATCTGATGAAATGCGCCGTTATGGGTACGCCGTACACAATCTTTGGCTATAAGCGGAAACAAGTTCGCGACAACATTCACAGTGGTGATCTGATCCAGGCGTTTCACCAGTTCTTTATGAACCCACGTTGCGGAGCTATTTATAACATCGGCGGCGGCCGCTCTAGCAATTGCTCGATGCTCGAAGCTGTAACGCTCTGCGAAACCATTACCGGGAATGAGCTGAATTGCGCCTATATTGATGAGAACCGCAGGGGCGATCACATCTGGTGGATCAGCGATCTGTCTCGCTTCAAAGCTGACTATCCGGCCTGGTCGCTACGCTTTAGCGTTCCTGATATTTTGCGGGAGATCTATGAGCTGAACGTAGATCGATGGAGAGCCAGGTGCTTAGTTTAGGGAAAAAAAATGTACTTGGAATTCTGATCGACGCAGTGGATTACGACGCGGCCGTCTCGTTCGTATTCGAGCGGGTCCGGCAAAACCGGGGAGCGACGATTTCCGCTCTAGCCGTCCACGGAGTAATGACCGGCGTGCTGGATCCGGAGCACAAGTTCCGCTTGAATTCCTTCGACCTGCTCGTCCCAGACGGTCAACCGGTCCGCTGGGTAATGAATTGGCTTTACCGGACCGAAATTGTCGACCGCGTCTATGGACCCGAACTCATGCGAAGAACCTGTGAGCGGGCAGCGGTCGAAGGCTTCTCGATTTACCTCTATGGAAGCACAAGACCAGTTGTCGCCGCGCTGGCTGCCTCACTAGCGCGAATGTTTCCAGGAATCCACATTGTGGGAAGCGAACCCTCAGCATTTCGCAAGCTGAATCCGGATGAACGAACTTCTCTTCAGAGGCGGATCCAGTCATCGGGCGCGTCAATCGTCTTTGTCGGGCTGGGTTGTCCCCGACAGGAGATTTTCGCCTATGAATTACGCGACGATCTTTCAGTTCCCGTGCTGGCAGTCGGCGCCGCTTTCCCTCTCCTAGCCGGGATGTTGCCCCAGGCCCCGCCTTGGATGCAGCGCTTTGGGTTGGAATGGTTATTCCGTCTCCTTATCGAGCCGCGCCGATTGTGGCGCCGCTATCTTTTGCTGAATCCAGCATATCTTGCGCTTGTGGCCCTGCAGCGTTGTGGTCTCATGCAGTTCTCTCCCCAGGGCCGCCCGCCTTCCGAGGGAGTCTTTGCCGGCTGACACCCCAATCCATACCCACTTTTTAGCTGGCTCAAACGCACTCCCGCGGACGCCTTTTAATGGTCCGTAAACTACTGATTCATTAGGGATAGATGATACGGTCAGATGCGGAGAGGTGCGAGGAAGTGCTGTCTTGCTTGCCCGCAGGGTTGTACGGGGTGAAACCGTATGACCCGCTCACGTTTGCTGCATCGGCTGTGTTGCTCCTGCTGGTCGGCATGGCAGCGAGCTGGATTCCGGCACGGCGTGCTGCAGGCGTGGATCCAATGCAAGCACTCAGGCACGAGTAATCGGCCCCAATCCATACCGCATGTGAATCCTTGCCCACTGCATTCTGATGTGGCAAAGAACCGACTTGCAGCAACGTCAACGGATCTATAAGCCACGCAGTGTTTGACTATTTAGATTGGTTGCCCCCACTTTCAGCATCGAAAAAACGTTGCGGAGGACTGTAGCCAACTTGAACATCGGGGCGACCTGAATCTATTGCTCACCCTTCAAGGGATGCTCCTTTAGCCACGCTTGTGCGCGCTTCTGAGCACTCTTGATGTCGCTTTCCTTCAAAACCTCGGTAAGCGTCTCAAGTGAGTTCTCTGCATATGCTTTCAAACCATCGTCGGTTGTTCGGGTGTTTGCCAGGAATATCCAGAAATATCCTTCATTGAGATCCCGGTTTACTCCTGCTCCATTGATATAGCAGAACCGAGATTGTACTGCGCATGTGTCTCACCCTGTTCAGCAGCTTTGAGCATCCATGTAGCGGCCTGAGTCTCATCTTTCGGCACACCGCTGCCGTTGAGATAGAGGAATCCCAAGCCGTACTGTGCTTCAGCCAATCCCTGTTCAGCTGCCTCGCGATACCAATATGCGGCTTGGGAATGGTCCTGCGGAATGCCTGTCCCTTGGTCATACGCTACGGCCAAATTCAGCTGAGCGGCAGGGTCGCCTTGGTCGGCGGACTTGCGATACCAGGCAATGGCTTGCGCCATATCCTTAGGTACTGATTCGCCGTTCTGATAGGCGAGAGCCAGATTGTACTCCGCCCTTGGGTGGCCTTGTTCTGCCGCTTTGCGGTACCAAATCAACGCTTGAGCATAATCCTGCATTTTGTCGAAAACTACGCCAAGTTCAACCTGTGCGATAACGTCGTTCTGTTCGGCCGATTTTTTTAGCCAGAATGCAGCCTGCTTGTTGTCCTGTGGTACTCCCATTGCGAATTCGTACTGTCTACCCAGTCCGCACTGTGCGTCCGCATCGCCGGTGGCAGCTCGCGCCTGCAGAGCCTTGAGAGCGTTCTTGTCGTGAGCCATATGACAATGCTGTGCGTGTGTGTAATGCGCGAACGAAAGGAAGGTGATTGCAATTGCTGCGCGTAAGAATGCAGGCTGCAATGAACGTCTAGCAGACATCGCCGATCTCCAGCCGATCACGACCACCCCGTTATGTGCAGCCTCAATGAAAGGTGCCGCTGCGATGGTAATCGAACGCAACGTCAAAAACGGAACCAAATTTCGAGGCATAGTCGGGGACCAAACGAGGACCGTAGCTAAGTTGTTGAATTGTGTTTTGGTTGCCCCCCAGGGATTCGAACCCCGATATGCTGCTCCAGAGGCAGCTGTCCTACCATTGAACGAGGGGGCAAAACAAAGGCAGCGGACGCTGCCTCATGTGCTAGTTCCTCCTCATCATAAAGGCCGCACCAAACCGGGTCAATAACCGGCGCCAGCCGCCACCACCTGCCACGCGCGCCTATTTTTTCCCGAACGAACGCACCAGCGTGACCATGTTCCAGAGTTGCTCCGGCTTTGCCCGATCCCCCTCGCCCTGCATCTCACCTTTGCCCTTTTCAATAATGTAGAAGAGCTCCCCGTCCGACATTTGCTTCAGAGCCGCCGAGTCCTCGTAATTCTTCATGGGCGTCTTCAGGTCCGCAGCCATGTCGCCCTTCCCGTTCCCGTTCGCCCCATGACACATAGCGCAGTCATAGCCGTACATCTTGCGCGCCGCCGCCATTCCCGCTGGCGTAGGATGAACCGGATTTGTCTGAGCGGCGATATCGGCGGGAATGCTGAACGCCACTGGCTTGGCGGGCGCATCCTGCCTGAGAAATGGAACAGCTCCTACTAGAGCAATCACAGGAACAAGAGCCAGATACTTGAACATGGCCAACCCCCATGTGATACACGAACGAATCCGGCGAGATTCTACTCCCCGGTAAAAACCAAAGAAAAGACAAATTTTTACCCCGTTCCCTGAAGCCTCTCGCCACATCGCGCTATCTGGCGGACAATAAGACCATGCAAGCAGCCGCCTTTACCGACGTTCCCGGAGCCATCGAAGACATCCGCGCAGGCCGCATGATCGTCGTTGTCGATGACGAGGACCGCGAGAATGAAGGCGACCTCACCCTGGCCGCCGAGTTCGTCACACCCGAGGCCATCAACTTCATGGCCCGCTTCGGACGCGGGCTCATCTGCCTGACGCTCACGGAAGAGCGCGCCGACTACCTGCGCCTCGGCCCAATGACTACCCAGAACTCCTCCCGCTTCGGCACCGCCTTTACTGAAACCATCGAAGCCCGCGAAGGCGTCACCACCGGCATCTCCGCCCACGACCGCGCCCACACCATCAAAGTCGCCATTGATGCCCGCTCGACCGCGCATGACCTCGCCCGTCCGGGCCACGTCTTCCCGCTGCGCGCGCGCGGCGGCGGCGTGCTCGTCCGTGCCGGGCAGACCGAGGCCTCCGTCGACCTCGCCCGCATGTCTGCCCTCATCCCCGCCGGGGTTATCTGCGAAATCATGAATGATGACGGCACCATGGCCCGCGTTCCCGATCTCATAAACTTCTGTGCCGAACACGGTCTCAAATTGCTTACTGTCGCCGAGCTCATCCGCTATCGCCTGCAGAATGAGCGATACATCGTTCGCGTAGCCGAAAGCCTGCTGCCCAGTCCTCATGGAGAATTCCGCGCCATCGCCTATGAGAGTGAAGTGAACGGCGGCGAAAGCCACCTCGCCCTCGTCAAAGGAGATGTATCTGACGACGACCCCGTCCTCGTGCGTGTCCACTCCCACTGTCTCGCCGGAGATGTCTTTGCCGGATCCATCTGCGACTGCCATCACATCGTGCAGCAGTCACTCCGGCAAATATCCGAAGCTGGACGCGGCGCACTCATCTACCTCCACAACACCAGCCGCGGATTCGATATCGATCGCGCTGTCGAGCCGCACCGCATCCTCTTTCACCGCGAGGCGCGCCCGCACGACGATGACCGCCATCAGCAACGCATCCTGCGCGAGGTGGGACTGGGCGGACAAATTCTGGCTGACCTCGGCATCCATAAAATTCGCCTGCTCTCCAACACGCCCACTCACGTTCCCGCCCTCCAGGGCTTCAACGTGGAAATTGTCGAACAGGTGCCCATCATCGGAGAGCCGCTGAAAGCGACGCCTCTCTCCAGGAACCGCCGCTGAAAAACGGCCCATAAGGGGTCTTTTCATTTCTCATGCTCGTCCAGTATCTTCAAGTCGTTGCTCGTTAGCATGACAGCACCGATTGCAGTTGTCGTTTGAACCCTTCAGCCGAGGTCATCATCAGCATGAGTATTCGCAGATATTTTTGGATTTCCCTTCTTTGCGCGGCGCTTCCCGCCCTTGCGCAGCAGGCCCCCGCGTCCAATCAAGCCGCGTCTCCGGCCCTGTCCAGCGGCCCAACCCAGTTCACCGTCGATGTGAACGTCACAGATAAAGCCGGCAAGCCGGTGTCCGGACTTCAAAAGCAGGATTTCACTCTCCTTGAGGACAATCGCCCCCTGAACATCCCCTCATTTCAGGAAATCACGAGCGCGGCGGGGAGCACGCCGACTCAGGTCACCATCGTTCTCGACAGCGTCAACACTTCTTTCCAGACGCTCTCGTCGGTGCGCCACCAGCTCTACAATTTTTTCCAGCAGAACGGCGGACATCTACCTGTGCCCGTCACCCTCGCGATCTTTTCCTACTCCGGGCTTAACGCCCAGGAGCAAGCCTCTAACGATGGCAGAGCCGCCCTGGATTTCCTCAACCGCAATCCCATCCCCGTGCATGCTGATAATGGCGCCCAAGGCGAGGCTGGCGCTTTTGACCGCATCGATCGCTCTCTCGGCGCGGTTCGCTCGATGTCCGTCGCCAACCTGAAAATTCCCGGAAGAAAGCTGCTCATCTGGGTCAGCCCCGGCTGGCCCGTGCCCATGGAATCCACCCTCGGCCTCACCTCAAGAGAGAAGCAGGCGGTTTTCAACAGGATTGTTTCTACTACCGGTCTGTTGCTGGTCAGCCGCACCAGCCTCTACAGCGTAGATCCTCTGGGCACGGCGGACGCTGGTAGCTTTTTCGCCCACCGTTATCAGGATTACCTCAAGGAAATCAAATCCCCGCAGCAGCCGCAGGTAGCGAATCTGGGCCTGCAGGTCTTCGCCATTCACAGTGGAGGACGCGTTTTTTCCGGAAGCAACGACTTAACCGGCGAATTGAATCACTGCATCGACGACGCGACCGACTACTACACATTGTCCTTTGACCCTCCTCGCGCCGACCATCCGAACGAATATCAACACCTCGAGATCAAGCTCGACAAGCCCGATCTCAAGGCGCGCACTCGCAGCGGTTATTACATGCAGCCGTAGCCGCCCGGCAGGTTGTGCCGACAATTGACATACCTTTGCCGTTCCGTCATGATGGACTAGTCGAATCGACTGGTTTGAACTTATGAGAACCGTTCAAGCATCGGAAGCTAAAACTCATCTGCCCCAACTCCTCGATGACGTCGAACGCGGAGCGACGCTCATCATCACTCGTCACGGCCGTCCCATTGCGCGCCTTGTGCCGGAGCCTGTCGAGCGTCAGGCGGAAGTCGAGGAATCGGTCCGCCGAATACAGGCGCGCCGACAGCGTAATCAGCACGTGACAGTTGAAGAAATCCTTTCCTGGCGTGACGAGGGACGCAGATAGATGCCGTTCGTCCTCGATGCCTCTGTGGTCACAAGCTGGGCATTGTCCGACGAAAACGAACCCGCGGCTACAGCAGCCTTGATGCGCGCAAGAAAAGACTCTTGCGCTGTTCCCGCTCTCTGGCGATTTGAAATTCGAAACGCCCTGCTCATGGCGGAGCGCCGAAAGCGATTAAGCGGTGCAGAAACGAACAAATTCCTGCATGAATTGGCTGGTCTGCACATCGACGAGGATTTCAGCACCGACGAGACCGCTTTGTTGCGACTGGCCAGACATCACAATCTGACTGTCTATGACGCAGCCTATCTCGAACTAGCTTGGAGAAGATCCATTCCCCTCGCGACACTTGATCGGGTTCTTGCTCGCGCAGCGCGGGCGGAAAAGGTACCCGTCATCGGACACCACGCATAATCGTCTTTCGAAGCGCTCGCTATATTACCCTCTAATCATCTCCTTTGAGTTGCCCGAGGTCGCTTGTTCCCTGTTCGTCCCTTCGTCTCTGCCGGAAACCAATCCCCGCTCGCATGCGGCGAGCTTCCTCTCGACGCTCTCGCCAAAAAATTTGGAACGCCGCTCTACGTCTACTCCGCCGACCACATCCGTTACCGGCTTGGATTGTTTACTGAAGCCTTCACCGGCCAGGACCATCTCGTCTGCTACGCCGTCAAGGCAAACTCCACGCTCGCCATTCTCAAGCTGATCGACCGCGCGGGAGCAGGTTTCGACATCGTATCCGGCGGCGAGTTGGAGCGCGTTCTGGCCGTCAATCGCGCAGCCGCTGCTCGCACCGTTTTCTCCGGAGTCGGCAAAACCGCCCCTGAAATCGATCTCGCGCTGCGCTCAGGCATTCTGCTCTTCAACGTGGAGAGCGAGGGCGAGCTCGATCTGCTCTCCGAACGCGCCGCTAAGCTGAAGAAGCGCGCGCGCATCGCCCTCCGCGTCAATCCTGATGTCTTCGCCGAGACCCACCCCTACATCTCCACCGGCCTGCGCGAGCACAAGTTCGGCATCGACATCCAGCGCGCGCGTGCCGTCTACCGCAATGCTGCCCGCAGCCGGTGGATCGAGCCCGCCGGCGTCAGCGTCCACATCGGCTCCCAGATTCGCACCGCCGAGCCTTTCGGAGCCGCAGCCAGCCGCCTTGCCGCGCTCATCCGTCAGCTTCGCGCCGACGGTTTTCCCATCAACTTCCTCGATGCGGGAGGAGGACTCGGCGTCGAATACCATCTCGACCTGCCCTTTCATCCGGAAGAAAAAGTCCAGCAATACGCCGCAGCCCTCAAACAATCCGTTTGCGACCTCAACATCCGGCTTCTGCTCGAGCCCGGACGCTTTCTCGTAGCCCAGGCTGGCGCGCTCCTCACGCGCGTGCTCTACGTCAAAAAAAATGGCAAAAAGAACTTCGTCATCCTCGACGCTGCCATGAACGACTTGATCCGTCCCGCGCTCTACCAGGCACATCACGAAATCGTGCCCGTCACGCCACGCAAAGGCGCGCGCAAAATCATCGCCGACATCGTCGGCCCCGTCTGTGAAACCGGAGACTTCTTCGCCCGCGACCGCGAGCTCCCCGCCGTCCAACCGGGCGACCTCGTTGCTATCCTCGACGCCGGAGCCTACGGCCAGTCGCTCGCCTCCAACTACAACTCCCGCCCCCGCCCCGCCGAAGTCCTGGTCGAAGGCAAACGCGCCCGCCTCATCCGCCGCCGCGAAACCGTAAAGGACCTGCTCGCCACCGAACTGCTGTAGCTACGCCGCCCCGGAGGGAGAGGCCTCGCCGCGCAGGCTGAACTCTGTCAAGCCCCTTCCCCATCTAAGTCGCCGAGAATCAGCAACTTGAATTTGCAGATGAATTTCTCCAAACTGCTATACTAGATATATAGGCACTAGAAATTTCCTTCAGGGCGTAGCCGCAAGCTGCGCCCTTCCCATTTTCAGAGAGCGCGGAAACAAGTCCCAATCTTTCTATTACATAGAATAAATCGCCTGTTTTCCATTAGTTGCCGGTGACCCGCACCTTAATCTTAATCGTGCCTATTACACAGGCAAAAAGTGAAATCGATATGATCAAAAATTTTGCCGGCGCACCTTCCCTGCGAAAGATTTCTAGCCCGACGGCTAGGCGATTGCTCAACTCGACGGAAAAACCAGCAATATCAATGACCCCACCAAACAGCCGAAACTGAAAAGCCTGCTAAGTCAATCACCTGCGAAATCATGCCAAACAGAAACGTGAAAACTATGAATCACTTACCTGAAACCGCCAAACAAAATAGTTCCGCTGTCCCTTGGCGAGCCGGTGATTTTTCCATCCGGCGGTCGAGTGATATATGGTGGACTGCGAAATGAAAAGCACAATTCGGCTCGTCCTCGCTCTCGCCATGGCTCTCCCTTTCGCCGCCCACGCCTCCAACCCGCTGCAGATCAAAACCGACAAAGGCAAAGTCCGCGGGGCACTCACACCTGACGGAGAGGTCCGTGCCTTCAAGGGAATCCCCTACGCCGCTCCGCCCGTCGGCCCGCTCCGCTGGCAGCCCACCCAACCGGCAGCAAAGTGGAAGGGCGTCCGCGATGCGACGCAATTCGGCTCGCGCTGCATGCAGGCCCCGATCTATGAAGACATGGTTTTCCGCGATCCCGGCCCGAGCGAAGACTGTCTCACGCTGAACGTCTGGACACCTGCCAAAGTTAAAAAAGGCAGCCTCCCTGTCATGGTCTGGATTTTCGGCGGCGGATACATGGCCGGCGGCACCTCTGAGCCGCGCCAGGACGGCCAATTCCTCGCGCACCGCGATGTCGTCGTCGTTTCTATGAACTACCGCCTTGGCATCTTTGGATTCTTCGTCCATCCTGCCCTCACCGCCGAGTCGCCGCACCACGCCTCCGGCAACTACGGCCTTATGGACCAGAACGCTGCCCTCGAGTGGGTGCAGAAAAACATCGCCAACTTTGGAGGCGACCCGCACAACGTCACCATCTTCGGCGAGTCCGCAGGATCCATGTCGGTTAGCTTGCTGATGGCCTCGCCGCTTTCGCAGAATCGCTTTCACAAGGCCATCGGAGAAAGCGGCGGTCCCTTCTTCCTCGGCAATTTTCGTTTCAAATCGCGGGAGGTGCAGGAGCAAAGGGACGCCGAGTTTGCGCAATCGGCCTTCGGCGCATCCACTCTTGACGCGCTCCGGAAGATCCCAGCCGCAGAGCTGCTTGATGCCGCGACCAAACTTCCGCGCGAATCATCCATCCACTTCGGACCCGATGTAGATGGCTGGTTCCTGCCCCAGCCTGCGTCCGAAATCTTCACCCAAGGCAAACAGGCGCACGTTCCTCTGCTCGCCGGTTGGAACGCAGACGACCTCAGCGCCGACGTGCTTCTTCCCAACCCTGCTTCCACTGCGGAAGGTTTCAAGGCTCAGGCGGAAGCAAAGTTCGGGCCGGATGCGCAGGAGTTTCTCACGCTCTACCCGGCAGGCACCGACGCGGACGCAGTAAAGTCCGTCCGCCTTCTCGCCGGAGATGATTTCCTCGTCTTCTCCACCTGGAAGTGGCTTGAAGAACAGGTCAAGACCGGAGACGCCCCGGTCTACCGCTACCGATTCGATCTCGGTGGTCCCGGAGACAAATTCCACCCCGCCAGCATCGGAGCCTTCCACTCCGACGACATCGAGTACGTCTTCGGAACGCTCGATTCGCGCCCCGATGCGCACTGGCGCCCGGAAGATCGCGCACTCTCCCATCAGATGCAGCAGTACTGGACCAACTTCGCGCGCACCGGCGATCCCAACGGAGGAGCCCTCAGCTCAAATCAAGAACTGCCGAAGTGGCCTACCTACAACGCGGCCGACCAGTGGCAGGTCATGCACCTCAACGCAACATCCGCATCGCAACCAGATGCTGAACGCCCGCGGTTCCTGTTTCTAGAGAAGATGTGGAGCAGAATGCCGGCGACCAACCAGCGCTAATCGCAGATTGGCTATTGGCTATCGGCCTATTGGCTGGTGGGTAGCAGCTAAGAACCTACTTCTCCCCAGCCGTGAACGTAGTCCACGGGCCGGCTTTCATGTCTTTCAGAATGGAAGACTGCCACGAATACTCGGGATGAGCCGCCAAAAACGGCTTCGCGAGAAAATCTTCGCCGCACGGATGCCCGGCGCGGCCGACAAAGCTCATCTTCGCCGCCATGTCGCTGTCCGTAGCTTTGCCCTGTACCGCGCCGCCGGGATAGTACGGACCCCAGTCCCAGATCGCCACGCCTTCTTTTGCCACGTCCACATGCCCGCAGAGCGAGTGCTGGTCGGCTCTGTTCTCATGCAGAAAGGAATCTTCGTGATCAGCCAGAAACTGCTCCGCCATGGGAACGTCGATCTTGCCCTTGTTGGCCTGCATCAACTCTTCCCAGCGCATATGCCGCGCGTTGGGAGACAAGCTCTTGTCGTTTGGATCGAAACCCTCGGTCTCGTCCCTGATCAATCCCGGATCGCGCGCAAAGTTCGAGCTGACAAAATATCCGTCCTTCTTGCGCCACACCGGAGTGTGCTGCAAGCCCAGCTCCAGATACGCGATCTCACCTGTCTTGCGGTCGCCGATCAGCCAGTCGTTCGCGTATCCGCCGTTATTGCCTTCCAGCATCGTCGCGACGTAGTCGTCAATGGAACCGGCATACTGCAGCGCCTTGCGCGACCTCGCAAACTCCGGCTTGCCCTTCGAATTCCAGCCGACGAATTGGCTGATCGTGGTCTCCGTCACCATAATTCCCGCATCGTTGATGCCGAAGTCGTCCTGGCTGGTGATAATACCGGGCGCGCCGTCCATCAGCATGCGATGCCCATGCTCCGGCTGAATATCAAACACCATTACCCAACGCGAACCCTCCGCATAGGACGACCAGTTGTTGTGCGCGATCACGATCTTCCCGTCTTTCGTATAGCTGCCCGTCGCGATGAACGCGCTGCAGTTGCCGGGAGCTTTGGGCTCATCCTTCTTCGCGGTCTGCCGGTCTTTATCGAGCCACGGAACGTAATACTCCGTCAGCTCGATCTGACCGTTCATCGCCACAATGTCCCACAGATCGATGTTCGCGCCATGGGCTGCGACTCCCTTGGCAATTCCCTGCAACTCCTGCTGATATTCAGGATCAATATGCGGCCACAGAATGGTGCGCCCGGCGTCACGAAAGAACTGCCAGTTGCGCTTCGTCGAGTGCTCCGACTCCGTCTTCAGCACCTGGAAATAATCGATGATCTGAGGCGCAAGCAAATACCCATGCTGAAAACCGATCTGCTGCGGGTTTCCCTGCAGGTGAACATACGTCCATCCGCCGCGGTCAAACTTGTAGGATCCCGCCAAACGCCGATCCTGCGCATGGGCCGAGAGCAGTATCAGAGTGAAAAGCAAACAGGAAATAACGGAAGCACGAGAAATTCTTGAGAGCATCGCGATCTCTTCTCTTAAGAAACTTAATAAGGCTATCGGCGGGGCCGACTGCTGCGCCTCGATTATCGTCTTTTTTTGGCGGGCTTCGCCGGTTTTTTCGCTACCGGTTTTTTCTTGGGCTTGACGACTGGCTTTTTCACCGGCTTGGCAGCTGGCTTCTTCTGCACCTTCGCCGCAGGCCTTTGAACCTTCTTCAGCGTCTTGGGCGCAGGCTTCTGATTCTTCTTCTGCGCCTCCTTCACTGGAGCAGCTTTCCTGCCCTGGACAGCCTTCTTTGCGGAAGGCTTGCCTTTTGCCGCGGCCTTAACTGGCTCTGCTTTCGCCGCAGCTTTAGCACCTGCCGCCTTCGCGGCCTTTGCAGCGGGCACTTGCTTCTCTGGCTTCGCGGGCTGCTCGGGCTTGCCGCTCGCAGCCGCTTTCGCAGCGGCCCCGGTCTTCAAGGGTTTCGCTGGAGCTTCCGCAGCGATTTCCTTCTTCGTCGCCTTCACGGCAACCGCCTTCTTCGCCGGCGCGAGCTTGATCGAAGATTCGTCCTCATCTTCTTCATCAACCTCGTCAAGATCAGGTTCGTCGCCGCCTCTGTGCACTTCTTTTGCAGCCTTGGCAGTCTTCTTCGCACGTGTTCGGCGCAGACTGACCGGCGGCGGAGGCGCAGGTGGAGAATGCGGCTCAAGATACGCGCGCATCGCCTCTTCGGTCGCAAGCCTGCTGTCCATCAACTCAAAGAAAATCGCCTGCACCAGCTCTTCATAGCCCGGCAGGTCGGGAGTAATCCGCATCTCCAGCATTAGCGCTGTCGGAATCTTCTGGCGGGCTTCCGGCCAGACCGTGGCGAAATTCTTGAACTTAGTCTGCACCTGCGCGTTCTTGCTGGTATAAGCAAGCCACAGCACAGGCTCCGGCGCATGGCTGGCCAGCAGCTTCCAGGTAGCCGAAGGCGCGGCATTCTTTTTGTCCAGCAATTCCTTCTGGAAGTCCTTCGCCGCATCTTCCAACTTCTCCCAGTGCTTCACGAAGCCCGGTTGCGGAAACAACCGTTTAAGGGCCGTAATCTCCTTGGGCTGCAGCTTCGCAGTCAGCAGCTCCAAATGCGCAGCGGATAGGTCCGGCTGAATCCCCTGCATCAGCAACTGAACCAAAACCTCGTGCAGAGCCTCCAGCCCGCGCGTGTCCGCCTTTGCGCTGGTCCACGCCGGAAACAACTGCTTCATCCAACCCTCAGCCTCAAGCGCCTTCAGAACCTTCAGCGCATCTTCTTCATGCGCGATCTCTTCCAGTTCGTATCCCTTCAGATACGGCGAAATCGCCTCAATGGCGCCGTCATCCTTCGCATTCTGATAGCGCGCCTTCGTACGGTCGTCCATCTCCCATCCCAGGCGCGCCTGCAGGCGAACGGCCCGGAGCAGCCGCGATGGATCTTCAATAAATCCGTAGGGACTCACCAGACGCAAGGTCCGGCTCTCAAGATCTGCGATCCCGTTCAGAGGATCCAGCAGCAGCCCGTACGAGCCTTCGTTCAACGAGAGAGCCATCGCATTCGCTGTAAAATCGCGACGCCGAAGGTCTTCCAGAATAGGAGCCCATTCATAAACTGGCTTGCCGGGCTTGGGAAAGTCCTCGTGCCGCGCGCTCGAAACTTCAATCCGAACGCCTTTATGCCACAAGAAGAGAGTTCGCGAAGGCTCGTGCTCTCCCCAAAGCTCCAATCCTGCTTTTTCTAGTGATTTCTTTAATTTAAGAGCGTTTCCCTGAACCGAAAAATCAAGGTCGCGCACCGGGAAACCGGTTGTGAGATCGCGAACCGCGCCCCCCGCCAAAAACACTGTCATCCCGTGTTCCCGGGCGATGGAGCGCACCTTGTTCAAGGCGTTGCGCTGATTCAAAGAGAGTCGGTTTTCAAGCAGATAAGCGTAGTCGGCCATGCTCTCGCATTCGATGACGGATTTTCTGGCCCCGCCCGCGACCGCCACAGCTAAGTCACCATCTGACAACAGCTTACAGTCGCAATGGAGCGCCCACAAAGCTCCAATGTAACACAAGGAATATTATCTGACTACTATTTGCCCAATTTTCGCTGCGCTTCCATTCAGCGTCGTGCAACAATCCTCATCTGACGAAGAAGTTCGCCGACTGCATGCCCTCAAGCCGAAAGAAGACGATCGTTCGCCAGCTCTCCCAGCAATGGATCGCCGGCTATCTGCCCGCCAGCGGCCTTCTTCATGACGGCGTCGTGGAACTGCTCGCGCTGGATGGGAAAACCCTGCGGCTCCCGGCAGACGATCTGAAGTGGATTTGCTACGTTCGCGATTTCAACTCCGGTGAGGCCGCCAACCCCGAGCGCCTTCTCCGCAAGACTTTCGCTGGCCGCCCACGCACCGAGGGCCTGCTCCTCCGGCTGCGCCTCAAGGACGGCGACCTCATCGAAGGTTTGGCCGCAAACGATTTTACACTCGTCTCAGGGCAGGGCCTCTTCCTCACTCCCCCTGACGTGCGCTCCAATACCCAGCGCATCTGGGTCCCGCCCTCTGCGATCGCCGAACTGGAAGTCATCGCCCTGGTGGGGAAGCCGAAGCGCAAGCAGACCGAATTAGCCAAATCTCCGGATGCCCAGGAGAGCCTGTTTTAGCGCAAAAGCAAAGCGCCCGGATTCCTTTTAAGGAAACCCGGGCGCTAGAGCAGCCCTCCCCCAGAACTGCCCACGAGTGTCAAAGTATTGCTTTTCGAGGAACAAGGCAAGGAATCTTAGGTAATTTTCGAGTAACCGAAATTGAGGTCACTAAAGTGATTCGCGGTCACTTATCATCAGCGCTGCTTGGCCTTCCAGCCCGCAAAGAAGAATTTCTATCGCCCCGCTGGCCTCGGCCTTCTCTCGAATCCGTTGTTCTATTTCGTCCGCTTTCGTCGCCGATTCGATCAGAACCAGCACCGCGGGGCCTGCACCGCTCAGCGCCACTCCCAGAACGCCCTCGCTCGCCGTTAATGGAAGCAGTTTCGGAAGCAGCGGGCAAACCAAGCTGCGATACGGCTGGTGAATCCGGTCGCGCATCGCCTCGCCGATCAGATCACCGCGCTCGGCTGCAAATGCGGCCGTCAGCAGCGCAACCCGCTGAAGGCTTGCCACTACATCGCCGCGCGCGTAGCTCTCCGGAAGCACAGCCCGCGAAGCCACGGTCGCCAGCGGCCTTTCCGGAAGCACGATCATCGCGCGCCATTCTGCCGGAGGCGCAAACGATACTGCGCGCACCTTCGCTCCGTCCCAGCACGCCGCCACAAATCCGCCCATCCAGCACGCCGCCGCGTTATCAGGATGCCCTTCCAGTCGTGCAGCTTCGGCGAGAATCCGCTCCCGCGACCATCCCAGTTCACCGAAGTGCGATGCCAGCGCAACTCCAGCGAGCCTGACCGCGGCCGAGGAGCCGCAGCCCATTCCCAGTGGGATCCCGTTCTGAACTTCCAGCGCCAACGGCTTCGCTTCGCTTCCATTCGCCGTCAGAGTTTTTGCGTAAACGTCAAGCAGCAGATTGCGCTCGAGCGAGCCGCAAACTTCCGGACTGCGCCCCCTCGCACTGATGGAAAATTCCTCCCCCTCGCGCGCGCTCACCTCCAGATAAATATCGAGCGCCAGCGCCAGCGTATCGAACCCCGGGCCCAGGTTCGCAGAGGTCGCCGGAAGGCGAAGTCGCAACTCGTGGGCTCTTTGCATTTACTGCGCGGCCTTCTCGAGCGCGCGTAAGACGGCATCCGCGTCCGCGTCCAGCTCAATTGTGTTGCGTCGCGAAAATTCAATTTCCTCGCGCACCGGCCCAACCTCCTCCTCGCGCAACAGCGTTCCGCGATGGAACTGGATGGTGTAATCCGAATCCTTCAATGTGTGTCCCGTCAGCAGCAGAACCACACTCTCTGATACATCGATTTTTCCCGCCGCCATCAGCTTCTTCAGTCCCACCAGCGTAACCGCGGATGCCGGCTCGCAGCCAATTCCCTCCGCGCCAATGGCTGCCTTGGCCAGCGCGATCTCCGCCTCGCTCGCCTGCTCTACCCATCCGCCCGTCGCGCGCACCACCTTGACCGCCTTTCGCCATGACGCCGGATTCCCAATCCGGATAGCGCTCGCTCTCGTGTTCGCCTCGACCGCTACCAGCCTTTCTCCATCCGACTCCCGCATCGCGCGGTACAGCGGATTTGCGCCTTCTGCCTGCACAATCGAAATGCGCGGCACGCGGTCCGTGAGCCCAAGCTGCTTCATCTCCAGAAATCCCTTGCCCAGCGCCGACGCATTCGCCAGGTTCCCACCCGGCACAATCAAGTGGTCAGGAACCTCCCAGTTCATTTGCTCCGCAATCTCCAGCGCGGGGGTCTTCTGCCCTTCCAGCCGGTAGGGGTTCACCGAGTTCAGCAGGTAAACCGGAGCGCGCCGCACCACGTCGCTCAATACCTTTACGCACCCATCGAAATCCGTGCCTAGCTGAATCGTCAGCGCGCCGTAATCGAGCGCCTGCGACAGTTTGCCCCAGGCTATCTTTCCTTCGGGAATCAGCACTAAACTCCGCATGCCCGCTCGTGCAGCATATGCTGCCATTGCTGCCGAAGTGTTCCCGGTGGACGCGCACGCCACCCAGGAAAACCCGCGCTCATACGCTACCGAGAGCGCAGTCGTCATCCCCGTGTCTTTGAAAGAGCCGGTGGGATTCATTCCCTGATGTTTCGCAAATATCCGGTCCGCGCCCGTTGAATCCGCCGTCCGCACCAGGTGGTACAGCGGAGTGTTCCCTTCACGCAGCGATACGATGTGCTGCTCGTCGCGCAGAATCGGGAGCAACTCGCGAAAACGCCAAACTCCGCTTTGGTCCCTCAGCTCCGCGGAGCTGCGTCGCTCCTTCCAGAGCCATCGCAGGGCGCCTGCATTGGGCACAAAGCGCTTCCCAGCGCCATCTGCAGGCGCGCTCCGGTTTTCATCGCTCCACGCTGGATACTCCACCTCATAAAGATCGCCGCACTCATCACAGCGAAAATTCTCTTTCAGATCCGCCAACGCAATTTCGCGTGCGCATCCCGTACAGCGCAGTAGATGAGAGTCCTGCATCATGGTGATTGCTCATAGCGTAGCATCTGGGCGCACGCGCTCGGCCCATCAACTCGCGCTGCTATCATCGAAAGTATGACGCAGTTGGAAGTCCTCTTTCGTTACGAACACCATCCAGCAGAAGCCGCCATGTTCGCCCTCGGCAATGCGCGCGAAGTCTACGGAATCCGCCGCATTAAACTCGACCCGGAGTGGAACACCATTCGCGTCGAGTACGATGGGAGCCGCCTGAATAAGCAGATCGTTGGGCAACTTCTCCGACGCGCCGGAATCGAAATCGTAGAAGAGCTGCCGCTCATATCTCCGCAACCGCCAGCCGAACCAGCTCCCGCGCCGCCCCCGGCCAAGTAACAAAATTCTTCAACCCTGGGAGCGCGAACCCGGAAGCCCACCCCTCCAAAAGCGCACATTTCCAGCGCAAAACCCGTTTGCGCGACGACCCAAAACCTTGTATCTTTAGAAAGTTCGTAGTCGCCTACCTCAGCGTGCGCCCATAGCTCAGTTGGATAGAGCGACTGACTACGAATCAGTAGGTCGGGAGTTCGAATCTCTCTGGGCGCACCATAACTACCACCCCTCTTTTTCAGGCTTTCTACAGCAGAATTTCCTCCGCAGCTTCAAGTGGGTGTTCTGGTTTTGGAATCGCAGCTCCCGCCGCAAGAAGCTCCTGAGCGACGCCCAGATAGTCTCCCTGGTCGCGATGCCTTCCATGTAAAGACCCGTGCAATGCGCACGCGACTGGACTTTGTAAGTTGCAGTTGCCGCGGGATTCATCCCCGCCCGCCGTGCAGCGTCCATCGATCCAATGCGGGCACTCCGCAGTGAATGACCCCCGCTCTTTCTGGGTCTTCCCCCGCCGCCCTTCAGAATAGCCCTGATTGCTCCACGTCGTCTTCCTTCAGCGGCGCACCCAGCTCCGGTCCGGTATTGCGAACGCTGTTGATTGCCGCATCGGATCGCCACGCCTTCATCCGCTCCGCATCAAAAGGACGCAGCAAATCAATAGGCGGCTGCTCGTCACTGCATGGCTCAAGCCATCGCTGCCAGTCAGAACGTGCAACGATTAAGGGCATTCGGTCGTGATGGGTGGTCTTCTCGACCAATTCATTTGGCTCAACCGTGATAACCGCGAAGGTTTCCATCTCCTGCTTCTTGTCTGGGGAGTACCACCGTCTCCACACGCCACCGAGCGCGAACATCGCATCATCAGTCATCGAAAAAACCCATGGCAGCCTTTGCTTGCCCTCAACCTGCCATTCCACGAATGTGTCCAATGGAACCAGACAGCGCCGTTTCAAAAATGATTCCTTCCACAATCCGCTCTTCAGAACATTGTCGGCAGAAGCGTTGACCGTACTCAGTTTGAAAGTCTTGGGATCACTGCAAAACGGGGGCAGGAAGCGCCAGAACATCATGTGCAAGGTCCGCATACCAATCGTTTCATCCCACACAATCACCGGCTGCATGGTCTGCGGAGCCACGTTGTAATTGGGCGTCAGGTCCAGGTCTGATTCCAGTGCAAGCCCATGCAAATTACTGATTTGAAAGGCTTCGGCGATGCGCTGCTTGTCAGACCGGCGCTGATATCGGCCACACATTAGTACGAATTACCGTTTCGCCTCTTCACTCGATTAGTCTGCCCGATGTCCGACCGCCGCTTCCGCCCGCGACATCGTGCTAAAAAGACCAAGCCCTGATTCCCGATTTGGGAATCGGTGACAGCAATTGTGCGCCAGCAATTTCTGCAAGTTGCAGGAAATGTACAAGCCTGTTATAAAGGTGGCACCCCGGTATAGTGCTTTTGATGCTTTTTGGAAAAAAAGAGTTGGCAAACGAGTAAATATCGTTTACAACATATTTAAACCAAATTGCCTCAGAGCTATTTTTTTTGCATCGGACCTCCTCGGTCTGGTTGCTCGTTTAGAAGTGAGATCGTCCTCGACTCACTTCCTCCCGCCGCTTTGGACGTTATAAAAGCAAACTGGCCGTGCGCATGTCATGGCTAGGAATAGTGTTGCACCCGTCGGCGCCGATGCCGTGCACCCATTCCAGTCTATGCGCGCGAGACAAGAACAGCAGTAACGCGAACGGGACTTGACCGATTTTGGTCTGTAAGTGAACGAGGTTCGTCAGCTCGTCAGAGTTGGCCCCAAACAAAGTGGGGAAAAGTAGATGACTTTGAAAAATATTCTTGGAGCGGTTGCCGTCATGGCGTGCATGATTCCCGGCATCCGCACTTTGGCCCAAGCGAACATCAACGAAAACCAATCGCACTTCTTTTATGTTAACGGGAGCTGGGGCTCAAATTCCAATCCCGGAACGTCCTCCTCCAGGCCATTGAAAACCATTCAGGCGGCCGTGAACAAGGCCATCTCATACGCCAAATCAGGGATCGGCACCAAGGTGATGATCTCTCCCGGCACCTACCGCGAAACCGTAACTCTGAACTACAGGAGCAATGTTCCCATAACGTTGCAGGCAGATTCAGCAGGATCTGTTTTCATTGATGGCTCGGACGTGCTGCACGGGTGGTGGAGAATCAGCAGTCCGGTCTATGGATTTACGTGGAGAGATACAGTCAGCGGTTGTGGGCTCCCCAGCGGCTGGTATGGCGGAATGCCTCCCGTAGTGCAGGCCAACCAGATGCTCTTCGTCAATAACGTCCCCATGACGCAGGTCATGTCCTCATCCCAGCTTCACCCCGGCACGTTCTACGACAACACCTCGGGGAACGAAATCGAAGTCGATCCTCCCAGCGGCACCGATATGACGACCGCCCAGGTCGAAATATCCGCCCGTAAATCAACGCTGGTGGTCGACGGCTCCAAAAACCTTGTCTTCCGCGGCCTGGTCTTCCAGCATGCTGCGTCCTGCATGAACGAAACGGGCGCAACCGTGGGCAGCAGCTCCGAAATCCTCTTCACCAATGATCAGGCTAAGTGGAACAATTGGGGTGGCCTCGGAGTCAACAACAGCACCAACGTTACCGTGGAGAATACCGTCGCGAACTATAACGGCGGACCTGGCATAGAGGGCTATGAAGACCTCTATTCCCTCTGGCAGTACAACGAATCCGACTATAACAACTGGCGGGGGGCGCAGGCTGCTCTCTATGATTTTGCTCAGGGTGGCACCAAGCTGATGCGTGCGCACAGTGCAAGGATTATTGGCCAGAAGTCTTACAACAATGCCTCGCAAGGGCTTTGGTTCGACACTGACAACACCAATATCACCATTGACAACGCCAAGCTTGTCGGCAATCTCGTGGGCAATCTGCAATTGGAAGCCAATGAGGGTCCGGTAACGGTCGAGAACAGCACCTTTTGTTCAGGCGGTGGCGTGCAGATGATCAACACCGCCAATATCACTATGACCGGCAATGTCTTCTACAACAACGGGGGTCAGTCTTTCCAGAATGGACAGTTGTTTCTCGCCGGCAACGCTGGTGGCCGCAAAGTCACAAACTGGCAGACCGGATCCGTAACCAACGTCTACACAAAGAATACCAAGCTCTTCAACAATTCTTTCCTTGCGATCGGCTCCAATCAGTATGTTTTCAATACTTATCTGAGCGGCAACGATTGGGGCGAATACATCGGCAATCTCGATTCAAACAGCAATCACTGGTACAACCCCTACAAATCGGCGGCCTTCTCCTTGCCAGGCGGAAAGACCACCACTCTCGGCGGCTGGCGGAGCGTCTCCCAACAGGATGACTCGTCAGTATGGGCATCCGCAGCCAACAGTTGCGGAATCCCTACTACGGCATATCCAGACTTCCAGTTGCTGGCCCACAATGCAGCATCCTACGTCTCCAGCTATACCATGTCGGGTGGTGTGATCAGAATCCCTCTCAATGTGCGGTCCTTCCGTTATGGAACGGTGCACCTGACGGCTTCGGGAATGCCTTCCGGCGTTAGCGCATCCTTCAGCTCGGCCTACTTGACCAGCGGCAACTCTACTCTCACTCTCCACGCGTCCAGTTCCGCTCGATGGGAGACTGTGTACATCACTGTCTTCGGCGCAGCCGGCAACCGGGTACACACAATCACCTTCAAGGTAAACGTGAGGCCCGCCTAAGCAGGTCGATCTCAGTAGCCAGGAACGAATACCCAGAAACCAATAGCCAGGAACGCCACATCTGTATTCCCAGGTGTGGCGTTCTTATTTCCGTATCCGTGTTTCTTTGCCGTCCTGGGCATTTCTAGAAAATTTCTCGAAGCTTTTCTGCAGCATATTCCACCCGGTCGGGAAGTCCATCATCGTAATCGTCGCAAAGCCGGCGTAACAAGTACATCGCTGTAAGCCCCCGTACCGCCTCATCCGATAGCTCGAATCGCTGCCTGTACTCCGCGAGCACCGCGTGCGCCATCAACTTCTTCCACACGTTGCATCGTTCCTGAAAGAGGTAGTCCTGCATATAAAAATAGCGGCATACATCCTGCCACGGATATCCCTCTTCGCGCGCCCACTCCCAATCGAGCACAGTCAGTCGTCCATCACCCAGCCGCCGCAGGTTCCACGGAGCGAAATCCCCATGCTCAACACATGCCCTCAACTCCTCTTCAGAATCCAGCAGCGCAAGCGCACGCCCTAGCAGCGATAAATCCGCGTTGGTCGACGCGCTCCGCTTTTCCAGCTCTTCGCGCTGCTTCGCCATTCGCACCCGCACTTCATCCAGGGCAAGGCAGGTAAGCAATTGGAGTTGCTCCGCACCAAAGCTCCTCGATACGTTTACGCCTTCCATCCACGTCTGCGCCGCAATTCCCTCCCGCTCGTCCGAAAACAATACACGCGGCAAAGCAAGTCGCCCTTCAAGCTTCTTCAGGATATTCGCTTCGTTCAGGATGGACGCCTTCGCCGCCTCAATGATCGGAGTCTTGGCAACCGCGCGCACATTTGATTTCTCATCCACAAAAAACAGAATCGCCTTCCTTGTTGGCGATACGCTTCCGACATACGCCACGACGGCCCAGGCGTTGGAATATCCCGGCAGGTGCTCGCGCCAGTAAGACAAATCGCAATTCAGGCTTTCATTGCCTACTCCCGGCAATGAACGCAGGGCATTCACCCGGCACAAAGCAACAATCGCGCTCCACTTCAAGCGCGACTTCAGCTTGTATGGCTTCCACGTCTTGAGTACAGCTACCGCACGCCGCGTATCCTCGGGCACCACCCATCGCGGCACGCCCCCCTGCGATATGACTCGCACTCGCAGGACCGCATCTTCGGCCGTCGTACGCCTGTCAGGGGAGCCCGCCAATATCGCGCCAAGATCGATAGGCAACGCGGAACGCATTGCCGAGCGTTCAGATGGCGTGTCGACCGTATGAGAATTCATCCAGCTTGACTCGATGCGCTCTTCGCACCCGTTTGCGAGCGATTTGTCAGCATCAGCCGCTTCCGCGTTCGCGCCGAAAAATGGGTCAGTATCGCTTCCCTTACCTGGCCCACTACCTCAGTGAGCGGCCGCGCCGCATCAATCACCACCGCGTTCCCAATCCCGCGCGCCACCTCCAGATACGCGCGCTGCTGGCGCACTACTTCTTCATAGCGCACCTCCTGCTTGCGCGACCACAGCACCTCCGGCAAAGCGTTCAGCAGCAACACCATCTCCGGACGCGGAAGCAGACGCGCCACGACCTTCGGCAGCCATCTGGGGCCGCCGTAAAGCACGCGCTTAGGATCCACCAGAATGTCGTAGAAGTATCGATCGAAGACCACCAGCCGCGTCCGGACCGTCTCTTTGCGCACTCCGTTCAGATAGCCAAGCCAATAATCGGCGAAAAGATAAAACATCTTCGCGATAGAAAACAGTCCGCCGCGGACCGGCTGCCCGTGCGGATCAGTCACGGGAACCTCGCTGTTCCCCCTCGCCGGCAGCGATTTCGGCCTCAGGTGGAAGCGCACAATCTTCTGGAAAGCCGGCGTAAAATCCGCAACCACGGCATCGATCACCGAAGACTTCCCGCAGCCGTCCGGCCCGATGAACGCAATCCATCCACCGGTTGGCTGCAGAATGCGCTCCACCGTATGCGATGCTCGCATTGCATACGATCTAAAATTTGCAGGAAATTTCTCGGCGGAATGCTCTCTCATTTCGCGACGAAACGGCTGCAAGTCTTGCATCAGCCGGGTCCAATCCCCTGATGCCGCCATGTCGGCCAGGGTGCTCGCTGATCGCGCGCCCCAGAAGCGTCGCAACATCCCGTCGCATGCCTGCGGCTCTTCGCTGTACAGACGTGATAGCCGCGCGCCATGGGAAGCGGCAAAATCCCGTTTGTTGATTCGTTTAATCAGGTAATAAATGAACTCGTGACGGGCGCCCAGTATCCAAAAGCCGTTCGGATGCCAGCGTCTCCCGGCCAGCAGCTCATCTGCCTTGAGCCAGAGCTTTCCAAAGTGCCGATAATCCGCACAGGAATCCGGCTGGATGAACGCCAGCCCATTCGCATCGTTCGCGGCCAGCCTGAACGCGCGCGCCGACACTTCATGCGGGATCGCCTGAAATAAAACAGTTCCCGTTTCGGCGGCAATCGCGTCAATCAATCCGGGCACCCGCGCAAAGTCGCTCGCGCGCACCATGAAGTCGATGTCCGTATCGAATCGCTCCGGTAGCTCTTCATACCCTGTCAGAATGCAGTATCCCTCGCATTCCTCCGAGAGCTTCTGAATCAACAGGCGCGCCACTTGGGACTGTACCGTCACACTCGACTCCTCGCTAGACGCGGTATCGTCATCGTGACCGCAATCTCTTTCTACATCCTGCAAAATCGCCTCCGCTTCGCAATCCGTTGCCGCGCAGTTCACCGCTACCGCATCAGAGGGAATGGTAAAGTTGTTTCAACCACACCATCTTCTAGCATGAAAATTCTCTTGTCCGCCTACGCATGTGAGCCTCACAAAGGTTCTGAGCCCGCTGTCGGATGGAATTGGTTGCTCGCTCTCATCGACCAGGGACATGACGTGTCGGTGATCACGCGCAGAAACAACCGTCACGCCATTCAATCTGAGATCGCAAGAAGCTCTCTTTCCGCGCGGCCGGTTTACTATGATCTCCCCTCCTGGTGCGCACGATGGAAGCACTGGCCCGGCGGACTCTACATCTATTACCTGCTCTGGCAAATCGGTGCTTACCGTCAGGCGCGCAAGCTCCATCGGGAAAACTCCTTCGATGTCGTTCATCACATCACCTTTGTCACTTTTCGCCAACCATCGTTCATGGGGAGTCTGGGAATTCCCTTCATCCTCGGCCCAGTGGGTGGAGGAGAATCGTCCCCTCGCCCACTGCGCGCCGGAATGAATTACTCCGGCCGACTCCGCGAAATCTTTCGTGACCTTCTGATCGCCTTTGCTGCCCGCGATCCGCTCATGCGCCGTACATTCTCCAAAGCCACGGTGATTGCCTGCACCACCGCCGAAACCCTCAATAAAATTCCAGCCCGCTTCCGCAATAAGTGCATCGTGCTTCCCGCCATCGGCATCGACCCTTCCCAATTGCAAGCGTCTCCAGCGCCTCCATACGTTCCCACGTTCCTCTTCATCGGCCGCCTTCTTTACTGGAAGGGCCTGCATCTGGTCCTGCGCGCCATGCCTGAAGTTCTGCAACAGATCCCCAATGCCCGCCTCAGAATCGTCGGTCAAGGGAAGGATGCCCGCTGGCTCAGACAAGTTGCCGAATCAGCCGGCATCGCCGCATACATCGACTGGGTTTCTGAACTCCCGCACAACGAAATTTCAGCCGCCTACCATGGCCATGCCGCGTTCGTATTTCCCAGCCTTCATGATTCCGGCGGAATGGTCGTACTCGAATCCCTCGCTGCGCAGCTTCCCGTCATCTGCCTCGATCTTGGAGGTCCCGGAGTCTTCATCGACTCTTCCTGCGGCATCGTAATCCCCACAAAAAATCAATCCGAGGCCTCCATCCAGCATTTCCTGGCAACCGCGATGATCAACCTCGTGCAGCAGACATCCGCTCGCGAGGCGTTAGCTTCGCGCTGCGCCGCGCGCGCCCGTCAGTTCAGTTGGGCCAATGCGGCGCGGCAGCTCTACAGCGCATTCGAACAAAAGATCCGTCCCGGCTGATCTCCCTCTCTCAAACCTCCACCACCGACGTTGCCTGGTCTGACATCGAAATCGAAGACCGGATGCGCATCCATACCGCGGCCACATAAAGCAGATTCACGGTTTGCCCCGCCACCGCCGCAATCATAATCCCCATCGCCCCGTAGCTGCGCACGCATGGATAAATCAAAATAAGGCTAGCTACCGCTGCAAGCAGCGATGCTATGAGCAGCGCGGGCGTTCGATTGATCGTCCGAAAGAGATAACTGAATTGGCGCAGAGGCCAGAACAGCAGGAAATATACCAGCTGCAGGTCCAGTACCCCGCCGTATACCGCGACCTTGTGGCCATAGAAAAAACTCAGAAACTCTCGCGAGAATAGCCCGATTCCGAGGAACAGCAGAGACAAAACAACTAATCCCTGGGCTCCGAATCGAAACAGAAACTTCGCCACCTGCCGGATCCCGCCCCGCCGCATCTCTTCTCCGGCCTTCAATGGGACGAGATTCTCCATCGCCTGATAGGCCACATTTACCGGCCCCACTACATTCTGTGTCGCGCGAACGCTTCCCGCGGCTTCGGCTCCCAGCACCGCTGCGCCAATCAGCATGGCGCCCTGGTACACAAGCCATTGCAATTGGCTCGCAATCGCAAGATCGCGCGACAAACCCCGCGACTGCCGCCATGCCGCTCGCATCTCTTCGCGCGTGTATCCAATTCGCTCGACCAGGTAGCCCGCAAAAAACGCCGCAGCGGACGTAATTGCGATCGCCCAGAATGCCGTATTCACCGTGAGCCGATGTGTGGCCCATAACGCGAGAAGCACTAGCGTCTGGCCAATGTAGCTAATGACGTCATTCCACACGGAATCGCGTGATTTGCCAGCGGCGAAATAGTAGCGTCGAAGCCAATCCTGCATCAGGTACCACACCACGCTCAGCAGAAAGGCCGGCAGTACCCGCACCCCGCCGAAGTGCGGCTCGAACCAGAGGAAAATTCCGGAAACCAGCGACGTCAATGCTGTCACGATCGCGCAAAAACGCAATTGCACGCCGAACATTCCACGCAAATACTGGATCCGTGGCGCCCCGTCTTCGCTGAGCGCCGCCAAAGTTATCATCGGCGAGCAGATAAAGCTCAATTGAATACTGTTCGCCAGCAGGATTACAGCATACGCCACCGTAAATATGCCAAACTGCTCCAGGCCCAGGCCGCGCACCAGGATGATGCCGGTTGCGAAGTTCGATCCGCTGACGATCGCCTGGTCTACGATCGTCTGGTTGCGCCTGCTGCGCAGCAGCTTGTTAAGGAATACACTCATCCCGGCCATTCGCTCCAGCGCAAGGCTGCTTTCTCCTGCTGAATTCAAAATAAAGGAACTGCCGGAAACCGAAGCTGGCTTCAGTCGGAAACGAGCGCGAGCTCTCTTTCGTAAGCGGGTTCAAAGACCGGCCACGCAGCTCTCGCCTCTGCTCGATGCAGCAGATCGATGTTGGCCATGATGCACAGAAAGAAAGCCATCTCGTATCCCATCCAGCCGAAGATGCCCGTGGACATAATTGTCGTGAGCCACACGTGGATAATCAGCACATAGGTACCTGAGTATTCCGGATGCTTCACCCACGTTTGCCAGGTTCGCAGCGTTACCCAAAGCAATAGAAAAACACAAAGGCTGATGCCGACTATGCCCAACCCAGTCAGCAGCTCCATGAATCCGTTATGCAGGGAGCTCATCGTCTGTAGTGAGAAATTGCCAATGTGTGCCAGCACCTGCTTGCCGCCCACGCCGCCGCCCGCGCCCATAAATGGCCTTTGACCGAACTGCCGGAACGCGGCGTCCCAGACCACGGTTCTTCCGCTGAGTGTCGCAAAATCCGCCGACGATTCCCTCCCGTGCAGGAAAACCATGATGGTGTCCTGGAAAACCGTCATCAACAGAATCATCACTGCGGCGAGAGACAGTGCGAATATTTTCGACCGCCTTACCACTACCAGCAGGACACTTAGCAGCAGAATCACAAACGACGTTCTGCTTGCCGAAACTGAAAACAGCAGCATCGCAAACGTCATCTGCCGCATGGCATTGGCCGTGCGCAACCTCTTCGCGTTCCAGTCTGCAAAGATAACCAGGAACAGAGCGCTTGAAACATAGCCAAGCCCATTCCCGGAGAGGAACGGCGCCTGCGCAGTTGTTCTCGTGAAAAGCCCCGGCCTTTGCTGCACATATCCAGGCGCATGCAGGAGGTACCCCACCACTGTAATTGTGGCAATCAGAGAGACCGTCAGCACAATAATCTGCTTGAGCGCGTTCACCCGCTCCACTGGATCCGGCATTCGCCTGACCTCCATGAAGACGAAGCACGCCAGCAGAATCTCCACCGCCTTGCCCAGCGTCTCAACCTTAATGGCTGACCAAATGGTGGAGACAAGGTAAAGAGCGCCGAAGAGAAGAAACCAAAGTTGCGTATCGCTGATTCGAAGCTTTGCCACCCGCGGATGAAATAGCAGAATCATCAGCGCCAGTAGCGTCATCGGCCCGCGCACCAGCACCAGAATCGCGGTGCTGCTGTGCCCAGGGCCGCCGCCCGACGCGTCCGCGTACTGGATCATCGCCCCCAGCAACAGTGCCAGCAACGCAACGCCCAGCACGCCCGTAACCCTGAACGCCGATGACCACGCCTTCAGATTCCACGGATAAATGGATATCCGCAGGTCGATTTCTTCCGCAACAGCGCGCATAAAGAGAGGGACCCCTATTTCACGGAGTAAATCGCAGCAGACGATGTCTCGCCAACGATATTCGCGCCGCCGGTAAAGATTGACTTGATCTTGCTCACCGGAACATAAACGATGTCCTGTGCTTCAAGTTCAAGCGGAACATCCTTGCCCTTCATAAGTTGCGAATACGGCACCGGAATTTCTTTCAGGGTGCCATCCGGTTGGCGCCGAATCACCCTCATACCGCCGATCTTGGCCTGCATCAGCGTGCCTTGCGCCAGCGAGACCGCCTGGACTACGTTCAGCGAGCCATTCTCCTGCATTACGTAGCCGCCCGGCCGGAATACTGCTCCCAGCACATAAACAATTCCAGCCCGCTTCACTCGTACAGAATCTCCCGGATTGACGATCGCCTTCTGCAGCGAGGCCTCGTCTTCTCCACGAACATACTGGTAGGTCTGCACCGGGTCGCCGTTTGTCGCCGATCCTTGCACCTGAATCGTATCGCCGGCCAGATTCGTCTCTCCACCCGCCATTCCGATCACGTCCAGCAGCGAATGCGGAGAAAGCATGGGATACCTTCCCGGCGTCTGCACTTCACCCACAACCATCACGTCTGAGTTAGGATACTGCAGCACGTTCAGCGTCACCTGCGGATTTTTTAGAATCTCGGATACGCGATACTTGTCCTGCACCGCAGCCTGCGCCTGGGACACCGTCTTGCCCTTCACCTCGATCGCCCCGATCAGCGGGAGGACGATGTTACCGTTATCGTCGACACGTGCCTGGGTGGTTAGTTCGGGCTCATCGTAAATGGCCACGTTTAGCAAAACGCCCGACGTGAGCCGCAGATTCGGAAAATCATCCGGAATCGCGGTCAAAGTTCCGCTGCTCCCAGCTACTGGCCCGCGCGATTGAGGGTCGCCGCTGAAAGTTGAATTCCCGCCATTTGGGTTGGGCAGCATCCCCTGCTGCGCCCACGCCGGTACGCTCAACGCCAGCCCGGCAAACATCAGAGGCAGTGACAGTCTATTCCGCCAGTACATGATATTTCGCATATTAATTCTCCTTGAAGTAGCGGTCGCCGCCCTTGTGTCCGTACGCATGGTAGTAGTCAATGGAGTTGGTATCCACGCCGTTCAGCACCAGGCCAATAGCTCGGCAGCCGTTGCGCTCAAGCACCTCCGCCATCCGTTCCACCGCCGTGCGGTTGGTCACATCCGCGCGGATCACGGCCAGCGTCGCGTCTGCCTTGTCTGCAAGCAGAAGGCTATCGGCAACCAACAGCATCGGTGGCGTGTCCAGAATGACCATGCTGTAGGTCTGCTTCGCCGCTTCCAGCAGAGCGTCGAACTTTGCCGAAGCCAGCAGTTCCGCCGGTTGAGCAGTCGCGCTCCCGGCAGCCAGCAGTGACAGATTGCCGACGGTGGGATGCGCCTGAATTGCCGACTCCAGCGTCTTGCCTCCAGTCAAAGCATCGCTCAGGCCTGGAAATTGGCGCTTGCCGAAAAGATCGTGCAGTTGCGGATGATGCAGGTCGGCGTCCACCAGCAGCACCCGCTCGCCCGCTTGGGCAAACGCAATCGCAACGTTGTAGGAGACCGAGGTCTTGCCTTCTCCGATTAAGGGACTCGTAATCATGATGGACCGCAGCGGGTGATCCGCATTTGCCAACACAATCGATGTCCGTAAGGCGCGATAGGCCTCCGCTGTACCTGACCGTGGACGCGTCAGCAGCGGGCTGGTTTCGCCCTCAGAAGTTGCTGACACAATCGACCCCATGGCCGGCAACGATTTGTGTCGATGCCCGCTTATGCGAGGAATGCTCGCCAACACTGGGAGTGGGGTAAGCGGGTCAACCTGCAATGGCGTATTTACCGTCTCGTCCATGTGCTCGCGCATGAATGCCGAAGAAACACCGAACAGCAGCCCAGCCGCAAGGCCGATGGCCACGTAGAGCGGAGGATTCGGCTTCGTCGGCGTCGAGTGCGGACGCGCGACATCCATCATCCGAAGGTTCGTCGCTCGCAGGCCGGCCTGAACGCCTGCCTCCTGAATCTGCTGGTAAAGAGAGTCGTAGAGCTGGCGGCTCGCTGCCGCCTGCTGCACCAGCATCTGCAGCGTCACCGCGCTTTGGTTCAGTTGGCTCGCCTCTGATTGCTGCTCGCGAAACGCCGAGCGCAATCCGTTTTCGTTCTGGCGCGCCACCATGTAATCGTTCCTTGCCCGCAGATCGATTTCCTTCAGCTCATCGTTGATCTGCTTATCTACACTTACGAGCTGGTTCTGCAGCTCGATGATGCGCGGGTTCTTCGCGCCGTATTTGCTCACATCGGCCGAGTACTCCAGCCTTAGATTTCCCTGTTGCTGTCTCAAGTTCTGCAACAGCTCCAACCCGTTGCCCTGAGTAACTACTGCCGAAGTCGCAATTGCCGGAATCGAACTGTTCGCCAGCCCGGCAACCACGTCCGAGTTGCGCGTCTTGGTCAGGTTGTAAATCGCTTGCTTACCGATACGGTTTGCCTCAGCAGTGGTCAGCTCCTGGTTCAACGTGTCCAGCTTGTCGAGAACCGGAATGTGCGTGATGTTGCCGCCGCCGCTTCCCTCTCCCATCGACTTCAGCACCAGGTTATTTAACCCTGTCTGCTTCTCATACTCGGCAAGGTTCTTCTGGTCCTTGTCCATCTTCGTACGAAGATGGTCAAGATCGGACGACAGTAACGTCAGTCCGACTCCCCCGGCCTGCCCTTCTGACTCAAACTTCACGTACTGGCGCACCACATCGTTGGCGACATCCGACGCAAGCTGCGGGTTCGGATTGAGGAAGCTCACCGTGATCAGGCGCGTATCCGCGGGATTCTTAACGATTAGCCGCTTGCTGAACAGCTTCAGCATCCGCTCCCGCCGCGCAGGCGCCTGGCTCAAGGGAAGATTCTTCTCCGACTCGATTCGCTTATTGCTGCCCGTCACGTAGCCCAGCAGCGACGGCTTGAATGCGAAAGGCTTATACTGCTCCAGATTCAGATCGTTGATCACAGCCAGCGCGGTATCGTTGTCGCCGATTACCGCCATGTGCGTGGCGATATCCGTCTTTGTATCGCTCTCACTTAACGTCGGGCCGCCCATATTGGACAGCTCGACCTGCACTGTCTGGTCCTTACCGACCTGCACCGTTGCCGTGCTCTGGTACTGCTTCGGCAGAATGATGCAGGCCAATATCGCCAGCGCCACCCCGCCCACCACAAACCAGGAGATCCACGACTTCTGCTTGCGAAGCGTGCGCCAGACACTCTTCAGGGACTCTTCTTCCCCCGCCGGCGCGATGCGGCGCGGTGAATTCAATGCGAGATACCGGGCCGAAGATGGATACCTTTTTCCCGGATCGACTGGGACTGGGACTGGCATAGCGAGAACGCCTCCTGCAGATGAGTGAAATCAAACCGTACACAAGTAAAAATTGGTAATTATTTACGTGTGGAGTATTGAGAACATTGCCGTGAGACGAGCAAGAGGTTTCTTTGGATGCCTGCCACCTGAAATTTATTCCACCGTTTGTTCCCAATTGATTCATTTCAGCTACATAGCTGCTCTCCGGCTCGGTCTTTGAGATTGAATTTCTAATCCCGCTCCGACTCTCCAACCCAGCAATATAGCCCCGCGGACCTCCGCCCAATCGGTTAATTTCTCCCATAACCAGCCTTCCGCTCGATTGAGAACAATTACTCATTTAAATGAGTAATTGGTACTAAGTCATTTGTATTGTTACAGTTGCATTACAGCTTTTCCTCGTCTCACTGCATCTGAGTTCATGCTGCTATTCAGCTTTGTTCGACTTTTGCAAGTGGAGACAAATAAGAAATATATGAACGCGCGCATTGAAGACAGAGTAAATATTCTCGGTGTCGGCGTGAGTGCCTTGGATCTTTCGGATGCTGTTAAATATGTGAATTCATTCCTCAAAACCGGCAGAAAAGGCTATATCTGCGTCACCGGCATGCACGGAATCATGGAAGCTCAGAACGATTCTGAGTTCCGCGAAATCCAAAACAATTCATTCCTCACAACTCCAGACGGAATTCCTACGGTATGGGCAGGACGCCTGGATGGGTACTCCAGTATGAGACAGGTCCGCGGGGCCGATTTCATGCTGCAACTTTGCGAATCATCCGTGAACACCGGTACTCGCCACTTCCTGTATGGAGGTAAGCCCGGGGTCGCCGAACTCCTCCGCGATGTTCTGCAACTCCGCTTTCCCGGTTTGCAAATCGTCGGTACCTATACGCCGCCCTTTCGCCCGTTGAATGTTCAGGAAGAAAATGAGCTGCGAAATCAGCTGATCGAATCCAAAGCCGACGTTCTCTGGTGCGGAATCAGCACCCCCAAACAGGAACGCTTCATGGCCAAGTACATCCATAGCCTGCCTGTTCGCCTTATGGTGGGCGTTGGCGCGGCATTTGATCTCAACGCCGGACTGCTCCAGGATTCTCCCAAGTGGGTTCAGGCGTGCGGCTTGCAATGGGCCCACAGGTTGTGCCAGGAGCCTCGCAGATTGTGGCGCCGCTATCTTCTGAACATTCCGCGCTTCGTCGGACTCTACGCGATGCAGCGCCTCGGCTTGCGCTCGTATGAAATGCCGTACCGCGCTCCAGGCGTATTTCCGCTGGGCACAGGGGTCAATATTTCCGCTACGCAGTCGAACACCGGGCCACATTTTGATCCGTTTGATGTTGCCGCTTAACTATTTTTTCTGCCGCGGCCTGAAAGTAAGTGGAAACAGATATTCAGGCCGCAATTGACCACTGTCGTGCTTCGCTTTGAAAGAACAATGGGTGAGTGCTGTGGCTTCTACAAATTTGAATAGCTGGATTCCTCTACCGTCTACCTCGGCTCCCTCGCGGAGAAACTCTCAATTCACTGCGCACGGCTCTTCCGGAACGAATCGCGTCCGAACCATCACCGGGATGTGGATGGCTGTTGACGTCGTAACCGTGGCGCTCCTCGCCGTTTTTGCGACTTACCTGCGGCGCGATACTACCTTTTTCCAGCCCGCTCATCCCACCGCCCTGGCAGCCGGCCAATGGTCCCTGATGCTCTACCTCGGCGGCTTTGCCTTGATCCTGATTCTTATCAGCAAAGCTAACGGACTCTACGGCCCCCTTCAGTCGTTCGGCGGCCTGCACGAGCAACGGCTCACTGTGCAATCGTGCTTCATCGCCAGCCTCATTCTCGCTGGCGCTCTCTACTTCAGCTACGCGAATACCATATCCCGCGCCGTCGTCGTAGCCACCATGGTTTCAACTACCTTTCTGCTTTGCGCGCGCAGGGCGATCTGGCGCCTCTATATTTACCGCAAGTACGAGAATGACATCGGCACGCGCAATGTCCTCATTGTCGGAATGGGCCCATCAGGTCTCGCGGTTAGAAATCATCTGCGCCGCATTCGCCGCCTCGGCTATAGCTTCAAGGGATTTCTCTGGACCGAGCAGGACGCCACCCGCAGCCAGACGACACCGCGGGGACGCCATGCCCAGCAGCTCAGTGAATCCGAGATCATGGGCGGCATCGATCAGCTTGCGGACACCGTTCGCAAGTACTTTATCGATGAAATTTTCATTACCGGCCTTTGCAGCCGCGCTACTGTCACTGATCTTGTAGCGCGTGCCTCGGAGCTGGGCATCGATGTTCGCGTCGTACCCGACCTCTATGAGGGCCTCGCCCTCAGCGCCCCCATCGAATACGTCGGCCAATTCCCTACCATTCCCCTGCACTATCGCCATATCCCGCTCGCAAGCCTCATCGTCAAGCGGATGCTCGATATCGTTCTCTCGGCCTGCGCTCTCTTGCTCGTCGCGCCTGTGATGCTTGTCATTGCTGCGGCCATTGCCCTCGACTCTCGCGGGCCTATCCTCTACTGCGCCGAGCGCATAGGCAGAAAGGGCCACAAGTTCTGCTGCTGGAAGTTCCGCACCATGGTCACTGACGCCGAGGCACAGCAGGAGAAGCTGCTTCACATGAACGAGCGCGACGGCATTCTGTTCAAGCTTAAGCACGATCCCCGCATCACGCGTGTCGGCCGCTTTCTCCGGAAATACTCGCTCGATGAGCTTCCTCAGCTCTTCAACGTTCTCCTCGGAAGCATGAGCATCGTCGGCCCTCGCCCGCCCATTGCGCGCGAAGTCAATCAATACAAGCTCGCTCACCTGCGGCGTCTCGACGTATCACCGGGCATCACTGGGCTATGGCAGGTGCAGGCGCGGCAGGACCCGTCCTTCGATCAATACATCTCGCTCGATACTTTCTATGTGGACAACTGGAGCCTGTGGCTCGACTTCAAGATCATGGTCCGCACTTTCGCCGTCGTCGTCAGCGGCACCGGAAGCTGATTCCCGGATAAAGGACCATCCGGCCCTTGTGCTGGTTTAAGCAGCCTGCAATCGCCCCGATTGCAGGCTGTTTGCCTTTGCGCAGGCCGCAACAGCTTCTTCGTAAATTGCAACTAATTGCTGGAAGTTCTTCTCCGCGCTATAGCGATCATCGAACTGCTTCCGCGTCGCCTGCCGCATCTCCGCCGCATCGCTGCGCGCGGCGAACTCGCGCACGCACGCACGCAAAGCATCCGCATTGCAAGCCTCGAACAACATGCCGGACCGGCCGTGATCGATCATCTCCACATACGTCCCCAGCCGCGACGCAATCACCGGCGTCGCCACCGCCATTGACTCGATCACCACGCGCGGCATGCCCTCGTACCACTGCGACGGGCAGATCAGCGCCCTGGCGCCTCCAATAATGTCCAATACCTCGTCGCCGCTGCGCGACCCGAGCCACTCAACATTTTTCAGCGATGCTGCAGCCTCGCGCACCTGCTCTTCCATCGGTCCGGTTCCAACGATTCGAAGCCTGGGCAGGTCTGCGCCCCTTTTCCAGCAATCAAGCAGCGTGGGAATTCCCTTCTCATCCGTCAGCCGGCCCACATACGCGAAATACCCGCCGTCGCCCGCACGCACACCCGGATCTACGGCCAGCGAGTTCGGCTTCACCAAAATCTTTTCCACCGGCAGCCCGCCTTCGATCATCTTTGCCCGCGCAAATTCCGACAACGCGACAAATCGATCCACAGCGTGGCGCCAGGTCCCCATCCGCCAATGCGCCAGCATCGCTGCGGTTGCTGCGGCGCTTCCCGCCCGGCTCCCGCGATAGCATCCATGCACAATCCCGGGCAATCGGAGCGTGGTCCCCAGGCAATCTTCACAGGGCACTCCGTCTCTGAAGAGCGACGCCTTCGCGCACAGGAGGCGATAGTTGTGCAGCGTGTGGACCACCGCAACCCGCTGCTTCTTGCAGGCCCTGAAAATAGCTGGAGAAAACGTCGGAAACCAATTGTGGACGTGAACAACATCCGGCCTGAATGCTGCGATGGCCGCGTTCACCCGTTCCACTCCGTCCGCGCTGTAGAAAACCGCCGCCGAGGCCTTTATCTTATTGCGAATCCCGATAATGTGGTCGTTGTTCGCCTCAAGCAGCTCCACTTCCAGCCCGCGAGCGGTCAGAAGCTCCTTCTCCGATTCGACAACCGAATCTTCTCCGCCCTTCTGCTGGTAGCGGTTATGGACGAGCAACACCTTCATCGTTTCTTCCTGGCAAAATAAACCGGATCACGTCGAAACCGGCGTGATCCGGAGGTTAAGCGCTGCCCTGCGGCCCCGCTACGGTCCTACTATCTTGATCGCCATCACCGTGTACTGCGGTACGGTAATCGTGGCCGTATAGTTCGCTCCCGAAGGCGTCAACGTCAGCGACGAGCTCGTGATCGAATTCCCGTTCACGATCTGGTACAGCACCGCTTGCGGCGAGCTGAAACCCGGATTCGCAATCGTGACCGTGATCTGCGAGTAGTTGTTTGCCGTCGGATTCACAATCAGCACAGAATCCGATGCCGCCGTATAGAACCCGGTCACCACCATTCCGCCAGCATCCGCCGGAGGCGAAATCGACGCGGCCATGAAGCCTCCCGCGTTGATTCCCAGGTACTGCGGTGCCGACATCAACTGATACGCGTAGTACTGCGGATACGGCGCCGTGGTCGTGCTGCCCTGCGAGTACTGGCAATCCATCGCTGAATCCCATATCCCAATCAGGCAGAAGTAAGGATATGCGTTGGACGAGAAGTACTCGAGCTGGCCAGGTACAGCCGCAGTGCCTGAGTACACCGTGTCCAGCAGGTCGCTCACGAACAGCGTATTCCACACCGGCGCGTACGTCGGATCGTTGCGGCAACATGCCGGGACACCCGCCCAGTTGGTGTTGTATTCGCTTATGTCAATCGGCGTCTTCGCACCCAGCGGCGTCTTCCCGGCCGCCACCACTGCCGCTACCCTGCGATACGGGGCCGCCGCTCCATTGCCGCCCTGTGTCGCTTGGTAGACCGGCATTGTTCCATTATTGGTATCCCATGTCGCGTCCACCTGCGGCGTTCCGCCCATGTAGCTGTGGTAGCTCACAAAGTCAACGTAAGGAGCAGTCGATGGATCGGTAACGAACGCCGATATGAACGCTGTATTTGGACTCGTAAGGGCCGGCCCTCCCACGCGGATGGTTGCGTGGTCTGCCGCCGCCTGCTGCTTCATCAGCGGAGCCGCAGCCGCATACAGCTCCATATAGGCGGTCTGCTTGGGCACGGAACCGCTGCAGATGCCGCCCGCATCCGGCTCATTGCCGATTTCGTAATCGGTTACCACTCCCGGGAACTCCGCATCCATGTGGGCCACGTATGACGCAGCAATTTGCGCCCAGGCGTTTACGTCCGTCGGGAAAACCGCCGTGTTCCCGTTTCCGCATGGATTCGGGTTCGGTTGCAGCCACGGCGGAGTGTAAACCACCTGCAGCATCACATGCATGCCCGCTGCCTGAAGGTTCGCAATCCTGGGATCGATCTGCGTCCAATCCGGCGTCTGCGTCGCATACACCTGCGGGATCAATGAATACGTGCGCGATACCTTCACCCCCGAGGCCGCCAGCAAGGTGATATCGCTCGGCGTGTGCAGGTCATCCACATGGTTCGCTCCAACCATGTCCGGCGCAATTGGATGCGTCTGGTTGGTGCGCGATCCAAAGTCGATCGTCAGGCCGGAATACACCGTAACCGCCGCATTGGCCGTCTTTCCGATCGTGCTGTCCGTCGCCTTGATCGTGTGCTTGCCCGCGGTTCCGGGAGCCGTGTAAACGCCGTTCGCGGAGATCGTACCCACAGAGGCGTTGCCGCCGGCTATGTTGTCGACCGCCCATGTCAAGGTATTCGTGTCCGGCACTCCGCAGAGTTGCCCTTGGAACGTCTGCTGCCCGTTGATTGGAACCGAGGCCGTGCTGGGATAAACCCCAAAGCTCGGGCTTGTGGTCACGTTGATCGTCGCGTTGCCGCCAGCGTTGGTATTCGCCTGGCTCACCGCTCTGATCGTGTACGCACCCGTCGCCCCGGGCGCCGTATACAGTCCTCCGGTCGAGATTGTCCCGCTGGCTGCCGATCCGCCTTGCGTTCCGTTCACCAGCCAGTTCACCGCTGTATTGGGAGTGTTGGTTACGTCTGCCGTATATTGCTCCGTCCCCGACGGCTGAATGCACGCCCCCTGCGGTGCCACAACCACCTGCACTCCAGTGCTCGTCGCAATTCCCCTGCCGGTATAAGGAACCGTCTGCGGACCTCCCGGTGCGTTATATGCAATCGACACCGACCCTGTGAACGTGCCGGTCTTTGTCGGTTCGAACGTGACGTCAATCGTGCAGCTGCCGTTCGCCGCGAGCGTGCCCGTGGTCTGCCCAGCCGCAATACAGGTATTCGTCACGGCATAAGGCGAAGGAGTGGCCGAGGACGTCGCCGTTATTCCAGTGATCGTCAGCGATGTTGATTCGTTATTCGTCACTGTGATCGTCTGTGGCGAGCTGGGACGGTTGATGATTTGCGGGCTGAAGCCCAGAGAGGTCGGCCGCACCGTTACCGCCGCACCGCTGTTCCCGGCGATAAACACCACCTGCGGCGAACCCGTCGCGTTGTAAGTGAAAGTCAGATCGGCGCTCGAGAATCCCACCGCTGTAGGCGAGTAGGTCACCTGCACCGTGCAGCTCGCTCCCGCCGCCAGGGTGCCGCAGTTGTTGGTTTCCTGGAACGGTGCCGCAATTTGGACAGCCGAGATCGTCACCGATTTGGTCAGCGAGTTGGTCACCTTGAGCGATTCCGGCGAGCTTGTTGTGCCCGTCGTGGTGTTCGGGAACGTGTAACTGCTCGGCACGACGGTTAGCGCGCCGGTAGAGCTCGGGGCGGCCAGGCCCGTACCACTCAGCGCCGCCGTCTGTGTGGGACCATTGCTCGCATCGTCGGTTACGGTCAGCGTCGCCGTTTGCGTGCCGATGCTCTGCGGGGCGAAGGTCACATTGATCGTGCAGCTCCCGCTCCCCGCCACTGATCCGGCGCAATTGTTCGTCTGGGTAAAGTTCGCATTCGAAATCGCAATCTGTGAAATCGCGATAGGAAATGTTCCGTTGTTCGTCAGCGTGAACGGCACCGGGCTCCCTGTTTTTCCGGATACCACAGAAGTAAAGTGATTGGTCGACGGACTCAGTGTTGCCGTGCTCGTAGGTGCCTTCACTCCTGTTCCGTTCAACTCGAGTTGAGTAACCGCTCCGGCGCTGTCCTTTGCAGTGACTGCTCCGGTATAAGCACCTACCGTCGTCGGTTTCGACATCACTGTGACCGTGCAGGTCGCGTTTGCAGCAAATGCGCCCACCGGGCAGTTATTGGTTTGTGTAAAGCCGCTCGTCACCGTAAGCGCCGACAGCGTCACCGTCGCACCGGTCGTATTGGTAAGAGTCGCCGTCTGTGCCGCGCTCGCAGTTCCCTCAGTCTCTGAGGTAAACGTCAGGGATCCTGGCGTGAACATCAGCGCTCCCGCCGTAGCGGTGCCCATCAGCGTGGTTGTCTGCGGACTATTCGCCGCATTGTCGTTGAAAGTTATCGTCTCGTTCTTCGCGCCGCTCGAAACAGGCTTGAAAACCACCGACAACGTGCACGAGGTTCCAGACAGAGAGGATCCCGGCGGCGGGCAGGTATTCGCGGTAATCGCGAAATCGGGCCCGATGGTGATCGAATCTATGACCACCGCGCTCGCCTGCGCGTTCGTAAACGTGAGCGTCTTCGGCCCCGAGCTGTTGCCCACAGAAATACTTCCCCAACTCAGCGAGGATGGAGTCAGCGTCACCGGAGCCGCCATTCCCGTCCCGACGAGCTTCGCCGTTTGCGGGGCATTGGTAGCGTCGTCATTCACGGTAAGCGTTCCCGTCTGTGCTCCGGCGGTTTGCGGAGCAAAACTTACCGAAATAGTGCAGCTCGAATTGCCAGCCAGCGAGCTGCCGCACGTATCGGTCTCCGTGAAGTTCGCATTCGACGGGGTGATCCCTAGCATCGCAAGCGCCGTCGCGCCGTTGTTGGTCAACGTAAACGTCACCGGCTTGCTGCTGCTCCCCGCAAAGACCGAACCAAAGTCCTTGCTATTGGGTGTCAAGGTCGCGCTTCCCGTGTTGGGCTTCGTTCCAGTCGCGCTTAGAGCAAGCGTGGTCCCCGTGCCGGCCGTATCCTTCACATTCACACTGCCGCTATACGAGCCAACAGTGGTCGGCTTTGCCGCAACGGTCACCGTGCAGGTGGCATTCGGCGCAAACGATCCCATCGGGCAGTTATTGGTTTGCGTGAAAGCTCCGCTCACGGTGATCGAAGTCAGCGTCACCGCCGAAGTGGACATATTAGTGAGAGTCGAAGTTTGCGTGGGGCTCGTGCTGAATTCTCCAGTCGCCGCAAAATTCAGCGAGCCTGGCGAAAATTCCAGTGTTCCTGCCGTGCCTGTACCGCTCAGCACCGCTGTCTGCGGACTGCTCGCCGCGTTGTCATTAAACGTAAGCGGTTCGCTCTTCTTACCTGTAGAGGTAGGCCTGAAGATCAGCGATACCGTGCACGAAGCCTTCGCCGCAACCTGAGTCGGCGCCGTCGGGCAGGTGGTGGACGATACCGCAAAGTCCGGCCCGGCAGTAATCGAGCTGATTGCCAACCCTGCGCTCTGGTTGTTCGTGAACGTTACCGTCTTAGCGCCGGAGCTGCCGCCCACCGCGACGCTGCCCCAATTCAAAGTCGATGGAGCCACCGTCACCAGCGTTGACGTGCCGCCTGTTCCGGACGCACTTCCGCTAAGGTAGAGCGAAGTCACCGCGCCCGTGCTGTCCGTCGCGTCCACTGTACCGATAAGATCGCCGTCAGCCTGCGGAGCCGCGGATGCGCTCACCGTGCAGCTCGCGCCCGCCGCAAGTGTGTTCGGGCTTATCGGGCAGTCGTTCGTCTGAACGAATGGTCCGGTTGCCTGGATGCTGCTCAGCGTAATCGCACTCGTAAGCTCATTCGTCAGCGTGGCTGTCTGCGCCGCGCTGGTGCTGCCGGCAGCCGTCGCCGGGAACGTCAGAGAGGTTGGAGTGAACAGCAGATTCCCCTGCGCTCCGGTTCCTGTGATCGTCGCCGTCTGCGGACTGCTCGATGCATCGTCATCAAAGGTGAGCGTCTCGCTCTTATCTCCGAGCGATTGCGGACGGAAAGCCACCGACACCGAGCATGCTGCTCCTCCAGCCAGCGTGAAAGGCGCGATCGGGCACGTGTTCGCCGTCTCGTAAATATCGGGCCCAACGGTGATTGAAGCGATGGTCACGTCGCCAGTGGTGCCGTTGCTCAACGTCACCGCCTGCGCTCCAGAAGTCTGCCCCACATTCACGCTGCCGAACGCCAGTGATGTCGGAGATATCGATACCTCGTTGTTGCCGCCGCTGCCGTTACCAATCGGCACTCCACCGATTCCAGACAAGAAGAGCTGCGTAATGGCCCCAGTGCCGTCCTTGACATTGACGGCCCCCTCGATGGGCCCGTCAATCAATGGATTCGAGGTGACCGTAAACGTGCAACTCGCCTGAGGCGCAAGGCTGCCGCCGCAATTATTCGTTTGTGCAAAGTGGCCGCTCACCGCAATCGACGCAAGCGTAACAGTAGCCGCCGACTCGTTTGTAAGTGTCGAAGTCTGTGACGGGCTCACGCTGTTCGGAGCCACGCCCGCAAAGGATAGCGACGCCGGACTAAACAACAAGTCCCCTGTCGCGGCCGTGCCTCGCAGCGATACCGATTGATTCCCACCGGGGGCATCGTCGGTAAACGTGATAACTTCGCTCTTCGCTCCAGCCGACTGCGGGCGGAATGCAAGCGAAATTGTGCATGACGCGCCGGCCGCAACCGTACCTGGAGCAGTCGGGCATGTAGAGGCCGTCTGGATGAAGTCCGGCCCAAGCGAAATCGAATAGATCGTCAGCGGAACGGTCTGCCCATTGTTCACAGTCAGCGTCTTCGCGCCCGATGTTCCGCCCACGTCGATTGTTCCCCACACTACCGGATTTGGCGTGAAACTCAAAACTTTATCTGTGTTGCCGCCCTGTCCCTGCAGATAGAGCTGAACGCTGTTTCCGGCGTTGTCCTTTACATTCACCGAACCGGTGATCACGCCGTCAGCCGTTGGATCCGCCGTCACGGTGAACGTGCAGCTCGCCTGCGGCCCCAGCGAAGACGGGCAGTTGTTCGTCTGCGCAAAATGTCCTGTTACCGAAATCGTCGCAAGGCTGATATTGCCGGCGGTCTCATTCGCCAGCGTAGCCGTCTGCGGAGCACTCGTTTGCCCCGGATCCACACCGGCGAACAATAGCGAAGTCGGAGTAAACAGCATGTCTCCCAAAACGCCCGTGCCCTTCAAGGATAGTGCCTGCGGGCTCCCGGTCAGGTTATCTGTAAACGTCAGCAGCTCGGAAACAGCTCCGGCAACTGAAGGACGGAAAACCACCGATACCGTGCAGGACGACCCGCCTCCGAGCGATCCCGATCCTACTGGGCAAGTCGTGCTGGCAATTTGAAAATCAGGACCCACTGCGATATTCGAAAAGCTCACGGCAGCTGATTGAAGATTTGTGACCGTAATCACTTTGTCGCCAGAAGTGGACCCTACCGTCACCTTGCCCCACTGCAGCTCGGGCGGAGTAAACTCCAGCGCTCCTACACTCTGTAGTCCCTGGTCGGTGCTTGATAAGTAGAGCTGGGTGTCGTTTCCAAAGCTGTCTATTGCGTTAATTGCGCCCGTAATCGGGCCGCCCGCAACCGGATTCGCCGTCACCGTCACCGTGCAACTGCCTCCCGGCTCCAGCGTGTCGGGACTTCTTGGGCAGTCGTCTCCCTCGGCGAACTTGCCGCTCGTGCGCAATTCAGAAATCGCCACTGGAGTCGTAGCCTCATTGGTCAGCGTCGAGGTCTGCGGCTGGCTGACTGTATTTGCTGCAACTCCGGTAAATGACAATGAAGTCGGATTGAAGAGCAGAAATCCAATTCCCCCGACCGCGTTCAGCGAAACGCTCTGCGGTGTGTCCGTGGCGTTGTCGGTGAGAGAAAACGTTCCGGTCAGGTTCCCGGATTCCTGCGGACGAAAAGCTACCGACACGGTGCAGGAAGCCCCCGGCGCAAGTGTCTGTGGCGCAGCCGGGCACGTCGTGTCCGTCTCCATGAAGTTCGCGGTCAGGTTGAAGGATGAAATCGTCAGCGGGATTGATTTCGCCGGACTGGTATTGGTTACCGTCACCATGTGCGGACCGGATGTGGCGCCCACGTCAACCTTGTGCCAGGAAATCGTGGCCGGAGACAAGCTCACGGTCGGGGGCGAATTAAAGGACACGCCGCATCCCGTGATTGCGAGCACCGCGGCGAGAAGAATAAGCGCGGTAGCGGCCGCATAAAAGTTCTTACGTGCAATTCGCGTCCGGGCTACGCCGAAACGGGATAACTCACTGGCGCCACGATCCTGGTCTTCCATATACACCTGCAACCTCTTTCGCTTCTACTGCGTTTGGAACAGTATTGGACTCGGGCCAACCATCACTGATTTGCCTTTACTGGTACGTTTTTCTCCTGCCATATCCACGTATTCTGAGAAGCCCGCGTAGCCGGTGAAGGCCGCGGGACCCGATGTGGACCACGCAACTAGATACTTCTTGTCCCCCTTGAACAGGCTGCACGTCCAGATTGCGCCGCTGGTCGGCGCGCACGGGGTGGCGCCTGTCGCTCCATCCAGCCACTCATAGACCTTGCGGTACGCAGCAGCCGCGGGAGTCTCGCCTGAGCCTTCTTTCCACAGGGTGCCCCACTTCGGGCTGTCCCACTGGTACCAGAAGACGCGCGCCACTCCATCGCTGTACTGCATCAGGTACCACCGCGTGAGAAAATCCGCCTGCGCCTGCTCGTCCGGAAGTTGCGAGTCACCGCCCCAACCGCCTTCCGTATCCCACAAGGGCATGTTGCCCACGCCGTTCTTCGCCATCGCATCGCGAACCTTGCGTATCTGGCTCACCACATCTTCTGGCGGAAGCGCAGGCTGGTTGGCGCGCCCCGGATAGGAGTGCCACGCAATCGCATCCACGGATTTCCCGCCGCCCGCTTTCAAAAACTGGTCAATCCACACGTCGTAAGGCGTCGGCCATCCCGTAGATGAAACCGCAGGAGCCACCACGATCGCCCGAGGATCGACCGACTTGATAATCGAGTACGCGATCGAGACCAGATGCGCCATCTCTGCCGGCGAACCCGTGTAGTAGCCGATGGCATTCGGCTCGTTCCACATCTCGTATACCGGAATGCGGCCTCTGTAGCGTGTCACCAGAGCTCTTACAAAGTCGCCCCAGTCTTCGTCGCGCGGAGGTGCGGCACATCCGTTGTATCCGCGATTGCATTTTTCATTGGGACGAGTACTTGCCCACTGAGGCGTGTTCAAAAACAGATACACAAGTTGCACGTGTTTCTCTTGCGCCCGCTGCACCCAGGAATCCAGGCCCTGCCAATTGAATGCGCCTCGCTGCGGCTCTACCGCGCCCCAACTCAGCCCTGCAGGTCGCAACGATCCAAATGGGACTGCCGGCCAATGCCGCCAGGGCGAAAGCGTGTGCATGCCCCAGAACTGCGGAGTAATTGCCTGCGACTCAACGCCCGCGAGTTGATCCGGCTTCGCCGCATGCCGCTTCTTCGCCGCCCCACACAATGGGGACAGCAGGAGTAGCGTCAGCAGTCCAAGCGCCTTGGATCGAATCATTGCGTCACTCTCTGCCTTTCGGCCCCACTCTCGAATCGCTACTACGCCCCGGCAAAATGCTCGTGCTTAACTGGCACTTTTTTCCGCGGGAAAAACTCTTCCCTTCATCGCGTAAAGAATTGCTTCTGTCCGGCTTGAAACACCCAGCTTGTAAAAAATGTGAAACAGATGGTTCTTGATCGTGTGCTCGCTCAAACTTAGTGCGGAAGCCATTGCCCGGTTGCTCCGCCCTTCAGCCAGCAGTCGCAGCACCTCTTGCTCGCGGGCGCTCAGCAACATATCGCCGCTTGCATTCATAATCTGCAACGGCTTCGAGCCGGACAAAGATTCAATCAGGTAAGTCAGTTGCGAGCTCGAGGCCCATATCTGCCCCTCGTAAACCGAGTTGATGCACTCGCACAGGGTCGCAAAATCGGTGAGGTCGGCAGGCAAAATGCCGCGCGCCTGCGCGTGAAAATACGCAACCACGTCCTCTCGGGTGATGTTCGAGGAGAGCACGATCGAACGGGTCGAAGGACTCACATTGTGAATCGTCTCCAGAATCGTCAGAGGAACAAATGTTCCCTTTCTATCGGAGCTCTTGATCAGCGCAACGTCAGGCGCGCGCTTCGAAATCATCTTCACCAGGTCTTCAAGATTCCTAGGACAGCCCGTGATCTCAAAACCGGCCTGTCTCGAAAATGCCTGGGTAAGAAGTTCAGACGTGATCGCCATCGAATCCGCAATCATGATGGAAATGTTTGTCTCAGGATGTTTGCTGCAGGACTTCATTTCCATACCGTTAATCTCGCTCCGGTCCGTCTTTGCTACGCTGTTTCGCAACGTCTGGTTTCGCGTGGGGACTCCGTAGGGTCCGATATCGCCGTGGGTGGTGATGTCTCGCATTGATCGTCCAATCGACTGCCTGTATCGCAACACGATCACTATCGGAGGCGTGGTACCCCCAACTTCTTCGCACGCGATTGACTTACAGAGACGAAGAAAAACGTCTTAGGGTTGTAAGAGAAAATAATCTCAGTGAGGATTGACCCGGGAGATTCACGTAACTCTCCTCCTCGAACGAGGAAAAGAGCAAAATCTTGCACATCATACCCAATCGAAAGGCTCATCGCACCTGACGCTGGGGGGCTGCACTCGGTCTGCCGTATCAGGCAACCGCGAGTCCCCTCTGGCGAGAGGACCCCGCGATGCCATGTTTCTGGCTATGCCGCGACCCGAGCCCCGACCAGCATCTCGTTTTCGATCCATTCGTACGTCTTGGCCATGCCGTCGCGCAGCCGAATCGAAGGCTCCCAGCCCAGGTACTCCAGGATCTTCGTGTTGTCGCTGTTTCGGCCGTTCACGCCTTTCGGGGCATCCAGCTTGTACTTCCTCTTCAGCCGCACGCCGGCGATATCCTCAACAATGTCCACCAGTTGATTGATGGTGACCAGCTCGCTGCTGCCAAGATTAATGGGCTCATGGATTTCGCTCTCCGCGATCGCCTGAGTTCCGCGCAGGCAGTCGTCAATATACATAAAGCTGCGGGTCTGCTTCCCATCGCCCCATATCTCGATCTCGTGGTTCCCCGAGTGCTTCGCCTCCAGCACCTTCCGACAAATTGCCGCCGGAGCCTTTTCCCGTCCCCCGTCCCATGTTCCCAGGGGCCCGTACACGTTGTGGAAACGTGCCACCCTGCACTGGAGCCCGAAATCCTCCTCAAAATGGCGGCACATCCGCTCGCTGAACAGCTTTTCCCAGCCGTACCCGTCTTCAGGAAGCGCCGGATAGGCATCCTCTTCCTTCAGCGGAATCACGTCTTCATCCCGCTGCTTATCGCCGTTGTACACGCATGCCGAAGAAGAGTAAAAGAACCGCTCTACCCCGCTGTCGCGAGCCGCCATAAGCATATGCGTATTCGTCAGCACGCTCAACATGCACAGGGCCTTGTTATTCTCGATAAATCCCATGCCGCCCATATCGGCCGCCAATTGGAAAACGACCTTTACGTCCTTTGCGGCTTGGTAGCAGTTGTCCTTGTTCTTCAGGTCCAGCGTCAGGTTCTCTACCTCGCTCGAAGACTGGTACCACTCGTCCAGCGGCTTGATGTCGATCGCACGGACCACATCCACGCCGTTTTCGAGAAGCTTTTTTACCAGATGCCCACCTATGAATCCGCCTGCCCCGCAAACCGCTACCTTCTCACCTTGCAAATTCATCGTCCCGCTCCTTATGAATGAAAACCTCGTTTGTACAGCTCATTCCGGCAGTTAGAAACCGTCCAACCGTTCCGACCGCGCCGCCTGTATTTCCTTGAAGATGCCTGGTATTGCACTCCCTCGCAGAAAACAAACCGGCTCAATCAAAAACAGCATTGAAACAAGTCGGGTTGGATGCAGAAACCAATGGCCGCGATGGATAGGCAATCTTGTTTTCCGGCATTCCCGACGCCTCAAAATCATCTCACCAGCCCAAAATGGGACGAAGCAGTTGCGAACGGGTTAACAAAGGATGAAAATGCAGGCTACCGTTGTTCTCTCGATTTCATCTTACGATTAGTCTTCGGCACCTGCCTTTCCTGAAGATTGGGACCGCTCGAGAGAAGGGTTACAGCACGTCGGGACACAATCCCCAAAAGGCAACGGTTGAGAACGTTGCACGATATTTCTCAAGAAGTCCATTCCGCCTGGCGCAGTGGTCCGCTGCGTGCATGCCGATGGATGCGTTTGCGACTTACTTCGAGGCTTCGGATGAACCGCTCTTTGTCCCGCTCTTACCTTGGCTCTTCCTATAATGTGTTTCGTTGCTCAACCAGGCTTTTCGCGGTGGCCTTGGCCGGCGCTCTCATCCCCGGATGCGGAGTCATTCCGGGTGTCCAGGCCGCGTCGAACTTTTCTACCGTTCCCGCTTCGATGATGTGGTCGAGTGTCAGCGTCGGGCGCACCGGCACTCCCCAAACGGCTACTATCACCAATACTGGAAGCCAAAGCATTAATATCGAAAATATCGGCTTCAGCGGTGCCGATCCCGCCGACTTTTCCGTCATTGGAAATACCTGCGGCGCCGCACTCCCGCCTTCCGCCGCCTGCACTGCGACCGTCGTCTTTAAGCCTACGGCCACGGGAAGTCGCGCGGCCACCCTCGCTGTGTCCGATACTGGCGGCGGCATTCCCCAGCAGGTGTCGCTTCTCGGCACCGGCGCCAGCCCGGCCGCCCTCACTAGCGCTACCCTCAACGCTACTGCCGCTCCTGGCGCTATTACGTGGGCAAACGTTGCCGTCGGGCAGACCGGCGGACCTAAATCGGCCACTCTCACCAACGACAGCTCTCAGGCCATTACCATCTCCAAAATTGCATTCACGGGATCCAATCCCGGCGATTTCTCGATTTACAAAAAGACCTGCGGCACCTCACTGGCCGCTTCTGCAAGCTGCACAGCTACCGTCGTCTTCAGGCCAACCACCTCCGGCTCCCGCGCTGCCGACCTTAGCTTCACAACCAGCGCCAGCAACAGTCCTCAGCAGGTCGCCGTGTCCGGCAACGCAACGAGTTCGGCCACGACTACGGGTTCCACCACCGCATCGCCCTCTTCCATTACCTGGGGAAGCGTTGCCGTCGGTAACGCAGGCGGCCCCAAGGCGGCAACCCTCACCAACAGCGGCTCCGCATCCATCGCCATCAGCAGCATCGGATTCACAGGCACCAATGCTGGCGACTTCGCCATTTACCAAAAAACCTGCGGTTCCACTCTAGGCGCGTCTTCCAGTTGCACTGCAACGGTTCTCTTCAAGCCCACAGCCTCCGGAACCCGGACTGCGACCCTCGTCTTCACCGATAGCGACGGCAATAGTCCACAGGAGGTTTCCCTCTCCGGTCTCGGCACCGGCGGAACCGGCACCGTTGCCGCTTCGCCCACGAGTTTGTCTTTCGGCAGCATTGCCGCGGGATCAACCAGCGCGGCGCAGTCCATCAGCGTAACCAACACTACCTCCGCTTCCGTTACCCTTAGCCCCTCCGCAATCTCCGGGGCGAACGCCGGCGAGTTCTCCGTCTCATCCACGACCTGCGGATCCACCCTTGCAGCATCCGCGAGCTGTTCTGCCAGCATAGACTTCTCTCCCAACTCCTCCGGCAGCGCAACTGCAGTCTGGAACATCACCTCAAGCAACAGTCCCACTCCCCTCTCGGTTTCCTTGTCCGGCACGGGCACTACCTCTGCGGGAAGTGCGGCCGTATCGCCCACCTCACTCTCGTGGGGCAGTGTCAGCGTCGGGAACGCAGGCGGGCAAAAGTCCGCCACGCTTACGAATAATGGCACGTCCGCGATCGACATCAGCGGCATAACCTTTGCTGGGGCCGATCCTGGCGACTTCTCGATTTTCAAGAACACTTGCGGCTCCGCGCTCGCCGCCTCGGCAAGCTGCGCCGCCACCATTCTCTTTAAGCCGACTGTCGCCGGCACCCGCACCGCGACTCTGAACTTTACTGACAGCGCCGGCAACAGTCCGCAACAGGTATCGCTCAGCGGACTCGGCACCGGTGGCCCCGCGACCGGGAATGTCACCGCATCGCCCAGCAGCCTGTCCTTCGGCACCGTGAACGATGGCACTGTCAGTCAATCGCAATCCATCACCATATCCAACAGCACTACCGGCTCGGTTACGCTGAGCGCCGACTCGATCACAGGAGCGAACGCGGGCGACTTCGCCGTTTCCTCCACCACCTGTGGTTCCTCGCTCGCCGCTTCCGCAAGCTGCACCGAAAGCCTTGTCTTTTCGCCCGGTACCGTCGGCGCCGACACTGCCACGTGGAACATCACCAGCAGCAACAGCTCCACTCCTCTCTCAGTCTTCCTCTCCGGCACCGGCGCTTCCTCATCCGGTCCGGGCAGCGGGACCACCTACTACGTTTCAAACTGCGGCACCGTAGGTAACGACTCGAATGACGGAACCAGCCCCTCCACCGCCTGGAAGACCATTGCCAAAGTCAACTCCTCCACCTTCAAGCCCGGCGACAATATTGATTTCAGGGACGGCTGCACGTGGCGCGAGCAATTAACGCTGCCTTCCGCCGGGACCGCCTCCAACCCCATCACCATTGGAACCTTTGGATCGGGAACGGCGCCCGTCATCAGTGGCTCGGTCGTCGCAAGCTCCTGGACGTCGGAAGCGCAAGCCCCGGTCAACTTCACCGGCGACTCACATCTTCAAGGTTATTGGGACATGGATCAGATGTCCGGATCCAGCTTCCTCGACGCAACAAACAACGGCAATACGCTCACCAATACGAATGGCGTCACCCAGTCCACCAACAACGTGCAGGGGACTTTCTCTGCAGCGTTTAACCCCGCGAACAAGACAATGCTCAGCCGTAGCGACACCGCGCTTTCCTCGGGCTTCGTCGGCAAAAGCGGTTCCACCAACGCCAATGTCACCATCGGCGGTTGGATATACGTCAACTCCATCTCGTCGAACGCGACCTTCTTCATGAAGGGCGCGGGTAAAGCCTGGGGCTTGTTTCTCGGCGTGGGATCCAACCTTGGCAAGATGGAGTGGCAGACCTTTCTCGATTCCGGATTCAGGGAAGTAGCCAGTAACAACGCGCTCACGCCGAATACCTGGTACCACGTCGTCGGAAGAGTCAATGCTGCCACGAATGAGCAGGCCATCTTCATCAACGGCGTAAAGCAGAGCCAGACCTACAAAGCCTCCTCCGCCACCATGTTTACTGACAGCACCCCAATACAGATCGGCGGATCGTCTAGCGGCACCTATCTCAATGGCAATGTCGATGAATTATTCGTCTTCAATCGCGCCCTGAGCGACAGTGAAATCGCCAGCCTTTACAACGGCAGACTCGACGGCTCCAGCGGCTCCTATACCCTCTACTACACCACCGGCTTCTCCGAACCGGTCACCGTCTACGAAAACGGCGTCGCAATGAATTACGTAGCAGAAAAGGGCGGGATGACGCCCGGCTCCTGGTCGTGGGATTCCGCCAACAGCCGCGTCTACATCCGCCCCACGGGAGACGTCGACCCGTCCTCCGAAACCTTCGAAATTCCCCAGCGCTTGTACTGCATTGCCGATTTTCGCAGCTATACCATCCTCAACGGCCTGACCTGCCAGGAGCCTTCGCAGAAGGGCGTCTATGTCACCGCCGCCCACGTCACCGTTCAGAACATGCTCATCAAAGACGTTCGCTGGAATAGCCCGTCCATGCCCAACAACAACGGAGACGGCGTCGGCATTTTCTGGGAAGGCAGTAATGACGTCATTCAGGACAATACCGTCCGCGATGCAAACTGGGGCATTTTCAGCTACGACGTCGCCGGCCAGACCATCGACTCGGCCATGGTCCAGAGGAATACCGTCTATAACATCGGATTCGACGGCATCGGCTTGGCCGTTGCACATCCCAGCGGCGGCGTCATCTCCAACACCGTCGCGCAATATAACATCGTGCATGATATCGGTATCTTCAACCTGGAAGGCGGCGGCCTCGAATGTATCTTTGCCGGTTCGACTATCGGCCAGGGAAATGCCATCCGCTATAACACCGTTTTTCACAACGGCACGCCCAGCCTGCACGCCTATCCCTTGAATGTGCAGGGAGGAGCCGGAAGCTGCAGCTTCTACGGAAACATCATCTACAACAACTTTGGCCCATGCCTGGAGATTGCCGGCGGTCCCGGCGGCAATCACTTCTACAACAACGTCTGCTACAACAACGGCCTTGCGGGTGGCGAGGGCGCCGGCTTCTTCCTCACTGGCGGCTCCAACAACTCCGGCAATGTCATTGAGAACAACATTGTGGATGCCGGCTCCGCAACCACTTTCGTCAACGATAGCTCCGGCACTACTTCCAATACCCTCGACTACAACATCTATTTCGGGGGCACAGCTACGCCCTTTATCTGGAATGGCATCGCCGGTACCTTCTCAGGCTATCTCGCTGCCAGCGGGGAGGACAGCCATTCCATCAATGCCGATCCTCAATTCACCAACCCGTCGGCGAATGATTTCTCCCTCACCTCGACCTCGCCCGCCATCGGAGCCGGGTTAAACCTGGGCGCAACCTATCAGCTCGATCTCGCGCCCGGCTCAACCTGGCCCGACAACGTAAATACAGCAAACCAGAATAGTAACGGAGCATGGGACATCGGAGCTTACGTTCATCCCTGATCCTCCCGCTGAGGTCGCTACAGCTCTAAAGCCAACTCTTTAGCCAGGAGCTGAGTCTAAGGTATGAACGGCCGGGTATGCTCAAAAACCGCCTGCACCCGGCAAAAACGTAACCGCCCCGTTCGTTGCGTTTCATATTCCATACGAGGCTTCGATGAACTTCCACTCTTCCCAGAATCAGCTGCAATCCATCTTCAATCGCTTCTCATTCAAGTTCTCAAGTCTCGCGCTTGCTATCGGGGTACTCTCTGCAACGGCATTCTTGCCCGAAGTCCACGCCGCGACAGCCACTGCCACGCCCGCTTCGATCACTTGGTCCAAGGTGAATGTCGGCACTGCCGGCGGCCCGAAAACCGCCACTCTCGTCAACGACGGCGGCTCTGCGATCAGCATCAGCAGCATAGGCTTTGTCGGCGCCGATCCACACGACTTCTCCATCTACAAAAAGACCTGCGGTTCCACCCTTGCCGCGTCCGCCAGTTGCACCGCAACCATTCTCTTCAAACCCACAACCTCCGGCACGCGCAGCGCAGACCTCGCCTTTGCCGACACGGCTAGCCCATCCCCTCAGGAAGTCGCGGTATCCGGTCTTGGCGCTGCTACGACCTCCTCCGGAACAGCGACCGTTTCACCCACCTCGATCACCTGGGGTAGTGTCGCCGTCGGAAACGCGGGCGGCCAGAAGACTGCCACTCTTACCAACAACGGCACCGTCACTGTCAACATGAGCAGCATCGGCTTCACAGGAACCAACGCCGGCGACTTCACGATTTTTAAGAACACCTGCGGCTCTACGCTGGCTGCCTCAGCAAGTTGCGCCACCACCATCCTGTTCAAGCCCACGACCGCCGGAACGCGCACCGCCACACTTGTCTACACTGACGATGCTGGCAATAGCCCGCAGGAAGTCTCCGTCTCAGGCCTCGGCACGGCCGGCACCTCTCCAGGATCCGTCACCGCCGCCCCCTCCACTCTCTCTTTCGGCAGCGTCAGCACCGGATCTACCAGCGCCTCGCAGTCGATTGCCGTATCCAATACCACCTCCAGCTCTGTTTCGCTGAGCGCCGCGTCCCTCTCCGGAACAAATGCCGGTGACTTCGCCGTCACATCTACAACTTGCGGCTCCAGCCTCGCCGCATCCGCAAGCTGCACCGCGAGCATCGCCTTCAAACCTGCTGCCGCCGGCTCTGCCTCCGCAACCTGGATGATCACCAGCAGCAACAGCGCCACGCCGCTCTCTGTCGCGCTCTCCGGCACTGGCGTTGCGCCTACAGGAGGCACGCTCACGCCGTCGCCAACTTCGCTCGTCTGGGGCAATGTGACCTTCGGCAACACCAGCGGATCCAAGACCGTTACCCTCACCAACGGCGGGTCTTCCGCCGTTAATATCGACGGCGTCAGCGTCACCGGAACCGATTCAGGCGACTTCTTCGTCTCCTCAAGTACCTGCGGATCGAGCCTCGCCGCTTCTTCCAGTTGCACCGCCACCATATTCTTCAGGCCCCTGGCCGCTGGCAAACGCACCGCCACCTTGAGCTTCAGCGATGGAGCATCCAACAGCCCGCAGAACGTTCCTCTCTCCGGCACAGGACTTGCTTCTACTTCCGGAAGCGTCGCCGCCAATCCCACGCGACTCACGTTCCCGCAAACACAGCTCCACGTCGCCAGCAGTTCCATGACTGCCTATCTCATGAACGGCGGCACATCCACAATCACTCTTAGCAGCGTCTCCATCGAAGGCACCAACGCTTCCGAATTCTCAAAAACGTCCACCACCTGCGGCTCCAGTCTCGCGCCGTCCACAAGCTGCGCGGTCGCCGTCGCGTTCACCCCCGCTGCAACGGGTACTCGCACCGCTACCCTCAGCTTCAGCGACAGCTCCAGCAATAGCCCTCAGGGAGTCAGCCTCTCTGGTGTCGGCGTCAATTCCGCCGCGGGAACAGCGACTGCCAGCCCATCCAGCATCAACTTCGGCAGCGTCGCCATAAATTTCAGCAGCGGCTCCAAGCTCGTCACCCTCACGAATAATGACACCTCCACCATCGGAATCTCCAGCGTGTCCATCACCGGAGCCGACGGGAATGACTTCTCCGTCACCTCCGACAGTTGCGGGGCGAACCTCGCACCATCCAAGACATGCTCTATCAACCTGATCTTCGGGCCTATCGCAACCGGCACTCGCACCGCCAATCTCACCATTGTCGACGGTGCTAGCAACAGCCCGCAGACCGTCGCCCTCTCCGGCACCGGAACTCCCGCATCCACTACTACCATCTCCATCAGCCCGTCCTCGCTTGCCTGGGGATCGCAAAATATCGGCGCGGTTGCTGCCACTAAAACCTTCACCATTACAGCCGGGGGCTCCGGCTCAGTCACGTTCAGCAGCATCGCACCGTCAGGCACCAATGCTGCCGACTACACCATCACCGCCAAAACCTGCGGCTCAACCCTCACCGCCGGCTCCTCCTGCACCGTCACCCTCTCATTCAAACCCGCCGCTCTGGGCAATCGCGTGGCCCTGCTCGCTGTAAACGACAATGGAATCGGCAGTCCGCAAAGCGCTGAACTTTCCGGCGAAGGAGCATACAGCGCCGCACAAACCGCCGCCGTCACAGTGGACTTCGGCTCACGCTCCGGCAGTCAGGTAGCCATACCCTCAGGCATCCTCGGCGACGAATACTTCGAGAGCCTGCCCACCAACGCAAACCGCACCACAGTGGTGCAGGCCGGTTTCACCGCCGCCCGTTATCGCCTCCAGGTGCCATTCGTCTATGGCAGTACCACGCCCAACTGGAGCGCGCTCGACAGTGATATGGCAAAGTTCGTCGCTGCCGGGGTACACCCGCTCATCGAACTCGAAGAAACTCCAACTTTCCTGCAGCCCTCGCCTCTGCCGTGCCCCACTGCGCCGACCACGAGTGTTCCCACCAGCGTGACCAAATGGGGCCAGCTCGCCGCTTCAATTGTGGCGCACTTCGACGCCACCTTTCCCGGACTGGTGCAGGAATACGAAATCTGGAACGAGCCAAACACCACCGCGCTCTGTTCCACCAATCAGCTGAATGATTACATCAGCATCTACGCCGCCGCCGCTCCGCTCATGAAGGCGCAGGCCAACACCGACGGGGTCACTATAAAAATTGGTGGTCCAGCCACCGCGGGTGTGGGCTTCACTTCAATCCTGACGAATGCTTCGACAGCACCGTACGTTGACTTCTACAGCTATCACTTCTATGAAGGAAGCAGCAACGACATCACCAACGGAATGACTTGGGATGGCGCCGGAGGCACCCCATCGGTCTACTCCAAAATCATCAACTCCTCCACCGGCGTTCAGGCCCGCTTCCTCCAGGCGTACACAGCCGTTCAGTCGGCCAAGACTCCGCTCGGCGCAAAAACGCCCATTTACTTCGACGAGTACAACGACGACTGGGCCTTCAGGCCGGAGTGCTGCCGCAACAGCCCCACCTATTCGCCGCTCTTCAACAGCATGACCGTTGCGCAGCTCCTTAATGCCAGCTATCACGGCGCAACCACCGTGCCCAGCCGCATGATCTACTTCTCTGCCGCGCAGCAGACCTTCTGCCTGCTTGGCATCGTCAACTCCGCGATGGACTGCAACAAGGCCGCCACCGGCGCAGAGGCGCAACCCTATCCGCAGTGGTACACCTACGAAATGATGTTCGCACCGTCGTTCCTCGACCTTAAGGACGGCGGACACGTGGCGACCTCCGTCACGCTCTCCTCCAGTGCAAGTACTGCAGGACTCATCGCCACCGGCTACTACACCTCGACGACCGACTCCATCCTCGTCATCAACCCTACCGCCAGCTCCTTCTCCGGAGTCACGCTGCAGATAAACAACTCTGGCCTCACATCGCCGACCAGCACCCTTTACACCATCAACGCGGCCAATCCGACAGTAAGCAAATGGCCCGCCGCTACGATCTCTGCCTCAGGAGGCATCCAGACCACCTTTGACGTCCCGCCTTACTCAGTTATCGCCGTCTCACTCAAGTAAGAGGAAACCAGCGGCTCCGTAAGAGCAATCAGCTTTCTACGGAGCCGTTCCGCTCAATCCGCCGCATCACTTCCACTCCGTCCGATGTTGTATCAGTAATTTTTCGAATGCCTTTGAATGCTCCAACGTGCCTTCCCGCGCGATTCATTCGTGCCTTGGCGATCATCGATATTGTCTGCTCAACTCGGCTCTTCCTATCAACGGCATTCCAGCGCGAATTGATGCGACGGCGCTCATACCCCGCAGGATCTCCAACAGTTGGCAAACGAAAAGGGCTGGCCAGTTGGCAAACAAAAAGGGCCGGCGCGCAGCCAGCCCTCCTTCAATTTTTCCGGTGCCTCAGTAAATCCTGAAGTTCACCTCAACATTAATAATCGACGCCACAGGATGCCCCTTGTAATAAGCCGGCTTGAACTTGTACTGCTTCACCGCTTCCTCGGCCTTTTCATCCAGCCCCATCCCCAGCGCCCGCGCCACCTGGATGTTTTGCGGGTTTCCTTGCGCGTCCACCACAAGCGACACCACGCAAACCCCCTGATACTTCGCCCGCCGCGCCTCATCGGAAAACTCCGGATCCACCGAATAGATCAGCACCGGAGCCGAAACCCCGCCCCCAGGATGCATCGCGCCGCCGCCGTAATTGCCACCCTCGCCTGGCCCTACACCGGGGCCAGTACCCAACCCAATTCCGCCCTCGGCCCCCTGGCCAAAGCCAGAATTTGATCCGCTGCCCTGCGATGCAAGCGCCACCTGGTTCGACTGCGGCACGCCGATATTCGGCATATTTGCGTCCGGCAGCTTGATCTGCTGCATCACAATCGTCGCCGGAACCGGCAGCTTCGGATGGTCGATCTTCAGAATCTGCGGAGGCGTAATCTGCTGCTTCGAAATGTCCGGCAGGTGTCCCTTCGACGCCTCAACCGGGCTATGGTTGCCGCCGCCACCGCCGCCGCCCATCGTCTGCTGCATCTTCGGCGTGACCGGAATAAACGGCTTGACGTCCAGCGCAGTCAACGCTGGCTTTTTCTGGATCGAGCGCGTCCGCCACTGTTGCAGCGCGAACAGCACAATCAGTCCCAGCACCACAGCGTGCAGCACAATTGCCAGTGCGCTCGAAAGCGGGCCCCGCTTTACCGCCATGCGGTCCACCACCGGAACCGGCGTCGAAGTCAAATCCAACGGCGGCAGCTTCTTCGGAAAAAATAAGTCCTGGATGCTGTGGCCCAGCGTCGTCCAGACAGGCTCTGTTCGCGTAGGGTCGACCACCGCAATCGGCTGCGAGCTCAGCTCCAGCGGCGGCTGTTTCGGAGAAGAAAATGCGTCCCGCAGGTTCGCCAGCAGCGAGGTCCACATGGAACCATCGGCTTCATGCAGAAGCTCCGGCTCCTCGACCACTCGCGGCTGTGTCATTTCTTCGGGAGGTATCAAAAGCTGGTTTCCCATTCGTTGTGCTACCGGAGACCGAACCCTCCGCGTATTCCTCCATTATGGACGACGGACCCCTCGCCTGTCCCGGCCCCGCGCCCAATTTCAATTGCGGCCCCGGCGCGCATCCCTACCTCAAAATAGACGGTGCAGAGCCGCCAAAGTTACTGCTTCCTTGTGAATAAGCAGTTTACTTGCCAAATCCACCGACCTTCCACCTCTTCGCCCCCGCTTTCTACCAACCGGACCATAGCTGACCGCTTCGCAGCCGCCCATTTTTTAGCAGATACAATAATCTTTTGCACATATTTCCAGGAGAAACAATGTCCGCACCGCCCGAGCTCAAGGCGACTCTGACCCTGCCTGAAACCAAATTCCCAATGAAGGCCAATCTGCCGCAAAACGAGCCGGCGCGCCTCAAGCAGTGGAAAGACACCGACTTATACGGCCAGATTCGCCGCGCCCGCGCCGGAGCCGAAAAGTACATCCTGCACTACGGACCGCCCTATGCTAACGGCCCCATCCACCTCGGTCACGCCCTGCAAAAATGCATTAAGGATTTCATCGTCAAATCCAAAACCATGGCCGGATATGACGCCCCGCTCGTCCCCGGATGGGACTGCCATGGCCTTCCCATCGAAATCAAAGTCGACGAAAAGCTCGGCCGGAAAAAACTGGAAATGCCCGCGCTCTCCGTTCTCCGCGCCTGCCGCGAATACGCGCAAAAGTTCATCGACCTGCAGCGCTCGCAGCTCATCCGCCTCGGCGTCTTCGGGCAGTGGGATGATCCATACACCACCATGTCGAAGCAGTACGAGGCCAGCACCCTCGAAGCCTTCTACGACTTCTTCGAGAACGGCTATGTCTACAAAGGACTCAAGCCCGTCTACTGGTGCCTCCACGACCGCACCGCCCTCGCTGAAGCCGAGGTCGAGTACGAGATGCACACCAGCCCCAGCGTCTACGTCCGCTACGCGCTTACCAGCGATCCCGCAGCCATCGACCCCGCGCTCGCCGGCAAAAAAGTCTTCACCATCATCTGGACCACCACTCCCTGGACTCTACCCGCATCTCTGGCCGTCGCCTTCCATCCCGACTTCGACTACGCCGCTCTAGAAGCCGGTGACAACGTCTACATCGTCGCCGAAGCCCTGGCCAACTCCGTCCGCGAAGCCTGCAACCTCGAAAGCGCGAAGCACATCGCGCGCTTCAAAGGCAGCCAGCTCGAGCGCGTCACCTTTCAGCACCCGTTCCTCGACCGCAGTGTCCTCGGCGTCCTCGCCGACTACGTCACCTCCGATACCGGCACCGGGGCCGTCCACACCGCGCCCGCTCACGGAGCCGACGACTTCTATACCGGTGCGCGCTATGGCCTCTCGCAGCTCTGCAATGTCGACAACGAAGGCCGGCTCCGCAACGGCCTCCCCGAATTCGAAGGCAAGACCGTCTTCGAAGCCAATCCCTTCATCATCGAAGTTCTTCAGGCGCGAGGCGCGCTCATAGGCCGCGCCGACATCTATCACTCCTACCCGCACTGCTGGCGCTGTCACAATCCCGTCATCTTCCGCGCCACCGAGCAGTGGTTCATCGGGCTCGAAACTCCGCTGAAAAATGCTGACGGATCCGATACTACTTTCCGCCAGCGCGCCCTCGACGCAATCAAACGCGTCCACTGGGATCCCTCTTGGGGCGAAGAGCGCATCTCCAACATGATCGCCACACGCCCTGACTGGTGCATCTCCCGCCAGCGCATCTGGGGAGTGCCCATCGCCGTCTTTCTTTGCAACCAATGCCACACCCCGCTCAACGATCCCGCGCTCAACAAGCGCGTCGTCGCGCTCTTTCATCAAGAGGGCGCCGAGGCCTGGCACAAGCACTCTGTCGAAGAACTCCTCCCCGCCGGCACCGCCTGCAAACACTGTGGCAACCAGCAGTCCGACAAATCAGCCCCCGCGTTCCGCAAAGAAATGGACATCCTCGACGTCTGGTTCGACTCCGGCGTAAGCTGGCACGCCGTCCTCGAAACCGATCCCAACCTCCGGTGGCCCGCCGACCTCTACATCGAAGGAGCCGATCAGCACCGCGGCTGGTTCCATTCCTCGCTGCTCTGCTCCGTCGCCATCAAAAACGCCGCGCCATACAAGAACGTCACCACCGTCGGCTGGACCCTCGACGAGCAGGGCCGCGCCTTTTCAAAATCCCTCGGTAACGGAGTCGACCCCGTAAGCGTCGCCGACCAACTCGGCGCCGAAATCATCCGCGTCTGGGCCGCCAGCGTCGACTTTCGCGAAGACGTCGCCGCCAGCGACAACCTTATGCAGCGCGCCGCAGAAAACTACCGCAAGCTGCGCAACACTTTCAAATTTCTGCTCGGGAACCTCCACAACTTCAGCCCCGCCGAACACGCCGTCTCCGACGATCAGCTTCTGCCGCTCGACGGTTACATGCTCGCCCGCACCCGCGAGCTCACAGAAAAAGTTCTCGCCTGGTACGAGCAGTTCGAGTTCCACCGCGTCTACCACGCCATCAATGAGTTCACCATCGTCGATCTCAGCGCGCTTTACCTCGACGTGCTCAAAGACCGCATGTATACCTTCGCGCCCTCAAGCATCGAGCGCCGCTCCGCCCAAACCGTCATCTGGAAAATCACTGAATCTCTCGTCCGACTCGTCGCCCCCATCCTCACCTTCACTGCCGAAGAAGTCTGGAGCTACCTGCCGCAAACAGAAAGCCGCGAGCCCAGCATCCACCTCGCGCTCTTTCCGAACCCCGACGAAATCGCCGCCAAAGACGAAGCTCTCCTCACCGAGTGGAAACAGTTGTTGGAAGTTCGCGACGAGGCCTTGAAATCCCTCGAAGAAGCCCGCAAAGACAAGCGGATTGGCAAAGCTCTTGAGGCCAAAATCCGCATCGATGCACCAAGAGAAAGTGCAGCATTTCTTTACAGATACGAACCATCCCTCAAGGAATTGTTGAATGTCTCCAGTGTCGAGCTGGCCGCAAGCCAAAACGGTCATCTTGCCACGACAACGCTCCCTGCCGACGGCATCAAATGCGAGCGCTGCTGGAATTACCGCACCGACACGGCCCACTACGGCCCGTGGCCCAACGTCTGCGGACGCTGCTTCGAAGCACTGGATGCCATGGGCTACAAGCATCTGCGCGAATCCGACAAGGTCCACGCATGAGCCGCATCCGTGATTGGCGAGGCTGGCTCCTCGTCCTCTCCGCCCTCATCATCCTCCTCGATCGCCTCACCAAACTCTGGGTCAGCCATCACATCGTTGAAGGCAACGTCGTCGTCGTCATCCCCCGCGTCTTCGCCATCAGCCACGTCATGAACCCCGGCGCAGCCTTCAGCATGTTTACTGACTCGCCCAACCCTGCGCGAACGCGCGCCCTGCTCGTCGCCTTCTCTCTCTTCGCCGCCCTCGTCGTCTTCATCATCCTCTTGCGCATCGGCCGCCGGCTTTCCCTCACCGCCGTCTCCATGGCACTTGTGCTCGGCGGAGCCATCGGCAACGTATGGGACCGTATCGCCTACGGAACTGTCATCGACTTCCTCGAGGTCCACATCATCCACTACCACTGGCCCGACTTCAACGTCGCCGACTCCGCCATTGTCATCGGAGGCGTCCTTCTGCTCATCGACTCCATCCGCCCGCGGAACCAGGAATCAACCGATACTCCACAGATGACGGCCAACAAGAACTAAGAGTCGCGCTTCCTATGCGCTCCTGACGGCCTCTGCTTTTGAGCCGGCATTTAGGAAGGCGCGTAGCGCGTGTGCCTGGACGGCAGGTCCGCATGCAGGTGCTGCAGCGGATACACGTTTGTCTGGTGCTGCTGCAGCGCCTCAATGCCCTCCGCAGCCGCACGTGCCGCCGCAATCGTCGTAATCGTCGGAATCCGCTGCAGCACCGCGGCCCGCCGAATTGCCTTCTCGTCGAAAAAGGTGTCCTGCCCCTGCGTGGTGTTGACAATGAGTTGAATGCGATCGCCCTTGATCAGGTCGACCACGTTGGGACGGCCTTCCTTCACCTTGTATACGCGCTCGACGACCAGCCCGGCCTGCGCCAGCTTGTTGGCCGTGCCTTCCGTGGCCACAATCTGGAATCCAAGCTCCATGTAATCGCGGGCCAGCTCCACGAGATGTATCTTGTCGCGATCGTTCACGCTGAAGAAAACTGTGCCCTTCAGCGGCAGCCGCTGCCCTGCTGAAAGCTGCGCCTTGGCAAACGCCTCGCCGAAGTTGTCCGCCACTCCCATCACTTCGCCCGTAGACCTCATCTCCGGCCCTAGAGCCATATCGACCCCGGGAAATTTGTTCCATGGAAAAACCGGCGACTTCACGTAAAAGTGCGTTCCCGTTTCCAGGTCGCGCCCGGATGCGGTCTGCTCCGGCAGCAGTTCCCGCAGCTTCCGTCCGGTCATCAGCCGGGAAGCGATCTTCGCCAGAGGAACGCCCGTCGCCTTCGAAACGTAAGGCACCGTGCGCGACGCCCGGGGATTCACCTCAATCACAAAAACTTTGTCGGGCTGACCAGCCCTGCGCTGGATGGCAAATTGCAGGTTCACCAACCCGACCACGTTGAGCGCCAGCGCCAATTTGCGCGTGTAGGTGCGAATTGTCTCCAGCGTGGCGGGAGCGAGATCGGCGGCGGGCAGAACGCAGGACGAATCGCCGGAGTGGATGCCGGCCTCTTCAATGTGCTGCATGATGCCGGCGATGACGACGTCTTTTTTGTCGCAGAGCGCGTCTACGTCCACTTCCACTGCGTCTTCAAGGAAGTGGTCCACCAGGATCGGCCGCTCCTGCGAATACTCGACCGCTTCTTTCATGTATCGCGATACCGCCTCGCTGTCATAAGCGATCACCATGGCGCGCCCGCCCAGCACATACGAAGGCCGCACCAGCACGGGATACCCGATGCGCTCCGCGCCAGCCAGAGCCTCTTCCACGCTGGTTGCAATCGCGCCTGGAGGCTGCGGAATATCCAACTCTTCAAGCAGCTTTCCAAACCGCTTGCGGTCTTCTGCCAGGTCAATCGACTCCGGCGACGTGCCCAGAATCGGCACCCCCGCCGCTTTCAGTCGCAGTGCCAGATTCAGAGGAGTCTGGCCTCCGAATTGCACGATCATCCCGATCTCCGCTCCGCTTGAGGCCTCATGCTCATACACCGCCAATACGTCTTCCAACGTGAGCGGCTCAAAGTACAGCCGGTCGCTGGTGTCGTAATCGGTCGAGACCGTCTCCGGATTGCAATTCACCATGATCGTTTCGTAGTCGTCTTCCTTCAGCGCAAATGCAGCGTGGCAGCAGCAGTAATCAAACTCGATTCCCTGTCCAATCCTGTTTGGTCCGCTTCCCAGAATGATCACTTTTCGCTTCGCCGTCGGCGCAGCCTCATCCTCTTCGTCATAGGTCGAGTACAGGTATGGAGTCATGCTCTCGAACTCCGCCGCGCAGGTGTCCACCAGCTTGAACACCGGCTTAATGCCGTGCCGATAGCGCAGCTCCCGCACCTCTGCAACCCCATCGTTTGTCGGTTTGCCCCAGACCTCGGCAATGCGCTCGTCGGATACTCCCTGCCGCTTTAGTTTGCGCAGCAACTCCGGCGTTATGCTCTCCCCATTCTGCTCGCCGACCTTCGCAATCGTGTCCGTGATTTCCTTGATGTGATAGAGGAACCACGGGTCCATGGCCGTCATTCGCGCCACTTCGCGCACCGAGAGCCCTTGCCGAAAGGCGAACCGCACGTAGCTCAGACGCTCCGGCTGCGGCGTGACGAGCCGCTGCGTCAACCGCTTCGGCTCCAGCAACTCCGCCCCGATCTTCTTGCCTGTTTCCAGCGAGCGGAGCGCCTTCATCAGCGATTCTTTGAAGGTGCGCCCGATCGCCATCACCTCACCCACCGACTTCATCTGCGGCCCCAGATTCTCGTCCGCTCCCGGAAATTTTTCAAACTGCCACTTCGGAATCTTCGTTACGACGTAATCGATGGTCGGCTCAAAACACGCCGGGGTCATCTTCGTAATGTCGTTGGGAATCTCGTCGAGCGTGTAGCCCACCGCCAGCTTCGCCGCAATCTTCGCAATCGGAAATCCTGTCGCCTTTGACGCCAGCGCCGACGACCGCGACACGCGCGGGTTCATCTCGATCACCGTCATGCGCCCGGTGTTGGGATGCACCGCAAACTGCACATTCGATCCGCCTGTTTCCACGCCAATTTCGCGCATCACGCGAATCGCCGCGTCCCTCATCGCCTGGTATTCACGGTCGGTCAGCGTCTGCGCCGGAGCCACCGTAATCGAGTCGCCGGTATGTACCCCCATCGGGTCCATATTCTCAATCGAGCAAATGATGATGACGTTGTCCGCAAGATCGCGCATCACCTCGAGCTCGTATTCCTTCCAGCCGAGCACCGACTCTTCAATCAGGCATTCATGAACTGGAGAAAGATCGAGCCCGCGCGACAGAATCTCCATCAGCTCTTCGCGGTTGTATGCAAGACCGCCGCCCGAGCCCCCCAACGTGAACGATGGCCGGATGATCACGGGGAAGCCAATCTTCCCGGCAAAGTCCACGCCGTCACGCAGGTTGTTCACCAGAGCGGAACGCGGCATGTCCAGGCCTATGCGCGTCATCGCATCTTTGAACAGCAGCCGATCCTCGGCCTTTTTAATCGCCTCGAGCTTCGCGCCGATCAGCTCAACGTCATACCTGTCCAGAATTCCCGAGTCGGACAGATCGACCGCCAGATTCAGCGCCGTCTGTCCACCGACGGTCGGCAGCAGCGCAAATTTCCCGCCCCGACCCGCCTCCCGCAACATCTCCGATTCGATCCGCAGAATTTCCTCGACATACTCCCGCGTCAACGGCTCGATATAGGTGCGGTCTGCAAGCTCGGGATCAGTCATGATGGTGGCCGGATTGGAATTCACCAGCACAACCTCATAGCCTTCGGCCTTCAGCGCTTTGCACGCCTGCGTGCCGGAGTAATCGAACTCGGCTGACTGCCCAATCACAATCGGCCCCGAGCCGATCACCAGAATTTTCGCGATGTCATTCCTGCGTGGCATTTCTTTTTTCTTAGGTCCTATTCTCTGTTCAAACTCAACCGATGCACGCAAACAGTCTGAGCAAAAAGAAAGCTACTCGATCCCAGCACTCCGACGAGTAGCTTTTTTTTCACCGCTTCCACTCCTCCATCAAATTCCGGAAATCCCGGAACAGATAGTTCGAATCATGCGGCCCTGGACTCGCCTCGGGATGATACTGCACGCTGAAGATCGGCATCGTACGGTGCCGCATTCCCTCGAGCGTGTTGTCGTTCAAGTCGATGTGCGTCAGGTCTACGTCGCTTAGCTTCATCGAATCCGGATCGACAGCAAAATTATGATTGTGGCAGGTAATCTCCACCTTGCCCGAGTCCATGCACTTCACCGGATGGTTCCCGCCGTGATGCCCGAACTTCAGCTTGTAAGTCTTGCCGCCGAGCGCCAGCCCGAGCAATTGGTGCCCCAGGCAGATCCCGAAGATCGGCGTGCGCCCCGCCAGCTTGCGAATATTCTCCTGAGCATACGTCACCGGCTCGGGATCGCCGGGGCCGTTCGACAGAAAGACTCCGTCCGGGCCCATCGCCAGGACATCTTCAGCCGATGTTTCCGCTGGAACCACCGTGACCCGGCAGCCTTCCTTCGATAGCATCCGCAGAATATTTTTCTTGATCCCGAAGTCGTACGCCACCACATGCAAATCTGGTCGCGTATCCTCAGCCGAAGCGGCCAGTTCCAGAACCTTCGGTTGGCTCAACGGATCAGGCCCGTCCGTCTCCCACTCGTATCGCGCCTTGGTCGAGACCGTCTTCGCCAGGTCCGTCCCATCCATCTTGCGGATCGCCCGCGCCTTTTCCACCATCGCATCTGTATTCGTTTCAATGGACGAAATCACTCCGCGCATCACGCCGTGCGTCCGTAAATGCCGCACCAGCGCCCGCGTATCGATCTCCGAGATGACCGGGACCTGAAACCGTTCCAGATACTCATCCGCAACCTGCTGCGAACGCCAGTTCGATGACACCGGAGAAAACTCCCGCGTCACCAGCCCCTCTATGTAAGGTTTGTTGGCTTCGTTATCGGCGAGATTCGTCCCGTAATTGCCTATTTGAGGATTGGTAAGAACAACGATCTGCCCCGCATACGACGGGTCCGTGAAAATTTCCTGGTAGCCGGTCAGGGATGTATTGAAAACGACTTCGCCGTAACACTCGCCCTTGGCGCCGTGGCCCTCACCGCGGAAGATGCGCCCGTCTTCGAGCGCAAGGATCGCCTGCATCGCTTCTCCAATGGGTGGATTCAATAGATTCTATCAGGCGTAGCGCACGTGCCGCACTCACCCAAAAAGAAAAAGTCCCGGCCTGCACCGGGACTTATCTGCGCGCTCCATACCTCTGCTACTGCGGAGGATTTGCCGGAGGCGTCGGAGGTGGATTCCCCGGAGCCGCCGGATTTTGCGGATTCGTCGGATTCGCTGGAGTAGTGGGAGCCGGCTTCTGCTCCTCCTGGTTCTGCAGATTCTGCTGCTGGTTCGGAACCGTGACCTCCGGCTCCTGCTTTGCCGGCTCAATGCCGGGAATTGTCGGCTGCGTCGCCACCGTTCCCTTCGCCGCATCCACAATCGAAATGTTGTACCGGTCAAGCGTGCTCGCCAGAATCTCCGCTAGCGACGCGCGATCGATCGCATACCTCGCCGTCGCCGAAATCAGCGATCCCTCTGCAATCGCCAGCGCGCGCTGCTGTTGCAACACATTCGAGGTCGTCGATGCGCCCAGGTGCAGCTTCGTCAGCTCCGCATCCGTGCTCTGCCTGTCATAGTCCCTGGTCACCATTGCCGACTGCACCGCCGCGCGGTCGTTTGTAAGTGCATATTGTGCATTGATCACGTTCATCCGCGTCTGCACATAGAGTTGCTGCAGCCGCATTTGCGCCTGACGATACTCCAGAACCGATCGCGCCTGCGCGGCCTGAGCCGTACGGTTGCGAATCGGAATATTGATGTTGAACCCCACGCCCTTGTTGGGGCTCGTGTTGTTGAACATGTTCTGAAACGCTGTTCCGTACGAAACCGATGGAGCGAAACCCGGCGGGCATGGCACTCCGGTAAAAAAGTTTACGCAGCTGGGGCTCTGCGCACCGCCGATTGCCGATCCCCCATAGAATGCATATGCATCCAGTGACGGCAGCAGCCCGTTCTTTTCGCCCTTCAGCGTAATTTCGTCGTTCTTCAGGTTCAGAATCGCCTGCTCAATCGTTGGGCTGTTGGCGTCCGACTCCCGCACCAGATCATCCGCCGACTCATGCTCTTCCGGTGTCTCGATCAGGCTCACGCGGTCTGTTGGAATCACCGGAGCGTTCGCCAGCGTCGGGTCTTCTAGGCTGCGCGCAATCGCCTGCTTCATAAGCAGCTGCTGAAATTCCAGGTTGCTCTCAGACACGATCAGCGCCTGCTTGTCCGTCTCCAGACCGCTCCTTGCGCTCACCACATCCAGCGGAGCCAGCGTGCCGATCTGCAACTGCTTCTGGTCATCTTTCAGCAACTGCGTTGATTGGTCGACCGAGTGCTGTTTCGCCTGCAAATCCTCATACGCGCTCACTAGCCCCCAGTAAATGTCTTCCACCTGGTTGATCGTGAACAGCAGTTGCTGGCGAAACGCCGAATCTGCAATCCGCCGGTTGTTTTTCGCCTGCACAATAAATCGCCCGTTAATGCCCCAGCCAAATCCTTGCAGGATATGCTGCGTAAGCTGTGCGTTGAAACTGCTGGTCAGCTGCGGACTAAAGGTATTGAAGATGCTGTTCGATGTAACGCGATTATTGTTGAACGCCACCGTAAGCTGCGAACCGGTAATGAAGCCCTGATTGTAGGCAAAGTTGTATTCATCCGTGTTCTGGTTAAGAAAATTCGTTCCGGAAATCAGCGTGCTGCCCTCTTGCGTTTGCTGCCGCTGCAATTGCACCGTCCCCGTCAACACCGGATCCATGTTTTCCGGCAACGGCCCGCCTCCGTTGGTCGTCAGCGCCAGGCCCCCTGCGCCCGAACCCGCTCCGCCCGCGCCCACGCTCGTTCCCCCCGGCCCTCCGCCGCTCGCTACCGTTGCGCCTGAGCTGCCCAGCGTACCAGTCACCAACCCGCTGTTCACGCCAAACAGCGTACTTCCCGCTCTCGCGCGCAATAGCTCGGTGTCTGCAATATTTAGGTTGTACCGCTGAATCGCAATGTCGTAATTGTTCTCAAGCGCCAGCACAATCGCGTCGCTCAGGCTCAGATAAATCTTCCCCTCCTTCACCAGGTCTTCGAGCTTCGGCGAGTTCATAAAATCCGCGGGAGGCGCGGCCGTCGCCTCGTAAGGTCCAATGGGATTCGGCCAGTAGTTCCGCGGCTTCGCGTAATCGCGCGTGCCCGGCCGCATGAAGAGAGGCTCAGTGTAATTCGGCGCAGGCTCCCGCGGAATCCCTTGCGTACCTGGCTGTCCCGCCGGATTGGACGGGGTCTGCGGCGCGCTCTGCCCCGCGGCAGCAGGAGGCGTTGCCTGTTGCCCGAATCCTGGCATCGTGCTCGCCAACATCAGGCTCACCACCGCCGCCGCCTTCAGCTTCTCAAATCGACTCGAACTCTTTGCTAAGTTTTCGCCCGTCGCCCGCCGGCGCGCATCAAACAAGTGCATTCGATCTCTCCAGTACAAATCAGCCAGCGCACCTTCCAAATGCTCCTCGGCAAGCTCGCTTCATGCCAGTCTTCTATACGGGAACAGTCCTCTGTTCGTTCCGTAAACTTCAATCAGGGTGGATGCTTGAGTATATCGCAGCCAATCTGATGTTCCAGCCCGCGCAAAAGACCCAGAACTTATCGAGAATCTGAGAAGATGCCAATATCTGCGCCATGAATTGGAAGCTCACGCTCGCATACGACGGAACTGATTTCCACGGCTGGCAGGTTCAGCCCGGCCACATCACCGTACAGGGCGAGCTGGCCGCCGCCATTCAGCGCGTCACCGGCGAACAAGTTCTCCCGCAAGGCAGCGGACGCACCGACGCCGGAGTCCACGCTCGCGCCCAGGTCGCATCTTTCGAACTCGCCGCGCCCATTCCGCCTTCGAACCTGCACCGCGCGCTCAACCGCATGCTTCCTGCCGCCATCCGCGTTCTGAGCGCAGGACCCGCTGAATCCGGCTTCCACGCGCGCCATAGCGTCCGCACCAAGACTTACGAATATCAGATTTTTCGCGGAGAAATCTGCCCACCCTGGCTAGCTCGCTATGCCTACGCTCTCAATTGGCCTCTGGATGTCGAAAAAATGCGCCACGCCGCAGCCTTTGTCATCGGCGAACACGACTTCACATCCTTCGCTGCCACCGATCCCGATCTGACCACTCGCCAATCCGATGAAGAAGCCCCACCCAACAACATCCGCACCATCTTCTCCTCATCGTGGACCGAACAAAGCAAAGATGACCTCCTCATCTACACCGTGCGGGGCAGCGGCTTCCTCCACCACATGGTCCGCAATCTCGTCGGAACATTCCTCGACGCAGGACGCGGCCAAATCCCACCCGAACAAATCACCACTATTCTCCAACAACGCTCCCGCATCGCCGCCGGCCCCACCGCCCCCGCCCGAGGCCTGTTTCTCGATTCCGTTGAGTATTGAACATCGGGCACTGCTTACCCTAAAAGACTATGCGGATTCTGTGGTCAAAGCCTAGGAAGACTTGTAGCCGTCCGCTTTACCAGCTGCCCGCTTGTTAGCCGAGCGCCTCCAGCACCCTCGGCGCAATCGCCGACACGCTGCCCGCTCCCTGCGTCAGAATCACGTCGCCCTCTTCCGCCCGCCGCACTACGCGCTCTACAGCTTCTTCGGTCGAAGCCGCATAGTCCACCGAATCTGAACCGCGCTCCGACTTCACAGCCCGTACCAGAGCCTCCGCCGACACGCCCTCAATCGGCTCCTCGCTCGCCGCATAAATATCCAAAATCTCCACCGAACTCGCGTCTCCGAATGCCCCCGCAAACTCTCCCATCAGATCCCGCGTCCGCGTATAACGATGCGGCTGGAAAATCACATGCACGCGTCTATACCCGCAGTCCTTCGCCGCTCGCAGCGTCGCGCGAATCTCCGTCGGATGATGCCCATAGTCATCCACAACCGTCACTCCACGCACGCAACCCTTTACATCAAAGCGCCGGTCTACGCCGCGAAAATGGTTCAGCCCGTCCGCGATCGCCTCCGGCGCAATCTCAACCTGCGTCGCAATCGCTACCGCCGCCGCTGCATTCAGCACATTGTGCTGCCCCGGAACATGCAACTCGAACGGCCCCAGTACAGCGCCCCTCGCCGCAACATCAAACCTCGATCGTGCCTCGCCCGACGCGGGAAGCATCCGCACCACAAAATCCGCGCGCGCGCTTGTCCCGTACGTGAACACCTTCCGCCGCACCCGCCCCAATATCCCCGCCAGCATCGGATCGTCGCAGCAGGCCACGCATGCTCCATAAAAGGGCACACGGTCCATGAACTCCACAAACGCGTTCTCTACATCCGCAATGTCCCGATAGCAATCCATGTGCTCGCGATCTAGATTCGTCACTACCGCCAGAATCGGCGACAGCTTTAAAAACGAACGGTCACTCTCGTCCGCCTCTGCCACCAGATACTTTGACTTGCCCAGCCGGGCATTCGAGTCCATCGCCGCCACGCGCCCGCCCACCACTACCGTGGGATCGAGCCCCCCCGCCGCCAGCACCGACGCAATCATCGATGTAGTCGTCGTCTTCCCGTGCATACCCGCCACGGCAATGCCGTATTTCAGCCGCATCAGCTCCGCCAGCATCTCCGCCCGCTGGATCACCGGAATCTTTCTTCGCCGCGCCTCCATCACCTCGGCATTGCGCTCGTTCACCGCCGAGCTCGCCACCGCCACATCTGCGCCAATCACATTCGCCGCCGCATGCCCCTCAAAAACCGTCGCCCCCAACGTCGCCAGGCGTTCCGTGACCGCGGTTCGCCGCAGGTCCGACCCGCTCACCGTATTCCCAAGGTTCAGCACAATCTCGGCAATCCCGCTCATGCCGATCCCGCCAATCCCGATAAAATGTATCCGCTGCGCCTTCGCAAACATATCGAACTAAACTCTAACAGCGCGCCTCTCTCCGATGTAGCATGGGAGCGCCGAACAAACCTCAATATGCGAACCGCGCTGCTCCTCGCCCTCCTCATCCCCACCACCCTGTCCGCGCAACTCGCTGCCCCTCACGTCCGCATCGCGCAAGGCGAGCTTGCCGGCGAAGTTACCACCCTCGGTCCCGACGCCTTTAAAGGAATCCCCTACGCGGCTCCGCCCATCGGCCCGCTTCGCTGGCAGCCACCGCAGCCCGCGCCATCCTGGCAAGGCGTCCGCGACGCCTCAACCTACGGTCACGCCTGCATGCAGCCGCCCTTCCCCATCTTCCACATTCCGCCATCCTCCATGAGCGAAGACTGCCTTTACCTCAACATCTGGACCACCAACCTCCGTCCCGAGAATCCAGCTCCCGTCCTCGTCTTCATCCACGGGGGCGGCTTCCTCATCGGAGCCGGGTCGCAAGCAGCCTACGACGGCTCCAGGCTCGCCGCCCGCGGCGCCGTGCTCGTCACCATCAATTACCGCCTCGGCATCTTCGGATTCTTCGCACACCCTGACCTCACCGCCGCATCGCCTCATCACGCCTCCGGCAACTACGGCCTGCTCGATCAAATCGCCGCCCTCCGCTGGGTACGCCGGAACATCGCCGCCTTCGGTGGCGATCCGCACAACGTTACGGTCTTCGGAGAATCCGCCGGAGCCATAAGCATCGGCGACCTCATCGTCTCCCCGCCCGCTGCTGGATTATTCGATAAAGCCATCCTCGAAAGCCCCGCCCTTCTCTTCACCCCTACTCCGGAACTGCGCAAGAGTTATGACGGAATCTTCAGCGCCGAAGCCGCTGGCCTTGCAGTCGCTCCCCACGTCGCCGATCTCCAAAATCTGCCCGCTGCCGAGATAATGCAGCGCGCCTACGCGGCAGTCCCGAAGGGAACCGGCCACGCTCCCCTCTCGCCAACAACATCGCTCGATGGCCCAACTCCCGCATGGCTCTGGGTGCCCATCGTCGACGGATACGTCATTCCCGATCAGCCCGCCAAACTCTACGCCATAGGCCGGCACGCCCGCATCCCCACCCTCGCCGGAACCAACGCCAACGAAGGGAATCTCTTCCTCACTCACTACCACCCGGATTCCACGGCTTCATTTACAGACTGGGTCAATCAAACCTTCGGCTCCTGCGCTAAATCTGTACTCAAGCAATACGGCCCCGCCACTCCCCAGCAGGCCCACGCCTCCGCCGACCGTCTTATTACCGACGCTCTTTTCCTCCACTCCACGTATCTCTTCGCAAAAGACACGCACGGCTATCTCTACCGCTTCACCCACGTCAGCCCCTTCGGAGCATCCAGCGGACTAGGCGCCTTCCATGGTTCCGAGATCGCTTACGTCTTCGGCCTCACCGATCACCCCGCCGAGAAACGCCTCTCCGACCAGATCATGACCATGTGGCTCCACTTCGCCCGCACCGGCGACCCCAATCTCATGAACAGCTCCGAATGGACCCGCATCGGCTCCAATGGCGAAATCTCCTACATGGACTTCGACGACACCTTCTCTGTTAAGCCCTTCCCTGACGCCACCTTCAGCGCTTTCGCCGACCCGCAGTTCTGCCGCGCCAGCCAGTTCGCCAGCGTCAGATAATCATCGGGCTCATAAAGTCATCTAACTTCACCCGCCCAACAACTAACTGACAGATGACAACTGGCGACTCTCATTTTTGCTATCCTGAATTTGGTTTCCATGCGCGTAATGTTTGCGGTTTTCGTGTTGAGCCTAGCCGCGCTCTTCGTCACTCTGCTGGCGCTCAGACATCGCATCCGCAAGCACCACGCGCACCCCGGTGAGCTCGCACTGTCGCCGGAGACCCAGCACTAAGATTCACTGCAGCATCACGAATAGAGAACCGGAGAAAATCTGCTATGCCCCCAGCGAACGCCCAAACACACACCGAGCCATCCACACCGGCCCTTCGCTGGCTTCCAGCCTCGCGCCCCTTCACGCCTCCGGTCCGCATTGCCATTGCAGTGCTGGGCGGCAGCGCTCTGCTGGCACTTTCCGCTCACATTGCCGTCCCGCTCTACTTCACGCCCGTTCCCTTCACGATGCAACCGTTGGCCGTGCTCCTGCTCGGCCTTCTGCTTGACCCCACAGTTGCCTTCGCTACGCTCCTCGCATATCTCCTTGAAGGCGCCGCCGGTCTCCCCGTCTTTGCCCCCGGCCCCGGCGGACTCCTCGACCTTATGAGCCCAAGCGGTGGCTACCTTCTCGCCTATCCCTTCGCCGTCACTCTCGTCAGCAAGCTCTATCGCAGCCGCCGTCCCACCTTCACTTGGGCCGCCCTGTCCGCCGCCGCCGGAGCGGTCGTCTACTTCACCGGCGGAGCCTCGTGGCTCGCTGTCGTCCTGCATCAGCCCGCAAGCATCGCCCTCAAGCTCGCAGTATGGCCATTCCTCGCTGGCGACGCTCTCAAGATCGTTCTCGCCGCCGCGATCGTCACCGGGCTCGCCCGCATCCGCAGTCGTTCGAATACAGGCCCGGCGCTCTAATCCAGCGCAACCGCTCCTCACTCTCTGACCGTCCGGCCATTCCAGTTCGGCAACCGCAGCCCGTTTGAAAGGATCACACCCGCAGTGAGCGTCTCCACCTCCACTCCCGCAGAGTCTGCCGCGCTCCCCACCTCCACTCGCGAAATCACCATCGCGCACAGTCCTGACTCGGACGACGCCTTCATGTTCTACGGCCTCGCCACCAACAAGGTCCGCGTCCCCGGCCTCAAGTTCACCCACACCCTCACCGACATCGAAACTCTCAACCACAAGGCCATCACCGAAGCCTTCTACGATGTCACCGCCATATCCTTCCATGCCTATCCCTACATGCAGCAGCACTACACGCTGATGGCCTGCGGAGGCTCCGTCGGCGAGGGCTACGGCCCCATGATCGTTGCCAGCCGCAACTTCTCCACCGACGAAATCAGGAACATCCGTATTGCCGTTCCCGGAACCCTCACCACTGCCTACCTCGCGCTCAAGCTCTTCGCGCCCGAAATTGAAACCGCCGTCGTTCCCTTTGATCGCATCATTCCCGAGGTGCTCGCCGGCAACTATGAAGCCGGCCTCATCATCCACGAAGGCCAACTCACCTACGGCCACAGCGGCCTGCACAAAATCCTCGACCTCGGCCAGTGGTGGCGCGAACAGACTGGCCTTCCCCTGCCGCTTGGCGGCAACGCCATTCGCCGCTCGCTCGGCTACGACCTCATGCTCACCGTCACCAACGCGCTCCGCGCCAGCATCCAGCACGGCCTCGAACATCGCGACGAGGCCCTCGCTTACGCTATGCAGTTCGCCCGCGACCTCGACCACGACCTCGCCAATAAATTCGTCGGCATGTACGTAAACGAGCGCACTTTGAACTACGGCGATGACGGACGCGAAGCCATCCGCAAGCTCCTGAGCCTCGGCCACGAACGCGGCATTATCCCCCAGCCGGTAAACGTCGATTTCGTCGGCTGATTTATTCGCGCAGACATTTGCAGCCGCGCTACCGCGGCCAATATCGCTACGGAGAAATAATCCCGAGCAAGCACTTCAGCGGCTTAGCTTAATGGCTGCTCCACGTTTTATCCGGAGCATTGCACAGAGTCTCCAATGTGCATTCCACGCAGCGCGGTTTTCTGGCAATGCAGATTTGCCGTCCATGGTGGATGAGTTCATGCGAGAACTGGATCCAGTGGTCTTTGGGAATGATCTGCATTAACTCCTGCTCGATCTTCTTCGGCTCGTCGGATTTTGTCAGGCCGAGCCGGTTGGACAGGCGCAACACATGCGTATCCACCACAACGCCTTCGGCCAGTCCGAAGGCCACTCCAAGAACCACGTTTCCAGTCTTGCGCGCTACTCCGGGCAATGTCAGCAGCTCGTCCATCGTCTTCGGAATTCTTCCGCCGAAGTTCGCCACCAATCGCTTTGCCGCGCCGGAGATCGACTTTGCCTTGTTGTGATAAAAGCCGGTTGAACGAATTTCCGCCTCCAGCGCGGGCAACGATGCCTCCGCCATTGCCCTCGGAGTGGGAAATTTTCGGAACAGCTCCGGCGTCACCATGTTCACGCGCGCATCCGTGCATTGCGCCGAGAGAATCGTCGCCACCAGCAGCTCCCATGCATTCCGATGAACCAGCGCGCACTCGGCATTGGGATAAGCCGCTTCGAGCCGCCGCAGCAACTCGGCAATCCGCTCAGGAGCAAGATCATTGTTCCGCTTTCTGGATTTGGAGGTGGCAGCTTTTTTCGCGAGGGCGGGCTTCGTCTTAACGGCGGCTTTCATGCAGCTATTCTACGAATCGCGCTGTGCGCCCGCTGATTCCAGTTTCGCCACACGATCCATGATCGAATCCAGAGTCGCGCGCAATGCGGTCAATTCAGATTCGAGAAGCCCTACACGGTCAGCCGCGACGTGGGCCGGTTCCGGCGCGGCAGGCAAATGGGCTGGCTCGCCCGAGAGAAGATGTGCATACCTGGGTTCCTTTTCTCCGGGACGGCGAGAAAGCAGTGATACTAGCCGCTGTCGCGGCTTCCCTTCCACTGTATCGGGTCGTGACATGCGGTCGAGAACGGCCTGCACGGAGGCAATGTCATCAAAATCGTAAAGTCGGTCGGAGCGATTTCTAAGCTCGCCCGCAGTTTGTGGACCGCGCAGAAGAAGCAGACAAAGCACAGCAATCTCAGGCCGGCGAAGATCGAGGAGCTGGCGGGCGTGATGCTCGAACTTCATGACGCGGCTGTCGTGAACGCGTGCGGCCACGCCGAGCTCCTCAAGCCGCGAGAGCGCCTGGCGAGCCGTGATCTCATCCAACTGCATCACCGGCTCGCGGCTCGATTTCTGATTGCAGGCGTTGACCAGCGCGTTCAATGAGAGCGGATAGTATTCCGGGATGGTGATCTCTTTCTCGATCAGCGCGCCGAGCACTCGCGCCTCCACGGCGTCCAGCAGAAACTCCATGCTCCTTAGCCGATCCGATCCAGCATCTCTTCCGGCGACATGCGAATGCAGGTAAAAATAGGCGTGTCCTTCAGCGTGTAGGCGCTGATCTCTGCTTCACGGAGCTGCTGCACCAGATCGAGGAAGTCCTCAGGAAAATTGGTCTCAAACGCGACTACGAACTCCTGATCGTCTATACCGAACGAATACGTTGTGTTCAGCTTCACCCGCGGATACAAGTGCCCCACCCGAATATGCTCCGTCATCAATCGCTGGCGCTCTTCGATAGGCAGCAGATACCAGGCCCGCGTTTTCCAAAATGGATAAATAAAAATGTATTTCTGGCCGCCCGGTCGGATAGCGCCGCGGGAATCGTGCTGCCCCTCGTGTTCGTGCCCGATGAGATATGGCGATCGCTTCGTCATAGCAAGAAAGCTGTGCGGAGTATGCAGGTAGCCCCCGAGTGGGCTTGCGAGCAACTCAGCAGACATCTGGTTCAGGTCTTCCGTCGAGTAGCAGATGCGCCAGAGCACCATGTCGCAGTCGCCGCGAGTGCCCACGGTCGAGTAGGTGAGACCGAGCAGGCGCCCCGGCTGGTTCCACCTCTTGATGATTTCAGCAAAAAGTCTCTTGTGCTCAGCACGCTCCCCCGGGGACAGGCGTCGCCACTCCGGCATCACCTTGAACATGGTGAAGGACACCATCTGGCGCTGGACTTTTTTCTCTTCCTGCTTTGCTGGGGCACTTGCGGGATGCTGGGTTTCGGCGGGCGCGCTGAGTGTTTCAGTCATTGAAAATGCTCCTGATCTCTCCTTCCATCGTAGCAAAGCGCCAGCGTCTGCTACGGAGGATACACAGGAGACAGCGGGAGAGCTGGCGCGGGGAATTCCCGCGCCAGCGCAGGGCCTTCGACCGGATTCCGGGCGGGATCCGTTATTCGTCTGATTCCTTTCGTATACCGTTGCTGAGGATGTTGGCGGAAAAAGCCGGCAAGAGCGGGGCGCCAGAGACGACGGTGTTGACTATGTTGCCGTCTCGGGTGACGACGATGTACAGCTTCAGTTCCGGGCTGCCATCGGCGGGATTGGAGGGGTGCGGGACGATGGTCATCCATCCAGTGCAATCTGCATTCAGGGAGTAACTGCCGCTGGCCGGTCTCCATGCCTCGACCGGCAGGGCGCCGTTATGTATGACATGGTCGACCTGCATAAGGCCGCCCGAACCATCGAAGGTTGTCATCGCGACTCCTGAGACGGGCCCCGCTACGGGAGGCGGAGTGAGTATCTGCCCAGTGACAGTGAATGCATATTTTCCGTGCAGTGTTTGATTTGAACACGCCGCCCGGGAATGAGAAGCGACCAAGGCCAGCGACGCAGCCAGCCATATCAAGCGTGAGGTTGGGATTTTCATGAGTTCCTCCGTTAAAGAACGATTGCAACGATCTTAGGAAAAGTGGCGAAGCGAGAACATAGAGATGGCCTGAAGAATTTATGTAGATTTCGGGCGCGGGCGTACACTTCGGGCGATGGCGGACCGCATCCAGTTCGGGGATTTTGAGCTCGACACGCGTTGCTTCGAGTTGCGGCGGGGAATGCAGCGGATCAAGTTGGAAAGGATTCCGATGGAGCTCCTGATACTGCTGGCGGGCAGCGGGGGACGGCTGGTCGAACGCAGGGAGGTGGTCAAGGCGATCTGGGGCCAGGGGCATTTTCTGGAGAGTGAGAGCGCGGTCAATACCGCAGTCCGAAAGCTGAGGCGGGTGCTGGGGGACGACGCTAAACAACCGGTGTTCATCGAGACGGTCCCAGGCAAGGGATACAGGTTTCTGGTGAAGAATTCAGTGGGTTGGGCAGCGCATGAGGGGATGGCGTTGTATCAGAGGGGATTGCATTACTGGAACAGAAAAACTCCCGAATCCTATTTGGAAGCGATCCGGCTATACCAGAAGTCGATTGATGCCGATCCTGACCAGCCGTTGCCCTATCTGGGCCTGGCGAAGACCTGGATCATGTTCGGGATACATGGGCTGCAACCGCCCCATGACGTGTATCCGCGGGCGAGAGCGGCTGTGGCAAAGACGCTTGAGATCGATCCCCTCGTTGCCGAAGCCCACGCCTCCATGGGGGATATCGTCAAAGGATACGACTGGGACTGGGCCCGGGCTGAGAAGCATTATCTTCGAGCGCTGGAACTCGATCCTCAATGCGCGGTTGCGCACCAATGGTACGCGAACCTGCTCTCGATTGTAGGACGGCATGAGGAGGCCCTGCGGCACGCGACCGAAGCCCGGATGCTGGAGCCGCTGTCCGTGGGCCCTGCAGGCTTTGTGGGATTCACTCTGCTACGCGCGGGACGCTATAGAGAAGCGCTTCGGCAATCGGAGACCGCTCTGACGCTGGAGCCAAATTCACCGATTGCGAACTGGTTTCTTGGGCAGGCGTTTACGGCGCTGGAGCAATTCGGAAAGGCGCAAGAGGCCTTTTCCGCGGCAGTGGAGAATTCGCATGGCGCGAATATGTATCTTGCAGCGCTGGGCCATGTGTATGGCGCATCAGGAAAGGTGGCCCGTGCGGCGGAGGTCCTCGGGAAACTGGAGCAATTGGCCGGTGAACGGTATGTTTCACCGCTGGACCTTGGAATTGTGTGCATCGGCCTTGAGCGGATTGACGCGGCCTTTGAATACCTGAGCGTCGCACTTGAGCAGCGTGTGATGCGGCTGACCGAACTGGCCATGCCTATGTTCAAGCGGCTCCGCGGCGACCCGCGGTACGATGAGATTGTCGGGCGTGTGGGATTGTGAGTACTGAACATTTTTGAGTCTATGGAGCCGATTATCGGCACAGTTGGTTTGCGCCCCTTCCTCGACAATCGCGGCAGGTATACTCATTCGGAATGACCGAGAAAATCCTGGCCATAGTAGCCCACTTCATCATTGTCATCATTTCTGCTTCAGGGTATGTGGGAGTCGCGCTCCTGATGGCCATCGAGTCTGCCTGCATACCCCTGCCCTCGGAAATCATCATGCCCTTCGCTGGGTATCTGGTGCACGCCGGACAGCTCACGCTCATCGGGGTTGCCGTTGCCGGAGCGATCGGCTGCAACCTCGGCTCGGCCGTCGCTTACTGGATCGGACGCATCGGAGGTCGTCCCTTCATCGAGCGTTATGGACACTTCGTGCTCCTCAATCAACATGACCTGGAGAAGTCAGAGCATTTGTTCGCGCACTACGGATTCATCACCGTATTCTTCGGGCGTCTCCTGCCGATCATCCGGACATTTATCGCGCTCCCGGCCGGCATTGCGCGCATGCCCCAGGTCCGCTTTCACATCTATACCTTCCTCGGCTCGCTGCCCTGGTGTTATGTCCTTGCCTACATCGGCATGCGACTGGGCCAGGCATGGGAGACGGACCCGCGATTCAAGGCCTTGTTCCACCGTTTTCATCTCGCGATTGAGTTGCTGATTGTCGCCGCCGTCGTCTGGTATTTGTGGACGCACTGGCGTCGGCGTAACCGCCCCAACGAAGCATAATTGCGTTTTGACCCGCGGCAACCGCGCTTGAGGCCTCCCCGGTTTGCCAAAGTTCATCGTGCAGGGCGACACTAAGTGTTTGCACTTAGATAATTTTTTTGATTGAGAGGAAGATCAGGAAGCGATGCCGACATCCGGAACTGCGAAGGCGCAGCCAGCAAAAGGAAAATTGGGAGTAATGGTGGTGGGCATGGGAGCCGTGGCCACCACGCTGATTGCCGGCGTCGAAGCTGTGCGCAAGGGACTGGCGAAGCCGATCGGGTCGCTCACTCAGATGGGGACCATCCGGCTGGGAAAGCGCACCGACAACCGCACGCCGCTGATCAAGGACTTCGTTCCGCTGAGCTCGCTCGACGATATAGTCTTCACCGGCTGGGAAATTTTCCCGGAGAACATGTACGAAGCCGCCAAACACGCGCAGGTGCTGGACAACGATCACCTGAACACCATCAAGCCATTCCTGGAACAGATTGTGCCCATGCCTGCGGTCTTCGACCAGTATTACGTCAAGCGCCTGAACGGCACGCACGTGAAAAAGGGCAAGAGCAAGTGCGACTTGGCGCAGCAGGTGCGAGCCGACATACAGAATTTCCGGTCGAAAGTCGATCGTGTAGTCGTGATCTGGACCGGTTCGACGGAAATTTTTCTTGAGCCCAGCGCGGTCCATGCGTCCGTGGAGTCATTTGAAAAGGGCCTTGTAGACAATGATCCGAACATCGCGCCTTCCCAGATCTACGCTTACGCCGCGCTTAAGGAAGGCATTCCTTTCGCCAACGGCGCGCCCAATCTCACCGTGGACCTGCCCTGCATGATTGAGCTTTCGAAGCAGACCGGCGCTCCGATCTGCGGTAAGGACTTCAAGACCGGACAGACTTTCATGAAAACGGTCCTCGCTCCCGCATTCAAGTCGCGCATGCTGGGCGTCGCGGGCTGGTACTCGACCAACATTCTCGGCAATCGCGACGGCGAAGTTCTCGACGATCCAGAGTCCTTCAAAACCAAGGAAGAGTCGAAGCTCGGGGTATTGGATTTCATTCTCCAGCCGGAGCTTTACCCCGATCTCTACAAAGATATTTACCACAAGGTAAGGATTAACTATTACCCGCCACGTGGTGATAATAAAGAAGGTTGGGATAACATCGACATCTTCGGATGGCTCGGCTATCCCATGCAGATCAAGGTGGATTTTCTCTGTCGGGATTCTATCCTTGCGGCGCCTCTCGCGCTCGATCTGGTTCTCTTCCTCGATCTCGCGCAGCGCTCGCCCGAGTTAAAACATCTGGGTATTCAGGAGTGGCTCAGCTTCTACTTCAAGTCGCCGCAGAGCGCTCCGGGACTGTACCCCGAGCACGACCTGTTCATTCAATCCATGAAGCTCAAGAACACCCTCCGCCATATCCAGGGCGAGGACCTGATCACGCACCTCGGGCTTGAATACTACGACTAATTATTAAACTGATATCTCTAGAGGTGGTCGACGCGCATTTACAGGCCGCCGGCCATTTTCTTCCCCTGTTCCCATAAGTGTAGCCAGCCTGCGGATTTATTTTGCATTGATACAGACTCGCGTGCATAATAGCCGCATTCTTCTGGTCAAACGAGCGCATACACCGCATGGCGAGCACGGCCCCATCGCAGTTTTCGGCGTCCCGATCGGCCGGAGAGTCCACACCAACCCGGCGAATTCCCACCCTCGACGGCTGGCGCGGCATCGCGATACTCATGGTGATCGCCTGCCATGCTTCCATGACGCTCGGCTTGGGCGCGAGTTGGATTGAAAGTCTTGGAAACCAGGGCGTAACCATCTTCTTCGTCCTCAGCGGATTTCTCATTACCAGTCGGCTCTTGACCGAGCGCCAACTCCATCGCTCGATCAACCTTCGGAGTTTTTATATCCGCCGGTTTTTTCGGCTGATGCCTGCCGCATGGATCTATCTATTATTCAGGGTGCTCCTTGCTCTGGAAAATCATGGGTCGATCGCCTCTGTCTATGTGGTGCCTTCGCTGCTGTGCTTCCGCAACTATGCTCCCGTCTTTGCAGCGCCGGCGGCCACCGCGCATTTCTGGTCACTATCGATCGAGGAGCAGTTCTACCTTGCATGGCCCGCACTTCTTCTTCTTGGAGGGCGCAAGAAAGCATTCTGGATTGCGGCCTTTGGATCGACGGCGATCGCTCTCTGGCGCTTTCATTGCTGGACCTGGCTCCTCAACATTCACCCGCAAGCCAGGTACGAAACCCAGTTTCGGGCGGACGCGCTGCTGGTCGGGTGCGCAGCCGCGTTGCTTTTTCCAAGGATTCAACCGCTTCTTCGCAAATGGATGGCTGTTCCACTGCTGCTTGCGATTGGATACAACGTCGTGATCGCATCTCCGCTGGTTCCTTTATATGAATCGGCCTCGATCGCGCTCCTGATTATCATCACCTGCCAGAATCCCGCGGCGGCTTTCAGCCGTGTGCTGGACTCAAAGCTGCTTTCATCCATTGGACTAGTCTCCTACAGCCTCTACCTCTGGCAAGAGACGCTCTTTCTGGCGCATACCGCAGCCGGAACGCTGGCGGTGCTTCTGCTTATGATCGTCGCCGCCCTGGTAAGTTATTTCTTCATTGAGCAGCCCAGCATTGAGTGGGGCAAAAACATCGCCAGGCGGCGCACCGCACACGCGGCCTCAATCCAGGCCGCTCCCCTCTACGTCGAGTAGTCCGCGTTAATGTGGACGTAATCCGCGGTAAGATCGGTCGTCCAGAAACGGCACCGGCCTTCCCCGATTCCCAGCCCAATGCGAACGGTGAATTCGCGATTCATCAAATAACCATGAGCGCGGGGCTCGTCGAAATCCGCAGTCCGTCCGCCGTTGATGCAAATCTGCTGGTCGCCGAGCCAGATGGCGATATGCTCCTGCTCGACCTCCGCGCCGGAGTTCCCTATAGCAACCATTAAGCGTCCCCAGTTAGGGTCAGCGCCGGCCCACGCCGTCTTCACCAGTGGAGAATGCGCGATGGCCTTGGCGATTTTCAACGCATCCGCATCGTCGGCTGCGCCCTCAATCTGCAACTCCACTACATGTGTCACGCCTTCCCCGTCGTCCACGATCTGCTTTGCTAGGGACGTGCAAACATCGCGCAGCGCGGCCGCGAAACCTGCATGACCGGCCGTTACCGAAATCCCGTTTGCGCCCGAGGCGAGCAACAGCACAGTGTCATTGGTCGAGGTGTCTCCGTCGATCGAGATGCGGTTGAAGCTGATCTCAACCGCTTTCCGCAACATCGCGTCCAGATCGGATGGAGCGATCTGCGCGTCAGTGAAAACGTAAACCAGCATGGTCGCGTGAGGTACGAGTTGCGGATGAATCATTCCCGCGCCCTTGCAGATCCCCGCTATCCGCACCGTCTCACCGTCGACGCTGACCTGCGCCGCCGCCATTTTAGGTCGCGTGTCGGTCGTGAGAATGGCGCGCGAGAATGCGGCGAACTGCTCCGGCGTTGCCTCGAGCGCGCGCATCACCTCGGGCAGCGCCGCCACTAATTTTTCCGCCGGGAGCGGAACCCCGATGATTCCGGTAGACGACGGGAACACCTCGTAGTCCGCAACGCCAAAGGCTTTCGCCGCAGCGGCGCAAACGTTCTCGCATGCAAGCAAGCCCGCTTTCCCAGTGGCGCAGTTGGCGTTTCCCGCATTCACGGCGACCGCCCGCACCTTTCCCCCGCTACGGGCCAGATGCTTCGCGGCTATTGTGAGGGGGGCGGCCTTCACGCGATTGGCCGTGAACATGGCTGCCGCACTCGCCGGCTGATCGGCGACGCATACAGCGAAATCGGAATTACCGCTGGCCTTTAGTCCTGCCTTGACGGCGGCAAAGCGAAAGCCGCGGGGGAGCGCCTCGGCAGGAAGCAAAAAATTGTCAATGGGGAGCAATAACTTTTCGGTCATGTATTTCTAAATTTATCTGAATTCGTTCCAGAACCATTTCACCGGCGAGCAGTATAAGGGTCAGAAGTCCGCTCAATCGCCAATCACCCGAACCGTAGCCGCGATCAATCCCTCTACGTCATGCGGATCGGCCTCCGCCGCTGGCTCCCATCCGAAATCGCGCAGCGTCTGGCTGGTCACCGGCCCAATCGAAATCGCCCGCAAATCCTCAGGCTGCCGCTTATATCCCGCCTCCTGCAGCAAATGAAAAAAATTCGTCACCGTGCCGGAGCTTGTGAAAGTCGCCGCGTCCGGGAGCTCTCCGGAGAAAATCGCGGCAATCCTTTCCACTGAGCTTCTCGGAACCACCGTCCGATAAGCCTCCACAACGTCCACCTCAGCGCCGCGCGCTCTCAACGCATCGGGAATCACCTCCCGCGCTACCGCTGCCCGCGCAATCAAATAGCATCCTCCGCCTGTCTCCAGGAGCTCTGCCGCCAGCGACTCAGCCACGTACTCCTTTGCAATAAGCGAAATCCGCAGGCCGGCCTCCTCAGCCGTCCGGGCTGTCGTCCCGCCCACCGCAGCAATCTTCAAGTGCGCAAAATCCGCGGCCGCAATCTTCAGCTCTGCCCTGCGCGCTTCAATCGCGCGAACCGCATTGGCGCTCGTCACAATCAGCCATTCGTAGCGCCGCAAATTTAGCAGCGCCTCATCAAGCTGCTCAAAGTTTTCAGGAGGAAGTATCTCGATCGCGGGAACCTCAATCGCCTCAGCGCCGAGCTTTGCCAGCTCCTTGGAAAGTCGCCCTGCCTGGTGCCGCGCCCTCGTTACCAGCACTCGCCTGCCTGAAAGCGGCTGGCCGGCGCTCACCGCAAAGCCGCCCGCAAAAGCTCGTCCGCGCCCTGCTCCACGAGCCGCCGCGCCAGCTCCTCACCGAGAGCTTGAGGCGCGATCTCCGCCCCACGCTCAAGTTGTTCGCGCACCATTCCCGACCCATCCGGTGTCGCCACCACGCCCGCAATTCGCCATCGCGAATTTGCGAACTCGCAATTTATTCCAATCGGAACCTGGCATCCACCGCCCATCGCCGCCAGCGCAGCGCGCTCCGCCGTCACCGCAAATCGCGTTGCCACGTGCTCAAGAAAACTCGATGCCTCGATCGTCTCGGCATCGTCCGCTCGCGTCTCAATCGCCAGCGCGCCCTGCCCAGCCGCCGGGCAAAGAATCAGCGCCGGAAATCGCTCCCGAACATGCTCCATCCTTCCCAGCCGCTCCAATCCCGCAGCCGCAAGAATAATCGCCTCCACCCGCTCCTCAGCCAGCTTGCGAAGCCGCGTATCCACATTGCCGCGAAACTCCACAAACTCCAGGTCCCGCCGCTGCGCCTTGAGCTGCGACTGCCGCCTCAGGCTGCTGGTCCCCACCCGCGCACCGGCAGGCAGCGCGGCAAAGTTCTCGTGCTTCACCGACACAAAAACATCACGCGGGTCAACCCGCTCGGGAATCGCTGCCAGCGTAAACCGCTCCGCCAGCGTGGTCGGCAGGTCCTTCAGGCTATGCACCGCCAGATCAACCCGTTCGTCCGCCAGCGCCTCTTCAATCTCTTTGGTAAACATCGCCTTCGTGCCCACCTGCGCAAACGCGATGCTCTGCATCATGTCGCCGCTGGTGCGGATGATCTCGATTGAGACCTCATGTCCGCGCCCACGAAGTTTGTCCGCAATGTGGTTTGCCTGCCACAAGGCAAGCTGTGAGCCGCGGGAGCCTATGCGAAGATGCGAAGGTTTTGCCATTCAGTGCTTCGTTATCGAGGGCTCCGATTCACCCGGGGCAAGCGCGCCGTCGTCTGCCGCTCCATCGAGCGTCGAAATCCCGCTCGCCGCGCCTTCCCTGCCGGCGCCACTCTGAAAAGCAGCCCTGATCGCGTCCACGATGGCAGCATCCCCTGCGCGCGCAGCATCTTTCAACACCTGCAGCGGCTGATGCAGAAATTTGTTCATCAGCCCGCGCGTGATTCCCTCCACCACTTCCAATTGCGCAGGCGTAAGCGACCGCAGCCGCGCCTGGTTACGCCGCAGCTCTGCCTGCCGCATCTCTTCCGCCGCCGCCTGCACGTCCACCAGCAGTGGCACAGCATCCAGCGATTCTTTGCGCCGGTTATAGCGAATCAATTCCTGCTCCACTATCGCCTCGGCGCGGCGTGCCTCCGTGCTGCGATCCGCAAGATTCGATGCCGCTACCGACTGAAGGTCGTCGATATCGTAGAGGAATACCCCCTCCAGCCGATTGATCTCAGGATCAACATCCCGCGGCACCGCAATATCGATAAAAAACATGGGCCGGTTCCGCCGCCGCTGCAAAAACTGCTGCGCATGCGGTGTGCGAAACAGGAATTCCGGCGATCCCGTGGACGTGATCAGAATGTCCGCTTCATCCGCGCGCGCATGCAGATCGTCAAAGCGGACTACATGCCCGTTGAACTTCTGCGCCAGCCGCACTGCCCGCTCCTGCGTTCGATTCGCAATTAGCAGCGACCCCGCACCCTGACGCATCAGGTGCCCCGCCGCCAATTCGCTCATCTTGCCCGCGCCGACCAGCAGCACCCGCTTCCCCTCGAGCGACCCAAAGATTTTGCGCGCCAGCTCCACCGCCACCGACGCTATCGAGACCGACAAAGCCCCAATCTGCGTCTCCGTCCGCACTTTTTTCGCCGCGGCAAAAGTGCTCTGCAGCAGCCGCTCCAGCTCCGGTCCCACCGCTCCCACAGAACGCGCTGCCGCATACGACGTCTTCACCTGCCCCAGAATCTGCGGTTCGCCCACCACCATCGAATCCAGGCTCGACGCAACCCGGAACAGATGCCGCACCGCCTCCGCATCGCGATACTCATAGAGATGTGGCTGGAGCGTCTGCGCATCCACGGAAAACACGCGGTTCAAATACTCCGGAATTCCCGGATTATCGCCATCATGGCACACCAGCAGCTCAACCCGGTTGCAGGTGGATAAAATCAATCCCTCGTGAATTCCCTCCTGCGACAGCAGCGCCTGCACCGCAACCCCAAGGTTCTCCGGCGCAATCGCCAACCGCTCGCGCAGCTCCACCGGAGCCGTCTTGTGGTTCAGCCCTGTCAACAGAATCTTCATGGCGCGCTAAACCTGTGAACCGAGCTGAAGATATTTGCCGCCCACACGCTCAACATCCCTAAAAAAACCAGCGATGAAAGATAGACGGCTCTCCGTCCGCGCAGCCCGGTGCTTCGCCGCACAAACAGCATCGCCACATAGAGCCCCCAGACCAGGAAGGAGAACCATATCTTAGGGTCCGCAAAGTAGGATGCCCCAAAGCTCTCCTGGGCGATCAGCGACCCTGCCAGCAGTCCAATCGTCATCCCGTAGAAGCCAATCACCAGCGTGATCTGCGCGATTTGGTCCATGGTGTCCAGTGGCGGCAGCCATTCAAGAAATCCCGGCGAACGCTTGTTCTTCAGCCTTCGCTCCTGCACCAGATATAGAAGGCTAGCAATCAGGCTGAAAATCAGCGCCGCATACGCCGCCAGCAGCGCAGTTATGTGAAGAAATATCCACCCGCTGCGAATCTCCGGCGACCTGAAGGTATATTTATCCGGCCCCAGCGCCGGAACCACCGTCAGCAGGAACGCCAGCGGCAGAGCAAAAATTCCAAACGAGAGCGTGCGATATCGCCACGCAATCAGCAGGAAAACCGTTGCGATCAGCAGTGCGAGGGTCGACTGCACCTCATGCATGCCCACCGGCATCCAGCGATGCGCCAGGCCCAGCATCTCGGTCGAAGAAATGGCGTGGAAGAACCAACCCAGCAGCGCGATCGGCACGCAAATCCGGCGCCATCGCGAGCTTTGCCCAAAAACTGCGGCAAATGCCGACACTGAGGCTAGTCCGTAGAGAACCGTCGCCACTCGTAGCCAAAGTAGATACATGCACGCCGATGCCGCGAAGAGTAACCTCAAGTATAACGTTGCGCAGCGCGGACTACACTCCGGCAGGGCCTTCGCGTTATGCTGGCGTATCCGTGTCCGACAATTCCCCATCGCAGGATGCCGCCGGCCAGACGCCGCTGATGCGGCAGTACTGGGCCGCCAAAAGGCAAAATCCCGAAGCCCTGCTCTTCTTTCGAATGGGCGACTTCTACGAGCTGTTCTTCGAGGACGCCAAAGTCGCCTCCCGCGAGCTTCAAATCACCCTCACTGCCCGCGATAAAGAACGCAGCGTACCCATGTGCGGCGTCCCGTGGCACGCTGCCGAAGGCTACATCTCGCGCCTGCTGCGCAAAGGCTTCCGCATCGCCATCTGCGAGCAGCTCGAAGATCCCAGGCTCACGAAAAAAATCGTGCGCCGCGACGTCACCCGCGTGCTCACGCCCGGCACCGCGATCGATTCCTCGCTCGAATCCAGCGAGAACAATTACCTCGCCGCCATCCACGTCGCAGCAGACACCGTCGGCCTCGCTTACCTCGACCTCTCCACTGGAGATTTCCGCGCCACTGAATTCTCCGGCGTAAATGCAACTGCCTCATGCGCCGACGAGCTGGCCAAGCTCAACCCCAGCGAGGTCCTGGCCGCCTCCAACGCTCTCCTGGATGGAAATCACGCCATCTCCGCAGCCGTCGAGCGCGTCCGCACGCGCACTGATGTGGACGAGTGGGTCTTCGCGCGCGATTACGCCGTGCCGCTGCTCGAGCGCCAGATGGGCACCGCCTCGCTCGAGGGTTTCGGACTGGCGCAGCACTCTGCTGCAGCCATCGCCGCCGGCGCAGTCGTCCATTACATCCGCCACACCCAGCAAAACCAGGCGGAGCATGTGAACAGCGTCCGCTATTACGAAAACAGCCAGCACATGCATCTCGATCAGGTCACGGTGCGCAATCTCGAGCTGCTCGAACCCATCTTCAGCGAATTTGGCGGCGAGACCACGCTCTTCCGCACCCTCGACTGCCTGAAAACACCGATGGGCAAGCGCCTTCTCCGTGCCTCCATACTGCAACCGCTGCTCGACAGGAACCAGATCCAAAACCGCTATGAAGCAGTCGCGGCGGCAAAGAGCGACCTCATCCTTCGCCAGCAAATTCGCCAAACGCTCGGCGGTATCCTCGATCTCGAGCGACTCCTTGCCCGCATCGCGCTCGAAACCGCCGGCCCGCGCGATGTGCTCGCCCTCGCGGCATCTCTCAGGCACTTGCCTGAGCTGAAGAGCAGCATCGCACGCATTTCAGGAGTTCTCTGGCAATCGGCTCACGTCAGTCTCGATACACTCGAGGACCTGTGCGCCGCCATTACCTCCACACTCAATCCTGAGGCCCCGCTCACCTTTGCCGACGGCGGAGTCATCGCCTCCGGCATCAATTCCGAGCTCGATGAGCTTCGCACCATCAGTCACAGTGGACGCTCCTCCATCGCTGCCATCGAAGAGCGCGAACGCCAGCGCACGGGAATTCAATCCTTAAAGGTTCGCTTTAACTCCGTCTTCGGATACTACATCGAGATCACGAGATCCCATCTCGGCAACGTTCCCGCCGATTACGAGCGCAAGCAGACCCTCGTCAACGCAGAGCGCTTCACCACTCCCGAGTTGAAGGATTACGAAACCAAAGTCCTCACCGCGCAGGAGCGCTGCGTCGAAATCGAAAAGCGCATCTTCGCCGACCTGCGCCGTCGCCTGGTTGAAAATGCCGCCCGCATCCGCAAGACCGGCGCCGTGGTCGCCGAAATCGATCTGCTCTCGAGCTTTGCCCACCTCGCCGCGCTGCGAAACTACACCCAGCCTCTCCTCGAGTCCGGCTCTCCGCTTGAGATCATCAACGGTCGCCACCCTGTTATCGAACACCTCATGGACCAGGCGGGATCGGAACGTTTCGTCCCCAACAATCTCTATCTCGATACCGACGGCCCACATCTGCTGCTGCTGACTGGCCCCAACATGGGCGGCAAGTCCACCTATCTCAGACAGGCCGCGCTGCTCGCCATCCTCGCGCAAATGGGATCCTTCGTTCCCGCCGAGCGCATGCGCTATGGCATCGTCGATCGCGTTTACACCCGCATTGGCGCGAGCGATAACGTTGCCCGAGGCCGTTCGACCTTCATGGTCGAAATGACCGAAACAGCCACCATCCTCAACACCGCAACCTCGCACTCACTCATTCTTCTCGATGAAATGGGGCGCGGCACCTCCACTTTCGACGGACTCGCGCTCGCATGGGCCACCGTCGAGTATCTCCACACCCACATCGGAGCGCGCACCCTCTTCGCCACGCACTATCACGAGCTCACTATCCTCGCCGAACAGTTGCAAAACCTCAAAAACCTTCGCGTCGCCGTCAAGGAATCGCCCAAAGGCATCACGTTTCTCCATGCCATCGAAGAAGGTCCGGCAAACAAGAGCTATGGCATCGACGTGGCGCGCCTCGCCGGTCTGCCTCCAGACGTTATCCATCGCGCCAGGCAGGTCCTCAGGCAGCACGAAAAATCCGAGCGCCAGAACGTAGCCGCGGAAACCGGCCCCTCCCTGCAGATGACCATATTCACACCGCTCTCGCAGCGAATCCTCGACCGCCTCGAAGAAACCGATCCCAATTCCCTCACCCCTCTTCAGGCGCTCGCTCTGCTCGACGAGTTGAAGGCAGAGATCAAAGCCGGGATCGTCCCGGCATGAACCTCCGCGAGCAAGTCGGGCAGCTCATCATCGTCGGCGTTGAAGGCGCGGAGCTGTCGCCGCTCGAGCGCGCATGGCTCAAGCTCATCCGTCCCGGCGGCGTAATCCTTTTTCGCAGAAACATCGAGCAGGCTTCGCAAGTTACCGCCCTCTTGCGCGAGGCAACCGAAATCTCCGGTGCGCCCCTGTTCCGCTGCATCGATCTTGAAGGTGGACTCGTCGATCGTCTCCGCGACCTCATCGCGCCCATGCCCTCGCCCGCCGCCGTCTTTGCCACCGGCATTCGCGCGAATTTCCGAAAGCATGGACACCTGATCGCGCGCGAAGCAAAGTTGCTGGGCTTCGGCATCACCTTCGCACCAGTCCTCGATCTCGCGCTTCCCATCTCCGCAGCGGTCATGAAGACCCGCGTCGTCTCCCCGAATCCAGCCGACGTAATCGCCTACGCCGCTGCATTCCTCGACGGCCTGAAGGCAGTTGGAGTGCTCGGCTGCGGCAAGCATTTCCCCGGCCTCGGTGGCGGCACATTGGATTCGCACTCGGCCACTCCGCTCATCTCTCGGAACTGGACCGAGCTTTGGTCGCAGGATCTCGCCGTCTTTCGCGCACTCGCCCCAAGACTGCCCATTATCATGGTCGCCCACGCCGCCTATCCAAAAACAGAAGACCCCAACCTCGCCTCGATCTCCTCCTTCTGGATTTCAACCGTACTCAAGAAAAAAATCGGCTTTCCCGGCCTTGTCATCTCTGACGATCTCGAGATGGGCGGAATCCTGACCCAGCTCCCCATCGAAGAAGCCGCCATTCAAGCAATCCTCGCCGGCTCCGACCTGATTGAGATTTGCCGCGACCCATCGCTGGTTCTTCGTGCGTATGAATCCATGTTGGCCGAGGCCGAGAAATCGTCTGCCTTCCGCCGTCGCGTCCAATCAAGCTTTCGCCGCACAGACGCTTTCAAGCAGCAGCATCTCAGTGCGCAGATGCCCCGCCCTGCACCCGCGGAAAAATTTGCCGCGCTCCGCTCCGACATCGAGAAATTCGCTGGAGAAATTGCATGAAGGCCGCTCGCCCGCTCACCCTCGCAGGTGTCATGAGCGGAACCTCCGCCGACGGCATCGACGTAGCTCTCGTGCGAATTGTCCCCCACGCTTCCGCACCCAGGCTCACGCTGCTCGTTCATTACGCCGCGAAATATCCAGCCGCACTGCGTCAGGCAGTCCTCGCCGCCATGAACGCCTCGCAGACTTCCACTGCCGAGCTCGCCCGCCTCAACTGGCGGCTCGGTATCGCTTATGCTGACGCCATCGAAGCAGCTCTGAAGAAGCATCCCATAAAGCTCGACCTCATCGGATGCCACGGCCAGACCATCTATCATCAGGCCAAAGCATCCCCCTACGCGGGAAAACAGATCGCCTGTACCTGGCAGATCGGCGAACCCGCTCTCATTGCGCGCAGAATCGGCATTCCCGTCGTATCCAACTTCCGGCCGGCCGACATGGCCGTTGCCGGGCAAGGCGCTCCACTCGTCCCGCTGCTCGACTTCACGCTCTTCGCGCACAAGCACAGAGCGCGTGTCCTTCAGAACATCGGCGGAATCGGAAACCTCACCGCCATTCCCGCGGGAGCCTCCACCGACCAGCTCATCGCATTCGACACCGGCCCCGGCAACATGATCATCGACGCTTTGATGGCACGCCTCTTCGGCGAGAAGTACGACCGCGGCGGCCGCATCGCCCTTCGCGGACGCATTCTCCAAAACGTCCTAACCACCGCGCTGCGCCAGCCCTACTTCAGGAAATCGCCCCCTAAATCCGCAGGCCGCGAACAGTTTGGCGCGGCCTTCACCGAGAATTTCCTCCACGCCTGCAACCAGGCCGGAGGCGCTCCGGAAGACGCTATCGCCACCTCGACCGCCTTCACCGCCGCAACCATCGCGCGCGCCTATGAGCGCTTCGTGCAGCCTCGCATCGGCGCGGTCCCCGTTGATTTCATCGTCTCCGGCGGAGGCGCCCGGAACCTCGCTCTCATGGACATGCTCCGGCAGCAGCCAGAACTGCATCGCTGCAAAATTATGCCAATCGACGACGCCGGCATCCCATCGCAGGCCAAGGAAGCCGTTGCCTTCGCGCTGCTCGCGTGGCAAACCTGGCATCGCCTTCCCGGCAACATTCCCGCCGCCACGGGCGCGTCGCAGCCCGTCATCCTGGGCCAGATTTCCTATGTCTAACCGCTGCGTCCTTGTCCCCTGGCTTTGCATTCTCAGCGCCCTCATCACCGGCTGCGGCCATCACGCGGGGATTGCCAACCCCGTCACCATGCTCATCGAAAGCAGCCCCACCAGCCTCGATCCCCGCGTCGGTACCGACGCACAAGCCGAGCGCATAGACCCGCTCATCTTCGACTCGCTCATTAAAAGGAATAGCCACTTCGGCCTCGACCCGGATCTCGCCCTTCGTTGGGAAAGCCCCGATCCACGCACCTACATCTTTCACCTGCGCAGCGGAGTCTTCTTCCAGGACGGTCGCCCGCTCACCTCCCGCGATGTGAAGTGGACGCTCGACTCCGTGCTCAATGGCACCGTCGTCTCCATCAAAGCTGGAGCCTTCAAAAATATCTCTGCCGTCAACGCTCCCGACCCCGCCACCGTGATCGTCCATCTCAGTCAGCCCGATCCGGCCGTCCTCTGGAATCTGTGCAACGGCGCCATCGGCATCGTCCCCTACGGCAGCGGACGCGACTTCTGGCGGCATCCGATCGGCAGCGGGCCCTATCGGTTGATCAGCCAGGAAGTCGACAAAGACGTGGTGATCGAGCGCTCTCCAAATTACTGGGGACCAAAGCCGCACATCGATCGTATCCGATTCGCCGTCGTCCCCGATGCCACCACCCGCGCCCTTGAGCTTGAAAAAGGCTCCGCCGATGTAGCCGTTAACGCGCTCTCGGCCGACATGATAACCGCGCTCAAGCGCCGTCCCGATCTCGTCATCGAAGACGGACCCGGCTCAGAGGTGGCCTACATCGTCTTCAATCTGCGCACACCGTATCTAAAAGACGTGCGTGTGCGCCGCGCCATCGCGCTCGCCATCAATCGTCCGCTCATCATCCATTCTCTGCTCCGCGATGAGGCCCGAACCGCCGACAGCCTGCTCCCCACGCAACAACCGGCATGGACCGCCGATACTGCCAGGTATCCCTATAATCCCGCCGCTGCGAATTCTCTGCTTGATGGCGCAGGATACAAGCGTGGCCCCGCTAACGTCCGCTTCCACATCGGAATGAAGACCTCGACCGACGAGACCACGCGCCTGCTCGCCGCGGTCTTGCAGCAGCAGCTCGCAAAAATCGGAATCGCTCTCGATCTGCGGAGCTATGAGTTTGCCACTTTTTACGCTGACCTTACCCGCGGAGCGTTTGAAATGGCGCCCTCGCGGTGGGTCGGTGGAAACGAACAGCCCGACATCTTCAACTATGCCTATGCCGCCGCCAGTTTCCCTCCACACGGCGGCAATCGTGGTTTCTACGCCAATTCTGCTGTGGACACTCTCATCAGAGACGCGGCAAACACAGCCAATCCGGAAGCGCAGCGCGCCGACTATCAAAAGATTCAGCAGATTTTATCGCGCGACCTGCCCACCATCGACCTCTGGTATATCGACACCGTCATCGTCCACACCCGCCGGATGCAAAACGTGCAGACGTCGCCCTCGGGAGACTTCGGATTTCTCCAGACTGCAACTCTCGCTCAGTAACGGCCGCTCTTACCGCCACGGCCCTTTGTTGTTGCCGTCCAGAGCGCGATCAAGAAAGGTCGCTGCCGAAATCAGCGCGAGGTGTGTGAATGCCTGCGGGAAATTTCCCAGATGCTCTCCACTCGATCCCAGCTCTTCCGAATAAAGCCCCACATGGTTCGCGTAACCCATCATCTTGTCGAACAGCAACCGCGCCTTCTCCACCTGGTGCGCGCGCGCAAGGCACTCGATATACCAGAAGGAGCACGCGGTAAAGCTCCCCTCCTGTCCCTTCAACCCATCGACAGAGGCCATCGTGTTGTCGTAGCGGTACACCAAAGTATCTTCCGTAAGATATTTTTCAATCGCCGCCAGTGTTGAAAGCCAGCGCCGGTCCATTGGGCTGATAAATCGCATCAAGGGCATCAGCAGCACAGAAGCGTCCACCGCATCCGCGCCCTTGTATTGAACAAAAGACTTCAAATCGTCATTCCAGTAGTTGGCCCAAATGTCGTCGTGAATCTCATCGCGAATCGCATGCCACTTGTCCGCAGGCCCAGCCAGCGAGCGCTTCTCCGCCAGCCGGACCGCGCGATCGAACGCCACCCAGCACATTAGCTTCGAGTGCAAAAACTCGCGCTCTCCCCCGCGCACCTCCCAGATGCCTTCATCCGGCCGCTTCCAGTTGTCCGCAAGCCAATCAAGAATTCGCTGCAAATTCTGCCATCCGTCATGCGAAATCGAATCGCCATACTTGTTCGCCAGATACACCGCATCCATGAACTCGCCGTATATATCGAGCTGCAGCTGCTTGTAAGCCGCATTTCCAATCCGCACCGGGCGCGAATTCTCATAACCCGATAGTGAATCCAGCACAATCTCTTCCAGCTCCTGTCCTCCATCCGGACGGTACATAAGCTGCAGCGGTCCCCGCTGCGCATCCTGGTGCAACCGAGCGCCAATCCAGTGCGTAAACGCCCGCGCCTCTTCGGTAAATCCCAGCCGGATGAAAGCGTACAAGCTGAACGACGAGTCCCGCAGCCACGTGTAGCGATAGTCCCAGTTCCGCTCGCCGCCGATATGCTCGGGCAGTCCAAAAGTCGGCGCCGCAATCAGCGACCCGTACTCCGCGCTGCAAAGCATCTTCAGCATAAGAGCCGACCGGTTCACCATCTCGCGCCAGCGCCCCTTGTAATGCGAGCGCCCAATCCATTCGCGCCAGAAGTTCGTCGTCTCATTGAAATGCAGCTCGACATTCTCCGCGTCGAGCACCGCCCCATCCCGCTTCTCTTCCTCGCCAAGCTGCCCAAACGCCACCGTCGCTGTCTCGCCGGCCTTCAGCGTAAAGCTCGCAATCGCGTCGTTCCCCTCAATCTTCATGGGAAACGTGGCATGCAGCGCCATACTCGGGAAGTCTTTGTTCTCCGGCAAAAAGGAAATACATCGCTTTTTCTCCACCACCTTATGCCCGGTTCGCGCATAGTTGAATCGCGGCGCGCACCGCATCGTGAACCGAGGCTCGCCCTTGATTACTCGGATCATCCGCAGGATGTGGTGTCCATACCGCGGCCCATCTTTGTCCCCCACCACCGGCATAAAATCCGTGATCTCAACCACGCCTTCGTCGGAGAGAAATCGCGTAAGCAGAATGTTGGTCTCCGGCAGGTAAAGCTGCCGCGTACGCATATCTTTGAGCTCGGGCGAAATGCGAAAATGTCCGCCGCGAACCGGATCCAGCAAGCCCGCAAACACCGTCGGAGAATCAAAGTTGGGAAAGCAGAGGAAATCGATGCTGCCGTTTGTGCAAACAAGCGCAATCGAACGCATATTTCCGATCACGCCGTAGTTCTCAATAGGTTGAAACGCCTGATCTGGCTCCATATCAAATGGCTTAGATGTGAACTTGCCGGGAAGGTTGATTCGATATCCGCGGCTTTCCGAAGCCGGCCTACCCAAATAGCCGCATGAAACCCGTGGGCGGCAAGTCCGGAACGAGGAATTTGCGCTCCCTGCCGTCATCCCGCGCAATGGCCTCCGCCGCAAGATGGCCACTACGGACGCCGCTCTCCATCGTTGCCGGCCAACCCGTCGCAACCCAATCCCCCGCCAGATAAACTCCTGGCCACGGGCTTTGCGCCTGCGGACGTATGCGGTCAATCAGAGGCCGAATCGAATACGTCGCGCGGACCTCCTTGGTCACCGCCGCTTTCAGCAGCGTCGCCTCTTTCACAACCGGGAAAAACGATCCAAGCTCCCGCACCGCCAGATCGATAATCTCCTGCCGCTGCATCGATACCAGCTCTTTCGACGCGCTGATCACCAGTTCCAGATAATGGCCGCCTCGCGCTTGCGGGTGAAGCTTGCTCTTGTTGTAAAGCCACTGAATCGTCGTGTCGAGCAGCGCCGCATGGGTCATGTCCGTTATCTCGCGGTCAAACCACAGGTGAACGCTGGTGATTGGCGAATGCCGAAACTCCGACAGGCCTTGGCCCAGCGCTTCGCTCGCCGCATTGCTCGGCAAAATCGGCAACAGCTTCGCCATCGACTCAAAGGAAAGTGCCAGCACAATTTTGCCGCTGCGGAACGTGTCCTTCCCCGAACGAATCGCCCAACCATCGCCGTCCCGCTCAAAGCTTTCAGCCGAAGTACGCAAATGGACTTCGCCTCCGCGTGCCTCGATATACCTGACCGCGTGCCCGTAAAGCTCGCTCAGCGGGAGCCGCGGAATCCCCATCCGCCCGCCCTCCGCGGAAAAAAGAAAAGCCTCCCGGAATACCTTCGCCGCGTAGCGCACCGAAATGTACTCAGGCTCCTCGTTCAGAGCGCTCGCCAGCACCGGGTTCCAGAACCTTTGCACCGCGCGCTCCGTCTGGCCGTGACGAACCAGCCACTGCGCAAACGTCTCTTCCGAATCCCCGGGGTTCTCCCGCAGAAAGCTGGAAATTCCCCGCGCAATCGTCAGCCGGTCGCCCACCGTGAAACACTTCGCCGTAAGAAATGACAGCGTGGTATGGAACGGTGCCGGCAGCCCAACCGATCGAAGCGTGCTGCGCCGTCCGCCGGGCTCCAGGAACGTAATGCTCCCCGACCAGAAAATTTCGTCCTGCACGCCGAGCCGCCGGAAAAAATCGATCAGGTTTGTGCAGCAGCCCAGAAGAATGTGCTGGCAGTTATCGATTACCTCGCCCGTGCCGGGATGCTCATATGACGACGCCCGCCCGCCCACATACGGACGCGCCTCAAGCACCTGCACTCTATAACCGCTGTCAGCGAGAGCGCACGCAGCCGCCAGCCCTGCCACGCCTCCCCCGACTATAGTTACCGATTCCGGCATCGCTCACTCCGCCCCGCGCAGCCGATGCCTGAGCACCTGCCCAAGCCCGCGAGTGAGGATCAAACTTTTCGTCAACGTCGACACCGATGCCCGCTTCGCAAACACCTCGTAGCCGCTCCGCTCAATCTCTTTCAGCAGCCGATGATAAATCGTGATCAGCACCCACAGCGCCGGCCGCGAATCTGCATCGATCAACGGCAGCAGCGCGTAGCCCGACGCATAGTACCGCTCCGCCCGCTGCGCAATGCTCTGCAACAGCTCGCGTTCACGCGGGGTAACCTTCGCGTGGCCAGCAGTCAAGTCTTCCAACGACACACCGTATCGCCCCAGATCATCCAGCGGCAGATACACCCGCCCCCGCTCCGCATCCTCGCGCACATCTCGCAGAATATTCGTCAGCTGAAACGCAATTCCCGTCTCCTCGGCCAGCTTCTCAGCGCGCGCATCCCTGTATCCAAATATTCGAATGCATACCAGCCCCACCACCGACGCCACCAGGTAGCAATAGCGGTACAGGTCCTCAAATGTCGCGTAGGTATCAAGCTCGCCGGACAAATTGGCAGACGCATCCCGCCGCAGGTCCATCGCCGTGCCTTCCACCAGTTTGTCCAGCAGCTCCGACGGAATCCCGAATCGCGCCTGCGCATCCCTCAACGCAATAAAAACCGGCTCCTCTGTGGCATCGCTGTCACGCGCACGGCCCCACGCGTCCATCCGCGCCTTCAGCTTTGCGCGCCTCTGCTCCGGTGTCAGCGTCTCGTCGTCGGAAATATCATCCGCATGCCGCATGAAGGCGTACACCGCGCAAATGGCGTCCCGCTTATGCTTCGGCAGCGCAACAAAAGCGTAGTAGAAGTTTCTCGCTTCGCGACGAGCAATCTTCCTGCAGTACTCGTAAGCCTCGGCAACGGTCACGCGGCCGATCTCTGCCTTGCAGGCCCGCTTCCCGCGAACTTTCCTGCCAGCGCGCGCAGCAGCAGCGCGGCTTTGCGACTCTTCGAAATAGCAGGCCTCGCGCTCAGCACGTCGTAGTCGCGTTCTTCAATCGCCCGCAGAATCTCCAGCCCCCCTCGCGAAAATAAATCCAGGTCAATCGCCAGCTCGCGGTCCACCATCCCGATCAGCGGAAGCCCCTTGCGCATCGTCTCGCGCGCAAATTCAACTTCGTGCCGCATCAGCCTGCGAAACTCCGACGTGCATCTCCTCTGCGCAATCATCGCCTCATCCACTCCAAAGCGGCGCATGTCCTGCACGGGAAAATAAATCCGGTCTCGCGCGTAATCTTCTCGCACGTCCTGCCAGAAGTTCGCTAGCTGCAGCGCAGTGCAGGTGAAATCCGATAGCCTGAACCTCTCCTCGTCGCGATACCCGCAGGCATACAGCACAAGCTGGCCCACCGGATTCGCCGAGTAGTGGCAGTAATCGAACACCTCCTCCATGCTCCGCATCCGCACCACGCTCTGGTCGCGCCGAAACGCCACCAGCAAATCGGCAAACGGCTGCTTCGGAATATCGCATTCGCGAATCGTCTCCGCCAGCGCCACAAACACTGGATGCCGCGCCTCGCCGCGATAACATGCATCCAGCTCCAGCCCCCACAACTCCAGCAGTGCCAGCGATTGTTCGCGGTTATTCGTCTCGTCGCCCAGGTCGTCGCTTACCCGGCAGTACGCATAAATTGCATGGAAATGCCGCTTCAGACGCTTCGGCAAAAAAAACGACGCCACATGGAAATTCTCGTAGTGCGTCTGCGCCAGCCGCTCGCACCACGCTTGCGCCTCGGTCACGCTTGGCGCAATCGCCGGCATTCTGTACTCCGCCGGAAGCGCCGCCCAGCCTTGCTCAATCAATTCCGCTGTGCTCGCACTCATCGCGCCCTCATGGAATGATTGCCGTCTTTATGTCCGCCGAGCGGTTCGTCAGCCCGCGAAAAACTTCGTTGATGTCTATGAGAGATGCCCTTCCCGTAATGTACTCGCGGCACTCGAATTTGCCGCTCTTAATCAACTCAAATGCCTTGCGCGCCGCTGCTGGAGTGTGGTGGAAGCTCGCCTTCAGCGTAATTTCGTTGTAGTGCAGCCGGTTCGTATCGAACTCCACTTTGCTCCCCGAAGGTGGCCCTCCAAAAAAGTTCACCGTCCCGCCCTTCCGCACCATGTCCACCGCCCATTGCCAGGTCGCCGGAACCGCCACCGCTTCTACCGCAATATCCACTCCGCGGCCCCCGGGCGTAAGCGCGCGCACCGCCGCCACCGGATCAGCCACCCTCGTTGTCTGAATAACCTGCTCAGCCCCAAACACACGTGCCGCCGCAACCTGCTCGTCGTGCTTCACTACGGCTATTACCTGCAGGCCGGCGATCTGCGCCGCATGCATGAACATCAGCCCAATCGGCCCCGCGCCAATCACCACCAGTGAATCTCCAGGCTTCGGATTGCACTCCTCAAGCCCGCGAATCACACATGCCAGCGGCTCCGTGAGCGCCGCATGCTCGTACGGCAAATCTTCCGGCATCAGCAGCGTATTCTTCTCAACAATGCGTGCCGGAATCCGGATCAGCTCGGCATAAGCTCCATTGTTGAACAGCAGATCGTCGCAAAGATTTTGCTGGCCCTGCTTGCAGAAGTAGCACTGATCGCACGGCGCGGAATTCAGCGCGACCACGCGATCGCCCACTTTGAATCGCGTCACGCCCTCGCCCACCTCGTGCACCGTCCCTGCCATCTCATGCCCAAATGGAATCGGCGGCGTCAGCATCTTCGCGTGGTAACCGCGCCGGTAAACCTTCACGTCGGTTCCGCAGGTCAGCGCCGCGCCTACGCGAACAACAATCTCACCCGGCCCTGCCATTGGCACTGGGAGCTGCTCGATACGCACGTCCTCCTTTCCATAGAGGACGGCAGCTGTCATCTTCTGGTGCATTGCACCTATCTTCTCAAACTTGCGCCGACTTAGGCACTAATTCTGGTTCAATGAAAATCTTCATCGACCTCGGCCCGGGATTTGATGCCACCCGAATCGCCTCCACCGCCTTCTCCAGCGGGAAACGATGCGAGATAAGTCGCGTCAGATCGAAGCCGTTGCGGTACCCGTCAAATACAAGCTGCGCGCCTTCGTCCTGTATCTCCTCTGACGCGCTGTACGACCCAATCAGGAACTTCTCGTCCATGCAGATCGCTGCCGGGTCAATCCCCGTCTCCCCGTGCTGCGTCTGCGCAAACAGCAGCACCCGTCCCCCCGGCCTCGCCGCATCCATCGCAGTGTTGATCAGTGCGTTCCCACCCACCGCCAGAATCACCGCATCGGCCCCGCGCCCCTCGCTCGCAGCATGGGTAAGCCCCACCACATCCTGCCGTCCCGCATCAATGGGACGGCTCAACCCATACGTCGCTGCGATCTTATGCCGCTCAGGAAAAAGATCCGAAGTAAGCACCCTGGCCCCGGTGCGCGCTGCCAGCGCCGCAAGCAAAATCCCAATCGGTCCCTGTCCAATCACCAGCACCGTCTCATCCGGCTCCAGAGCAAGGTTCTTGATCGCCTTCAGACAGGTGTTCACCGGCTCCACAAACGCCGCCTGCTCAAACGGCACGCGATCGGGAATCTTCACCAGCCCGCGCCGCACAATCCATTCCATCACCCGCACGTATTCGGCAAAGCCCCCGCCCGCAGGCTCAAACCCTGCCGTACAGCCCACCTTCTTGTATACCGCGCACTGCGCAAAAGTTTTCTTCCGGCAGTAATAGCACTTCCCGCAGGGGATATGGTGAAACACCATTGCGCGATCGCCCACGGCAAAACCTTCAACGCCCTTCCCTACCGCCGCCACCACGCCCGCCGTCTCATGTCCAAAAATTCTCGGCGGCGCATGCGAGCCCGTGTGAATCTTCTTCAGGTCCGTCCCGCAGATCCCGCAAGCCGCCACCCGCAGCAACACTTCCCCCGGCCCGATCTCCGGGACAGGAACCGTCTCCACGCGGACATCATTCAGCCCGCGATAAACCGCTGCGCGCATTGTCGATGGAATCGTATCTTCCGCCATGCTTCTCCAACCTACCTAGTCCACAACTTCTCTGCCGAGCGCCCGGCCACAGCGCGCCGCGTTTTCACAAACTCCGCTTTAGCCCTTCCTGCAAAATGCTCACCATCGCGCTAGACGCCACATTGCTGTTCTTTCCCAGCCTGCGCAGCGAAGCCCAATATTTCGGCCGCACCGCCGCATACGCGAGAAACGCCGCCATCCGAAACTCCCCGCGTCTTCCAACAAATTTGCTGAAGTCAGGAAGCAGGTCCGTGTATCCGTCGGACACTCCCTTGAAGCTATAAAAGGAGACATTCCGTTGCGCCGCCACTCTCGCCACTGCCGCCGCCTCCATATCCACCAACACCGCCTGATACTGGGCCGCCAGCGCACGCTTCTCATCTGCGCGCGCCACACGGTCCAGCGTAATCAGCTTGTATCCGCCGGGGTAATCCGTCACAAACCGCTCGCCGGTTCCCGCATCGATCACCTCAGAAATAGCGCAAGCCATCCGTGGCTTCACCGCACACGTCAGCGCCCCCGCCCATCCGAACGAAACCAGCACGTCCGCCTTGAACTCCCCGATCACGCGCTCCGCCGCTCGCCCCGCTGCCGCAGCCCCAATGCCGCCCGCAATCGCCACCGCTTCGTAATCGCCAGCGCGCCCCGCCCAGTAATTGCGCCCGCGCCGCTCCCATCCGCGCACCAATGGCTTCAGTTCGCCCGGAAGCGCCGAAATCACCGCAATCCTGTTCATGTTCAGGTTCATGACTGGGGGGCGTACCCATGCGCCCGAAACCAGTCAATCGCCGAACGCAATGCCCCCTCCACTGGCACAACGCGAAATCCCAGCTCGCGCTCCGCCTTCGCTGAAGAGGCGAACATCTTCTTCCTCCCCATCCGCACCGCCTCCATCGTTGCCCGCGGTTCGCGGCCGCGAATGCGCCCCGTCACCACCTCGTCGAAAAACGCAAATACCATCGCCACGCCATTCGGAACCTTCATCGTCGGCGAAGGCAGTCCCGTAATCGCCGACATCTTGTCCAGAATCTGCTTCAGTGTCAGATTCTCGCCCCCCAGAATGTACCGCTCCCCCGGCCTTCCCATCTCCAGCGCGTCGCAGTGCGTGCGCGCCACCTCTGACACATCCACCAGATTCAGCCCCGTATCCATATACGCAGGAAACTTCCGGTTCAGAAAATCCCCCACAATTCGTCCCGTCGGCGTCGGCTTCACATCCTGCGCCCCAATCGGAGTCGTCGGGTTCAGAATAATCACCTGCTGCCCCGCCCGCGCCGCCTCAATCGCCGCCTCTTCCGCCAGAAACTTCGATCGCTTGTAATGCCCCACCATATCGGCAATCGACACCCGACTATTCTCATCCGCAATGCTGCCGTCTTGATCGAACCCCATGGTCGCCACGCTCGACGTGTACACGCACCGCTTCACGCCCTCTTCTCTCGCCAGCCGCAGCAGCGCGCGCGTGCCCTCCACATTCGCCGCATACATGGTTTGTGGATCGCGCACCCAAAGCCGATAATCCGCGGCCACATGCATCAGCGCATCGCAGTCGCGAATCGAGGATCGCAGCTTTTCCGGCTGCAGCAGATCGCCAACCACCGTCTCCGCCGCGATGCCCTTAAGATTGTCCAGTTTGCTCGTGGCGCGCACCAGCACCCGCAACTCAGCGCCCTGCCCGGCCAGATGGCGCGCCACATGCGCACCGACAAATCCAGTAGCGCCGGTCAAAAAGACTCTCATGTGGCCGATGAAGCTCAGTTTTTTTGCGCCAGTTGCCGTGCCTGCAGGACCACCAGTTCGCTCAGGTCTCGTTTCTCCAACCCATGCTCCTGCTTGTTGAACTCGTCCACCTTGCTCGACCAGTTCATCGAGCAGAACTTCGGCCCGCACATCGAGCAGAAAGCCGCTTCCTTGTAGTAATCGTCCGGCAGCGTCTCGTCATGCATCGCGCGCGCCGTCTCCGGATCAAGCGACAGCGCAAACTGCTTCTCCCAGTCGAATGTGTACCGGGCATAACTGATCGCATCATCTCGGTCCTGCGCCCCCGGCCTGTGCCGGGCAATATCGGCGGCGTGAGCGGCAATCTTGTAGGCAATCATGCCGTCCTTCACGTCCTTCTCGTTCGGCAGCCCCAGGTGTTCCTTCGGCGTCACATAGCACAGCATCGAAGCCCCGTGCCATCCAATCATCGCCGCCCCAATCGCCGAGGTGATGTGATCGTAGCCCGGCGCAATGTCCGTCACCAGCGGGCCTAAGGTGTAAAACGGCGCCCCGAAGCAGTACTCCACTTCTCTCTCCACCTGCTCCTTGATCTTGTCCAGCGGCACGTGTCCCGGGCCTTCAATCATCACCTGCACATCGTCCTGCCACGCGCGCGCCGTCAACTCGCCCAGCGTCTTCAGCTCCGCAAACTGTGCCTCGTCGCTCGCGTCCGCAATCGATCCCGGCCGCAGCCCGTCGCCCAGTGAAAAGCTCACGTCATACTTCGCCATCACCTTCACAATGCGGTCAAAATTCTCGTAGAGAAAATTCTGCTTGTGATGATGCGTCATCCACTGCGCCAGAATCGCCCCGCCCCGGCTCACAATTCCCGTAATTCTCCGCGCCACCATCGGCACATATTGGATCAGCACGCCCGCATGCACAGTGAAATAATCCACGCCCTGCTGTGCCTGCTCCTCGATCACTTCCAGATAAACATCGATGTTCAGGTCTTCCAGCTTCTTCACCCGGTTCAGCGCCTCGTAAATCGGAACCGTCCCAATCGGTACCGGCGAGTGGCGCAAAATCGCGTCGCGAATCTCAGGAATGCTCCCGCCCGTCGACAGATCCATCACCGTATCCGCTCCGTGCTGGATCGCCATGTGAAGCTTGCGCAGCTCTTCATCAATATTCGACGTCACCGCCGAGTTGCCGATATTCGCGTTCACCTTGCAGCGCGTCGCAATCCCAATCCCCATCGGCTCCAGCTCAGGGTGGTTGATGTTCGCCGGAATAATCAGCCGCCCGGCTGCAATCTCATCCCGCACCAGCTCTACCGCGATCTTCTCCCGCACGGCGACGAACAGCATCTCCTCGGTAATCTTCCCCTGCCGCGCAAAATGCATCTGCGACACATTGCCGTCGCCCGTGCGCGCCGCCTCCGCCTTCCGTCCCACAATCCAATCAGCGCGCGGCTTCAAAATTTCCAGCGTGGCGTTCGTCGACATGCATCACCTCAATATCCCATCGGATACCTCGATTATAAATTGGCGCAGCCCGCCCATCCGCGCCACAATGATCTCCGCGCCCAACTTCCCGGTTGCCTCCCACCGCCCTACCGGCCTAAACTTATACCATCGTTATGCAGAACAGAAATCAGGCCCGGCGCATCGGCATCGCAATCGCCGTCATCCTCGCCGCCATCGCTTACCTTGCCGTCAGCGGCGCGCGCGCCAACAAAAGCTACTACGTCACCATTCAGGAAATGAACGCCATGGGCCCCAAGGTCTACACGCGTCACCTTCGCGTCGCCGGAAACGTCCTGCCCGGCTCCATCCAGCACTCCGGCACCAACGCCGAATTCGTCCTCGTCGAAAATGCCAACAAGCTGCGCGTCTCCTATGAAGGCGAAGATCCACCGCCCGACACCTTCAAGGACAGCGCCCAGGCGCTCGCTATCGGCACCTACGGACACGACGGCGTCTTCCACGCCAACCAGCTCCAGGCCAAGTGCGCCTCCAAATACGCCCCCGCCAATACCACACCCGCAAAAGCCACCCAAACCGCCTCCACCGCATCTCCCGCCGCCCCATCCGCAAATTAGTCGAGCGTGTTTGCTTCGAACGAGCGAGGCCATATCGAATGAGAAGGCTTCCAGATTTCGGGTGCCCCAGAACCTATGAACTTGGAACCCAAAACGGAGAGGTCACGCATCGTGTCTTTAGACCCGACTAAATTGGAGATTCATCTGCAATTTTCGCATTCCTTCGAGGTCGAACATCTTTACGAATTTCCATCTTCGACATAGGAATTGCATTATTTTCCACCAGGCCGCGTGTATAACCTGGACGGTGTGATGCTGCGAATAATGCCCGAAGATCAAGCCTCGTGGATTGGCGTCTTTGCGTCAGAACCAAGCGGTCGTTACAAAACAGGCGTATATTCCTGTCCCAATCCGGATAGCCTCTGTGTTGTCGCCAATGGCACTGGATACATGTTGGATGCCCATAATCCGGTGGGATATGAAGAGTTACCCATATCTCCGGTTCTGGCGATAATACTTGAGACGGAAGCGGGTCTACTGATAGTGGCTAACTACACCGATGTGCTTGCTTGCGATAAGGCCGGTCGAAAATGGCTTGCGGAGCGCGTCTCATTCGACGGCATCAAGAATCTTGAGATAAAGTCCGGGACCGTCTGCGGCATGGCGTGGTCGCCGGTGGATGGCGACCACCCGTTCGCTCTGGAGTTGGCCACCGGTGCTCGCCGCACATCCGGGTAGCTCTGTATCTACGTCTCAGCCTGCATCCCAAAAGCCCACCATGCTGCGGATGGGATTTAAGGCACGTCACCGCAGAACCGTTGCTGCTGAGGAACCTGCGATTCCGTCGGAGTCAGACGTAGAGGTCTATTGTGTGTCTACGCAAAATCAGCTCCTGCAACTTTTCGCCAGAAGCGATCGCACCGATTAATTCGCTTGGAGCGACTCCGGGAAGCGGCCGGCACCAGAACCGAGGAGTACGTGTACGATAGTGCCGGGCATCAGTGGAACGAAAAAACTCTACGCCAGCGTAATGCTCGGGCGGCGCGGACATCGGCCCTGACAGGGCTTGAGATTCGCAGAGCTGCTGGATGTTCAGCCAAGGAGTCTATGATGCCTCGCATTAGTACCTCGCCCATATTTCGCCCATCACTCAACGCATTTCTCTTGCTGATAACCTTGCTATCGGTATCCGTTTGTTCTGGCCAAAACGAGACGGCAAATGAGCCGACCATGGTCTACGGAACGTGGATATTGAAATCGATGTACCGGACGCAAAATGTTGAAGGGCCCAGTCCAGCGCAGCAAAAGAAATTACTTGGCACGACTATCGTTCTGAATGCCAGCACATTGAAAGCGTGTGGCCAGTCGGTGCCGGTCAAGACCATCAAAGTCAACCAAATCTCTTCAACGGATTTTATCGATGAAACTCGAGCGCGCTTCAGCGAGGTCGGCGTCGAAGCCGCGAGTATAACCGAGATCGTCATAAACGACAGACAGTCTGGCACCTGTTTCGACGCATTTCCTCTCCCGGGCCAAGACATCTATATCAAAGATAAGAATGAGATCCTGGTCTACTTTGAGGGCCTGTTTTATCGCGGTTTGAGAAAGCATTAGAAAGCGGGAGCAAAGCTAAGTTGCGGCGAGATTCGGGCTCGCTTTCGGTTTAGAAGCGACGCGGTTGATCGACAAGGTTTGATCTGATACGTCCACCACGAGTACGTGGAGCGATTCGACCCATCCGGGAACGCTCCTCTCCAATGCCATTTATGGTCCGCTCGGTGGCCTCCTTCCGTTACCCTGGGAAAATGTGAATTCGTGCCCTGCTTATACTGCGGTTCCTTGACGTTCATTGGAGGTTCCATGAGGCATCGGCTGCCTAGATCAGAAACCGCCTCCAACGCGAAACTCGCAACCGCAGCCGCCGACTAAGGCCCAAAGATCCCAGATGGTCGACGGCGAGCAACTCAGCGCCTCAACGCTCCCCGCTTCTTAGCTGCCCGACTTCAGCGACCCGCCTTTTAGCTAACCACCTATACTTCCCTACAGAGTGCCTCCGATCGTTCAACTTGACTCCGTCTCCAGGCTCTATGGAACCTTCGTCGCCCTGCGTAAAATCTCACTCGACTTCGACACCGGCCGCTGCTACCTCCTGCTCGGCGAAAACGGCGCAGGAAAATCCACCCTCCTCCGCGCCATCGCCGGACTCCTCAAGCCCACCCACGGCTCCCTCCGCGTCTTCGCCGAAAAACCTTCAGACGTCCGCGACCGCATCGGCTACATGAGCCACGCACCGATGCTCTACGACGAGCTCTCCGCCCTCGAAAATCTCCGCTACTTCGCCGGACTCTATCGCGACCGCCACTGCCTCACCCCCGCCGCCGCCCTGCGCGCCGTCGGCCTCGATCCCGCCCTCGCCCGCCCCACCGGACAATACTCTCAGGGCATGCGCCAGCGGGTTGCACTCGCCCGCGTACTCCTGCCCCAGCCCGATCTGCTCCTCCTCGACGAACCCTTCTCCAACATGGACGCGGCCAGCGCCCGCCAGATGCTCACTCTCCTCGCGCAGCAGCGCGCCGCCGGCAAGACCATCCTCCTCACCACCCACCAGCGCGAACTCGCCGAACCCATCGCCGACGTCATCCTCACCCTTCAGGCCGGTGCGCTGCAGTCTCTCTCCGCGGTACGCGCATGACGATTGAAAACAGTACTTCCCGACCAACGGGAGGGCCGCAATATCTAGCGCCGGCAATGGCGGCGAAGCCGGGGTCCCCACGGACAGGTCTTCGTCCGTGGGGTGGGAAGCCGCGTGTGCCTGGACGGCAAGTCCTCCAGCACCTGCTCAAAGATCTCCGCATCGAGTGGCGCTCGCGCGACGCCATCAACTCCATGCTCTTTTTCTCGCTGCTCGTCGTCGTCATCTTCTCGCTCGCCTTCGACCCCACCCGCGCCTTCTCCCGCCAGATCTCCGGACCCATCGTCTGCGTCGCCATCCTCTTCGCCGCCGTCAGCGCGCTCAATCAGGCCTGGGCCCGCGAGCTCCGCCACAACGTCATCGACGCCCACCGCATGAGCCCCGCCCCCGCCTCCTCTCTCTTCCTCGGAAAAGTCCTCGCCACCTTCCTCTTCGTCAGCGCCGTCGAAATCGTCCTCGCCCCGCTCTTCGTCATCTTCTACAACCTGCGCGCGCTGGGAGACGCCTGGCTTCTGCTCGTCGCCGTCCCCCTCGGCACCTGGGCTATCCTCATCAACGGAACCTTCTTCGCCGCCCTCTCCATCCGCTCCCGCAACCGCGAGCTCCTCCTGCCCCTCATCCTCTTCCCCATCTTCATGCCCGCGCTGCTCGCCATGGTCCTCGCCATCTCCGCCATCCTCAGCGGAGACTCCGACCCCGCCCTCTGGATCAAACTCCTCGCCGGCTACGACGTAATCTTCACCACCATCAGCCTCCTCCTCTTCGAAACCGTCCTCAACGCCGAATAATTTCCCTCACCGCTCATCCGTCCGCCGCGCTCGGCAGCTACTCACTGTTGATACGATCCACCTATGCTCCCAACGCTCGGTTACATCCTTTTGCTGATCGCGCAGGTGAATCCCGCGCTTACCCCTCACAAGGCTGCAAAGCCGGCGTTGCCTAAAATCGACGAGAATGCCTGTCCATTCGAGGGCTGCCAGTTTGGCAAGTGGAGAGCGCGTGAGGCTGTTCCGATCTATTCGACATGGAAGTCTGACCGCAAAGTGCTCTCCACCGTGAGACAGGGAGAAGGGGTCACAGCTCTCACCGGTGTTGACATAACCTTCGCACCGGGCGAGATCGAAGTAACCGCTCCCATCGCAAGCTACGGCCTCAAACCCGGCGATGTGGTGTTTGCCTACCAGAACCTGGGAGAAGGCTTCTTCAATGCCTGGTTCAAAGGATATTGGGTCGAAGATTTCGATGGCAGCGGCGTGAAATATCTGAACGGATCAGGATGCAGTCGAAATTGCAACGCAGTGGAACGGAAGACCGGGCGCTCGGAGTGGTGGGTCAAAGTCAAAACAAGAAATGGTCTCGTCGGATGGACGAAAGATGGCGAGCAGTTCGATGGTAAAGACGCGCTCGGCCCTCCAGATTAGCCGCGAGTCCCCATAACCTGCCCTGAGCGAAGCCGAAAGGAAACCCAACCGCCAGCATGGTATTGAGGTTGAGCCTTTTTTCAATAACAGCTGGGGAAAAAATAGGCTTTAATATCTATTCATGAATGCGCAGATTCCACTTTTGCCACTCCCCCAAGTTCCTCGCACATCGCGAAAGGCTCTGAAACTCTCCTCTGCGCCACAAGGAGCATATTCCCTAAGCGACGAGACGATACCGCATGTTCAGCTACTGTCGATTGATCGCCAGGGTTTAATCAATAGCTTCTTCAGGAGCGAGCGCCGAAATTCGTTGCTGATTCGAGGAGACAGCCAAAAAGTTCTTACCCAAATCCCGGATGGAATATTTCAGACTTGCATTACCTCACCTCCATATTGGTCTCTTCGCGATTACCAGATTGAGGGACAAATTGGACTTGAGAGTTCAGTCAGCGAATACATCAACCATCTTGTGAGGGTTTTCGCTGAGGTGCATCGCACGTTGCGGGAAGACGGCACACTTTGGCTGAACATCGGGGACTCGTACACTTCGGGCGGTCGCACTTGGCGAGCGACAGACAAGAAGAACCCGGTTCGCGCCATGCAGGTGCGGCCACCTACACCGAATGGCCTGAAGCCCAAGGACCTGATCGGTATCCCGTGGAAACTTGCATTTGCTTTGCAGGAACAAGGCTGGTACTTGCGGACCGACATTATCTGGAATAAGCCGAATTGTCAGCCGGAGAGCGTCAAAGACCGCCCGACCCGTTCGCATGAGTACATGTTCCTTTTCAGCAAGCGCGAACATTATTTTTACAATCCCGATGCGAAGCGCGGACCGAACGGAAGAAATCTACGTACAGTCTGGGACATAAATACCAAGCCATATCCGGGAGCCCATTTCGCCACATTTCCCGCAACGATTGTCGAGCCGTGTTTGTCTATCGGATCATCCCCGGGGCAAATGGTGCTGGATCCATTTATTGGCTCCGGGACCACTGGCCTTGTTGCCCTTCAAATGGACCGCCGTTTTGTCGGCGTCGAACTGAATGCGGAATACCTGAAAATAGCGGAGGGGCGGCTTAACGGAGAAATGATTCGTGCCTAAGCTCGTGATTGCGCCTTTCAGTCCGTCACGGCAGATCGCATTTCACCAACTACTCGTTGCCGCGCGGAAAACCTGGCTCTCAGACGCCCTTCAAGAAGCATTGAAGAAAACTCCTCCCAAGCTGGTCAAAGAACAACTTGCGATTTACGTTCCAGTGGATGCACAGCAAATTCTCGCTGGTTCAGGCATACGTGATGAGCACGTTTTTCCGGTCCCAGCGATATTGGAAGCAAAACCGACTCTGGTTGGATATTACAGACTCCTTCTTGGTGTTCCGCAAAAGAGCTTCTACAGAGCTGGTACCGGAATGAGCCAGTTCAAAAGTATGGAATCGCGTGGCCTACTAAAACCTGGCAAACGCCCCGACATAGAAAGCTTTTGCTTCGCTATGTCCCATAGCTTAGCGGAAATGATCCGGCAGATTTCGCCTCAACTCAGCCATCGCGATATGCACCAACTGCCCCTCCTCACCTTGGGCTCGCAGCTCCAAGGCGGGAATAATAACTCGATTGGAAAGCGAGCAACGATGGATATATTTGTTGCCATTTCTGAGCTGATCAAAGACTGGGTGCAAACCGAAAATGAACGAATGATTGTGATCAAGAACGCTTCCGGACGCAAAGTAGTAGTTGCACTATCGGGTGATCCTGACATCAGGATTCAGGAAGAGTTCGATGGTCAACTTCGTAATAAAGTCGCCATCGAAATCAAGGGCGGCACGGACATCAGCAACGTCCATAATCGGGTCGGCGAGGCCGAAAAGTCGCACCAGAAGGCCAAGAAAGAGGGATTTCGGGATTATTGGACGATCATTTCCAAAGCTGGGTCAAACCTCCAGAAACTTAAGTCCGAGTCGCCGACTGCGAACTCCTGGTTTGACGTATCCCAAGTGCTAGCCCGCAATGGCGAGGACTGGAGCGAGTTTCGCAGCCGTCTCGTCGATGCCGTCGGTATTCCGCTCAATAGAAAATAGGAATCCTCGAACGCGAAAAAGCCGAATCGGAGTCTTCATTTGCCTCGCCGAACCCACCCGCCCATGCTCCGCGAAGCTGTCGGAGCCGGATTCTCCAATCTTCGCCCTTTATTCGCTATACTGTCCCCATGGCAATCATCGACCACCAGCGCTCCCCCAACTGGCCCAAGCTCGGACCCTCCATGCTCATCGCCACCGCCCTGGTCGTTGGCATCCGCACCGCCAAATGGGCCACCAAAGTTCCCGGAGTCTCCGACGTCGATCCTGAGCTCGACCAGGAAGTCGATTTCGCCATCCGCATCACCATCCGAGTCATGCGCGCCCTACTGCGCCACCACCCCGGCCTCTTTCCCGAAAAGCAGGTCCCAATCTACGAGCCCGACGACGAATCGCCTGCCTGAAAACCTGTCAACCCCCTCCCCGCCCATTTTCCCGGCAAACCTCTCATTCCACTCATGAAGAAATCTCGCGCGCAATGCAGTTGAATTATTCCCCGCTTGATAAAATAGATATAGAGAGCAAAAACACCGAAGGACCGCTACCTAAGCGGTCCTTTTCTCTTGCGCTCAGAAAAGGAACCCCATGTACCGATCCAGACCCGTTCTACTCTGCACCCTCCGCTTGCCCTCCGGCCGCCGATGCCGCGCCGTCGCCCTACGCAACCAGCGCTTCTGCCGCTCCCATGCCGCGACCCACGGCCTCTATGAGCGGGAAAATATCGTCGGCCCCACCCTCGACCGCCTCGCCGCCAAGGCCGCCGAAATGACTACTGATGAGTTACTAGGTTTCCTGCACGAAAAACTCGGCCGTCTGCAGAAAACCATGAACCGCTTCCCCGATGTGCGCTACATACTCATCGCCGCCCTCGACCGCATCACCGAAATAACCCAAATGGAATCAATTTTGAAGCAGCAAATCCAGCAGAATCACATGCTTCTCGCTCAACTCTGTCAATCTCAATCAGAATCACACACTTGCATGCAAGTCCCACCGGCTCACACAGATACGCCCCTTCGCCGATTCTGAAACACTATTATTTTCAATCATTTACTAAATTAAGCGGAAATTCAAAAATTGGGCGGTTTACCGCCCCGGCCTCCAACCCACTCAATACCCGAACCCGACAGAAACGCCTAGGCCCCGGGTTATCAAACCAGCAACACAAAAGAGAAAGGCCGCAACCGGGAAAGCCCGGCGGCGGCCATCTCCTGAGCCCTGCTCTCGCCCTAAACCCTCGGCTCCAGCGAATCGAGAATCGAAAGAAAACTCTCATCCACGGTCCGGTTTTTCGCGATCGCCTCCGCCAGCGGGATGCTCTCGATCTTCGTCCCGTGCAGCACCACCAGCCGTCCGAACTCGCCCTTGTGAACCATGTCGATCGCCGCCAGCCCATACCGCGTCGCTAGCATCCGGTCGTAGGCCGATGGGGTTCCACCCCGCTGCGTATGTCCCAGGTTCACCGACCGGGTCTCGTAGCCGGTCTTTTTTTCGATCTCCTCGGCCAGCGCTGCGGCAATGCCGCTCAGCCGCACATGGCCAAAGGAGTCGAGCTTGCTCCCCTGTGTCGCCTGTTCCCCGGTCGGCAGCTTTGCGCCCTCGGCCACCACCACAATGCCGTACTTCTTCCCGTGCTCATGGTTGTACTTCAGCAGAGCGCAGACGTGGTCGAGGTCAATCGGCTTCTCCGGCACCAGCACCACGTGAGCGTTCCCGGCGACCCCGGCCGTCAGTGCAATCCAGCCCGCATCGCGGCCCATCACCTCGCATACGATCACGCGGTTGTGCGCCTCAGCGGTCGTGTGCAGCCGGTCGACCGCCTCAGTGGCGATGCTCACAGCCGTATCGAACCCGAAGCAAACGTCGGTCCCGTTCAGGTCGTTATCGATCGTCTTGGGAACGCCCACGCCCTTCACTCCGGCCTGGACCAGCGCATTGGTCACCGATTGCGTGTCATCGCCGCCGATGGCAATCAGCGCGTCGATCTTGTTGGCTTTGAGGGTCGCGATGCACTTCTCGATGCCGCCTTCGATCTTGCGAACGTTGGTGCGCGAGGTGCGCAGAATGGTGCCTCCCAGCGTACGAATGCCGTCCACCTTTTCCAGCGTCAGCGGAATGGTGTTGTTGTCCAGCACCCCGCGCCAGCCTTCGAGAAAGCCTACAAACTCGTCTCCATAGTGGTTGATTCCCTTCTTCACCACGGCATGGATCACGGCATTCAGTCCGGGGCAGTCTCCGCCGCCCGTCAGCAAACCAACTCGCATCGCGTACGCTCTCCTGTAAATGAATTCAATCTGATGATAAAGGCGCGGCCCACCAATTCAAAATCCAGACTAGATCACTTGATACGCTTGACTACAGTAGTCGGCAGGCCTGACGGAGGATGCATGGCTGTTCCGGCAAGGACGATGGGAGCGCTGAAGTTGCGCATGCGCGAATCCATGATCGCGCGCATCATCACTCTTCCCGTTCAGGAATACATCCACACCGAGGGAGTAAGCAGCGCCTTCCTGCTGATTGCCGCCATCGCTGCTCTCGTCTGGGCCAACTCGCACGCAAGCGCCTCATATCAGCATGCGTGGCAGGCTGAAATTTCCATTGCCGGACTTCGTCTTTCCCTGCTCGGCTGGATCAACGAAGGCCTGATGGCAGTCTTCTTCTTCCTGATGGGACTGGAGATCAAGCAGGAGATTGTCGCCGGCGAGCTCTCCGACGCGCGCCGCGCATCCCTGCCGGTCTTTGCCGCGCTTGGCGGCATGGCAGTTCCCGCGCTGATCTACGTCGGCTTCAATCACGGCCTAAGCAGCGCGCATGGCTGGGGCATACCGATGGCGACGGACGTCGCTTTTTCGCTGGGAGTGCTGGCGCTGGTCAAAGGCGTTCCGGCCGAGCTGAAGGTGTTCCTGCTCACGCTGGCGATCGCTGACGACATTGGCGCAATCCTCGTCATCGCCGTCTTCTACACCAGCACCCTGCATTGGAGCTATCTGCTTGTCGCCGCACTGCTCGTCGCCGTTATCCTGGTGTGCCGCAAGATCGGGTATGAACGGCGGTTGGTCTACGCCGCGCTCGGCCTCGCCGTGTGGCTGGCGGTCTTGCGCTCCGGCGTGCATGCCACCATCGCCGGAGTGGTCCTGGGCCTGATCACGCCCGTCTCCGCCAGCGTACCGCTGAACGACTTCAGCGACATAGGCGAGGAAACCATGGCCGAATTTCGCGATGCGCAGACCACAGGTGACTCCCCCCGCGCGAACCGGGTGCTCGGCGCAATGGACTACCTGCTGCGTCATACCGAATCCCCGGCAGAGCGCTTGACGCGCAAGCTGCACGGGTGGGTTTCGTTCGTGATACTGCCGCTGTTTGCCCTCGCCAACGCCGGGATCACCTTTTCCGCCATGGGCTGGAAGCCGCTTCTCCAAAGCGCGGTGGGCTGGGGAGTCGTTTTCGGCTTGGTGCTCGGCAAGCCCGCGGGAATACTCGCCGCCTGCTGGCTGACTACAAGGCTTCGACTCACGCGCCTCCCAACAGCCATAAGCTGGGCTCAGCTGGCGGCCGTCGCCGTACTCGCCGGCATCGGCTTCACCGTATCCCTGTTCATCGGCGGATTGTCCTTCGCCGACCCGGCACAAACCGACGCCGCAAGAGCAGCCGTGCTGGCGGCTTCGCTTATCGCGGGCGGCGCCGGGTTCTTCCTGCTGAGGTGCGCCCCATCACCGCGCCTCCATCGAAAGGTTGAGTCTCCCGTCCACCCATCGGCGCAAGACACTCCTCAATCCCGCTCCTTAAAGTAAGAGCGCGCCGTAACGCGTCAGCCCGGCCTTCTTTTTGCGATATCTTCAAAGCAGCCAAAGTATGAAACACAGCTTGAGTCGCCCGGTCACAGCCGCGATCGCATCGCTCTTCGTTTCCGTCGCACTCTTCGCCGGATGCCACTCCCGCAGCGGCCTTCCCGACCCGGCTTCGAAAACGTACGCCGAGTTGGTTTCAGACTTCTATGTGGGCCTGTCGGCGCTTCAGGTTGGTGATGACGTCGGCGCTCAGAGCAGCCTCGCTCAGGCCGCGCAACTCGCTCCGGGCGAGCCCGCATCATGGGCGAACTGGGGCATTCTCGCGCTGCGTCAGCGCAACTTCGACCCAGCGGCCGAACGGCTCAACCGCGCCGCCCAACTGGCTCCGAAGAATGGCCAGATGTATTACCTGCTCGGCCTGCTCGGCAGCGCTCGCGGCGACTCGCAATACGCGGTCACCAACTTTAGAAAGGCCGTCAGCCTTGACCCCAAAAATCTGCGCGCCAGCTATGCGCTCGCGCTCGAAGTGGAGCGCCAGGGAGCTGCCGGCAGTGAAGAAGACTTCCAGCGGCTGATCCAACAGATTCTCACGGCGCAGCCTGACAATCTGGCTGCCCTGCTGGAGCTGAGCCGCATTTCCGCAAAGCGGGGCGACGTCGCCACGCTTCGTGCAACCATCGATCGCATTGGAATGCAAAGCTCAGCGTGGCCCGGTGACGTGAAAGAGCAGTTCGCGGAGTTGCAGTCGGCGGCCTCCAGCACTAACCCGCGAACTGCCGCAACCCGCAGCATCTTCCTTCGTAACGTGCTCATGCAGGTACCCGCCTTCCGCGCGAGTCTTTCTGACATCAAGCCGCAGCCCGGCGACGAGGCTCAGCCATTCACGCACTTTCTTCGCCTGCCTTCGCCGTCATCCACTCCCGCTCCCGCTGACACCGCCCTCACATTCTCTCCGCAACCAGTGGCAAACGCGGGAAATGCCCGATGGAGCTGGATAGGGGCAGTTTCTCTCACAGGCGAAGGCGCTCCCACGATAGTGACTGCCAATGCTCACCAGGTTCAACTGGCATCCGGGGCGAGTTTCCCCTTCCCCGGCGGATCTTCCGCGACTGACCCCTCGCCTGAAGGCATTCTGCCCCTCGACTTCAATTACGACTTCAAGACCGACCTTGTGCTGGCAGGCGCAGGCGGCGTTCGGTTCATGCGCCAGGACGGCCCCGCAAAGTTCACGGACGTAACTGCCCCAACCAAGCTTCCCGCTGCGGTTCTGAACGCGAGCTACACCGGCGCCTGGGCTGTTGATATCGAAGCCGACGGCGATCTTGACATTGTGATGGGACAGTCTTCGGAGCCGCCCACCGTCCTGCGGAATAACGGCGACGGCACCTTCACACCCATTCATCCGTTCAGCGGTGTCTCCGGAATACGCCAGTTTGTCTGGGCCGACTTCAATGGCGATGGCAATCCCGATGCCGCGCTGATCGACGGCACCGGCCATCTGCACGTGTTCTTCAACCAGCGCTCCGGCACCTTCGTAGAGAAAGCAGTTCCAGCTGAGTTCAACTCTGCCAAGGCTATCGCCGCAGCCGATGTGAATAACGATGGCCTTCTGGACATTGTCGCGGTACTGCCCAGCAGCGCGATCGCTCGTCTCTCCAGCGCAAACGGCGGCCAGAGTTGGTCCGCTGCCGATATCGCAAACGTTCCGAATCCTGCCGCGACTCTCGTCGGGGAAGTTCGCCTTCGCGCAGCCGACATCGACAACAACGGAGCGATTGACCTGCTTCTCGCGCAAGTGTCACCGGCCAATGGCAGGGCCGCCGGCGGCCAAATCTGGCTGGCCGACCAAAGTAATCACTTCAATCTGCTGGATAGATCCGTTGGCCCTCCGCGGGTATTTGACCTTGCGGATGTTCATGCGGACGGACACCTCGCCCTGTTGGGACTTACCTCCGACGGCCAGCAGCAGGTAGACGTCAGCCACGGGACCAAGGACTATCACTGGCAGATCATCCGCCCGCGCGCGCGTTTATCTACAGGCGACCAGCGCATTAACTCCTTCGGCATTGGCGGGGAGATCGAAATCCGGTCTGCCCTGCTCACACAAAAGCTGCCCATTACCGGAGCCCAGTTGCATTTTGGCCTGGGCGAACACACCAGCTCCGATGTTGCCCGCATCGTGTGGCCAAACGGATCGGTGCGCGCCGAGTTTGCGCTCAAGGCTGACCAGGAAGTGCTCACGGAACAGCGGCTGAAAGGCTCCTGCCCGTTCCTCTTCGCCTGGAATGGCAAGGAAATGAGCTTTGTGAAGGACGCGGTCCCCTGGGGCTCCGCTATCGGCCTGCGCATCAACTCACTGGGAACCGCCAGCATCGCAGCCACTCAGGAATGGTATAAGATTCGCGGCGATCAATTAGTGCCTCACAATGGCTACTATGACCTGCGAATCACCGGGGAGCTGTGGGAGACCTACTATTATGACTATCTTACGCTGATGGTGGTCGATCATCCCGCGGGGACAGACATATTCACGGATGAACGCTTCGTTATTCCGCCGCCGAAGTTGGCCATTACCGCTGTTTCTACTCCGCACGCCATCGTCCGCGCAGTGGACGATAACGGCCACGATGTTACGGAAACGCTGAGGGCGCTTGACGGAGTTTACCTGGACAATTTCGGCCGCGGCCAATATCAGGGAGTAACCCGCGACCATTACGTCGAAATCGATCTTGGAAACAACCTGCCGGCGAGCGGTCCACTTTACCTGATCGCCAAGGGCTGGCTGCATCCATCGGATTCCACAATCAACGTCGCCATCAGCCAGGGTAATCACGAACAGCCGAAGCCTTTGAGTCTCGAGGTTGAGGACGCGCCAGGCGTGTGGCGTCTAGCCAAGCCCAATCTGGGCTTTCCCGCGGGGCGAAACAAAATTTGCCTGATCGATCTCACGGGAGTGTTCCGTCCAGGTGCGCCGCATCGTGTCCGGCTAAGTACGAACCTGGAAATCTACTGGGATCAGATTCAGTGGGCACAGGGAACGCCGAATACTCCGCTGAGGATCACACGCCTTGATGCGGACGCTGCCAATCTCCATTACCGCGGCTACTCGGTTGTTCACCAGGCGAACGCGTCGTCGCCGGAAATCCCCGACTACAACAAGTTCCTCTCCACCACGCAGATTTGGCATGACCTGTCCGGCTATTACACGCGCTACGGTGACGTCCGCGAATTGCTCCAAAACATTGACGATCGTTACGTCATTATGAACGCCGGAGATGAAATGAGACTGCGCTTTCCCGCTCCTGCGCCGCCGCCGTCCGGCTGGGTGCGCGACTACGTCATCGCCGGCGATGGCTGGATCAAGGACGGAGACTACAACTCCACGTACTCCGCGACCGTTCAACCTCTTCCCTACCATGCACGCAAGCTCTACAACACACCCCCCGGCAAACTTGAAGACGAATGGGTCTATCGAGAGCACCCGAAGGACTGGCAGACATACCAGACTCGCTACGTATCATCAGACGATTTCGCAAATGTCTTGAGGAGTTCAGCTAATCAATGAAGCGCGGCCATGTAGCACGATTTTTTCTAATACTCTTCTTCGCCGGATTGATTGCAACTCCCGTGGTGATCAATCATTTTTCAGCGCGGAACAAGATCGCCGCTGCTCATCTCGACGCTAATTCCGCGCTTTCCCGCTATGGCTTCTACTTCACGGAGGTTTCCAAGCAGGCGGGAGTTAACTTCATTCATCACGCGCCGGTGCTCGATCCGCAGCTCGCCCCAATTATGCCGGAGGTCGCCTCGATGGGAGCCTCCGTCTCGATTGTGGATTACGATCGCGACGGCTGGCCGGATATCTACGTTACCAACAGCCGCGAAGGCAGCATGAATGCTCTTTACCACAACAACCACGACGGGACTTTTACCGATGTCGCACCGCAGTTGGGAATCGCCGACGTGAACAAGCCCGGCACCGGCGTCTCAATGGGGGCGGTGTGGGGAGACTACGATAACGATGGCTATGAGGACCTGTATCTCATTAAGTGGGGGCGCCCCGAGCTGCTTCATAATGATCACGGCCACGGATTCACTCGCGTTTCCGAGCAGGCCGGGCTCCCTGATTGGATCAACGCGAACACCGCAGTGTGGCTCGACTACGACGGCGACGGCCTCCTCGACCTCTTTGTAGGCGGCTACTACAACGAGAACATTGATTTGTGGCACCTGAAGACCACAAGGATTATGCCCGATAGCTTTGAGTATGCGAGGAATGGCGGACGGAAATATCTCTTCCACAATTTGGGCAACAGCAAATTTGAAGAAGTCAGTGCAAAGCTCGGGATCAACAGCCGGCGCTGGGCGCTTGCCTCCGGCGCGGCAGACCTGAGCGGCACCGGACATCCGGATCTATTCGTCGCGAACGACTACGGAGTCTCAGAGCTCTACGTCAACGATGGCAAACGCTTTCATGAGGAAGGCGAGGCGAGCGGGGTCGGTTTTTCTCCCAAGAGTGGCATGAATGTAGCCTTCGGCGACATATTCAATCAGGGAAAGTATTCAGTCTACGTCTCGAATATTTCGGAAGACGGAATTCTTATTCAGGGAAATAACCTGTGGGTTCCGAAGGAAGGCGCTTCCGGCAACTCGCTCCAATATGAAAACATGGCTCGCGATCTTGGCGTGGAACTGGGCGGCTGGAGCTTTGGCGCGCAGTTTGGCGATTTCAATAATGACGGCAACCTGGATTTATTTCTAACGAATGGCTATGTGTCACTCGACCGCAATCGGAGCTACTGGTACGACTTCGCAAAAGTAGCGGGCGGCAACAGCTCGATCATAGGAGACGCGAAGAACTGGCCCGCCTTCGACGGACGAAGCCTCTCCGGATATCAGCAAAAGCGCGTCTGGTTAAACGACGGCGCGGGCAAATTCGACGACGTTGCCCAGGCGGTTGGAGTTACCGATACTCATGACGGACGCTCGGTTGCCGTTGCCGATTTATGGAACCGCGGAGTACTCGACGTAGTAGTTGCAAACGAAAATGGGCCATTGCTGATCTACAAAAACACCGCCAATCCGCAGAACAAGTGGATCGAATTCCAGTTGGAAGGCACAAAGAGCAATCGCAGCGCAATCGGAGCGCAGGTTAGCCTCTTCTGGAATGGTCAACAGCAGATACAGGAGGTGTCAGGAGGCAGCGGATTTGCAGCGCAAAACCAGCGCCGCCTGCATTTTGGTCTTGGAAGAAACCCGCAACTCGATAAAGCAGTGATCCATTGGCCCTCGGGGCAGATACAGACCCTCGATCAACTTACCGCCGACAAAATTTACACCATTGAGGAACCACGATGAGCGATCAGACGGTCGCACTTCCGCTGCAGCAATCGAACAAGCCGCCCGAATGGAAGAAGTGGCTCTCGCTCGAAAATCGCTACATTCCGCCGCTCTTCATCACCCTGATTTTGCTCGCGGGGCACTTGTCCTATGGAATCCTCGAAAGTTATCAGAAGACACTGTTGGCCATCGGGACCGCCATCGCTGTCGAGCTAGTTCTTGGTCGAATCTTCCTCGGTAAATGGCCTCACATCGCGAGCGCCTACATCACAGGCATCAGTGTGGGAATTCTTTTGCGGTCCCCAGCATACTGGCCATTTGCCATCTGTGCCGCGATCGCAATTACGTCGAAATACGTTTTGCGACTGAAGGGAAAGCATCTTTGGAACCCCTCCAACTTCGGCATATGCGTCATGCTGTTTCTCGCCACGAGTGCCGTAGCGACGCTAAGCATTCAATGGGGCAATAACTTATCGCCTTTAATTGCGATCTGGATACTAGGGTCGCTCATCATATGGAGATTGCGGCGGCTACATATCTGTGCGACTTATGTGATTTCGTTCATCGCGTTGGCTATTCTGCGCGCGTGGATCATTCACGAACCCTGGCAGGCAGAGATTTCGCCGATTACCGGACCAGAATATCAACTGTTCATCTTCTTCATGATCACTGATCCAAAGTCCACCGTCCGATCAAAGAGCGGCCAGTGCGTTGTGGCGTTCTCTGTGGCGGTGGTTGAGATGTTCTTCCGCTTTGGCCAGAGTGTGTACGCGCCGCTTTATGCCCTATTTTGGGTGGGTCCCATTGCGATGCTCATCGAAATGTGGCTCGATTCGCGAACCAAGCCGGCTGCGGTGTTTACGAGCGTGCAGCAAACACCCGGGCTTGCTCACCGTTAATGTTAGAAGGAAATGGATTGAGAATTCTCCCGAAAACAAGGCTCGCTTTTTGCCTGGTGGTGGCGCTCGCATTCGCATCTGGCTGCAAGCAGAGGCCTCCAGCGAAAGACGTCAACACCCCGACTGCCCAGAAGGCCGCGCCGTCTGCTGCGCCGGCAACCGCCGCGTCGTCGAGTGGAGCTGATGATCGCCCTTCAAAACCTATCCATTTCACGGACATCACAACCAGCGCTGGAATTCATTTCAAACATAATAGTGGGGCATTCGGCAACAAGTACCTCCCGGAGACCATGGGCAGCGGGGTCTGCTTTATCGACTACGACAACGATGGATGGCAGGATATCCTCCTGGTTAATTCCATGGATTGGCCTGGGCACAAAACCGGCACTTCCTATCCCGCTCTGTACCACAACAATCACGACGGGACTTTCACCGATGTGACTCGCCATGCCGGCCTTGATGTTGAAATGTACGGAATGGGATGCGCAATCGGCGACTACGACAACGATGGCTATGACGACATCTACATTACAGGCGTGGGTAGCAGCCGTCTCTTCCACAATCTGAGAAATGGCACATTTGCGGATGTCACCGCCTGGGCCGGCGTCAAATCCCCGGGTTTTGCCACCAGCGCAGCCTGGTTTGATTATGACAACGACGGAAAACTTGATTTAGTGGTGGACCATTACGTTGACTGGTCCATCGCCACAGACCAGACATGCTCGCTTGATGGAAAGCACAAATCGTATTGCACACCAGAACTCTACAAAGGCGAGAGTATAACTCTCTATCACAATGAGGGGAATGGACGCTTTAAGGATGTGACGAAAGCCGCGGGATTATTTGACGATTCCGACAAATCGCTCGGCGTGGCGCTGGTGGATTATGACGATGACGGCTGGCTCGATCTCCTTATAACAAACGACACGCAGCCAAACAAGCTGTACCACAACAACCACAATGGGACGTTTACCGAAACAGGCTTTGCCTCGGGCATCGCGTTCAGCGACGCGGGAAAAGCACGCGCAGGAATGGGAACAGATGCTGCCGACTACGACAACTCGGGACGACAGAGCCTGGTGATAGGAAACTTCACCAACGAGAGCATTGCGCTCTACCATAACGATGGCCAAGGGCTCTTCACGGACCAAGCGATGCCCGCGGGAATTGCATTGCCGTCGGCCCAGTCGCTGACCTTCAGCACCTTTTTCTTCGACTACAACCTCGACGGGTTACCAGACATTTTTGCCCTGAATGGCCATGTCGCGGACGACATTGCCACAATTCAACCATCGCTTCGTTATGCCGAACGTCCGCTGCTGTTCGGCAATGTCGGTCATGGAAAATTTGAAAATGTAACCGGACAAATGGGCGCGGCGCTGCTCCAACCAGTAGTTGGCCGCGGGGCGGCTTACGCCGATATTGACAATGACGGAGATCTGGACTTGTTGCTTACAAGCAGCAATGGCCCCGCGCGCTTGCTGCGCAACGATAACGGCAATCAGAACGACATGATTCGGATAAAAACCATAGGAACGCGTTCAAACCGCGATGGAGTCGGTGCGAAGGTCGTGCTGACAACGTCCACGCGCCAGCGCATGAACGATATGGTGAAGAGCGGGTCGAGCTACCTTTCACAAAGTGAGTTGCCCTTGACCTTCGGTTTGGGAAAACCCGATCCCGGCAAGTTGATCAAGATCGACGTTTCCTGGCCCAGCGGCCACAAGGACACCATCGAGAACATTCACCCCGATCAATACATTGTTGTAAAAGAGGGGAGCGGAATCGTGTCGAGCCAACCTATACACTTCGCTCTAACGCCACCGAAGTAGCGGGCCAGAATCCACTGCGCTCCAGCATTCGCATCACTTCATCACGGCAGGAATTAACCTTGGCGGCAGAGTTGAGGAGGTCTTCCCCTCTCACGGGATACCAGTTGGAACGGTCTCGATCGCATAGGCCAGCCACATCGAATGGCTCAATAAAGCGGAGTATGTCTTCGATAAGTTCCTCTGACTCCTTCCCCGGTTGAACCGCGCGAGCTCTTTGCAGCAAGCGCGAAGACCCAGGCCCGAACACATGATCGTCATGTAATAGAAATGAGGCTGCCATTTCCGGCTTTCCGAGCCGGCGCACAGTCTCAGAGTAAATGGCAGCCGCAAAATAGATCAACGTCAGCGCCTTGAATACTGGAAAATTTGACATATTCGCGTACAAAGCACTAATAAGCCGCGAAACTGCCACTAATTCCGAATCGGTTTGGCGAGAGTAGCGTTCTAACTCATCAAACGAGCCACCTGTTCCGACGTCCCGCTCAAAGATGCGAGCCATACGCGTTATTCCTAACAAAGTAAGTGGAAATCCGGTAGACAGCAGGGGATCAACGAACCCCGCTGTGGACGGCAAGAGCGCCCAATTGCCGCCTGTTATGTCCGCAGTCCGAAATGCGAGGCGTGGTATATGGCGAAATGGTTGAACCGGCTTTGTCTGCTTAAACTGCTCCCGCAAACTGGGCAACGCTTCCATCACGCGTTCCCACGCATGGCCTCCCTCCGTGAGCTTAAGTTGATTCGCCAACTTGGGGGTGGCTGCGATTCCTGCGCTAGTAACGTCATTGTTGAAGCGCAACACCCATATCCAACCACCCTCGAAAATATGATGTACAGCGGCGTCGTCGACCGGGTACGGCGGCAGCCCGGCACCTTCGCTGGCCAAAAGTGTGTCGAACTGCGTCGCCCCTGAGAAGTGGCTGTAGAGCGCTTGCGTTTCGGGAAATGCAGGAAAACCGTCCTCCTGCAGCCCGAGAGCATTGTGCAAAAATCCCCGCGGGCCGGTTGCGTCTATCACAAATCGGGCAGCGATTCGTACGTCTTTATTGTGGCGCGTTCCCTGCAAAGATGCCCCTTGCCCATCCGCAGAAAAATGGCTCAAGTTGACCTCATCCAGATACTCGACTCCCAACTCCTGCGCTTGCTGTACAAATAACTGGTCGATATCGGCTCTATACCAATGCGTGTCGGCGATTGCATCGTGCGGGCTGGCCGCAACCAGAAGTTGATTTTCCCGGCTTATTCCCCTGTTCGCGGTTTGCGCCGGCCGGTGATGGAAAAAGGAAAAACCTCGCTTGAGGCCACAGGCAATTTCCGGATAATTGGATTGCCAACTCCCCCATTTTGTAAGCGGCCTCAGAGGCAAACAATATCGCGCGGCGAGTTCATCCAGAAGAAGATTGGACAGCGGCGTAGAAGATTCCCCAATAACTACTCGCGGGTGTTTTCCCCGCTCTACAAGCACCACCCGCTTTCCCAGGCGTTGCGCAATCATCGCCATAAGCGAGCCCGCAAACCCCGACCCAATCACCGCGAGGTCGTAAGGGTCACTCACTTTGATCACCGCATTGAGAACACACAACCGGCTTGACGAGTCGCTGAGTGAGATTTAGCACACGTAGCCGCTCCACTCGTCGATTGAAACACTCCGCGCAGCTGGAATTCCGCTTGAAGTTCCACAGGTCAGTGAAAACGCGCCCGCGCCTGAGCTCTACTCCATATTTCGCAGCCGCCTCCAGCAGGGCTATGCCTGGAGGAGCAAACTCCCCGGCAGCAGCAAGCTCCTCCATAGCACCGTTACCACCGCGTGTTGGAATCAGCGTCGCCGCAACAGCTCCGCAATCAAAAGCGAGATCCAGTGAACGCTTTGCCCATTCCAAGGCTTGCTTCGATGGCAAGAAAGGAGGCTGCACCAGAATAAAGACTCTCAGATCGATATCGTTGCTCCGCAAAAAGTCAGCCGCATGTGCAAATTTGGGCAGCGTCATTTGCTTGTTCAGCTTTTGCAGCACCCCGGGATGCGCTGTTTCCAATCCCATTGCGATTTCCAGTCGGCCCGCCAGCAAATCGCGAAATTCGGCACAATGATCACCAACGAATGCCGGATGGCACTCCACGATTACACGCTCGAATCCCTGTAGACGCTCGCTGATTGATTCGTAATCTTCCGGCGGGATCGCGTGTGGATCGAAAAAGCTGCCGCTGTTGTAAAGCTTTACCACCTGACTTTGCGGCAAACGATCCAGCGCGAAATCAATCTGTTCCCGAATCGCCCCGCTCGGCACCGAGTGCAGCATGGTATTGCGCCACAGATCGCACATCACACATCGAAACGGGCATTCGCGATTCGTAAGAAAAATAGTTGCTATCGCCTGAATATCACCGCTGGCCGAGCATTCCTCTTCCACGAAGTACGCATAGGGATTGCGCGCGCTGAGAACATTCCGGTTGGGCCTGAGATCCTCAACCCACCTGCTTCGATCAGCCAGCTTCTCTGGATAATTGGACACGGGGGTTCTCAAAGATACAGCGACAAGAAATTTCTTCGGTATTCCGCCTCCCGAAAAGGCAGCCTGTCACGAAGGGATTCAATTGGCATCGCGCCATGTTGAAACCTCCGCTTAGGAAATACGGGCATTTTCAGACCGGTCACAGCAGCGATTCCCCGCGACACTATCTCGCCCTTCAACTCGTACAAACGGCCCGCATCATAATTCGTAAGCGCGATAAACGGAATCGCCTCCGCTACCGCAATCACATTCGGCCTCGTGTAGGGGCTGAAGCCGCTAAATCCGAAGTGATGCGCAGGAGCGTACGTCCTTGTGTAAGCGCGGCTAAGTCCGCCGCTGTATGTCAAGGAGTGCTTGATCTTTCCCACTCCCCACCCTTCCTGATACAGCATTTGGTTATTGATTACGCTTCTTATAGTTAGCTCAGGATTCTCCTCAATCGGGTAATCCTTAAGATTTTCATCTCCGCCATCGCCATCCAGCAGATATTTCCAGTCTGAATAGCGTCTTCGTATGCCGCGGCAGAGCGCGATCGCCATCGTGGCCGATTCCACATCCAAGAATTTGTAATCTTCAATGATGCGGATCGTCGCGCCGGTATCTAACTCCGCCGGATTTGCTTCCACGGGTTCAAGAAATAAACCTATATCCAACGCCTCAAGAAAGGCGCGCGCCTGCTGAACATCCGGTCCTCTTCCGAGATCGAGAACGAAAGCCTTGAGGCGGCTCAACGACATTCCTAGCCGCTGCATGACATGATAGGTGGTCAAAAATACACTTCCGCTGTCGATGCCTCCGGAAAAACAAACGCCTATCGGTTCCCCGGAGGGAATGCTCCTGAGCCAGCGGGAGATTTCCTCCGCGAGCGCATTGATGTATGTCCTTCCAATTTCATCGATGTCCGTTGATAGTGACGCTGATAAGGGCGTGAAGAAGCGCGTATAAACAGGATCGGGATCCGGACAACCTATGAGCTGAAGCTCGACAATATGGTGCGCCGGAATCATGCGTGTGTAACTCGGATGGAACTGTTGCTGGAGTCCTTCAGACTTGAGCCATTCGTAAATTGAATCGATCCGCGATGCCACAATCAGCACCGGGCCCTCCTGCCGTTTTGCGAGGAAATATCGCATCGGCCGATCCAGCGATCGGGCCATTTTCACCGTTTTACCCTGGCGCGCGATCAAAGCGAAGGAGCCATGAATGCCGCGTACTGCGTCAGTCTGGCCTTTCAGCAGGCGAGTGCGCGCCTCTTCGACGGTGAGATCGTAGATATGGTTTGCGTCCGGTTCTATGAGGTCAACAACACGCTCTACGTAGTGATTCACAACGACTCCTCAGGCATTCTTTACCAATAGTTTACGCCTGTCGCCCCGTCATCAACGGCCCAGATTTCAGCGGCCTTGATGTGGAAACAAGTATCATTTTCCTCATGGCAAGGTCTCTCATTTATCTCCCCATCGGGAACTTTACCGGAAATCAGGCGAGGAGCATTTTTCGCTCGTGATGGCCTCATTTCCGCGTAGACGACGTGTTCTATATGTAGGGGATCTCAGTTTGGGAAGCACCGCAGGACATAGGATTGAAGCACTCCGCAGGCTCGGTCAAGAGGTTCGAGCGTTCGAAGTACAGATCTACACGCCGAAAAGTCGTGCCCTAAGCCGGTTGCGTCTTCGTTATCCGTTTGGACCTCTTGTTGTGAAGGTTAATCGTGAATTATTGAAGGCACGAGAAGACTTCCGACCCGATGTAGTTTGGTTCGACAAACCCATTTTCTTTACCTCTGAAACGATGCACGCAATCAAGCAAGCGGGGACAAAGATTGTTTTTTACGTGCAGGACGCTCCGTTTGGACCGCGCAATGACCGGTGTTGGAAGCAGTTTCTGCGGGTTTTCCACATGGCGGATCTCCATTGCCTTTTGCGCGAAGCAGATATACCACGTTATCGCGGATGGGGATTGCCGTTTATAAAGGTGATGCTGAGCTTCGATCCCCTTGTGCATTTTCCTCCGCCATCCGGGTTTGACGATGAAAAACGTGACCGAGAAGTTTCTTTTATAGGAAATCCCTATGAGAACCGTCCGTCCTTTCTGCTCAAACTAGCACAGAGCCACCGGCTTGCTGTGTCAATTAATGGAAATCGTTGGCTTCGCGCCCTTTCTCGCGAACAGCAAAGCCAGTTCAGATTGGGAGGTTTCCTCGCAGGAGAGCAATACAGGTCCGGCATCTGGAGATCGAAGATCAATCTGAGCTTTGTGACCGAAGAAAATGAAGAGGATATTGCGCATAAAGCAGTGGAAATTGCAGCATGCGCAGGCTTCCTCCTCGCGGTCCGGACATCGGGACATCAGGCTCTGTTTGAGGAAGATCGCGAAGCCGTGTTCTTTTCCTCGGTCGAGGAGTGTGCGGACAAGGCGCGTTTTTATCTAAAGCGTCCCGATCTGCGGGAAGCGATAGCGTTGCGAGCGCGTGAGCGCGCTGTTCGCGGCGGATATGACAATGACACTCAACTCGCTCGCATTTTGAACTACCTCGATTCGCAGCCAGGCTGATTCGAAATTACAGTCCCAAACCTCCGTCTACTCCCAGGATTTGGCCTGTGATGAAATGGGGGCCGCTAGCAAAAAAGACAACCGCTGCCGCCACCTCCTGGGCGTTACCATTGCGCTGCATCGGGGTTTTCCTCGCGAAATGTTCATACTCGGCAGACACCTCATCGTTCACAATCATTCCCGGCGCGACACAGTTCACGCTAATTTCCGGCGCGAAAGCCTTCGACATTGTCTGAGTCAGCATGTGGAGCGCAGCCTTGGATGTGCAATAGTGCGCGTGCGTGGGCCATGGGTGAATCCCGCCAAGAGATCCGATATTGACAATTCTTCCCCCCGTCGATCTGAGGTATGGGAGTGCCGCCTGCGCTCCCAACAGCGGCCCGCGAGTATTGGTTTCAAACATCGCGTCCCACTGCTCCACGGTGATGTTTTCGATAGCCGCAGTCTCAAATCGTCCGGCATTGTTCACTAGAATGTCGATTGATCCGAGATGTGCCGCTGCTTGCGCCACTGCTGCGCGAACGCTTTCCGGCTCTCTCATGTCGGCATGAATGGCGAATCCGCGAACCCCCAAAGCCTCGATTTCACAAACCGTCCGGGCCGCCTGCTCCGCAGACTCTCGATAGGTGATCGCGATGTCCGCGCCCTCCTCGGCGAGCGCCAGCGCAATGGCGCGTCCAATGCGCTTCGCTGCGCCGGTGACCAGCGCGACTTTACCCCTCAACTTACCCATTCTCACAGTCTAAACAAAGCGGCCGATAGGCAGCTCTCGGATGCGTTCAGCCGCGGATTTCCCGGCGAGTCGAACCATCTCAATGTCAGCGCTGAGCAACACTTTCCGCTGCATTTGCCTCTGACAAAGGGAATTAACGATTCGTAGACAGGCAAGGAACAAATAAAGCCCTATGGCAAGCACGCTTCTCCCCGGAAGGCCATATCCGCTGGGCGCCAAGTGGGACGGCACTGGTGTAAATTTCGCCATCTATTCTGAAAATGCTACAGCCGTGGAATTGTGTCTCTTCAACGAGCACGGCGAACAGACCGATCAGGTATTTCTGCGCGAAAGAACTGCGTTCAGCTGGCATGGGTACATGCCCGGCGTTCAGGCAGGTCAGCTCTATGGATATCGCGTTCACGGCCCCTGGGACCCGCAGAACGGCATGCGTTTTAACCCCGCCAAGCTGCTAACCGACCCCTATGCGCAGGCGATCTCCGGCAAGACGGATTGGTCCGCGCCAATATTTGGATATCGCTTCGGCGGAGATGACGCTGATCTGCACCGCGACGATCGCGACAGCGCTGCCGGAGTCCCCAAGTGTGTCGTAGTCAACCCCTACTTTGACTGGGAGCAGGATCGGCCGCTGCGCACTCCGCTCTCCGACTCGATCATCTACGAAACCCATGTTCGCGGTTTCAGCATTCAGAATCCGGACGTCCCTGAATCTCTGCGAGGAACATATGCAGGGCTGGCTTCGCCCGCGAGCCTTCGCCATTTCAAGCGGCTCGGGGTGACGGCGGTTGAACTCATGCCGGTGCACCACTACATCAACGACGGATATCTCATCGAAAAAGGTCTCAGCAATTATTGGGGTTATAACACTCTCTCCTATTTCGCGCCCGCCGGACGCTACTGCTCGACTGGAGATCGCGGCAATCAGGTCGCCGAATTCAAGGCGATGGTGAAGGCTCTGCATCGCGAAGGCATCGAGGTGATTCTGGATGTGGTGTACAACCACACTGCTGAGGGCAACCAGTTAGGCCCGACTCTGTCTTTACGCGGGATCGACAACCCCACCTACTACCGCCTTGCGCCCGATAATCCGCGCTACTACGTCGATTACACCGGAACCGGGAACACTCTCAATGTTCGCAATCCCCAGGTTCTTAAGCTCATCATGGACAGTCTTCGGTACTGGGTGCTCGAGATGCATGTGGACGGCTTCCGCTTCGATCTCGCCGCTACCCTGGCGCGCGAGTTGCACGACGTAGACCGGCTGAGCGGCTTCTTCGACATCATCCATCAGGATCCGACGCTGGCGGACGTTAAGCTGATTGCCGAGCCATGGGACGTTGGAGAAGGCGGATACCAGGTCGGCAACTTCCCTGTCCTGTGGGCCGAGTGGAACGGCAAGTATCGTGACACGGCGCGGCGCTTCTGGAAAGGGGACGAAGGCCAGCTCTCCGACTTCGGCTATCGCCTTACGGGCTCGAGCGATCTGTACCAGCATGACGGGCGGCGCCCTTATGCCAGCATCAACTTCATCACCGCGCACGATGGGTTCACCCTTCACGACCTGGTGAGCTATAACCAGAAGCACAACGAGGCGAACGGCGAGAACAACCAGGATGGGAGCGATGACAACAACTCCTGGAATATGGGGGCGGAGGGACCGACGGGCGATCCGGCCATCATCTCCGCGCGCGAGCGGCAGGTTCGGAATCTGCTCGCGACGCTGATTCTTTCGCAGGGCGTCCCAATGATCTCAGGCGGGGACGAGATCGGCCGCACGCAGAACGGGAACAACAACGCCTACTGCCAGGACAACCCGATCAGCTGGTACGACTGGACGCAGACGACTGAGAAAGAGTCTCTGCTGGAATTCACCTCCAGGCTGATCAAGCTTCGGCGCAGGCATCCCAACCTGCGGCGCAGAAAATTCTTCCAGGACCAACAGATTCGGAATACAAGAGACATCTCCTGGTACGGAACCGACGGCAAGGAGCTTGACGCCGGCGCATGGGAATCCGGATGGCGACGCACGTTGGGCATGATGCTCAACGGTCAGACCCTGTGCGCGGTTGATGAGTTGGGAAGCCCGATCGTCGACAAGTCGTTTCTGTTACTGTTCAACGCGCATTACGAGGTGGTGGAATTCACGCTACCGCCTTCGCCGCTGAAGAAGCCATGGAAGGTCCTGCTGAATACAGGCCACTTGGATAAACCATTCGGCTCGTTGATTGCCCGCAAGCGCATCAAGCTGGAGGGGCGGTCGCTGATTCTGCTCGCAGAGCAGAAGTCGAGAACCGTATCCGTGGTCTCAAAAGAGGAACTGCGGAGCTGACTACCAGCGGCCTACGGAATGCAGCCGCAGAAGGTGCGCCACTGAAAAGAAGACCAGCCAAAGGCCGACAACCGTCGAGCCGATGGTGAGGACGATCTTGCCCACACGGCGGTCTTCGGTGTTGGTGCGATCGCGCCGCTTGATGCCAAAGAACTGTCCCAGCAGACCGAGGACCAGAATCAAGCCGCCGACAATCAGAGTGAACCACGCCATCATCCTCTTTTTTACTCTCACGCGCGCGCGGTTGGGAAGGAGTTTCCAACAAGCCGCTTGCCTCCGTTAAACTGGAGTGTGCTGATTCCAGCGCGTGAGGATTGATGATGAAGTGGTTCCGCTGGCTGTGGTTTGCCGCCACGCTTGCTGTGCTCGCCGAGGGGTTTCGCGTAGCAATGTACGTGGTACCCGCTGACCGCGACCAGGGCGATCTCTCCCGCATTCTGTACTACCATGTGCCGACGTGGTGCGGGATGGCGCTCTTCTTTTCGATCAACCTCATCTGCTCGGTTGTCTTTCTGGCAATCCGGAACAGGAACCCGGAGCGCGCGTTGAAGACCGACGCACTGGCTCTGGCGTCTGCGGAGATGGGTGTTGTGTATTGCCTGATCGGGATGTCGACCGGCTCGATCTGGGGGCGCGCGGCGTGGGGCATCTGGTGGACGTGGGATGCGAGGCTGACGACGACGCTGGTGTTGTGGCTCATCTATGTGGCGTATCTCCTGGTGCGGCGGTTCATCTCCGGGCCGGAGATGCGGGTAATGGCGGCGGTGATCGCCGTGTTCGGGTTCGCGGATATTCCCATCGTCTACATGTCGACGCGGTGGTGGCGGACGCAGCATCCTGCTCCGGTGTTTTTTGGCGGCCCGAACTCAGGGCTTGACCCGAGCATGATGCCGGCTCTGTGGTGGAATCTGGCGGGGTGGCTGGCCTGGGGAATCTTTCTAGTGAGCCTTCGCTACGGGGCCGAGCGGCGACAGCAGTTGGCCGACCGGCAGGCTGCAGCCGTGGCATTGGAGACAGCATGAACGCAATGTTTCATCGACATCTCGTGGCCGCCTATGCGGTGACGTGGGGTATCCAGCTCAGCTACCTAGCGTATGCCGGGTGGAGGTGGGTCACGGCGCGGCGCGCGCAGCGCGAGGCGGCCGACAAGTAGCGTCCTATTTTCTTCCTGCTCTCCTTTGTTTTGTTAGATTTAAGGTCTGGCAGAAGAGATAAGTCCAATTTGCTCAAACGGTTGCGCTTAAGTAATCGGAATTCATATATTTAAAGGCCAATTTCGTGGCCGGCTGGTGTTGGGTTTTATGTGTCCTTCGCTCTCATGCGCACGAAGGATGGAGGGTTTGTTCCCGGAGACCGAATCAGCTGCTGGCGGGGTGGAGGCGCCGGAAAGGTTTTTAGTAGTTGGCACGTTATATTTTCCCAGTTTCCTTTGTTTTCTTGAGGTTACCTGCTGGCGTAACATGTAAGTCCGCTTCAATCATATAGTTGCGTATAAGTCGTGTGCTTTCACATGCTTGGAACTCTTTTCGGGCTCGCCTAGTCGGTGACGTTGGCGGAATTTGGAAATGATTCCCTTTCTACGGCATTCTTCTTTTCGAGTTATAGTTAGAGCAAGAGCAACCGTCCAGTGCAAAGAGAAAGGGACCGCGATGGCGGTCCCTTTCTCTTTTTGACTCTATATATCTATTCTACCGAATTGCAATAATTCAACTGCATTGGCTGGGTAATTTCTTGGGGGGGTGGAATGAGTGGGTTGCAGGGAATTTTTGGGGTGGGGTATTGACAGGACTTTGGGCTGACCCCCTTTTTAAAGAACTGTTCGCGTAAGCGCGGGGAAGCCGAAGTCTCAGGGCGAACAATGCCCACATGAGAGCAAACTTGACAATAAGGATTAAAAAGGATTAAAAAGGACAAATAATTTTGCAATCGAATCGCCGAGCAGGTCTGTTGTTGAGCGATCCGGCTGATGGAGGGCGGAAATGGAATTGAATCGTGAGCAGTGCCCGCTGTGTGGAACCGAGCTTTCCGGAGTCAAGTTCAATGAAATCCAAGGAAAACTTCGTCGGAGTGAAGCTGACCAAGCGGCCGAGCTTAAGCGGGCCGAGGTAACACTCAGGCAGGCGCTCGAGCGCCAATTCAAGGAAGAATCGGAAAAACAACGGCACCTCCTCGAGACAAAGGCAAGAAACGAAGCTGACGCTCGCGTAAAGGCAATCACCACTGAGCGTGATCAAGCCGCTAGCAAAGCGAAGGAGGCTGAGGCTCGCGAAGGTCAAATCAGGGAGCTAGCGAAGCAGGAATTGGCGAAGGAGAAAATCGTCCTGCAGTCAAGACTGATGGAAGAAGCAGACATTAGGGTTAAACAGGCAGTTGCAGAGCGCGATAATCTAGCCAAAAAGTTGATTGAATCGCAGCAGAGAGAAGGTCGAGTCCAAAAGGAAGCGGACGAAAAGATCCAGAGGGAGAAGCGTGCTGCGGAAACGAGAGCCAATGCGGAAGTCGCAGAGAGGCTCAACAAACTGACGATGGAGCGTGATCAGGCGGCAACAAAAATAAAGCAAGCGGAGGCACGGGAAGAGCTAATTCGCAAGGAAGCGAGGCAGAATGCGGAGAAAGAGATTGCCAGTCAGCGCCAGTCGCTCGAAACGGATAAGAATCTCGCACTCCTGAAGCAACAGTCCGAGTTCAACCGTCAACGGGAGTCTTGGCAAGCAAAATTGCAGCTTGTTGAAAAGCAGCTTCAGAAAAAGACCGCGAACGAACTTGGCGATGGGCCGGAAATCGATTTGTACGAAACGCTGCGAGAGGTCTTCCAAGGAGATAAGATAGTGCGCGTCCGCAAGGGCCAACCCGGTCCCGACATAATACAGGACATTATGTACAAGGGAAACTCTTGCGGTCGGATTGTCATTGATTCTAAGAACCGTCAGGGCTGGCAACACTCCTATGTAACCAAACTTCGCCAGGATCAGACTGAGGCAGGAGCAGAGCATGCCATCTTAGCCTCCACAGCCTTTCCGGCGGGAAAGAAGGAGATGTGTATTGAATCGGACGTAATCGTGATCTCTCCGGGGCGTGTTGTTCACGTAGTGCAGTTACTGAGAAATGCGATGGTGACGATGCACGTAAGGGGTTTGAGCGTGAAGGAGCGATCAACGAAAATGGCGCGTCTTTACAAATTGATTACTTCAGATTCGTATTCTCAGAAGCTCGCTGAGGCGAAAAAGCTCAATGAAGAGATCTTAGAGTTGGACGTCCAAGAGAAAAAGACGCACGATAACGTTTGGAAAAAGCGTGGTTCTCTAGCAAAGAGGGTGCAGAACGTACTAAGGGATGTCGAAACGGAAGTCGGCGCTGTCATCGAGGGTGGTGGGGAAGAGGAAGTCCCGCCGCCTACATATGCTGTGCAGAGGGAATCCACTTTTGTGGCCCGTAGCGCACAGGAGGTCGTCTGATGGAAGAAGATGTCGCGTTGCGTTGGCATGAGCGCCGACTCGGTAGGACCCTTTTGCGAACTTATCGAGATACAGTGGACCTCGATGATGTGTTCCCGAATGATAAACAACCACGAATGGGACCAAAGGAGGATCCGGAGCTTCAACGACAAATTGAAGCTAACGAGGGCATATTCGAACCTTTGCTTCTGGAGCCGCATCCGGATGATCGCTACAAGTTTCGAATTATTGATGGTGACCGACGGTGGACGAATTCAAAAATTTTGGTAGAGGTGCACAAAAAAGACGAATATCGGCACCTTCCAGCTGAGATAACGGATCGAACGCTAACAGACGACGAACGGCTCCGCGTCTGGATTTATATCCATCGCCAGAGACGGGAGTGGGATACCAAAGAGAAAGAAATGGTAGCGTACAGCTTGGTAAATATGGTGGGCCGCGCCAGCGCTGCAAATATTTTAGGAATAACTGTAAGAGAGCTGGATAAACTGGTCGAGATTTATGACCTTTCGGAAAAGCTAACGAACTTAGCGGAACCAGGTGCCTCGATTACTTGGGCTCGTGAGCTAAAAAGCCTGAACAGAAAGCTTCTTACTCCGGCAGTACTTGACTCTATTATAAAGAAAATTAATGAGCAGGAGATAACAAATTCGAAGGACCTTCGAAAGCTGCGGCAGATATTAAAAGACCCGGTTGCTAAGGATAGTTTTCTCTCCGCTGAAGGCACGATTGATACTGCGCTAAAGAAGTTAGGTCCCTCCTCACCTAAAAAAAATCATGGTTTGGTCGGGGACATTGATCAACTTTCAGAAACACTTCAGCGCTATTCTTGGACCACACTTGCATCGCTGAAAGGTGATCAACAAGTGTTGAAGAAATTGGAAGAAACGGAAAATCTTATTAGAGAGCTTAAGAAGGCTTTGTCAAAGTAAACGAAGCAATGCAGGTCCTTCGCTTCGCTCAGGATGACACTGAAAGCAACAACGAAACTGCAGGTCCTTCGGCTGCGTTTGGCGTGGCGCGCCAAACTTCGCTCAGGATGACATCAAGAACAACAAGATCCCCTTTACTGCGTTCAGGGCAGGCTTTCATTTCGCTCAGGATGACATCGAAAAACAACAACGAAACTGCAGGTCGGTCCCGCTCACTGCGTGAAGGGCGGAAATCCAGACGTTGGTGTCGATGACGACGATCACCCGTTAGACCGTCCCCTGCGGCGGCGCGGCTTCTCGGCACGGACTTGTTTAAGGAGCCGGGGCACATCGGCCTCGGTGTAGCCGCTGGGGTTGCGGCCTGCCGCATACTCGCCCACCTCATCCAGTGTCCGCCGCGCCTGCTGCGCGGAATAGGTGCGAAAGGCTTCGCGGAACAGCTCGCTCATAGTGCGGCTGTCCCTTTGAGCCAGCGCCTCGGCTTTTTGTGCGAGTTCGGGCGGCAGGCTGATCGTATAGACTTTCGATTTCCTTGCGGTAGCAGTAGCCATACCTGAATATTACAGAGTAATGGATTCCATTACAAGGGAGGGCGCTGCCCACTTTTTCACAGTGGTGGTTGGATGAGAAACTGCAGGTCCCTTCGACTGCGCGCTCGCTTCGCCATCAGCATGCTCAGGATGTCATCGAAAAACAACAACGACACTGCAGGTCCTTCGGCTGCGTTTGGCGTGCGCGCCAAACTTCGCTCAGGATGACATCAAGAACAACAACCGAAGATTTTTCGTTTCGCTCAGGATGACATCGGGAAACAACAACGAAACTGCAGGTCCTTCGGCTGCGTTTGGCGTGGCACGCCAAACTTCGCTCAGGATGACATCAAGAACAACAACCGCAGATCGCTCAGCGCCACGGGTTACGCGCTGCGCTCAGGAGAAATAGTCGGTCGTTTACGAAAAAATGGTCATTCAGTTCTCAGGGCCTGCATGGGTTCGATGGAGGCGGCGCGGCGAGCCGGAAGGAGGGCGGCGAGCAGGCCGACGCAGACCAGGGCCAGGGCGAGCGCGGCCAGCAGCCAGCCCTGGTTGGAATGGACTACGACTACCGAGGCGATCCATTTTTTGGCGACAAACGTAAGCCCGAGGCCGATGGCGACTCCTGCCAAGGTGAGGACGAGCACGCGGCGCATAATGGCAAGCAGCACGCCGCTGCGCGACGCGCCGAGCGCCATGCGCACTCCGGTGTCACGTGTGCCCAGCTCGACTTCGTGGCTGATGAGGCCATAGAGTCCGACGACGGCCAGCAGCACAGCCAAGCCGGCGAAGATGCCGAAGAGCCAGCTTTCCATGCGCTGCATGACGAGCTGGTCGGAGATGATCTCGTTCATGGTTTCCGGCGTGCGGAACGGAAGCGTGGGGTCGACCTGATGGAAGACGGCGCGGATGGAGGAGATCACGGATTTGGGATCGCCGGCGGTGCGCACGATGAGATTGCCGGACATGAGATACGAGACGCGGTCCTTGGGCGGTAGCTGGGTGATGAGGTAATCCATTTCCGGCAGCGGCTTTTCGGAAAGGTCCTGGCGGATGTCGGTGACCACTCCGACGATTCCGGTCTTTTCGTCGGCTTTTTCGCTGTCATCAAGGTGCTGGCCGATAGGGTCGAGGCTCTGCGGAATGAATTTTTTCACGAAGGCCTGGTTCACGAGTATGGTTCCAGCCTTGTTCGAAGGCAGGTCGATTGTGGGCGACAGCATGCGTCCGCGGATGAGATGTATGCCCATGACGTTGAAGTAGCCCTGGCTCATAAAGCGGATTTCGGCGAGAGGAATTTCGGTGTTCGGGTACGGAAACTGGCCGGTGATGTGAATATTGTTGTTCCATCCCCAGTTCTGGATGGGAACGAGGCTGACGACGCCTGCAGCTTCAACACCGGGCAGGTGGCTGACACGTTCGAGCATGGGTTGATAGAAACCGGACCAGGGATCGGCATGCTGGTAGCGCGCCGATGAGAGATCGATTTCGGTGGCGAGGATGTGAGTGGGGTCGAACCCGAGGTCCGTGTGTCTGAAATCGGAGATCGTGCGCAACAGCAGTCCGGACACCACCAGCAGCGCCAGCGAGAGTGCGATCTGAGTGACGATGAATGCGGAGCGGGTGCGGTGCTGCGCGCGAGTTGCTTCGCTGTTGGCCCCGGCCTTGAGGGCGCGATTGGGGTCCATGCCGGAGAGGCGTAGCGCAGGAGCGAGAGAGGCGAGAACACTGGTGGCGGTGGCGATGAGAAGCGCAACGACCAGCACGGTGATATTGATGTGGACCTCGGCGCCGCGGGCCATGGCATGCACAAGAAAGATCTTCATGGCCTCAAGCAGAAGCGCGGCGAGAAAGAGGCCTCCCCAGGCACCGCAAAAGGCGAGAAGGAGGCTTTCGGTGAGCATCTGGCGGATGAGGCGGACGCGATCGGCTCCGATGGCGGCGCGCAAGGCGATTTCGCGCTCACGCCGAACTCCGCGCGCCAGCAGCAGGCCGGCGACGTTGACGCAGGCGATGAGAAGAATGGCGAGCACGGCGAAGGCGAGCATCCACAGAGGGCTTGAAACTCCCTCGCGAAGGCTCTCGGTAAGAGGGATGAGCTGAATTTTGCGGCCGGAGTCTGTGTCGGGATAGGCGCGGGCAAGGTCGGCCATTACGCGATTCATGTCGGCCTGCGCCTGCTGGCGCGTAACGCCCGCCTTCACGCGGCCCACGCTCCTGAGCCAGTGGCTGCCTCGCTGGGCTATCAGCTGCGGATTCGGATTCAGGGGGATGTAGATCGCGTTTCGCGTTCCGATGGGAAAGCTGAAGCCCGCGGGCATGACGCCGATGCAGGTGTACGGCTTGCCATCGAGGCGGATGAGTTGTCCGATGACGCTGCTCTGACCGCCGAAGTCGGTTCGCCAGACTTCATAGCTGAGAACGGCGACGTCGTTCTTGCCGGGCTCATCTTCGCCGGGGCGATAGGTGCGGCCCAGGATGGGCTTGACGCCGAAGACGTCGAAGAAATTGTCGGAGCCCTGAACCCATTTGAGCGCGACGGGGCCGGAAGGAGATTGGAGATTGACGCTGCCGAAATTGGAATATCCGGAGAAGGCCGCGAAGGTGTGGTTCTGGGCGCGCATGTCCTTAAAGCTGGGCCAGGACAAGGGCTGAGTGAAGCCCTGTTTGGCGAGCGTGACCGGCTGATAAATCCGGTCCGCGTGCTGGTAAGGCAAGGGGCGCAGGATCGCTGCATCGATAATGCTGAAGACGGCGGCGGAGACACCAACGCCCAGGGACAGCGTGAGGATGGCAACCAACGCAAAACCCGGGGCGTGGCGAAGCTGGCGTATTGCGTAGCGGATGTCCTGAAGCAGGTTTTGCATGAGACCTCCCAAGATTCAAGAAACGTTATTCGGTCCTCAGGGCTTGCATGGGTTCGACGTACATGGCGTGGCGTGCCGGAAGGAGGGTGGCGAGGGCGGCGACGGCGCACAGCAGCAGCGCCGACGCGAGGAGCGCGTATGGGGTGGACTCGTTGGAGCCGAGCAGCGAGTCAATCCAGGCACGCATGGCTACCGCGAGGACTGCGCCGATGACCATTCCCGCAATCGCCAAGCGGAGCATTCCCGCGAAAAGCATTTTGACAATGCTCGGACGGTCGGCGCCGAGCGCCATGCGGATGCCGAACTCGCGTTCGCGGCGGCTGACTGAGTAGGCCATCACGCCGTAGACTCCGATGCTGGCCAACAGCAGCGCAAGGCAGCCGAGGACGGCGGTGACGAGCGTGGAGGTTCGCTGGCCGGCTATGGATTCCTGTTCCAGCGCTTCGAGTGGGACGATGTCCGAGACGGCCTGTCCGGGATCGATAGAAGCGACGGCGCGGCGGGCGGACTCAGCCACCGACATCGGGTCGCCGTGAGTGCGAAGAATCAGGGTCATGGACGACGGCGAGACCTGATCGGCGCTCAGGTATATGGAGAGACCTACGGGGGCGGCGGGACCGCCGAAGTGGGCGTCCGACGCCACGCCCACGACCGTGTAATTAGCATCCGCGACGCAGCAGTGAATATGTTTTCCAATGGCGTTCTGGCCGGGCCAGAGTTTTTGCGCCAAGCTGCGATTGATAATGATCACTTTTTGGGATTTGGGTCCATCGTCGCGCGTGAAGTTGCGGCCCTGGAGGAGCGGAGTCTGGACGGCAGCGAAGTATCCCGGCGTAACGTAGTGGAAATCGGCAAAGGGATTGTGAGCCGCGGTGCCCTTGGGCTGGTCATCGTACGTGAAGTCACCGTTGTTTCCCCGCTCGGTAAAGGGAGCGCTGTCGGCGGCTCCGGCCTGATTAACTCCGGGGAGCGCGGACAATTTATCGAGCAGGAGATCGAAGAAGCGACGTTGATCGTCGGATTTCGGATACTGCGTGGGAGACAGAGACAGCGTCATCGAAAGCGCATTTGCCGCATTGATGCCGGGGTTGACGCGAAGCAGACGGAGAAAATAGAAGGCCATGTTGAGAGCGCCGGCGACCAAGAGCATGGAGAGGGCGATCTCGGCGACGACCAGCGCCGCCCGCGTGCGGTTCTGTTCGCGGGATTCGGTGACGGTGCGGCCCTGCTGGAGCGCATCTTTTTCATCCTGGCGGAGAATACGGAGGGCGGGGACGAGTCCGAAGACAACGCCGGTGCCGATGGCGAGGATTGCGGTAAAGGCGAGGACCATTCCATCGAGATGAACGTCGGAGGGAGGGACAAAACTTTTCGGCCACGCTGCAATGGGAAGGTGGATCAGGCCTTCAGCGAACAGGAGGCCGGCGGCGGCCCCGGTGAGCGACAGCAGGAGGCTTTCGGTGAGGGTCTGCTGCATCATCCGAGCGGGCGAGGCCCCCAGCGCGCGGCGGACGGCAAACTCACGGGCACGGTTGGCGGCGCGAGCGAGCAGCATGTTGGCGAGATTGACGCAGGCGATGAGAAGGATAAAGCCGACCGCGGCCTGGAGCATCAACATGAGCGCACGAAGGTCTCCAAACAGGGCCTGAGAGAGAGGCTGGAGTTCGATGCCATGCTTGTTGTCGGGAAATTGCTTGTCGATCTGCGCCTGAATGCCCCGCAGCTCGGCGAGCGCCTGGGCCTGCGTAGCTCCGGGACGCAGCACTGCGGAGACGAAGAGGTAATTCGTACCGCGCTCCGTAACCGGAGCCCGCGGCTCCAGAGGAATCCAGACTTCGGACGGGGGAGGGGTGTTGATCGGCGTGGGAGCTACGCCGACGACCGTGAAGGCTTTGCCGTTGAGGTTGATCGGCTTGCCGATAATGGACGGGTCGCCGCCGAACTTTTCGCGCCAAAATTTTTCGGTCACAACACAGACGGGCGCGCCGCCCTTCTGGTGCTCTGAAGGCAGGAATATCCTCCCGGCGACGGGCTTGACTCCGGTCAGACGGAAATATCCGTCGGAAATGAGGGTCACGTTCACGGTTTCCGGAGTGTGGGAGCCGGTCCAGGTCATTGGCCCTGCGGTAACCGCGACCACTTCCGAGAGGGTCTTGCTCTGGGCGCGCCACTGCTCAAAATCCGGATAGGAGGCGGCAAAATACTTTCCCTGGGGGAAGACGTTCTGGATGGCGACGATCCGCTCGGAGTGCGGATAGGGCAGCCGCAGCGCGCCATGAATGATGCTGTAGATGGCGGTGTTGGCTCCGATGCCGAGAGCGAGGGTAAGCACCGCGATGAGGGTGAAACCTGGAGCGTTGCGAAGCTGGCGCAGAGCGTAGCGGATGTCTTGTAGCAGCATTTGGGTGAGGTCTCCCGGTGCTCAGAGAGCAATTTGGGTACCGGGCTAACTCATTGAAAAATGGATGAGGGGAGATCGGATCAGTGTCCGGATTCGAGGAGGGCTGTCCGATTGCGGACAGGAGACGGGTGTCCCAAACGTCCGATTTGCGCAGCGCAAAAGGAATAGAAAAGCCGGTACGAGTTAAGGAAGGTCTTGCTGCGGAGCGAGAGCTATGCAAAGAGGCTTGACTTTAGAACCGATTCCAGGGTTGATACTGGCTTCTGAATGAATGCCGAAAAGCCACTCCGCTCCGGAGACCTTGCTCGTTTGACCGGAGTAAGCCCGGACACGATCCGCCACTATGAGCGGATGGGAATTCTGCCGATATTGCCTCGGACTTCCGCCGGCTACCGAATATACGATCGCGCCATGATTGACCGAGTGCAAATGGTGCGTCGAGCAATGCAGCTTGGTTTCACCCTGTCGGAGTTATCCGAAATTCTCTCGGTGCGCGACAGTGGCGGTGTACCTTGCCATCGCGTACTGAGTCTGACGGAGGAAAAACTGCATTCACTTGAAAGCCAAATAGAAGAACTCCAGCGGACCCGACTCCATATGCGGCAGTTCATTCGGCAATGGCGCAAGAAACTAATGCAAACCAAACCAGGCAGTAAAGCGATGCTTCTGCACTCGCTCGCCGAAATATCAGCAGTGGCGGGCTCAACAAATGACTTCAAAAGGAGAAAACGGCGGTGAAACCTCTGAGCGTTACTCTATCGACCATTGGAGTGCTGTACCTGGCGTTGTCACTGAACGCGCAAGACACAAGGAACGAGGATGCCCGGCAGAACTGTGCCATGCATAAGGAGCACGCGGCAGATTCCCACCACGGAGTGGTTGAACACCATGGTGACGAAGCCATGGGCTTTTCACATAAAACGACCACCCATCATTTCCACATGTCCACTGAAGGCGGAGCAATCGAAGTAACAACAAATAACCCCAGTGATAAGACCGACACGGCAGCGATCCGTTCTCACCTTTCGCATATTGCTGTCATGTTTGGGAACGGGGATTTCTCCACGCCGATGTTCGTACACGATGGCGTTCCACCTGGCGTGACAACGATGAACCTGCTTAAGGCGAAGATCAGGTACAAGTACGAAGACATGCCCTCGGGCGGACGTGTCCGCATCGAGGCAACGGACGCGGTTGCGCTTGCCGCGATTCACGATTTTCTTCGTTTCCAGATCTCCGAGCACCAGACTGGAGATAGCCTAACGGTCGGAAACGATAATTGATAAGAGAGCCCGCGTTGTCAGCGGGAATCGCAGTTCTTTTTAAACTGCGGGCCTGACGGCGCGGCTTCTGCCAATGGTCGGTGCAATCTGAGAATGCGGACGGGGGCGGCCAGTGGCAATCTCGAGAAAGACCTGGGCGGCGCGGGTGAGGGTTTTGTCTTTCCTGTAGATCAGGGCCAGCTCGCGGTTAAGGCGCACGCCCTCGAGCTTAAGAATTTTAAGCGCGCCGTTTCTCGCGTCTTCGAGCACATTGCTCCGGGGCAGGAATCCGATGCCCAGACCGGCGATGATAAGCCGTTTGAGCAACTCGCTGGATTCTACTTCCATGGCCACGCGCGGCTGCACATCGTTGCTGCGGAAGACGTCTTCAATGAGTTCCCTCTGACGGCCCTGTTTGGGCAGCAGCAGCGGCTGGGGAAGAATTTCGTCGAACTTAACGGATTCGCGGGCGGCCAAAGGATGGTTGGCAGGCGCGACCAGGACGACGTCGTCGCGGTGAAGCGAGTCGACGGTGAGGCGGGGGTCTTTCACGGGGAGCGAGACGACTCCGAAATCGACCTCGCGGTTGAGGACGGCTTCTACGGTGCGAAGACGGTCGGCGCGCACGATGCTGAGGCCGACGCGCGAGTATTGGCGCTTGAACTGGGCGAAGACGGCGGGCAGAACGTAGAGGCTGGTTGCCTCATTCGCGCTGACGGAAATTTCTCCGCGGGGAGTGCGGTGCAACTCGCCGACTGTGACCATGATGTGGTTGTGGCATTGGAGGCAATGTTCGGCAAAGGGCTCGAAAACCTTTCCGGCAGCAGTGAAGGTGACCTTGCCGCCATCGCGATCAAAGAGGCGGGCGCCAACCTCGGTTTCAAGCGTGCGGATCTGCGCGGAGATTGCAGGCTGAGTCACCATCAGCTTTTCCGCCGCGCGGGAAAAGCTGCGCAGACGGCTTACTTCCATAAATGTTCGCAGTTGCTCGAAGTCCATACCTGCTCCACGTGCTTTTCAGGGGAATTCACTTCATTCTAACTGGAGAGCTTGCTGCGATCACAATTCCTCGATCTTCTATCATGCGAGGAGCGCCGCTGCTGCTGAGCGGGCCCTGCATTATGGCTGCATCCATCTCCAGCACTCTTGTAAATACGCTTGCCCAACAGGCGGGGTTTGCCCTGGGAGGGATAGCGGCGGTGCCGCGCGTTGATTCGGATGTGGGGCGCGAGGAGCGGACGCGTTTTGAGCAATGGATTGCCGGTGGGGCGGCGGGGGAGATGGAATATCTCAACCGGCGCAACGATGAGGGCGAGCTGGTGCGCTCGTCGCTGCACGCGGTGTTCCCGTGGGCGAAGTCGGTAATTGTTTGCGCGGCGAATTACAACGGAGGGCAGCCGCGGTCCATCGATCCCGCCGCTGAAGGGACTGGCTGGATTGCGCGCTACGCACAGACCGGAGCGGAGGGGACGCGGCCGAGCGATTATCACAAAGTGCTTCTGAAACGGCTGCAGGTGCTGGAGGGAACACTCAAGCAGCATGCTGGCGCGTTTGAGTCCCGCTGCTATGTGGATACAGGACCGGTGGTGGAGCGAGTGTATGCGCGATACGCCGGGATCGGGTGGACGGGGAAAAACACGTGCATTCTGAACCAGCAACTTGGTTCGTGGATTTTTCTCGGAGTGATTCTTACTTCGATCGAGGCGCAGCCGGAGGAGTTGCCGCAACTGGCTGCCGACCGCTGCGGAAGCTGCACACGTTGTATTGACGCGTGCCCCACGGACGCGCTTACGCCTTACAAGATGGATGCGACCCGCTGCATTGCGTATCTCACGATTGAAAAGCGGGGGAGCATTCCCGAGGAGCTGCGGGAAGGGATTGGGCGGCAGGTGTTCGGCTGCGACATATGCCAGGACGTGTGCCCGTGGAATGCGAAGGCCCCCGCCTCAAATGACGCCGAGCTTGCGCCACGGGAGGCGTTGGTGAATCCGGCGCTCGACTGGCTGGCGGCGATGGACGAGGCCGAGTTTGGGCGCTGGTTCTACGGCTCGCCGGTGAAGCGGGCGAAGTTTCATGGCTTCCGCCGCAATGTTGCAATTGCGATGGGCAACAGCGGAAGGGACGAGTTTTTGCAGCGCCTGGGGGAGTGGGCTGAGAGCGAGGACAAAACGGTGCGCGAAGCCGCGAGCTGGGCGGTTCAAAAACTGAATGCCTTAAGATAACCGCACATCTGAAATCGTTGGAGGAGATGCGTGAAGAGATTCGCCGCCCTTGCCATTGCTGTTGGAGTTTGCACTTCGCTTTCGGCAAATACTGCACAGCCAAAGGATGACCACCCTGTTGTGATGACAGTCAGCGGAGCTGTGTCCGGTGTCATCGATTCTGCGACTCAGGTTCGCTCATTCAAGGGCTTACCTTTTGCCGCGCCCCCGGTGGGAGAGCTGCGCTGGCGTCCGCCTGCTCCTGCTGAGCGATGGAGCGGCGTAAGGGATGGGTCAAAGTTTGGCGCGAGCTGCATGCAGCAGGTACATGGGGATTTTCTGCCGTGGACGAAGGAATTTCTGGTGAAGGGCGAGGTGAGCGAGAACTGCCTCTACCTGAATGTGTGGACGCCCCCCGCGAAGGAGAATGCGAATCTGCCGGTGATTGTTTACATACCAGGCGGCGGATTTGTTGAGGGGTCGGGCTCGACTGCGATTTACGACGGGACCAACCTGGCGAGCACTGGCGTGGTGGTGGTGACGATCAATTACCGACTGGGCCCGTTTGGATTTCTTGCGCATCCGGAGCTGACGGCTGAATCGCCGCATCACAGCTCGGGTAATTACGCGCTGCTCGATCAGATCGCGGCGCTGCAGTGGGTGAAGGAGAATATTGGAGGCTTCGGCGGCGATCCGCACAAGGTGACCATCTGGGGGCAATCGGCGGGAGCGTTCAGCGTAGGGGATTTGCTGGTGTCTCCGCAAGCAAGAGGACTGTTCCAGGCTGCCGTCGCGGACAGTGGGTTGGGCGTTGCGGGATTTCCTTCGCTGGACCTGCCGAGCGCGGAGAAGAACGGCGTGAAATTTGCGGAGGCACACCACGCGAGCAGCATCAAGGAGCTGCGGGCGATTCCTGCGCAAAAGTTGCTGGCGGGGGCTCAGGACCACACGCTCTTGTTTTTCCCCATTGTGGATGGTTGGGTGATGCCCGAGGCGCCGAATGCTCTGAATCAGGGCGCGGGAGGCAACGACGTGCCGGTGATTACGGGGAACCAGGCGAACGATGGGATGCTTTTCTCGCCGACGATCCGCTCTTCGGAGGATTTCGACAGATTTGTGGACCGGATGTACCGCGCAATGGGGAATGAGTTCGAACGGCTTTATCCTGGCGGGAGCTTTGAGCAGATGCACCGATCGCTGATTGAGAGTGCTCGCGACCGGGAGCGCGTTTCCGCGTTCCTGTGGGCTGAGCAGCGGCTCCAGCACCATCGCGGGCCGGTTTATACATATTTTTTCGACCAGGCAGTTCCGTGGCCGCAGCACCCTGAATTCGGCGCTTTCCACAGCGGCGAGCTTCCCTATTTCTTTCGGAACCTGAATGTGATGGACCGCCCCTGGGAGCCGGTGGATCGCGAGGTGTCACAGACGACGTCAGCTTACCTGAAGAACTTTGCGGGCAGCGGCAACCCCAACGGACCCGGGCTGCCGGAATGGTCCGCTGTAAATCCAGCGTTGCCGGAGACGATGGAAATGGGGGCAAAGATGCAACCCATGCCGCTGGCAGACAAGGCAAAGTACGATTTCTGGGTGCGCTACTTTCATTCCCCAGCGGGCAGGAACGCGCCGCCGTTCTGAAATTCGGAACGGCTTAGGCTTATGTATACTTCGGGACAATGCTGGGTGCCTTGAATGCTACTACCGGCCGGAGCTCAGACGGCGCGCTCCACATTGGCCGCGTTCAATCCCTTTGGCCCCTGCTGACACTCGAAGGTTACGCCTTCGCCTTCGTTCAGCGTCTTGTATCCCGCGTCCTGAATTGCCGAGAAATGCACAAATACGTCTTCACCGGTCGAACGCTGGATAAATCCATAGCCTTTGGCCCCATTGAACCACTTCACTACACCGTTTTCCTTCATGAACTGCTCCTAACTAAGCTGGCCTCACCCCATTCCCGTTCCGAGAAAACGGAAATAGTCCTCAATTTATTTCAGGAATTCTGAAGTTAATCAAGTAAATTCGTCAGCAGAAGGCAATCCATCTCAACCGATTACGGGAAGTGGGCGGGGCTGAAAGCTACCCGGCCAGCGGAAGGAAATGCCTTAGGATCACAAGGGAGCATGAGCGATTCCACAACCACCATGAGCCCGCCCGAGTTTCCCGATTTGGAGACGCTGGCGGACGTTGGGGAAACTGGCTTGGCGCCCGGGCCGGCCCGGCTGCGCTCGGGGTGGCGATCCCAGACCCTGTCACTTGCCCGCTACCTGACGCAGAGCGAGGTGCATACCTACGCCTTCAGCGTGGCCGCCAATTCCATTCTGTCGTTGTTTCCATTCATCGTAATGACCTGGGCGATCGAGCGCAGGCTGTTTCACTCTCCGGCCATGGAGGGCATTCTGGCGGAGATGTTGCGCTATTTTTTGCCGGCGCACCAGGAATTTGTAGTGAGAAACATGGGCCTGCTGGCGCACGCCCGCAGCAAAGTACAGATCCTCTCCATGGTGATGCTGTTCATCTCGTCGACCGGAGTATTTCTTCCCCTGGAGGTCGCCCTGAACCGGGTGTGGAATGTGGCGGCGAACCGCTCCTATTTGCGCGACCAGATCATTTCTCTCGCGCTCGCTTTCACGGTGGGGCTGCTGGCGCTGTTCTCTATTGCATTTACGGCGGCGCAGAAACACCTGCTAGCGATGCTCTTTTTCGGAAGGACGGGAAATATTGTTTTCACGCTGCTTGCGCATGCTGTCCTGTGCGTCTCCGCGGCGATCCTCAGCATCGGGATTTTCTTTCTCATCTATTGGATCCTGCCCAACCGCAAGCTGCCGGTCGGGGCGGTGCTTCCTACCGCGGTCATTGCCGGGCTGCTCTGGGAAGGGGCGAAGATTATTTATGTGCTGGCACTTCCCTGGTTGAATCTTGACGCGGCTTACGGCCCTTTCTCAGTTTCCGTGGGCCTGATGATTTGGGCGTTTCTGACGGGATTGATATTGCTCGCCGGGACGCAGTTTTCTGCAACGCGGTACACGCTGAGGCTTGCGCATGAAGCGGAGTTGAAAGAGCGGCTGAAGACTCAGATGTGAATACCTGCAGGCGCGAGAGACAAACGGCTCGCCGAGGATGGACGGGAGGGCTTCATTCCGTGTGAAATGGAACGGCATGAGCTTTCAGGCGTGGACACGGACCAAAATGCGCAGCAAAGGGAACCCTGTTGCTGCATACACGCCCCTGTCATGGACGAATTCCTACTGGATTATCGCGCTTCTTGCAGCCCTGATTGGAGTGCTCACTATCGCCGGCAGCATCGCGATCGATTGGGCAATCCACGATATTCTGCGTCGCGTTTACGCCTCAGACATACTGGAAGCCGTGATTGCGGCGGCGGTGAGCGGGGCCATTCTGGTAAGGATGCAAGCACGCCGCCGCGAGCTTTTGGTCCGCATGCAGATCGTTGAAGACGTCAATCATCATGTACGAAACGCGCTGACTGCTATTACGCTCTCATCTTCACTGCGCGAGGATTCCGAGTTGAACGCGCAGGTGAGAGATGCCTGCGACCGGATCGACTGGGTGCTCAACGACGCACTTTCGCAGACCGCCGGCGGCAAGAAGTCCGCAGCAAGGGAATCGGGCTGGCGTTCGGGCCGACGGCTGCTCGAGGGAGCCGAGCGCAGGCGATAAGGCGCATCAGCTAAACTCAACCCAACCCACCATGGGACACCTGCGAAATTTTGAAATTGGCGTTTTCCGGCGAGTACATCGCGACCCTCCAGTGGGGAAGATTCACCGGATCGCATTCTGGCTGTTTGTCGCCTATCTGGTATCACTGTTAGGCCTTTTGTTTCCGGGAGACGCTGGGCTGTTTTTCCGTACGGTCGGCGATTTCACTTTATTTCTTCTCATAATTTTCTGCATACCGTTGTTGTGGCGATGGCTGTCGGGTTCGGTTCTGTGGAAGCTCCGCAACCGGCTGGTTGTGACCTATCTGCTGATGGGGTTGGCGCCGGTGGTGCTGTTTGTGACGCTGGCCTGCATTCTGCTCTATGTTTTTTCAGGCCAGTTCGCCATCTTCGCCGCCAACGGCGTGATTCAGGCGGAGCGCGGCCACATCTCTGCGGAGAATCGCGCGTTTGCGGTTCACGCAGCACACCTTTTGGCGACCAATTCCAAGATGCCGCCGCTCACGCTTCCAGACCTGGCTGACAACTCTACCGATCACCAGCACGCCGGAATCAGCTTTGCCGCATTCGATAACGGCCGCGTTCTGCGGTTGACGCCGGCAAGCCTGGACGATGGGACGATCCAGCAGCCGCCGTCATGGCTTGACGGCAGCTTCAGCGGCCTGGTGATCGACCACGGAGAGTTGTATTTGCGGGCGGTGGATAGCCAGAGAGTGGGCGGGACAACTGTGACTACAGTTACAAGCCTTCCCTTCGAGAAGGACAACGTGGACCAGGTCGCGCGCGGGCTGGGTGCGGTGACGCTTATTCCCAACCTGGACGTAGACGATGATGGGAACACGCCGCATCGCAGCCGGACCACAGTGAACTTTGGCCCGCCAAAGAAGAAGGGCGCGGCGAGCGTGGAGGTTAACGGCAAGGATGTAACTCAGGATCTTCCCTCGGGAACCATTCGCGGCGGGCAATTGCCGCCCGCTGACCACTTTTACGATATTCCCGTGACTTTTTTCGCTCCGCTCGACACGGTGGACTGGAGCAGCGGCAGACACGTTTCTACCTTCACTCGCGTGAGCTCGCGACCTTCGCTGCTGTATGCGCGCCTGTTCACTGCTTCGCTCGAAACCGCTTCCATGGTGCGAGACGTGCTCATCGGCGTCGCGATTTTCTTCGGGGTACTGGAGTTGTTTGCCTTTTTCCTGGCGGTAAGGCTGAATCGGACAATTACGCAGTCGGTCCGGGACCTTTATCACGCCACGCAGGCGATCGACCATGGCAACTTCAGTCATCGCATTCGCGTAACCCGCAACGATCAACTTGCCGCGCTAAGCCGCTCCTTCAACAATATGACCGCTTCCCTTGCCCGGCTGCTGGTGGAGCAGCGCGAAAAAGAGCGCCTGCAAAACGAGCTGTCGATTGCGCAGGAGGTGCAGGCAAATCTGTTTCCGCGGAGCAACATTCATCTGCCGATGCTTGAGTTGCACGGGGCATGCTATCCGGCGCGCTCGGTGAGCGGCGACTACTACGATTTTCTTTTGTTTGGGGACGCGGGCCTGGGTATTGCGCTGGGCGACATCAGCGGCAAGGGAATTTCCGCCGCGCTGCTGATGGCTACACTGCACTCGGCGGTGCGCGCCTACCGTTTTGTGGGAGAAGAGCTTGTTCTGGAGGGAAATATTGCGGAGGCCTTAGCCGCGACGCAATTCGCAGGAGAGGAAGAGGTGCAGACCGGCGAAATGTTTGAGCAGCCGGCGAAGATTCTGGCGCTCCTCAACCGTCATCTTTACCGAAGCACTCAGCCGGAAAAGTACGCCACTTTGTTCCTCGCTCACTATGACGGAATCAACCGACGCCTGATCTACTCGACGGGCGGGCAGCTTCCGCCGCTTCTGCTGCGAATTAACGATTCCGTAGCACGCCTGGATTGCGGAGGGACGGTGGTAGGGCTGATCGACAACGTGAGCTACGAGCAAGGCGTTGAGCAGCTCGACCCGGGTGACATTCTTATTGCATACAGCGATGGGGTGACAGAGCCGGAGAATGAGTTTGGAGAATTCGGAGAAGGGCGCCTGTTGGAGGTTGTGAGGCGACATCGCCACCTGCCGCTGGAGGCGATATCGGAGCAGGTGATGCAATCGCTGAGAACCTGGATCGGCGGCCAGGAGCAGCCGGACGATATCACGCTGGTGTTGGCGCGGCAAAGATAGAAACGAATCTTTAAGGCGGGGCCGGACGCGATACACTTTGGTTGGTAAATCGCTTTAGCAATAATGGCTAGATGCTACTTCCGAAAACCAGTCGATTGTAGCGGCAGCACCGAGGACCGACATTGATGCAACCAGCAACCCTGCTCGCCGCCTTCACCGCACTCCCCACCAAGACGCAACTGGTCCACCTGAATGCGGTGGACATAGCGGTGATCGCGATTTATTTCGCGATCGTTATTTACATCGGCTTTTATCTGAAGGGCTCGGCCAAAACCGGCGAAGAGTTTTTTATGGCCGGGCGCGAGATGACGGCGTGGATTGCGGGTCTCAGCTTTGTTTCCGCCAATCTGGGCTCGCTGGAGCTGATGGGATGGGCGGGCTCGGCATATCAGTACGGCATTCTGGCCGCGCACTGGTACTGGATCGGCGCGATTCCCGCGATGCTTTTTCTCGGCATCATCATGATGCCGTTCTATTACATATCCAAGGTCAATTCGGTTCCGGGATATTTGAACCTGCGCTACGGCCCGGCTACGCGCGCGCTTTCCGGAATCAGTTTTGCGTTTATGACGGTGCTGATGAGCGGCATCAATATGTATGCGATGGCGCTGGTGATGAAGGTGGTGCTCGGGTGGGACCTTAACTTCAGCATATGGGTGTCGTCGGCGACGGTGGCTCTCTATGTCATTCTGGGTGGGCTGCGTTCCGCAATTTTCAATGAGGTGCTGCAATTTCTTTTGATCTGGATTGGGGCGCTGCTGGTGCCCATCTTGGGACTTGTGGAAGTGGGCGGCTGGACCAACCTGAAACATCAGATCGTCCACAACCTGGGCAACGCGCAGTACGTGCATTTGTGGAGCGGACTGGGGCACTTCAGCACAAATCCAATGGGCGTTAATTGGTTCGGGATAGTCTTCGGGCTCGGCTTTGTCGTGAGTTTTGGTTACTGGACAACGGATTTTCTGGTAGTGCAGCGCGTTCTCTCCGCGCATAATTTGCGCGCCGCTCGCATGGCACCGATTATCGGCGCGGGATTCAAGATGATGGTTCCCTTCATCGTGATTCTCCCCGGCCTGCTTGCGCTGTCAGTACTTCCATTTCATCTCGTGGGCGAATCCGTCGCCGTCGCCACCGGTCAGCACAGCTACAACGAAGTGCTTCCGCTGATGCTGGTCCGCTATCTTGGACCCGGGCTGCTCGGGCTGGGCGTGACAGCGCTTATCGCCGGATTCATGTCCGGCATGGCGGGCAACGTCAGCGCGTTCTCTACAGTGTGGACCTATGACATTTACGGCGCGTTCTTCAACAAGAAAGCGTCGGATGAACACTATGTATCGATGGGGCGCTGGAGCATGTTTGTCGGCGTGCTTATCTCCGTCGGGACGGCGTACCTGGTGCAGCACGCGGCCAGCATTATGGATTATGTGCAGGCGTTGTTCAGCTTCTTCATCGCGCCGTTATTCGGGACGGTGATTTTGGGAATGCTGTGGAAGCGGGCGACGAAGGCGGGCGGATTCTGGGGGCTGCTGGCAGGAACCTGCACCGCCATTGGACTGTGGGAGTGGGTGAGGACCGATCCGAGTGCGCTGCGCTATGTGGCGCTCTCGCCAGATGCAAAAGCCATGGCACAGGATATTTATCGAGCGCTATGGTCGTGGCTCGTCTGCGTGATTGTGACGGTGGTGGTGAGCTACTTGACTGCGCCCAAGCCCGATGCTGAACTTGCAGACCTGGTGTACGGCATAACGCCGCTGCCGGAGGAGCACGATGAACACTGGTATCAGAGCCCGATGCTATGGGCCGGCCTTATCGCGATCGTTTTCGTCATTCTGAACGTCATCTTCTGGTAATGGGAGCACGCAAATGCGCGAATCTATCTCAATCTGGTTTTTCAGCGGCATGCTGTTTCTTGTCTACGGCGTGATTATCACGGCGGAAGGTATTCGTGAGCTGAGCCATGCTCCCGCACATCCTCCAGTACTCTTTTCGCTGCATGCTCCGATCTGGTGGGGCGCGGCGATGGGCGTAGCCGGGCTTGTCTACACCATTCACTTCTGGCCGCGCCGCCATCGATAATTTTTCAATAGACAGAGATAACGATGAAAAAGCAGCTCACGTTTGGACTGATCGTAGGCAATCGCGGATTTTTTCCTGACCACCTCGCCAAGGAGGGCCGGGACGAGATGCTCGGCGTGCTCAAGAATGCAGGCGTGAATGTCGTCGCGCTGGGCCCGAAAGAGTCAAAATACGGTGCGGTGGAAACGCATGAGGAGGCTCGCCGCTGCGGCGACCTGTTCCGCAAACACCGCGATGAGATTGACGGCATTATCGTAACGCTGCCGAATTTTGGCGACGAGCGCGGCATTGCCGACGCGATTCGCTACTCCACGCTGCGGGTTCCGGTGCTGGTGCAGGCCACGCCCGACCGCAAGGAAACAATGAAGATTTCGCATCGCCGCGACAGCTTTTGCGGCAAGATGTCGGCATGCAACAACCTGATGCAGTACGGGATTCCCTATTCGATTACGCGGCAGCATACGGTGCAGCCGGATTCGGACGCGTTCAGGAGAGATCTGGACTGGTTCTCCGCTGTGTGCCGGGTGGTGGACGGATTTCGCAATCTGCGGATTTGTGCGTTGGGAGCGCGGCCGCAGGCCTTCAATACGGTTCGGTACAGCGAAAAGCTGTTGGAGCGGTCCGGCATTTCTGTCATCACCATTGATCTTTCTGAGGTTCTGGGGCGCATCGATCGCATGAAGGACAATGATGACGCGGCGCAGAAAAAGCTTGCGCTGATTCGGAAGTATGTTGAGACCAGCCATGTGCCTGAAGCTGCGCTGATGAAGATGGCGAAGCTCGGAGCGTCAATCGAATCGTTCATGCAAGAGACGCAGAGTACCGTCTCCGCCGTGCAGTGCTGGACCGCGCTCGAAGAATATTTTGGGGTTGTGCCATGCACGGTGATGAGCATGATGAGCGAGCAGCTTATGCCCGCCGCCTGCGAGACGGACGTGATGGGCACGGTATCGATGCACGCGCTCGCGCTCGCCAGCCAAACGCCTAGCGCGCTGCTCGATTGGAACAACAACTACGGCGACGATCCGGATAAGGCTGTCTGCTTCCATTGCGCAAATCTGCCTAAGCACTTTTTCGCGGACGTGATTATGGATTTCCAGGCGATCATTGCCGGAACGGTGGGAAAGGAAAACACCTATGGGACGGTAGTGGGGCGCGTTAAAGCCGGCGCGATGTCTTACGCACGCTTTTCTACTGACGAATTCACCGGGAAGATTCGCGGCTATGTTGGCGAGGGCGAGTTCACGAAGGACCCGCTTGAAACATTTGGCGGCGCCGGAGTGGTCCGCATTCCGAAGATGCAGAAGCTGCTGCGCTACATCTGCGAGACCGGCTTTGAACACCACGTGGCGGCGAATTTTTCGCAGACGGCCAGCTCGGTTTATGAGGCGGCAGTGCGGTATCTCGGATGGGAGATGTATCACCACGAGGCGGCGGAAGATTAGTCGAGAGCCTGCACCATGCCGCGCCCGAGCAGGACTTCAGCTCGTTCGATGAAGCCGCGGTCGGCGGCGATCTTTATCTTCGTAGGCTCGAGAACAACGCAGAATTCGCCCTTCTGCTCGAGGTTGAGCATCAGCTTCGCCGGCCCCGGCGCTCCTGCAATCATCTCTTTTAGTTCGAGGAGCGCTGCCTCGCTTACGCTCTCCAAAGCGACGCGAAGGCGTACGTTTTGCGCCAGCTTCACCTTCACATCTTCGAGGGCGACGATGGATGAAACGGCAAGCTTGGGCGCGGCATCTTCCTCCGCGCGCAGCTGTCCACGCACCAGCACTGGGATCTCGATCTTCAGGTTTTCAGCCATGCGTTCGTAGTCTTTTGGAAAGCAGATCAGGTCGATCTTTCCGACCGTGTCTTCGAGCGATGCCTGTGCGTAGAGTTCGCCGGAACGCTTTGACTTTGCCACTTTCAGGCCAACGATGACACCGGCGATGGCGATTTCGCTTTCGGGCGACGGCTGGCCTCGACGACCTGTTGGGGGCGCGGGCTTCATTTCCAGAGCGGTGGCCGTGTCCACTACCCCGGGCAGGTTCCGCAGCTTCTCCGCGTACTTATCCAGCGGGTGACCGGAGACGAAAAACCCGAGCACTTCTTTTTCGGATTGCAGCCGCAGGTTCTCGTCCCAGTCGGGAACGTTCGGCAGTTCGTCAGCGCGCGCTGTGGCCGGATGATCATCGAAGATTCCGAAGAGACCGTGCTGGCCGGCGGCGCTGTCGCGCTGCGACTTCTGTGCGCGTTCAATTGCTTTGTCAGTCGAGGCCAGGAGCTGCGAGCGCCGCCCAAAGGAATCGAGGGCACCGGCCTTAATCAAAGATTCGAGCACGCGCTTGTTCATCAGGCGAAGGTCGATCTTCTCGCAGAACTCCCAATAGGAGGCGAAGGTCTTCTTCTCCTGGGCAAGCTCGGCGCGCGCCGCCAGAATGGAGTCGATGGCATTGCGCCCGACATTTTTAATGGCCGTGAGCCCGAAGCGGATTGCTTTGCCGTGCGGGGTGAAGTCGGCGTCGCTGAAGAGCACGTCAGGCGGCTCGACGGGAATTTCGAGCTCGCGGCATTCCTTGATGTATTTCACGACGTTTTCCGGCTTGGAAATTTCCGAGGTGAGGAGCGCGGCCATGAATTCGACTGGATAATGAGTTTTCAAATAGGCGGTTTGATATGCCACCAGCGCATATGCGGCCGAGTGCGACTTGTTGAAGCCGTATCCCGAGAACTTCGCCATTTGATCGAAGATCTCGCCCACAGCGGCCCTGGGATGTCCAAGCGCAGCGGCACCGCTCATGAAGCGGTCGCGCTGCTCGGCCATGGCTTCGGCATTCTTTTTTCCCATAGCACGCCGCAGCAGATCGGCTTCGCCGAGGGAATAGCTCGCCAGCACATTGGCGATGCGCATCACCTGCTCCTGGTAGACGATCACGCCCAGCGAGTCCTTCAGAATTCCCTCAAGGTCAGGCAACAGGAACTCCACTTTCCGACGCCCCCACTTGCGCTCGACAAAGTCGTCGATCATATCCATCGGCCCGGGACGATAGAGAGCATTCAGCGCTGTCAGGTCCTCTACTGTATCCGGCTTGTAACGCCGCAGAGTGTCCCTCATGCCGGGCGACTCAAACTGAAAAATCCCCGATGTCAGCGCGGTGTGAAATACCCGCTTAAACGTCTCCGGGTCATCCGGCGGAATCATTTCGATATCCAGCTTCTCGCCGCGCGTCTGCTCGATCAGCTTAAGGCAATCGGTGATGACGGTCAGTGTCGTGAGGCCCAGGAAGTCCATCTTGAGCAGGCCCATTTTTTCGACGGCCTTCATGTCGTAGGCGGTCACAATTTCGTCGTTCTTGCTGCGGCTGACGGGCACCAGATCGGTGAGCGGCCGCGGCGCGATCACCACTGCCGAGGCATGCACGCCGGCGCCTCGCACCAAGCCTTCGAGCTTCTTCGCCGTATCGATCAGTTCACGAATCTGCGGATTGCCGTCGTAGGCTTCCTGCAATTGCGGAGAATCCTTCAACGCCTGCTCGATGGTCACGCCGATGGTTGTCGGAACCAGCTTCGCAATCCGGTCCACATCGCCGTAGGGCATGTCGAGCGCGCGCCCTACGTCCTTGATCGCCGCCTTGGCCGCCATGGTGTTAAAGGTGATGATCTGCGCTACCTGTTCGCGCCCATACTTGCGCGTGACGTATTCGATGACTTCGCCGCGGCGATTCTGGCAGAAGTCTACGTCGATATCCGGCATGGTGACCCGCTCGGGATTAAGAAAACGCTCGAAGAGCAGCACATTCTGCAGCGGATCGACGTTCGTGATCTCCATCGCATAGGCGACCAGCGAACCGGTGGCCGAGCCCCTGCCCGGGCCGACCGGGATGCCATGGTCGCGCGCGTACTTGATGAAATCCCACACGATCAGGAAGTACCCTGAGTACTTCATCTGCTTGATGATGCCGATTTCAAAATTCAGTCGGGCTTCGTACTCATGCAGCGGCGCGCGGAGTACTCCGCGCAATTCCAGGTTTCGGATCGCTGTCTCCTGACGCTTCTTCAGCCCTCGCCAGCACACCTCTTCGAAGTAGCTGTCGATGGTGTGCCCTTCCGGGACCGCGAATTCGGGAAAGGGATTGTCCACCTGGTTGAGCTTGAGCGAGCAACGCTCGGCAAACTGCATGGTGCGGCTGACAACCTGCGGAGCGTGAGAGAACAGACGCTCCATTTCCGCCGCGGACTTTACGTAGAACTGATCGGAGTCAAACTTGAAGCGCTTGGGGTCGTGTATGGAGCCGGCGGTCTGAACGCAAAGAAGAACCTCGTGCGCGTGTGAGTCGTCCTCGCAGAGATAGTGGCTGTCATTGGTGGCAATCAGGGGAATGTCCAACTCTTTTTCCAGGCGGAAGAGGTCGGCGTGGATTTTCTTCTCCAGCTCAAGGCCCTGATCCTGAATTTCGAGGAAGAAATTGCCGCGCCCGAAAATCTCCCGATACTGGCCGGCGGTGGCGCGCGCCGCTTCGTAATTCCCTGCCATCAGGTTTTCGCAAAGCTCGCCCGCAAGGCAGCCGGAAAAGCCGACCAGGCCGGCGGAATGCTCGGCCAGATATTTTTTGCTTACGCGCGGCTTGCGATAGAAGCCGTTCAGAGAGGCCTCGGATGTGATGCGGACGAGGTTGCGGTAACCCTCTTCATTCTCCGCCAGCACCAGCAGGTGGTTGTAGTCATCGCCCTGCGGGTCGGCGCGATGATCGTCTTTTTTGCAGATGTAAAGCTCGCAGCCGAGGATGGGCTTGATGCCCTTCTTTTTCGCCGCCTCAAAAAAATGCACCGCGCCGTAGATGTTGCCGTGATCGGTAATGGCCACGGCTTTCTGATCGATTGCGGCAACGCGGTCGACCAGCTTTTCCACGTCGCAGGCCCCATCGAGGAGCGAGTAGTCAGTGTGCAGATGGAGGTGGGTAAATTCAGGCATGGGTGTCTACCTGAATTTTAGTCTTCTCGCGAAGAGGCGACGGCAAATTGCGGCCGTGGAAAAGCGGGGACGGATTGCGGAGAACGCGTTCAGCTATCTTTGCGCGCGCTCAGCCTTCTTTGCGATAGAGAAGATCGCGAATGGCTTGTCTCCGCGCCTCGTTCATTTCGCTTGTCGCTTTCTTCCCGCCAGCCGCCGCGCGGCCATCCGCGGCTGTATCGGCTTCGGGAGCGCTGCATTCGGGGCACCGGTTGGCAAAGCCCGGCTTGTCCGGCTTGAGTTCAAACTCTTCTGAGCAAATGACGCAGGTCCTGATGGGGAAAGGCATGGCAATATTCTCCGTACCGGACGATTCTCGCGGTGAACCGCACCGGAAAATAATAGTGGAATCGTCTCTTAAGATTCTTGGACGCACGGAGATTTATTCCGGAAGCAGTCCGATTGCCGGCATTGAAATTGGGCTAAACGGGTATTGCGCTCAACACTTTATGCAGCGTTGTTACAGCGCGCTGCAGCTCCTCGTCGCGAGTGAGGCAGTCGGGGCAAAGGCGCAGCACTTCGCCGCGCGCGTCGCAGGAGACGCCTTCCTGCTCGAGCAGCGCAGGAATCTCCATGGCATTCTTCAGGCGGATCGACAGGAAAGCGCCGTGACGGTCATCGCCGCCGGTCACATTTTCCAGGCCGCCTTCCGCCAGATAGCCGCGCAATTTTGCGAGTTGCCGCAGCGAGTATTCGCGCAGACGGGAAACGACCATCGCAAGTGTAAATTCCTGTCCGCTGCGCGCCTGATACCAGGTCAATACCGCCGGAGTCCCCTCAAGAAAAGCGTCTCCCCCGCTCTTCAGAACGGGCGGGTCGGGACGCTCGAAACTGAAGGTGTCCGCATTGGCGAACCAGCCTGTGTCGAGCGGGCGCAGATCGCTTTCTGAGGCGCGAGGAGACAGGTAGAGGTATCCCGCGCCCGGGCCGCCGCGCAGATATTTGTAACTGCCGCCGATGGCGAAATCCGCGCCAATCCTTTGAACATCGATGGGAATCACTCCGACGGCGTGGTACAGATCCACCAGCAGCCGCGCGCCGCGAGCGTGGCAGGCCTCGGCCAGCTGATCCAGGCCGGAGACGATTTGCGCAGTCTTGAACATCACCTGGGAGACCACAACCAAGTCGGCGCCGCGATCGACTTCACGCGCGAGCGCATCGGCGCTAAAGTCACCGTTCGTGTCCGGCTCAACCCAACGGATCTCGATTTTTCCGAGAGCTGCGTATTGCTTCAGGATGACATCCACTGCATCGAACTCGCCGCGCGTGCTGATCACGCGTGGGCGTCCCGGCATTGCGTTCAGCACTGCGCGCAGGCCCTGTCCTGCCGATGTTCTGGGGACGATACAGTCTGGCTGCGGAGCTCCGATCAGGCGCGCGATGCGGGCGCGAAATGCTTCGCGCTCTTCCATCCAGCCGTCCCAGGCGTCGCCGAGCTTGGTGTACCAGAGCGACGCACCTTCGGCGACATCTTTCGCCATCGCGTCCAAGGGACGGCCAAGGGAGTGGTTTGCCAGGTAGATTCGGTCGCTGGCCAGGACTCGCGAAAACAACGGCGCGATGTGCCGGGCAATTGCCTGTTCATTAAGGGGACCATCGCCCAAAGACGCCACTGCGTTTGCCAGATTCATCGCTGCTTCAACCCCGTTCGTACGGCCAGCAATTCAGGAAAAAATGTCAGGTCCATTGCCTTCCGCAGAAATCCTACTCCGGAGGAGCCGCCGGTTCCCTGGCGAAATCCTATGATGCGTTCGACTGTTTTCATGTGCCGGAAGCGCCAAAGCTGGAAATACTCTTCCACATCGACGAGTTTCTCGCACATCTCATACGCGTCCCAATATTCGCGCGGGTGCTCGTAAATCTGGCGAAACACCTCCACCAGCTGCTCAGCCTTCTCGTGGGGCAAACTCCAGTCGCGTTCAACGCATTGCGGCGGCACGGCCAAGCCCCGGCGCGCGAGGTGGCGAAGAAACTCGTCATACAAGCTGGGAGCCTCAAGCGCAGCCAGCAGGTCATCGTAGATTGCCGCATCGTGCGCGAAGACCTGCAAGGCCTCGCGATTTTTGTTTCCGAGCAGGAACTCCAGCTTGCGATATTGGTAGGACTGGAATCCCGAAGCATGGCCCAGGACACCGCGGAACTCCATGTATTCCGAAGGCGTTAACGTCTCAAGCACGGCCCACTGATCGAACAATTGCATCTGGATCAGCTTGGCGCGGGACAATATTTTGAAGCAGGGATCGAGCTGGTCGTGCTGAACGAACCGTATGGCGGCGGAGAACTCATGGATGAGCTGCTTGATCCAAAGCTCCGATACCTGGTGCTGGATGATGAACAGCATTTCATCGTGGTGCTGCGGCCGCGACAGGGGAATCTGCTGCGACAATAGCTCCGGCAGGCGCAGGTAGCCGGCGTAGCTCATGCGATCGGAAAAGTCGGTGACGATGCCTGGCTCGAGCGGGCGCTCAGAATGGCTCATAACTCACCTATAGGATGACGACGGGAGAAATCCGGACCGAACCGGAAACGGAAGACAAAAAAGATGCCCGGCGGAAAAGGCCATTCAGCCGCCAGGCACAGGGAGGCATACTACCCTCAGGAAAACGCTCTAGAGTGCTACCCAGAGTGAAGGCTTGTCAACGATAAAATGAACAAAATTTTCGGTTTAGGACGAGGAAAGTACCGTCCAACCATGCCGCTGGTGCGCGGAACAACGGGCCAGGCGATGAGCCGGAAGGAGGGCGTTGAAAGTTCTCCTTCCCCGTTTCGAGCTTGCAGAGGTTACTTGACCACTGTCTGGAACAGAGGCGATTCGAGCAGCGCTGAAAACTGGCTGTCGGAGCTGGCGTAACTTACCTGGAGGTCGCCCCCGCTCGAGTCGATAGTGGTCGCATCGATGGCCTGCTTCTCGATCGCCGTGCCACTGACCTTCTCATACATGGCAGCGGCATTCAGGAGCGAAGAGAGGGTTGCCGCGGTGAATGTATCGGGTGTGGAGACCTGAAGCGAAAACTTAACCCCATTCTGGAAGTTCATGGTGTAACGTGAACCAAGCAAACGCTTCTTAATCTGATCGTAATCTGCGAGCTGGGAAGCTTGCCCCAGTAAGCCGCGCATCATAAACTGGGTGCCCTTTTGATCCAGAATGCTCCAGACGGGCTGAGAATCCACCTTTCCCATCTGGTCAAGCATGGACTGGTTGGTAAGGAAATTGTTGGCAAAGCCGTCGCGCGCGTTGAGGGCGGAATGCAGCGCGTCATTTGATCCAAAGATCATTGTTGTAGGGTTGAGGAACACTACGGTCATTCCGCTCCCGCCCATGGGATAAAGCTTGTTCGCGCGAATGAGCTTAGGCTTGATTCCCTTCTTCTTGAATCCAGCCATGATGTCGGGAACCGAAAACTGGCCCTGGGCTATGCCAACGGTTTGAACTCCGTCGCCACTGCCGGTGCGGAACGAAGCAAATGCCAGTTCGTCGACATCATGATTCTCATTGAAGCCGGAGGACTTAAGCGCCTGTTCGAGCTGCTTGACCTCCGGCGGCAGCACTCTCGCTTTCAGGTTCATGGCTGCAGGGGAGTTCTGCATGGCCCGATAATCGACGACAATGATCTGCTGGACGTCGCTCGGAATAGCCGTGCGAGCATCGGTATCAAGCTGGGCAGCATAAGCCCCGGCGGCAAAAGCCGCAAATATTGCCGGAACCGCCAGCCGTCCAATGAGTTTGTAAGCCTTCACTCTGTTTTTTGCCTCCGGAAGACGCCCGGGCGCCATTCCATTCGCCGCGTTAGTAGCCGCGCCGCTTTTCCTATTTTAGACGCGAAGCCTGTCCCGGTGTTGCGGAAGAGGCCGCAGCTTCAGCCCAATCGAGTGGATGCTTGAGCTTGCGCTCGAGAATCTTCTCCTCAGGGTCGAACTCATCGAAATGACGCAACCACTCGCTTTCGCGCTCGGCAGCCTCCTCGGGAATGAGTCCGATCAACTCGCCACGCGCGATTCTTGCGCCGAATTTCGCTGCCTTCTCCTCGACCGCGGCGTAGACACGGCTTACCGGCATCTGGCGGAAATCGGTGATATTCATTGAGATTTGCGCCTCGCCCTGAGCCATTACGCCCATGGCCTTCACGCCGGTCAATCCCCCGCCCGATGCGCGAATCTCGCGCGCGATCGCTCGCGCCGTAGCAACGTCGGGCGTGTCCAGATAGAGATTCCACGCAATGAGAAAGCGCCGCGCACCTACAGCCGAAGCTCCCGCCGTGGGATGCAGCTCCGGTCCGCCGACATCGGGCCTGCGCGCCACTTCACGCCGAACGGCATCGCGCAACCCCTCGAACTGTCCCCGGCGCACCTCTTCAAGAAGGGCTCGATCGGGACGGGCCGCTGCAGCTTCGTAGAAGTACACCGGGACGCCGTAGCGGCTCCATATCTCCGCACCCGCCTGACGCGCCAGCAGCACACATTGTTCGAGGGAAATGTTGCGGACAGGAACGAACGGAATCACGTCCGCCGCACCAATTCGCGGATGGACGCCCTGTTGCGTTGTCAGATCGATCAAGTCCGCCGCGCGGCCTGCGCCTCGCACTGCTGACTCGACCACCGCCGAGGGCGGCCCGGCGATGGTAACCACGGAGCGATTGTGATCCACATCGCGGGAATAGTCGAGCAGCGATACGCCGTCGACCGCCATGGCAGCGATGATGGATTCCAGCACTCCGGGGCTCCGGCCTTCAGAGAAATTGGGAACGCACTCGATCAAAGGATCAGGCATGGTCAGCGCCACCAGGTGTAGCCGATTTGGAACTGGACGCTCGCATTCACGCCAGGGTTGCGGTCGCCGAGGGAAGCACTTGAAATATGTATGGCATTTGCGGCAAAGTCAATCGAACGTCGCGGCTTTGTGAAGTAGTGGAATCCGATTCCGAATTGCGGTGTGAAATTGAAGACGCTTGTGCCGCCGGGCACGCCATGCGGAACGAGAATATCCGGCGGATACTTGTGAGTGGTATAGATAAGCCCTCCCGCGCCCTGGATCCACGGAGCCCAGCGCCCTCGCGGAACGAAATTCCAGCGCAGAATGATTGGCGTGATGCTGACGCCGGTAAACGTCCCGCCGCCGAAGGGCACCCGAACAAAGCCGGTTTGGTCGTTGAAAATAAATTTCACCGATGCTACGTGCGGAGCCGGCGTGAATGATTGCCAATACGGCATAAGCTCGCCTGCGTATTCGAACTGCCCGCGCAGGATTCCGGGCAGAAATAGACCAGTGATGACTTTGCCCAGCCGCACGCCCGCCGAGGTAAAGCTGAAATCGCTGCGATCCCCGACGCCGACGCCGCCTTGAAAAAATGCGCCCACATCCCAGGGGTCGGTCGCGAGGGTGGCCTTCGCCGGCGCATCTGCCGCCGTGACGGGCTGCCCCACAGCGATTCCGGCAGATGCAGCGAAACCAAGGAACAGCAAACCGCAAAGCCAAAGATTTTTTCTAATCATTCCAGCTTTCAATATCTTTCAAAAGAAAAGCCGCCAATTTCGGCGGCCCCGTTCCAGTGAGCGGCAGGGACTAGCCTGCGACCTCTTCCAGCTGCTGCGCGTCCATGTCGAAATTGGAATACACGTTCTGGACGTCGTCATTGTCTTCGAGCGCTTCGAGCAGGCGGATCATCTGCGCTGCGACCGCGCCCTCCAGCCGTGTGTAAGTGGAGGCGACCATGGTGATTTCCGAAATCACGGTTTCAATCTTGGCATCGCGCACGGCCTGCGCCACGGTTTCGAACGATTGCGTGTCGGTTACGATTTCCCAAGTATCGCCTTCGTCGTTCAGGTCCTCGCCGCCGGCTTCGAGCACAATGTTCATCAATTGCTCTTCGGTCGCCGCCTCTTTAGGAATGCCGATGATGCCCTTTTTCGAAAACATGAAGCGGACCGAATTCGGCTCGCCCAGGTTGCCACCGTTTTTCGCGAAGGTATGGCGAATCTCACTCACTGCGCGATTGCGATTGTCAGTGGTGCAGTCGACAATAATCGCGACGCCGCCCGGGCCGTAGCCCTCAAATGAAATTTCCTCGTAGGTCGCGCCGGGCAACTCGCCGGTGCCGCGCTGGGTGGCGCGCTTGATGTTGTCCGCGGGCATGTTTTCCGCCTTGGCCGCCGCGATCGCGCTCCGCAGGCGGGGATTGCCATCGGGATCGCCGCCGCCCTGCCGCGCCGCAATCGTGATTTCCTTAATCAGACGCGTAAAGATCTTGCCGCGCTTGGCGTCGAGTGCGCCTTTTTTGTGCTTGATTGTCGCCCATTTGGAATGGCCGGACATGGGAACCTCGGAGTCTGTTCTGGACTGGATTTTTGCAGCGCAATGCGAAAGTGAACTGCTGTGAAGCAAGCGCCCGCAACTCCGAAGTATAACAAAATCAATTGAAGGCGGTCGATGCGCACGTTGTTCGTTTTGAGCGCCCTCCTATAGAACTGAATCGAGGGCGAGCATGATGAAATGGACCGTCGGCGATATTCCACCGCAGAATGGAAGGCTTGCTGTAGTTACCGGAGCCAATAGTGGAATCGGCTGGTACACCGCGCTTGAACTGGCGCGCGCCGGTGCTGCGGTAATTCTCGCCGCACGTTCGGAGGAGAAAGCTCTCGATGCTGTTGCTCGCATTCGCAAGCAGCTCCCGAATGCCGATGTTCGTCCGGAGGTTCTGGATCTCGCCAGCCTCGCTTCGGTGCGCAGGTTCGCAGCAAGAGTCGGCGCGGAGGCGAAGCTGGACCTGCTTATCAACAATGCCGGAGTGATGAAGATTCCGAGGCGTGAGGTCACTGAAGACGGATTCGAGCGGCAGTTCGCAACGAATTTTCTGGGGCACTTTGCGCTCACTAGTCTTTTGATGCCTGCGCTTCTGCGGGCGACTGCACCGCGCGTGACCACCGTGTCGAGCATCGCAGCGAAATTGGGACTGAAACGGATCCGGTTCGAAGACCTGCAGTGGGAGCGCTCCTACGATCCGTGGGCGGTGTATTGCCAGACAAAGCTCGCCGATTTGATGTTTGCGCTGGAACTCAGCCGCCGCTGCACGGCTGGAAATACTTCGGTGCTGAGCAATGCGGCGCATCCGGGACTTTCGCGAACCAATATTCACAACGCCGGTCCAGGCAAGCCACAGGGGATTGCCAGAGAGATGATAGGACGGATTATCTCTCAGGATGCATTCCATGGCGCATTGCCGACGTTGCGCGCCGCAACGGAGATCAACGCTGCGCCGGGCGGCTACTATGGGCCCGACGGCCTATTCCAGTTCCGCGGAAATCCTGTATCCATTTCGATTCCTAAGGCCGCCCAGGATGAAGCACCAGCGCGGAAGCTCTGGGACATCGCCGAAAGGCTCACAAGAACAAGGTTCTTCGTCTGAATCGTGGTATTCGCTCGACAAAATCGTATAAAATCATCGGATGCCGTCGCTGCTGACACCTCGTGAAGCCGCGCTCAGGCTCGGGATTTCCTATCCTACGATCAAGCAATGGATTTACCGCGCCAAGCTCAAGACGATGAAGACGCCGGGAGGCCACTACCGCATTCCTGAGTCGGAGCTGGACCGCTTTCTGCATAAGGCCAAGCGGCCCGAAACACCGAAGCGGCAGATGATGCGGGCAGTGAGCGGGCGTAACCAACTCACGGGACGCGTGGTCGAAGTGAAATTCGACGGACTGCTGGCGCAGATCAAGCTCTCCATCGGCGGCCAGATCATTACTTCCATCATTACCGCGGAAGCTGCTCGTGAAATGCAGCTCGCTGTGGGACAGACGGCTGCGGCGCTGATCAAATCCACTGAGGTGATGGTGCTCCGTGCGTAAGGCTCACCCACTAAGCACGCTGGCTGTTCTTTTCGTGTCTGGAGTGGCCGCCTACGCACAGCGACCGCTACGCATTGCGGCGGCCGCCGATCTGCAGCCGGTCTTACCGGCGATTCTCGATCAATTCACCGCGCAGACCGGCATCCATACTGAAGCCTCGTTCAAGTCCTCCGCTACACTGGCCACTGCCATCATCAACGGCGCGCCTTTCGATCTGTTTCTCGCCGCCGATCTCAGCTTCCCGCAGAGGGTCATCGCCGCGGGATTGTCTGAGGAATCCGCGCCCACGCCTTACGCGCGCGGCACCCTGGTTCTGTGGACGCGGAACGATTCGGCGGTTCATCAGCTCTCGATGGAGGCGTTGGGTTCTCCAGGGCTGAAGTCGATCGCAATTGCAAATCCCGATCACGCTCCCTACGGACGCGCGGCTGAAGCGGCTCTCCAGCATGTCGGCCTCTACGAAAAGGTGAAAACGAAGCTGGCCATCGCGGAAAACATTGCACAGACAGCGCAGTATGTGAGTTCCGGCAATGCAGAGATCGGGCTGATTTCGCTGACCTCAGCGCTCACGCCCGCGCTGCGGAACACGGGACATTATGTGCTTGTTCCGCGCCAAGATTATCTGCCCATCGTGCAGGGCGCAATCGTCGTGAAACATTCCCAGAATTCGCAAGCAGCCCACCGTCTTCTCGATTTTCTATCCTCTGCCGCCGTTGCGCGCCAGCTTGAGGCGGGCGGGCTTGCACCTGCACACTAAATGGACGTCCAGACGCTCTCCGTAACGCTGCGCCTGGCCGCAGTAACCACTGCCATACTGCTCGGCCTGGCCATTCCCATTGCGTACTGGATTACTTCAACGCGCTCGCGGCTGCGTGCACTTGTCGAAGCGATCACAACGCTGCCAATCCTGCTTCCGCCGACCGTGCTCGGGTTTTATCTTTTAGTTCTGCTTGGAGCGCGCACCGGCTTCGGACGCGTGTGGATTCGCCTCACCGGACATCCGCTGGCCTTTACCTTCGCGGGTCTCGTTGTGGGCTCCGTTATTTACAGCCTGCCGTTTGCAGTGCAGCCAATCGTCGCAGGATTTTCCGGGGTGGACGTGTCCATCATCGAGCAGGCGCGGCTGTTGGGCGCGTCCCGCTGGAGACTGCTTCATTCTGTGCTTCTCCCGCTCTCTGCACGCTCAATCGGGGCGGCGGCGCTGCTGTGCTTTACCCACACGGTCGGCGAATTCGGCGTGGTCCTGATGATTGGAGGAGACATACCGGGCGCCACCCGCACGCTGTCCATTGCCGTTTACGATCAGGTGCAGGACTTCGCCTACACTGCCGCAAATCGGACGTCCCTTTTTCTTGTGGGAATCTCTGTGGTTTCGCTGGCGATTCTCTACACCTGGCGTGGAGCTTACGCCGAAGCGCGCCATGACTGAAGGCCAGATTCTCGAAGCCGCAATTGAAATTCAGCGTGGGAGCTTCGCGCTGCGGGTCCATTTTTTGCTGCGGTCAAGTTGGACGGTGCTCTTCGGAGCGTCGGGAGCGGGCAAGACGACCGTTCTTCGTGTTCTGGCTGGGCTTACGCAGCCCAACCGCGGGTCTGTTCGCGTTGGAAAGAACCAGATTCTCGACACGGATCGCAAAATCGCACTTCCGCCGGGCAAACGCGGAATTGGTCTTGTGCCGCAACAGGCCGCCCTCTTTCCGCATTTGAGAGCAAGAGACAATATTGATTTCGGATTGGCCGGATTTAAGCGGCCAATTCGCCAAGAGCGAGTTCAAGAGCTGCTGCGGCTTTTCGAGATCGAGGCGTTGGCTGAGCGAAAACCGAGACAGCTTTCCGGAGGAGAGCGGCAGCGGGTGGCGATCGCTCAGGCACTTGCTCCCAGCCCTGAGCTTCTGCTGCTGGATGAGCCATTCAACGCGCTCGATGCAGCAAGCCGCGCGGCCATTATCGAAAAGCTGCGGCGCATCGGCGTGCCCGTGCTTTATGTCTCGCATGATTTAATTGACGCATGGCAGAACGACGCGGACGCCATTCTGCTGGATTCAGGCCGCGTGGTCGCCCAGGGGCAAGCGCGTACGATTCTAGCGCCGCACCGCGATCAGATCCTGAGACAGCTGCAAACGTAGGATCAAGGTTTGCCGAGCGCAAGATCAATCAGCGTCTTCTGTTCCATACCGTGCGCTTTTGCCGAACCGGTCGCGGGGCTGGCCGCAGCCGACCGCTTGACGCTCAACACGGAACGGCTCTGTGCCAGCCTCCGCAATCGCGGCATCACGAACGAGTGCGCGCCCATGTTCGCGGGCTCTTCCTGCACCCAGACAATCTCCGTCGCCTCAGGATGACTGTCGAGCGCTGCGGATAATTCTGCTTCCGGCCATGGATAGAGCTGCTCCAGAAAGACGATGCCGGTGGTCGATTCGCCGCGCTTCTGCCGCTCCATCCGCAGCTCGTGTCCGATCTTTCCCGTGCAGAGCAACAGCCGCTTGGCGTTGTTAATTTGCGTCTCCGGAAGAACATTTTGAAAGCGCGGCTTGGAGAATTCTTCAAAGGGAGAAGCCGCGTCGGGATGCCGCAGCATGCTCTTGGGCGTGAAAACGATTAGCGGCTTGCGCCATTTGCGCAGCGCCTGCCTGCGCAGTAGATGAAAGTACTGCGCCGAGGTCGAGGGCTGGCAGATTTGCATATTGTCGCGCGCCGCCAGTTGCAGATATCGCTCCACACGCGCGCTGGAGTGCTCCGGGCCCTGGCCCTCGTAGCCGTGCGGCAAGAGCAGAACCAGGCCGCTCAACAAGCCCCATTTGTCTTCGCCGGACGAGATGAACTGATCGATGACAATCTGGCCGCCGTTGGCGAAATCGCCGAACTGCGCCTCCCAGAGCACCAGCGCCTCCGGATAGTCGCGGCTGTATCCGTATTCGAACCCGAGCACGCCGGCTTCGGAAAGTATCGAGTTGTAGACGTCGAAAGGCGCCTGATCCTTCGCAAGATGATTCAGCGGAATCCATTTCTGCTCATTCTCGATGTCGATCAGTACAGAATGCCGCTGGTTGAATGTGCCCCGCTGGCTGTCCTGGCCGCTTAGTCGCACCGGAGTTCCGCTGGTGACGAGCGATGCGAAGGCCATAGCTTCCCCCATTCCGTAATCGACGGACCGCTTACCTTCGCTCATCTCCGCGCGCTGCTCAAGCAGCTTTTTTATTTTCGGGTGGATGTGAAAATTTTTCGGATAAGCCGTCAGCCCCGCTCCGAGCGAACCAATCGTCTCACGCGACAGCCCCGTCTCCACGTCCTCTCCGCCGCACCACGGACCACCTTGGTAGGCCGACCAGTAGTGGGGCAGCTGAGCCAGGGCCGGCTTCTTCTGCATGGTCGTTGCCTGCTTCTGCGCTTCGCTGAACTCGGCCTGCAGCGCCTTTACCAGCGGCGCCGTGTCCGCTCCAATCTTCTTCGCATAAATTTCATACAGCGGCGGATGGCTCTTGATAAGGCTGTACCGCCGCGGCTGCGTGATCGTGGGATCATCCACTTCCGAATGCCCATGGCGCCGATATCCGATGAGGTCAATCACCACGTCTGTGTGGAAAGTGTGGCGGTACTCCGCCGCGAGCGCGGCTACGCAAACCACTGCATCGGCGTCTTCGGAGTTCACGTGAAAGATCGGCACTGGGAGCCGTTTTGCGAGGTCGGACGAAAATCGCGTCGAATTCGTTTCCGCGGGCTCAGCGGTAAATCCAATCAGGTTATTCACGATGATCTGAATGGTCCCGCCGACTGAATAGCCTTCAATCGATGCGAGGTTCATCGTCTCTGCCCAAATGCCCTGCCCGGCAAATGCGGCGTCGCCGTGAATAATAATCGGAAGCACGCGATCGACGCCGTCAACGCCATAGCGGGCCTGCTTGGCTTTCGCCCGGCCCATCGCAACCGGATCCACCGCCTCAAGATGGCTGGGATTGGAGACGAGGTGCAGCGCGATTGATTCGCCGTTCCGCGTGGAATAGGTTCCCGTAGCGCCAACGTGATATTTCACGTCGCCGCCGCCCAGAATGCTGCGCGGGTCAACATCTTCAAATTTGGCGAAGATATCCGCCGGCGACTTTCCGAAGGTGTTCACCATCACGTTCAGCCGGCCGCGATGGCTCATTCCCATCACCGACTTCTGCGCGCCGTGCTCGGCGGAGCGGTTCAGCAATTCATCGAGAAGCGGAATCAGCGCGGTCACGCCTTCCAGCGAAAATCGCTTCGTTCCCAGGTAGCGGGATTGAATCACCTGCTCGAAAATGTCCGCGCGCGTCAGCAGCTCCAGAATGCGCTGCCGACTTGCCTCATCTACGGACATTGAGTCGGTCTCAAGCCGTTCAGCGATCCAGTTGCGCTGCTCTGCCGCGGGTATGTGCATGAACTCCGCGCCTATGGTCGAGCAGTAGTATTGCCGCGCTTCGTCGGCATCGGACCCGGAAAAGTTTAACTCCGGAGTGTCGGAAGGAAGAAGGTACTGGCCCAGCGGGTCGAGTTGCGCCCGCAGATAGCCCCATCGGCGGAACGCGTCGAAGACCTGCTCACGCGATTGCGAGGCCGGTTTGGATTCAGGAACTCGCGCTGCAGAGCGGGTTGCGGGAGTGGCTGTACTCATCATCTGGTCCGATGCGTGTGGCGCAGGATTAACGCACCGCAAAGATCAGTTTACCGCTCTATCGACGGTCGCTCAGCCGTGCTTCAGCAAGAGTTTCGGCGAAAGGAGGCGCGAATGCACTCCCAGCCGATTGAGATCAGCTCTGGAGAGCAGTCATCTACGCTAAGAACAAGTAATGCTAACCCCAACACAATTCCAAGCAGCCGCGCAGCAACGGAAATGTCTGAATCGTTCACGCCAACGAGGTATACGCCAGTAGAGCCTCAGGGGTTCCTGGAACTAATTTTCGAAAATCCGGAGGCCAGGTCAGCCCTGCCTCCGGCTCGTCGTTACCGCAATCCACCAGTGGCAAGCAGAGTCTCCCCAGTCAACCATCCCGAATCAGCCGACGCCAGGAAGACGGCGATGGGGCCTATGTCGGTTGGCTGGCCTGTCCGACCGAGTGGCGTGTTTGCGATCATCTGCTTTTCGGCGTCGCTCCCGGCGAATCCCTGCGTATGAAAGCCTTCGGTCTCAACGCCCCCCGGATTGATCGAATTCACGCGAACTTTTTTCGAAGCTAACTCTTTTGCGAGCACCCCGGTCACAGCGTCTACCGCGCCCTTGGTGGCGGAATAAACAACCGACGCCGGCGGTGTGAGCCTGCTCACAACCGAGCCGATGTTGATTACGCTGCCGCCATTGCCGTTGAAATATTTCGCCGCCTCCCTTGTCGCCAGAATCAGCCCCAACACATTCGTATTGAAGAGATGATGGAACTGGTCTTCGGTCACTTCCTCAAGCGAGCCGAACCTGTATACGCCAGCATTGTTCACGAGCACGTCCAGTTGTCCGAACGCCTTTTTCGCCTCCGCAAAAATCCTCTGCACGTCTCCCGCTTTCGCGACATCGCCCTGAACGGCAATGGCGTTGCCACCATTGGATACTATCTCCGAGACGACCTTCTCCGCGCCCTCTTTGCTCGACGCGTAGTTCACGACTACCGCCGCGCCCTCCGCGGCCAAAGCCTTTGCGATTCCCGCGCCAATACCTTTGGACGCCCCCGTAACCACAGCCACTTTACCCTTCAACTTGCTCATAATTCCTCTCCCGGTCAAATCTCTGTTCTCTGACAATTCGACAACTATCGAATTGATGTACGGATTCGCCGGAGGGTTCAACTTTCCAAATTAAATTTTCGCGAGATGGTCGAGGTAGGCCTGGAGAACGTCCCGCCGAAGCGTAAGATTGGCGAACTTTCCCTGGCGGGCGATCTCGATCAGCCCCGCCGTCTCCAATTCCTTCATATGGTGGGACAGGGTGGCTGCGCTTACCGGCTGGACCTGACGCAGGTCGACGCAGGCCACGCATTGCCGCCTACCAATCTGCTTCAGAATCTCGTATCGCCGGGGATCGGAAAGCGCGCGCGAGATCAGGTGCACCTGCTTCTTCGTCAGCGTCTTGCTTTTTGCGCGAACCACTCTGCGACCTCTGATTGCCATTATCCCCCGGGTGCGGCAGGAGGCAATTCAAAGAGGACCGAGGGCGCGGAGAATTCGGGCTTGTCCTAGCGGCTCACCCGCAGCATCACAGCGCCGTGAGGCGGGAGAAGGACTGAGTAGACGCCGTTGGTCGCCTCAACATCTTTGCCGGACCACAGATCGCGCAGCTTCGCCTGGTTTCCAAAGCCCACCGTATCCAGCTTGAATGAAATCTTTCTGGCCGTATCCGCGCGATTGAATAAACCAATGGCCTTTGCGCCGCCGCTTAGTGGCTTCGCCCAGATCTCCGATGGCCCTTCGGCCCAAACTCGGTCACCCTGCGCGCCAAGCTTGTCCTGATCGACAGCAATGACTTCGCGGTTGGTTAAGAGGGCCAACGTTTGCGGAGACATTTTGCTCAAGTCGTTCCCCGCGAGCAACGGCGCGGCCAGAATGGCCCAGAGCGTCATGTGGGTGCGGTATTCGTCTTCCGTCATGCCGCCGTTGCCTACTTCGAGCATGTCAGGATCGTTCCAGTGCCCCGGCGCCGCGTACTTGGCCAGCCCCGCCTGCGAGAATCCAATCTCGCTCATGCGCGAGTAAGTGTCGTTGATATCGCCGGTGGTGCGCCAAAGATTGCCGCCGACCTGCGGTCCCCACTTCCACACATCGTTCCACCCGTACTGGCAAAGGCTGAAAACGATGGGGCGGCCCGCCGCCTCAATAGCCTGGTGCATCTTCTCGTAGGCCGTTTTCTGAATTTCAAATGCCTTTTGCGGATCGCCGCCCGATTCCTTGTCCATAATTTCGCGGAAGCTGCAAAGATCGTATTTGAGATAGTCGATGCCCCACGATGCATAAGTTTTCGCATCCTGTTCCTCGTGCCCGTAGCTGCCCGCGTAACCCGCGCAGGTCTTCGGCCCCGGCGAGGAGTAGATGCCGATTTTCAATCCCTTTGAGTGGACGTAGTCAGCGAGCGCCTTCATGTCAGGAAATTTACTGTTCGTCTGGATCTCGCCCTGCGCGTTGCGCTGGCCCTCCCAGGTGTCGTCGATGTTCACGTAAATGTAGCCTGCATCGCGCATCCCGCTCGCCACGAGGGCGTCCGCAGCGGCGCGCACGTCGGCGTCGTTCACCTTGCCCGCAAAATGGTTCCAGCTATTCCATCCCATTGGAGGAGTGGCTGCAATGGTCGTTTGTCCAAAGGCCGGCAGCGTGAGTAAAACGAGAAGCGCAGAGAGCGCAGCATGAAAACGCCTGGATGGAAGCATGATTTTTTGAACTCCGGTGAGAGTGTGAAGAACAAATCGAGGGAAGTGTACACGACTCGACTGTGAGTCCCTACTTCGCGCGTGGGTGCGTGCGGTCGTATACCTCGGCGACCTGGCCGACCGTAAGCTGCGTGTAGCGCTGCGTGGTCGAGAGCCGCTCGTGGCCTAGCAACTCCTGAATCGCACGCAGGTCGGCGCCCTCCTCCAGCATGTGCGTGCCGAAGGCATGGCGCAGCGTATGCGGATGCACCTCCGCTGGGAGCCCATGCGCGACCGCGATTCTCTTCACGATGCGTCCCACGCTGCGCGTGGTCAGCCGACGCTCTCCACGCAGCCGCACATTCACCAGCAGCGCCTCTGTCGATTTCGTCGCTGCGGCCAGACGGGAGGCGCGCTCGGGCAAATAGGCGCGCAGAGCGAGCGCAGCGGCGTCGCCCAGCGGAACATGCCGCTCCTTGCGCCCTTTGCCGCGCACAAGAATCGCCTCATTGGCCCAGTGGATATCGCGGAGGTTGAGGCCGACCAGCTCCGCATTGCGGATGCCGCAGCCGTACAGCAGCTCAAGAATCACGCGGTCTCGCTCCGGCCACGCGGCAGATTCATCCGGCGAAGCGTCGACTATGCGGTTCATCTGCTCAATGGTAGGTACACGGGGCAGATGCTTCGGCAGCTTGGGAGTGGCCACGAGGCTTGCCGGATTCTGCTCCACATAACCCCGGCGCGCCAGCCATTTGAACCACGACCGGATAGCCGCCAGTGCCCGCGCCGCCGAAGCTTTTGAAAGCCCTCGCCCATACAGCTCGCTGAGGTAACCGCGAATCTGCCGGTGGTCGATTTTTTTCACGGCGAGTCTCGCTCCCCGGCTCGAGACCATGTGGGACGCGAAATTGTGCAGCTCGCGATCATAGGCCCGCAGCGTATGCGGGGAGGCCCCGCGCTCGTGCGCCATCGCGGAAAGAAACTCTTCCACCCGCGTGACGATCTCCGGCTTCGCGCTCATGCTTCGGCCTTTTGCGGTTTCAGTTCCGTTCTGCGCGTGGCGCGGGGATGATGTTGCCGATGCACGGCCTTAAGGCGGCCCAGAGCCAGATGCGTATAGACCTGCGTCGTCGCAATGTCGGCATGGCCGAGCAGCGTCTGCACCGTGCGCAGATCGGCGCCGTGCTCCACCATGTGGGTGGCGCAGCTATGGCGCAGCATATGCGGACTCGCATGGCTGTCGGATGCCTTTACCAAGGCCCATATCCACTGTCGCGTAAGCGGCGCGCCGCGTACGGAGAGGAAGAGATTCCCTGCTGTCCGTCCGCGTTTTGGGGCAAGCTGTGGCCGGCCTTCACGCAGATATTTCTCAATTGCCGAGCACGCCGCGCGGCCCAGCGGAACAATGCGTTCCTTATCGCCCTTGCCGCGCACCAGCACGCGGGCGGCCTCCAGCGACAAATCTTCTTCACGCAACCCCGTAAGCTCCGAAACCCGCAGCCCGCCTGCATAGAGCAGCTCCAGAATCGCATGGTCGCGAAGCGAAATGGCGTCGGCATGCGGCACCTCTGCGCGCTCCAGCATTGCGGTCACTTCCGACTGCGCCAGCGACTTTGGGAGAACCTTCCACGTCGAAGGGGATTCGAGGTTTAGCGTAGGGTCGCGCTCAATGCGCTCATCTAATAGCAGCCAGCGATAGAATCCGCGCAGGCATGAAAGCTTGCGTGCCGCCGAGCGCGATTCCACTGAATGCCGCTTTAAATGCTCGAGAAACCCGGAGACCTGCGCATGGCGAACCGCGATGAGGGACAGACCTTCTCCCTCCAGATACTCCGCGAATTGCAGCAGGTCGCGCTGATAGGCCTCGCAGCTCAACGGGCGCAGGCCCTTTTCGACGCGGAGATACGCCAGATATTCGCGTAGCAGTTCCGCATTGCCTTCCGCGCTCACATTTTCATTATCCGCGACCTCCGGGCATCTCAACAGCCATAAGAAGCGAAGGGAACCCACTTAAACAGCGGGTCCGGATTCGGCCGTATGCAATTCCCTGCGGCATCGCGCAAAATAGACTCAGGAGCGTCTTTGACCACCTCGTTCACTGCCCCACCTCGCTATACGCCTGATGAGTTCGAGCAAGCCGTTCTGTCGCGCTCGCCTGCAGTCGCCGTGTTCGATTGCGACGGCACATTGTGGAGCGGTGACGCGGGTTACGGGTTCATGGCGTGGTCGATCGATGCGGGCCTAGTCTCACGCAGCGCCATCGACTGGATGGACGCGCAATACCGCTTGTACCTCGCCGGCAAAGTCTCTGAAGAGAAGATATGCGGGCAGATGGTACAGCTCTACGCAGATCTGCACGAGGACGAGATTCGCCGCGCCGCCGCCGAGTATTTTCGGCTTCACATTGAGCCGCATATCTTTCCCGAGCTCCGGAAGTTGATTGAAAAACTCCAGGCGAAACGCGCGGAAATATGGGCGGTAAGCTCGACCAATTCCTGGGTGATTGAGGAAGGCGTCAGCCGCTTCAATATTCCCGCTGATCGCGTGTTGTCGGCGCGGGTGCGCGTGCGGGAGGGGCGAATCACCAGCGATCTCATCGAAGTCCCGACCGGTCCGGCGAAGGCGATGGCGCTACGCAACGTCGGCATCAGCCAGCCCGATGCCGTCTTCGGCAACTCCATACACGACGAGGCCATGCTGGCCATCGCCAGGCACGCGTACCCGGTGAATCCGTCGCCTGCCTTGACTGAGAGCGCCGCGCGCCGCGGCTGGATCGTTTTTTATCCTGAATCGATACTTGCCGACGCCAAGCTCTGATGAAGATCATCTCGCTCCAGCCCAGCGTCACCATCATCCTGGATCGCCTCGGTTGTCTCGAATCGCTGGCAGCGTGCACGAAATATTGTCTTGAAGCGGTACCAGGCCTGCGCGAGCGAAACCTGCCGGTCGTTCACGATTCCTGGTCAACTAAGGCAGAAGAACTCCTTCCAGTTCGCGCAGACCTGGTGATCGCCTCCGTTCCCTACCGCGAGGAGTCGCTCGCCGCGATTCTCAAGGCGGGCCAGCCGGTGCTGGCCCTTGCGCCGCACAGCCTAGCTGATGTGTACACGGACATTCGACATATCGCTCACATCGTCGGCGCCGGCGCGAGGGGCGAGGCGGTAATTGCAGAAATGCGGGCCGCAGTTGAAGCCGTGCTCGCGCAGACCAAAAATCTCACGCGACGCCCACTCGTCTATTGTGAGGAATGGGGCAAGCCGCTCATCCATTCACAGCTCTGGGTTGCCGAGCTGGTTGAGGCGGCGGGAGGGCAATTCCTCGGCGCTCCGGGGGCGAAGACCACTCCAGAAGCTGTCGCCGAGGCCGATCCTGACGTGATCGTCGCGGCGTGGTGCGGCGCGGGCTCCCGCGTTCCGCTGGAAAAAATCATCGAGCAACGGCAATGGGAACACCTGCGCGCTGTCTGCGGGAACCGCGTCTATTGCATCGCCGATGAGCTGCTGAACACACCTGCTCCCACGCTGATCCATGGCTTGGATGCGCTAGCCCGCGCGATTCACCCCCAGATTTTCGGCGAGCCGGAAGCGGCTTCTGTCCGGCGTATACATCAAAGCGGCTTTTCGAGCGTCTAACCTGAATGACAGTGACCGCCAACGTCGAACAGAACAAAGCCAAAACGGTGCGCCTGGTATCCGCTGCCCTCATTCTGCGCGGGCATGACATCCTTATTTGCCAGCGCCGCGGCGGGCAGCCGATGGAGTTTAAATGGGAGTTCCCGGGGGGCAAGATCGAGGCGGGAGAGACCCCGCGGCAGGCCCTCGCGCGCGAGCTGGAAGAGGAGCTCGGGATCGATGCAGACATCGGAGCTCACGTGACCGCCGTTCGGCATGTCTATCGCCACGGAGGCGCGGTTGATCTGCAATTCTTCGCTGTTCACAGCTTCCGGGGCGAACTGGAAAATCGCGTGTTCAATGACTTTCGCTGGGTGCCGCTCAAAGATCTGCCAACCTACGATTTTCTTGCAGCAGACCGGGGGCTCATCCACGATCTCGCCGAAGGAAAATTGCAGATTTCCCGCGATACTGCGCCCTAATTTCCCGAAGTGCTCACCGGAACGGGAGCGTTCTTCGGCGTCACGATGTATCCCTTCACCTGATTTTTATCGATGCTGTTGACGACCAGCTCATATAGATAATTGTCCTTGCCGGTATAGAACTGGACCGGCTCATTCAGGCCGCGGTCCTTCTTTTCTATCTTCTTGTCATCGGCGTACACTATCATCGTGTACCGGCTGTGCTTCACGTCCGCTTTTTTCAGCTCAAGGCTGACCGTAGAGACAGGGTGCTTCTGCCCTTTTTTCAGAGTGAATTCGAAATAATTACGGTCTCCCTTGTGCTTCAGAATGTCCAGGTCGTGCTGATTGGTCGCAATCAGACCGCTCTGCACTCCAAGATCGCCTTTCATGCTCTGCAACTGCCCTTCGTCGGTCTTGAGCTGCGCCTGCGTGTTTCCCAGGTCCGTTTTTACGCCGCCGACGTCAGTCTTTACGCCGGAGACGTCGTTTGAGACGGAGTTGATCTTCTGCTGAGTGTCCTTCTGTTCGCTCTCAAACTGCCGGGAAGCCGCCTTTTGCCTGTTCAGCAAATCCTGCGCGCGCGCCTCAAGTTGCCGCTGTGTCAGGCCGAGCGAATGTCCCAGCGTCTCGCTTGTCACCTTAAGGCGCGCATTCGTCTCATCCAGAGTGGTGGCCAACTTGTCGTTCTGTTTCTGAGCCTGGGAAAGTTGCATCTCTGCATTCGTCAATCGTCCAGAGAGGTGATAGCTCCATCCCAGACCCGCGATCGCCGCCAGAACTGCCATCCCCAGAAGTCCCAGAAATAATCCTGAATAGCTGCGCGGCTCCGGAGTTCCACCGGTTTCGTTGCTCATCGTGCCTCTTCCCTCACTTCTGCTTATGTGCCCCGAGCTTATTGCAAGATGGCCCACAATGCCAGCTTAAAGCCTGCCCGCAGATTTCTATCTTCCCGGTCCACTAAAATAGAACCATGCAGCATGCCGACGCAGCTATCGCGGGCGCGGGAATAATCGGCCTTGCCGCTGCCCTCGAACTCGCCTCCGCGGGATTGAAGGTGGTGGTGTTCGAGCGCGGTCACGCGATGCGTGAATGCTCTTGGGCTGCCGCCGGAATGCTTGCTGCCGCCGACCCGGAAAACCTGGCGGCGCTCCAACCGCTCGCGCGCTTTAGCCGCAGTTTGTATCCTGATTTTCTCGCAAAGGTGGAGGGCTTATCCGGTAAGGCCATCCCGATCCGCACCACGCAAACTCTTCAGGGGCTTCGCAGCCCAGCGCCGCCGCTCCAGGCACTCAGCGCGGAAGCAGTCAACGCAATTGTTCCCGAACTCCAGCTTCGCGGACTCGGATTTTTCTCTCTCGAAGAAGAGAGTCTCGATCCGCGGGACTTGGCCTGCGCGCTGCCCGACGCTGCCAAGGCTGCCGGAGTGACCCTCCACGAGCAGACCGAAGTCACTGGCGTAAGCACGCAATCCGGCTCGGTGCGCTTGATGACCACTCGAGGCGAATGGAGCGCCGGGCATTTCATCAACGCCTGCGGGGCCTGGGCAGGCAGCCTTGCCGGTATCTCTATCGCTCCGCGCAAGGGCCAGCTGCTCCTCGTCGAATCTCCCGAGCAACTCGCGGTCGCGATCCGCACACCGGAGGTATATCTTGTCCCGCGCGGCGACGGACACATCGTGATTGGAGCCACGGTGGAAGACGCCGGATACGATAAGCAGGTCGATCCCGCTGTCATCGCGGCGCTCCAAAGTGCGGCATCGGAGCTGTGGCCACCTATCCGCAACGCACGCGTTATAGAAGCATGGGCCGGTCTGCGCCCGGCTGCACTCGATTCCCTGCCCATTATCGGGCCGGTTCCCGATGACCGGAACTCGCGCTCCTGGCTCGCCCTGGGCCACTTCCGCAATGGAATCCTGCTCGCGCCAGGTACGGCACGGATTCTGCGCCAGATGATTTTGCGAGAACCCTTGAGGATCGAAACTGGAGCCTTCAGCGCCGGACGCTTTGCCGAATCGCTCGCGCAATAAGAGTTCGACGGCATTTCCGCCGTATACAGAGCGGGAAGCAGCACGGCGCGGCATGACAATCCTTATTGGGCTGCGTTATAAACAAGAGTTGGCGCTTTTTCGCGAGAGCGCATAGTCGCACGGGCCCAAGGCGGCGCTACGATCTGCGGAGAAACCGCATCCATCTAACGTGGGCCGATGGCTGGGAGGAAAGTGGTTGTATGGCAACTGCGGTAGCTACAAAAGGACTCGAGGGCATTGTTGCAACCAACTCCAGCATCTGCTGGATCGACGGCGATGCCGGCGTGCTCGCCTATCGCGGCATCGATATCCATGAACTGGCCTCGAAATCCAGCTTCGACGAGACTACTTACCTTCTTTGGAATGGCAAGCTGCCCAGCAAGTCTGAATTGGCCGACTTCTCGCGCAAACTCACCACCGCTCGCAAGCTCCCTTCGCAGATCGTTGACTTGTTGAAATCATTCCCCAGAAAAGCAACGCCAATGGAGGTCCTTCGCACTGGCGTATCCGCGCTCAGCTTTTATGATCCTGACGAGAAAGCCGTCGATCACGAATCCAACATTCGGAAGTCCTTCGATCTCACTGCACAAATCGCCATGCTGGTTGCGGCGTTCGACCGCGTCCGCAAAGGCCAGGAGATCGTCGCGCCCGACCAGTCGCTCTCGCATGCCGGCAACTTTCTGTGGATGCTCACCGGCAAAAAGCCTTCTCAGACGGCGACCCGCGCTCTTGACGTAGCTCTCATCCTCCATGCCGATCACGAGCTCAATGCCTCCACCTTCGCTGCCCGTGTTATCGCCGCCACCCTATCAGATATTCATTCTGCGATCACCGGCGCCATCGGCGCTCTCAAAGGCCCGCTCCACGGCGGGGCCAATGAAGCGGTGATGCGCCTGCTTTTCGAGATCGACAAGGAAGGCGCCGATCCGGTCGCGTACGTCCGCGAAATGCTCGCGCAGAAGAAGAAGGTTTCAGGCTTCGGGCATCGCGTTTACCACACCGAAGATCCTCGCGCCACCCACCTGCGCAAAATGTCCGAGGACCTCGGCCGTTCCTCGGGAAATCCGAAATGGTTTGAGATGTCCCGTAAGATTGAGCTCTTCGTTAATGACGACAAGAAGCTCAATGCCAACGTTGATTTCTACTCGGCGTCCACATACACCACTCTCGGCATCGACATCGATCTCTTCACGCCGATCTTCGCGGTGAGCCGAATCGCAGGCTGGGCCGCCCACGTCATCGAGCAGCTCGATGACAACCGGCTTATCCGCCCTCGCGCCGAATACGTTGGACCGGAGTATCCCGCGAAATACATTCCAATCGAAGAGCGATAGCCCTGGAAGTGAATCGACGCGTCGATGGAGTTATTGACTACAAGCAACGGAGCTCTATGGCAGCTCCATTTGCTTCGGTATTAAGGAGCGCGGCCTCCCGGTCTGAGGCCCGATGCCAATTCCTAGGATGGGGCCAAGAAGTAAGCCTCCACAGCACGATTGACAGCCGCCTCGTCCAAAACTGCCTTTTGATTCTCGTAACGGGCTGCCCAGGAAATCTGATTCAAAATATCTCTCGGGTAGCACGGGCGCAGCGGTTCCTTTATCTTCTCGCGAATAAACTTTGCCAGGCCCATCGGAATCCTGTCATCGCACGACATTCCCTGATCTTTTGCCACCCTTCGGAAAATCTCACAGAACTGCTCGTCTGAAACCGCGTCAATTTTGATCTTGGTTTGGACCCTGCGCATAAACGCGTCTCCCAGGACCTGAGCCGGGTCCCGGTTGGTTGCAAATACCACCAGCATCTCAAATGGAACTTCAATCGTCTTTCCTCCTGCGAGTGTCAGGAAGTCAATCCGGCGGTCAAGCGGCACGACCCAGCGGTCCAGAAGGGCTTCGGGAGGAACCCTCTGCCGCCCGAAATCATCGATAATCAGCACCCCGTTGTTCGACTTCATCTGCAATGGAGCTGTGTAGTACTTCGTGACCGGCCCAAACTGCATTTCAAGCATCTCGAGCGTCAATTCACCGCCCACCATGACCGCCGGTCGATGGCAAAGCGCCCAGCGCTCATCGCTGACCGGGGGCCGCTCAACCCGCTTGTGAACCAGCGGATCGTAGACCGTGATAATCTGCCCATCCACTTCCACCGCGTAAGGAATCCAGATCTTGTCCTCCGCAAGAACGCGTGAAAGCGTTTCGGCGATGGTGGTCTTTCCGGTGCCGGTCGGGCCATACAGAAAGACAGAAGAGCCGGAGTTGAGCGCGGTTCCAAGCTGCCAGAGCGTTTTTCTGTCCATTACCAGGCTCGCGAAGGCACGCTCCACCTGCTCTGAATGCACTTCCACGTTGCGTACACTCTGCTGGCGTACTCGGTCGGTATAGCTTTCCATTGATACCGGCGCCACACCGGCATACTGGTTCAAGGCCAGCAGCTCCAATGCTCTGGTTCTGCCTATGCCCGTAATCGCCACGTTGGGCACATTGCCCATCATCCCGGTTACCGAGCAGAGCTGGTCGGCGCGCAAGCGCTCGAAGAGTTCCTCGGTGATTTCCAGTGTCAGCTTGATCTGGCGTGACAATTCATAGAGGGAGAACGGCCCATTCAGGTACAGAGTTTTGAGCGCCAGCCCTTCCAAAATCGCCCTGCGAATCCCCGTTTCGGAGACACTGGAGGGCGGCACCGGGGGTGCAGTTGCCAGCGCGTTCTTCGGCGGAGCGGGTGGTGTGTTCGGCGCCGGGGCAGCGGTGGCTGCCGGTACGGCAAATACGTCAGACGAAACATCCATAAAATCAGCCCTCCAGGGCGTGATGGCATTCTGCCATACGATACCTGAACATCCGCTGGTTCCGGGAAAAAAGTGGTTACTTCCGGCTTGCGGGGGGAATGATCCCGTTCATCCGGAGATATTCCACCATCTGCCCGTAGTGGTCCATCGTATGCTCCATTTCGAAGACTGCCATCGAAGCCCGCGTGAGCTTATATTCCGGCGGTCCCGGCTGTGAGTTGAACGCATTCTCCGGGGTGATGGAGTTGATCGCGGCTTGATCAAATGCAAAACTGTCGCGCAACGCCTTCACCAGCTCGTCCTTCGTCTTGAGCGAGTCGAGCGATTTGGGGTCCACGTATCCCGGAATATTCCAGTGATGGAAGAACTGATAGTTCGCCTGAGCCACATGCCTTACCTGCTGGGCGAAGGTGCGCACGCCTTTGAAGTCGCCGGGACCGGATGGAGCGAAGTCGTATTTGTCTGCAGGCATTGCTTCCGCGGCTCCAATGATTTCCCCTGAGACCTGGCCCAAGATGGCGTTCAGCGACTCCGCCGGCGAAATGGGCTGCGGAGCGGGTGCCGCGTTCGCCTTGGGAGCGGCGTCAGATTGTGCAAAAGATGAGAGGGGCAGCGCGAGGGCGGCGCAGCAGGCGGAGACTGCAAAAAATCGAAGCAAATGCATAGATTTCCTCCGGATCAAGTTGCAGTGAGCCTATCAGAAAAACCGCACGCGGAAAAAAGAAGGCCGGGGGATTCCCCGGCCAATGTCCGCAATCCTGGATCACGCAACTCTAGACTTGCGCTCGGAGCTTCCGTGGGCACGGCTGCCCACCGGAGTCGAATCATGCGGCGAAGTCTTTTCCGATCCGGGCTGGGGCTTGTACGGCTTGATATTCAGTCCTTCCCCGCCGTCCATTCTCGAGTTCACGAGGCGCAGGCCGTTGGCTTGGTTCCATGGGCCTACGTGGTCCTTGCCCAGTTCGCCCTCGCCCGTCGATGCGTTGAAGTACTGGTCCACAAGGCCTGGGGTCGGCGCGATGGTTCCAATGGAAAATGCCGGCTTCTCCATGCTCTCCAGCGCGGCGGAAAACGCGCGCATATGGGTAATTTCGCGGGTCATCAGAAATTGCAATGCTTCCTGGCTGCCCACATCTTCAGTGAAGGAGATCAGTCGCTCATAAACAATCTTCGCCCTTGCCTCGGCAGCAATGTTGCTCCGCAGATCCACGGCGAGATCGCCGGTGATCTTCAGGTAATCCGCCGTCCAGGCATTTCCGGCTGAATTGTAGAGGCTCACGCCACCTCCGCCCGCGATCGTGACAAGCGGATCGGCATCGGCGGCCTCACGCTCCGACTTCATCGGCTTCAGATGCATCCGGATGAGCGAGCCCACAATTTCCAGGTGGCTTAACTCCTCCGTGCCGATGTCCATCAGCAGGTCCTTGCGCGCTGCGTCCTCGCAGTTCAGCCCCTGGATCGAATATTGCATCGCGGCGGCCAGCTCGCCGTTCGCGCCGCCAAACTGTTCGAGCAGCATTTTTCCAAACGCCGGATCGGGAGTGCCGACATTGACCGTGTACATCAGTTTTTTTACATGGTGATACATAGTTCAGACCTCATGATTTTTTTGCAGGAATGGAATCGGAATCACCCGGCCTGCAAACCGGAGTCCCGTTGCCGAAAAAGACCGATCATCGAATGAGAAACTTGCGTTTTGTGGGAACCGTTCCGGAGCGGAACTTGCACAACGCCTGCTGAGAAACAGCGGTTTTCAAGAGCTTTAATGTGCTTCTTATAGTAGGACTCCGCGCACACTCGCCCAGTTGCTTTTCCGCGCGATTTCCGGCAACACAAAGTAGAATAAGTGCAATGCGGCGCATCTACATGGACGCAAACGCCACCACACCTCTTCTTCCTCAGGTGCTGGACGCGATTCATCCCTGGCTCATCGACAGCTTCGGCAATGCCTCTTCCATCCACCAGCCCGGGCAGCAGGCGCGAGCCGCCGTAGAAAAAGCGCGCACTTCTGTCGCGCGCCTTTTGAATTGCCGCGAATCGGAAATCGTGTTTACCTCCGGAGGGACCGAGAGCGACAATCTGGCCGTCTTCGGACTGGTGCAGCCCGGAGACCACATCATTACCTCGTCTATCGAACATCACGCCGTGCTCCATGCCGCACAACGGCTCGCCGATCGCGGGCTGGAAGTTACGTTCCTTCCAGTCTCCTCTGACTGCCGTGTCGATCCTGAAGAAGTTCGCCGGGCGCTGCGCCCAAACACCCGGCTTATCAGCGTGATGATGGCGAATAACGAAACCGGTGTGATTCAAGCGGTCGAAGAGATCGGAAAAGTCGCGCGTGAAGCCGACGTGTGGTTTCACACCGATGCTGTCCAGGCAGCCGCGAAAGTTCACATCGACGTACAGGCTATAGGCTGCGATCTTCTCAGCATTTCCGGGCACAAGTTGCACGCTCCTCAGGGAGTAGGAGCGCTCTACGTCCGCAAGGGAACAAAGTTGGAGCCATTGTTTTTTGGAGGGAGCCACGAACGGCAGCGTCGCGCCGGAACGGAAAATGTGGCGGGCATAGTCGGGTTGGGTAAGGCGGCAGAAATCGCGGCGCAGTCGCTGACCGATGGAACTCTCGACCGGATTTCTGTTCTCCGCGACCGGCTTGAATCAGAGATCCTAGGCAGAGTTGAGGGTTCCGGGGTTAACGGAGCAGGCCAGCCCCGTGTCCCAAATACCACAAACCTTTACTTCAACAATCTTGAGGGAGAGGCTCTGGTGATTGCACTTGATCTAAAAGGGATTGCGGCATCAGGGGGCTCCGCCTGCGCCTCAGGAGCCGCCGAACCATCCCATGTGCTCACGGCTATGGGGCTGCCTCCGGAGCGCGCCCGTGCCAGCCTCAGGTTTAGCCTGACTAAGTTCAATACCGGCCAGGAGATAGACGAGGCCCTCGAAATCATCCCGGCCGCCGTCAGCCGGCTCCGGGAACTGGCGCCGGTCAATGCGGGCACGCTCGGATAATTCGGCTCGATATACTGGAAGCGGGACTTGCGTTATGAAGCCATCGGAAGCACTGCGACAGTATCGAACGGAAATATATCGCATCGTCTCCGAGAACCGGAGCAGCAACCCTCGCGTGTTCGGGTCAGTCTTGCATGGCGAAGATACGGAGACGAGCGACTTGGATCTGCTGATTGATCCCACGGCGCAGACGACCCTTATGGATCTTGCGCAGATTGAAGAGACACTGGAAAAGCTAATGGGCATTCGCGTGGAAGTTTTAACTGCCGGTTTTTTGCCTGAGAGCTTCCGCAACCGCGTACTGGCGGAAGCGGCTCCCGTATGACCCCTGAACCTTTGCTTGTATCTGATTATCTGGGTCACATTCTTGGTGCTATTCAGCGTATTAGCAAATATACGGCGAATATCTCGGAAGAGGATTTTCGTTCTAATGAGCTCGTCCAGGATGCCGTCATTCGCAATATCGAAGTGATGGGTGAAGCGGCGCGGAACGCTCAATCATGCGGTAAAGAAATACCGGAAATCCGGGATGGTAACCGCCTGAGCAAAGTTTACCGGATGCGCAATAAACTTGCCCATGGGTATTTCTCAGTTGATTTATCGGTCATTTGGCGCACCTTGCAAGACGACATACCCGTGCTCCAGCAAGAAATTCAAGAGGTCTTTAATAGGCTGACAAAGTGAGTACTTGCAACAACACGATAGCGGTAGCGATGTCCGGGGGAGTCGATTCCTCTACGGTCGCCGCCATACTTAAGGACGAGGGCTATGACCTCATCGGCCTGACGCTACAGCTTTGGAACCAGCGCCGACTGGCTGGCCACGAGGGCATGCCCGAGCAGGTGCAGGGACGCTGCTGCTCCATCGACGACGTGTATGACGCGCGACGCGTGGCCGAGACATTAGGGATTCCTTACTACGTTGTGAATGAGCAGGAGCGATTCGAGCGGGACGTGGTGCGGCCTTTTGTGTCTGAGTATCTCGCCGGGCGGACTCCCATACCGTGCTCGCTCTGCAACAACCATCTCAAGTTCGATCAGTTACTGGTTCGGGCCCGGCAGATCGGCGCAGACCGCATCGCCACGGGGCATTATGCCAGGAACGAGTACGATCCCGCGCGTAAACGTTGGATACTGAAGCGCCCCGCCGACAGCTCAAAGGACCAGACTTATTTCCTCTTCGGGTTGACCCAGGATCAGCTCTCGCGCACTCTGTTTCCGCTCGGCAGCTATCAGAAGCCGGAGGTCCGCGAGATGGCCGCGCAGCATGGCCTCGCGCTGGCCACCAAGCCCGACTCTCAGGAGATTTGCTTCATCCCGGGCGGCGATTACAAACAGTTCATCGATGCTTATCTGGCCGAGCAAGGCGAAGCAATCCCTGATACCGAAGGTGAACTGGTGACGACGACCGGCGAGGTCCTCGGACACCATGCGGGCATTCACAACTTTACCGTCGGACAGCGCAAAGGCCTCGGCGTTTCATCGGCAAACCCGCTTTACGTCTTGCAGATCGATCCGGCGAATCATCAGGTCACCGTGGGATCAGATATTGAAACCGCGTGCCATACGCTGCGAGTGCGGGACTTGAATTGGATTTCGATTTCTGGATTGCGCCAAGAAATGCGCGTACAGGTAAAGATCCGGCATCGCCACCAGCCTGCATGGGCTACGCTCCGGGCGGAGCGAAATGGTGAGGTGGAGGCATTCTTCGATGAGCCGCAGAGGGCGGTTACCCCCGGACAGGCTGCCGTTTTCTATGACAGCGATGAAGTTGCAGGCGGCGGCTGGATCGTTTAACTCTGCTGCCGCGATTATCCTGCCGAGCGCTTTTGTTCCGCCACTCTCTCGGCACGCATAGGATCGGACGAAGTCGCCGCTGAATCCGCAGCAAAATCTGCCGATTCTTCTGCGCTATGTTCCGCGCCATTCATTGAGGAATGTGCGGAATGCCCTCGCTTTCCGACAAGGACTCCTACGCCGGCTCTTACTCCGTTTAGAATGCCGGAGACGCGCCGGACAGGAACGTTAACGGCAGTCTCAACCACCCGGGTAGCGTGATCCACCGCGTCGAGGGTTGCGCTTAGCATCCCGTCGACGCGGTTTAACTGCGCGTTTGTCTTACTCAGCAGAACGTCCACAGTTTCGCTCACGTGTTTCGATTCGGTGCGAACGGTGTGACTTACCTCGGTGAGATTCGCAGCCGCAATCTTCAGCTTCGGAGTCAAATCCTCGATCAGGATCCGCGCCGACACAATCGCCGGCAGGGCTTTCTCTTTCATTTCATCCGCAAGGGTTTGCATCTTCGTCATGGACTTGCGCATGAAGAGGAACATCCCCAGCAGCACGCCGGCCTGGATCAATACGGCCACTGCTGTGACAGCGGTGAAAATTGCGAGAACAAGAAAGTAACTCTCTGGCACGGTTTGCATAGCTGCTCCACTGCTAAAAGTTACGGTTAAGTGGTCGGTTCTCCGGTGGTGCCGGTGGCGCCGGAAGTTCCGGTCGCAGTCTGCCGATAGGCTTCCTTGCCCGCGTCAACTGCGGCGGAAACCTTGTCTGCCTGGTCGCCCACATAGCGGCGGCCCCGGTTCACGAAGTCCTCCCACTGCGTTTTGCCTTTATCCACGTAATCCTTGCCGCGGTCGACATAATCGGTAACCTGGCCGGCAGCATCGCGCGTACGTTGACGAATATACTCCGTCCCTTCCCGCGCACCGCTTACCAAGTCTTCCCGAGTCTCTCTGCCTGCCTTAGGCGCAAACAACACGCCGAGCAGCGCACCCGCTCCCAATCCCGCCAAGAACCAGCTGAACCCGCCTGAATTCTGATCATCTGACATATTGCCATTCTCCTTAGCCGAAGTCCCGAGTTCGGATGGTACCAAACGGAATATCTCCGGGCAAACGTAGTCTTTCTTCCATGCTAGATGCCAAGTGGGCGGGTTTCGCTGCCAGCGGCTCTGCCTGAATCAGTATTGAATCTACCTTCATTCTGAACCGGTCGAGGCCAACGCGCCTCAATGATCGTCGAGATTCCTCCGCGGGGCCGAAAATCTCCGGTCACTTGCGCCCACACCGGATCGCATGCTTTCACCGCGTCCTCAAGTATCTGATTGACGATGTTCTCCTGAAATATGCCGAGGTTGCGATAGCTGAACAGGTATTCTTTCCACGACTTCAACTCGAGACATTGTTCGCGCGGCATATAGCGCAGTTTAATGACTCCGAAATCCGGCAGGCCGGTCTTCGGACAAACTGACGTAAACTCCGGATCATCGATCGAAATTTCATACGCTGGAAACTGGTTTTGCCACGTTTCGATCGCCGGAAATTTGAAATCGAGGCCCGCGCGCGCGTGTTCGTCGGTATATTGCTTTTTCGTGGACATGCCTTTATTTCATCACAGCAGCAACATTTTTGATGCGATGCCCTATGCTACTGAATCTTATATACTCAGGAACGACCCAACACCTCGAATGGCAACAGTAAAGAGACGATCAACGTCACGTTGGATTTGGCTTTCCGCCGCAGCGGGACTGGTCATTGTCTTCTATTTCGTCCGCGTAGCCACTCGCTCCAGGGTCCCCATTCGAACGGCGGTTGTACAGCGCAGCGCGCTCCGCAGCACTATCCCTACCAATGGAAAGGTCGAGCCGCAGGTGCCCTTCGAGGCCCACGCGGCCTTTCCCGGAATCATTCAGGCGCTCTATGCGCACGAGGGCCAGAAGGTCGACAAGGGCGCGCTGCTCCTCTCCATGAATGACGCCGATGCCAATGCGCGGCTGGCGACGGCACTGGCGGGGCTCAGGACCGCGCAAGCAAATTACAACGCGATCGTTCACGGAGGCACGCAGGCGGAGCGGCTCTCGCTCGGTGGAGAGACGAGCAAGGCACAGATCGACCGCGACCAGGCACAGCATGATCTCGAGGCGCTCAAACAATTGCAATCATCCGGAGCGGCGTCTGCCAGCGAAGTGGCTGCGGCGCAAGAGCGCCTTGACTCGGACAATGCTGCCTTGTCGAATCTTCAACAGAGAAAGACCAACAGCTACGATGCCGGCGACCTCGACCGGGCGAAGGCCGGCCTGGAGGACGCTCAGGCGGGCTACGCGGCGGCACAGCAGGTTGTGAAGCAAGCGCATATCCACGCTCCCTTCGCAGGAACGGTCTATTACATTCCGGTATCCAAGACTGAATATGTGGAACAAGGCGCGCTGCTGCTGCGAATGGCCGATCTCTCGAAAATGCAGGTGCGCGCCTATTTCGACGAGCCTGAGATCGGCAAGCTGCGCGTGGGCCAGCCGGTAACCATACAATGGGATGCCCGGCCTGAAAAATTGTGGCATGGCCATATTGCCCGCGTTCCCTCCACGATCATTACGTACACCACTCGCAACGTAGGCGAGGTTCTGGTGACCATCGACGACGCCGACGACGACTTGCTGCCTAACACCAACGTGCGCGTAACTGCCCTGGTCGCCAATGAACCCGATGCTCTCAACATCCCGCGCGCAGCGCTGCACACCGAGAATGGGCAACCGTATGTATATCTCGTGAACGACGACACGCTGAGGCGGAGATCCGTTACGGTAGGAAACCTGAATCTAACCCAGGTAGAGATACTGAAGGGCCTCAACCGAGGCGACGTTGTCGCCTTGACCAGCACCAACGGACAACCCATCGGCGATGGCGTGCCGATAACCGAGGCAAAGTAGAAGGCGTGCAAACCGGTTGCAAAAAAAAGCTCGCGGCACTGATCACATTTTTCATCGCCGCAGCCTCCACTCCGGCCCTCGCTGCACCCAACGTCAGCCTTGAAACAGCCAGGGTGGCATTCAATCATGGCCGCGCCGATGACGCGCTGCGCGCTCTGGATTCAACCCTCAAGTTGAACCCAGAGGATGCTGCAGCCTGGAACCTGCAATGCCGTGTCTACCTCAGCCAGGGCCGCTGGGACGCGGCAGTTGCATCCTGCCAGCGCGCCGTCCAGATTGCTCCGGTCAACAGCGAATTCCACGTCTGGATGGGCCGGGCCTATGGTGAAAAAGCCAGACAGTCCAGTCTGGTCGCAGCTTACAAAATCGCGAAGCTCGTCCATTCGGAGTTCGAAACAGCAGTGAGGCTCGACGGGAAAAATCCGCAGGCGCTTTCCGATCTCGGGCAGTATTACGTGGAAGCTCCCAGGATGCTCGGGGGTGGCTACGCCAAGGCGCAAGAGATGGCGCAGCGGCTGAATCCCATCGACCCGGTCCGAGCCGAAGAATTGCGGGCGCTGATTGCAGAGGCCAAAAAAGATTATGCCGACTCTGAGCGGAGTTGGCGCGCCAGGATTGCCGCATCGCAGTCCTCGCCCGATACCGCCGCCCAGGCATGGATAGACATGGGCAGCTTCTTCCGCAGGCGCGGGCGTTTCGATGAAATGCTTGCGGCTCTGAAAAGCGGTGCGGCCGCGGACACCGATCATGGTCCAGCCCTTGTAGATGGCGCATCCACATTGATTGAGGCGGGGAGAGAACCCAAGTTGGCGGAGCAGTGGCTCCGCGCATATCTGGACGGAAATCATTTGAGCGACACGGCTCCCGCGTTTGCCGTTCACGTAGAACTCGGCGATCTCTTGAAGAAGCAGGGAGACGTTCAGGCCGCCAATCGCCAGTTTGCGGCGGCACACGCCATGAGCGCGACTTATCCTGAACCTGCGACAATAAGTACCGGAGAATGATTTTCCAACCCCGAGAATGCAATTGAAGAAGCGGGTCTTTAACTGGTTGGGATTGGGAGCGGGCGCACTGGTGGCTGCGTCGAGCGCGGCAGCCCAGATTTCCCTTTCCTCCACAGTTGACCTGGCCCTTCGGAACAGCACACAGGTAAGGATCGCTACCGCAGACGTCCAACGCGCAATCGCAAATCTCGAGGAGACGAAAGACGTATACATTCCCAATCTGGTTGCGGGCGCGAGTCCGGGGCCGCCATCCATTGGCTTTCCGCTTGGCCAGCCATCGCTCTTCAACATAACCTCGCAATCGCTGGTTTATTCCTTCTCCCAGGCGGATTACATTCGCGCCTCTCGCGCGGCATACAAGTCCGCTCAGCTGAACCTGAGCGACAACAAAGACCAGGTGACGCTCGATTGCGCTCTGGCTTACGTTCAGCTCGACACAGATACCCGTATGCTCGCGGCACTTGAGAACGAAAAGGCCCACGCTGACCATTTGGTGGCGATTGAGAGCGACCGCGTCGGGGCGGGGTTTGACAGTCACATGGACGTGACCAGGACCAGGATCACCTCGGCGCAAATCGACCTCAGCCGCCTTCATACCGAGGACGATGCCGCCGAGCAACGGGAAAAGCTCGCGCACCTGACCGGCCTTCCGCCCAGCAGCTTCATCCCTGACGCGAAAAGCATTCCGCCATTTCCTGACTTTAGCGACAGTGCGGAGCCCGCGGAGCAGGAAGCTGCTTCCAATTCCGGAATCCAGGCCGAGTATGCCAATGCCAAGTCCAAGCTGGAGATTGCGTTCGGTGATGAAAAGCAAAACTATCGACCGCAATTCGCCTTTGGCCTGCAATACAGCCGCTTCGCCAGTTTTGAAAATTACAGCCAGTTTTATCAGCGTTTCTCGAACAACAACTTCGGCGCTGCTGTGCAGATTACATTCCCGCTTTTCGATGCCAGCCGCCGCACCAAGGCTCGCGAATCGGCGGCGGACGCGCGGCACGCGATGTTCGAGGCGCAACAGGCGAAAAACCAGACCAGCGAGCAGGTGCAGTCCCTCCGGCACAGCCTTAGGGAGGTGCGGGCGCAGCAGGCTCTGGCGCAACTACAAAGCCAGTACGCGCAGGAGCAGCTTGCAGCCGTCCAGTCCGAGCTGCAGAATGGCACCGGATCTCCCAGCGCCGCGCCGGTTACTCCGAAAGAGGGCGAATTGGCCCAAATTGAGGCGCAACAGCGGTATGAGGATGCACTCAAGGCCGATCTTTCCTTAATCCGCGCGCAATTGTCCCTGATGAGGGCTACCGGCACGATATCCGACTGGGTTCGCTCTGCGGGCAAGTAGCGCAGAAACGGCAATTTCCGGCGGCTTTCCACTCCACAAAATGGTAAAATCTGTACCTATACGCCATGCCACTCAAAACACTGTTTCTTAACCCACCCTCATTTGAGAACTTCGACGGCGGCGCAAGCTCGCGCTGGCCCGCCACCCGTGAAATCGAGTCCTACTGGTACCCCGTCTGGCTGGCGTACCCCGCTGGAATGCTCGAAGCCTCGCGGCTGCTCGACGCGCCTCCACACCATGTGTCGGCTGAAGAAACCATCGAAATCGCCAAACAGTACGAGTTCCTGGTGCTGTTCACCAGCACGCCCGGCTGGACAGGTGACCACAAGCTCGCCGAGGCCATCAAGCGCGCGAACCCATCCATGCGGATTGCCTTTGTCGGGCCTCCAGTGACCACATCTCCCGATCGTGCCTTGAACGAGTGCGCCGTAATCGATTTCGTCTGCCGCCGCGAATTCGACTTTTCCATCGTAGAGTTCGCCAACGGCAAGCCTCTCGATCAGATTCTCGGCATCAGCTATCGCAAAGACGGCAAGGTGGTCCATAATCCGGACCGCCCGCAGGTGGAAGATCTGGACGCGATGCCCTGGGTCACTGACGTGTACGCCAAAAACATCGACGTAACGAGGTACAACGTCCCCTTCCTGTTGCATCCTTTCGTGTCTCTCTACTCCACGCGCGGATGCCCGGCGCAATGCACCTTCTGTCTTTGGCCGCAGACCCTCAGTGGACACGCGTGGCGCAAGCGGTCTACAGACGATGTGGCTGCCGAAATGGCGCACGCTAAGGAGCTCTTCCCCTACGTAAAGGAATTCTTCTTCGACGACGACACATTCAACATTCAGAAGGGTCGCACGGTGGAGCTCTGCGCCAAGCTCAAGCCGCTGGGCCTTACCTGGTCCTGCACCTCGCGCGTCACCACCGACCGCGAAACGCTAAAGGCCATGCGCGAAGCCGGATGCCGGCTGCTCATCGTCGGCTTCGAGTCGGGCGACCCGCAAATCCTCAAGAACATCAAGAAGGGCGCGACTGTCGAGCGCGCGCGCGATTTCGTCCGCGACTGCCACGACCTCGGCCTTACCATTCACGGCGACTTCATCCTTGGCCTCCCTGGCGAGACAAAGGAGTCCATTCGCAACACCATCAACTTCGCCAAGGCCCTCGACGTTGAAACCATCCAAGTGTCCATCGCCCACGCATATCCCGGGACCGAGTTCTACGATTACGCCCGCGAAAACGGCTTCATCGTAAACAACGGCGCCATGGTCGACGATGAAGGGCACCAGCTCGCGCATATTGAGTACCCGGGCCTGCCCAAGGAGTACGTCCTGGAGATGGTCCATCGTTTCTACGACGAATACTATTTCCGCCCCAAGGCAGCCTGGCGCGTGGTCAGCAAGGCAATCGTCAACCGCGATCTCAAGCGGCTTTATGCCGAATCGCGTTCTTTCCTCAAGCTGCGCGCACAGCGCAACAAGGTTGTGAGGCAGGCGAAAGCGAAGCGTCCAGGCGAAGCAGCTGCCCCGGCAAATGCGGAAATCTAACATCCACCATTAAATTTGTGCGGCCAGCTCAGTGCTGGCCGTTTTTCGTTCCGTAATCGCGTCTGCAAGTCACGACCGCAACGCCGACTTTCGATCTACCGATTGATGACAAAATCCACCATGACATTCCGGCGCTACCTGGTTCTGGGAGTAGTTTCCGTAACCGCGCCGCTGGGAGACACCCTCCTCAGCATCGGAATGCGCCATGTCGGGCCGGTCTCGCTCGCCCACATTTCTACTCTCTTCCTAGCCTTTGAGACTCCGCAGGTCATTCTCGGAATCGTGCTGCTGATCGCTTTTTTCTCCTCTTATCTCGCCTCACTTTCCTGGGCTGACCTCACCTTCGTGCTGCCGGCGACCTCGATCGGCAACGTTATCGTTGCGCTGCTGGCCCACTTCTGGAGACATGAGCTCATTTCACCCATGCGCTGGTTTGGCATCCTGCTCATCACCGCCGCGGTTGGCTTTGTCACGCGGGGGCCCTCATACACCGAGATACCCAGGCACCTGCCGGACCCAGACAATATGGTGGAAACGCGATGAACGGCCATTCCTTCCATCACATCTGGACCGAAGCCGCGATGATCGCCGCGATCGTGATCTTTGCCACCATCGGTGACGTGATGATCGCCTCCGCCATGCGTACCATCGGCGATCTGGACACAATCAAGGCAAAGAGAGGGCTCGGCGGGGCGATTCTCACGGTACTCGGCAGCCCGCGATTTCTCTTCGGCGTAGCCGCTTTGACGCTGAGCTTTTTCGCCCTGCTCTACGCCCTGAGCCATGCGAACGTGAGCCTGATTGCTCCGGCATCGGCTTCGCTCACCTTTGTCACCAACGCCATCGCCGCAAAGTTCTTTCTGCAGGAAAATGTGGATCACCGCCGCTGGATCGCCGTCACTCTCGTCTTCGCCGGCGTCGCTTTAATGGCGTTCTAAATCTGAAGAACATTCATAAAGTGGTTCCTTGCCTCTTCATTTTTCGGAATTGCTCGCGGCCTATCTGCGGCATAAAATCAAAAACCGCGCACGCGGCGCGGTTCCTTTCCATATCCCCTGTTTCTATTTTATAGATTTCAGAAAATTCAACTGCATAGGGACCTGCGGAATTTGCACTTGGAAACCAACGGGTTAGAAGTGGGTTCCGGAGAAAAGCTTGAAACACACCGGGCGGCGGGATTGCCGCTTTGGGAGGACGCAATGAATCGAGAACTGGCTGTAAAGATTGTGCTGGGAGTTGTGGGCGCACTGTTTGTGGCAGCGATCTATCCCATGGTGGTCTTTCTCCGGCAGGAACCCGCGCTGGCGATGATGATGAGCCTTTACTTTACGCTGGGAGTGTTCCTGCTGCTGGCAATTCGTAATCCTTCGGGAAGCCGCACCCTGATCGCGTTTACGGCATGGTCCAGCTTTGCTCACGCGGCGTTGATGGGGTTTCAGGCATGGCGCGGCATGGTCGCACGAGTAGAGCTGATTGGGGTGTTTGTGCTGATCGTAATAGGCATCGTTCTGCTGGTGCTCGCTCCGACCACGCAGCCTGCGCGGAGCACGATTGCCGTGTAAGGCGAAGGTCGCTCGGGGCGGATAGAATCAGTGCAATGCATCTCCGCGCCAGTCTCCTGCTTCTGGTTGCGTTTTTCCTGCCCTCACGTGGCCACGCCCAGGCTACGGCCAGCGCGCCGCATCTCTCCGTCCAACTTGTCGTTCCGCCGGCGCAGATCTATCCCGGACAGAACTTTACCGCCGGTCTCTACTTCAAGCTCGCGCCCGGTTGGCACGTCTACTGGATCAACGCAGGAGACTCCGGCGAGCCACCGGAAATACGCTGGGCGCTCCCCGCAGGCATCACACCGGGGGCAATGCAGTTCCCCGCTCCGCGGCGCCTGCCACTCGGCCCGCTCATGGACTTCGGCTACGAGAAGGAAGTCCTATTCCCCATCCCCATGCACGTTGCGCCTGATTTCAAAGCGGCAGGCTCGTCAGTCGAGCTCGGCGGAAGCGTGGCCTGGCTGGTTTGCCGCGAGGTTTGTATTCCGGGAAAGGCGACTCTCTCCCTCGATCGTCCATCGCTCGCGCATGCTCCCTCAAGTCCCTCGTTTATTCCTGCAGATCAGCAGTTGATCAGCCGATTCGCCAATACGCTCCCGCAGCCGCTGCCCTCCGGCGATAGTGCAAAATTTCAGTCCACGCCGACGGGCTTCACACTCGCGGTCAAGACAGGTAGCCGCAATCGCACCGCCGAATTTTTCCCCTTCGATCAAAACATTCTCGCCAACGCCGCGCCACAACCGGCTAAGTTCGTGCCGGACGGCGTAGAGCTTTCCCTGACCAAAGATCAGAACCTCAAAACCACACCCAAGGATCTCCACGGGCTTCTGGTGCTCGGCGACGGACACGCTTTTGAGATTCACGCCACGCCGGGAGTGCTCACGCTCGCCGCTGCCACTCCGGCGGCAACGGGAATGCTGCGCATCGTCCTGCTTTCCTTTTTTGGCGGAGTCATCCTCAACCTAATGCCCTGCGTCTTCCCGGTGCTGTTCCTGAAAGGGCTGGCGCTGGTGCAGTCCTCCGCAGAAGAGCGGCACAAGCTGCGCCTGTACGGTCTTATTTACACACTCGGAATTCTCGTCTCCTTCTGGGTCGTTGTGGCAATTCTTCTCGCGATCCGTGCCGCCGGGCACAATTTGGGCTGGGGATTCCAGTTCCAGTCGCCGCTCTTCATCGTCCTGCTTGCGCTTCTGCTCTTCTTTCTGGGGCTATCTCTTGCCGGGCAATTTGAAATTGGACTCACGCTCACCAGCGCCGGCGCCGGTCTCGCGGCCAAACAAGGTTATGCTGGCAGCTTTTTTACCGGCGTCCTCGCGGTCATTGTCGCCACGCCCTGCACCGCACCGCTCATGGGTGCGGCCGTTGGATACGCGCTGGCCAGCTCCGCCGTGGTCAGCATCGTGGTGTTCACCGCCGTCGCTCTGGGCCTTGCCGCTCCTTACCTGCTGTTCGCCTTCAACCCAGGATGGACACGCCTGCTGCCGCGTCCCGGCGCATGGATGGAAGTGCTCAAGCAGGCGGTCTCCATTCCTCTCTTCGCTACGGTCATCTGGCTGGTGTGGGTGTTCAACCAAACCACCGCATCCAGCTCGCTTATCTTTCTGCTGGCAGCGTTCCTGCTTCTCGCCATCGCCGGATGGATTCTCGGACGCTGGCCAGCCAAAGGTCCTGCAACCGCAGCGGCAGTACTGGTCCTTGCTGCCGCCATTGCCGTTCCGGTCTGGGCAGTGCATGTCCTCACTCCGAGCACCGTCACTCACGCTCAGGACACGCGATGGCAGCCCTTCACGCCCGAGCTGGTTGCGAAATATCGCGCCGAGGGCAAGCCTGTATTCGTCGATTTCACCGCCAGTTGGTGCCTGAGCTGTCAGGTAAATGAACGCGTGGTGCTCGACCGCGCAGACGTGCAGCGGCAGCTGAAATCGAGCGGGGTCGAACTGGTCCGCGCCGACTGGACACGGCACGACGAAACCATTGCCAACGCGCTGGCCGCGCTGGGGCGAAGCGGCGTCCCCACCTATGCCCTCTATTCCGCAGACCCGAACGCGCCTCCAAAGCTGCTGCCCGAAGTTCTCACACCCGGCATCGTCCTTCACGCGCTGGACGAGGTAAAGACCTCATCGTCAGCCGTCCATGCCGGACCCTGACGAATCCGTACCCGGCTCTCTGCTAGCCTAAGAGCATGAAGTTTGGCGTCCTCGTCTTCCCCGGTTCGAACTGCGACCACGACACCTATCACGTCATCTCCGAGCTGGCGCACCAGCCCGTCACGTTTCTCTGGCACGACTCCGAGAACCTCGAAGGCTGTGACGCGATCCTTGTCCCAGGCGGCTTCGCCTATGGCGACTACCTCCGCACCGGCGCTATCGCGCGATTCTCGCCCGTCATGCAATCCGTCGGGAAATTCGCTGCCAAGGGCGGCCCGGTGCTTGGCATCTGCAACGGCTTTCAAATTTTGTGCGAATCCGGGTTGCTCCCCGGCGCGCTTCTGCGCAATGCCGGGCTCAAGTACATCTGCAAGCAGGTGCATCTGCGCACGGAAACAACGGCCTCGCCATTCACGCGCACACTGGAGAAAGGCGAAGTCCTCAAGATTCCTATTGGCCATATGGAAGGCAATTATTTCTGTGACGCGGCCACCCTCGACAGATTGCGCAGCGACGATCGCGTGGTCTTCCGCTACGCCACCCCCGAGGGCGCGATTACAGCCGAAGCCAACCCCAACGGTTCGCTCGACAACATCGCTGGAATCTTAAATGAGGGCCGGAACGTGCTCGGCATGATGCCGCATCCCGACCGCTCGAGCGAGGCCATGCTCGGCTCGGCGGACGGATGGAAGATATTTGCCTCGCTCCTGGAAACTCTGGCAGCGACTCGATAGCTCATCGATGATCGACATCCACCATCATCTGCTCTTCGGGCTTGACGACGGCTCGAAGGACATCGAAACCTCAATCGCCATGGCGGAAATGGCCGCTGCCGATGGCATCACGCACATCGTCTGCACTCCGCACGCAAACTTCCATTACAAATTTGATCCGGTAATGAACCTCGAGAAACTGGCGCAATTGCGCGCACGGCTCGACGGCAAGATTACGCTGGGGCTGGGCTGCGATTTTCATCTGTCTTATGAAAATATCGATGACGCGCTAAAGAACCCTACCAAATACACGATCAATCAAAAGAGATATCTTCTTGTGGAGTTCGCCGATTTTGCCATTCCGCAACAGATGACCGAGGTCTTCTACCAATTCCTGCTGACCGGCATTCAGCCCATCATCACCCACCCGGAGCGAAACCTCACGATTCAGAAGAATCCGCAACGCCTCGATGAATGGATTGAGCGCGGATGTTACGTGCAGGTCACGGCGTCTTCCCTTACGGGCCGCTTCGGGCGTCTCTCGTCGCATTTCGCCGCCACGCTCCTGGAAGAGAACAAGATCCATTTCCTCGCAACTGACGCGCACAATCTGCAGTCTCGGCCCCCGCGTATGAAAGAGGCTTTCGATCTGGTGGCAAAGCACTATGGGCACGAGAGGGCGGAACGGCTCTGCGTTGCAAATCCTCGCGCCGCATTCTTCGGCGAGGATCTACCTGCGCAGCAAGCGCCTGACGCAGAAGAGACGGTCGGCAAACGAAGCATTTGGAATCGCCTGCTGAACCGTTCTGACAGGAATTGATTTGTGAGTGGTGGACGCGGAAGGAATCGAACCTTCAACCTGTCGGTTAAGAGCCGAATGCTCTGCCAGTTGAGCTACGCGTCCACTATGGCCGATCGAGAGGACCGGAATACTATTCTGGAGGGAAGCGCGACGCAATTTCTCTCGCGCTTTTTTGAAATATAACACAATCGTGCGGCTCCAAAATGTTTGGAGCGAGTGCGTAGATTGCTTAGAAACTGAAGGACAGCCCGCCTTCGATCGCGCGCGATGCCTGTGCGAAATAAAGCACGCTACCGTCGTCCGAAATGAAAGGCACATAGCCCTCGGCCAGTAGATTTCTCACATCCACCAGCGCTTCAATGCCGTTCGGCAGAACACGCCCACAATGTATCGGCTGGCGCAGATAGAAACTGAGATACGGATCGGGAAGACTCTTGTCGAACGGATCCACCGCCGTCACTGAACCGGGTTGTTGCCAACGATACGATGCCTTCCATTCGGTGCCGGCATGCTGCAGTTTTCCTCCGAACGCTGCCGCATACATTTCCGACCGATGGGGACGCAAGCTAAGGAGGCCATCATGAACGGTAATCGGAAATGGGAGCGGGTCCATTCGCAGGGCATCTCCCGTCCCGCCGGCAAACGCCACCCACATATCATCGGGCATCGTCTCTCGCAGCTCCGCGATCAAGCCTGTTCCTGTATAGTCTTCGCCGGCGGCTTCGATTGAATCCGTAGAAGAGTCAAACAGAAGGTCACCGCTCTTCCAATCCGCTGCGCTGATTGCGCCGCCGCCATCCACCAGTGGGTTCTCCACACGATCGTTGAAAACCGTCATGTTCATGCGCACCGTCCCCGAGGATCGCGCGTAGGAGAGTTCCTGGTGAAGCCCATGTTCCATCACCATACGTCCATTGCGCTCGGCGATTTGCGGAGACAGCGAATCGGTCCGGTCCAGCATATCCGCCTGCTGAGCGCCCGGGGCGGTCGAGACCCGGTAAGAAACCACACCCTCGCCTGCACGCACATGCACGGCTGCAAAAGGATGATCCGCCAGCTGCGTTCCGTTGAGATGAATAATTTCCGTCTCGCCACCAGCTTCAATCCCAATAGCCGGAGTCAGATCGATGCTCTCGGCCGTGCGGAAGATCATCGCCTGCAAGCCCTGGATATCGGGTCCGCCCGCTATCTCCGGTCGATCCACAAAAGCGGCCACAGCGCGGATCGTTCTGCCCAGCCCAAGCTGCTGCTCGTATCCCACAACTGAATTGAGGGCGGTGTCGCCAGACTGGCTGAGGTCCGCGCGAAAAATCAATTGCCTGGTGTCGTCGTTCAGCCGTCGCATCTCGAAATCGTGATGAATGCCGCCGTCACCAAAACCGCTTTCTCCGCCCCGAACCGTAACTCTCGCCTTCAGCTTTGCATTCTGCCCTGGCCCTTCTGAAACGACCACCAGCGGGCCATCCTGCAGCATGCGCAACAGAGGCTTGTTCGCCGAGAGACGCAGCGTCCAATCCCAGTCATCGCGCGGCTCGCTGGCTTGGCGCGGTTGCGCCGGCAACCAGCGGAAAGCTTCATACAGAGTATTCAGGGTGAGGTTTACAATCATCTTGGAGCTGGCGGCAATCCGAAGGTCTTCGCGCAGAGTAGGCAGGAACAGCGATGCGCTTGCCTTTAATCCATATACGCCCGGCGCAACACGCGGAAGCGAATACCGGCCATGATCGTCAGTAAAAGTCTGGGCTATTACGGAGAGATCGGCATTGACGAGCTGAACCAGCGCGCCGATCTGTGGCGTGCCGCGCGTGTCACGCACGACGCCGTCCACTGACCCTGCCGTAGCGGCGCAGGCTGGCAGCGTCATTGCTGCGAATAACAGCGCGAGAACTGGGACGACTTTGGGAAAACGTTGGTTCACTGATCCAATCGTCTACTGGAAATCCTGGCCTTTTGCTCCGATCTTGCGTCAAATCAGAAATCAAATGGATACTTCTGCTCTTCGGCAGTTCATCCAGGCTGTAAATCTGCGAAAAACCCTACAACTCCAACCTAATCAACCGTAAACGGCGCCGACTGGGCAATCTCCTGTTTCGAGATGCTGTCGTTCACCATTATCTTCACAAGGTACTTGCCCGGCTGCAAACTGGCAAGCGGCACGCTTTTCTCGACCGTAAGCTGGTCCAGGTTCGCGCCGAGCTTCTTTGAGTCTTCCGACGTATCCAAAAGCGTTTTGTTAGACGCGGCATCGATAATTTCGTAGGTAATCTTCGCCGAGTTCTGCTTGCTCTTGTCGTCGATTCCCAGGTTGTATACCTGCATCCAGAAGCTCAGGCTCTGGCCCCGATGAAAGGTCGCCGGCGTTGCCGCATTTGCGCTTACGCGCGGCCTAACGAACGTGTTTCCAATAATAAAGCTGCCGGTGCCAATCTCCTTTGAGGGCACGCGATACATCTTGTCGGACAAGATGAGGGAGGAGGCCGAAAGCTGATCGTCGTCATATCGAGGAACCGTAATCGCCTGGGCAAACACCCCGACGTGATCAGGATTGTTTACATCCTTGACGGCCACGTCCAGACGGTACCGGCCAGGCCGAAGCGGAAGTGCCTTCCAGTAAAGATTATTGGAATCCAGGGTCTTCGCCAGCAGCTCTGCAGGCTGCTCCACCTGCACGGTGTCTTCAAAGGTCTGCACCACATGGTCGGTGATGGTTGATACGCGGCCGAAAATGTTCACCAGGCCCTTTGACACACCGTCTTTGGTATTGAAGGTGATATCGCGGTTCCTGATCTGAAGCGTAATCGGCACCAGAATAGTGTCGTCGGTCACCTTCACAAAATCCGTCCGCACGTCGAAAGGAAAGAGCGGCCCGGTCAAAAGCTTATGGTTGGACACAAAGCCTTCCAGGTCCTTGAACTTGATCACTGGAGGCGCCTGCAGCTTGGCAAAAGTTTCAAGCCGGTCGAATTGCTTGGCCTGTAACTGTGAACTGTATGGTCCGTTCCCCAGGTTCTCCAGGCCGCCCACGCCGGTGCGCTGCGACCGCTTGGCCATGCCCATCTCCTCATACAAGGTCTGGCCCCCGCCCGGCGTATGCGACAAGGCGTCCTTTTCACCGCGATCCATCGTCATGTGGAAGTCCCCGCACTGGCAGGTATCTACAAATTCAATGTCGATGTTTTCGCCGATCCCTTCCAGATAGCGGTAATGCCATATCTCAAAGGGATACGTGCTGGTCTCGCCGCCGCCCTCTTCTATTGGACGGGTATACATGCCGCCGCCGTCGTGCGACTCAATGTCGTCCGGCGGCCCGAACTTGATGTAAATCATCCCGCGGTCGGTCATCCAACCCGGCTTGCCGGCCGGGAAATGTTCATTGGCGTAGGCAATGCGGCGATAATGCTCTTCCCGGAAGGTGTTCTCCGGCGAATCGGAGTCAGGATTGCGGCGCTGCCAGAACTGTTCGATAAACGCGTCGCGCTCCTCGTCGTTGCTCAGGCTCTTGAACGCCTTCCGCTCCTGGTCGGTGATGATCCAGCGGACGTCCACATCCAGCCATGTCTTGTAAGTGCCATGCAACTCCTGCCTGAGATTCTTTTGCTGCTTGATCTTCTCTTTGTCGGAGAGCTCGCGCGTCAGCGGGTTCTGCGCATCATGAGTGCTTTGAGAACCGTCGCTGGCTTGCGGCGAGGGTTGTTCCTGCTGGGCGTTCGCGCAGGGAATATATGCGGCCGCACCAATGGCGATCGCAAGAATTAGGGTAAAACGGCCCGTTTGCATACCCGTTTGACTGCTCCTGTTCAGCAGATCGATTCTACGGTGTTGGAGGGCCATATTCAAGCTGCTTCCTGCTTTTCGGAACCCATCTATCTACTCCTGAACATGCCCTCAAATTCATGCTGTCCTGATATCATCAGGCTTATTCCTCCGCTTGATCGCTTTCTCGCAACAGAACAGGCTTCCCAGGGAACTATTTCGTGCGGCCCTGCGTAACCCGGTGAAAGCAGGCAACGGAATCTGCAAACAGGAAAACAAGCTTGAAGAAGATTATCTTTATCGTTCTCGGGGTCTTGGTCCTCGCTGGTATCGTCACTCTCACCATCGTCCGTGCCCAAGCCGGATACACCAAGGTGATGACCGCCAAGGTGGTCCGTGAAGAGCTCGTCTCTACTGTCAGCGGTACCGGACAGATCAAGCCGAAGACCTACGTAAACGTAGGCGCGGAGGCCCTCGGTCGCATCACCCACCTTTACGTAAAAGAAGGCGACCACGTCCGCAAAGGCCAGGAGCTGGCGACGGTTGAGAATGTTCAGCAGCAGGCAAACGTCAATGGCCAGAAGGCCGCGATAGCGGCCGCTAACACAGACGTTGCCGCCTATGTTGCGGCCGAGAAGACGCAGGAAGCCGCCGTCGAGCATGCGAAAGCTGATTTGGAGCAGAAACAGCTCGACTACAAGCGCGCCGAGGCTCTTTATGCTGCGCAAGTTATGTCCAAGCAGGACTTCGACGCCAAAAAAGCCGCGTATGATACCGATGTGGCAACGCTTGCGCAGAGCGAAGCCGCCGTCGCCCAGGCCAAGGCGCAGACCGCGTCCGCGCGCGGCCACATGAATACCCAGCAGGCCGACCTAACCGCCAATGTCGATATGTTTCAAAAGACGATTGCCGTCGCGCCGTTTAACGGCATCGTGACCAATCTGCCGGTCCGGGAAGGCGAAACCGTCGTTCCCGGCATTCAGGACACAAACGGCTCCGTGCTCATGACCCTGGCCGATGTCTCGGTTATTACGGCCGAAGTCAAGGTCGATGAGACCGACATCGTCAGCGTTGCGCTCGGGCAGCCCGCCGACGTGAGCGTGGACGCCATTCCCGGCAAAGTCTTCAAAGGCCATGTGACCGAAGTGGGCGATCAGGCGCTACTGCGGTCGAGCGGCTTGGCTACCAGCCAGTCCACCAGCGGTCAGGAAGAAGCGAAGGACTTCAAGGTGGTAGTGACTATCGATCAGCCGAGCGATGAGCTGAAGCCGGGCCTCTCGACCACCGCCAAGATCATCACCGCCAAGCGTGAGAACGCCGTTGTCATTCCCATCCAGGCGCTGGTCATGCGCAATCCCAAACAAAAGAGCGGTCAGGCATCGGTCCCGACTTCCGACGGCGCGCAAAATGCGGACGAGGTGCAGGGCGTCTTCGTCGTAAATGACGAGAAAGGTAAACTGCGCACCCATTTTGTCCCGGTCACCACCGGTATCACCGGGATCACTAATATTCAGGTGCTCACCGGTCTCGAACCCGGCCAGGAGATCGTTACCGGCACCTTCAACGTGCTGCGCAATTTGAAAGACGACGCTCTCGTCAAGCGCGACAACACGCCTCCACCGCCGCCCAAAGATTCATCTTCGGACTCCTCCTCGTCCTCGTAAAATGAAGGAAGATTAGAAGGAAGGAACAGGAGCGCCGATGGGCACCGACATCACTCAGGAAGCCGAAGGACGAACCGACTCAACGGTGCCGCACGGCGACATCATCGTCGTCGACGATCTCTGGAAGACCTACAGCATGGGCGAGCAGGAGGTCCATGCCCTGCAGGGAATCTCGCTTCGCATCCGGCACAACGAATACGTCGCCATCATGGGACCGTCGGGCTCCGGCAAGTCCACGTTGATGAACCTGATCGGCTGCCTCGATACTCCCACCAAAGGCCGCTACTGGCTCAACGGGCATCTTGTCAGCGATCTCAACGATGACCAGCTGGCGCGCATCCGCAACAAGGAAATCGGCTTCGTCTTCCAAACCTTCAACCTGCTTGCCCGCGCCACCGCTCTGCACAATGTTGAGCTGCCGCTCATCTACAACGGAACCTCCGCCGACGAGCGCATTCAGCGCGCCGAGGAATCGCTGCGGGCGGTAAACCTGGAGAGCCGCATGAATCATAAGCCAAATGAGCTCTCCGGCGGCCAGCGCCAGCGCGTCGCGATCGCGCGCGCCTTGGTCAATCGGCCATCGATCATTCTCGCCGACGAGCCCACCGGCAATCTCGATTCCAAGACCGGCGACGAGATCATGGCGCTTTTCGACAACCTGCATGCCCACGGAAACACCATCGTGCTGGTTACGCATGAGCCCGATATTGCCGAATACGCCCATCGCATCGTTCACATCCGCGATGGAAAGATATTCTCCGACCAGCCATCCTCAAGGACGGCATCAACGTTCGGCACCAAAAGCCACCACTAATCTCTTTGCCGCTTTCCGCCGATAAGCTCTCCAGATCGTCAGGAGAGCCGCTTGGAAGTTGCCCATCCAATCGAAGACGCGCTTCAGCCCGTCGCCGTGCTTCATCCGGAACATGACCGGAACGAGCGTGATCGCTTCACCTTCGGCCAGATGGTTGGCCGAAGCCCGGCAATGCAGCGACTCTTTTCACAAATGCGCCACACGGCGCGCCACCTCCGCATCGCCAACATCGTGGGAGAACCCGGAACCGGCAAATTGCTGGCCGCCCGCACCCTGCACGACTTTAGCCTCGGCCCTCAGCAGCCCTTTATCCCCTGTCCCGCGGTAGAAATTTGTTCAGCGGCAGAAATTGCCGAGAAGGTCGCTCTGCAAACCGTCTCCCAGAGACCTCTTGGCCTGCCAGGATCAACCCGGGAATCTGTATTTTCTAAGCTGCCCGCCATCGGACGATCCTGCGGTGGGACCCTGGTGCTCACCCGGATCGATGAACTGTCTTCAGTGCATCAGGAGAGAATCCTCGAACTGCTGCGATGGGTCGATCACCAACATCTGTTACGTTCGCTCGAGTCCATTCCTCACCACATTCTCTGTCTTTCCAGCCAGCCACTACGCAACCTCGCCGCAACTAATCGTCTTCGCAGCGACCTGGCTGCGCGACTCACCGCAATTCGTTTCGCACTGCCTCCGCTTCGCGAGCGCCGCGAAGATATTCCGCTGCTGGCCGAAACACTCGCGCAGCGGTTTTCCGCCAACCACGGCAAACCGGTGCGCGGCCTCGATCCTCAGACCCTCCACCGTCTCGTCCAGCACTCCTGGCCCGGCAATGTCCGCGAACTGGAAAGCATTATCCGCGCCGCCGCTCTCGATTGCCCGGGCCAATGGATTCGTCCCATCGACCTGCCTGCGTTCGCGCCCGCGCCAGCTCTGCGCCGCGATTTTTCCGGCGACGGGTCCAATCTTGAAGCGAGTTCAGCTCCAGATCACGAGCCGAACTTTGACCCAAATCTGGATCGCACAATTTTGCGTCATATTCAGCGCGTTCTCGCCCGTGCGCAAGGCAACAAGTTCCGTGCCGCAAAAATGCTCGGGATCAGCCGCTCTACTCTTTACCGCCTGCTCGACTCTACCTCGATTCCCGATCCAAGCTGAATCCACGCGCAACTCGGGCTCAACCTTGCGACGGCGACGGAGGCGCTCTTCGATCCGTGCGCCTTCTCCACTCCGGCTTCCGCTTTTCCAGAAACGCCCGTACGCCCTCTTTGAAGTCCTCGGTCGCACGCGCCTCCACGTTCGCCGAAATCGCTGCCTCAATTTCCGCGTCCAGATGAGGACGCGCATGCTGGCTCAATAACCGCTTCGTCGCCTGCATTGCCGTCGGGCTGTTGCCCAGGAGCTTCTTCGCAAGTGCGCGCGCCTCCTGCATCAGCTTCGCCTCCGGAACCACTCGCGTCACCAGTCCCAGGTCAAAAGCCTCCTCGGCCGTGACCAGCCGCCCCGTCAACAGCAGATCTCGCGCACGCTTATCCCCGATCTGTTCCCGCAAAAACGCCGACACAATCGCCGGAATAAATCCGATCCTCACCTCGGTATACCCAAACTTAGCCTCCGGAACCGCCAGCGTGAAATCGCATATTGTCGCCAGCCCCATCCCCCCGGCAATGGCCGCGCCATTCACCGCCGCAATGGTCGGCTTGGAAGTGTCATAGAGCGCCCTCAGAAGCCGCGCAATGCTCCCCGAATCCGCGCGATGTTCCTCCGGCGTCTTCGCGTTCAGGCTCTCCAGATGCGCCAGATCCATCCCCGCGCAAAATGCTTCGCCCGCGCCGGTCAGCAGAATTACCTCGCACGCGGCATCGCTCTCCGCCGATTCCAGAGCACGCGTCAATTCCTCCATCATCGCGGCATTCAGCGCGTTCCGCTTCTCCGGACGATTCATCGTCAACGTCAGCACGCCGTCATTCGAATGCATGTGTAAAGTCGAGTAATGCGCCATCGTGCGTCGCTCCACAAAGAAAGGATAGTACGCTCTGCAATCGCCATTTTCCTGTCCCGAGAATGACAAAGGAAGTCAGTTCCAGGAGGTGCGAAGCGCGTGCGCCTCGACAGCGGAAGGGGCCGAGTTTCTAGTTCTGCATCGCCCCGAATTTCTCTTCGATGCCCCGGCTCGCCTTGAGTAATCCATCGAGGGAACCCAACGTAGGCAATTCCGCTCCCAGCCTCGCCAACTCCGCCACTGCAATCTCCGTGGGCAGGTTGCCCACCAGAGCATCCTGCGCAAAAGGACATCCACCGAGGCCGCCAATCGCCATATCAAATCGCCGAATCCCGCCAGCGTAAGCCGCCGCAACCTTCGCCGCCGCATTATCCGCGCGCGCATGCAGGTGCGCCCCCACCTCCACAGCCTCGGGCATCGCCTCGCCAACCGCGGCCGTCAGCGCGCCAACATCCTTCGCGGACGCCACACCCACCGTATCCGCTAACGAGATCTGCGTGATCCCCATATCGGCGATCAGGTCGCACGCCGCAATCACCTCGTCCGCCGACCAGGCATCGCCATAAGGATTCCCGAACGCCATCGAGATATATGCCACCACGCCGAGTCCGCCCTTGTATGCCGCTTCCCCGATCGCCTCCAGCGTATCGAGAGATTCCTCCGGAGTCTGCCGCTGGTTTCTCCGCAAAAACTCCGGCGAAACCGAATAGGGAAACCCAAGCGTCGTGACCGCTCCGGTCGCAATCGCGCGCTCGGCTCCCTTCTTGTTCACCGCGATTCCAATTATCTCCACGTCCTCGGGCGCGTCCAGATAGGTCAGCACCTGCTCGGAATCCGCCATTTGCGGCACTGCCGCTTCCGACACGAACGACACCGCATCGATATGCCGGAATCCCGCAGCAATCAAAGCGCGCAGGTAATCCGCCTTGAGCTCCGCCGGAATCTTCTTTGGGAGCCCCTGCCATGCATCGCGCGGGCACTCGATCAGCTTTACTCGATTCGTCATCGGAAATTCAGCCAAGATAGGGGTTCTGCCAATGCGCCAGCAGATAAGCCGCAAGTATCCCGGCCCCGTGGAGGAAAACAACCGCGCCAAAAGCCGTCAACAAACTCCTCGATCGCATCAGCGACGCCATCAACAGCCCGTAAAGAGGAAACTGCAGATACATCAGCCACTGCGCCGCGGGATTCGCAATGTCAATCGGCAGCCCCAACACTGAACTTCTCGCAATTTCGACAAACGGATAAAGCAGCGTAAGGGCACTCGGGCCCGAAAGCGCCAGAATGCCGGCCGCATGCAGCGCCACCGGAGCTGCCACAATGCCCGCGAGCAGCGGGATTCCAATCAGCCACGAAGAACTTGTTTTTTCCCTCTTCGGCATGGGTTTGCGCCTCTTCTTTGATGGATCAGTCGCAACTGCCATGAGGAGAGCTTATCTGATTTTCCATTGTCAGATCGAGATGAGGAACCCAGGGCGAAAACTTTTGTTTATCAGGACTTCGCTGCAGACTTTCTTTGCTTCGTGTGGCTTACGTCTGCAAAATTCCCACATTGAACTTCGCCACCTCCGGATTCAACGCGCACGCCTCCAGGGCCGTCAGCAGCGCCTCTCGCGTCTTTGCCGGATCGATGATCGCGTCTACCCATAGCCGCGCCGCCGCATACCGGCAATCGGTCTGTTCCTCGTAAGTCGCCTTGATGGACGCGGTCAGTTCCTGCTTCTCCGCGTCGCTCAGCTTTTTGCCGCCGCGCTCTAGTTGTTTGACGCGAATTTCCACCAATGTCTGAGCCGCCGAAGCTCCGCTCATCACCGCATACCGCGCCGTCGGCCACGCAAAAATAAATCGCGGATCGTACGCCTTGCCGCACATGGCGTAGTTCCCCGCCCCGAACGATCCGCCGACGATCACCGTGATCTTCGGCACCGTGGAGTTGGCAACCGCCGTTACCATCTTCGCGCCGGCGCGGATAATCCCGCTCCACTCCGCATCGCGTCCGACCATAAAGCCGTTCACGTCGTGCAGAAATATCAGCGGAATCAGATTCTGGTTGCAATCCATGATGAAGCGCGCCGCTTTTTCCGCACTTTCAGCATAGATCACGCCGCCAAACTCCATCCTCTTCTCGCCCGAATGGCTCGTCTGCGGCTGCGAAACCTTTTGGTTCGCTACAATCCCCACCGCGAACCCGCCCACGCGCGCATACCCGCACAGCAGTGTCCGCCCATACTCCGGCCTGTACTCGTCAAATTCGCTGCGGTCAACAAAGCGCGCAATTACCTCGCGCATGTCGTATGCGTTCACAGCGGCCTTCGCCGGATCGGCATCCAGCAACGCGTACATCCCGTCCGCTGAATATCGCGGTGCGTCTTGGGCTGCGTCAAAAACCGTGTGGTTGAACGGAGCCCCCGGCCTCTCGCCCATCTTTGCCACCAGCGACCGCAGCCGCGCGACGCAGAGATGATCGTTCGGCTCTTTGTAATCCACCGTGCCCGAAATTTCCGCGTGCATCGCCGCTCCGCCCAACTCCTCGGCGGAATATTTCTGCCCGATCGCGGCCTGCACCAGCGCCGGCCCCGCCAGAAAAAGTCCGCTGCCCTCGGTCATCAGCACCGTGTCGGTCATCACCGGCAAATACGCGCCGCCCGCCACGCACATTCCCATAATCGCCGTGATCTGCGGAATCCCCATCGCCGACATCACCGCGTTATTGCGGAAGATGCGTCCAAAATCGTCCTGGTCGGGAAACACATCCTCCTGCAGCGGCAAAAATATCCCCGCCGAATCGACCAGATAGAGCACCGGAATCCGGTTCTCCATGGATATATGCTGGGCCCGCAAAACCTTCTTCGCGGTCATGGGGAAAAACGCGCCCGCCTTCACCGTCGCGTCATTAGCGACGACCATGCACAGCCGCCCCGACACCCGCCCCAGCCCCGTCACGCAACTTGCCGCCGGAGCGCCGCCCCACTCCTCATACATGCCAAACGCGGCAAACAGACTCAGCTCAAAAAACTCCGTGCCCTCATCCAGCAACAGAGCCAGCCGCTCCCGCGCCGTCAATCGCTTCTTCCCATGCTGAGACTCAATCGCCTTCGCGCCGCCGCCCTCGCGGACCACTGCCTCCTGCCCGCGAATCTCACCGAGCAGCCGCGCCATACCGGTAGCATTCGCCTGCGCGCGACGGCCCGACACATCGAGCTTCGACGCCAGAACCGTATTCAAAACAGAAGATTTAGATTCAGTCATAAGGACTCGCCAGATTAGCACGTCGAGCAATGCACTACAGCATCTCGAGGTTGAAACGGAATACCTTGAGGAAATCAGGCATGCCAATCAAAAAATGACCTTACTTCTGGACGCAATAAGCAGAAAATGAAAAACATCGCTATCAAAACCCCAGAACCGCTCCTGAGTACATCTCGCGTAATCACCAAACTTACAATATCTCCTGCGCCATTTACGGTAAAAATGCCGATGGCAATCCACCACGCCCATTGTCGGCGATGGATCAGGCCCATGGCAGTCCCCGCCGTGATCAAGCCAAGTATTACCAGCGAAATGCCCGATGCTCTTCCAAAGGTTCTGAAGTGCTCGTAAGCGGGCTTATTCAGCTCCCATACTCTGTCCGCTGGAGTGCCGGGAAAGATCAACGTCAGCCCAACCACCAATGCAATCAGCGTCGCCGCGAAAAGAAACGCCGCAATGACTGACACAACTATCGGCTTCCTCATTTTTCACTCCGGGATCGAGGAATCACAATGGTAAATCCGAACAGAGCGGCAGGCGTGTGCGTCGCCATGCACCGCCCGGATGCTCAGGGTTACAATCGCGCCGATGCCTATGTGATCGACGACTGGCGCTGCTACCCGTTCCCGCATCAGATCGCCTATGGAAACCGACCGCATCGAAAAGCGAATTGAGATTGACGCCTCCGTCTCCCGCGTCTGGAAGGCGCTCGCCGATTATCGCGAATTCGGCGAGTGGTTCCGTGTGAAGCTCAACGGGCCGTTCAAGGCAGGCGAGGTCGGGCGTGGCAGTGTCACCTATCCCGGTTACGAACACCTCAAATGGGAGGCCTATATCAAGGCACTCGATCCCGAGCGCTACTTCGCCTTCTCCTGGCATCCCTACGCCGTCGATCCCGCGAAGGATTACTCCGAAGAAACACCGACCCTGGTCGAATTCACCCTCGACCCACAGCCAACGGCGCGCTCCTCACCGTCATTGAATCCGGCTTCGACAGGCTTCCGCTCGGCCGCGCCATCGAAGCATTTCAAAAGAACGACACCGGCTGGGCCATTCAGATGCAGAACATCCGGACCTATATCGCGGCGCACCCTTAACGCGCCGCCTCCACCTGCGGTGAGGCCAAACCAGGCTTCTCCCGCCCGCCCTCCGCCAGCCAAGATGCCAATCCCAAAAGCAGCACCGCGCCAACGGCAAACTTCACCCCAACTGGCGCGCCTGAAGGAGACAAAAACGCCTCCAGCATCCCTGCCACAAACAGCAGCGGGACCACGCCCGCCAACAGCCGAATCGACTCGCGCGCTCCCAGCGCCAGCGAATCCCTCCGCGACAGCACGCCGGGAAACAGCAGCCCCGCCCCGAGACGCAACCCCGCGCCGCCCGCGATGAAGATGCTCGGCAGCTCCAGCGCCCCATGCGCCGCCATAAAGCTCAACAGGTCCAGGGCCATATGCGCCTTCGCGCACGCCGTCAGCACCGTCGCAATCTCCACGCCGTTAAAAAACATCAGGTACAGGGTCCACACTCCAGCGGTAATTCCGCCAGCAAATGCCGCAAAGGTCACGCCGATATTGTTGGTCAAAATCGCGCTCGAGGCCTGCGGCTTCATGCTTACAATCGACTGCGTCCACATCTCATGCCGCTCGATGGTGGCGATCATCTGCGGGCCGAGCAGCAGATGCATGAACTGCGGACGAGCCAGCGCCAGCACGGTCCCCAGCGCGAGACCCGCGAGAAACACCACAAACGAAGTGAGCACGTAAGGGAAAAGCCGCCGGAAAATTCGCGGATACTCCCGCACCATGAAATTCAAAATGGACCTGAAGCCCGCCTGCCGCCCGGAATAAATGCGATTATGTGCGCGGCTCAGCAGCCCGTTCAGGTATTCTTCCAGCGTGCCCGACGCTCTGTCCGCCCGCACCGCCGAAAGATCGGCGGCAATTTGCCGGTAGAGCAGCCCGAATTCCCGCAGCCCCGCGCCCGGAAGCGCGCGCAGCCCCTGGCTTTCGACCTGCCTGGTCAGCGAGTCCAGCCTGCTCCACGAGTTTTGCCGTTGCTCAATCCAGCGGTTCGAGATCATATAGAAATGCCCGAGCTACTTAATTTTCGCGAAGTAGGTCCCCAGGGAGTAAGTCACGACCAGCTTACTATCGACACGCCCGAGCAGGTATCCATTCGCTTCCCAGTCGCCGGAATCGGCAGCCGCTTCCTTGCCGCCCTGACTGACAGTCTCGTGCAGGGCGTGGCCTACATCGTTCTTTTCCTCCTCTTTGCACTCATTGTGAACTCTGCCGCAAAGGCGACAGGCGACAACGGATTCTCCCGCAACGGTGACAAATGGTTCATTGCCGGACTCATTTTCATTCACTTCCTGATGTACTGGGGCTATTTCACCTTGTTTGAGACCTTCTGGAACGGACAGACCCCCGGCAAAAAACTCCTCAAGATTCGCGTCATCCAGTTGTCGGGGCGACAGATCACCTTCTTCGAAGCCATGACCCGCAACCTGATCCGCTTCGTCGATATGCTTCCCGGCTTCTATCTGGTTGGCGTTATCGCCATGCTCTGCAATCGCCAGCACCAGCGCCTGGGAGACCTCGCCGCGAGCACCCTTGTCGTACATGAGCGCCCAAGCGATGAGCCGCTGTGGTCCGGCTCCGCAGCTCGCACCTTTACCGCCGCGGCTTTCGAGCCCGCAAGGCCGGAACCGTTCCTCCAGCGCCATGACGAAGTAATTCTCCCCGCCGATGCTGTAGCTCGCCTTTCCCACGAAGACCTATCCGTCATCGACCGCTTCTTTTCCCGCATCCTTGATATGGAACTCGACACGCGGGCGCGGATTGCGGAGAGGCTAGCCGGGCAAATGGCGCAGAAGATGGGCGTGCCGCCGCCCTCGGAGAAGCCGGAGGCGTATCTTGAGTCCATCGCACGGCAGATGCGCAGCCATGGGTAAAAGCGGTGGCCTGGGTGCAGACAGGCGGTCAGAACGAGTTTGGGACTTCCCCATCGTGGCATGAGATTACTTCAAATTGTGCTCTCCCATATCTTTTCCGGATTAAGGCGATCTCCTCGTCGCCGACGGTGATTATGTCGATTTTGTTTTTTGCCTATGTAATAGAAAAAATTGAAATTAGGGTATTGCTAGCCTGCAACTAATTCGAAAACAGGCGACTTACGCTATGTAATAGGTAGATTTGGACTTGCTGCTACTCCCACCTCAACAAATGGAAAAAGCGCAGCTTGTGGCTGCGCCTTTTTCTTACCTATATTCAGAATAGCAGGTTGGGGATAATTCACCCGCAAACGGAAACTATTGAAAGTAAATAGGTAAGGGGCGAAGGGGGCTTGACAAGATTTTGGTGGCGCTGTGGCGGACAAACATTTCGGGATGTGGGGTACCCGGCTAAACTCTGACTCCATCGCTCTTACCTCTGAGATTCGGATCGGGAACGGTCTACATCGGAAACACCAGCCAGGCCGAGCGGAGACCCCAGAAACGCATAAGCAATTGCAATCCCCGCGATTCCAGTGCACGTGAAAAGCGAACCGACAAAAAACAGGCGGCTTATCGGCGGAAGGTCGCTTCCTGCTATTTCGCCAGTGAATGCGGCGAGTCCAACAAACGCCCCAAGAAGAATGACAATGCTCCAGCGTCCCCAGATACCGGATCGATGTGCGACCTGTTTCCCAGAGCGGGTGCGGTCCATTGCGCGAGGTGTCAGGGCGAGCAGGAACACACGCATCGTCGCAAACAGCACAACGCCTCCCACGGCAATCGTTATCAGATGAGGGCCGGTGTCTTTGATCCACGACTCCGGATAGACGGCCAGTATGAATGCACCGGCACACGATGCAACTGCGGCCCGCAACCGTATCGCCCGAGGAGCCGGGGGAAGATTCCGAACCGATGGGCGGAGCGCCAGCTGTGCCAAAGCCGCCGCGACGATAACTCCAAGGAGCAGGCAAACCAGCTTATAGCGGGCGGCGGAATCGATCCACATACCAAGGTGCCGGGCCATGGCGATTCCGTCCGCCGCGACCATGATAAACGCCGCAAGCACAACCGCCTCGAGCGAGCGAATAAGGAATAGGATCTGCTCGGTGGTGGGACCTCCATTTTTGTATGGACGAAATGCGCGATAGAGAGACAGGAATGACAGCAGCGCGGCTGCAATGCAGGCGAATGAGCCGATGCTGTCGTATGGGTCTTCTCCAAATGGTATGACTCGGCTCAAAGAGGGGTCATGCTTAGCGAACATGAAGCACCACTGCATAACCGCTGCCAGGCAAACGGCGACCGCAGCGCTACGCTTGAGGACAATGGGCATTTTTGCTCGTTTCGGCTTTCTTCGGGTTTTATTCCTGTTTTTCCTGCGCACGTCAACTTTTTTGCTTGACAAAAAAGTAACGTCGATGCAACCTCACACATAGCGAGAGAGTAACGCGAATGGATTCGCGATTCCTCTCTGGCTGGAGAGTCCGCTCTGGCACTCCGTATCAATATTATGGCAACTACCCTGGCAACCATCGAGGCTCGTGAAGTTCTTCGTTGTGAGCACTGCAGTCTAGTGCAATTCCGCACATCAAATTCGCTCTGCCGCCGCTGTCACAAAGCCCTGGAGATAGAAGAACCGGAACCATTGCAGCCGCAGTTGGTCGCGCCGTCGCCGGAATCGGATGCCGACAGCATCGATGTCGCTCGCGCCGTTCGCGATCTTCGCAATTCTCGCAATCTCAGCCAGCGCCAGCTCGCGGGGCGCATGAACGTCCCCCGCACCTACATTTCAAAAATCGAGAATGGCAAGGCCATGCCGACGCTCAGTTCGCTCGAACGGCTCGCCACCGCTCTCGAAGTCAATATCTGCGTTCTTCTGCGCGATGCGCGCAGCCGCAGGCATGCCGAGATGCAGGCCGTGATGTCCGATCCGTTTCTGGCAGAGATCGCCTCTTTGGTTTCCAGCCTCGACGGCTTTCAGCGGGCGATGTTCCTCAATCAGGTTCGCGAAATGGCCTCGGGCAGAGTGAGGCGCACAGCTTAAGCTCGTGTCACGCAATCTCCCGTGCAGGACAAAAAGCATCGGTGTCTTCGTCGGAATCATCAATCTAAGCGGGCAATATGCTTATCTTTGAACCGGCAAAAGACTCCCCGGCTAACCTGTACAAGCTCATGATCGGCATGGTCGTGCCGCGTCCCATTGCCTTCGTGTCCAGCCTTGATCCGCGGGGCGTCCGTAATCTCGCTCCATTCAGCTATTTCATGGCATGCTCGGCCGACCCTCCCGTGATCTGCTTTGTTGCCTCTCACCGTTCAGGTCCTCGCCCAGCCAAAGACACTCTGACCAACATCCTCGCCATCAATGAATTCGTCGTGAATATCGTATCTGAAGATTTCGCCGAAAAAATGAACGTGACGGCTGCCGAGGTATCCCCCGATATCGACGAGTTCTCCCTCTCAGGCCTGACGCCGATCGCCAGCGACCTAGTCCGGCCGCCGCGCGTGGCTGAGAGCCACGCCCACATGGAATGTCGTCTTCGCGAGACATTGCCGATCAGCAATTCGGCCGGCGATACCAACACAATCATTTTCGGGAATGTCCTTCGGTTCCATGTAGACGAGTCCCTTCTCGTCAACCCCGGCGACGGCTACAAGATCGATCCCGAAAAACTCAAAGCCATTGGCCGCATGGGTGGACCTACTTACACTCGCACTCGAGACCGTTTCGACCTTGTCCGTCCCAGATGATTGCCCCGCATTGCGGCTGTCCATGCCGCCGTGCTAGGGTCGATGAAGAGCATACCGTTGTCCCTTAATTTCAGCCGCGTTCACGAACTGCCCCCGGATGAGTTGGCCATTTATCGCCGTCTCGATCCAACCCGTTTACCGAAGCACGTTGCCATCATTATGGACGGAAATGGCCGCTGGGCAGGCAAGCGCCGGCTGAAGCGATTTCTCGGCCACCAACAAGGCGCTGAATCTGTGCAATACGTGGTCGAAACCGCCTCGCGGATCGGCCTGCCCTGGCTTACGCTGTATGCCTTCTCGCTTGAAAATAATCTGAAGCGCCCCAAATCCGAAGTCAGCTTCCTCATGCGCCTGCTGCGCACCTATCTGACCAATAACGTCCAGCGGATGAATGACAACAATGTCCGCATCCAGTACATCGGGCGCACGCAGGAGCTCGAGGAGGACGTCCGCGAACGAATGGAGTGGGCCGCCGACGCCACCAAGCACAACAACGGAACCACGCTGACCCTCGCCCTCAATTACGGCGCCCGTTCAGAGCTGGTGGATGCTTTCAAGTCGCTGCACGCGGAAATCGACCGCCGGGAACTGCGCCTCGAAGATCTGACCGAACAGGACATCCAGCGGCATCTTTACACCGCACACATGCCTGACCCTGATCTGCTCATCCGCACATCAGGAGAAATGCGGATTTCGAATTATCTGCTGTGGCAGATCGCTTACTCCGAGATATTTGTAACCGACCGCCTGTGGCCTGATTTCCGCGGCATCCACATGCTTGAATCGATTGAGGAGTTCCAGCGTCGCGAACGCCGCTACGGGGGCCTGGGCGATGGTGCGGAGTCGGACGACGTGGCATCGCTCCCGGTAAATAACCCGACACTGGTTCCTCGCTGATCGCGCAGAGGTTACTTTTTAAAAAGCCGGCGGCACCCCATAAATGAACAGCTTTGATCAGGGAGCCGGCTGCTAATATGAAATATCTTTGGGATAAGGGAAAAATAACTCGTTGCCGTCGGGGTCTTTGATAATCATCATGTCATAACCCCACCAGCCATCCACGATCGGCGCGCCCCGGTTCTCGAATTCCGCTCTGAGCGCTCGCAGCACTTCTACATCCAGCGAGATGAACATGCGGCCCTTCCCAGTCTTTTCCGGCTGCTGGCAGTTGAGGAGGATCTCGCAATCTTCACGATTGACCTGCGCCACTAATATTTTCCCGTCCTCCTCATAGCGATTCGCCTCGGTAAAACCGAGCTTGTCGGTATAAAAGGCGATCGACCGCTCTACACTTTCGACAAAGAAAACCGGGCGTGAATACCAGACATCGCCTGCCATGCTATAAGCCTCCAGCGCGGCGCTCAAACGTGCTCCGCACCCATTCTCAAAGGGATTGTACTGCCGTCTCGAGCAGCGGACGGGTTCAGCGTCCAGTCATCTTGAGCATGGCTTATGGAATTAGATCTCTCTCGTTCTTTGCTCCCACATCGTGACATCGACTCCTTTGAAAATGAGCCAAAGCGATAAGCCCAGTTCCGCGAAGAAGCCTGGCAGCAGTAACCACGGAAACAGCAGCGTCCCTGCGAGTACGGGGGAGACCATCTGCGCCAAGCTATAAACGGCATAGCCAACGCCGGCGATGACCAGCAGAACACCGATGGTCCTAGGAAGGTATCGCGACTTGAAGATCAGGTATCCGAACAGAAGCGTGCAAAAACCGAAGAATAGTAAGCTGGCGCCGTAGCCGAAGTCATGAACTCGGAGCGACATATAGGCAAGTGCGTGCAGTTGCTTCGGCTCAAACACAGTAAGGTAGCCAGCACGTCCCAACGCTACCATCGCCGCAATCTCGAAGAGTTTCGCAACACTATAAAGTGCTACGAACGTCAGTCTGAAGAACGCGCCAAGCAAAGCAAGATTACGGTTCACGGGCTTGAGCAGGACGTACAGGATCAGGGACAGCGCAACATCACAAACACATGTCAGCATCTCGGCTGCAAGACCCACGCGGAAAAGTGTTTCCGAACTCGTGATATTCAAAGCTGTCGCAGTAGGATCACCCGACACAATGAGCCTACCCCGAACGAACGCCTCTCCGAAAAGGGCGGCTACGATGATGAATAGATAGAGGAGCCCGCCGATCCGGGCATAGACCTGCGGAATCCTTGGAAAATCAGGTTGCGTCATTCGGCGGCGTCCATTTCTAAGCCGCCTTTAGCGCGGTTCGATTGTTGCGGCATGCAGAGACATACGGGAACGGCGTCTGAGAGTTCCCTCAATTCCGACCTGCTCTCGAGGAAATCGACGGATGCCGCAACGATTCTCAGTGTTCCTAACCTGCGGCCGTTGGCACATGATCCAGCTTTGTCCAATCAACACATTCAACCAGCCGATCACAGAGGAACTTGAGGGAGCCCAATCGGGAACGCTGCCGAAATGGTTTGAGGCTGCCGCTGTAAGCAAAAATGGAGTAACTTCCGGTTAGCCGGTTATCCAGCAAGATCAGCACCTCATAGCTGGAGAATGAGCCTATCGAAATTGAGATGACATTGAACAAGACCAAGGGGCAAATAGACAATCATGCAAAACTCTCGGCAGACAGGCACACGCAATTTGATTTGGGTCATGCTGATTCTGGCCGCTGCAGCTTTTGTGAACCGGGCGTCGGCCATGAACCTCCGGCATTACGACCTGGACTCGCTCGCGTACTTCAGCACCAACATCGTGATCGCTCAGGTATCGATCGATGGGAAGGCCAGCATCTCAGCGATCGTTTTGGAGACGCTCTCCGGTTCGCTAAAACCCGGAGACCAAATCACTGACTTGTATCCGTTCCTTGGGCCTTTCTTCACGCCACTCCCCGACAAAGCGAGAGTGGTTTTGTTTCTTGACGACCGTCCTCGGCCTCCAACGATTTTTAGTGATGCCAATCGGGCGAAGTATGCGGTTCCTCCCTCCGGTGTCTATCTCATCGATCAGTACGATCATGTTCACGAATACTTTCAATGGAATAATCCCGGGCCCTATATCGCCGAGGGATTCGGGCATGGATCGTTCGAGCCCATGAAGAGTCCGACACGGGAAGGAGACCTGAAGTACCCCGCTTTGGATGAGGTGAAGGCTCATATCGCGGCAGCAGTTGCGCGCGTGGCCCCGGTCCATGCGATGCTCGACAAAACCACCACGAGAGAGCAAATTCCTTTCCTGCTGCATCTGGTGGACCTAACCTCGCAAGACTCAAGCGACTGCGATTTGCGCGAGGCTGGAGCAATTACAGAGCGCGCCGCGGAGAAGATTCGAGCGCTCGAGGACCCCGAGCTGCTACTGCGGGCCGATTCCATCGCGGGAGGGTCCTGGGCCTTGTCCCCGGACATAGGCTTTGTCGAGAACGGGTCAGGCGGCAGCAACCATGAGTTCACCCGCAGTCGCGTGAATTATCTCTTGCAAATCGTCGCTAACAAGAAGGCGGACCTTGCCGAACGCCGCATGGCAGCCACATTGCTTTCACGGCTTAGTGGGTGGCAGGACGGAAACAGCAAGGGCATCCACAATAGCTTTCTCAACAGTGAATCCGAACAAATCCTGGAAGAGTCCAAGCGCGTATTCGACGATGAAACGGATGACCCTCAGTTGCGTGGCCTATGTCTACATTTCATCGATCTCTCGTTGCCTGCGAATGTTGCCGACGTGCGGCATGCCTATCGTAAGACGAGTTCGGACGAGTTGCGCTTTGCCATCGAGAAGGCATTTGCCGACGTTAGCGGTGACTTGTACGCGAGCCTGCACCCGCCCGGCGGATCAGCGGCAAGCCGAGTATCAATCCCTCGCCTCTGTGGCTGCACGAAGGCAGAACCAGGAATTCTGCAAGTTTTGGTGGAATACCAGGAGCCGTCGGACCGGGTGGAGGTGCTACGACACGGGAATTTCTACATCGAAGGCATGAAACCAATGATGATCAATGCTGAAACGGGAGTCGCGACGCAGATCGAAGGAGTAAAGACGACTAAAGGATGGACTAGCTATAACAATGGGCAGCACGAATTTGCAATTCCCAGGGTGACAAATCTGCCTCCAGGCCGATACAAGATTGCGCTTCAGATACCTGTGGGCGGCGGAGTGAAGACCGGATATGGCGTCACGGTCATAGTGCGTAAGACTGCCGCCGGCAGTCAGATTGATGCCGATGAGAGCACGGTTAATTAAGCTATCATCTGGCATTGCGAGCGAACTCCGACAATACAACGAGGCTGATCGGCATCGTTGCCGTGTCGTTGCCTAACCGGAAGTTGCTACCGCTGTAAACCTCCCTGATTCATAATGAGACTATCTGAAGCAGCGGCAGAGACCCGGATTCAGAGCGTAACAGGGAAGGACAATCGAGAGTGACAAAAACCCGCTCAGAACGCACAGAAGGGCCATTCCTGCCCGCAACAGCCGCAACCAAAGGCTTTGGTGTGCTTCCCGCTCGGATCGAGCAATCGCGGGCTGCAGCCCGTCCTGGTGATTGCTCGGCAGGAGAGCCAAGCGGAGGACGACTGGGATAGACCTCTCGATTGCACCGGACGGCCTTGTAGCTCAACACGAACCGTGAGCGTGATTCAACTCTTCTCGACAAAGATCGATATGGGATCGATGACCCCGTGCGCTTTCTTAGCAGCTTCGATTTCGGGCGAGGTAATCGCCTTCTTCATCGCAGCGAGATCATGAACGTCGGCAGTCACGGCGACGTTGTTGGCGCCGTCGGCGCTGAGGTGATCCACGACGTTTGTTCCCCACGGCGCGAACGCCTTGACTCGCTCCGAGTGCTTGCTCGCCCAATGGGCTACATCTTTGACAGCATGTGTGAGTACGATTTTCGGCATAACACCTGCTCCGGTCTGGTTTTAAACCAACGGCTGAAAAAACAAGCCGAAGGATTTTCGTAGTGTATCTCAGCCGTGACCCCACCCAAAATGGGTAGCGCCCGGATCAGACAGGATCTGGTTGGCAATCCGCAGGTCATCCCCCATCTCAACGCGGTAGAGCTTCGATAATTAGGGGGTTGGTGAGACCTTCAAAGTGCCAAGAATCGCAGTTGTGACCCGGACCGCCGCAACTTAGAACTCAATTCGCTTTCGGAGGTGCTGGAAATGGTTCATCGAAGTGGTCATTGGGTTCGAGATAGAGTTTCCCATGTGGAACGTCGAACGTCACAATGAATCGCCGAAACATCTCCATCCCAATGCCTGGATTTGGAGCACCTGGCCCCCAAACATTCTTAAATGTGTACGGACCGAGATGAACGGCCTTGTAAACTCCAGAATAGCCTTTGAAGTTCGCGCCTATTCCGTTTCCCAATGTCGTCTCGCGAACCTGGCTTGATTCTTTGACGATTTCATCGTTGACTGAGTCTTCCGAGCCGGTGTCTACACGGACAGTGTGCGTGACCGTCTTCTGGTCGTTAACATCAATGGTCACGTCGATGAAGAAGCGATGGTTTTTAACAATTAGCGGCAGAGCGGCCGCTTTCGGTGGCTTGTTGAAATCATCGGGACGAAAAATACGAAATTGATTGTTGTCATAGTTCATTTCGACGACGTAGGCTTCAAACAGTTCTGCACCTACCAAACCGTGCATCCAGGAAGGGTTGGAGTTGGTGAGATCGATAACCAAAGGATCGGCAACCGGCACGACCAGATCGTCGAGGCGCATTTTGAGAGGCTCTGCATGTTCGACCGATACTTCACCTGCGCCAGTGCCTTTTACCGTTCCCTGGGCTACACTTTTTAGACGGGTTTGGGCCATGACATAGGGGTCGATAACGCTATCGTAGGCTCCGGAATCGACAGCAAACCAGAACGGCCCCTTACCGTTGATCAGCACCGAAACATAGAGCGACTTGCCTTCGCGACGCCCCTGCAAAACGATTGGATCCTTCCCCACCTGTCCCCATCCCAGCAGGCTGAAGCAGGACAAACATAAAAGAGCGATTTGTTTTTTGCCGTACACGGTTACCTTGGGTTGGTCCTTTGTTTCAAAATTCGCAGATTAAAGGGAAAGGCCTTATGCTCTCGCGAAATACCTACAATCGCGGATACCTGCGTATCTGTCAAATGGATTGTTGTTATATAAAACATTCACGATATGAATATATCCACAATTGATCTGAATCTCTTGGTTCCATTGGAAGCATTACTTGCAGAGCGCAGTGTGACACGTGCAGCCTCGCGGGTGGGGCTTAGCCAGCCAGCAATGAGCAATGCATTGGCACGTTTGCGCGCAATATTCAGGGATCCCCTTCTGGTGCGAACCGGGCGCGCCATGGCGCTGACTACCCGCGGCGAAGCATTGATTCAGCCGGTACGAAATACGGTGTCGCAGATTCGAAGGGTGATGGGAGAGGAAAACCGGTTCACTCCTGCCACATGTCGTTCTAGTTTCTCGCTGGCTACCACGGATTATTGGGAGTTCCTGTTCCTGCCGCGCGTTATGCGCCGGCTCCAGATGCAAGCGCCGCACGTCAGTTTGGAAGTGAAGCGACTCGTTGCCGGGCAGTTTGAACCCCCAGTCAGCGACCTACGCTCCAGTGCATTCGATGTTGCGATAGGATTCTTCCCGCAGGTCCCGATAACTTCTTCCGATTTCTACAGCGAGACCCTGTGCTCCGACATGCTTTGTTCGGTCATTGGGCGCTCCAATAAACAGATAGGTTCGAGGCTGACTCTTGCTACATACCTCAATCACGGTCATGTAGTGATCAAATATCGAGAGATTGGCGGCATAACAAGTACCGATAGCGTCTTGGCCAGGGCAGGCAAATCGCGGAATATCAGACTGATCGTGCCCCACTATTTTGATGTCCCACACGTGGTTTGCCAAACGAATCTCATTGGCAGTCTTCCGACTCGAATGGCGAGGAAATTCTCTTCTCGTCTGCCGATCCGTATATTGCGACCTCCAATGCGGCTGGCGTCGAACAACCTGGTCATGCTATGGCATGAAAGGACTCACTCGGATCCAGCGCAGGTTTGGTTTCGCCAGCTATTGGTCACCGTCGCGCACGAAGGTTAAGGCAGCAGCGCTGGCGACGATGGAAGCCAACGATATTCACCCGTCTGGTGCTACATGCGCCGCAGGTGAAAGCCACGAATTCGTTGACGTGCTGTGCTTCTCATGGTGACTGTCACTTAGTCACCAGTCCAGAATTGCTAATGAAATTCTCGTTAAGCAAATGATTCTATTTGGCGTCCCCGACGGGATTTGAACCCGTGTTATCGCCGTGAAAGGGGCTCAACAATTCGTAACTAATTGAAACTAGACGGCACCGACAGCCCATTTTGGAGCCGAAAGTAACGATTTGGAACGTTATTGGACCCTGATTGGACCCAAGTTTTTTCTGCACGAAAACTTGGGCAAAAATTAAAAAAATTTAAAAACTTGGTGCCAAAATTCGCAAACTTACTCCCGCATGTTCTCGCCGCTGTACTGCGAACACACCTCGCCGAAATCCATCCCTTGAAAATCAGGGTCCATTGGACCCTGATCAGTGACGGCAAATGAGATTCTCAGGCCCGAATACAACTTAACCTAAGCTGCCGGCCACCTCTGACCCTTGGAGTTCAGCAATCCGACTGAATGAATCGAACTGCTCGGACAACGTGCGGTAGATTTCCTCTAGCTCAGGCGAATAGCTCCAATCTTTACCAGTGTAGTAAACCTCGCGTATTCCGGATGCCTTGGAAATTAACAAACATTGAAGGCAGGGACGTAAATTCACATAGAGGCTGGAGTCTTCAGTGCTCACACCTCGTCTCGCGGCGTCGCCGATTGCGTATTGTTCAGCATGAATGCAGATACAGGTTTCATAACCGCTGCCGGTGTCCCCGCCATTGATGCATCGAGGACAACCTGCTTCTCGGCAGTCCGTGTGGCCTTCGGACACGCCGTTCCAGCCTTCTGCTATGACTTGCCCTTGTCTGACAATAACCGCCCCGACAGCGCGACGAATACAGTTGGATCTAGCTGCTGCGCTGTTCGCTAACGACATGAACGTCCTGTGGTCTCGCGATCTCATAGCCTTATTGTTTCCCTGTGGGGGCAGTTCTTTGCCCTGGTTTTTCAGTCGCCTTTCGCAATTGCTCAACCTGATCCGATAGTGCCTTGAGGCGATTCTCATAACGTTCGTCGAGTTTCTTTTCGACCGCTTGTTCTAGCTGGGTTTCCCGTTGTTCACGTGCAACGACGTATTTCTCTACATACGAAGCGCCCAAGGGAGCAAATATCGCTAGTAGCGCGAGCAATACAGCCACAAGGGTCGCCCACAGAACAAGTCCTTCCTTGAAGGATACAAAAGCCTTCTCGGCAGCCTTGGCTGTCATCGCATCCATGTTTAAGAAAGTGGGGCCAGAATATGCGAGTACTTCCTGTTTGACGCGTTTGAGATAAGTTTCCCGATCATACTTTGCCGAAGCTTTTGCCTTCGGAGATTGTGGGCAGCGGTGAAAACTGACTCGTAAGAATGGAGTGCCTTTCTCCACTACACACGCTTCGCGACCAAAATTAATCAGAGTGCTCGATATCGGGCCTTCGAATCCAGGGTCGACGACACCGATATTGATTGCCAAGACCCCTCTTGTACAGAGCTCATTCTTCAACAGAACATGGCCGGTGACTGTGTCTGGCAATTTCAGGGACTCCTTCGACACGACTCGGACCATCCCGCCCGGCGGAAGAGAGTATTTGGAATCTCCAGAGATGCCAGCCCCAGAGGGGATGATGTCTCCCACAGACAGGTCATAGGTAGAGGCACGAAACAGCTTTTCCTCACCCTGCTCCACGAGCGCACCTGTTTTGATTTCTTCACCGCTTAAGAGACTTAATTGTTGGTTGGCCATGCCATATTTTCGCAGAATTTGTGTGCCCGACGACACATTTCTACCCGACGGCTCGAACAACTTTCTTGGTTCGATACCAAGAACGGCAGAGAACGATGCAAGGGGAAAACGAGGCGCGCAGGCATGCCCCGCGAAAATTTTAGAGACAGCAGGGTGGGCCTTTGCTGGGGTTAGTGTTGTTTTATTGCTTCGTGAATTCGGTAGGCTTCCGGTGCTCTCGAATCTGAGAATAGCTCACGGCCAACTCAGTCCCGAGTTCAATTTTGCCTCCGCAATCGTTCAGAGGCTCGTCGTCCAGAATGCCAAAGACCAGTTGCTTTTCCTGGTCGCAGCGCGTCACGCGTACCCACATCCATTCGCCAATGCCCGTGGTCTCGTCGGGAAACTCAACCTTTACATAGTCTCCCTGCGCGTAGAGCGGCATCATGCTGCTCCCTGAGTGTCTGAATCAACAGGCTGGCACGAACCCTGATGACCACGCGGTAGCCAGCATGTGGGGATTAAGCGGCAATCCTGTTTGAGTGATCTGTTCTGCTCTCGCCACCAGAAGCGATTGGCCTTCATCGCAGCGTCATCGGCCTTTGTGCCTGCGTTGTATGCCGCTTGAAAGTCGAATGGCCACAGACCTTGCCAGTCTTCCATCGACATGTTGATTGAGCGGAGTGCCGTTTGAACTTCGCCAATCCAGACTTGAAATGCATCGGTCATCGTCACCATTTTAGATTGAAAACCAGAGGTAAGGCCAACCGGCTCACGCCGCTCGATTTGAGGAACAGTCACGGCATCCTTGGGGCCGATCGCCCCAAGGATAACGGTTGACGTGCGCTGGACTACTTCCAAACTCTCTTTCAGGAGATTCGCATCCCCGTGATAGAGCTGGATGTAATCACATGAACCTGTTCCGGTTTCGAGTCCAAGAGCATGGCAGACCACAAACGCCACGGCTTCGGCTTCTGTCTCGCGCACGGTCTTGGTTGTGAGTGTGCGACGCTCTGCTCTGTGCAACATCTCGTGCGCCAGTTCATGCACAAACGTTGCCAGCGTTTCAGACGGCTCCATGTCTGGCAGAATACGAATCAGGCCGCCATAAGAAATACCCCTCGCGGGTGCAATCTTGTCGGAGTACTCCAGCTTGATTCCCTGGGCGGTCGTGAAGTCGGCCAACTTGTCCAGTTTGTCGCCTACTTCACCCTTGACCGTGCTGCCGAGTTCCGGCAGTTCTGCGCCTTCGGTCTGGCCGACATCGAACACATACACGGCACGAAAACCCACTAGACGCGGCTCTGGTTTGTCGGTTCTGGCATCGCTCTGCTGGCTCTGGTCTGCTTCGCTGGTACTGCGCTTGTAGCCAATCATCGGGGCAAAAATCATGATGCCCTTTTCCCCGCGTTTTACTCTGCGGCCCAACTCGTTCCATGAGCGAATACCTGCAACCCTCGTTGCTGACGGGCGCTGGCTGGCAATCAAGAGAATGTTCTGAAAACTGTAATTGTGAAACTGCGACATTGCGGTGAGATAGGCAGAGAGTGCGTCACTGTGTCCACCCTCCAAAGCCTTGACCAGTGCATCAATGCTGGCCTTAATGAGTTCCTGATTGTTTTTTGTTTTGCTTGAATCCTTCAATAACATTTTTAATCCCCTGTTCCGCCGGGTAGGCTGATTTTGTCTTTCACTTGAGCGGCAGCGAGACAAAAACAGACACCGGCGGACATGGGGCAAAACGCAGCGGAGCGAAGGGTGGCAGGGCGCGGGGGTCGGCGCGGTGAGTGCCAAAATGCTGTTGGTTTTTGTTTTGGCGCGAAAGCGGCGCTTAGACCTCGTGACCGTCCGAGCCGTGGCCGAACGGCGATCACCCGAGCGCGGCAAAGTGAAGAAAAGAGGCGGAGCTAACCGGCAGGTTCTTGACTTAGGTAAAGAACAATTTTATCCGGCGTTTGGCAAGAAATCAGCCCTTAGGGAACCCTTCAAGCTCGAGTTTTTCTTTAATCTGGAGCAATCGCCAGCTCTGTTTTTCCGTCGGGATCTTTCGGGGGATTGCAGCGGCGACAGCAAGAATGCCGTCTTCATCCGGAGTGGAAAGCGACTGCTCATGGGCCCATTTACGGGCACTGATCCAGTACAAAGAGCCCAATTCGAGCACAAGTCTCTGGTTTTCGATCCCATTGTCCACTCGCTGTACCTTCTTCGAGCTCTTCTGTAATTCACGGTCTTCTTCCCTGTCGATAAGAAGAGAACCCAGTATTTTGCGAAGGTCGATCTGAATCTCTGCCTGCGTTGCACGTTTCCAGCAGAGCTCTTTCTTGCACCATTCCGTCACGTTTTGGAATGCAGAGTCTGGGGCTACGATTACTTCGAACATTATCTTGGCAATAACTTCGATCACGTGACGCAAGGAAGCTGGAACGGATTGCTGCATCCACAGTTGCCGAAGATCCAGAACTTGCGTACTGCAAGTCTCGTCGATCATGCGTGAAAGCTTGGAAACACTGTAGGCAACTATGTTTGCGCGGTAGCCGCCTTGGTACCAAGGCTGTTCAGCAACGATAGCTTCAGTTGTACGAAACAGGAGGGCTTTCCCAACCAGTCGTCTAAAGTAGTCATCGTTAAACTGGTCGGAGTTGCGAATCCAATCTTCGGCAGCGGAACCGCTGAAAGCCAAAAAATTCTTTTGGGCTCCTTGGCTTACAATGTGTGGCAACTGTTTCCAGGCATTTTCAAATTTCGCCAAATCTGTTTTCGTGATTACTTGTTGCCGGGGATTTAGCAACACAAACTTCTTGCGCTCAGCTACTGTGAAGTTGCTCTGCTCATTCAGATACTGTCCGCGAGCCCTCTCGTAAAACCAATGGGTTTCATACTGCGCTCCCCCGGATGCGGGTGCCCATAGACGTCGTGAAATTTGTTCGATCCGTCTGTGAAATTCATGATTCGAGAAAAAGTCAGCCTCACTGACTTTGTTCTGGCTGTTCGCGCATCTAGAAATCTCTGGTATGATTTCGCCGCTCTCTTCTGGAGCTACGACTGACAATTTCATCTGAACAAATACAGACTTGAGGCTCGCTCGGTCATTTCGGATGGCACTCGCGAGCGACGCAGTGGTCTGGCCCCCATTGACGATTTGAAGGTCGGATGCTTTGAGGAGTCGAAGTCCCTCTTTTCCATTAACGACTTCTACTGAGCTTGCCGTGCAAGCGATACCGTTATTAAAAGCGAAAAACATATCGGGACGATGAAGAACGGTGTTCCGTATTCCCTTATTTACTTTTCCTCTCACGGTGAGGAATGAACGGACATTGCCTTCAAGTAATCTGCTGCCATAGGTTTCATAGATGGTAGCGAGAGCATCGCCAGGAATGACGCAAAGGTATGCCTGATATTGTGTCGAATCAACGCTCGCTGCGATGCATTGAAGGCCTCCAGGTAACATTGCGGCGAAATCCACCAGCAGATCGTCTTTGCCGGTGCGTGATTCGAAGACGCGAAAGAATCTGCTTGTGTCCCAAATGTGAGATTCTGCGGGTATTTCAGAAACAGTTGCTTCGGGAAGATCGCGAATTCGCGTACTTATGAACGAATCTGTGAGCAGGTAAAGTCGGAGGCGAGTTATTCCGGAGCGGGTTTGGTTTAGAAGACTAGCGAGGCCAAAGGCGGGGGCGCTTTCCTCGACTTCGCGCAAGAGCTTGCCAGAAAAGGCGTCTTCGCAAAAAGTTTGCAATCGGCTAAACCATGCTTTTGCATCGGTGTGGGTGAGACTTTCAGCTTCGGAATCTCCATTGAAGTTGGCAATGAACAGGCGGATAGAACCGTCTGCTTCGTCCAATGAATACGCGTCGACGCCCGAGTTGCGGTTCTTTGAACCAGTTCCACGATAGAAACAGGTCTGCACGTCCGCTACTTCGTCTGCATCCTCCAAGAGTCGTAGGCAATGTATGACAAAGGCGTTATGACGAAACTCTTGGTCAGCCGCGGCATGAACAGCAACATTTTCGAGGATTTCTTTACGGAATTCTTCAAGGTTCATAGCCGAGTACCCGGGAAATTGGAATCTCGAACTCGGTGCAATGATCTAAATCCAAACAATACGTAGCGGAAGGAATAGCTATGGAGACAGAGGCCGGGGTTAGGCGAGGGAATGACTCGCGCACATCGAACGCTCGGACATTCTCCACAACGTAAGAGGAATCGCATTCAGGCTGATCTTCGTCGTAACCGATTTCTGCCAGCCTAAGCTCGAATGCGGAGGAAGCTAGTGATTCAGAAAGCGCTTCTCGAATCCTGAGAACCAGAGCCTTGATCGTAAAGCTGCTGGTGTGATTTGAAGCACAACTGCCAATGGAAAAAACAACAAGATTAGTAGGTGCTTCGCCAGTGTGGAGCTGTTCGAGTGAACTGATTATGACGATGTGTGCACCAATAGCACACACCTTGATCTCGAATATTCGACCACCACTCTGGAAATCTTGAGGAGCTCCGGTTGGTCCCAACCACGATTCGACGGCGGCTGTTGTGCCCAATACACCGATGAGTCGCTCTAAAAAGAGGAGCTCGCCGATCAGGCCTAAGAGCTGTGGTTGCGACAATCCTTTTTTGGTAGTTTCTAAGAGCTGTCGCCAGTTTTCGAGCCTCTTGAGTAGGAAGAACGCTTCACTCCCAGCCGGTTTTAATTGGCGCAAACTTTCGATCAGATCTTCACAAACGTAGCAAAAGGGATGAAGAAGGTCGTGGGCGGCAAGAGTTATGAGAATCGCAAATTTGCCGTCCTGACGTAAATTTTGCGAAACCTCCAGCGCTCTGAAGCGTGGAAGCTGCTCCGCGGGAGTAACGGACAGCAGCATCAGCACCGGAGCTTCTTGAACGTCAATTCCCAAATACAAATCATAAGGATGGGCTTCATTCACCCTTCTGAAAATGGGCCGTTCCCGCTGGAGACGCAGATCATTCCAGACTTGTTCAGCCGACATCTTCGTTCTCTTCCTGGAGATCGTCATCAATCTCCTGTTCGAGCATCGATCTCCATTCGACAAGGTTAACTCTATAGAGGACACGCTTGGCGACATCGGTATCATCGAATTGCGGGAAGCTAAGTCCCAAAGCCACGATTTCTTCAGAATCTGGAATCGGACTCGGTTCGTTTGCTGTGAGAAGGTAGATCAGGAGGAGTGGGCGTGATCTCGCCGCTCGATAGTGCCTGTCTGCAATGGTCTTACCTGGAAATGAAGCTTTAAACTCCTGTTCAATTCTTCTTACTTCTGAGAGTTCCAGACCTTCCTTTTCGACTCCCCGTGATCCGACTCTGGCCTTGGTTCCCGAAACCAAAAGCATTCCGTCACGAGCGATGATGTTCCGCTTTGATGTCGTCACTTGTGCATGGCCCATAGTCGCACTCCTTCCATTCCCGCTCGGCAAGACCACGTCCCACTCTACGAGGCGTGGTTCGGGAGTGGTTTCCAGGTACTTCGCCAGATCGCCGGTTTGAAGGGTTACATTTAGAGGATGGACATCGAAATCACGAAGTAATGACGCAATGTGTTCTTTCGGAACCGATCGCCATATGGGGTTGCCCCAAGGTGATGTTTCCGGCTTAATTCCAGCCTTATCGAGTTGATCCACGAATCTGTTGAGGGCACTACGATTAGAGGCAAGGGAGTTTGGGTTACTTCTAAGCCGTGCTGTCTCAAGGGTTTTTTCACTTAGCGAAATTACCCTTTCAATAGTTCTGGCCTGGCGCATTTTATTCTGCGCCGTTACGAGAAGAGCGTCGGGGTGCGCTCTGACCTTTAGGCCAAATTCCATAGGTGTCGCGTGCTGTTGCCGCATTCGCTTGACCTCTTCACGCAGTTCTTCAGTCGCGGATGTGATGTGTGCGTACCATTGAGCAGCCTCATCCGTTATCCATAAGCGGCAAAGATCCGCGTATCCATCGCGATAACCAAACCATCGTCCCATTTGGAGCAAGGTGTCATACATTTGCGAGTTGCGAAAAAAATAACTTGTGCTGAGGCCTTCGAGGGTTAATCCACGGGACAAGCTGTTTCCACCCACTGCGATGACGCGCAGTCCGGCTTCCTTCTGTCGGGCATAGTCTAGGCTGGCTGCGCCAGTCCGCTGATTCACAGCTTTGACAGTTATTGGAAGTACCGAATTGAGGAGAGAGTGCTGCACGTCAGACCATGTGAATCCTGAATCGCTATACTCAGCATTCCAGACTTCATAAGACTTTTGAATGGAAGGGTTCTTGAGCGCCTGTTCGGGTGAAAGCTGGCTGTAATTTCGTATGTCGAGTTGAATTGCCGAAAGTCTCTCATGAATCAACGTGGCTACCTGGTCTTGGACTGCGGTAAAGCGACTGACGTTCACGAGTATAGACCGATGCGTTGATCCCTCGCCTCGTAAATCACGTATCGCGTTGGCTAATAAGAAGGCATACATCGCATCGACGAGTGTGTCGGGCAGAGCGTCAATTTTGAGATCGGATTTATGCCGAAGTGGAAACACGGCATATGCATCTTCGACGATTCTCAGGAGCTCAAATCGTGGCGATTCCCCAAAGATTGCGCTGGGGCCTACATAATTCGTTGGGGCATCTAACGTATAAATAAAGTCTCTTGGGAATAAATCGTCTCCTAGCATCTCGTGCTCAGTATCCGGATCGATAAAGATGTTTGCAAATGGCGTCGCGGTAAAGCCGAGATAGCTGGATCTTGTGAATAGTGAAAGGAGAGCACGTATCCGCTGATTTATCGCTGTGGGGTCGGAGCCGGGAGCATTCGTGTTGACTGATGCACTGTCTGCCTCATCGTCAATCAGAAGAAGCGGCGCATCAATAGTACCTTGCTGACCTGCATTAAAATCTGACAACCATTTTCCCAAGTTTTCTAAAATTCGCTTGTTCTTTTTCACTACTACAAGTACCGGGACATTGAATGCATCCAATCGGACGCCGAGGGCATTCAGGAGATTTCTGCTGAAATCCTTTTCCCGTGATGTGAAGACACCTGCTGATCGCCTGGAATCAATAAGGCCAACCCCGACGGCGCGGTTTTTTCTGATTTGCGTGAGTTCCCCTGAGCTATCCAGCCCAACAAACCCTTCATCAAGACGTTCCTGCGTTTGGCGACGAAGGGATTCCAACGTTCCCGTCAACAGAATAACCAAGCGATATCCAGCGTCCGCGGCTTTGCAGCAGAGCGCTGTATACGTTGCTGTTTTGCCGGACTGAACATCGCCGATCACTAAGCCTCTACGTTTCCAGGGTCCTTGCTTCGAGGGGTCTTGTAGGAGATCCAAGATATCGTCAGTGACTCGATCAAGGGTGGTAATTACGCGGGGTGGCCATTCGAACCTTTGAAGCAGGTTGCTGAAACGCTGCCAGTAGAACGGGTCTATCGAAGCTTTTTTGGCGAATAACCATGGAACAAACGTTTCGCTTGTGAGCGCTACCCCGACATCCATCTTGATGGCAAGCTTGGAATGAAGGCGCTTAATGATCTCTTGATATTCATCATCAGCGACCTGAAAAGCTGTACGCAGACGGGTTGCCAGATTATTCAGTGTCTTTTCATCGGGCGCGTGATCGGCTGGTAATGAGACAAGTACCGAATTCTCCAGAGCGCGACCGTTATCACTCAGCATTAAGAAGTTTCCTCTGAATAGAGCTGGTTTCTTCTGGATAAAAGCTAAAAGGCTCCACCGAACCCAGGGAATTAATTAACTGTTTTCCATATTCGGTATCACGCCCTAAAGCATCCAGCATTGTCGATGCCAAGGTAAACAGTTCCTCATACTTACCACCTTGACGGTCGGGCGACGGGCGACGTTCCGAGGCCATGTCGGCGTACGCCGCATCATATGGGAACATTGTTTCAAGCGTGCGTAGGAGGCGCTGTATCAATTGTTGGAAATGATCATCAGTTATTGCTTCGATTGCTTTGATCAAAGGGTGCTCTCGATTAATGACATACTCGACTCCTCCCCGGTTCAACAATCTTTCCCACGCATGGACGACAGCATCGTTAGTCGCCTTTCGTCCCCTGAATGTGTAAACCCGACGACTCCCCTCTGCAATGCGTGAAACAATCATTTTCAGGCGATCCCTCACGGGTTGTGGAGGATAGGCAGTGGATTTTCGGACATCGATTGTCCAAAGATGGTCGAGGGTATTGGGGATATCAACGCGAACTCGCGCGAGTTTTGTAATCTCTTCCTGTCTGATCAGTCGAAACCAAGATCCCCACGTGATGAGCCTGCGGTTTCGGTAGACGTAAAAGCCCTGGTTTCTACGGAGCCCCTCTTCGCCCCCGGCTATTGCGAGATCGGCAACTGTGAGTTTACTGATATGGGGAAGGATAAACGGGGCAATGTCAACAAGTTCGCCTTCGATCAAAATCTGCTCTTGAGGCAGCGGCTGTGTACTTCGATGCGAGGTCAGAAATGGATCGAGGGCAGCGACAGGATTCCCGTTTAGCACTATTCGCACCGGGGAATAAGGTTTCTCGGGACTCAAGAATCGGTGGAAGACGAGTGCTAGATGTTCACGCGCGTTATCCATTCTCTGTCCCAAAGCACTTTCAATCGACAATTCTCCGGCAGACAAACGATCGAACGATTGCCAAAGAACCATGGTGCCACTATTCGACTGTTGCAAGTCTGTAATGTGGGGGAGTGAGCGAATCGCGTCCTGCGTTAAGCCCAACAATATCCAGTCTTCTCTTTGGCCGATAACATCGAGGTCCCACCGCTTTGCGGTCAAACCGCCATCAATCTTTGATATGACTGTGAGACGGCGGCACTGAGACAGCGAAGCTGTTTTCAAACCCAAGCCGAAGCGTCCTAGGTCTGACCGGGCACGTTGAGTTCGAGGATCTGAACTGCCATGCCGCATTGCAGCTACGAAATCCTGCGGGAGAATGCCGTGGCCGTCGTCGATGATTGCGACATATGGCTCACCGTACGGTGAAAAACGAACATCAATGTTCTTTGCACCAGCGGAAATTGAGTTGTCGATGATGTCTGCTAGTGCCGATTGGAATGAATAGCCAATAGCTCGCATTGACTCCAATAAAACTGGAGCAAAGGGAGGAAGCGGAATTTCCTCATTGGCTTGGTCGGACACCTGTGTACCGTTAAAGGGTTCAAAATAGGGGAGGTAAACCGGGCATGATTTTACCATGCAGTTGATCTGGAAGCGATAGCGAAGTCAGCCACGTATTTGGCGATTGATCCGAGTGGAAAGTGTGTCTAGATCACGAAGCTCGCATTCCCAAACTACTAAAGGCTTCCATCCGCCGCGCTTAAGTGCCGCCATCGCTTTTTTGTCGCGATCTGCATTGCCTTCTAACTTGGACAGCCAAAATTGTCGTCGAGTTTTAGGAGTATATGCAAATCGGCATTTGTCATGCCGGTGCCAGAAACAGCCGTGTACAAAAATGGCGGACCTCCATCGCGCAAGAACGATGTCTGGGCAACCAGGTAGTTGGCGGACATGGAGACGAAACCGGAATCCCATCTGATGCAGCAGCGCACGCACTGCCACTTCTGGCTTGGTATTCTTCCCCTTGATACGCGACATGTTCCAGCTTCGCTGCTGAGAAGTGAGCCTGTCCGCCATGCTTTAATCATGCCTTGAAAGGGAGTCTTAAGGAAAGAGCTTTGCGACAACGCGGGCAATTTCCTTCGCAATCAAAGGTGGTACGGCATTGCCAACTTGGTGATATTGGGCAGTGCGAGGACCCGAGAAATAATAGTTGTCGGGGAATGTTTGCAGCCGGGCCGCTTCTCGAACCGTTAAGCTACGGCATTGAGTGGGATCGGGGTGAATGAAGTAATGCCCGTCTTTGCTGATATGGGAAGTGACTGTTGTGGCAGGTCGGTATGCAACCTGTACGCGAAATCGGTCTGCGAAAACAATTTCCTCCGGTTTCTTGTCTTGGAGATTTTTATGGAGGGGCAACAATGCCGGAGGAAAGGCTGTGATTGTAGGTGAATGTCGTATAAGTCTGGCGAAGCACGTGGCAAAGAAATAACGTCGGAGGTCCTCAGCTATGTGGCTTCTCGTAGTGTGGTTCAGGGCACCGCCCAAACGTGGATCGTAAAACCACTTCAACTTCCACTGCGGTTTGGCATTCCATTGAACAAACTCGGCTCCGACATTTCGACGAGCGGTTAATTTTGCAGCAAATTTCTGAATCACGCGGCGAATTGGGGGTTCGAGTTGATCGCAAGGAACGACACGGCAATCGCATATGCTTTTGATTGCCTCAAGCCATGACTCAGGCGAGTCCTCTCCATTTGACAGTCGGCTTCTCATTTCAGGCAAATCTTTTATGGCTCGCCACATTGATACGTGCTTTCGTCTTGGCAGCATTTCAACGGGGCCCTCGATATCGCTTCTAATGCCCACCAGAATGACTCTGTGACGGGCCTGTGGGATTCCGTGTTCCTCGCAACGAAGTACATATTTTTCGGGCGACTCACTCTTTTCTTTCGCTGGTCTTGAGTTGCCATAGTTCGCCAGCGGATAGAGATTATACTTAACCGGGACGCACGTTGAGTCGCCCATGAGATCTGGGAGGGCTTTATGTGGTTCCCGAAGGTCGGAAAGAATTCTGTCGATGATTGGATCTTGTTGGAACTTTGACGACAACATTCCCTTAACGTTCTCCATCACGAAGACCGGTGGACGGTGCGCAGCAATGATGCGGAGATATTCCCGATAGAGTAAATGGCGCTTATCTTTGCCAAACTTCTGCGGGTTCTTCTTACGCATCCGTGATCTACCAACGAGTGAGTAAGCTTGACAGGGAGGGCCTCCAATCAGAACCCAGTTTTGGGATCCAGCGATTGCGGCTCTAATCTGTTCGTCGATTTCCTTCCAGTCGTGCTTTCCAAGATCCGCACAAACCGCTTCATTTCTTGCTGTCTTAGCTTCGTGCGGATATTTCTCGAAAAGAACTTCAATCTCAATTTCCCCTCGTATGCAGGCATAGTATTCATCGGGAACCAAACGAGCGTGGAATTGACGAAAGAAGCTGCGGAGAAGAAGCGTCTGGTGAGCAATTGTGTCTTTTTCGATTGAGAGTCCGATCTTAAACACAGGACGATTCTTTGAATCACGCAGTGCACTGAAGCCCTCTCCCAGACCACCCGGGCCCGCAAAAATGTCTATAACGGGAATCATTGGGAACGGCTCGCTGGTCCTCGCACTGTATTAACGCCTAAACACTTTCAGGTCAGCCCAGATGTAACGTGCTTCATCGGTTCCAATTTGTGCGATGTGTTGGAAGTTAGGCGATATTGACCACATTGGTTTGCCATTGCCATCAGTTGCACCAATGCGGCTCTGAATATTTGAGGCTTCCGGGTATTCGGCATACATGTGGTCGGTGGCCCGTCGGGCAGCCGCGATTACGCTTGCCTCTGTTCCATTGTGATGTTCAACTACCGTTCCGATCTTGTTGCCGTTGCCGTCGCGGACATCACGAACAACAACATTGCAGTGTCGGAAGGGTTTGATTAGCATCTGCACTGGCCGTTTTGTGTTATCAGGGGTCATGTATTCCTTCCAGCTACTCGGCAATCACGATTGCAAAACCAAACTTTTGCAGAATCCTGTAGGCGTCTTGGGAAGTGATCTCGATAGGGGGTACGGCAGTAGCCGCTGCGACGAGCTGCCGAATCGGGAAGGTCTTTCCATTCACAACGACCGAGTATTTCTGAATGCGACCTGGTGACATTCCTTTCGCAGCAGCGAGGAAGTCGTTTCGTTGGAGTTCGAACGCTTTCCCTCTAAGCGTGAATTTCACCCTCAATCTATCCCTCCGTTTTACGCTGCGGGAAAACATAGTACTACTCATATTACTTCTACACAACATATCCTAAGGATGAGGATCAACGGTCAAGGTTCGTCTAAGGTCTTGTTGCCTTTTGCTGGATTATTGCTGCGGTTTCGTAAAGGTATCCGGTTCGGTTTCGTCCCATTGCCGATCCGGGGTCCATGAACGAACGCCTGCTTGTGTCGTGCTGCCACCTGAAATACAGGGCAAGAGAAATGTCCGGAGCATCGATCCTACGTCTTCAAAAGACGGGGCTTTGTCTCCAGAACTGAGGCGGTTCACGAATGCAGCCCATTGTTGTTTTTTCTGCGAGTCGTTCAGGAATTCCTTCGTCAAGGCAAAGGGAATTCCTTTGGGAATCACTGTACCGCGCCTTTCAAACGAGGCAAGTATTGCCTTCCTCAGGGACGCCATATCGAATGTCCAAGTGCTAGCCATGAACCAGATGTCGTAAAAATCCTTCATCCGGCTGTTGCGAATGTCGAGGACAACCATCGCGTGGAATTTCTCAGCAATGCTGGCTTCTCGTGGATAGGCGCGAATCACGGGTGGTTCCATTGGGAGCAGAACGGGAAACGAAGCGAGCTCTGGCTCCGGATAAGCGGCGTCGCCAAAACCGATGTCGATCTGCATTGGAATTCGCGATCCCCCCAAGTCGGCCTGAAACTTGATGCGCACGCCATCGTACTCGTCTTCCTCCTTTATTTTCGTGCCTTCAACCGATTTGCTGTCGAAGACAATGCCGTCTTCTTCTTGGATTTCGCAGATTGCACGGATGATTTCTTCGACATCGCCGATAGCGGATGATCCGCGTCCGAGGAGGTCCAGATCCTTTGTAGGACGGTGAGTCTGGCCGGTCCAAAGGGTGAAGAGAGTGGCTCCTTTGAGAACAAATTTGTCCCGGTGTGGAGACCGCCCCAGGCGATACAGGAAGCGCTCAATGGCGAATCTACCGAGTACCCGTTGGTAGTCCTCGCCCTTGCTGTGGGCGAGTACAAGCAGGCGGGCGCGGACGGATGCTGCTGTGTTCTTGCCTTTCTCACGTGTCACAGCGTCTCCATGTAGGGCCGAATGACATTGCTAACCCGGCAGACTTTGGCGTAGCGGTAGATTTCGTTAACGCTGGCTTTCTTTTGCCGAAGAGAATCCTTTAGGGCTTCGATTGCTACATCAAGCCCGATCTTGTTCCGAAACTTAAAGCAGTCAGCGACGGTCTTGGCGGCTGAATAAACGCGGACGGGAACGCCCTCGACTTGATGTTTTTCGATTCCTTCAGTCAGCGACTGGCCTGACAGGCGGACGATCCTGAGTGAAGGCGAAGCGAGAGCAGGCGTTCTTGCCCCTTTACCGAGAGCGATCCAAACCGAAGCAGGACTTTGAGTAGTGATCTCGTGAAAGGTAAGAGCCGAAAGCAGGCAAATAACCGCTTCAGGCACACGCTTCGCCACTTCTGCATAAGAGTGGCGTTCTGTCACGTTTGCGTCCGGCAGGGTGTAGATTCCACGTCCAGATCGGTTGAGCTTGCCTTGCCGGTGGAGGCGAACGAGATACTCCCGTGGAAGGCCGATGGCCTCGATGTCGCGGGGCCTAACGATCCCGTGTTGGCCGACATACTGCATAATCTTCCGGAAAGGCTTGCCCATAGAGTGTCTCAATACGTCATTACTTAATCATATATAATGACGTTTTGCAACACCCATTTCGCAGCATCAAAAGGAACCTGTTCCACCTGGAGGACTCGCCGTGAACTCAGGGATTTAGAGCGTCGAGTTTGCATTCGTTTCTCTCGTTGTCGAACCCACGCATTGCCGCGATTTCTGAGACTGAACGGTGTCCTTTAGTCCTACCGATGTGAACCAAGAGGTCTACAGCGCTCCCGATGTTCGCCATGATCGCCCGGTGCGGTAATTCGATTCCACTCTGCAAGACACAATCCGCAAATCGAGTAACGGCTTGGCGGGCAGAATTGGCATGAAGCGTACAGATACTCCCTGCATGTCCTGTATTCAATGCTTGGAGCAAATCGAAGGCTTCTCCTCCCCGCACCTCGCCGACAATGATTCTGTCTGGTCTGTGACGCAGGGCGGCCTTCAGTAAATCGCGAACAGTCACCGCAGGCACTCCTGCCTGTTCGCGGCGGGTTTCAAACCGCACGAGGTTGCTCTTGTGAATGTTGAGTTCCGCTGTGTCCTCGATAAGAAGAATTCGTTCATCATCTGGAATGGAATCGGCAAGGATATTCAGAAGCGTAGTTTTTCCACTGCCAGTACCTCCGCTGATGAGGATGTTTTGACGGTTTCCGACCTTCTCGCGGAGCAATATGGCGGTTTCCCGGCTGAGGGTTCCGTTTTCAATAAGGTCAGCCATCGTGAAGTGTCTGGTGTTGAATTTGCGGATTGTGAGGGTGATGCCGTCAATACTGCACGGTGGGAGCACTGCGGCCACGCGGCTCCCGTCTGGAAGGCGGGAATCCAAGATCGGCTTCTCTTCGGAAATGTCGTCGCCTAAGCGACGCGCAATATTTCGCACCGCAGCGTTTAGTGCCTGCTCAGAAATGGTGATGCCAGGAACCTGGGTGAGTTGTCCACGCTTTTCAATGAAGATCTCCGATCCCCCGTTCACCATGATTTCGGAGATATCCGGGTCCAGAATGAGGTGTTCTATCGGCCTCAGAAAAGGAATTATCGTTTCAAACTGCATGGCTTCCCTCACAACAGCCCACGGGCGATCTGGTCAAAATACGAAACATTCGGGTCGAGATAATACGGCTTCAAATAGCAGAGCGTGGCCTCCATTGGATTCAGACCGTCATACGGAAGTACTACTGCCTGAGCATTGGCGAGTTCTGCGAGAAACTTCTGACTGAATCTGTAATCGAGCCTCACGCTGTAACTTTTGGAAGCACTGATGCTGCCTCGATCTGAAACAGTCTTCCCCGTTAGCAGACTCAGTTTTGAATCCTGGCCGGACTCAGAGATGTTGTACGTCACGAATGGCTTGTCTTCTCGCCCGCATAATTCGCTGGCAAATCGTGTCGAGAAGTCATCTGAAAGAGCCAAAAATATCTTGGTTCGGAACGTCTGGAGAAGCGTCCTGTAGCTCTCGCCTGAAAGCGTAGATTTCAGAGAACTAATGCTCTGGGTCGCAACGATTGAAATACATTTCGCTTGCCGGGACAGGCTGAAGAATTTCTCGTCGCCGATGGGATCGCTTTCCCCGACGGTAGCGAAGGCCTGATACTCGTCGCACATAAGAAAAACCTGCCGGAAATGCTTCTCCTTATTATTGCGTTCGATTTCCGGGATGCGCAGCAGAACGGCTCTCTCAAAATCGAGCTTGAGCATTGTTCCCAAAATTCGTGCAAGGCCGGCATTCAGGGAAACAGGAAAATTCAACGCGCATATTTTCCCCTGTTCGATCAGCCACGCCAATGACGGAAGTGGTTTACCGTATGGATAATGACCCTGCTCATCCGGTTTGTTAATCGTTGGGTCGTAGGTCTGCTTCGGCGGGCAGAATACCCGCTTGACGGCCGGATTGATATCGAATAGAGAAAGGAAAATTGAAACACCTTCAACAATTGAACTGCGAAGTTTCCTTTCCAGTCCCATCCAGTCGTCGAAATACCATCTCTGAACGGCTATCCCAATTGCCGCCGTAAGGTAGGGAGCGGGTGAATGAAAAAGACCCGAGAGTCATTCCGAAGCTGGCGCTGAAGCCCGACATGGTCCCCAACTACACTTATCCGAGCTTGCCATCTCAGATAAAAGACGTCCCACGTTCAGGAACTTACAAAAGTTAGATGCAAACCATCACTTAAAGTGAAACTTTAAATGTCTTGTAGTTGTCAAAGTTACGTGCTGAACCCTTGACATTCCTTAACACAAGTTCTAACCCACATCGGAAACAAAAGTAGTGTGGTAGTTTTGCAATCACGGGGCGTGGTGCCGCTTGCCAATCCTAGCAAGTGCAATCCGAACAAGATCGTCCCTGAATTGCGTCCCATCCTTCTCGAACGACAATTGGTAGAAGCAACAGAGCAGCGGCAGGATCAGCCCATGAAAACTTAAAAGCTGCATTCAAAGCCAATCCCCCTAAAGCAATCCATGCCAAATACGCGCAGAACGAACTTTGAAGGGCATCGGCTTGTAATGAAGCGCTGTTGATGCGGGCAGCGAGTGACCTCTTTTGCCTTGAAAGCCAAGGCATTACGATGGCGGCTGCGATGAGTAATCCAATTCCGAGATAACTTTGCTCTGGCCGAAAACGTGGATTTTTTAAGGCGAGAACCGAACTGCCAAAAACAAATGCGGCAAGCAAAAACAACAGCAGGCCCGTAATTCGAGAAGCCATAGTTTCATTAAGCAACGAAATCTTTTTAAAGCGTATTAGCACCACAAAAGCTGAGGCGAGTTCGATAACACTGTCTCCTCCGAATCCCAACAGCGCAATGCTATGGGCACGGACGGCAGCGAAGAGAGAGACGGCAGCTTCTGCACACATCCACACAATTGTTACGAGTTGCAGCAACACGATCTTCGTGTGATACGGCGATGTGTTCTGTTGCGCGGGTTGGCTTTGAATACTCAATATCCTCAATTCTACTGGGGCTCAGTAGTTTCTGATTCAGGCGATTAGACGGTTAGCTGCTCGTCTGACCGCAGGGTGTTCCGGCGGAGGGCGCGCTCTTTAATCATTACGAAGAAAACCGGCACAAGAATTAACACATGGATTGTGGACGTAATCATGCCGCCGACAATTGGCGCAGCAATCGGTTTCATCACATCCGAACCAATTCCGGTTGCCCAGAGTATTGGGACAAGGCTGGCGAGGACTGCGCTTACGGTCATGAGTTTCGGCCTTAAGCGCTGAACGGCCCCTTCGATGGCGGCTTCACGGATGTCCTCGGCGGTTAGTGAAGCTGTCGAGACCAGACGTTTATTGAGAGCTTCATGCAGATAGACCACCATCACGACTCCGGTCTCAACCGCAATTCCGAAGAGGGCAATGTATCCCACCCATACGGCAACGCTGAAGTTGTACCCAAGTATCCATTGAAGAATTAGCCCTCCCGTCATCGCATATAGGGTGGGAAAGATAAGAACCATCGCCTCGGTTACGGAATGGAAGACCATATACAGAAGAAGAAAAATTACAAAGAAGACCACTGGCACTATGATCTTCAATCGCTGCTTGGCTCGCAGCTCGAATTCGTATTCACCCGCCCATTGATAGGTGTAGCCTCCAGGCGTTTTGAGCTCTTGTGCGAGCAGGCGTGAAGCCTTTTTAACAAAGCCGCCATAGTCTTTCGTGCTGGTATCGATATAAACGTATCCGGTGAGTTGGCCATCTTCGTCGCGGATCATCGCCGGTCCACGAGAAAACGAAATGTTGGCTACCTGTTGAATTGGAATCTGAGCGCCTGACGGAGTCGCGATTAGCACGCGGTTCAGTTCGTCAATATCATCGCGAAAATCTCTCGCATATCGGACGTTGATTGGATAACGTTCGCGGCCTTCTATGTTCTCGGCAATGTTCATGCCGCCAATACCGGAAGAAACAGCTTCTTGAACATCGGCGATGGTCAATCCATACCGTGCGGCCTCCGCTCGGTTCACATCGACGTTCACATAAAAACCCTGTGAGACGCGTTCGGCAAAAACCGACCGCGCTTGAGGCAGTCCAGAAAGTATCTGCTGTATGTGCATCCCGATTTGTTGGATTTCATCAAGTGAGGGCCCTTGAATTTTCATTCCAACGGGGGTCTTGATTCCTGTCAGTGCCATGTCTAAGCGATTTTCCACGGGCATTGTCCAGGTGTTCGTGAGTCCTGGGATTTGGAGCTTTTGATCCATTTCTTGGATAAGCTTCTCGTAAGTCATTCCGGCTCGCCATTTCTCCCTTGGCCTTAGCATCACCGTGGTGTCATACATATCGAGAGGCGCATTATCGGTCGCGCTATCAGATCGGCCTACGACACCAAAAACTGATTGAATTTCTGGAAATGAGCGAAGCACGCGGTCTTGCTCTTGCAGGAGTGTCGATGCCTGCGTAATGGAAATTCCCGGAAGGGCTGTGGGCATATAAAGCGATGAGCCTTCAAACAAAGGCGGCATGAACTGGCTCCCCAAGCGAAATATCAGAGGAAACGTCACCAGCAAAAACAACACGTTTAGCAGGAGCGTTGTTTTGCGATATTTCAGGCAGAGACGCAGGACGGGAAGGTATAAGGCTTGTGTAAAACGCGAGACAGGATTCCGCGACTCGGGACGGAGTGTTCCCTTGATGAACACTGTCATCAAAATCGGCACTAGAGTGATCGCCAGGAGTGAAGAGAACGCGACTGCCATCGTTTTCGTCCACGCAAGCGGTCGGAACATTCGCCCCTCCTGCGCTTCCAGCAGAAAAACAGGAAAGAAGGAAACCACGATGATCAGCAAAGAAAAGAACAACGCCGGCCCAACCTGCTTTGCTGCATCGATAAGAACTTTGCGACGATCTCTCGCGCTTAGGCCCTCCGCATTGGGATGTTCTGAGAGATGCCGATATCCGTTTTCGACGATGACAATCGCCGCGTCAACGAGCACCCCAATCGCCAGTGCCAGTCCTCCAAGCGACATGATGTTGGAACTCACATGCAGGTAATACATCGGAATGAACGATGCAATCACTGCAATGGGCAACGTGATGATCGGGATCAAAGCGGAACGAAAATGAAACAGAAAGACAATAATAACCAAGCTGACAATGACTGCTTCCTCGATGAGATCGCGTTGCAATGTACGAATTGAGTCTTCGATCAATCCAGCTCGGTCATAGCCCGCGACTATTTCGACACCGGGGGGCAGAGAACCCTTAATTTCAGTGAGTTTTTTCTTAACGCCGTTGATGACATTCAATGCGTTCAAGCCATAGCGCATTACCACGATGCCGCCTACCGTCTCTCCTTCACCTTGCCACTCAGCGACTCCTTCTCGAATATCCGGACCAAAAGACACCGTACCTAAATCTTTGATCAAAACTGGAGTTCCATTCTTCGCATTGACCGGCACATTCTCAAGGTCGGACAATGAGCGCAGATAGCCGAGACCGCGAACCATGTACCGGGTGCCGCTCAGCTCCAACACTCGCCCGCCGACTTCGTTGGTACTACTTTTCACCCGGTCGATCACGGTTGAAAGAGGAATGCCATAGGCGAGCAGTTTGTTAGGGTCGAGATTTACTTGATATTGCTTTACGAAACCACCAATAGTCGCAACCTCTGCGACGCCGGGCACGGTTTCAAGTTGATACCGCACATGCCAGTCTTGGAGGCTTCGAAGATCAGCCAAGCTGTATTTATGGGTGTGGTCCACGAGAGCGTATTCATAAACCCAACCAGCGCCGGTTGCATCCGGCCCGATTGCCGGATGCACATTTGCCGGGAGCCGTCCCTGAATCTGTTGCAAATATTCGATCACCCGTGATCGTGCCCAATAGATATCCGTGCCATCCTCGAAAACCACAAATACATAGGAATCATTGAACATGGTTTGTGCGCGAACGGCCTTTACGTTGGGGGCAGCCAGTAACGCGGTCACAATGGGATAGGTAACCTGATCTTCAATGACGTTGGGCGGTTCACCTTCCCAATTGGTGTGAATGATGACCTGAACGTCAGAAATATCAGGCAAAGCATCGAGTGGGATGTGTCCCAAGGACCAGATACCGGCCAGAACCAGAAGCAGTGTTCCGGCAAAAACGAGGAATCTATTGCGAGCGCACCAATCAATAATGTGGTTGATCACGTTCACATTCCTCCCGTAGCGTTGAGCGTCAATTGCTTGCTGGCAATCACATTTCCATTCTGACGGGCTATGATGGTCACTTGCCACGTACCGCCGGAACCCAGGTCGCCTTTGCTTTCGTATATCCCGGCATCTTTCTCGCTTAGGTCAACGCTCGTTTTCATAGCGGCCATTCCCATTGCGGGCATGGCTGGCATGAAGAACGTGACGTTAACCTGCGCTCCGCTGATGGGATTTCCGTTTGCTCCGGTCAGCTTTACGCGAAAAATGTTGTTGCCCTTCTGAGGCGGGGTTGGGTTTGTCGTAAGCTCGGTTTGAGCTTGAGAAGCTGGTGCATTCATGGCTGCCGCCGCTCCAGCGCCAGGGGGCGGGGGAACGAAAGCTCCAGCGGCTGCCTGGAGTTGGGCTTCAGAGTCAATCAGGAAATTCGCGGAGGTTACGAGAGACTCGCCTTGTTTCATTCCCTTGAGGACGATGTAGTCGTCTCCGGCTCGCTGACCGAGTGACACTTCACGCGGTTCAAAGTTTCCCTGGCCCTGACTGATAAAAACCAGATTCCGGCTGCCAGCGTGGAAGATTGCTGATGCTGGGACTGTCAATGCTCGACCGATGTAATTTTTGAGCGAGACAGTCACGAACATGCCAGGTTTTAGTGCGAGCCCTGGATTAGGGAATACAAGTCGCACCCGAGCTGTCCTGGTATTCATGTCCACTTCGGGCAAGATGGAATCTACTTTGCCGCGGAATGATCTTCCAGGATAGGCGTCAACTGTCACTGTGGCAGCATCGCCCGGCCTGACTTGCGCAAGGTCTGTTTGGAATACCTGGGCGTACACCCAGACGGTCGAAAGATCCGCTACCGTGTACAGTTTGGTTTCTGGTTGGACATACATGTTAGGTAGTGCATTGCGTTCTTTGATGAACCCCGAAACAGGAGAATTGATGGTGAGATCGGTGATGATCTTGCCGGTGGACTCAATCTTTTCGATTTCGCTCTCCGGTACTTCCCATTGCTGGAGTCGCTCCTTGGCAGCGGCGACGAGAGAGTCTGCGCCTTGAGAAACCCCGGAGACCGTACTTGTCTGCAATCGTTGTTGATTCTTCCTGGCCAGCAGATATTCCTGTTCCGTAGTAACTAGGTCAGGACTGTAGATCGTGAATAGCGGCTGGCCCTTACGGACGTAGTCATACGTTGCGTCAACGAAAACGTTCCGTATCCAGCCGGGGAAGCGTGTCTGCACAGTCGCAAGTCGGCGTTCATCGAGATCGACGTTGCCGGTTACACGAAGTTCGCTGCTTACGGTTTTGATCCGCGCTGTGCCAAGTTTGACGCCTATGCTCTGCATACGTTGGGGCGTCAGTTGCACCTGTGGCAGCAGCATCTCAGGGTTAGCAACATCCCGGTTTTGGTCCATATTCATGCCGCCCATATCAGAATCAGTTGGCATGGGTTGGGAATCTGCTTGCTGCACGGATGGTGCGGGACCAATGTGATGGTAGTGCCACCACAACAAAGCAAGCGCCGACGCAAGCGATACATTCAGTGCGATAGCGATGATGAATGCGCGGTGATAATTTTTCTTGGTCTCATTCCCGCTCATTGGAAGTTCACCCCCGTCAGAGTTTCAAGATGAGCTAGTGCTACTTCGTGCTCGGCGAGCTCGCGCTGATAGTCGAGTTGGAGATTAAGAAAATCCAGAAATGAAGACAGTAAAGTTTGGAAGTCTTGGCGGTTAACTTGATACGCAGCAAGCGCGGCGCGGAATGTTGCCTCGGACTGAGGCACCAGGCCATCGCTGTAGATTTTGAGTTGCTCCGCTGAGCTTTGGGCAGCTACGTACTGCTGTTGTACATCAGCGAGTCGTTGTTGAAGCTCAGCGTCCAACTGCGTGCTTGATTGCTCACGGTTGGCTTCCGCTTCGGCCAATTCAGCTTTGCGGCGACCCCGATTCGGAAGATTGATTCCGAACGTCACCATGTAGTAGTCACGAAACTGTCGATCGGTATTTTGATACATGTATTGCACGTTGAAGTCCGGACGAAATTCCTTTTTCGCTACATCGACTTCCGCCTGTGCTCTATTCAACATTGCTTGGCCGGCCTGAACAGCGGGGTTATGGTCGCGCACAAGTTTCAATAGATCGGCAGCGCTGTACGTCAGTGGCCGGAGGGTGACCGGTTCTGTCTCAATGTCTGGACTGTCTTGAGGACGGTTGAGCAGTTGTTTGAGCTGTGCCTGAAGTTGGCCTACGTCACGGTGATGCATCGTGATCTGTTGAAGAATCTTGGTGTGCTGAAGTTGGGCTTTGAGAACTTCCTGCTGATTCCCCTGCCCAACTCGATAACGCGATTCCGCGATTTGCTGCACATCATTGAGCAGGTCGTTGTTGCGTTCCAGGATGGCTAAAGTTTGTTGAAGATAAGCTAGCTGAAAGTAAATGGCCTTGGTCTTGTCGATGACATCGCGCCTGACCGACTCGGCATCGGCTTGGCGCACATCGGCCTCTCTGTTTCCCACTTGAGCGCGAAGATTTCGCTTACCTGGATATGGAATTTCTTGTGAAGCCCCGATAGCGACGTACGCGAAGTTGCTGTTCGTATAGCCGGCAAACGGGCGCGGGCTGCCGACGCTGAATTGTTGCACCGTCAGTTGCGTATCGGGCAGTGCCGATTTTTGCGCGGCGATGTGCGTCGCTGCACGGTAGCTGTACTCGGCAGCAGCGACTTGCGGGTTGTTCCGTTCGACCTCAGCGATGAGGTCATGGAGTGCTGACGGATGCTGTGGAGCGTGAGCTTCCGGAGCTATCGGCTCTTGGGCTACAGACGCAGCCCTGAATGCAAGTAGTAGAACGCAACTAAACGCGATATTTCGCGCAAATAGAACGATGGCCTTCATCTTTCCTCCAAGTCAATAAAAGACGAACGCGCAGGCACACAAATGCGCTGCGCACGGGAAAGCGAAGGCGATTTAGATTCTCAGAATGGAGTTGTTAGCTGGTGGTGATTCTGGCGGAGCGTGTGCGTCTGAACATGCAGAAAAAAATGGAATATCTTCAATCAAATTTGCTGTTGAGAGCACTAATAGGGCAGAAACGGTGAAATGAGACAGTGCAGAAAGAGTCGTTCGCGATGTGCTCAGGTAGGGATCACTGTCCTTAACGGCTGTCTTGCAGCAGGAATGCGACGCAGATATTTGTTCGCAATTACCTGCCATACGGTGACAGCATTCGCGTTCTTCGTTCGTCAGTGTGCTCTCTGGCAGCATACATGCCATAAGCGGTGACGCGAATACAGAGAGCGTCACGAGCAGCACAGCGAATTTACTCACCGACTTCATTGAGGTCAGTGTAGCCTCTCCTCGACCTCTTTCGCAAGAAACCAACGGCCAACGGATGTTACGTCGGCGTTTTGAACAGCTAACTCCAGCTGCTTTCTATATTTTCAATTCTTTTCTATAGCGTTCTAAAAAACCGCATTTGCGCTTTCCACGAGGAACTCTGACCAGCTTAGCTGCGTCTGATTATTTAAACACGCAGTAAACATGCGGGTTTTAGGGGATGTGCGATATGAACACGATGCTTACATTCATCTTTCTGCAGACGGGCGGAAGCCCATGGGAAAACGCAGTCCAGCAGCTTCAAACTAGTTTCACCGGCCCAATTGCCAAAGGTCTCAGTCTAGTCGCCATTGTTGTCGGCGGTTTGATGTTTGCCTTCGGCGAAGGCGGTAGCAAACGCATGCTAGCTGGGATCGTCTTTGGCATAGGCATGGCGATAGCCGCAGTGAATTTTCTGTCGTGGCTTTTCCCCGGATCGTAGATCGGCGTGAGGAATGTATGCGGGGACGGCGAATTAATACGACACATAAGGCGATAAACAAGCCCCTGACGATCCTCGGCGCGGAACGAAAGCTGTTCTTTGTAGCCCTGATCATGGGTGGGGCAGCCTTCAACCTTTTCGGAAGTCTTCTTGGTGGTCTCTTTGTCTTCGGCAGTCTGTTTCTAATGGCGCAGTGGGCGACTCGAACGGACGCGCAGATTCTGCGCATTCTGCTCAACTCCAGCAAGTTTCGCCGTGAATATGATCCGATGAAGTACAGCGACCCAAACATTCGGGTGATTCCCCATGCTTAAGCTTTCCAAGATCGTCAAGAGTTACAAGGAAACCGGCTCCCTCAATGAAAACGTAAGTGTGTTTGGTTTTCTTGATGATCAGGTTTTTCTGACTAAAGGAGGCGATGTCGGCGTGGTGATGAGAGTCGAGGGAGTCGATTACGAGTGCTTGGATCATAAGCAAACCGATGATCTGACAAAGCGCCTGGAATCGGCTCTCCGGCTCTTGGGATCGCAGTTCCGCGTTTACCAGTTCTTGTTTAAGGCCGGTAACGAAACGATTCCCTTTGAGGCATACGAAAACCCCGTAGTAAAGCAGGCTGTTGAGGATCGCATCGCTTATTTCAGAGGCAAGGCGAGCGAGTTGTACTCGCTGCAAATTTACTTCGTGATTTTGTATGAAGGTGCAAAACATCGGACGAAGCTGAGCGGAAGCTTGATGACCTTAGCCTCGGAACCAACACGAGGGTTAGAGGAATTGAAGGCATTCCTAAGCAGCGAAAAAGAAACGGTTCTGATCGGCGGGGAAATTGAGAAGCAATATCTGCTGCTCTTGCACCAGGTAGGAAGCTTCACTCTCCAACTCAGCGATTTCGTAAAGATCGAAGTCATCAATAAGCAACAGGCCTTCAGAGTGCTGAAGCGGTTGCTGAATTTCTCGCCAATCAAGATCGAACATGCACGGCTGAAGTACGACACGCATGTCGATTTCTTCCTCGCTGATTCTGCCCTTGAGTGCTATCCCGGACATCTTCTCATCGATGACTGCTATGTAAAAGTACTGACACTGAAAGAGCCTACCGCGCAGAGCTGGCCTTTGATTTTTCGGCAACTGCTGGAGATCGGGGCCAGCTATCACATTGTTACGGAATGGAAGGCCCAGGAGAACACGGCGGCTCGCAAGCGCATTCAGTCGATGCGTCGGCACTTCCACAACAGCAAAACCTCGCTGTTCAGCCAGCTCAAAGCGGACAATTCAACACATCCCGGCGATTTGCTGGTGGATGACTCGAAAGAATCTCTCGTGAGGACGTTGGGTGAGTCCCTCAAAGAAATTGAATTGAACGGCAATTATTTTGGCGAGTTTTCGTTGACGGTGGTGGTCTACGACAAGAGCCTTGCAGCGGTGGAAAAAGCTTGTGCTGAGTTCTACAAAGTGTTCTCGATGCATGATGGCTCGTTGTTCGAGGAACGATACAACCTGCTGAACGCGTTCTTCGCTACGGTTCCCGGTAATCGGCATTTCAATCTTCGGTATCTGTGGCTGCTCAACACGAATTATGCCGACTACTCATTTTTGTTTACGCTGCACACCGGGGAACGCCGGAATGACCACTTGAATGCCGAATACCTGGCCGTGTTGGAAACCAACCATGCCACTCCCTATTTTCTGAACCTGCATTATCAGGACACGGCGCACACAATTGTTCTGGGCCGCACAGGATCAGGAAAGTCGTTCTTTCTGAATTTTCTGATTACAAACCTGCAGAAATACGATCCGTACACGTTCATCTTCGACTTGGGCGGCAGTTTCCGCAACATTACGCAGCTGTTCGGCGGCGCTTATCTGAAAGTGAGCGCCGAACGAGCCGATTTCACGATCAATCCTTTTTCGTTGGAGCCAACGCGGGAAAACCTGAACTTCCTCTTCTCGCTGGTTAAGGTGCTGGCTGAAGGGCGCGGAGTAAGTCCATTGAGCCAAGCGGAAGAAAAGGACCTCTACGCACAAATACAGAACTTGTATGTCTTGCCGGCGAACTTGCGCACTCTCAGCGTGCTTGTGAATACGTTGCAGAAATCCTTGGCTGGCAGGCTTGAGAAGTGGGTTAGGGGCGGTCAATACGAGCAGATTTTCGACAATGAAAAAGATACTTTAACTCTGTCGCGTTTCCAATGTTTTGATTTCGAGGGGATGGATCGATATCCCGAATTGATCGAGCCGCTCTTGTTCTACATTCTGCATCGGGCCAATGCGTTCATCTATAGCGCAGAAGCTGTCACGACGTTTAAGGCTTTTTTCATTGATGAGGCCTGGCGTTTCTTTGGTCATCCGACTATTCGCAATTACATCGTTGAAGCGCTTAAGACGTGGCGGAAGAAAAATGCCGCGATGATCTTGTCCACGCAATCCCTGGATGAGTTGGACAAGTCGGAGATTGTGAACGTCGTGATTGAAAGTTGCGCAACCAAGATTTTTCTGGCGAACCCGGACATGGATCGCGAACTGTACCGCAACACGTTTCACTTGAATGACAACGAGATTGAGATGATTTCGACCCTGATTCCCAAGCGGCAGGCTTTGGTAAAGCGGCCTGATCTTGCCAAGGTAGTCAATCTTGAAGTGGATGAAAAGAGCTATTGGCTCTATACGAGCGACCCAAGCGAGAGCTTTAAGCGCGAGCAGGCATTCCGGGAGTATGGATTTGAAAAGGGTTTGGAAATTCTCGCAAGGAGTTCGCTATGAAAAGACCAATTGCAATCGTTTTCCTCGCGGTCCTGGCGGCAGCCTCCGCTATCGCTCAGAGCCGTGAGGCCCGCACCATCAAATATTCGGCCAAAGACATTGTCCTGATAAAGGCCAAACTGCGTTACACAACCCTGATCGTTCTGCCGCAAAACGAAAAGATCCTCGACTTCGTTACCGGGGACAAGGATTTCTGGATTGTCGAGGGAAACCAGAATTTCTGCTACATCAAACCCGCCAAGCAAGGCAGCACCACAGATGTCACGCTGATCACTGCGGCGGGGAACGTGTACTCATTCTTGCTAAAAGAAGTCGGCGAAACGGATGAACCTGATCTGAAGGTATTCATTGAACCGAAAGATCAGTCAATCGTCCAGGCGCTCAACGCTCCTCCGAAGTTTGTTCCTGCGAGCGAGGTGCAAGGGCTACGTGAGCAGGCGGCCTTCACGATGGACGAAGCGGAGAAAGCCAAAGAAGCGTTTCGGGCGGATTATCCGATAAAAAGACTGAAGTTTGATTACGTCTTCGATAAGGACAAAAAGCCGTTTATGGTGTCCGCCATTTATCACGACGACAAGTTCACATATATCCGCTCCTCGGCGGAAGAGAAGCCCACGCTCTATGAGATCAAGGATGGCTCACCGAATCTCATCAATTTCGATTTGAGAGAAGGTGTATACGTCATTCCCAAGATTCTCGATTCTGGGTATCTGGTGATTGGGAAACACAGGATGGATTTTAAGAGACAGGGATAATGCTATGCCAGAAGCCAATGAGAATCAAAACACTGCGCCCAATCTCCAGGACAAACGAAAGCGCGCTCCCGGCGTTTTGCCGAAGAATGCTCAATCATGGGTAGTGATCGCTCTGACTACTGTGATCATGCTTATGATTTGGCTCTCCGGACCGACAAAGAACGCGAAGTCATCCCCGAAGGCCGATGCTCCGAAAACCGAGACCGTGAGTGGACTCAGTCCCGCTGAAATTTCTGCGCGTCTTGATCAGCAGCAGCGAGACCAGCAGGAGAGACCGTTCATTCCTCCGCAGCGTCCCGCAAGCCAAATGGCTAACACAGATGTTGTGCCTCCTCCGGGTACCGCGTCGGCAGCAACGACGACAGAAGAGGATCCGATCAAACAAGATATGCGGCGGCGCGAATACACGTCGCGTTTTTCTTCGAGCCTCTCGCTCAGCTATCGCTCTCCGCAATCGGGCGAAGCTTTCAGGAACGTGGGAGACATGCCCGCGCAGCTACCAGTCGATCTATCTGCGCTGCAACTGCCTAACGCACCTCGGGACACGGCAAATGCCGCGATAGTTTCCGCGCCGCCTTCTGCGAATCTTCTGGACGGCGCAGACAAGCACGGCAACCCGAATTTCAATCAGGCTAGCGGCAAGGATTATGTCGTCTTTGAGGGCACGGTTCTTGAGACAGTGCTGGTTACTCGGTTGAATGGCGACTTCGCCGGGCCGGTCGTCTGCATGTTGACCAACAATATTTATTCCCATGATGGTCAGCGGCTGCTCATTCCAGCCGGCACAAAGGGGCTTGGAGAAGCCAAGCGTGTTGAGGGATTCGGCCAGACCCGCCTGGCGGTGGTCTTCCATCGGCTGGTGATGCCTGACGGGTATTCAGTCGATCTCGATCAGTTCCACGGGCTGAATCAGATCGGAGAAACCGGCTTGAAGGACCAAGTCAATCATCACTATCTGCAAATCTTCGGTGCATCTATTGCGGTCGGCGCGATAGGCGGACTGGCCGAAGTGGGAACAAATACGAGTAGCCTCGGCCTGCCGCAAACTTCGACAGATGCGTATCGGCAAGGCGTAGCCGCAAGCATGGCGCAATCCTCAACGCACATTCTAGACAGGTTCTTGAATCTGCTTCCAACAGTAACCATTCGGGAAGGACATCGCGTGAAGATTTATCTGACACAAGACCTGCTGGTCCCAGATTACGCACAACACGAAATGCCTTCGAATCTTTAGGAGTAAACGTTATGAAACACAAAATCGCAATCTTATCTCTCGCGCTGGTTCTCACGGTCAGCCCCGCATTCGCGCAATTTGGTGGGATTGTCTTCGATCCAACAAATTACAACAATGCCGTACTGCGCTACCTGCAATTGCAGCAGCAGTTGCAGCAGCTTCAGCAGACATACAGCCTTCACATGCAGCAATACCAATTCCTTCAGGGACAGGCCCGGCAGCTTCAGGGGATGGTGGGCCGATATCGTGCTCAATTCTCCCAATGGCAGAACCTGACGGCTGGCAACACGCTTGGAAATACTTCCGGATGGGTGAATGGGATCAATAGCGGCGACTTCGGGACGGCGAAGCAGGGATATGGCGAGATCAATATGTCCCTCGGCAATCCTGCAGGAGTGAACACCTATGACAGTTTGAAACAAGAGTATGGCCTGGAAGAACTTTCGGATGGGTCCACGGTTAACGGTATGGCAACGATCGGGAAGTTAAGGCAAAATGCGCAGCAACTTGAACTTCACATCCAGCAACTCGAAGATGATTCGCTTTCATCCGCGCCTGACTTGAACACACAGATCGCTGTATTAAATAAGATCAACGCCGCCAATATGTTGTTGGTACGCACAATGCAAGACACGAACAAGTTACTTGTCGCGTTACTCGAACAGCAGCTCATCACGACGGAACGCAACCGCACATCGAGCGTGGGCAGCATCAATGCCGAACTTTATCGTCAGCAGAATTTCGCGGACGTGATGAGTTTTACCAGTTCCATGCCAACCCGTCTGCAAACGCCAACTGGCAAATAAGGCTGAGGTTGTCATGCTTGTCCCAGTTCAAGATCCGCTCACCTCCATTGAAGACGGCATCCGGGCTTTGATGACATCGAACCTCGATTTGTTCGTCGGCATGGGCCAGAATCTGTTTCGCGGGTTCGCCACCATCCTTATTGTGTGGTTTGGAGTGCAATCCGCGCTGTCGAGTGCCGAGGGTGGTGAAGGATTCAACTTTACCCGCTTCACGCGTTTGCTTCTCGTGATCGCATTTTGCTTCACGATGGTGAAGTACTATACCACCCCGATTCCGGGCATCGGTCAAAGCTTCCCTGATTTAGTGATGCAGGAGGCTTCATCGCTTTCAAACAGCATTGGCATGGATCAGGGGCGATTGATCGAGACGAAGGTGACGGAAGTCGAGCAGGGAATGGAGCAGCCAAGTTCGTTCAACTTTCATGAGACGCTCACGTTCGTTGTTTTGTATGTAATTCTGGCCACTGTTCAAGCAGTCGTGCTGATGATTATTGGTTTCGGTTTGATCGCGCAGGCGGTGCTCCTACTGGTTGGACCGATTTTCATTCCGTTTTTCATCGTGCCAAAGATGGATTGGCTTTTCTGGGGCTGGTTCAAAGCATTTCTTCAGTATTCGTTCTATCAGGTTGTCGCGAATGCCTTCGTGTACATCTTTGCCAAGCTCCTCTTGGCTTTCTTTGCGGTTGATATAGGTGGAATGTCAGTGGATCAGTGGATGACTGCTTTTCCGGCGATCCTGATTTTCCTGCTGATTGCGATTTATGGGCTGCTGAAGATTCCGGCATTGACGAATCACCTTTTCAGTGGGGCAGCCGGTGCAGACTCTGGATTTGCTGCGGCAATGATCGCCTATGTCAGTCGAGGTTAATTTATGGCGGGTGAAGTAAAACAGGATTCGACTTTCAATGCTGCGAAGCAGCTTTATGCGGAGCAATTTGGCGATGCGATTGTCACGAACACATATTTGAAAATCGCTCTGCTGGTGATGGCACTGGTTGCTGCCGGGCTGATCTACACCAACGTCAAGACAGTAAAGATGGTCCAGAACTTCAAGCCGTTGGTGATCCGCATCAACGACATTGGTCGGGCCGAAGCGGTGAAGTATGACACGATGGGCTACAAGCCGCAGGATGCAGAAATTAAGTATTTCCTGAGCGAGTTTTGCCGCGTGTACTACGGTCGGAACCGCTACACGATTCGGGACAATTTCAAGCAGTCGCTCATGTTCATGGAAGCTAAGCTGGCGAACAGCGTGGCTGAGGCATACAGCAAGAACAAGACGATTGAAAGCTATCTTCAAGACCCTGCCGCAACTGACATTGATATCGAGGTTGCACAAGTCTCCATTGAAGACCTGCGGTCGGCCCCGTACAAGGCGACGGTTGATTTTTATGAGATTTCCTATTCGCCAGATCACGTCGAAAATAAGCGCACCCTCTACACGGCGCATTTTGTCTTTCTGTTCCGTGATTCGGTGCCGAACGATTTAATTCAGGTGAATCCACTGGGCCTGACCATTACTTATTTCCGTGAAGATGAGGCATTCAGATGAAAGCCAATGGCAATGGGACGCACGATCACTTCCACGAGCGCAAAGCGCCGGTTGCTGTTCAAGATGCCGTATTCGAGCCGCTGCTGGACAGCTCGGAAGCAGCTGCACTGCTGAAGATCCATCCAAAGACACTTCAAAAGCTCGCCCGCAATGGCGAGATAACGGCAATCCAGATCGGCAAGCTGTGGCGGTTCCGCGCATCCGCGTTGAACGAATGGCTGGAAAAAATCGCGAGCTAAATAATTTTCATGGATACGCGAGTAAAGATCGAACCTGGTTTGCGAATCGGTTATTCTAGGCAAGGCTGTCGGTGCCGTCTGAACAAAGGAGGAATCTTGTTCGGACGCACACGATATCAAGCAGGAAGTCTCAGATTAGAAGAGCGAAAGAGAGGACCGGCGGTATGGGTTTACCGATGGTGGGAGAAAGACACCGAAGGGAAACCAATTCGCAGGAAAGAGCAGCTAGGAAACCTGGACGAATACCCGAACGAGTCCAGAGCGCAAGCGGCAGCGGATGCTCTTCGCTTAACCATCAACGAACAAACCCCTCGTCAGCAGTTGAAGGAGATCACCATTGCGACTCTCGTTCAACACTATCGCGAGCACGAGATGCCGGACGTTTTCTCCAAAAAGCGTCCCGGCATCGGGACAGTTTGCGAGCACGAAGAAGGACGCAAATCCTATTCGACGCAGGAAACTTACGAGGGCTACCTGAAAAAGTGGATCGGGCCGAGATGGGAATCTTACCGGCTCGCAGATGTCAAAGCAGTCCAGGTGGAACAGTGGCTGAAAACCGTGCCTCTGGCACGGGGCAGCAGGGCAAAGATCAGAAACATCATGAGTGCCTTGTACAGCCATGCCATACGGTGGGAATGGACGGACAAGAATCCAATCACGCAAGTTCGTCAGAGCGCCAAACGCTCCAAGATTCCGACCGTCTTGTCAGTGGAAGAGATTCAACGCCTCTTCTCCTGCATCAAGGAACCATGCCGGACTGCGGTGATTCTCGATGCGGTGAGCGGTTTGCGGGTGGGGGAACTGCTGGGATTGAAGTGGGAGGATGTGAGATTCGATCAGCTCGAATTGAACGTGACCCGCTCTGTTTCCCGTCAGGTCATTACTCCCTGCAAGACGGAAGTTTCACGCAAGCCGATTCCCATGAATGTAGAGATCGCAGAGATGCTTTGGAGATGGAGGCAGGAAGCTCCATACAACCAACCGCACGATTGGATTTTTGCAAGTCCTCACAAAAAGGGAATCCAACCGTATTGGCCGGGATCGCTTTACAGGGCGCACCTGAAACCTGCGCTGCTGAAGGCGGGCATTTCTGTACCAGTTGGCTGGCACACGCTAAGGCACAGTTTTGGGACCTTGATGAAAGCCAATGGCGAAGACATCAAGACCATCCAAGAACTGCTGCGCCACGCTACCTTCAAAGTCACAGCAGATACCTACACGCAAGCAGTCACGCCAGTGAAACGCAATGCACAAGCCAGAATTGCAAAGCTGATCATGGCAGATGGTTCCGCATCAAAGGCGATCACGCCAACTCTCCAATAACCACTTGGACCCTAATGGACCCTGATTCAAAGGGGCCGATTTTCATAAGTCTTTTGGATTGTTGGCGTCCCCGACGGGATTTGAACCCGTGTTACCGCCGTGAAAGGGCGGTGTCCTGGGCCGGGCTAGACGACGGGGACGCTGGGCAGGCACGGAAAAAACACACGCCTGACGGGAAAGGACAATCTGAATCTATCAATTGCAAGTGCCTGTGTCAAAACAGCTCATCGCCATCCATTCAACATATTCCGGCATTATTCTGCTGAACCCGGCTCCTTCCATTTCTGCGTTTGTAGAGGAAGGCGGGCCTCTGCTGTAAAATTTTCTAAACTTTGCCTCTTGGAGCGAAGATTTCGTGAACCGTTCACGCTGCAACTGAATCCATATTTCATCGCTGTCCAAACGCTCCGCTTGTTAGCGGAGGGCCGGCAAGGGCCGGAGTACATACCCGAGGGTTTTCCATTTGAAGATTCCGATGCGCACATGCCTTATGGTTTTGCCCTGCGTCCTCTCGCTTGGGCTTGCCTCTTGCGGGAAACCTGCTACGGCGCCCGCGCCCGCTATGCAGGCGCTTCCGGTCCAGACAATGAACGTCTCTTCCTCTCCCGTGCCTCGCTCGGACGAGTACGTTGCAACCATCAAATCGCGCCGCTCGGCTACCCTAAGCCCTCAGGTGGACGGCAACCTTACCGCTATCCTCGTTCACTCCGGGCAGCGGGTGAAATCGGGCCAGATATTGATGCAGATCAATCCGGCCAAACAGGAAGCTACGGTCCAATCGCAGGCCGCAACTGAGCAGCAGAAGCTGGCCGTATACAAATACAACCAGACCGAAGTCGAGCGTCAGCGCAAGCTCTTTGCCGCCGGCGTAACCAGCCGCGATGCCCTCGATCAGGCCGAGCAGGCTTACGCCAATGCCAAGGCGGATTATGACTCCGCCTCGGCATCGCGCAATACTCAGGAACAGGAACTGGGCTACTACAAGATTCGCGCTCCATTCGATGGCATCGTCGGCGACATTCCCGTCCACGTGGGTGATTATGTCTCCGCAACTACGGTGCTCACAACCGTCGATGAAAATCGCGATCTGGAAGCCTACATCTACATTCCAACCGAACGGGCTTCGCAGATTCGCATGGGATTGCCCGTCGAAATTCTCGACAATAATGAGCAGCCCCTCGAACGGACGGCGATTGATTTCATCTCCCCCCAGGTGGACAACCAACTTCAAGGCATTCTGGTCAAAGCTGCGGTGCACTCGCAGCAGGCGGCGCTTCGCACATCACAATTGGTAAAAGCGCGCGTCATCTGGAGCACTTCGGCTACGCCGGTCGTGCCGGTGCTGGCGGTTACCCGCCTGGGCGGCCAGGCGTTCGTTTACATCGCGCAGAACCAGGGCGGACATTACTTCGCTCATCAGGTCCCAATCAAGCTTGGCGACCCTGTTGGTAACGACTACGCGGTGCTCGAGGGACTCCACGATGGAGAGAAAGTTATCGTCTCCGGAACGCAGTTCCTAGTCGACAAAATGCCCGTGCAGCCGCTTGGGTAAGAAGAGTTTTGCGTTGGATAGTTCAATAACAGGCTGATTAGAAGATAGGCAGGATTCTCTTGGTAGATTTTTTTATTCACCGGCCGGTTTTCGCGACAGTATGCGCGCTGCTCATTGTGCTTGCGGGCGCGGTAGTGATTCCTACTCTTCCCATCTCGCTCTACCCTACGCTGGCTCCGCCGCAGGTTACCGTTACCAGCAATTACGTCGGCGCAAATGCGCAGGTCGTCGAATCTGCCGTTACCATTCCGCTTGAAGAGCAGATCAACGGCGTTGAAGGGATGCGGTACATTTCTTCGGCCAGTTCTAACGACGGCACCAGCGCCATCACTACCACGTTCCAAACCGGCTATGATCTCAATATTGCCGCTGTTGACGTGCAGAACCGCGTAGCTTCCGCACAGGGCCGCTTGCCGCAGGCCGTTACCAGCACCGGCGTCACCATTACCAAGGCAAACTCGAATTTCGTATTCGGCGCTGCGTTCATCTCGCCCAACAAGACCTATTCCGACCTCTTCATCAGCAACTACCTCGACGTTTATGTAAAGGACGCGCTCAAGCGTATCCCCGGCGTGGGTGATGTGATCATCTTTGGCGAACGGAAATATGCCATGCGCATCTGGCTGGATCCGGCCAAGCTGTCGGCCCGAGGTCTCACCGCGTCTGACGTAACCAGCGCCCTCTCCGAGCAGAACGTTGAAATTCCCGCTGGACAGGTTGGTCAGCCGCCTGCCGATTTGCATCAGGCATACCAGATTCCTGTGCGCGTCGTTGGACGCCTCTCTGACCCATCGCAATTCGACAACATCATCCTGAAGAACACCCCCTCCGGCATCATCCAACTCAAGGATGTAGGCCGTGCCGAGCTCGGCGCAGAAACCTACGCCACCGACCTCCGCTACAACGGCATGGACGGCGTGGGCATAGGCGTGCAGCAGTTGAGCAGCGCCAACGCGCTCGAGGTGGACCGCCTGGCAAAAGCAGCTCTCGACCAGCTCGCCAAGACTTTTCCGCCCGATCTTGAGTACGTGATCCCCTTTGACACTACAACCGTCGTCGGCGACTCCATCCGCGAAGTCGTTGTAACCCTCGGTGAAGCCATCGTCATCGTCATCGTGGTGATCTTCTTCTTCCTGCTCGACTGGCGCGCCACTATCATTCCTGCCATCACCATTCCGGTTTCGCTCGTCGGCACCTTCGCCTTCATCAAGGCCTTCGGATTCTCTATCAATTCGCTCACGATGTTCGGAATCACTCTGGCTACCGGCCTGGTCGTCGATGATGCAATTGTTGTCATCGAGAATGTCCAGCGCCACATGGCCGCAGAGCACTCCGACCCGCATACCGCTACATCGGTCGCCATGTCGGAGGTCACCAGCGCTGTCATTGCGACTTCCCTGGTGCTCATCTCCGTATTCATCCCCGTCTCTTTCTTCCCCGGAACTACCGGCATCCTCTATCGCCAGTTTGCCCTGACCATCGCCTTCGCCATTGCCATCTCAGCCTTCAATGCTCTGACGCTGTCGCCGGCTCTCGCTGCTCTTTTCCTTCGCGGAGAAACTGTAAAGCACGGCCTCTTCGGCCTCATCGACCGCACCATTCATAAGAGCACGCAACTCTATGGCAGGATCACTCATCAAGTGCTGCGCTTCCGCTACGTCGTGCTGGTGGTATTCATTGCTGGTCTCGCGTCTACCGTTTACTTCTACACTCACGTTCCGACTGCATTCGTGCCTTCAGAGGACCAGAATTATCTGATATGCGTTGTGCAGGCGCCGGCCGGCGCTTCGCTCAGCTACACCAGCCAGTTGGCGGAGCGAGCCGTCAACATCATTCGCCAGAACAAAGACGTGTATGGCACCTTCGCCATCATGGGTTTCAGCCTCAGCGGCGGAAGCTCCTCCAATGCCGGGCTAATTTTCGTTCCCTTGAAAGGTGTCGATGGCCGCGTCAAAGAAGGCAAGGGCCATTCCGATCAGGATATTCTCCGCGATCTTTCTCCCAAGCTCTTCGGAGTTCCCGGAGGCATTATCGCCATGTTCCCCCCGCCTGCCATCCAGGGACTGGGAAGCTTTGGCGGATTCCAATTTGAATTGCAGGACACCGGCCGCAACACGCTCGCCGATCTTGATCGCGTCGCCCATCAAATCGTCGGCGCAGGGCGGCAGGACAAATATCTCACGGGACTCTTCACCAGCTATACATCCAACGATCCGCAATTGCTCGTCTCCATCGACCGCGAAAAAGCGAAGGCCATGAACGTCTCCCTGGAGCAGATCAGTTCAACGCTCGGCATATTCATGGGATCGCAATATGTAAACGACTTCGACTTCAACAATCGTTCCTACCGAGTCTATGTGCAGGCCGATCAGGCGGCCCGCATGATCCCCAGCGATCTGAGAGAGTTCTACGTGCGCTCGGCCTCCGGTCAAATGATCTCGCTCGATAACCTCGTCACCATCGAGCAGTCTTCCGCGCCACAGGTCATCACTCACTACAACCTCTTCCGCTCGGCGGAAATCGACGGCTCGGCCGCGCCCGGCTACAGTTCCAGCGTCGGTTTGACAGCCATGCAGGACCTCGCAAAGCGATTCATGATTCAGGGAATGCAGTATTCCTGGACCGGCCTCTCGCTGGAGGAGATCGAGTCCGGCGGAAAGGTCATTCTCATCTTCGGCCTCGGAATTCTTGTCGTTTATCTCACGCTCTCCGCCCTGTACGAGAGTTTCGCGCTGCCCTTCATTATCTTGCTCGCCGTACCGATGGCCGTCCTCGGTGCACTCGGCGCCGTCTCGCTTCGTGGCATGGCCGACGATGTTTATTGTCAGATCGGCCTCGTAATGCTCATCGGCCTCTCCGCGAAAAATTCCATTCTCATCGTCGAATTCGCCGAGCAGATCCGCGAGCGCGGAAAGTCGATTGTCGATGCAGCGATCGAAGCGGCAGAACTCCGTCTCCGCCCCATCCTGATGACCTCATTCGCCTTCATTCTCGGTGTGGTGCCGCTCTATATAGCTACCGGCGCGGGCGCTATGGGCCGCCGCTCCGTGGGAACCACTATCATCGGCGGCATGCTGCTGTCCACCGTGCTCAATCTCTTCTTCATCCCCGCGCTCTACGTCATTCTGCAGACACTGCTCAGCCGCTTCTCGCACAAAAAGTCGCACGCCGGCAAGCCCGCAACCGTTTAACCCTCATCCGGTTCTTCTGAGTCGTTGGTATCGCTCTGGATGATCCGGGGCCTCTTCGGTCCCGGTTTTCGGGATCCCTTCAGAAACGCATCTCTCTGCAGCAGAGACGCCTGTGGCGCTGACCTGGCCTTCTTGATTGCGAGGCTCGCCAACGCGTCTATCATCCATTCGAAGTTTTCTCCGCCGATCGAATGCAAGTCGGCGTCAGGTGCAGGGTTCATGAAGTCGATCGCATAGGGCACGCCATCCCGCACCGCGAATTCCACAGTGTTCAGGTCATACCCAAGCGCCCGGCAAAGCGTTACCGCGTCCGCCCGGACCCGCTTCAGCAGCCTGCGGTTCTCTTTCGGCTCGCCGGGCAAATAGCGTTCGTGGTGTGGCCGCCGGGGATCATAATACACAATCCGGACCTTCTCCTGACCCACGACAAAGCAGCGGAAGTATTCCGTGAAATCTACCGCTCGCTGCAGCACCATGCACAACTCACGGCTCTGATCATAAGCACGGAAGAACTCATCGCGGTTATGTACCAAATGCACATCGCGCCACCCGCCGCCATCGATCGGCTTGAGATACGCCGGAAATCTTATGTACTCGAACGCCGCCTCCCAGTTCAGCGGATACTCCAGATTCCGCATCGTGCGGTCGGTCGCACCTTTCGGCAGATTTTTGTGCGGCAGCATCACGGTCGCCGGAACCGCCACTCCCAGCTTTGCAGCCAGGGAGTAATTGAAAAACTTATCGTCCGCCGACCACCAGAACGGATTGTTGATGATCGCCGATCCCCAAAGCGCGGCGTGTTTCAAATAGGCCCGATAAAAAGGCACATCGTGCGAAATGCGATCGACGATTACAGCATATTCCGGCGGCTTGTCGAATCTGACAGCGCCTGTCAAAACAAACTCCGCGATAATCCCCTCCACATTCTTCGAGTTAATCCGTTCGACCAAAGCTCCGGGAAACGTATTTTCCAGTCCAAACAGGACGCCGATTTTCTTCACTCAGTTTTCCTTTACTGCGCAGAACCTTTGCCGCAATTTTTTTTTGCCCCTGAGCCCACCTTAAAACATTTTTTCGTTGCCCGACACTTCCCCCTTGACCGCAAATTGTGGAACAATTGACTTGGTATCCCCTTTTGAGATCACTTGGAGCAATGTTCATGCTCAAATTTCTGCTTTGGTGTTTGCTTTTCGTCTTTTGCTGGCCGCTCGCGCTGCTGGCGATCGCTCTTTATCCTGTTGTGTGGCTGCTGTTGCTGCCGTTCCGGCTTGTGGGAATCGCGGTTGAAGGCGCCCTGCGTTTCATAGCGGCCGTGATCTTCCTTCCAGCCAGATTGCTTCGGGCTGCCTAGAGCCCGCCGGTACGCCGCTCACCTGGAGACCTCCTCGCGTTTTCTGCTACTGTTGCAGCCAGCCCAAAGAGGAGGAACGCCGTTGCAGTTTCCCGAGCAGGCGGACCGAGCCGTCGAATCTTCCCGGCTGCTCCTCCATTCCGGGTTTCGCAGCCGATTCCTGCCCGGCGATCGCAACATCACCGTCTACCTTCCTCCCGGGTACGACCAGAACGCACACCGGAATTATCCCGCGCTTTACCTGCAGGATGGCCAGAACCTTTTTGCTTCGAGAGCCAATCCCGAAATCCGGACTTGGGGATTCGCCGAATCTGCCGACCAGGCCATCCAGGCGGGAGAAGCCGAACCTCTCCTCGTCGTCGGAATCGCCAATGCCGGCGAGCGGCGCCTGGCCGAATATACTCCCACGGCCGACTGGGAACTCGGCGGAGGCGAGGCAGACAAATATGGGCTGATGCTCACCCAGGAGATCCTCCACTTTATTGCCTCCAGCTACCGCGTGAAGTCCGGGGCGGCAAACACCGGCTTGGGCGGTTCATCTCTCGGAGCATTGGCTTCTCTTTATCTCGGCCTTAAATACAGCGAAATTTTTGGCAAGCTGGCCCTGCTCTCGCCTTCCGTCTGGTGGAACCACCGGGCGATTCTAACGATGGTAGGCAATGCTCCCCGCCATCGGATTAAGCCCCGCATATGGCTCGACGTTGGCGAAGCGGAAGGACGTCGCAACGTTGTAGATAGTGATCTTCTCGAGCGGAAATTGCGCTCAAGAGGATGGCGCCCAGGTCTCGACCTTAGCTATGAACGGATCCCGGGCGGATCACACGATGAAGCATCCTGGGCTGAGCGCGTCAAACCGATGCTCCGGTTCCTCTTCCCCGCCTGAAAACAAACTGCTTCCGCTCGGCTTTTCGGCTATACTTAACTGAGCTATTTTGAAAGGATTTCCTTGTGTTGATGATTCGTCTCGCGCGTTTTGGCGCGCGCAAGCAGCCTTATTACCGTGTGGTAGTAATCGAAAAAGACCGCGCTCGCAATGGCCGCTCGGTTGAAGTGGTAGGCACCTACAATCCACGCACCAACCCTGCTTCCGTCGAGCTGAAACGCGATCGCATTGACTACTGGACCGGTAAGGGAGCGCAGCTCTCCGATCGGGTAGCCAAACTGGTCTCCAAACAGCCCGCGCCAGCCGCTGCCTAGGTCGGCGGCTCACTTCATTTCATCGCAGCATCCTCCTGATCGCCCCTTGCCGCGTGCATCGCGCTTCACGTCATTTTGCGGTGAAGATCGGAGAATCCCTCTTTCTTCCCCGCTGCGATACTGATACTATTGCGCGAACCCGAGAGTGAAACACCCACGTCCTCGAGGGAGGTCAAGGCAATGACGCACGAAGACAGGCCTGACGACATGCAGGAGCTGGTAACCGAGATCGCCCGCGCCCTTGTCGATGAGCCGGATGCTGTAACTGTTGAAGCGGTGAAGCGCACGGAGAATACCGTTCTCCGTCTTCGCGTTGCGCCCGCCGATGTCGGCAAAGTGATTGGCAAGCAGGGCCGCACCGCGCGGTCCATGCGAACCATTCTTGGGGCGGTGAGCATGAAATATCATCACCGCTACACGCTCGACATTCTCGAAGAAGATAAGAATGGGCCGCCGGACAGACAATCCGACGCTTAGATTATGAAACCGGAAGAACAGCCCGCCGGGCCTTGGACAATCCTCGCCCGGCTGATTCGTCCGCAGGGTCGACGCGGAGAAATTCTGGCTGACATCCTTACCGACTTCCCCGAGCGTTTCGCGACTCGCCGTCGGCTGTTTCTGGTCTCCTCAGAGACCGATCGCTCCTCCATGCGCGAAACCCACTTGGAAAATCATTGGCTACATAAGGACCGCGTCGTCCTCAAATTCGCCGGTACCGACTCCATCACGGATGCCGATACCCTTCGCGGCCTCTTCGTAGCCATTCCCGCGAGTGAGCGCGCGCCCCTTTCCGACGGCTCCCTATATATCGCCGACCTGGTCGGCTGCGAAGTTGTAGACATCGCGGGCGCACCTGTGAAAATAGGCATTGTCTCGGATGTGGATCGTGCCGCCGGCCTGCTGGCCGTCACAACTCCGGATGCGGGCGAAGTTCTCATTCCCTTCGCAAAGGCATTTCTCGTCAACGTGGAGATTCCCGGTAAGCGCATCGAGATGCATCTTCCCGCCGGGCTACTCGAAATCAATGCTCCACTTACCGACGAAGAGCGGCGCGTGCTGGGCTCCTCCGATAAAAGCTAATAGGCCAATTGGGATCGCGATGCGCTTCGACATAATCACAATCTTTCCCGAGTTCTTCGGCAGCGTGTTCAAGCACGGCGTCGTCAAGCGCGCCATCTCCAATAGGCTTTTCGAAGTCGGCCTGCATGACCTTCGCAGCTTTGCGCACGACCGTCATCGCACCGTGGATGATCGCCCCTTCGGCGGCGGCGAAGGCATGGTCTTCAAGCCGGAGCCGCTGATCGAAGCCGTCGAATCGCTCCAAGTCGCGCCCAAGCCCGTCCGCGATCTCGCCCGTCAATCCGTTATCTTACTTTCCGCTCAGGGAACGAAGTTCACTCAGGTCGTTGCCCGTGAGTTGGCCACCCTTGAACGCGTCGTCCTGATCTGCGGCAGGTACGAAGGAGTCGACGAGCGAGTCAATGAACTCGCCTGCGATCGCGAGCTTTCCATCGGAGATTATGTGCTCTCCGGAGGCGAGTTGGGTGCCGCTGTCGTGATCGATGCCGTCATGCGACTGCTCCCCGGCGTGCTCGGATGTGAGGCTTCCAGCGCCTATGAAAGCTTCGGACACCCCGATCAGGATTTCGCCCAACAATCCGAAACCTCTCCCCGCTCCACACACGGATCGGGCGGCCTGCTCGATTATCCGCACTACACCCGTCCCATGGAGTTCCGCGGCCTCGCCGTCCCTGAAGTGCTGGCCGGCGGAAATCACAATCAGATCCGCCGCTGGCGCCGCGAGCGCGCTCTGGAAAAAACACTGAGAAACAGGCCAGATTTGCTACAAAGCGCTGAGCTCTCGCAAGAAGATCAGGACTTCTTGAAGAAATTCGCAAACTTACAATCATGAAGGCTGGCCGCTGAATGCCGATACCCTTGAAAAGCTCACTTCGCGTGCTCGTCCTCGACGAGGAAATACCTTATCCTCTCGATTCCGGGAAAAGGCTCCGCACCTGGCATCTGCTCACGACCCTAGCGGCGCGGCACCAGATCACCTTTGTGGCATACGGAGAGGCAAACTCGAGCGCCGCACGCGCACTCACGGGGGCAGGAATAGAGTTCATTCCGGTCGCGCCGCGCCGTATGGAGACCGGTGCATGGCAGTACTTCAGGCTGCTCGCGAATTTCCTGTCCAAAAGGCCGTTCTCCGTGAGCAAACATGATCGGAGACGATTCCGTGGAACGGTCCGACGCTTGATCAACAAGCGCACATTTGACTTGATCCAATGCGAGTGGACGCCGTATGCACAGTTTGTGCCGAAGTTTTCAAGCTATCGGAACAGGCCACCTTTCCTGATCGCGACACACAATATCGAGGCTGACATATTGGCACGCCGAGGGGAAAAGCGAAGTGACATTTTGGGACGATGGTTCTTTACTTCACAGGCTCGGCGCATGGAACGCTTTGAGCGCAACGTATTCTCCATGGCAGATCATGTAACCGCCGTATCCACTCTGGATCGGGAGCGGATAGAGGCGTGGGGAGCGAGAGAAAGCAGCGTAGTGGCAAATGGAGTAGATACAGACGAGATTACGCCGCACCCTGGAGACGTCAAGAGCCTGGAGTTGCTTTTTTTGGGTTCGCTCGACTGGTTCGCCAATATTGAAGCGGTTCGCTTTTTCCTGAGAGAGATCATGCCGCTGATTCATGCTCGTGAGCCCGCCGTGCGCTTTACTGTTGTCGGGCGTCGGCCCGGGATTGATTTGCGGGATCTGCTTGGCTCGACTGAGGGAGCAACGCTCGTCGGCGAAGTTGACGACATACGTCCGTACCTTTATCGCGCCGCTGCACTGGTAGTTCCGCTGCGGATCGGCGGTGGAACGCGGATCAAGATTCTCGAAGCGATGGCTGCGGGCAAAGTGGTGGTGTCTACCCGAGTGGGCGCCGAAGGGCTCGAGGTCGAGGATGGCGTACATGTGAGACTCGCGGATACACCGAGGGATTTCGCTGCGGCTGCCTTCGAGGCTTTGCATCCGGCGGGGAGCTGTCACATCGCGGAAGCAGCCCGAGAGTTTGTTCTGGAACGGCATAGCTGGCGGCTGCAAGCGATGAGATTGGAGGAATCCTGGATCGCTGTCGCAGAAAGACTTAGAGCGAAGTCTTAGCCGTATGTTCGCGGTGAAATGTCGGAAGGAGTGGTTTTCGTCATCACGTCTATCCTTCTGCTGCAGTCGTATAGTCTCGAGGCTGTGCAGAACCCCTTATTTCCATGTAAACTGAAAGCTCTGAATTAATTGCCAGGAAAGTATTTATGTCTATCCATCCAGTCATGCAGCGGCTCGCCGACAAGCTTAATCGTACCGACCTTCCCGCCTTTGGCGCGGGCGATACCGTCCGGGTACAAGTCCGAATCAAGGAAGGCGATAAAGAACGCCTCCAGGCCTTTGAAGGCATCGTAATCGCTCGCAAGAACGGCGCGCAGGGCAGCTTCACCGTCCGCAAAATGAGCTTCGGACACGGCGTCGAGCGCATCTTCCCCTTCAATTCCAAAGTCATCGATAAGGTTGAGAGGATTCGTTCGGCCAAGGTTCGCCGCGCCCGCCTCTTCTATCTCCGCGGATTGCGCGGCAAGGCTGCACGCCTCAAGGAAATCGAGCGCGCCTAAGAAGATTTCCGCAACGCCCCGGGGTTATCGACCGGGGCGTTTCTGCGTGCGTTACACTGCTGGTGATGCCCCGCTCTGCCCCGACCTCCGGCCAGACTTCCGACTCGTTTTTACTGGAATGTCCTGAATTGCAGGGCCCGGAAGAAGTTTCCGCCGCCACCCTCAAAATGAGGATGCTCCGTTCGCTCGCCTGCGGCAATAAATATGAAAGGGCCGCCCGCGCAAAGGGCGCAACTTGTATCGCCGGAGTGGACGAAGTTGGAAGAGGAGCGCTCTTCGGGCCAGTCGTCGCCGCCGCGGTTATTCTTCCGCCAGATACGCGCATCCGCGGCCTGCGCGACTCGAAGCAGCTTGTGCGCGAAGATCGCGAGCGGCTGGCTACGGTCGTCGAGCGCAAGGCCGTCGCCATTTCCGTCGAAGAGATCGACTCCGAAACCATCGACCGCGTCAACATCTACCAGGCTTCGCGATTGGCGATGACTGCCGCAGTCAAAGGACTCGCAATCGTCCCCGATCACCTGCTGATCGACGCAATGCGGCTGGACATCAACTGCTCTCAAACCAGCATCATTTACGGCGATTCGTTGTCCATCTCTATCGCTGCGGCTTCCGTTGTCGCCAAGGTGTACCGCGACCGCCGTCTGCGCGAGTTCCACGAAGTTTATCCCCAATATGGACTGGCCTCTCACAAGGGTTACAGCACGCCGGAACACCTGGCCGCGCTTGAAAAGCATGGCCCATGCCCGCTGCACCGCAAGAGCTTCCGTCCTGTAGCCCAGACTTCGCTGCCGTGGGACCATCTTCTTCCCTGCTGAGGATTCCGTTTGCCGCTACGCCTGCTATGTATCACCGCCCATCCTGACGACGAAAGCGGAGGCTTTGGCGGAGCTCTCCTTCTGGCGAATCGAGATGGCATCGAGACCAGTCTTCTCTGCCTTACCGACGGACAGGCAGCCCACTACAGGGGAGGAGTGGAAGACAATGCCGAACTCGGCCGCCGCCGCCGCGCAGAACTCGCCGCTGCCTGCAGTATCCTCGGCGTCACTCAGCACGAGGTTTTGCAGTATCCCGATGGCGAGCTGATGCATGAGAACTTCTACGACCTGACAGGAGCAATCGTTGCCCGTGTCCGCGATCTACGACCGCACATCATCCTCACTTTCGGCGGCGATGGAAGCGTCAACCTGCATCGGGATCACACTATCGTCTCCGTCGCTGCTACCGCTGCATTCCATTGGGCCGGACGCCCGGAGTTTTTTTCCGAGCAGGATCGCCCTGCCTACACGCCACAGAAGCTCTATCACGCAAGCACGCCCTTTGTGACCGTGCGGAATCACCCGGAGTTGTCCGACTCCCCCACCGTTCCGTATTCGTTGACCCTTGAGCTTGGCGAACTGGCGAAGCGCAAGATGAACGCGTTTGCCCAGCACAGCTCCCAGGCAGGCGTGCTCGAGCGCGTCAAGGATTTCGCCGTAAAGTACCTCGCGACAGAGCGCTACCTGCTCGTCGCCGCAAGGGGGCAGCAAACATCCGTCCTGGATGACTCGGCAATTTTTTCAGGAGTTGTGGACGACTAAGGAGATCAGATGCCCGTGCCGCGCAGAACCACTTCCGCCGTCCGGAACAGGATCTTCAGGTCGAGCCAGAAACCCCAGTTCTCCACATAGGCTGTGTCAAGCGCGATGTATTTCTCAAATGACGCATCCTGCCGCGCCTGCACCTGCCACAATCCCGTTAGCCCAGGCAACACTTCAAGACGCCGCAGGTGTTCCAGTTTGTATTTCTCCACCTCGCTTGCGACTGGCGGCCTGGGACCAACCAGGCTCATCTCTCCGCGCAGCACGTTGAAGAATTGCGGCAGTTCATCCAGGCTGTACTTTCGCAGGAACCTCCCCAGCCGCGTCACGCGTGGGTCGTTCTTCACCTTGAACAGCACGCCATCGCGCTCATTTAATGAATCCAGATTCTTCCTGAGTTGATCGGCATTCATGACCATGGTTCGAAACTTGAAGCACGGAAAGACTAATCCGCGTTTTCCAATCCGTTCCGAAGTATAAAAAACAGAACCGCGGCTCTCCAGCCGAATTGCGATCGCAACCGCCAGCATAACGGGCGACACGGCAATCAAGGCCATCAGTGATAAAAGGATGTCCCCTGCTCGTTTGAACGCCAGAGAGATCACCCTTGGCGTCCGGCTATGAAGTGAAACCAGGGGGAATGCTCCGAGGTATTCAATGTCCGGATTGGTCGTCAGCTCGGTGTGATAGCCGGAGACCGACCGCACGTCGATTCCAAGCTCGCCCGCCTGCTTGAGCAAAGGAATCACTCTCTCCAGTGGCAACGACTCGGTGATCACCACTTCGTCGATGAAGTACTTCCGCGCAATCTGGCGCAATTCCTCCACTCCTCCCAGAACATCTGATTCCGGAACTTCGGAGGATAATCCGGATTCCGATGCGCAAATGTAGCCTCGCAGCGTATAGCCAAAGCGAGTCTCATTTCTGATCTGGCGCCCAAGTGCGTACCCTACATGGTTTGTTCCCAGAATCACAAGATGCCGCGTCGAAATGCCACGCTCATATTGCCTGTAACGTCGCTGTCTCCATACCGCACGGCGAAAGCATACCGAAACCATCGCGCTGAACGTCAGCAGGAGCACCAGAGCACGGGAAATGACCAGGTTGTGCATCATGTACACCGCGCCGCAAAGCAACATTCCGGCATTCAGGCAGGCCTGCGCCGCCATCCGAAGCTCGTGCGCCCCACCAGCCGATTTCAGGATGTGCCCATATAGCCCATAGCGCCGCGCAATCACCACGTAAACCAGCGCGAACCAGCCAAGATACAGCACATTGAGAGGGGCGGCGTCCATGCTGTGCCGTATTCCGGAAAACCGCACCACCTTATCCAGAAAAATCGCCCGTAGAACAAGCGCAGCGCCAAACGCCAGCAGGATCGCCACAATATCGTTGAGAACCATTGGCAACGGAGCGAGCATCGACGCCTGAAAATGGCTGCGGCTCTTTCGTCGCCCAACGGGCACCAGCGACGGCACGTCGCTGGTTTCGGGAATGTATTCCGAAGTGGCCATTGCTTTTTACTCAGGCAGGCTCTTGCAGAGTGCAACAGAGACGCAAATTAGCCAGAGAGGGAAGGCGTACTGAATCCGGAGACTGCCGCGAGTACCGCTGCCTGGGATCATCAAAAAGCCAACATTCTCTTCCTGAGGCGTCATTCGTTCGCTCGCACACGTCTTTGCCCTGTGTCGCGCCTGGAAGTTATATAGTAACCAAAAGAAGAGGGATGAGTGGAGAATTTTTCGAGAATCAGGCGGCTTCCACCCTACGTTTTCAATATCACCAGCGATCTTAAGGCAGAAGCCAGAGGTCGCGGCGAAGACATTGTTGACTTTGGCATGGGGAACCCGGACGGGCCTACTCCACAGCATATTGTGGACAAAATGATCGAGGCTGCGCGCAAACCCGACAACCACCGCTATTCGCTCTCCCGGGGAATCCCGCGTCTTCGCCGGGCTATCGCCCATTGGTACGAACGCCGCTATGGAGCCGCTATCGACCCTGACACCGAAGCCATTGTCACCATAGGCTCTAAAGAGGGCATCGCACACCTCTGCCTTGCCACCCTCGACCGAGGCGATGTCGTGCTGGTTCCGAACCCCAGCTATCCAATCCACATCTATGGCCCGGTCATTGCCGGAGCCAGTATCCGCAGTATGGCGATTCAGAATACCGACAGCTTTCTCACCGAGTTGGAACAGACCATTCCGCTGATGTATCCCAAACCCAGGATGCTGATTCTGAACTTTCCCGCTAATCCAACTGCCCAATGCGTAGACCTCCCGTTCTTCCAGCGGGTGGTCGATCTCTGCCGGCAGAATGATATCTGGCTGGTCCATGACCTTGCCTATGCCGACATCGTCTTCGACGGCTTCCGTGCGCCTTCGATTTTTGAGGTGCCCGGAGCCAAAGACATCGCCGTCGAGTTCTTTACCCTCTCCAAGAGCTACAACATGCCCGGCTGGAGAGTCGGCTTCATGGTCGGTAATAAGACCCTCGTATCAGCCCTGGCCCGCCTTAAGAGCTATTTCGATTACGGAACCTTTACCCCCATTCAGGTAGCCGCGATCCTTGCGCTAGAAGGCCCACAGGAGTGCGTCTCCGAAATCTCGGAAAACTACCGCAGCCGCCGCGACGTCCTGGTCAATGGACTCACCAAGTTCGGGTGGGAAGTCGGCCTGCCGAAAGCAACGATGTTCGTATGGGCGCCGATCCCCCAGCAATATAGACATCTAGGCTCGATCGAATTCTCCACTTTGCTCTTGAAGGAGGCAAAAGTCGCAGTAAGCCCCGGGATCGGCTTCGGCGAATATGGAGACGGCCATGTCCGTTTTTCCCTCATCGAGAATGAGGAGCGCACCCGTCAGGCCCTGCGCGGCATCCGCCACATGTTCCAGAACGACGGAATCATGCCTCGCCCGACAGTAGCCCAGGTCTGACAGTTCACTCGCTCGCTAATCCTTCGCCCCCGCCGCCGAGACCATTTCGCGGTAGACCTCGCAATATTTATCCATCGTGCTCACTAAGGAATAAGCAGTCGCATTTTCCAACCCGGCCTCTCTCAATACCTCCGCTTCTTTGATTCTTTCAGCAATGACCTTCGCCGATCCTGCCTCGTCCGTCGGGTCAATCAGGATCGCCGCCCCACCGGAAACTTCCTTCATCGGCGAACGCGCGCTCGTGATCACCGGGCACCCACAGGCCTGGGCCTCCAGGACCGGCCACCCAAACCCCTCCTCCAGCGAAGGAAAGAGCAGAGCCAGTGCGCCGGTATAGAGCGCCCGAAGCTGCTCGTCGGAAGGCCCGACGTATTCAACCACTCCCCCGATTGTTTGCGCTTTTTCTCGCAGTTCCGCTGGAAGCGCCGCGCCCGCCATCACCAGTTTCACGTCACGAAAACGAGGGAAATCCCGCAACAATGCCATAATCCGCAGCATGCCGGGCCGATTCTTGTACCAGTTGTCTTTTCCAACATGCAGCAGATACTCGTCCTCCGCCCCAAGTCCGCAAGCCCCACGAACGGCTTTTACGTCATCCACCCTGCCCCGGCGAAAATTTGCAGGAAGCGGATTTGAGATCACCGTCATCGCCAGGCCTTTCGGAAGCAGCGCCGCAAAATCCTGTCGCGTCTTTTCGGAAACGCAAATGATCCTCCCGGCGTGCCTCAGCCCGCTCAAAATCCAGCGCTGAAGCTTCACGCCTGACCACCGGGTCGGATTCTGCGGAAAATCGCCCAGCGCTGACCGGATCGCCAGCGCATCGTGTGCGGTGATCACGCTCGGAGTCTTGCCCGTCCAGCGAAGATAAAACGAGTTGGAGTGATCGCAGACGTGCACAATCTCTGCCCGCCGCGAGCGAAACCACAACATCGGTGGGAAGAAAACGAATTTATCCAGATATCCCAGCCATCGGAATAATCGGCTTCTTCGAGTCACTAGCCTCGTCGCCATCGCCGCCGGATGCATCTCCTCCGCTGCATAGCCACGCTTCAGTAATTCTGAGTGGAGCAACTCAGCATAGCGAGCCATGCTCCTCTGGTTGTCGGGCCGGTAGTTTCCAACCAACAGAACTCTCATCCCAACAAAACTTTCATTTGTATCAGGACTCGCATAGTGGCGCTAGCCAGCTATTCTACGTGCGCGCGCAGGAGATGCTTCGCGACTAGAAAAGGGCTCCCGTCGGGAGCCCCTCAGAGTGTTTAGAAATAGCCCTAAAGCTTCTCGTAGAATTCGCAGGCCGAGCAGGAGATGTAGACTCCGCCTGGTATGCCGCGCTCGCGGTCCTTTACGCGCTTGACGATTCGGGTGGGTTTATTGCACCGTGGACAATCGGTGCTCTTGGTGGTGTCCATCATTTTCTTGCGATCTGCTGTTTTGGCAATTTTGGCCATGACGGCTTATCTCCTGGATCTTGGATATCGTTTCGCACTCACACATGGGGAGGCGCACGCCCGCCGGAATTCGCGGTGTTTCGCCCTGTTTTTCTGCGGATGGGCGGATCGGAAAGGTCCGTGGACGCTGTTATCAGTTTACATCATCATGAAGCGGCGACAGCAGCGCGACGCTTGCGCCTGCGTGTACCGGAATTTCGGCCCAAGGCTAGCGAGACTGGGCCGCGAGGCGGTTCTGGTCGGCAGGCGGCGTTTGCGAGGGCGAAGGCTGTGTCGTCGCGGGCTGCGCCGGAGGAGGCTGCGCCGGAGCGGGCTGAGTTGTAGAGGGCTGCATTGTATTGGGCTGAGTTGTCGCGGGCTGCGCTGTAGCGGGCTGGATTGTTGGCTGCGTTCCTGCTGGTTGGGTTGAGGTTGTCTGACTTCCCTGCTGCTGCGTTTCGCCGGTGCCTTTAGGGAATTCCACGGGTTGCATCTGCGGGGTGTTCTTGCCTTTGTCCGCGGATATCACCTCTCCCGGATTTCTGAGCGTGGGCGGCGCAGCGGGGGCGGCTTGCTTAGCTGCGTCAACGGGCGCCTGGTCGCCCAGTTTTACAATCCGGACATTGTCCGGCTGCTGGGTGCTCCAGTAGTCGCCCATCTCGTTCTTTGCATGGACCTCAATGGGCTTGCCTACGCGAGCGACTTCGAAACGGATGACACGATTGCCGTTGAAGCGGACGAACTGCGTGGGCTGAGGAGGGTCGCCGTAGATCCAGATTTCAACGTCCACCTGGTTCTCTTCTTCGCGCATTTTTGTTTTGGGTTGGCCGAGCGCGCTAAGGACCATATCATGGTTCATTCCGACGAGCACTTGATGATCAGTAACCGCCTTGCGCAGAAAGGGGGGCAGCGTGTCAGTGTATGCCTGGATGGGCGTTTTCACGGTGAAATCAACGATCGGCTTCACAAGCGCCTCAACCTGGAGGCCGGTGAGCTCGGGTACGCCATGCGGAAAGACGAGCGCGATGCGTGATCCGTGCGACTCGTTGGGATTGTCGCGCACGATGGGCGAGGTATAGTTCGGGTCCATGCCGATGGAGATATGGCGCAGGAATTTGTGCTTGTGGACCGGACCTCCATTGAAGTCGAGGAGAATGCGATCCTTCTCGATGGCGACATCGGTGATGACGACGCGCTCGCCAGCTTTGGCGGCGATTCCTTTATCGCGGACCAGGTTGGCATATGCGGAGCCCCCAGGCTTCATCTCGCCATTGGCGCGGAGTACGAGAGTGGCGACGGGCATCGGACGCATGGTGAATCCTTGCTCGGATTGCAAAAAACGGAGCAACTCCTGGCGATCATGATGGGTGAGCGGGAGGGCGGAAAGCGTGATGCTGGTGGGCGTGAACTGGAGGTACTTGGCGTCGACGCCTTCGGGCGTGACGGTGAAAACCTGGGCAGCGGCAGGAAGGGCCAGGAACGCAGCGAGGAGCGGGATCAAGAAGCCTTTCATGGACGGCCTCCAACGTTCTGACTATAGGATGTGCCCGGCGGGGGTTGGTTGGCAAGGGGGACTCGGCCCTGGCTAAAGAGCGGGCTGCGGCAGGGCTAAACAGCGGGTGTCTAGAAAGCGGCGGCAAAGCGGCGGCTGAAAAGCGGGCAGCTAACGTCCGGTCAGCCGAAAAGGGGAACTCATACCTCTGGGTGGCATCAGCGGGGCGAGGCCGCTGACTCACATCGAATCGCCTCCTGGGAGTGATCTTTGAGTGGAACTTACATCAGCTCATCGATGAAGTCCTTTGCTGCCTGTGCGGGAACGCGGTTGCCCTGGTGGACCAGCGGGCCGGAGACGAGAACAGGCTCGGAGCCGTGCAGGCTGGGCAGGTCGGTTCGCTCGAAGAATTTTCCAATGGGAATTTCGTCGCCCCAGAGCAGCGATTTCTCCATGGCCATGCTCCAGTCGGTGGGGTCGTAGGCGGAGTTTTCTTCGAGCTTTTTTACGCGTGGGCGGAACCACTGGAAGGTGTTGTCGTGGTTGTAGGTGACGCATGGGCTGAAGATATCGATGAAGGAAAAGCCCTTGTGCTGAATGGCCTGCTTTATAAGCTCGGTGAGGTGCTTTTGCTCGGCGCTAAAGCCGCGCGCGACGAAGGTTGCGCCGGCGGCAAGTGCGAGGCTAATGGGATTGATGGGTGATTCAATGCTGCCGTGGGGCATGCTTTTGGTCTTCATGCCAAGTCGGCTGGTCGGCGAAGTCTGCCCGGTGGTGAGACCGTAGATCTGGTTGTCCATCACCAGATAGGTGAGATCGACGTTGCGGCGCATGGTGTGCATAAAGTGGTTGCCGCCGATACCGAAGCCGTCTCCGTCGCCTCCGGTGACGAGGACCGTCATGCCGTGGTTTGCCATCTTGAATCCGGTGGCGACCGCAAGCGAGCGGCCGTGCAGCGTGTGCATGCCGTAAGTATCGATGAAGCCGGGAAAATTCGAGGAACAGCCGATGCCGCTAATGGTCGCGACCTGATGCTTTGGAATTTGCAGATCGACGAGAGCTTTCTGCACGGCGGCGAGCACGCCGTAGTCGCCGCAACCGGGACACCAGTCGGGATCGACCTTGCCTTTGAAGTCCACCATTGCTACTGCTTTGGGAGCGATTACATCAGTCGTGGCCATCTTTGGTTCTCCTGAATTCTGTTTAGACCATCACTTCGTGGGCGGGAACGGAAAGACTTGTTTTGCCCTCAAGTTGCTCCCGCACCGCTTCCACGATGTGGTGCGGCATGAAAGGCTCGCCGTCGTATTTGCGGATGTGTCCGCTTGGTACAAAGCTGGTTTCACTCCGCAGATAACGGGCGAACTGGCCGCTGTAGTTGTTTTCAACGATGATGGTGTGCTTCGCGTTCTTCAGCAGATCGAGAATGGCGTCGCCGTGCAGCGGGACCAGCCAGCGGATGGGCAGATGGTTGGCGGAGATGCCGGATTCGCGCAGCAGCTCGCAGGCTTCGTCGATGACTCCGTAAGTCGATCCCCATCCGATAAGCGTCACGTCGGCGTTTGCCGGCCCGAGAAGCTGCGGGGGCGGAACGGCGGCGGCTATGCCGTCTTCTTTCCGCATGCGCTTTTCCATCATGGCGCGGCGCTTGCCTGCGTTGGTGTACTCATCGCTGATGAGCACACCGTCTTCGTCGTGCTCGTCGCTGGAAACGACGTGGGTGAAACCCGGAATTCCGGGAATCGCGCGCGGGGAGACTCCGCTTTCGGTGATGAGGTAACGCTTGTAGGCTTCGTGCTCGGTGCCGTTGGAGGTAATCAGCTCGCCGCGATCGATCTCCGGATAGAAGTTGAGCTCCTTCGGTTCCACGCTAAGGCGGCCTTCGGCAAGCAGCAGATCGCAGAGCACGATTCCGGGGCACTGGAAGCGGTCAGCAATGTTGAAGATTTCAGGAATTAGCTTGAAGCAGTCGGCGATATCGAGCGGAGCGGCGATGACGCGGGGATAGTCTCCGAAGGCTGCGCCGAGCATCTGCCACAGGTCGCCCTGCTCGGTTTTGGTAGGCACTCCCGTGGATGGACCTGCGCGCTGGCAATCGATAACGACGATGGGAATCTCCGCCTGCGCAGCGAGTCCGAGGCCCTCGCTCATGAGAGCGAAGCCGCCTCCGGAAGTGGCGCACATGGCGCGCACGCCCGCGTGGGCCGCGCCGATTGCCATGTTGATAACTCCAATTTCATCCTCGACCTGGCGCACCATGATGTTGGCCTTGCGGGCATGGTCGGCGAACCAGTGCAGGACGCCGGTGGACGGACTCATGGGATACGCGGAGTAAAACTTGACGCCGGCGGCGGCGCCTCCCATAGCCAGGGCGGCGTTGCCGCTGAGCACGGCATACTTCGTTTCGGTCATGGGCAGCGGCCATGCGAAGGGCTTGAAATGCTGCGTGGCGTAGTCGTATCCGGCGCGCGCCAGGTTGACGTTTTCGTCGATGACCTTTTGTTCTTTTTTTCGGAACTGCTCGGCAAGCACGCTTTCGAGCGCGGGAAATCCGACACCCATCATGCTGAGCGCGGCGCCAATTGCGAGGGTGTTCTGCGCGATTTTGTTCTTGCTGATGTCCGCAAGCTGGGAAACGGGGACGGGGCAGAGCTGGACGCCTTCGGCGTGCGGACCGGGCTTGATCTGATCGGAGTTGTAGAGAACAGCGCCACCAGCCGCGAGCAGGCGGAGGTGCCGATCCATCGTGTCCTGGTTAAGCGGGATAAGCAGATCCAGATGGTCGCCGGTGTTGGAAATTTTATCCACGCCGGTGCGGATGGTGAGGAAGGTATGACCGCCGCGAATGATGGACTGGTAAGCGTTGTAGGCGTTGAGATGAAGGCCGCGACGGCTGAAAACTTTTGCGAAAATGTCGCCGGGGGTGGCGACTCCCTGACCGGCTGCTCCGCCAATACCTACTGCAAAGGACTGCCTCATCCTGACCACCTTTGGCTGGCAGACGCAACTTCAGCGCACGATTTCAGCGCACGAGAGCCAGTGATTTTCCGAGCAATGAAATTTTACGGCGCGTTCGCAGTGCAGGCAAGCGCGGAGATTGACCGCGTTCGCCGGAGTGGGCATTCACACTTCCTGCGGAGGGTGCGGCGGCTCAGTCTCTGTCGCGGATTGCGGCTGCTGGTGCACTCCATCTATCTGCACGATCTGCGGCGGGGCGGGTTGCGATGGGCCCATGGCAGTTTCGTGCTGGCGGCGCGAGACGGCGTCCATATCAACCGGAATTCCGCCGGGAATGATGATTGGCTGCGCATATTTGTAATGGAGTTCCCGCGTCGCGTAAATGGTGGCGAGAATGAGTGCAATGACGACAACGATGGCGACGGCGCTGCCTTCCGGGCCGTAGTCGAAGCCGGTGAGCCAGGTAGGGCCAATTGCCGTAGAAGAAATGACGGGCGAAAACTGGGTAATGCCGCTGAGGGGCAGACCGAAAAGAACGGCCATGCTCGCGTTCCACGCAAAGTGAATGCCCCAACCGACCCACAGCGCGCGAGTGCGGAGATATGCGACAGCGAAGAGCCATCCAGCGAAGAAGGTGACGAGGATGCTGGCGACGCTTGCTCCCGGATTGTTGATGTGCACTACCGCGAAGAGCAGGGAGAGCAGCAGCGTTGCTGCTGGTGCGCTGGTGGTTTCAATCAGGCGCTGGAAGGGATAGCCGCGGAAGGCGACCTCTTCGGCGAGCGAAGCCATAAGCAGGATGGCAAGATCGAGTGGAAGAAGCGCGAACTGCCGCCAGCCGGTGTAGAAGACCACGACCATCCCACCGAAGATCACGATCATCAGCGCGCAGGTGGCCACCCCCGCCCACCCAATGGCGGAGCCAAGTGCGAATTCGCGCCGCCAGCCCGGTCGCCGGACGAGGCCCATGTCCGCTATAGGATGGCGTTGACTCTGGCCAACGTATCCCATGGCGGCGAAGCCCAGGATGAGAAGAAAAAGCAGGATAGCTCGGTCTGCGAAGTAGAACCAGTTTCCGGCGCTGAGACCGCTGGCGGCGAAGGCCGCGACCTCCCTAGCAAGGAGATAGTAGAACGCTGCCACCAGGAACCATGCGAGCGAGCGGAGGCGGCTGGCGGGATTCATCGTGATGGTTCTGCTCTCACATTTTGTCGAGATGCGGAGCCACCACGCGTTGGGCGATAGAAGTCTAGCGACAATTTCATGCGGTGTAGAACTGCGCGATGTTCCTGAATTTTTCGTAACGGCGCATGACCAGGTCGTCGATCGAGAGCGCCTTCAACTCGGTTAGATGCCATCGGAGTTTTTCGGCGAGAATGCTTGCGGCTTCGGATGGATTTTCGTGGGCTCCCCTGCCAGGTTCGGGCACTATGTCATCCACGCAACCGAAATGCTTGAGGTCGGGCGCAGTGGCTTTCAGCGCGACAGCGGCCTGCGCGCGCTTGGAAGCGTCGCGCCACATGATGGAGGCGCAAGCTTCCGGGGAGATTACGGAATAGATGGCCTTCTCCATAACGAGCACGCGGTCGGCGACTGCGAGAGCCAGGGCGCCACCGGAGCCGCCTTCGCCTGTGATGGTTGCAAGGGTCGGAATGCGCAGGCGCGACATCTCGCGCAGGTTGCGCGCGATGGCTTCGGCCTGTCCGCGCTCTTCAGCGCCCAAGCCGGGGTTGGCGCCCATGAGATCGATGAAAGTGAGGATGGGCCGACTGAATTTCTCGGCAAGTTTCATGGCGCGGAGCGCCTTGCGATACCCCTCGGGGTCCGGCATTCCGAATTTGCGATAGACCTTCTCTTTTGTGCTGCGGCCCTTGAGGTTGCCAATTACCATCACCTCTTCGCCGTCGAAGCGCGCGAATCCGCAGAACATGGCGGGATCGTCGCCAAAGGCGCGGTCGCCGTGAATCTCGCTGAGATCGGTGAAAATGTTTTCTATCAGGTCCATGGGATCGGGCCGCTGGGGATGGCGGGCCAGTTCAGTTTTCACCCACGCCGGCGGCGGGGGCTCCTGTGGCGGATGGTGTGGTTCGTGTTCGGGCATACTCTGGTTGATTGTATGTGAAAAGCAGCGTTCGGAGTTCAGCGATCAGCGTTCAGGTTGATTCAGGAGCGGGGCGTGTCTGGCGCCGGCGAAGAGAATGATGCCCGAGAGCGCAAGCGTGATGATCGTGATGCTCAATCCGATACGGAGATTGGAAGCGTCCGAGATTTTCCCGATGAGGAGGGGGGAGAACGCGTCACCCAGCACGTGAATGACGAACAGATTGATTGAGATCGCGGTTGCGCGGATCGGAGCGGCAACGGAGTTGACGATGGCGGCGTTGAGCGGGCCGGTTCCGAGGAAGAGAAAGAACTCGGCCACGAAGGCAGCGGGCAGGAAGAAAGAATCTGGGCCGAAGAAGACGAGAGCGGCGGCCGGGATCGCGAGGATAGATCCCCAGCCGGAGATGAGGTAGAGAGCGCGCGAATTGCGGCGCAGCCATAGTTGGCCGAGCCATCCTCCGGCGATGGTGCCCAGCAGGCCGTCGACCACGGTAACGGCACCCGTTACGGTTCCAGCCTTCGCAACGGACATATGCGCAAAGCGAACGAAAAATGTTGGCAGGAATGTGGAGATGCCGCCGACGGCGAAGGTCCACATGGCGAGGCCGAGCGTCGCGGCCCAGAATGCGGGATTGTGGGCCAAGCCGCGGAGGGTGGCCCGGTTCAGCGTAGGCGCGAGCGAGTCGGCGCTTCCCCGCTGCGGCTCGCGCACAAAGAGCCAGAAGCCGAGAGCGATGAGCACTCCGGGCAGCGCCGCAATAAAAAAGGGCATGCGCCAGCCGTAATGCTGGCCGAGGACTCCACCCGTAAGATAGCCAAGCGCTCCGCCGACCGGAATGGTGACATAGAAAATGCTGAGGATACGATTGCGGTCGCGCTCGGGATAGAAATCGGCGAGCAGAGCGGGCGCGAAGATGCTGAAGGTGGCTTCGCCTATACCGACGATGGCGTGACGGATAAGCAGCGTTTGATAACTATGCACAACGGCGGTGAAGAGGGTGGCTGCGGACCAAAGCAGCGCCCCGATGATGATAAGCGGCTTGCGCGGGAAGCGGTCGCCGAGCCATCCCGTGATCGGCGCGGCAAGCATGTAGGTGAAGAAGAATGCGGTTGTCAGCAGACCGATTTGCGCGTCGTCAACGTGGAATTCTTTTTGCACCAGCGGCTGTACACCGGGCAGAATATAGCGATCGATGAAATTGAAGAGATTAAGCGCGGTAAGCAGGAAGAGCGCGACGCCAGCGGTGTGCGCTGGACTCGGAGTTGCAACCGCGCCATTCATTCTACCTGCAGTTACTCGCATGGCTCTCCCTTCGTTTTGAGGATGATTCCTTTGTGCGTTTGAGTGTATCGCGGGGAAATAAAGACGGGCCGCACTGAGGCGGCCCGCTGAAGTGGATCGAGTGCTGGTTAGTTGACGGTCAGGTTTACTGTGGTGGTTTCCGACAGCGAGCCGCTGGTTCCGGTGACGGTGAGGACGTAGGCTCCCGTGCTAGTACCGCCGGTAGTCCCGCCCCCGCCGCTGCCTTTATTTCCGCCGCTGCTTCCGCAGCCGATGCCCATGCCGACGATTCCGGCAAAGACCAGCACCGCAAGGATACTGCGCCAGCTACGACGACGCGCGGGGATTCCGAAGAACAGCAGGCCGGCTACGACGAGGCCTCCACCTGCGGCGAAGAGCTTGTCCAGAGGATTGCGCAGCGCGGCGGTTGTGCCTGCAGTGGTGGTAACGGTGAGGGTTGCGGTTGCGTTGGCGGATCCGGTGACGTTAGCCGCGGGCGCCGTGCAGGCTGGCATATCAGTTGCGCCAGCAGGGCTGGTAGTGACAGCACAGGTGAAGTTCACCGCGCCGGTGAAGCTGTTGGCGGGCGTTACCGTAAGGGTGCTGGTGCCACTTCCGCCAGGGCTGGCTATCGTGATGCCTCCGCTATTCGATAGCGTGAAGCTTGACGGCGGCGGAGTAGCCACGATGAGGTTGAGAGTAGCCGTTTCCATGGCCGCGCCTGATGTGCCGGTCAAGGTGACGGTGTAGTTCCCCAAGGTTGTTGAGGAGGTTGTCGCGATGGACATCCCCGAGCTGATTGCACTTTGGCCCGTGACATCGAGAGGACTTGTATTGATGGTTACGATCGGAATGCTGGTGGCGCCGCTAGGTCCGGTTACAGCTGAGGTTAACGCTACATTGCCGCTGAAACCGTTGGCCGGCGTCACGCCGATCCCTGCGTTGGTTACAGTGGCTCCCGGAGCAATGGTTATCGTCGATGGGCTGGCGTTGAGGGTGAATGCGGCGGACGCTGTGGTCGCCCCGGCTACGTCAGCCTGAATGCTGAGCGTGTGGACGAATTTTCCGCTGGAATCGGTGCCGGTGACGAGCAGGTTGTTCGCGCCGTTGGTTGCCGATCCGCTTGCGTTGAGGGTGAGGGTTGCAGTGGAGGGTCCTCCGCTGAAGACGTAGGAGGTGGGGCTCAGGGAGCAGGTGATTCCCGAAGGCGCGGTGCAGGTGAAGCTGACGGAGTTGCCGAATCCATTCACCGGCGAAAGCTGGATGGGATCAGTCGCCGCCGTGCCTACCGTGACGGGAACGATGGTGGTGTTGGGCACCATGGTGAAGTCGGAGAGCGGGTTGGAGATGGCAGGAGTGAGCGTGACGGAAGAAGGAGCGTACTTGCTGTCTCCGGCATACTGCACGGTGATGGTGTTGCTTCCCTGCAGGAGAGATCGGCTGCTCATGGTTATTGAGAAGCTTGAAGAGTCCGACGATGCCGAACTCACCGGAATTTCCGCGATGTAATATCCGCCCGAGTAGATCAAGATACCGCCGTCGGCGTTCGAGGGCGCGCCGTCGCCGCTCTTACCAGTAACTGTGCCGCTGATGCTTACCGTGGACGTGGGCGATATGCTTCCGCTGATTGCAGCGGTTGTGGTGGTGGCCACGCCGCCTGCACTCTGGACGGGAATGGTTGCCGCGAAAGTGGTGGTGTTGTAGTTTCCATCTCCGTTATAGGTAACGGTGACGTTGTAGTTGCCGGCCGCGATGGTTGCGGGGATCGTGATGGTGCCAATGCCTGCGGGTGCCAAGGTCTGAGGATCAACGCCCGCCGTCAGCGTGGCATTTGTGGGAACGCCGGAAGGAAAGCCACTGATGGTTACCGTACCCGTAGGCGGCGCTACGGGCGCGGAAAAGCCAGCGTTAAAGGCGCTTTCACTTCCAAGATTCGCTGAATTCAGCACCTGGACGGTAAAGACGTTCGCCTGCCCGGTCGGGAGGAACTGGGTGACCACGCTGGAAAGCACGCTGATCTGCGGCGTGTTCTTGACTACCGAAAAAGCAATCGCTGCGGCTGCGGACGGATTATAGCTGCTGTCTCCCGAGTAGCTTGCAGTGACGGAGTGGCTGCCTACGGCAAAGGGAGCATTGAACTCCGCGTCGCCCTCGACGTTGAGCACGGTGGTATTGAGGTCAGCTGAGTTGTCCTTGAACACCACGGTCCCGGTAGGCGCGGTGAAGCTGGGGCATGTGGCTGAGGCTCCGGTGTTGCAGTTCTCAAGTGCAGTGAGTTGTGAGCCTGGGGCAACCTGGGCGCTGAGCATCAATTGGGTGCCGTAGGAGACGTTCGTGGCGCCTGAATTGATGGCTGGGCCCGCCGCGGCTCTGCCGGTTGCGATGTCATCAATAGCGAAGAAGACGCCGCTGGATTCCGGATTGACGGTGATCTGGGCCTTCTGGGAATCGGCGGCGGCATTCTTTGAGTCGCCCGCGTAATTCGCCCAGATGTCGTAGGTTCCTCCCGGCAACGTGGTGGTGCTGACCGAGAATGCGCCGCTGCTCAGGGTGGCAAGGTTCCGCGACTGTTGCCCGGGTTCGGTGCTGTCCGTCTCAAGGGCTACATCGCCGGTTGGAGTGGAGCCTCCAGTGCCGGTGACGGTCCCGGCGAAGGACACGGAAGCGCCGTGGGTGAAGGTCGCGCCGCCGGTCGGCGAGGTGAGACTCACGCTGCTTCCGGGGAAGGTGACGCTGCCCCAGTCGTCGATGAGCTGAGTTGCGTCAACGCTGCCGAGGCCGGTGGCGAGATCGTATCCGGCCGTGGCATTGTAATCAGCGGTGGTGCCCGACCCAAGCTGGCCTTCGACCGCGGTACCAAGGTTAGGGTCGGTAACCGTCAACTGATGGGAGACGGCGATGCAGTTCGGCGAATCATTCGTGGCAGAAAAGGCGCACGGAACGGAATTTGTGCCATTGGTCACGTCATGGAAAGCCGCCGGGAATTGCGCGGCCAGCGGATACAGGACGTAGTCGGCCTGCCCCTGGCGTCCGTACCTTTCATTCACGAGCGCCATGATTCCGGCGAACGCGGGGGACGAGGCGGAAGTGCCGCCGATTCCGGTGATCTGCACGAGGTTCGAGCCGGAGGGCGGCTGGCAATCGCCATCGTCGAAGCAGATGGGGTAGAAGCTGGCGTTGAGGCCATTCGCGGCGAAGAGGGAAACGTCAGGGATGTCGCGGACCTTGTCTGCCGGCACCCCGTGTCCGCTCTGCCATACCGGCTTGGCGTACCCAGCTGTGCAGGTGGTGAAGGATCCGTTGGCTGGTGTTCCGGTCACGCAACTGCTGGCTCCTCCGCTCCCGCCGGCAATTGTGGTCTGCTGGTTGGTGCTGTCTATGCTGAAGAGGTTAAGGCCATACTGGCTGTTGTTCCAGGGCTGTTCGGGAACAAAACCCTTGATCGAGGTGGACGGGTTCTGGCTGGGAGCGGTATTCCAGTACGTCACGATCTGGTTATTGATGGCGGTCGAGCCCTGGTTGAAGGAGCTGTAGAAGAAGTCGGTTCCGCCCACTGCAACGTCAAAGGGGGTGGACGCGAGTCCGCTGACCGCGGCGCCGCCGACAGCATAGAACTGGCTGTTGTCATTGTCGCAGCCGGCTGAGGCGTTATCTCCCGTGGAGACCATGACGGTGATGCCCTGCGCGGCAGCCTGCTCCAGGAGAGCATCAACAAACTGGTTGAAGCTGCCCATCTGCGCTTCGCATCCGAACCCGAAGCTAATGCTCACGACGGGAGCGATGTTGCCGTAGATAGCATGCTCCGCAGCGAGGATCAACCCGGTTTCCAGCGCAGTATCGGCTCCGACCACGAGATCGATCCTGGCCTTGGGTGCGACGGCGCCGGCCCACTCCACGTCGAGATACGCTTCGACCGAGTTATTGTTCGGGCCGTCCGGATTGTTGATGCCGTCCACGCCGGGGTCATTGCCGGCGATGATCACCTGTGGCGGATTGACCGGCAAACTGAAAAGGCTCCGGAACTGATTCACGGTGGCCACATTGATATTGCTGTCGTTGATGATGGCTATGGTCTGGCCGCTTCCATCGAGAGTGGAAGGCAGATTGTATTGAACGGCGAAGTCACTGGGGGCGAGCACGAAGTTGACTCCAGAGCTATTGCCGTAGGTCCATTGAGGAGTAGCCTGGCCGGTTTTCGGATTGTAAGTGGCGTGCCCGAGCACATGGCTCATGGAGTGGGGCCGGAAATTATTCAGAGACACGAAGCCGCCGAAGACAGGGGCGAGCGCGGCGGGAATCTGCGGATCGGTCGCGTTGGCAAAGTGGGTTTCGCCGTTGACTGCGTATTGATGTATCTGGGCGTGGAACGCAGAGCGGAACTGGGCCACGTTGCCGGAGACTTCAAGCGTCTGCTTGCCGGGATTGACCTTGCCTACATTTAGACCTTTGGAGGCGAGCCAAGATTCAAGCGTCGCCACATCCTGATCGGATGGGCCAAACTGCCGGGCGAACTGATCGGGCGTAAGCCACTTGTGGTAGCTCGCGCTGCCGGAGGTGTGCTCGTCGTGAATCACCTGCTGGAGCGCGGCTTCCTGCGCGGCGCTGCGCTTGAGGATGATCTGAATGCGATCGAGCGGCATGCTGTCAGGCGCGGCCCCGCGATCGTTCGCCGCATTGGCGAGCGGATGGACGGTTCCCTTAAGTCGTACAAGAGAACTTTCGTCGATGGGCTGCGTGAGCCGGTTTGTAACCAGCGAAGGCGCGACCTGAGCATTCAAATGCAAGAGCGAGAATGAGCTAAGGCTTGCAAAACCCGCGACGGTAAGTGCGATTGAGCGAAAAGTTCTGGGAATCATGGCCATCCTGAAATTGGTTCGGCTGAAACGTAGTTGTGGAGCGATCCAGACCGGTGAGAGGGCCTTTGACCCCCTTTAGGGACGCATTCTGATGATGCGATGGGGAAAGAAATGCTTTCTGTACAACAGCGCGAACCGCGACTTGCAAGTGTTCGCGCGCCAAGGGGCGAGAACTCAAGGCGGGATCCGGAAGAAAGGCGAAGCAGCTGCTGGGACCTGAGGGACGAATGGGTAGTTTGTACGACAACCACTCGGAGGTGTCAAGAGAATCAGCGGGAGAACGCCTCGGTGGGGCAGCACTTATCGGAGATCGGCCCGAAACGGCATTTCTAGCTGATTCGAACCGGTCGACTGGCATGGATTCTTCCTTGGAAGGCGCGGAGGTATAGACGCCTGACTCCGCGATTTGTTGCGAGGGCGCCGAAGAATCCGGAGGGTTGGCAGCCAAAGCCGCTTGCGCGTTCCTGAACCCTATCTAGTTCACGGTGAGGGTGAAGGTGGTGGTAGCAGAAAGGTTGGCGGCCTGGTTCGTGCCGGTCAACATCAAGGTATAGACCCCCTTGGGAGAAGTTGAGGTCGTCGTCGAAGAGTTGGAGCTAGGGGTTCCTCCGCTGCTGCCGCATCCGCTGGCCACGAGAGCCATTGCGGCAACAAACAGCACCGCGCACATTCCTGTCCAGCGCCGGCGCCGGAAGCCCGGTATGCCTATGAGCACAAACGACGCGAGGGCAACTCCGGAGATTGCTTGTGTAAGCGGAACGGAAGCTTCTCCGCTATGGCGCGGAGGGTTGTGGGAATTGATTGCAAGCGTGCGATTGCTTCCTGTTGTGGTGCAGGCACTCTCCGAAGTGTTGACCGTGACCGAGCCGCCGGTGGTTCCGCTCGAGCTCACATTGGGGTTGACATAGGTAAAGCAGGCGTTGGTAAGCGCGGCGGGCGCAGTAACGCTGAGTGCGACCGCGCCGGTGAATCCAGATGGAATCCCGGAGATAGCGACAGTCGACATTCCGCTGCTGCCCTGCGCCACGGTGACATTCGTGGCGGTGATCCCGAGGGAACCGCTGCCGCTTGTAGACGCGTAGACCATGATGGTGATGGTGCCCGCAGAAGCCGCGCTGGTTGCCGTGTTTGAGGGCGTGTAGTTACCGAGGATGGTGTGGGATCCGGCGGTGGTTGGCGTGTAGCTAATGGTTGCGATGCCACTGCTCGAAAGAGCTACAGCGCTGCCGGCCTTGGCGCCATCAACGGCGAACTGGACCGTTCCCGCGGGCGTGGCGCTTCCGGAGTCGCTGGTAACAGTGGCGGTGATCGTAACCGCGCTATTCACCACCGGGGCCGAGTTGGAGGCGGTAAGCGATGTAGTCGTAGCCAGGTGCGAAGCCGGCGAGCTGGCGGTGAATGCATTGACGAAATTTGCTCCGTCAATCGATCCCCAGCCGCTGGCGAGATCATATCCGGTGGTTGCGGAATAGCCGATGGGCGACGCAGTGCAGCCGGTCTTGCCGATTACGCACGGAGTCTTGTTACTCCCGCTGGTGGTGTCGTGGAATGCGCTGGAATAGTCCGATGAGGCAAGGCTGTATATCTCCGGATTGATGTCGCCCAAACCGGAAGAGCCGAGTTTTTGCAGCAGGATGGCGAGAATGCCGGCGAAAGTCGGCGCGCCGAAGGAGGTACCGCCCGCTACATTGGGATTGCCGCTGCTGTCCAGGAATCCGTGAGAGCAACTGCTGGGGTCGGCGTCAGAACCGGATGCGCATATCAGATATCCGTCGTGATTGGGCGAGGCGTTGAGCGATATATCGGGTACATCACGAGCACCGTCGCTGGGGACGCCGGTTCCCTTCTGCCATGTGGGTTTGCCGAAGAGCGCGCTTTTCCCGCCTCCGCCCGATTCAATGCCATTGGCGGTCGAGGTATCGTCCCACACCTTCTCCGGAATGTATTGAATGGCTGACACGTTGCCGGCGCTGTTTGACGAGTTCCAGTAGGAGCCTGCCGAACTAACGTCGGCGAGAAATTCGGTGCCCCCGATGCCGGTAACGGACGGAGAGGCAGCGGGAATATCGACTGCGAGGCCGAGGGTGGCTTCGTCGCCGTTCACAATTGTGGTTGGATTGGAAATGGATTCACAGTCCGTTGCGCCGTTGTCTCCCGAGGCCGCAATGATGGTTTGCCCCTGCATGTTGGCCTGCTCGAACCAGGATTGAAGAGTGGTTACATCCGAGCTGGAAAGATCGGCCTCGCAGGTTCCGTAGCTGCTGCTGATTATGGAACCGAGCTTGTTGTCAACCGCATACTGGATGGAGTCGAAGGCGCCGAAGTTCCGATTGCTGCCTGTATAGACAAAATCGATGGTCGCGCCCCGGGCGACGGCAGCCGACCATTCGAGATCGAGATCGGATTCATCCTCGTCTCCGATCTTGTCTTCCAGCGTGCTGGTTCCGGTGCCGGGAACGAGAATGGCAGTGGGCGCTTTTTGCGTAAGTCCCGCCGCGCTTTGGAAATGGGTTATGTCGGAAGCTACGATGGCGCTCTGGCCTACGATGACGATGGTTTTCCCGCTGCCGTTATCCCCTGCGCTGTACAGCGGATTGAGATCGTAGATGGTGGCGAAGTCGCCCGGCGCGAGGAAATGGAAGTGAGTGGAGCCGCCGCCGAAGGTGAACTGCGGGCTTACCGCCGCCCGTCGAACGCGATGCAGCGGATGAGGCCGGAAATCGCTGATGTTGCGCACCGAGAGCACCACTCCGGCTAACGCGGAAGGAATAGAAAGCGGCGATGCGTTGGCGGTATGGGTTACACCGCGGACGGAATAATGATGAATTTCGGTTTGGAACGCGGCTTCCACCTGCGCGATGGTGCCGGAGAAAGAGATGGCGTTGCCGCTGTTTGCGACGCGATCGATGGAGAACCCCTGTTGTTCCAGCCAGCTCTTGACCTTTGCGAGATCGTTCGCAGAGAGTCCGAATTCAGCGGCGTACTGGGCCGGGGTGATCCATTGATGGTATAGCGGCGAACCAGGCGTTTGCTGCTGCTTAAGCAAATTCTGGAGCGCGGCCTGCTGCGCGGCGGACGGCCTGAAGTACATCGTGATACCCGTAAGCTGGGTCGACGGGTCGGCACGGCCCATGTCGAAGTCCGGCCGGGCCAGCGGGCTTACGGTTCCGGATACAGCGACGGTGGAAACCGGATTGATTTCCTGGATGATGCGATCGCGCGACGGCGACTGGGCACGAGCAAGCACCGGACCGGAGAAAAACGCGACAATCAGCAGCAACAATGGGGAAAAAAGGAAAAACCTGAGTACAGCCTTTTGCAACGTGGTCCTGCTTTCGTTTGATCCGTCGATAGCACTGCGAATGCAGTTCAAGATCGGTTCTGCTCTAGTATGACGGACACAAATTGCCGCCGGAAGTCGCGTGCAGCCTCCGGGCGGAAGAGAAGCTTGAATATTAGATGGAGAACATCAGCGAAAGTTTGCGGCGCGGGCAAAAATCTACAGCGGATAGCGCCCCTGCTCAATTGCGGCCCGCGCGACTAAACGACTGATGGCAATGGTGTTTGCGGGTTCATGCTTGGACAGGCGCCGCAGGATGGCAAGCTGGGTCCTGAGCATGTCCCCCTCGACGGCTGTCGCAATCACCTGGCGCGCGGAATTTTCGACTAGGGTGAACGCGCGGGCAGCGTAAAGCTGGGTCATACTCCGGGCGAGGTCGAACTTTGCAGAACCGCCGGCGTGCAGCTTGCGAGCGCGGGCCAGGGCCGAATCGAGCGCGTAGATCTCCTGAATCATGTCAGCGAGGGCGGCCATAATCTCCTGCTGATCGGCGAGGGCGTTCATATACTTCTGGCTGGCCGAGCCGGCGGCAAAGAGGAACAACTTTTTCGCGCCGGCAAGCAATTTGGCTTCGCGCGCGAATGGGTCATCGGCGGAATTGTCGTCGGCGGAAAAAGCCGGCGGCGCGAAGAGTTCATCGGTGAGCGCTTTGATCGCGGGAAGCAAGGGGAGCTGGCCGGTCATGGCGCGCTTCATCACGAATCCCGCGATAATAAGCCGATTGATTTCATTGGTGCCCTCAAAGATGCGGTTGATGCGCGAGTCCCGATAAGCCCGCTCAGCCGGATACTCCTCGACGTATCCGTAGCCGCCGTAAATCTGCACGGTGTGATCGACCACCGCGTCCAGCATCTCGCTTCCCCAAACTTTTAGGATGGAGCACTCGATCGCGTATTCCTCTATGCGCTTCTGAATCTCTCGAGCATCCTCTGCTCCCGCCAGCGCGGCGTCGATGGCTCCAATGGTGCGGTAGGTCAACGATTCAGCGACGTAAATACGCGTGGCGGCGTCGGCAATCTTTTGCTGGACCAGGCCAAATTCGGAGATGGACTTGCCGAACGCCTTGCGGTCGCGAGCGTATTGGATGGCGTTCGACAGCGAGGTACGCGCGCCTCCAGTGCAGGCCGCGCCGAGTTTGAACCGTCCAATATTCAGAATATTAAAGGCGATGTGGTGGCCCTTCCCGGCCTCGCCGAGCAAATTTTCCGCTGGTATCCGGCAATCACTGAGAATGAGCGGACAAGTGGACGATCCGCGAATGCCGAGTTTGTGCTCCTCGGCTCCGATGTTAAGACCGGGCGTGTTGCGCTCGATGAGGAACGCGGACATTTTGGCTTTAGCGAGGTCGGGCTCTGCCGGGTCGGTGATTTTCGCGAAGACGGTGAACAGGTCGGCAAATCCGGCGTTGGTGATCCACATTTTTTCGCCGTTCAGAACGTATTGGTCTCCGTCCTTTACTGCGCGGGTGCGGATGTTCATGGCGTCGGACCCGCTGCTTGCCTCCGAGAGCGCATAAGCGGCGAGCCACTCGCCGGTGGCGAGTTTCGGCAGGTATTTCTGTTTCTGCGCTTCAGTCCCATACCAGGCGATAGGGAGGGTTCCGATGCCGGTGTGCGCGCTGAAGGCCACGCTGAAACTCGCGAGCATTGACATGCGGTCAGCGACGATAGCCGAGGTGACTTTGTCCATCGCGAGGCCGCCATAGCCTTCAGGAACATCGACAGCCATCAGGCCCAGATCTCCGGCCTTCCTAAGGAGCGAGCGCGTTACACCGAAGTTCTTGGCCTCGATTTCAGCGGCGGCGGGAAGAACTTCCTTCGCGACAAACTCAGCGGCGGTAGCTGCAATCTGCCGCTGCTCTTCACTGAAATCTTCTGGAGTGAAGACGCTGGCGGGGTCGGTTTCGTGGAGGAGGAAGCTTGCACCGTTCATATTAGTTGCCGCACGATTTTATCGTACTTTAATTGAGACTTAGGCGAACTAACTCAGATTCTCGAACACTCCCGCCGCTCCCATACCCCCGCCCACGCACATGGTCACCAGTCCATAACGAAGTTGGCGGCGCTTGAGTTCATGCAGGATTGTGGCTGTGAGCTTCGCTCCAGTGCAGCCAAGCGGATGCCCGAGCGCGATGGCTCCGCCGTTTACATTAACTTTGGCTGGGTCGAGCCCGGCCTGCTGAATAACGGCGAGCGCTTGCGCGGCAAAGGCCTCATTCAGTTCAATGAGATCGATCTCGTCGAGGGTGAGACCGGCGAGCGTGAGGGCCTTCGGGATCGCACTGACCGGTCCTATGCCCATAATTTCGGGCGCGACGCCGGCTGTGGCGAAGCTTACGAAGCGGGCCACGGGAGCGAAATTCAGCTCTTTGGCCCTCTGTTCGGAGATCACAACGACGGCAGCGGCTCCGTCAGAGGTCTGGGACGAGTTCCCTGCTGTGACCGTCCCCTTGGCGTGAAAGGCGGGCTTGAGTTTCGCCAGCGCTTGGGCAGATGTATCGGCGCGCGGGCCTTCGTCGACCTTGAATTCCGAATTCCCGACCGTGACCGGCACAATTTCTTCTTCGAAATTTCCCCCCCGAATGGCGGCCAACGCTTTTTGATGGCTGGCGAGCGCAAATTCGTCCGCCTGCTCGCGGGTGATGCCGTATTTTCGGGCAACGTTCTCCGCGGTCAATCCCATGGAGAGATACACGTCAGGGTAATGGTCGATGAGCCACGGATTCGCGCTGAACTTGTTTCCCTCCATCGGAACCATGCTCATCGATTCCGCGCCTCCGGCGAGCGCTACCTGGGCGCGGCCTGCTCCTATCGCGTCCGCGGCGAGGGCGATGGCTTGAAGTCCCGATGAGCAGAAGCGATTCACGGTCATGGCCGACGTTTCGGGCCGCAACCCTGCGCGCATGCTTGCGATGCGTGCAATGTTGAGTCCCTGCTCGCCTTCGGGCATGGCACAGCCGAGGATCACATCCTCGATTTCTGCCTGGTCGAGTTGCGGAACCCGATCCAGCGCGCCACGAAGAACAGTGGACGCAAGATCGTCGGGCCGCACAGACGCGAGCGTCCCCTTAGGGGCTTTGCCCACGGCTGTGCGAACGGCAGCGGCAATGTAGATTCCGGACATGCGTTGAAGATAGCGCAGATTGCTAGGGGCTGCTGTCGATAGTCGTCCAGCGGCCATTCTCAAAGTAGTGAATGGTTGAGGAGTGTTCTACAAAGGCGTCTTCAATGCCATCGTGATTTGCGTGCGCGCTCCCCGGCATCAGACGGGAGGGACAAGCGGCGATACCCCACGCCGAGCCGTAATCCAGGGACCACTCCACTCCAAGCCATTGGCTGTCCGGCTGGTGGCGCAACGGGATGGGACGCGCCAAGTCCGATTGAAAGAAGACGTACAGAGTGGTGACGCGATTCACAGAGCATAGCACGGCCCAGTCGTTGCTTCCCAGCTTTTCAAACGTCCCATGAATGACGTTCTCCGGCTCGCGCGCTTCATAGGTCTGCGGAATCATGCAGCCTCGCTCGGTGAGTTGCTGCGCAGTCTGCGCAGGCAATTGCGGGAATGATGGGATCGGGAGCAGGCGGATGCGGTAGTGGCCCAGATAGCCTTCCTCAGCCCCGGAAAGCCCGGAATGAGACTCACTTTGTGGGGTCACATTGATGGTTATCGTTCCGGTTTCCACCTGTTCGGTTAGCGGCACAGGGGAGGAATTCATCTGTGCCGCTGTGATGAAAGGAGCCGCCAAGCAGCAGGCGAGCAGCGCAGCATGGAAGCGAATCATCGATCTAGTTCCTGAGCGGCTTGCCTGTCTTCAGCGTGAATGCAATGCGTTCCTGGGTCTTTCGCTCGCCGCATAACGAGAGAAAAGCTTCGCGCTCGAGCTCGAGCAGTGCCTGCTCGGTGATGAGGGTACCGGGAGTCACTTCGCCTCCGCAGAGAATGTGCGCGATGTGGGTTGCGACCTTCGCATCGTGCTCGCTGATGTATTCCGCCTTGCGCATGAGGTGGACGCCCAACTTGAGGTTCGCGAGCGCGGCGTCTCCAGCAGACGGGATCGTGCGAGGTTGCGGCGGCGTGTAGCCCTTTTCTGCAAGAGCAACGACAACTGCCCTGGCGTCATCAACCAAATGGTCGCGGTTCATGGTGATCTGGTCGGCTGAAGAAAGGAAATCAAGCGCGCGGCCTTCAGCAGCTGAGGTCGAGACTTTTGCCATGGCCATGGTTTCAAAGCGCTGGCGAAGCGCGTGCTGCAGATCGCCAGACTGCGCGAATTTTATCGGGTTCGCCGCGGGGTCCATTTTCGACGCGGCATGCGCCGCGTCCACAGCACGCAGGGCCATCTCCTTTGTGCCTCCGCCCGCGGGGACGATGCCAACGCTGCTTTCGACCAGGCCCATATACAGCTCGGCGTGTGGCTGGCGGCGCGTCGCGTGGAGCGAAATCTCGGATCCTCCGCCCAAACAGAGATTGAACGGCGCGGCAACTACCGGCCGTGGACAGAACTTGATTGCGGAGGTCATGCGCTGGAATGCACGAACGGCCAGATCGACCTCATCCCATTCTCCCTCCTGCATGGCGAGCAGCAATTGCATAAGGTTCGCGCCCACGGAGAAGTCGCTGGCCTCCGAGCCAATGACAAAGCCGCGGAAATTGCGAACGGGTTCGCTGGCGGGGGCCAATGTTCGCGTGACCAGCGAGACGATGTCGTCTCCAATGGCGTTTTTGGGCGAGTGAAGTTGGAGCAGTGCGATGTCTTCGCCGATGTCGAGAAGCGAGCAGCCGGGATTCTCACGGATGACTTTGCGGCCTTCGCGGATTGCTGGAGCATCGGGCGGCTGCACACGGCGCGCGACTTCGGACATTGCGAACGGCCCCAGCTCCCAGTTGAATCCGGTCTGCATGGCGCGGTCGATATCCGCAGGTGAATCGGCGATCTCAGGTTGGATTTGGGCGGCGTAGCCCCAGATAGCGGTGAGCAGCGGGATGAGGAAGGCCGCGGCTTTATCCTTTTTCGGGTCGGCGGCAAGGATGAGCCGAAGGCGTTCGCCCAGCGATTGGGCATTTTTCGCCATTTCTACGGTCGGAAATTTCGGCCGCTGCGCGGGACGATACTCAAGCGTCCGCCAATCGAGCGCGAGACGGTTCTTCGGGTCCGTTGGGTCTTTCTTATAGAAGCCCTGGCCGGTTTTGTCGCCCAGCCAGCGGTTCTGCAGCATGGTTTCGAGGAAGGCCGGGAGCCGCGTTGCACTAGCGTCGCCGCTGCGCGATTCGGCAAAGTTTTTCGCCACATGTGCGAGCACGTCGATGCCTACCAGATCTGCGAGCCGGAAAGTGCCGGTGCGCGGCCAGCCGATCGCCGAGCCGGTGAGCGCGTCCACTTCCTCAACGGAAAGGCCTTGCTCCTGCATCAGGCGCAGCGCGGTGAGCATGGAGAAGACGCCAATGCGGTTGGCAATGAAGTTGGGCGTCTCGCGCGCGTAGACAACGGTCTTGCCGAGGCGACGGTCGGCGAATTCCGCGATGGCCGCAGTAGCTTGGGGATCGGTATCCGGCGTGGGAATGATTTCGAGGAGACGCATGTACCGGGGCGGATTGAAGAAGTGTGTTCCGAACCAGCGACGGCGGAATTCAGGCGAAGTCTTGCCGGCGATAGCTGCAATGGGCAGCCCGCTGGTGTTGGTGGTCACGATGGTCTCGGGACCCAAATGCGGCTGAATCTTTTCAAGCAGTGCTTGCTTGATGGCGAGATCTTCGGCGACGGCTTCGATTATCCAGTCGCAGGATTTTAGCTGAGGCAGGTCGTGGTGAAAATCGCCGGCGGTTATGAGCGCGGCCGAAGCGGAATCGTAAAAAGAAGCCGGCTTGGCCTTGAGCAGCGCGGAAATGGCTTTGGCGGCGAGCGTTGGGCCCGGCTCGGAGCTGGGGAGATCAAGCAGGAGAACGGGCACGCCGGCATTGGCCAGATGCGCGGCGATGCGGGAGCCCATGGCTCCCGCTCCAAGAACGGCGGCGCGGCCGAGGAGCGGTGCGGGTTGGGTTTTCAGCGTTGCATTATCCTGCGCGTTCGGCACGCGGGCAGAATACGTTCGCGCGAAGACAGGGGTCAAGCGGATGGCAGCGTGAGCACTCGCTGACCTTTCTTCGCAATGTCTTATCGTAAGATGATTGCTTGCTTGAAGGAGGTGTCAATGACCCGTTGCCGCTCGTTCAGCTATCTACTTTTTATTTATCTCCTTTCGCTCGGAGCCGCTGCGCAGCCCGCGCGATCGACAATACCTTCTGATCCTCCCACTCACTGGCCGGCGCAAAACGGCACTTACGTCATCCATAACTTCCACTTTGGCGCAGGCGAAACGCTCCCCGACTTGAAGCTCCATTACCTGACACTGGGGACGCCACACCGTGATGCAGCCGGCCACACAGATAACGCGGTGCTGTTGCTGCACGGCACGGGCGGCGATGCTCATTCGCTTCTCAATCCGGTGTTTTCTGACGTGCTATTTGGGCCCGGCCAGCCCCTGGACATCACAAAATATTTCATCATTCTCCCCGACGACATTGGTGCGGGCGAGTCGAGCAAGCCATCAGACGGCCTGCGCATGCGATTCCCTCATTACGATTACGACGACATGGTTAAATCGCAGCACGCCATGCTTGTTAATGGTTTGCACGTGAACCATCTGCGCCTGATTCTGGGCACTTCCATGGGCTGCATGCAGTCGTTTGTCTGGGGCGAAACTTACGCGCAATTTGCCGATGCGCTTGCGCCGTTTGCGTGCCTGCCCGTCGAGATCGCCGGTCGGAATCGCATGTGGAGGTACATGTCGATGCAGATGATCCGCGACGACCCGGCATGGAACAATGGCAACTACACCGCGGAACCTGTGGAAGGCCTGCGCGGCGCCGGCGATCTGATACTTATCGCGGGCTCCTCTCCATTGCAGATGCAGAAAAATTATCCGGCACGTACGCAGGCTGAGGACTACGTGAACCGCGCGCTCGATCGCTTTATCGCCCACACAGACGCGAACGATTATCTCTACATTGTGAATGCTTCGCGCAACTATAATCCGGAGCCGCGGCTGAGCAGCATTACTGCACCGGTGCTCTGGATCAACTCAGCCGATGACTTCATCAATCCGCCGGAGCTGGGAATCGCACAAAAGCTGGTGACGAGAATGCCGCATGCGAAGTTCATACTTTTTCCGATATCGGACGCTACTCGCGGCCACGGCACGCATACCTATGCAGCGGTGTGGAAGAACGATCTCATCCAGTTTCTGCAGGAGACGGAGAAGAAATAAAGTGGACGGAGTTTCGCGTTCTGTATGCTGAGTGTCTATGACTGATGATGAAGTGGGTGTGCCTGCGGGGGTAGTGATTGCGGCACTCATCCTCGGAGTGATGGCTTTTGTCGGTTTGCTGCTGGCCGCGTGCTCCGCTTTCGCGCTGTTTATTTCAAATACTCCGCTGATTCCGCGGATTCCTTCCGTGCGGTTGTTGGCGGCGGGGCTGGACGGGTTGATTATCGCGCTGGCGATTCTGGCGGCATTCACCATTGTGGGATTATTCCGGCTCAAGCTCTGGGCGCGGTATTCAATTACGCTTCTGGGGCTGCTTGACCTTGTGGTGTTCGCGCTCATGGCGGCGGGAGTCCTGTTCGGCCGTGCGAAGCTGGAGATGTCCGGGATGCAGATTCCCGGTCATCCGGGCGTGACTCTGGGCGACATTATGGTGGGGCTTGCGGCAATCTATGCAATCCTGGCCTTGATCGGCGTGTGGTGGATGATTTACTTCAACCTGGGGCGGCTGCGATCGATTTTCGCAGATGCCAATTCGCGTTTGACACCCTGAAAGCTCGCAAGTAGCGTCAAAGCTGAGTCCTGATTTGCAGTATTGACTTCATCCATGTTCGAGGTCCCATGAAAATTTTCTCTGTTGCGCGTGCGATCGCGCTGGCGTGCTGTTCAATGGTCGCGATCCACTGCATAGGGCAGAATGTCGAGCAGGAGCTGGCGAGATTCCAGAAGCGCGTTACCGTAAAAGTGCTGCCGAACGGGCTTACGCTGATCGTCTGCGAGCGGCCCGAGGCACCGGTATTCTCTTACTTCACCATCGTGAATGCGGGCGACGCAAACGATCCCAGCGGCGAGTCAGGTCTGGCGCATATGTTCGAGCACCTGGCTTTCAAGGGTACGAAGGACATCGGCACCACCAATTACGCGGCGGAGAAGATCGCGCTGGCCAAGGTTGAAGCGACCTATGCGGCCTACGACATGGAGTTTCGTAAACGTGTAGGACAGGACCCGGCCAAGCTCAAGCAGCTCAAGGCTGATTACGATGCCGCGGAGAAGGACGCCAACCAGTATGTAATTCCCAACGAGTTTACGGAGATTGCTGAAGCCAACGGCGCTTCGGGTCTGAACGCCGAAACCAGCCTGGATGCGACCCAGTATTTCTGGAGCATGCCGTCCAACCGGCTGCAACTGTGGGCGTATATGGAGAGCGACCGCATCGCCAATCCTGTGCCGCGGCAGTTTTATCGCGAGCGCAACGTGGTAATGGAAGAGCGGCGGATGCGGATCGACTCGAACCCGGTGGGCCGCATGGTGGAGCAATTTCTGGCGACTGCGTATGTGGCGCATCCATACCATCGGCCCGGCGTGGGGTGGGAGAGCGAGTTGAGCCAGATTACGGCGACCGAGGCGGAGGCGTTCCACAAAAAATTCTATGTTCCGTCGAATATCGTGATCGCGGTGGTCGGCGATGTAACTCCTGCCGATATGCCGATCCTGCAGAAATACTTCGGCGGGATTCCGGCGGGACCAAAGCCGGAGCCAATGGCCACGGTCGAGCCGCCGCAAACGGCGGAAAAATCCATCATCATCAAGGACCCCACACAGCCCCTGTACCTCGAGGGCTATCACCGGCCCGACTATCGCGATCCCGATGACGCGGTGTATGACGCGATCCAGGACATCTTCTCCAATGGGCGCACCTCGCGGCTGTATCGCTCGCTGGTAGAGGATCAGCAGATTGCGGCGGAGGCGGAAGGCTTCAGCGGATTTCCGGGCGACAAATATCCGGGGCTGTTCGCCTTTTTTGCAGTTCCGAATGCGGGGCACACTCCGGAGGAGATGCGCACGGCGATCCACAAAGAGATCGACAAGCTCAAGACCACGGACGTGACAGATGCCGAGCTGGCGATGTTTAAGACGCGAGCCCGTGCCGATCTGCTTCGTGGGCTCGGAGACAACCAGGGCCTGGCCGAGCAATTAGCCATTTATCAACTCAGGTATGGAAATTGGCAGGAGCTCTTCAATCAATTGAACAAGATCGATGCAGTGACCAAGGCGGACATTCGACGCGTGGCGAACAAAGTGTTTGTTTCCGGCAATCGGACCTACGCGATGGTGGAGTTTGAGGCTCCTTCCAAGCCGTCGGCAGCGCAGGCCCAGGGAGGTGCGCGATGAATTTTTTCCGCTCCATTTCCTTTGTTGCCGCCGGAGTTCTTTGCGTTTCTGCAGCCGCTGTCGCCCAACAAACGTCCACCACGGTTGTACCTCCCGATGCGAAGAAAGAGCAGCCCTCTGAGCCGTGGATGAAGATTCCTGTTCCGCCGCTACACCCGTTCCATCCCGAAGAGCCGAAGCGCATCGAGTTGAAGAACGGCATGGTAATTCTGCTGGAACCCGATCATGAGCTCCCGTTCATCAATGGAACAATCAATATCCGCGGCGGTTCGCGAGATGTTGCCGCGGACAAGGTGGCGTTGATCGACCTCTACGGCCAGGCATGGCGGACCAGCGGAACTTCCACGCAGGACGGCGACAAGCTCGATGACCTGCTGGAAGCCAAGGCAGCCAAGGTTGAGACCAGCGGCGATTTGGATTCTACCGCCGTCTCCTGGTCGTGCCTTACGCAAGACGAAGATCAGGTGTTCGGCATTGCCGTCGACCTCCTGGAGCATCCGGCATTCAACGCGCAGAAGCTGATGTTGGCCAAGCAGCAGGAAGTTGCCGGAATTGTGCGGCGCAACGATAACGCGTCCAACATTGCTGAGCGCGAGGCCGCCATCCTGGTCTACGGCAAGAACAGTCCTTATGGCCGGCTGCCGGAGATTGCCGGGGTGATGGGCATTACTTTGGACGACCTGAATGCGTGGCATGCGAAGACGTTGATGCCCAACAATATGATTGTCGCGGTGGAAGGAGACTTCGATCCCGCCGCAATGGAAAAGGCGCTGCGGGCGGCATTCGAAGGGATGTCCCGCGGAGCCGCGTTGCCGAAGCCGGCAATCGACTTTCCCGGGCCCCGGCCGGGAGTTTATTCGGTGAATAAAACCGACGTGGACCAGAGCAATGTGTGGATCGTGGGACTGGGCACAGAGCGGCGCAATCCTGACTACTATGCGCTGGTGGTCATGAATGAGATTTTTTCGGGCGGCTTCGGCTCGCGTCTCTTTCAGGATGTCCGGACCAAGCAGGGGCTTGCCTATGCAGTGTTCGGCGGCTATGGGGCATCGTATGACCATCCCGGCATGTTCTACACCGCGGCCTCAACCAAGAGCGAGAGCACGGTCAAGGCGACGCAGGCGATGCTTGAGGAGATTCACCAGCTGAAGACAAAGCCGTTTACCGCTGTGGAACTGGCGGGGGCGAAGGACCAGCTTCTTAATTCGTTTATTTTCCATTACGACACCAAAGAAAAAGTGTTGGCGGAGGCGACAGAGCTGGAATTCTATGGCTATCCCGCCGATTTCCTGACAAAGTATCGCGCCGGAATTGAAGCAGTAACACTTGCTGATGTTGAGCGGGTGGCGAACAAATATGTAGACCCGGCAAAGCTGGCGGTGCTGGTCGTGGGTAATGAAACTCACTATGGCACTCCACTAACTGACCTGAACCTGGGTCCGGTGCAGCCCCTCGACATCACAATCCCCATTCCCCCGGCGCTGCGCCAACAGATGGGCGGCCCGGGAGCAGAGTAAACGAGTAGGTACACAGGCACATTTAGAGGGTCAATTCTCCAGACGGCGGATGCTACGATAACTGCCGTCAGGAGGATTTGTGGAGTCATCGACTCTCAAGACAAAGCCGGTCTTGCTGGCGTGGTGCATGTGCTTCCTCCTTATGGAACTTTGTGGGGCTGGATTCGCCCGGAGCGGCACACACACTCAATTCGATTTTCGATCCTTTTATACGGCTGGATACCTTGCCCGGACCGCTCCATCGAAGCTGTACGATCTCACCCTTCAGGAGCAATTGCAGGACGCGCTTGTCTCACAACGGAAAAATGTCTTGGCTTTCTATCACCCGAGCTATGAGACTCTGCTCTACGCGCCCTTTTCCATGCTTTCCTACCGTTCGGCGTATCTCACATTTATCGCCTTCAACATGCTTCTGCTGCTCGCCGCGATCTTCGCCGCTCGGCCGTTATTTCCCGCATCTCCAACCTGGCTGAAATCGCGGCCATGGCTCGCTTTTTTCCTCTACCTGCCGGCTTATGCGGCAATAGTTATGGGACAGGACTCGATTTTGCTGCTGCTGCTTTGCTGCATCGCGTTGCAGCAGCTCGAGTCAGGCAATGACTTGAGCGCCGGCTGCCTAATCGCGCTCGCCCTATTCAAATTCCAGATCATAACTCCCATTGCTGCGTTAATCGCGATTCGTCGAGGCTGGCGGTTCGCCTCGGGATTCCTGCTCTCGTCCGCCGGTGTCGCATTGCTCTGCCTCGCCGTAGGAGGTCGCAGCGGCATCGCCAATTACTTCCGGTTGTTGTCCGGCGCCGGCTCCGCCATTGACCGAAGCGCGATCGCTCAACAGAGGCTTAGCGTATTTCCCTGGGCCATGCCCAACGCCGCGGGCCTTCTGTACGCGTGTGGAGCGCGCTTTCTGCGGTCCCCGCTCGGCTTTGACCTAATCATCGGACTTTGCTCTCTGGCGCTGTTCGCGTGGTGCGCCTCGGTTCTTGGCCGGCGCGATCAGAAAGCTGCATACTCCATCGCCATTCTGTGCGGTTTGCTGGTGAGCTATCACCTCTATCTCTATGACCTCACGCCTTCTATTCTCATGGCAGCTCTACTGGCCGGCCGCCTGCCTCGCTATATTCTGGCAATCATGTTCCTGCTACCTGTTCTTCTGCTTCCCCTTGGATCAAATTCGTTTTTCCTGCTTGCCATACCCGTGCTCGCGATGCTCATCTACACGCTTGTCGATTCATCGCGCAGCCCAGTAGAAAGCTCCGCTCCGATGCAAGCCGCCGCCATCTGAATCGCCGCACGTGTTTTCCCCAAAACCCTGTACCCTGTTGCTATGCGATTGGCGATAGTCATTATGGCTGCGGGCAAGGGCACGCGGCTGAAATCCAAGCGTCCCAAGGTTTTGCACGAGATTGGCGGCAAGGCCCTCCTGCGTCATGTGATTGCCAGCGCCAGTCAGATTGTTCCCCCCACTGACATCTACATCGTGGTGGGACACCAGGCGGCGCAGGTCGAGGCCGCCGTGAAGGACACCGGCGTCAAGTTCATTCATCAGCTTGAGCAGCGCGGGACTGGCCACGCCATTCAAGTCGCTGAGCCGGCCGTGCGCGACTACGATTCACTATTGGTCCTCTCGGGCGACGTGCCTCTGCTTAAGGCGGAAACCATCTGCCGGCTGCGGGATTTCCATTTGGCCGAGCGGGCCGCGATGACAATTTTGACCGCTGCTCCCGCGAACCCCGCAGGATATGGGCGCGTGCTGCGCAAACACGCAGGCGCGCCGGAGGTGAGGGCGATCGTCGAGCAGAAGGCCTTGAGTCCGGAGCAGCAGAACGAGCGCGAAATCAACTCCGGCATCTACGCTTTCCAGGCTGCTCCGCTCTTCGAACACATCAACGAGCTGACCACGGAGAATGCGCATGGCGAATACTATCTGACCGATCTCGCGCGGCTGCTGGTGAATTCTGGCTCTCGCGTTGTCGCGCTCGAGGATGCCAATCCAATTGAAGTGCTGGGCGCCAACACCATTGCGGAAATGATGGATCTGGATCGAGAGCTGCGCATGGAGACTGCGCGCAGGCTAATGGCTGAGGGCGTGACGATTCTGCGCCCCGAAACAACAGTGATCGACACGAATGTGCAAGTCGGCCCCGATACAGTGATCGAGCCCTTTGTACAGTTGCTCGGCGACACGAAGATCGGGGAGGACTGCCTCGTGCGTTCGTATTCCGTCATTGAAAATTCGACGCTTGCGAATAAGGTTCTGGTGCGGCAGGGCTGCGTAATCTCGGATTCACGTATAGAGCATGGCGCATTCGTCGGGCCGTTTTCGCATCTCCGGCCTGAATCGGAGATCGGCGAAGGCGCGCACATCGGCAACTTTGTGGAGACGAAAAAGGCCAAAATCGGCAACGGGTCCAAGGCAAACCACCTTACCTACCTGGGCGACGTGGAGATCGGTAACGGCGCAAACATCGGCGCGGGCGTGATTACCTGCAATTACGATGGCGTGAACAAGCACCGCACGCTGATTGGCGACGGCGTCTTTGTCGGCAGCGATTCCACTCTCGTGGCTCCTCTCACCATTGGCAAAGGAGCCTACGTCGCGGCCGGATCCTGCGTTACGGAAGATGTTCCTGAGGATGCGCTGGCGCTGGGACGCGCCCGGCAAACGAACAAGGAAGGTTGGGCCATCTCAAAGCGCAGGCGCGGCAGAACGAAAAAGTGAGCCGGCGTTTTCCTGCTTAATCCGGCGTGCGGTTCCACATGGTGATGACCCGCGTCTCGTGTTCGAAGCCGAGAGTGCTCACGGCACCCGTTCCCAGAGCCAGTCTGCTTCCGATCACGGGCTTGCCCTGAATCCAGCATGCCGCCAGGATGCGCAGAATGTGGCCATGCGCGAAGAGCGCAACCTTGCCGCCGTGGGCAACGGCGCGAGCAATCACGCGGTTGGCGCGCTCCGCAACATGGCCGAGAGTCTCCCCATCGGGTATGGGACCGGTCCACACCGACCAGCCCGGAACTTCCTTCTGAATGTCCTTCGTGGTGCGCCCCTCGTAAGCTCCGTAGTCCCATTCGCGCAGATCGTCGTCAATCTGCGCTGCGTCTCCGAATCCCGCAATGCGGCATGTATCCCTTGCGCGCTGCAGCGGGCTGGTGAGCACCAGAGAAAACTGTTTTCCGCGAAGATAGTCCTGGATTTTGCGCGCCCGCGCCTCTCCACGATCGGTCAGCGGAATGTCTGTGCGGCCGGTGTGCGCGCCTGACAGGCTCCACGCAGTTTCACCGTGACGGATCAGCCAAAGTTCCAGGTCCATCGCCGCCATTGATTTCTCCATACACTATTCTGCCGCAAGCATGGGGATACGACATTTAAACGCAAAAAGGGCAGGCCACCGGCCCGCCCTCAGTAAGATAATGCTGCACTTAAAAAAGATGCGCGTGCGCTACTTCTTTGCTGGAACGCTATGCGTCGTTTGCGTTCCTTCTAGCACGGAGTGCTGATGGCCAGTACTCTTTTGCATCAAAATCGTGAGCCCGATGGAAGTAATCATGAAGATCACCGCACCCCAGATAGTCAAGCGGGTCAGGATATTCGAAGCCGATCGCGGGCCGAAAGCGGTCTGCGAACCCTGTCCGCCAAAGGCACCGGCGAGGTCCGCGCTTTTTCCCTGCTGAAGAAGGATGATGCCCACTAGCATGAGCGACACGATAATGTGAACGACGATGAAGAGATAAACCATGGAATCGCTTTTCCAGGGAACAACCTGCGCCATTCCCTTCTAAATTTTGCGGACAATTGGTGCGGAAGAGGGGACTTGAACCCCTATGCCTCTCGGCGCCACCCCCTCAAGATGGTGTGTCTGCCATTTCACCACTTCCGCACTGGCTGAATCGATGTCCTGTGACGAGTATAACAAAGCGGCACGGCGACTCGCCCTATCCGCCCGAGTCAAAATTAGAATACTTCGGCCAGTTTCGCGAAGCTTTCCACCTCGAGCAATTTCTGTCCGGCAGGTGCGGCGTCGAGGGCTTCATGCTCCAGCGCCCATGTGCTCCAGTGTCGAATGTAAACGGCATGCAGGCCGCAGGCCAGCGCCGGATTTATATCGGAGCGCGGGCTGTTGCCTATCATCCACGTGCTGCCCGGCGCAAGTTGATGTCTGCCGCAAACCTCCGTGTAAGCGGCGGGGTCCTTCTCTCGCGGAATCTCAACTGCGCTGAAGTACGGGCCTAATCCGGAGCGCGCGAGTTTATCTGCCTGCTCCCCCTCATTGCCCTTCGTCATCAGAATAAGCCGATGGCGCGAGGCGAGATGGGGTAGGGTTGCAGCCACACCGGGGAGCAGCTCAATCTCCTGATCGAGGATTGCATTCGCGAAGCTCGCGATTCGCGCATGCTTTTCCCGCGTTACACGAGCCGGGGACAAGCGCTCGAAGCACGCGATCAGCGACCGAGTGAAGCAGGCCACTCCATAACCTTGCTCCAACGTATGTTCGCGCTCGATCTGGATCAGTTTTTCGTGCACCTGCTCCGGCGTGTACTCGTGATGGTCGAGGTAGGAAATAAAGCTCGCAATGGCGCGCTCAAAGTAAATATTGTTTTCCCACAGCGTATCGTCCGCATCGACAAGCAGGGTCTGCCCGAGACCTGAATTGCCTTTCGCCATAACGAATTTAGCCTATCAAATAGCTGCCTCAGCCTAGTCCGGCATGGTTGCCAGCCTCGTGAAAAACGTCTTGACTCGGGATTTTTTTGGAAAAGTCGCGGCTTTTCACCTTCTTTCGTGTCAATAATATTTTGAAAATCAGTTTGGGCTGTGCAGGGGAACCTGCATTTAACATCGCCGCCCAGATTGATCGTGGGCAACGTGTGAAGGCGAAATTGCACCGGATTCATTAGCGGGCGGAGCGGGAGCCAAATGCAAAAAATTTTCAGAGTGGCTCTGTTTCTTGCGCTGCTTGGGGCACTGTGCTCAGCGCAGGCTCGGGCGGGCAAAGTTGCGTTGCTGCTCGAGGAGCCCTACGGGCAATTCGGATCAATGAACCCGACGGGGCACGCTGCCGTTTATCTGTCCGATGTGTGCGCTGAAACCCCCGTTCGCCTTCGTCGCTGCGAGCCCGGAGAAACGGGGGTAGTGCTGAGCCGATACCACCGGATCGGCGGTTACGATTGGATTGCAATGCCGCTCATGCCCTACCTCTATGCGGTGAACAACTCCGATGGAATTCCTGTGAGCGCCGATTCTGCCCTTGCAATGCGCATGCGCAACGAGTATCGCCGCACTTATCTGATGCAGTACGCGCCTGACGATCCGAACCGCGAAATTCCCGCTGGAGACTGGGCGGAGCTTGTGGGCGAATCGTATGACAGAAAAATTTACGGCTTCTCACTGGATACGCGCCCGGAGCAGGATGACGCACTGATCGCAATCCTGAACGACAGCAGGAACCGAAGCCACTTCAACCTTCTCTTTAGCAATTGCGCCAATTTCGCCGAGAAGATCCTCAATTTTTATTTTCCTCATTCCATCCATCGCAACTTTATCGCCGACGCCGGTGTGATGACTCCGAAACAAACGGCTCGGTCGCTACAAAAATATGCCAAGCGGCACTCCGACCTGGAGTTCACGACCTTCGTCATTCCGCAGGTGCCAGGGACCATCCACCGAAGCACGCCGGTGCATGGCGTGATTGAGTCTCTGGTGGAGTCAAAGAAGTATGTGCTGCCGCTGGCTTGCCTGCATCCGGTAATTGCGGCAAGCCTGCTCGCCGTCTATTTTGGCAACGGACGTTTCCATCCGGCCGCGCACGTCGACACGGTCTTTGACCCGCGCGTGGAATTGGAGCCGGGTATCGTGGACGCGGCGCAATTATCTCCGACAACGGAGACGAGCGGAGCGTTGAGAACAGTCGCGCTCAGGCCCTGAGTTGCGGTTCCGGAGTAGCCACTAAAGCATAGGCCGCGACAGCCGATTGCATTACCTGCTTCACCGGAACACCGTAGCGCTGGGCGGCAGCGCGGCAGTCTTCAAACTCCGGCGCGGCATTCAATTCTTCGCCTCCGCGCAATCCGATCTTCATGCGAATCTCGCCATACGGGGTTGAGACAATCGTGAGGTTTCGCTCCAGGCATACCCGCCGTTCCTGGCGGACGCGTATTCCGAGCGTGCTGGTTTCCCGCAGCAGCAGGTCCTGCATTGCCGCTGTTTCAGGTTCATGGCAGAGCACCGTCACCAGCGTTCCGGGGCGCCCTTTCTTCATAGTGACGGGCGCGAGCATCACGTCGAGCGCGCCGCAGGCAAGCGCCCGCTCGGCCATGTGCGCGAGCACCTCCGGGGTGGAGTCGTCGATCGCTGTTTCCAGTACCGTGACGGTCTGCTCGTTGTTCTCGTTCTGCCGGTTCTGTGAGGACCGCGTGCTCTGGCTGGCCGCTTGATTCGCAATTGCCGAGACGGACAGCACGTCGTTCATCGATCCTGAGCGATACCCCTGCGTGTCCAGCGTGACGTAAAGGAATCCGGCAGCGCGCAACGCTGCGGTGATGCGGTCGAGAACGGCAAGATCGAGCGCTCGCGGCAGGTCTGCACGGGCGATCTCCACTCGAGCGAGCTCGCCGTGGTGGCGGACGCGGACCTGCGGAAAGCCTAGCCGGTGCAACGCATCTTCAGCCTGCTCGACTTGAAAGAGATTCTCCGCCGTAACTGCGCGGCCATACTCGATCCGAGACGAGAGACAGGCTGAAGCCGCCTTGTCCCAGATGCGCAGGCCGCTTTCGCGGGCGAGGGTGCGAATATCGGCTTTGGTGAGCCCGGCGGCCGCAAGCGGCGCTGATGCGTGGTACAGCGCGGCCGCCTTCTGCCCTGGACGAAATTCGGCTTCATCGTCGGCGTTCATTCCGTATGCCAGGTGCGAAAATCCGAGCTGAACGCGGGCCGTTTCCATCACGGTAAAAAGTTCATCTTTGCAGTGGAAGCAGCGCTGCGAATCGTTGCGGACGTAATCGGGGTTCTCCATCTCCGACGTTCTAAGAATCTGCGTGGGGATGCCGTGTTCCCTGGTGAAGGCAAGCGCTGCCTCGAGCTCGGTGCGCGGTAGCGAGGGAGAATCGGCTATGACCGCCAGCATTTTGTCGCCGAGCGACTGGTGGGCAGCGTACGCCAGGTAAGCAGAATCCGCGCCGCCGGAGTACGCCACCATAACGCTCCCCAGCTCCTGAATCTTCGAGTCGAGCAGCGATGATTTCGCAGCCAAGTCCATGTTGTGAATGTTAACCCGAAGGAGGCGAAAAGGGCGTTGGCGAGAATCTAGTTGGAACTACCTGATGGCCCAGCAGGCGGTTTGTCGTTGCCGTTCTGGGGCTGCCCGTTCAGGGTATAGATCACCTCGCCGGGCCGTGCGTAGTGCAGCTTTTCCCGCGCTTCAAACTCAATTGCGTCCGGGTCTTTCTTCAGCCTTCCCACATGGTCTTTCAGCCGGTTATTCTCCTGCTGCAGCGTCTCAATCTGGCGATGGAGCTGCTTGTATTCCACGCGCTTCTGCTCGTAGCTGTTGACGCCGTTGCGCCCGAAGACCACGTAATACCCAAAGAAAACAGCCAGCATAACTGCCAGTCCCGTAGCCACTCGACGGCGCACGCCATACGCAGCCGCCTTTATGCGGCGCAGCTTTCCTTCCCTGGGCTGATTTGGCTGGGCGGCGTTCACAGTAGGCTCCCGAATTTCTATCATCGGCTGTTTTCGTCGGCCTTCACGCAGCTCAAGCTGGAAAAATCCGGCGCGGGAACCTATTCAAGCACCCATTTCTTTGCCGCTTCGCTCAACCCTGCGGACTGATTTTGACTGCGGGCCTCCGAATAGACCCGTACCACCGGCTCGGTTCCACTCAGGCGATAGCACACCCACGAACCGTCATCGAGGATAAGTTTGAGCCCGTCGGTGCGGACAATCTGCATCACTTTGCGGCTCCCCAACTTTGCGGGATCGGTCTTTACTTTCTCCACAAACCTGTCCTTCACCTCAGGCGTCAGGCGGAAATTCTCGCGGATGGGATAGAACTCGCCCACTTTTGCGAACAGCTCCTTCAATTGCTCTCCAAGGCTCTTGCTCCGAGCGGCGACCATTTCCGTCACCAGCAGCCCGGCGATCACGCCGTCCTTCTCCGGCACATGGCCCCGAATGGTCAGCCCTGCGCTTTCTTCTCCCCCGATAACGATCTTGTCCTGGTTAATCAACTCACCTATAAATTTGAACCCGACCGGCGTCTCATAAAGAGGAACTCCGTGATGCTCTGCCAGCGCGTTGATCAGGTTGGTCGTCGCCACCGATTTGGCGACGCCGTTGCGCCATCCGCGCGTCTCCACCAGGTAATCGAACAGCAGCGCAATGATGTAGTTGGGCTGAATGAAGGTGCCGTTGCGGTCCACGATGCCGAACCGGTCGGCGTCCCCATCGGTGGCTATGCCGAGAGCGGCCCCGGTCTCCTTCATTTTGGCCTTGCACTCGCCAAGCAGGTGGTCGTCCGGCTCGGGCGCATGGCCGCCAAAAAGCACGTCACGATAATCGTGGACCGTTGCCGTCTCAACTCCGTGCTCGCGCAGAATGTGACAACTATAACCGCGCGCCGCTCCCCAGAACGGGTCGAAGACAACTTTGATACCCGATTTCTTGATCGCAGCAAAGTCGACCAGTTCCCCCAGCCGCTTCAGATAGTCCGCCTTCACATCAGTTTCGTCAAATTTTTTCTTCGGCTCAGGCGCGGGCCGCACGGGATCCTCCCCCAGCCCGTCTATCGCGGCTTCTATCTGTTTTGTGACTTCAGGCAATGCGGGTGCTCCATCGGGTGTTGAGAACTTGATGCCGTTGTATTCGGGCGGATTATGCGAGGCGGTAAAGTTGATTGCTCCGCCGGCTTTGTGCTGCCGAACCGCATAGGAGATGGCCGGGGTAGGCGCAGCGGCGGGGATCACGATCGGACGCACGCCGTGGGAAGCCAGGACACGGGCGGCTTCCGCGACAAACATTTCGCCAAGAAAGCGCGGGTCGCGGCCCACCAGAACTGAGTGCCCACCCGGCTGCGCCACCACGTACATCGCAATCCCGGTTACGGCCCGGCGGATGTTAGCGAGTGTTAATTCCTCGGCGACGATCGCCCGCCAGCCGGATGTGCCAAACTTTATCTGAACCGCCATGCGCCTCCTTGAATTTGCCTTTGAATTCGACTCTATGCGGCTTTGAATGGGCTTGATTCTGGATTTAAGATGCTTCCGCAGTACACTTCCTTCGCCCATATTAAATAACGGAGGAGTCATGTCTCCTGAACCCGCTGCCGTCCGCATTGCGCTTACCACCATCGGTTCACTCGAAGAGGGGCAAACTCTGGCGCGGCTGCTGGTCGAGCGCCGGTTGGCAGCATGCGTGAACCTGGTGCCTAGTCTGCAATCTATCTACTGTTGGAAGGGCGCAATCGAGGAGGCATCGGAGGTCCTGCTGTTCATCAAGACATCTGCCGAGTTCCTTCCGGCGCTTGAAACGGCGATGCGAGAGCTACACCCCTACGATCTTCCGGAGTTTCTGGTGCTGGACATCGCTTCGGGAAGCCAGCCCTATATCGACTGGCTTCTCAGCTCGGTTCAGGGCTGAGTTTCTTCCCTGCGTTCGCCGGCCGGTAGCTTCCCGGCGGCGTGCGGGAGGCAATGGAAATGCGGTTCCAGGCGTTAATCGTGGTAATTGCAAGAGTCAGGTCGGAGATTTCTTTCTCCGTGAAGTGGGACCGCACCTCGAAATAGACGCCGTCCGGGACGTGCCCATTTGTGATCAGCGTGATCGCCTCTGTCCAGGCCAAAGCGGCGCGTTCCCGGTCGGAATACCACGGGCACTCGCGCCATGCATCCAGCGAATAGAGGCGCTGCTCATCTTCACCGACGGCGCGCAGGTCCTTCCAGTGCATGTCCAGACAATAGGCGCAGCCGTTCACCTGTGAGGCCCGCAGCTTGATGAGGTGCAGCAGCGGCTGCTCCAGCCCGCAGTGGTGTAGGTATGTCTCCAGGCTGCTTAGGGCCTTATAAGCCTCGGGCGCGGCAGTAAAGAGATTAAAGCGTGCTTCCATATGTCCTCCAGTGATTGCAGGTTGAGTAGGAGCTGAATTTCGTAGCGGCGTAACTTCCCTCGATCTCTCGCCTTCGCCATGGAGCGGAACCCGAGAGCGCAGGAGCCGAACTTCCCGGCTCTGCCTCCGCGCAACTTTTCCCCGCATCTATTGTTAATAATGGCAGACCCAAAGACACCGGTGACTCAGCCGGGGATTTCAGCGGGTTTTGGCCGCTCCGGCGGGATATCCGGAGCTGGCAGGAGGTTTAAACATGCGCATTCTGCGCTCATTTGGTTTGGCAGGGGTACTGGCGGGGGCTCTCGCACTCATACCCACTGCCGCACACGCCCAGGTTGCAGTGGGCATCGGCCTGGGACCGGTGGTGGACTATCCGGCTCCGGTATATGTGGCCGGGCCGCCCGTCTGCGAGTGGGGATATTTCGCATATTACCCTTACGAGTGCGCGCCCTATGGATACTACGGCGCGGACTGGTTCGCTGATGGCCTGTTCATCGGTGCCGGGCCCTGGTTCGGGGGTTGGTATGGAAGGCCGTGGGGCTTCGGCTTCGGCCGCATAGGATTCCGCGACTGGCGTGATCGTGATTTCGATAGAGGACGCTTCGGTAGAGGTGGCTTTGGCAGAGGCGGATTCGGCCGAGGTGGATACGGACGCGGCTACGGCAGAGGCGCATACGGCCGGGGCTTTGGCAACAATCGCGGCGGCGCTTACAACCGGGGTGGCTCTTATAATCGCGGCGGCGCGGCATTCCGCGGAGGAGCCGGTTATCGCGGAGGCTTCGGCGGGAGTCAGCTTCGTGGCGCCTACGGCAGTACTTATCGTGGCGGCACCATGCGGGGCGGCGCCATGCGCGGCGGCAGCGGCTTCCGCAGCGGTGGAGCGTTCCGCAGCGGCGGGAGTGCGGGATTCCGCGCTGGCGGAGGCGGTGCCCACGTTAGCGGTGGCGGCGGTTTCCATGGCGGCGGCGGTGCTCATGGTGGTGGACACCGGTAAGCCGCATCGCCTGAAAGGCCCGTTCTTCGGAATGGGCCTTTTCCTTTTGTGGGCCACGAACTCTATTTGGCGATTTTATCGACCATCGCGGCAATCCTGCCGGTCGCGTCAGGATGAGCAAGGGTTCTGGCCCTTTGCGACATGCGCTCCAACTGGGAACGGTCCGCAATCAGCCGGAGAAGGCACTGCTGAAGCTTTTCCCGCGTCAGCTCCGACTCGATCAGCATCCGCGCCGCGCCCGCTTCGGCCAGCACCTCGGCATTCTTGCGCTGGTGGTCGTCTGCCGCCCGAGGAAACGGTATCAGGAGCGATGGTTTGCCGGCGGCGGCAAGCTCGGCCACTGTGCTGGCTCCGCTGCGCGCCAGCACCAGATCGGCAGCTGCAAAGCGGTGCGGCATATCGTCAAGGAAGGCGTGGACCTGCCATCGCTCGGATGGTGCTCCGCTGGCCTGGTAAGCCGCAAGAACCGACTCAGCGTGGTGCGCTCCCGTCTGATGTAGAAGTGTGAGGACGGGAATGGCCGCCAGCAGGGCCGGGGCGATCTGCGGCATATAGAGGTTGAAAACCTGCGCCCCCTGGCTTCCTCCAAAAACCAGCAGATGCGGCGGCGCACCGGCTGGACGGGGCTGCAGGCGAAAGAATTCCCCGCGGACCGGAATCCCGGTGACCTGCGCATTGTTAAAGTACTTCGAGGCCGGCGCAAAATTCACAGCCGCAGCATTAACCAGCCTGCCGACCAGCCGATTCGCCAGCCCCGGCACTGCATTCGGCTCAAACGCAAGCGTGGGAATGCTGGCTAGGATCGCCGCGCCCATCGCCGGCCCGGAGGCATAGCCGCCCACCCCAATCACCGCATTTGGCCGAAACTTGCGAAGCAGAGCCATGCACCGGAGCACGCTCAATGGCAGATCAAACAACGTGCGCGCCTTGGTCAGGGCGGACACGTTCTTGAGCTGGCCCACTTTGATCATCGAAAGCTGATAACCGGCCTGCGGCACCAACCGCGATTCGAGCCCCCGAGGCGTTCCAATGAAGAGAATCTCCGCTCCGTAAGCCGACTTCAACTCGTCGGCGATGGCAAGCGCGGGTATGATGTGTCCCCCGGTGCCGCCACCGGCAATGGCAATTCTGGGTTGGGGCTTCATACAGTTTTCCCCTTGAAGGCGTCTGTCCTGTTAATCGACTGCGCGGGTGATATTCAATAGGACACCAAGCGAGGCAAGCACAAAAAACAGCGACGTTCCGCCATAGGAGATCAGCGGCAGCGTAATTCCCTTGGTCGGAACCAGCGCCAGCACCACACTGATATTGAAGAAAGCCTGAATCAGCAGCATGGCGGTGATACCGAACGCCAGGAACCGCGCGAACGGGTCTTTACACAGGATGGCTGCCCTCATTCCGCGATAACCGAGAGCGATAAACAGGCCGATCACCAGAATCGCTCCGATCAGCCCCAGCTCCTCCGCCACATTGGCGAAGATGTAGTCGGTATGCGGCTCCGGTAGATAGAACAGCTTCTGTCGCCCGTCCATGTAGCCCAGCCCGCGAATGCCGCCGGTGCCGACCGCGATCAGCGACTGAATAATATGAAATCCCTTCCCCAGCGGGTCGGATTCGGGATTGAGGAACGCCAGAATCCGATCGCGGCGCCACGCCACGCGGAAGAGCATGAAATAAAGCACCGGCGCCGAGAGAATGGCAGCATATCCCAGGTAGCGCATGTTCATGCCCGCCAGGTACAGCATCAGCGCGGTGACTGCGGCGCAGACCAGCGCGGTTCCCAGGTCGGGTTCCTTCAGAATAAGCGCGATAAAGATGACGCTGGGGAGTGCCGCCGGAAGAATGGTGTTGCGAAAGCTTTCAATCGATTCCATGCGATTCTGCAGGAACCACGCGAGAAAGAGCACCAGAGTAGGCTTGGCGATCTCCGAAGGCTGGAACGAGAGCGGGCCGACACGGACCCAGCGGTGCGCCCCGTGCGAGTCGTGCATCAGGAACGCGATCAGCAGAAAAACTGTTGTGATGGCAATCGCCGGGAACACCACATTGGGCCCGTTATAGCGTCGATAGTCCACCCTCATCAGCAACGTCATCGCGACCAGCCCCACCGTTGCCCAGATGGATTGCAGAACCACAAAATGATACGGCGAGCCGGTGCGCTGCTGCGCCATTACCGCCGAGGCGCTGAACACCATCAGAAGGCCAATCACAACCAGACTGATCGTGACTCCGAAGAGCCACTTGTCCACGCCTATGCGCTTTGCCATGCGCCTACTCCTGGCCGTGCAAGCACAAGGTCCTTGAAGACCTTCCCGCGCTGTTCATAATTTTCAAACTGGTCAAAACTGGAGCAGGCCGGAGACAGCAGAATGACATCGCCGGGCTGGGCCGCCTCAGCCGCTGCCCTTACCGCTGCCTCAAGCGTTCCGGCACGAACAAGGGGAACTGCGCCTTCAATATGGCTGATGATCTTTTCCGCCGCTGCGCCGATAGCATACACGCGGGTCACGCGCTCTTGAAGCAGAGGCCGCAGCAGCCGGTAGTCGGAATTCTTGTCCTTGCCGCCCAGTATGAGGTGAATGCAGCACGGAAACGAAGCAATGGCCTTCATCGCGGCATCCACGTTGGTGGCCTTCGAGTCGTTGTAATATTCCACGCCGTTCACGTTGGCCACAAATTCCAGCCGATGCTCGACCGCCCGGAACTTTTCGGCCGCGGTCCGTATGGCTTCAGCCTCTACCCCGGCGAGCCGCGCAGCGCATACTGCCGCCAGCACGTTTTCCACATTGTGAGCGCCCTTCAGCGGTATCGAGCTGACCGGCAAAATAGGTTCAGGCGCGGACTGCTCACTCGCCCGAAACATCACTAGGCCTTCGTGAATAAACGCTCCCTGCCGGATGACGCGCGTGCGGCTGAACCAGAAGACTCCCGATTTGGCGCGCGCAGCGCAACGCGAGGCCGCTTCGTCATCTGCGTTGAGCACCAACGCATCTTCGGCCGACTGGTTCTCAAAAATGCGCTCCTTGGCGGCCACATAATTTGCGAAGCTGCCGTGTCGGTCCAGATGGTCCGGCGTGATGTTCAGGATTACGGCGATCTGCGGACGAAACTTCCCCGTCGTCTCCAATTGGAAGCTCGAAACCTCGAGCACAGACCAGCCATCGTCGCGCGATTGATCCACCAGCGCAATCACCGGCACGCCGATGTTCCCCCCCACCTGCACCGGCAGCTCCCCGCACGCCAGAATCTCTCCGCACAATGAAGTCGTCGTAGTTTTGCCGTTGGATCCGGTAATCGCGAGTGTCTTCCCTTTCAGAAATTGCGCGGCAAGTTCCAGCTCACCCAGCACTGGCAATCCGAATTTCTTTACCTGGAGCAGCTCCGGGGTATCGAGCGGAACGCCCGGGCTTACCACAATCAGGTCCTGGCGGCGGAAGGTAAGCAGGCCGTGGCCGCCGGTCTCGACCATAATCCCCTCTTCAAGCAGCGCTGGAATGTCGCGGCCCAGCGCCTCGGCGCTGCGCACGTCTGAGACAGTGACCTGTGCGCCTTGCCGCCGCAAAAACAGCGACGCGGCCAGCCCGGATTTGCCGAGCCCCACAACCAGAACTTTCTTGCCTTTAAGTTCCATGCTCTCGAGTGGTCTTTTCAACGTCGCGCATTCGTCTCCGGACAGGTTATTGTTGCACGTTCGCGGCTGAGATGAGCCCGGCTTCTATCGCAGCTTCAGCGTAGTGAGTGCAAAGAGTGCAAACACCAGTGCGCCGATCCAGAAGCGGGCAATCACCTTCGATTCCGACCAGCCCATCAGCTCGAAATGATGGTGCAGCGGCGCCATTTTAAAGATGCGCTTTTTGCGAAGCTTATAGCTACCCACCTGCAGGATCACCGACACCGCCTCCAACACGAAGATTCCGCCGATGAAGGGCAGCAGCAGCTCCTGCCGGATGACGACCGCTACCGTGCCGATCGCGCCACCGAGCGCCAGCGAGCCCACGTCTCCCATGAAAACCTCGGCCGGATGCGCGTTGTACCAGAGGAATCCGATACTCGCCCCCACCATTGATCCGCAGAAGATCGTAACCTCGCCCACCAGCGGCATGCGCTGCAGCTCAAGATAATCCGCGAACACGGCGTGCCCGCTGACATAGGTCAGCACGGTAAGCGCCCCCGCGGCAATGATCGTGCAGCCAATGGCCAGTCCGTCCAGCCCGTCAGTCAGATTCACCGCATTGCTCGATCCCACGATCACCAGCACCACCAGGGCAACGAACGGCACCGAGGCAATGAGCGCGAAATGCGGAATGTGTGCCAGAAATCCCAGCAGCAAATGGGGGTGAAGACGCTTTAGAAAGGGAACGCTGAGCTGCGCCGAATAATAGCCCTGCCTTTGCATGCCGAGCAGCGCGATCGCAATCGCTGCCGACACCAGAAATTGGCCGCCAAGCTTGGTCTTGGCCGTAAGCCCCAGATTACGGCGATGCACTACCTTGATGTAATCGTCCGCGAACCCAATCGCCCCAAATGCCAGCGTCGATCCCATCACCAGCCACACAAAAGGATTCGTCAGGTCGGCCCATAGCAGCGTCGGCAGCAGAATCGCAATGCAAATGAGCACGCCGCCCATCGTCGGCGTTCCCGCCTTTTTCTGGTGCTCCTTCGGTCCCTCTTCCCGGATGTATTGGCCGATCTGAAACTCCCGCAGCTTTTGAATCACATACGGGCCGACGAACAGCGCGATCATCAGCGCGGTAAGCGTGGCAAATGCGGTGCGAAACGTCAGATACCGGAAGATGCGGAACGGTCTGAAGTACGGGAATAGCTTCTGATAAAGCAGCCAGTAAAGCAAACTTCCTCCGCTTGCGGGGGGTGTTGTGACCATCATACGGCTATCCGGCAGCGCGCAAGCAGGATTCATGCTCCTGTAATGTTTCCGGGTGATTAGGTAGATACACTGCTCAGGTGATCTCAAATGAACCATTTGGCTTTGAATTCGTGGATGGCCGCAACGGCTCCACGCGGATTTTGCGACTCACAGGGCCACTCGTCTTGAGGAATATCTTCGATCTCCAGCGTGACCTGGCCAGCGAACATCCTCCGATGGCCATTTTTGATCTCTCCGGAGTTCCCTATATGGACTCCGCCGGAATGGGCGTCATCGCCAACTACTACGTGTCCGCCACACGGCGAGGCCAGAAGCTAGTAGTTGCCGGAGCAAGCCCGCGCGTTCTTGAGCTGTTCAAGCTCACGCACGTCGACACGGTCATCCCGCTTGCCGCGTCAGTAGAAGAGGCCGAACGGCTCGCCTGATCGGCCCGTCAAATGATTCCCCAAAAAATTCAGGCCTTCGCCGGATCACCCTTCTCCGGATTGATCCCTAGTTCGGCAATCGCCTCCTGCGCCTTCGCGGCATCAAACTGACCCTCGCGCCCCAGCTTTGAGAGCGTGGCTGCAACTATCGACTCGGCATTCACCTCAAAATGGCTGCGCAGATGTTCACGATTATCGCTGCGCCCAAAGCCGTCGGTCCCAAGCGAAACCAGCCGGTTCAGCAGCCACGGAGCAAGCTGGTCCGGCACCGACTTCATGTAGTCGCTGGCAGCTATAATCGGCCCTTTGCTGCCGTTGAGCGCCGTCACAATATACGGGATCCGCTCCGCCTCAGCCGGGTGCAGCCGGTTCCAGCGCTCCACCGCAAGCGCCTCCCGGCGCAGCTCGTTGTAGCTGGTCACGCTCCACACATCGGCCTGCACGCCGTATTTCTCAGCTAGGATGGCCTGCGCCTTCACAACCTCATTCAGAATCGGCCCGCTGCCGAAAAGCTGCGCCGCCGCGTTGCCCTTCGGAGCCGCCTTCAACTTGTAGATGCCGCGAACAATACCTTCATGAACGCCTTCGGGTATCTGCGGCATCGCGTAGTCTTCGTTGTACATGGTGATGTAGTAGAAGACCGGCTCGTTCTCCTGGTACATGCGGCGCATGCCATCTTGTAGGATCGCCGCCAGCTCATAAACATATGCAGGGTCGTAACTCAGGCACGTCGGCACGGTCGAAGCCAGCACGTGGCTGTGGCCGTCCTGGTGCTGCAATCCCTCTCCGAGCATCGTGGTGCGCCCCGCCGTGCCGCCCATCAGAAAACCCTTGCCGCGCGAGTCGGCAAACGCCCAGATCATGTCTCCCACCCGCTGGAAGCCGAACATCGAGTAGTACATGTAAAACGGAATCATCGGCACGCGGTAATTGGAATAGGCCGTTCCCGCAGCGGTGAACGACGCCATCGATCCCGCCTCCGTGATGCCCTCTTCGAGAATCTGACCGTCCTTCTCCTCGCGGTAATAAAGCATCATGTCCACATCGTGCGGCTTGTACTTCTGCCCTTCGCTTGCATAAATGCCAACCTGCCGAATCGCCGATTCAAGCCCAAACGTGCGCCCTTCGTCGGGAACAATGGGGACGATCAGCTTGCCGATTTCCGGGTCCTTCAGAAGATGCCGCAGAATGCTGACGAATCCCATCGTCGTCGAAACCGCACGCCCCTTCGACCCGCCCGTCCACTCGCTGAAGTAATCCAGCGCCGGAGCCTTGAACTTGATCTGGGGCACATCGCGGCATGGCATAGATCCGCCTAGCTTCGCGCGGTGCTCCATCAAATACCGGATCTCCGGCGAGTTTGGCCCCGGCTTCCACGGCTTGCCCTGCCTCGCCAGCTCCTCCGGAACGGGAATATCGAAGGTCCGCACAAACGACATAATCGCGTCATCGGTCAGCTTCTTCTCTTGGTGAGTCGCATTGCGTGCCTGCGCGCTCCCCAGCCCGTAGCCCTTCACCGTCTTCGCCAGAATAACCGTCGGCCCACCGGTGTGTTCGGTCGCCCGCTTGTAGGCGTTGAACACCTTCGTCCGGTCGTGGCCGCCGCGGTGCAGCTTGATCAGCTCGTCATCGGTGTAGTCGCTCACCAATTCAAGCAGCTCAGGATATTTCCCGAAGAACTCCCGCCGCAGATACGCGCCATCCTTCGCCTTGTACGCCTGGAAGTCGCCATCCACGCACTCTTCCATCCGCTTCAGCAGCAATCCTGTGTGGTCGCGCTCAAAGAGCTTGTCCCAGTCGCCGCCCCAGATGACCTTGATCACGTTCCAGCCCGCGCCGCGAAACAAGCCTTCCAGCTCATCGATAATGCGTTTGTTTCCGCGCACCGGCCCATCCAGCCGCTGCAGGTTGCAGTTGACCACAAAAATCAGGTTGTCCAGCTTCTCGCGAGTCGCCAACGTAAGCGCGCCCAGCGTGTCGACTTCGTCCGTTTCGCCGTCCCCCAAATAAGCCCACACCTTGCGTGGGGTCTTCTCAATCAGCTTGCGATTTTCCAGATAGCGCATGAAGCGCGCCTGGTAAATCGCATTGAGCGGCCCAATGCCCATCGACACCGTCGGGAAGCGCCAGAAATCCGGCATCAGCCAAGGGTGCGGATATGACGATAGCCCCGGCGTGTCGCGCAGCTCATGGCGGAAGTTCAGCAGCTGGGCATCGTCAAACCGCCCCTCCAGGTAAGCTCGCGCGTACACGCCCGGCGACGCATGTCCTTGAAAATAAATGAAGTCCCCGGGTTCATCTCCATAACTGGCGTGGAAGAAATGATTGAAGCCAACCTCCAGCAGCGTCGCCAGCGAGGAGTATGTGGAGATATGTCCGCCGATGCCCGGGTCTTTCTTGTTCTGGCCGTGCACCATGGCCATGGCATTCCAGCGAATCAGGGACTCGACGCGGCGCTCCAGAGCCCGATCGCCCGGGTACGGCTCTTCCTCATGCTTCGGAATCGTATTCTGGTAAGGCGTAGTCAGTTCGCCGGCGGGGTTCACTCCGGCCTGTCGCGCGCGATGGCGCAGCGCATCGATCAATGCTGCGCCCTGCTCGTGTCCCTCGGCCACGATCAAGTCATCAAAGGCTTCGATCCACTCCTGGACCTCGGCTGAAAAGTCTGTTTCGACAGGAATTTCCGCTTTTGTGCTCATAAAATCTCAAGTAATGTGCGAACCCTTCAGTATAACGCGATGAAGCAGCCGCCTTAGCAGCGTTACCCGGCGAGCGGCTTTCACTACATGCCACTCTTAGCTGGTATACTCCTGTGTTTATGCGGGTATTTGTTATTCTTCCGGCAGCCGGCCTTGGCACGCGGATGGCCCCTGGCCATTCCTCCTCATCGGCGCCCAAACAGTTTCTTGAGCTTGGCGGTGTGCCGGTCCTCATCCACACTCTGCGCGCCTTTGCCGCTGCTCCTCAGGTTGCCGCAATGTACGTCGCGGTGCGAGCGAACGAAATGGAACGCCTCACGGCCCAGGTGCGCGAATACGGTTTTGAGGACAAAGTACACGTGGTCGAAGGCGGAGACCATCGCCAGGAAAGCGTAGCCAACGCCCTCAAGGCCATCGATTGCGATGATGACGACATTGTGCTGGTCCACGACGCCGTCCGGCCCCTCATCGACGCAGCAATCATCGAACGGACCATTCGCGCAGTCGAGAAGCACAGTGCAGCCATCGTCGGACTTCCCGCTGTGGACACCATCAAGCAGGTGGAGCGCACCGCCGACGGCGCTATCATCACCTCGACCATTCCACGCGAGTATATTGTTCGCGCGCAGACTCCGCAGGGCTTTCGTTGTGGCCTGCTGAAGCGTGCTTTCGCTGAAGCGGTCGCCGACGGCTTTGTCGGCACCGACGAGGCCAGCCTGGTCGAACGCTCCGGAGCCCAGGTAGCCGTTGTGCAGGGATCTCCCGCCAACTTTAAAATCACGCAGCCCGGCGATCTGGAACTGGCAGAATTTTACTTACAGCATCAAACGATCGGGCACTGATCGCAGAAGCCGGGACGGACGAAAACGAGATGAGCATACGCATTGGATACGGCTGGGACTCGCACGCGTTCAAGCCCGGCGTGCCGTTGAAGATCGGCGGTCTGGCCATCGATCACGCCGAGGGCCTCGCCGGACACTCCGACGGAGACGTGCTGCTGCACGCCATCACCGATGCCCTGCTGGGCGCGGTCTCCGCGGGCGACATCGGCAGCTTTTTCCCTCCCGGCGACCCGCGCTGGAAGAATGCTGATTCGTCAATCTTCCTGAACCTCGCCCTCGAGGAGATTCACAACGCGGGCTATCGCATCGTCAACATAGACACCACCCTCGTGCTCGCCGCTCCTAAAATTGGCCCGCTGGCGTCTGACCTGCGCGAGCGCGTGGCCGATCTGTTGCACCTTAAGCCGTCCGAAGTCGGCATTAAAGCCAAAACTCCCGAGGGATTAAACGCCGACCACGTGGCGCAAGCCCATGCCATCGTGCTGCTTGAGAAGTCGGAAGATACGCAGAAACTTCGCAGCATCACCGACGTGATCGAAAACCAGAAGCAGCTTGAGGATGTGGTCAAGGACCTGGTCAGCCAGGTTCACGGCGTCGAGCCGCGCAGGATTCCTGTCCACCGGTCGCCCTTCGACACCGAAGACATTACATAAAACCTGACCGAAACAATTGTCTTTGCAGGTGAGGAAAAACCTCAGATAGTCTTATTGCGCTTTCAGAACTCTCGCGCGAGGGCGGCTTATGAATCAATTGGACCCGAACCAGTTACACGCATTGCAGGCGATGTTGGTGTTTGTGCCCATCGTCGTGCTCATCTTTATAGTGATCGCGACTATTCCCTATTGGATGATTTGGAAAAAAGCTGGCTTCTCGCCCTGGTTCAGCCTTCTGATGTTCGTGCCGATGTTGAACCTCATCATGCTCTACGTTCTCGCGTTCTCCGAGTGGAAAGTCGTCCCAGTCGCGCAGCCTCAATATCCATATCCTTACCCCCCACCATCTATCCCCCCGCAGGTGTGAGGATCGTTTAGCATCAAAGTTTGACCCAGCCCTCTGAAATGACCTCACCCACAACCCCCCGCGTCCGATTTGCGCCCTCTCCTACCGGCTATCTCCACGTCGGAGGAGCGCGCACTGCCCTCTTCAACTGGCTGTTCGCCCGCCACTTCGGCGGAACTCTCATCCTCCGCATCGAAGACACCGATTTCGAGCGCTCCTCAGAAGAAATGGTTGAGGGCATTCTCCAGGGCATGCGCTGGCTTGGCCTCAACTGGGACGAGGGCCCATTTTTCCAGTCGCAACGCCTCGATCTTTATCGTGCTACTGCGGAGAAGCTGCTCGCCAGCGGTCATGCCTACCACTGCTTCTGCACCAAAGCAGAATTAGAGCAGCGCCGCGCCGAAGCCGCCGCCGCTGGCCGCCCGCCCATGTACGATCGCCGCTGCCGCAGCATCGACCGCCAAACTGCTGTGTCACGCAAAGCCGCCGGAGCCCCCTGCGCGGTGCGCTTCGCCGTACCCGAAGGCGGCGCAACCGGCTTCGATGACGCGGTCTTCGGTCGGGTGGAGTTTGCACACTCCGAAATTGAGGATTTCGTCCTGCTGCGCTCCGACGGCGTTCCCACATATCATCTCAGCGTCGTCGCCGACGACATTGACATGCGCCTCACCCATATCATTCGCGGCGCGGATCACATCTCCAACACGCCCAAGCAGGTGCTTCAATATCAGGCCCTCGGAGCCACGCTGCCGGTCTTCGCGCATGTCCCGCTCATTCTCGGCCCCGACAAGACCCGCCTCTCCAAGCGCCACGGCGCTACCTCTGTGATCGCGTACAAGGACATGGGCATCGTCCCGGAAGCGTTTCGCAACTTCCTCGCTTTGCTCGGATGGACTCCCGGCTCGGAAAATAAAGACCGCGAAATCTTTTCCTCCGACGACCTCGTTCAACTCTTCTCGCTCGATGGCATCTCAAAATCAAACGCCGTCTTCAACAATGACAAGCTGGCGTGGTTCAACACCGAATACATCCGCGCCTATGATGCGAACGCGCTCCTGCCGCTGATCCAGGAAGAATGGACCGCCCTCGGATTTACTCCCCATCGATCCGCTGAAGATGTTCTCGCCGCCATCGAACTGCTGAAGCCCCGCGCGCGCAGCCTCAAAGACTTTGCAACGACTTTTCGTGCTTACTTCAGCGATGCTTACGACTACGATCCTGCCGCGGTAGCCAAGTTCTTGAAAGACGACGCGACTCGCAAGCTCCTCCTTCAGCTCTCACGCCGTTACGCAGAAGCTCCGGAATTCAGCAGCAGTACAGCCGAGCATGTGCTCCGCAGCTTGGCCGATGAAAATGGCGTGAAGGCCGGTGTCCTCATCAACGGGGCGCGCGTCGCGCTTACCGGACAAGCCGTCGCACCCAGCCTGTTCGCGGTTATGAACGCGCTCGGAAAAGATCGCGTGGTGGCGAGGCTCGCCGCTGCGGAATCAATCCCGATCCCAGATTAATTACTTCGCGATCACATCCACCGCAATCGGAGCTTCCCTCGGCGGATAGCAGGAATTCGTATCGCAAGCCTGGTAGCGGAGCGCCCCTTGGAACATATGCTGCCCAGCTGCGGCCTGTACATGCGCGTGTATGACGAACTCCCCTGAATACACGCTCAACTTGTCGCTCGGCACCGCGGCCAGTGTGTAGTCGGAGCCCGCGGGAAACTCCACCGGCCCGACTTTCATCCCCGGCATCTCCGCCACGATCAGCCGCGTGGCGATCAGCCCCTTTTCGCGCGGGGCATGCGAGTTGATGTGCATTCCCGCATCGACCTTAAAATGCAAATCGATGACCGCGTCCTTGCCTGCCGCCACCGCAACCTGCTCTGGAAAAAGATACTGCACCGCCTGTGATTTCTTGTTCGCAGCGCTGTCACTCTGCCACGGAAGCTTCTGCGCGCCCGCCACGCTGGCCGCCGTCATCAGCGCTACGCACCATAGCTTCCTCACGATTTGCCTCCGCTGGTAAGCGCCTTCTTGATGTCCGCCTCAATCGTATCCCGCGGTGCAAGTCCCACGGTCGATGCCACCACCTTACCGCTGCGGTCAATAAAGAACGTTGTCGGCAAACCGTCGATTCCGCCGTACGGGCTGGAGACCGAAGCGTCATCGATCAGTACGGGATAGTTGATCTTTAGTTGCGCCGCCTTATCGGCGATGTCTTTCTTCTCCTCACTCAGCTTCGCTTTATCATCGGGATCGAGGTTGTCTTCGGAAACCCCGAGAATTTCCAGTCCCTGCCCGGCGTACTGATTGTGGAACTGCTCCAGCCATGGAATTTCCACCTTGCAGGGAGCGCACCACGTCGCCCAGAAATCCACGATCACGGCTTTTCCCTTGTAATCAGCCAGTGACACTCTCCGCCCCGCAGTGTCCTTGAGCGTAAACGGCGGCGCCATTTTGCCCTGCAGGGCATTTTCAGCTATGCCTTCATCGTCATCATTCGGCCCCGCGCTCGGCGTCGAATTTGCCATCATCGCCTGCAGCTGCTGCAGCTTCGCCTCTTCCAGCCGCCGGTGCCGGAAGTTCACCACTCCCGCCCAGATCATCGCGACCAAAGCCACCAGCACCGCCACAATCACCACTATGTTCCGCTTCACTCGATCAAGCCTCTTCTCTGATTCTACTAGCGCGGTCTTCTCTGGTAGCATCGACCTGTTTGACCACTCATACGCCATCACGGTTAGTGCGCATTGAGGCCGAAGCGCTGCTGGCCCTTGCCAACCGGCTTGACGGCCCCATGCAGGTGGCGTTTGATCGTGCCGTCGCATGCATCCTGCAATGCGGCGAAGGGCGCGGCCGAATCGTGGTCACCGGCATGGGCAAGAGCGGCATCATCGCGCAAAAAATCGCGGCCACTCTCAGCTCTACCGGAACTCCCGCCTTGTTCCTGCATCCGGCCGAGGCTGTGCACGGCGATCTTGGCATGCTTGCCAAGGGAGACGTGGTCATTGCGCTCTCCGCCAGCGGCGAGACGGAAGAAATTCTTCGGCTGCTCGCAAACATCAAGCGCATTGGCGACGCGCTTATCAGTTTTTGCTGTGACATGAAATCCACGCTCGCCCTTGCCAGCGATGTCGCGCTCGATTGCAGTGTTCCCGCCGAAGCCTGCGGTATGGGCCTCGCCCCCACCGCCTCAACCACCGCGATGCTGGCTCTCGGAGACGCGCTGGCCATAGCGGTTTCATTGAAGAAGGGCTTTCGCGCTGAAGATTTTGCCACACTGCACCCCGGAGGCAAGCTGGGCAAGCGACTAGCGCGCGTGCGCCAGCTCATGCACTCCGGCGACGCCATCCCTCGCGTGTCGCGCGACACGCCCATGAAGGACGTCATCTACGAGATGTCGCGCAAGAAGCTGGGCATGACCACGGTCGCAGAAGCCGGGCGGCTGCTGGGCATCATCAGCGACGGCGACTTGCGGCGGCTGCTTGAGAGCGACGGGCCCGCTAGCCTGAGCAAGACCGCGGGCGATGCCATGAATCCTCATCCCCAGACAATCGCAGGTGACGAGCTCGCTGTGCGCGCGCTCAGCATGATGGAGGATCGAAAGATTACGTCGCTTGCCGTAGTCGATGCAAACGGTGCACTCGAAGGCGTAGTTCACCTGCACGATCTATGGGGAACCGAACTCATCTGAATTGCCGAGCGCAGACCTGCCGGGCGCAAAAAGAAAACCCTGATCGGTTTTCGCGCGACCAGGGCAGGAGGTAGTTGATTTCTAAAGACAAGATCAGACTATGCCAGGATACACTCTTGGTCTTGGGCCCGAAGACGGGTTTTTCTCTCCACCTTTTGGTTGATACCTTTTGGTTGATTCCGAAAACATATTGGGCCTTGAGTTCCTGAGGAGACATAATGATGACAAATCAGCAGACTTTTCAAAACCACGCCAGGTTTCACCCGATATTTCACTTTGTTCTGGCCCCGATTTTCTTCGCTAATTTCGTCATTGCCGTCGTTCTGCTGGTGCGCGCTCCCGGCTGGCCCACCGCCTGGCAGGTCATCATGGCGATCGCCTTGTTCTTTCTTCTGCTTCTCGTTCGCATCAATCCTTTGAGGGTGCAGGACCGCATCATTCGCCTGGAAGAGAGGCTCCGGCTCGCCACGATCCTGCCCGAGCCGCTACGCACGCGCATTCCGGAACTATCAGAGAAGCAGCTCATCGCGCTTCGCTTTGCGTCGGACGCTGAAGCTCCGGCGCTGGTGCAGAAAACGTTGTCGGAAAATCTCGGCCGCTCCGAAATCAAGAAGGCAATTACTGAATGGAGAGCCGATCATTGGCGGGTTTGAATCGCCGTTGGCGCTAGTCCCCTGACGGATTCTCCGCCTGATTCCGGATTGTCAGCGTGATCTTGCGCGAGTCTCCCCCGCTCGAGACCATCGCAATTTCACCGTTGCTGCGGTTTACCACGCTCGGGAATTTGTCCCCCCATTCCACCACCACAAGGCAATCCGCGCCGCCGAGGTCGTCAAGCCCCAGCGTATCGAGCTGGCGCTCGCTTTCAAGTCGATACAGGTCCAGGTGATACAGGTCGACGGGCTGATCGCCGCGCCGCCCTTGATATTCGTGGATCAGCGTAAAGGTCGGACTCGTCACCTCGTCCGCATCGGCGGCCTCGAGCGCTTCGGCAATTCCCTTCACCAGCGTTGTCTTGCCGGCACCGAGTTCGCCGCGCAAGATCAGGAACCTCGGCGGCTCAAGCAGGCCCGCGATCTCGCGTCCGCACGCAATCGTCTCCTCCGCGCTCGCCGTTTCAAATTCATGGACATTCACGTCAGCCGGCCGAGTCATCGTGCCTCCGCGCTCAATCGGGGTAGTCCCTGCAACCACACGTATCCTGCCTCATCCCGAGCACCGTGGCGAAACGCCCGCCACAAATGCGCCACGGTATCGGTCGCGAGCAGCGTGTGCTCGTCCTGCTCGCGAACAGCGAAATCCGCAGCCAGCCCATGCAGATAGACCGCCGCGTTCACCGCCTCCGCAATTCGATCCGGATACTGCGCCAGCATCGCCCCCACGATCCCAGTAAGAATATCTCCGCTGCCGCCCTTTGCCATACCCGGATTTCCCGTGGTGTTTACCGCGATCTCTCCATTCGGATGCGCAATCAAGGTGCGCCAGCCCTTGAGCACCAGCGTCACTTTGTGCCTGGAGGTAAATTCGCGCGCCAGCGCCTCCCGGTTCGCCTGTACCTGTTTGGTGCTGGTTCCAGCGAGCCTCGCCATCTCCCCCGGATGAGGTGTAAGCACCATAATCCTTCCGCTGCCGTCAATCTTTTCCGGATGCTTGGCCAGAATGTTCAGCGCGTCCGCATCCAGAACCATGGGAACGCGGCACTTTTCCATAAGCTCAAGCAGGAATCTTTCGGCGGACGGATTCTGGCCCAGCCCTGGCCCAACCTCCAGCACGGTCTTCTTTTCCAGCAACTCATCGAAGTCGACCTTCGCCGGATCAATCTCCCTGGCATCATCTTCCTTGAGCGGAATCGTCATTAGCTCCGGCGTGACCCCCGCCACAATCGGCAGGATCGATTCCGAAACGGCAGCCGTAACCAGCCCCGCCCCAGCGCGCAGTGCGGCCAGTGATGCCATGGAGGGCGCGCCTGATTTCCCCTTGGCTCCTCCGACTACCAACACGTGGCCGTACATTCCCTTGTTGCTATCCGCTTCCCGCCGCTTCTGAACCAAACCGGCTGAGGCTCCGGACCACGTCAATTTCAGATCGGATCGAATCGCTTCGTCGGGCGACCCGATCGGCGCCACCACAATCGGACCGTACACTCCCCCGGTCATGTTTCCAAACATGTGCGCCAGCTTGGGAGCGGTAAAGGTCACAACCGCATTCGCGCGAAAGGCCTTATCGTCAGAAGGCTCGCGCGAGTCCGCGTTCCATCCCGATGGAAGATCGACCGACACCACCGGTACCGAAAGGGCATTCACCTGTTCGCGCAGCCGCGCAGCAACTCCACGCAGCGGCGGCTTGAATCCGGTCCCCACCAGCGCATCCAGCAACAGATCGGCATCGGCTAATAGCGCATTCACTTCCTCCGCTTCCAACGCCGCCTCATCGGGCGCGAGCACCGGAGCAATCGCCACTTCGGCAAATGCCCTCTTTGCGTCTCCCTTCAGTTCGCCCGGATCGCCTAGCAGCAGGACCTTTACATCTTTGCCTGCCGCTTGAAGTGCGCGAGCCGCGATAAACCCATCCCCGCCATTGTTGCCTTTGCCGCATAGCACCCCAATGCGTCGGCACCCCGCGAATTCGCGTAGAACGAAGCGCGCGACCGCCTCGCCTGCATGCCGCATCAGGTCAATCGAAGCAATACCGAACTGCTCCGTCGTCGCGCGATCGGCAGCGCGCATCTCTTCGGCAGTAAGGATCAGCATCGGCTACCCACCCTGAAAGTGTTGTATCACCTTACGCTTACTCGGATGGCTCGAATGCCCGCTCAGTATCCCCGAAAGCAGCTCAGCGGCTCCCCGCACACCGCACGGTCAGCAAAATCAAAAGGCCCGGAAGCATTTCGTCTCCGGGCCTTCGTTGCGAATATCCAGTTGCTGCTGTGTTATTGGCTGACTCCGACCGCGGTTGCTGCCGTCGGCTGGTCCGTCGGCTCCTTGGCGGCGAAGTAGCGATCGTCCAGCAGGTCGCGATAGAAGTGGCCGGCAAGCTCGGCGGCTTTAGGACCGAAGGTGGGGCGTCCGCCTTCCAGAAAGAACACCGTCACGATTCGGCCATACTGTGTGTCCGCGTAGGACGCGAACCAGCCGAAGCGCGTGCCGTTGTTTGAGCACGTTCCGGTCTTGCCCAGCACCGGGAACTGGTTGAAGCTTGTGCGCAGCGAGCGTGCCGTCCCATAATCTACTGCGCCCAGCATTCCGTCCTGAATCTCCGGGATGAGTGGCTTGATATTCAGCGTGCGCTTGACGCGCGGCTGGAAATTCAGAACCTCATCCGGAGTAGTCGGGTGCTGGAGATAATAGAGCGTTCCGCCATTGGCGATCGCCGCGACCAGTGCACCAAGCTGCAGCGGCGTCATCGAAATGCTCTCGCCGAACGAGCACATCCGCCCCACCCCACCCTTGTCGGCAGGCAGCGGTTCGTCAGGATAGACGCCAAGCTGCTCGCCAGGAATGTTGTACCCGGCCAGTTCGCCCAGGCCGAATTCGTTCGCATAATGACGGACGCGATCAAACCCGAGCTGCCGGCCCAGCACTTCGAAATAAGGATTTACCGAGTGCGCAAGCGCCTCAGTCAGGTTAACGCGATATCTGCCGCCGAGGTTCACTGGCGTGTCTTTGGTGATCAATCCCTCTTCGAGCGCGGCCAATGCCACTGAAATCTTGATCGTCGAGCAGGGCTCCGCACCGCTTGAGAGCGCCAGCTTCTGGTTCACCATCGCCAGAATCCGCCCATTGCTGGGATCGATCGCAACCACCGTCCCGTTCATATCGCCAAGCGCATCAATGGCAGCCTGGCGCACCGCAGGGTCCTCGCCTGTTGTAATGTCCCCCTGGGTCAGTTCGCTTGCCTCTGTGAAAGAGCTAGCGTAAAAGTGCTCATAACTGCGCCGGTGACGGCGGTAACGCAGGCTCGCCCGCCGCAAATGCGCTGACCGGTAGCCATGACGCGAATAATCCACGCGCTGCGGATGTTGCAACCGATGAATGTGCCTGCGGGCTGTCGCCGATTCATGCACGCGGCCGCGATGCCGCACATGGCGGTGCGTCGTAGTCGTCGTGGTGCTTCCCAGAGCGGGAAGCGATAGCGGTAGAGCCAGCAGCACCACAATTACGAAATAGAAAATCCGTCTCATCGATTGGACCCAAGGGCCAGACAAACTCTGCTCGATCTTACCCACAGAAATAGCCTGAAATGCCGTTAATTCGTTCTCAATTAAGGTCTTGTTCCCGATATGGGAATTCTCCCCATTCCGGAAAACAACGCTTCAGCCCCGCACATCCCCACACATCAGATCGTGCTAGGTTCTTCCAGAATGCAATTCAAGCAGTTTGCGTTGCCTGAAATCCAGTTCTTTTTCATCATACCGTGAACTTTAGTTACATAACCTGCAACATCTACCGCTTTCTTATAGCCCGCCCCGGCGCATAAAGGCTGGGATATCAAGGTTCTCACCCTGTTCCTCCTCGCGCCCAGCAGCAAAAATCACACCCCCTTGGGGGTTATCTGCAACGCCAACAGCGGGTTCGACACCCTCAGCCTTGTCCTGCTCTACAGCAATCGCCGAGCCAATCCCAACCTCCCGCCGCGCCGCCCCCACGAAAGCCGGCTCTTCATCGTCCTCATCTTCGCTCGCGAACTTCGGAGTCACAGGCCGCGCGCTCATTTCCATATGTGGAGTATCCCGCAGCGCCGAATTCAGCATGCGATCGCGTCGCTCCGCCATTTCCTTGCGGAACCCGGTCGCAATCACCGTGATTTTCACCTCTTCGCCCATGGTCTCGTCCAGCACCGCGCCAAAGATGATGTTCGCATCCTCATGCGCCGAATTCTGAATCAGTGTAGAGGCCGCGTTCACCTCGCTCAGCTTTAGCGAGCTCGGCCCGCTGATGTTGATCAGGATGCCGCGCGCCCCGTCAATCGCGCCCGACTCAAGCAGTGGGGATGCCATCGCCGCCTGCGCTGCCTCCACTGCGCGATTCTCGCCCGAGCGCACCGCCGTCCCCATTACCGCATAGCCCATTCCCGCCATCGTGGTCTTAACATCGGCGAAATCGCGGTTGATGATGCCGGAGATCGTAATAATGTCCGAAATCCCCTGCACGCCCTGCCGCAGCACGTCGTCGGCAATTCGGAAGGACTCGAAGAATCCGGCGTCTTTAGCCACCGCCAGCAGCTTCTCGTTGGGGATCACAATCATCGTGTCAACGCTTTCCAGCAGCTCTTCCATGCCGCGCTCCGCCTGCGCCATCCGCCGTTTGCCCTCAAAGCTGAAAGGCCGGGTAACCACCGCAACGGTAAGCGCGCCCATTTCGCTGGCAAGCGAGGCGATCACCGGCGCCGCCCCTGTGCCCGTGCCGCCGCCCAGGCCAGCCGTCACAAACACCATGTCCGCGCCTTCCAATGCCTCAATGATCTTTTCCGAATCTTCCAGCGCCGCCTTGCGCCCCACGTCAGGGTTCGCCCCCGCTCCCAGGCCCGCCGTCAGCCGCGTGCCCAGTTGCAGCTTTACCGGCGCCTGCGATAATTGCAGCGCTTGCCGGTCGGTGTTCGCAGTGATGAATTCCACGCCCTCCAACCGCGCCGAGATCATGCGGTTCACCGCATTGCCGCCTCCGCCGCCGACGCCGATCACCTTGATGCGAGCTCCGCGAGGGACCTCGTCCTGATATTGAATGCGCATTTCGTCTAACTTGGACATCGGCTTCACTCCTTATAAACTTCCGGCAAAAATGGCGCGCAGTTTGGCGCGCAGGCTATGGTCTTCCGCCGCACGAATCACGCTGGTGCGGTGGGTATAAAGCAAGGTTCCGATCAACGCGGCGCACTCGGGCTGCGCCAGTTCTTCAGGCATTCGCGACAGCGGCACCGGAGTGCCAATGCGGGCAGGCACGCGCAGCAGGCTCTCGGCCACGTCCAGCAACCCGGTCAGGCGCGCTCCGCCGCCGGTCAGCACGCAGCCCGCGCCCAGCGCCTCCAGCACCCCACCCTGCCGCAGATTATCCCGCAGCATGTGGAAGAGCTCGCGTGCGCGCGGCTCCAGAATCTCGCTCACCAGCCGCTGCCCCACCAGGCGGGGCTCAAACCCCGGCATCCCGCGCAGCTCAATCTCGCTCACCTGCGAGACCGACGTCACCACCGCGTTGCCGTATTCGCACTTGATCCACTCGCCTTCGGGAGGCGTAACATGCAGACCTACCGCAAGGTCATTCGTAAAATGGTCGCCGCCAATCGGAATCACTGACGTATGCGCCACCGATCCCTCGAAAAATACGATCAACTCCGTGGAGCTCGCGCCTATATCGATCAGGCACACGCCCAGCTCGCGCTCATCGGCCGAGATCGTAGACTCCGCCGCGCCAATCGCCTCGAATACCGATTCGGTCACTTCCAGGCCGGCCTTGTTCGCGCACGTCACAATGCTCTGGATGGCGCTCGCCGAACACGTCGCGATGTGCAGGTTCACCTCAAGCCGGCTACCCACCATGCCCACCGGATCGTGAATCCCCGGCTGGTCATCGAGCACGAACTGCTGCGGCAGCAGGTGCATCACTTCGCGATCGTTTGGCAGCGCAATCGAGCGCGCCCGGTCAACCGCCGCGCGCACGTCCTCGCGGGTTATCTCGCGCATCCGCGCTCCCAGGCTTATGCCCCCGCGGCTGTTTACGCCCTTCATGTGCGAGCCCCCCACCGCTATCACGCATCGCTCAATCACTGCATTAGCCCGCTCCTCAGCCAGTGTCGCTGCCTTGTCGATCGAATTCACCGCCGGAGTCAGCTCCGCGATCAGCCCCTTGCGCATCCCGCCCGCGTCCACAATTCCGTGGCCGCGATAGCGCAGCGCGCCGTCGTTTAGCTCCGCCACCAGCACCCGCGTCTTTGAGCTGCCAACATCGAGCACGGCAATCAGATTTTCCGCCTGCTGGCTCATCTTCTCTTCCTTCCAGCCTGTTTTTTTCTGCCGTGATCGCGTTTTCCCGCTACGATCTTTTTCGCTGCGTGCGCAGATGAGACCGTCGCCGAATGAGTCGCAACCCTATGCGCCTTTACCGCAGCGTGACTGGAAGTCCCCGCAGGCGGCGTGGCCGAATATGTCGCCGAAGCTGTCGCCGGCGATCCCTCGGATGCCATCTTCAACACCACTTCGTTCTCATACCGCAAATCGGCCGACGCAAGCTGCGGATACTGCTGCTCCCATTCATTAAGGTGTCGCTCGTAAATGCGATACCGCGCCAAAAAATTCGTGTCGCCAAAATGCAGCAGCAGATCGCTCGATTTCGCCGGCACTGTTACCCGCACGTCTTCCGGGTCTGAAAGGTCGACTTCACTCAGCTTCGAAGAAAGGTGCTCCCCGCTGGCGTCGAGCGCGGAAACAAACCTCTCGTAAATCTGCATCCGTGCCGCCCGCACCGGCAGTGCGTCAGCCGGCCTGATCCCTGTCACCACAGGAAAGGAAAAGTGCCGCGCCGCCATCGTCGCCGGAGGCATGGCCAGAATCACGCCCGCGCCATCCACTAGTTTGATCCGGTCCCCGATGCGAACAAACGCTTCCGGCGTCCGCTCGCGGATCGATATGCGCAGTTGGTTCGGCAGAATGCGCATCACCGTCGCGTGTTCCACCCACGGAATCTGTTCAAGCTCGACGCGCCGCTCGGCCAGTGGAATATAGAAAATGTTGCGTCCGATGTCCGACCCGAAAACCGAAAGCAGATCGTCGCGCGTCAACTGGCTGTTGCCCATCGTCTGGATATAATCCGAAGAATCGATGCGAAAGCGCCAGTCGTGCTCAAAATAACTCCGCACGGCCATGGCTGCAGTAACACCCGCGGCAATCGCCACCAGGGTTATCGCGAGTATCGCAATGCGACCCCAACGCGTCTTCATCCATAAAGGCAGAACTCCCTTGCGAACCGGGGCGCGGCGCCGCACGCGCACATCGGTGCCTTCCTCGCTGGCACGCCTGCCCGGAAATCTTTCGCCGAAGCCATTAGGAAGGAACTCTTTCTCCACGCGCGAACGGGCAGGAGAAGCGGCACGCAGAAGCCCAGGCTCGTCGTCGACAAGCATTCCGCCGCGGCCTCTGGAGAAATCAGTCTTGACCACGCCCAGCCCAGGTCGTAAAGGTCGCCATGACGCGACTATAGCGTGCCAAACCCTGTGCATCGCAGCGCTAAAGTAATGGGGAACCAAGTCAGGAACTAAGCGGCGGGAAAAGATTGAAAAACCCGGCTGTCACATTCTTGAACACGCGTTTGTCGGCAAGCTGGGAGACCACAAGTGCCATCTGACAGAGTTCCTGCTTCTACCACAAAAGTGAAGATCGGAGCGCCACCCGCTTCAGCAGTTAACCGTTCTGCCTCGCCAGCGCCCGCCTCAATACCTGCTCCAGCGCCGCCTTGTGCTCCGCGTATTCCGGCTCCGACAACTTCCCTGCCAGCCGATCTGTCTCCAGCATAAATAACTCGTCCTTCAGCGCTGCCAGCAGCGATCCGCGCCCATCCCCGCCGGACTCCGGCGGCATCGGCGTAGGAACCAGTGGCGACGGCCCCAGCCCCGGAGCCACCGCCTCCGCCGGCCTCGCGCGCAAAAAGAATGCGGCGGCAATCACCAGCAGCAGCGCAAGCCCGCTCAGGATCCACCACTTGTACTTCTGCAGCGGATCGGGCGTGTCAATGGGATTGCCTAGTCCCCCGCCTGGACGACTATCGTTAGCCGCGGTCGCGCCCTGTCCGCCGTCCGTCGATCCCGCTTGGCCTTGCCCACCCTGTTCCGAGTCGCGCGGCATCACCCCCGTGCCCGAAACAGTAAACTCCAGCGACTGTGATGGCTGTACATTCTTCGCAAGGAAAGTCTGCGCGCTGGCCTCCACGTCAGCCGACTGGAACTCCGCGCCGCCCTCGAAGCTCATGCTCTTCGGCAACATAATGGCAACGTTCGCCGCCGGCAGCGCCAAGCGCGGCGTAAATTTGTAACTTCCGCTGTAAGGCAGCGTGTAGCTCAACTGGAAGCGCGTCTCTCCAGGACGCACCGGAAACACGAACGCAAAGTGCCCCTTGTCGCCCTGCGGCATCGGCGACGACGCAACCGGCATGCCCTCCGGACCCGCGGCTGCCGCCGCTTCAATCTTCGCCTCCGGCGGCAGATAAATTTCGTAAGCCTGCGTGCTGAACTGCGTCCGCGGCGGCTGTGACGCATTCTTCACAAAATAATTCTGGATCACATGAAGGCCTTGCGGTCCCGCCTCAATCCGCATCACATCCGCCTCGGTCGATACCCCTTCCACCTTCGCCCCAACGTCATACACGGTCACGTCTACATGGGTCGTCCCCGGCGGTAGAGGCTCAAAATACGCCGCCTTCTGGTGGTCCACCCGGATCAGGTGCATGGCGCTGTCCGGCACATCGATCGAGAAGTGCCCGCGCGCGTCCGTCTTTGTCCGCGCCGCCTCCTGCATGCCTTGACCGAACGCAATCAGCACCACGGCGTCGCCCGCATCGGGCTTGTTGGTGGTCTTGTTCGTAACCGTCCCGGTCACAGTGGCAGCCTGCGCCGCTAGCGATACCATTACCAACGCCAACATGGCGCTGTCAGCCCAAATTTGTTTCATTGCTTTCCTTGTGTCACCTCTCACTGCCCATCGCGACCAGCGGGAGCGCGACGAAACTCGCCTAGGGCGGCCTGCCTGGACGGCCAGTTCTCTAGCAACTCGATCTCCGCCATCACTCCGGCGGCTTCGTCTTCGAGGACGCCCTGCTGGGCGTGGTAATCTTCCTCGACAAATTTTCCCGACCGGTATTCAAAATTAAGATCGCGCAGATTATCGTACAAAACATCTTTCCGCTCGCGAAGATATTCCAGCCGCGTCTTCTGCCGCTGCGCCTCAACGTGGCGCTCCGGATAAAACACGTAAAGCAAAATTCCCACCAGCAGCACGCCGCAGACAATCGCCGTCACAGTTGCGTCTCCCTGCGAATCTTTTCCCGCATCGCGTGAAACCCAACGCTATGCTCAATCGGCGGCATCGCCGCCGCGCGCCTTCGCCAGCGCCTGACCAGCACAAACGTGCCCGCAATGCCCAGCAGCAGCAACAGAGGCGGCAGAATCCAAGCAATCATGTTGAACCGGGTAAACATCGGCGCGGCCAGCACCGTAGCGCCGTACTTGTCCTCGAACGCATGCAGAATGGCATAGTCGCCCATTCCCTGGTTCAGGTCACCCCGCAACTCGGCCACCATCGGCCCCGAACTCGGGCAATTCACATGGTTGCATTCCAGCAGAATGTAATTGCAGCCACACATGCAGATCATCTTGTGTCCGAGATCGCTGTAGCGTGCGGCACTGTACGACGAGCCCATCGCCAGAATCGCCATCAGGCACACCGCGACAGACGACACTGCAATCCGGCTGGCACGCGAAAACGCCCGCATCAGTCGCCGCCCTGCGCTGTCACAGCTTCAGGATTCGCCGCCACCCGCACGCGGCTCGCCGCCAGCGCGGCGGACATATTCGGCACCAACGCCACCGCCGTGCCGAAGACAATAATCGCCACGCCAATCCAGATCCACGCCACCAGCGGATTCAAGAACGCCCGGATAATCGGCTGTCCACTGTCCGGATTCTTCCCCGCATAAATCACGTAAAGGTCCCACGCCAGCGTCGAATGGTTTGACACCATCGTCTGGGGCTGCTGGCTTGCGCTGTAGAACCGCTTCTCCGGCGCCATCTTCGTCACCAGCTTGCCGTCGCGATACACATTCAGCAGCGCGTACTCGCTGTCATAGTTGGGATTGGTGTCCTCCGAATACCCTTCGCACTCCACGCGGTACGGCCCCACGCTCATGCTCTGGTGCAGCGCCAGCTCCTGCTCCCGGCTCTGGTTAAACGCCTGCCCGGCGATGCCGATAAAAATCACCACTACGCCGAAATGGACGATGTACCCGCCATACCGCCGCGTGTTGCGGCGCGTCAGTTGTATCATCGCCGCCAGAAGATTCTTCCCCGTATTACGCGAGATCACCGCCGCGCCGCGCAGGAACTCCGAGCCAATCGCCGTCACTACCAGCGCCGCCAGCGAAAACGCGATAAACGAATAGAACTCGCCCTGTTGATTGGTCGTAAAGATCGTCCACGGATGCACGCCGCAAACGATCACCACAATTCCCATAACCACCGCGGCAATCACTGGCAGCACAAAATTCTTGCGGATGCTCCGGAATGACGAGCTGCGCCACGCCAGCAGTGGCCCAATCGCGGTAAGAAACAGCAAAAACAGCCCAATCGGCACTGCCACGCGGTTGTAAAACGGCGCGCTCACCGTCACCTTGTTGCCCACTACATATTCCGACAAAATGGGAAACAGCGTTCCCCATAAAACCGTAAAGCACGCAGCCAGCAGCACCAGATTGTTGAACAGGAAGCTCGATTCGCGCGAAACCAGCGACTCAATCTTGTTGTCTGCCTTCAAATGATCGCGCTGCAGAATGAAGGTAAACAGGCACACCGACATCACCACGATCAGGAATATCCAAAACCACGTCCCGATCGGAGACTGCGCGAACGCATGCACCGAGCTCACCAGCCCCGACCGAGTGAGCAGCGTTCCCAGAATCGCCAGCATGAACGTCGAGAAGATCAGCCACACATTCCAGCTCTTCATCATGCCGCGCTTCTCCTGCATCATCACCGAATGCAGAAACGCCGTGCCCGTCAGCCACGGCATCAGGGAAGCGTTCTCCACCGGGTCCCAACCCCAGTAGCCGCCCCAACCAAGCACGGCATAGGCCCAGTGCGCGCCAAGAAAAATTCCACAGGTCAGGAAGAGCCACGTCACCATCGTCCAGCGGCGCGTAATGTGGATCCATTTCTCGCCCGGATACCGCATCATCAGCGCGCCCAGCGCAAACGCAAAGGGCACCGCGAAGCCCACATACCCCAGGTACAGCATCGGAGGATGAATCACCATCTCCGGATACTGCAACAGCGGATTCAGCCCAAACCCGTCCGCCGGAATCGGCCCGCTCACCAGGGAAAACGGCATCGCCGCAAAGTTCAGCAGCAGCAGAAAAAACAGCTGCACGCCCGCCAGAATGGTCGAAGCATACGCCGTCAGCTTTACGTCCACCTTATGCCGCATCCGCAGCACAAACCCGTACGTCGCCAGCAGCCACGCCCACAGCAGCAGCGAACCCTCCTGCCCTGACCACAGCGCAGCAAACTTGTAAGGCCCAGGAAGCGCGCGATTGGAATGGTGCAGAATGTACGACACCGAATAATCATTCGCGAAGGCGCACCACACCAGCGCAAAAGCCGCGGCCGTTGTCGCCACAAACGTGCCGATGCCCGCTCGGCGCGCCGTCTCCGCCAATCGCTCCGGAGCGATACGGCTGCGCGATCCGGTCGCAATCTGGCGTAGCGCCACGCCCCCCGCCAACAGCGTATAGGCACTGAGCGCGAGCGCGAGCAGGAGAGCGAAACTGCCGAATGTGGGCATCAGGGGACGAATCTATTGTCGCAGACCGCGCCGCAATGCGGCAATCACACGGCAGGCTGCGGCAGCCGCTCTAGATCATCGTCCGGCTTCGGAAAAAGCAAGATTCGCAAATCCAGCGCGGCATGGATGATCATAGGCACAAGCAAAGACCCGGTCCCCAGGTAGATCAGCGTCAGGGCGGCTCCCAACACGCCGGTAACACAGATGCCCACGATGCCCTGGTATCCATGCGCCAGCCCAAACACAATCGCCGACGCTGCCAGCGCCGCGATCACATCCCACTGTGTGATGTTCCGGAAGAAGTGATATAGAAAACCGCGATACAGCGTCTCTTCACAGACGCCCGCCGACACGCTCACCACCCCAAACCAGATCCGTTCGGTCGGAGTAAAGGGCAGGAAGAAATCCAGCTTCTTCATCTGCCGCTTGACCGTGGCCATAAGCCTCGGATTGAACTTTACGGCCAAAGGCTGAAACAGCAATCCTGCCATAAGGCCGAACGCAATGCCATAGACCAACGGATTTCCGCTCAGCCAACTCAGCTTGTCTTCCGCGCCAGTTTTGTAAAGAAGCCCCGGAACATCGGCCTTCCACACGATCGCGGAAAGCAGCCAGAGCAAAAGCGAGGTTAAGGCGTACATCCTGATTTCTTTGCGGGATGCGCCGACCGCTTCAGCCAGCGCGTAACCAAGATGTCCGATATCGGTACAAGGACGACCAGAACAAAGGCCATCGCCACCCGTAGGGTCATCGCATTATGTACCGGGAAAAATTTAGGCGGTGCGGGTAAGCGGCGGATCGAGCAGCGATTCGGCCAGCGAGATCAACTGGTCGGGAGCGACCGGCTTCATCCGGAACACCACGTTCATACCATCGTATTCGGAATCAACGTCCGGGTATCCGCTCAGAACCACCACCGGAACCGATGGAAGCAGTTGCCGTAAGCGGGCCACAAACTCAGGCCCGTTCATGCCTGGCATGCAGTGATCGGTAATCACCAATCCAAGCGACTTCCGCAAAGCAGCATCATCGAGCAGCGCCAGCGCCTGTGTCGCCCCGTTTGCGAGCGCCACCGTATGACCCGTGCGCAGGAGAATGCTCCTGCGGGTGGTCGCTTGCACGGCATTATCGTCGACAAGAAGGATTTCCGCTGTCATTCGCATTCAATCGTTTTAGTGCTTGGTTCTAAGAGATGCCGCGCCATTAAGAAACGTTGGCTCTGCATGGTTCTAATCGATCCAACTCTCGAATGCAAGTAGACACAGAGGAAATCAGGTACATCTGTTCCCCCAAAGGTAACCAAACAGAAAGGGACGGCCGAAGCCGCCCCCTTTTGTTGCTGATGCCCTCGCTAGAAGTTGAAGCTGGCCTTCAATTGGATGAGGCGAGGCGAGGCGTCACCGCCCAGGAAAGCTCCCAGAATCGAAGTAGGAGTGTTCGCGTTTGTGTAGATGAGACCGTCAGAGCTGCCGTCGTTCACGTCAGCCAGCGGAATCTGGAAGTTCGGGTGGTTGAACACGTTGTAGAACTGCGCTCCCAGCTTGAGTTCCGAGGATTCCCAATGGGGCATCTTGAAACCCTTGGAGAGATCGAGATCGGAATCAGTGTAGTTTGGCCCGTACAGCTGATTGCGCCGCTGCTGGCCGTAATCGGTGGACGGGGCGAAGTGCGAAGCGAAATCGCAAGGAGTGATCGTATGCGAATCTCCGCCGCAATGATGGTTGAAGTTGTTGTCAAGCTGCATTGCCAGTGCGGCGTTGCCGTCGACGATATTTCCTGAGGCGTCGAACACCGAGAAAGGATATCCGGAGTTATGGAACACGGTGCCGGCGATCTGCCAATTGTCCGTAATTGCATGAGGGCCGCCCCAGTAGGGAACGTTGATCACGTAATTGGCGCTGATGTAATGGCGAGTATCGTAATCCGCGTTTCCGTAGTTCTGCGCGAGGTTATTGGGGTTGATCTGACCGACCGGGTTCACGCCGAAGGCATCGAAACCGCCGTTCGAGATCTCATCCAGTGCGTGCCCATAGGCATAATTGAACTGCAATGAGAGCCACTTCATCCGGCTGGTGGCAGTAGCAATCAGACCGTTGAAGTTGGAGACGGCGCCGCTATAATACTCAGTGACCGAGGCGAATGACGGGTTCGGCTTCGCTGTAGGCAAAGTGGCATTGGCACTCAACACACCGTTGGCCGGGTCGGGCACGCTTGCCTGCGTGAACGCGTTCGGCGTGTTCGCCACCGGTTCATGGTAGCCACGATTTCCGACATACTGGAGTGAGATCACAGTGTTTCTAGTAACCTCGCGCTCTACAGCAAGGCTCCATTCCTCATAGGTCGGCAGGTGAATTTTTTGTTGCACTGAGGTAAACGAGGGAGAGGAGAAATTTCCTCCCTGCCCCAGCACCGCCGCGCGGATGGTGCTGTAGCTTCCGCCGTTGGCGAATTGTTGCTGGAAAATGTCATTGGAGAGGGTTGCCAATGCGTGGCCGCTTCCCTGTTGGCTCGGATCAATCGGTAGGAAGGTCGGTCCACCCAGATTCACCCCAAAAATACGGAAGTCAGTCACGTTCGGTGCATTGGACATCAGGCTTCCCATGATCTGCGCCGGGAAGTAATCGGCGAACATGCCAAAACCGCCCCGAACCGTGGTTTTGGACGTAGGCTGGTAAGAGAAGCCAACGCGCGGCTCGTAGGCGATTGGCTGGTCCTTGTGGAATGCTTGGCGCTGCCCGGAAGAGATCAGCTGGTTATAAGGCGTGGTCGGATCCGTCGGCAAGTTAATGAAGTTGTCGGAAAGCCGGGAGACACAATTTGTCAGACACAGCGGATTGGAGTTGTGCTCGAGGCGCAGCCCCGCCGTCAACGTGAAATTGGGCCGGACCTTCCACTGGTCCTGGGCATATCCGCCCATCACATACAGGGCAACCGGTTGTGAAAGGCGCTGCGGGAACCACTCGCGCCATTCGTCCTGAAAGCCGCCAGCGAACATGCCTTGATCGAGGATGAATGACTCGCCACCCCCGAAATTGATGTTGTGCTCACTTGACGAGTAGTCCGTGATATCATCGCGCCGCATGGTCCAGCCGACCTTGATGGTATGGTTCCCCCGAGTCAAGCTGAAGTCATCACCGAACTGATAGCCCGTGACATTGCGGCCTTGAGGGAAGGCGTAATCGGCGGCGCCGATCCAATCCGAGGAGTTGCCCGTAAGGTCCCAATCCCCGCCAGCCGCGAATCCCTCGGGAATGAGTACGAACGGGATCGTGGAAGCCAACTTGGTTCCGTTCGTGTTGGTAAAGATAGCGCGATAGTAGGTGGCCGAAAACAGGAACTGGTTGGTCAACGACGGGGAGAACGTGTGGGTTTCACCCAATTGTCCTTCGTAGGACGGCTGAGGACTCTGTGCATCGAAGATCGGATTGAGGAAGCTTGTCTCCGTCGGCTGAACGCCCTTGTCCACCTTGAAGTGAACGAACAACTGGTCGGCTGAGGTCAGGTTGAAGTCGGTGCGGCCGGTAATTAGCCACTCACGCGCGAAGTTCGTGCCTTGGCCATTGAAGATCCAGCTGTCCGGATCGGCCGGATCCTGGGAACCGGCGGCGAAATTCGGCGCATTATTGTAATAGTTGAAGATGTTCTGATAGAGAGGCGCCTCGGCCGATAGTCCGTTCGCGGCCAGGTTGCCGTAGGGAGCGTAGACGGGGTCAGTGGTGGCCGGTCCCAATATGACCGCCTGCCACGCCGGGCTGGGAGCAAATACCGGATTGCGCTCAGGGATGATCACTCGCGTTCCTTCATAATCCACAAAGAAGAACGCCTTGTCCCGCCTGATCGGGCCGCCCACCGCCGCTGCCCACTGGTTCGCATTGTCAAAGCCCCTTGGCGAACCGAATTGTTTGTTGAAGAAGCTGTTCGCGTTCATCGCCCTGCCGTTCCACCAGTAGATCGCGTTGCCGTGGAAGGCATTGGCGCCGGAGCGCGACATCTCGTTCACCTGCGCGCCGCCCAAACCACCAAAGGCCGAATCATAGGCATTCGTGGTAACGGTCACGGAATCGACGTCGTTGTTGCCCAGCAGCAGATTGGTCGCACCCGAGTTGTTCAAGTTTAGATAGGGGTCGCCCTCGTATCCACCATTCATGGTGAAGGTGTTTGAGGTGCCCGGAAGCCCGTTCGTTGAAAAGTTTCCGTATCCGCCCTGCGTGTTCATCACTGCGCCAGGAGCGGTCTGCGCCACAAAGGTAAGGTCATTACCCGGGTTCGGCAGGTTCTGAATTTGCTGGAGGCTGAAAGATGTCGAGATCTGCGCATCTTCGGTATGCAGCAGAGGAGCGGCCGCAGTTACCTGCACCGTAGTCGCGCTTTGGCCGACGCTCAAGCTTACATTCACCGTACTGATACGGCCTGTCTGCACGGTGCTGGTCGTGCTCGAAGTCTGGAAGCCCGCCGCGGAGGCGTCAATCCTATAACCGCCCGGCGAAAGCAGTGGCACGCGAAACTCGCCGCTAGACCCGCTCGTGACCTTCTTCACCTGGCCGGTAGATTCGCTGGTCACCGTGACGCTCGCGTTCGGAACCGCCGCGCCAGTCGGGTCAGTCACCGTGCCGGCGATGTCGCCGGAGACGATCGATTGCGCCTTGAGATTCCCAGGCAGCAGGAGAGCGCACAGCACTGCCAGACTCAGGCCGAGGAAGAACTTTACGGTTGCAAATCCAGAACGATGCGGGTGAACATTTTTCATGTAGAGTCGGCGTTGCAATTCCCATACCCATTTATCGAAAAAAGTCAAACAAAAATGGAACTGATTGCTACACTTTGGTTTAACTCGCCAATGGAAACGCCTCCGCGGGCTATCGGTTGCGCCCTCCACCAGCTCCAAAGATACAAGAAGGTGAACGACAAATACTGAAATTAATATAATGTGTCCGGAATCGGTCACACTTCATAAAACGCAAACGGTCAAATTTTCACCACCGTTCGTCCCATCTTTTCCAAAGTTAGCCCCATAAGGCATAACCAATAAATACAGAAATTAATAGACTTTTGGGTGTTATCGCCATCCAGGGCTGTAAATCACTTGAGATCCGCCTCGCATCAACCATTCCCGATTCTGAATCCGATACCGCCCCTCAACGTCAATACAATATATAAAGACAGCATCGCGAAAGGCCGCCATCCAATGAACACCCTCAAGACCACGTTTCTCCTCACCGGACTCACCCTGCTCCTCGTCCTTGCAGGAGAATACTTTGGCGGCCGCAACGGCATGGTCCTCGCCTTCATCATTGCTGCGGGAATGAACTTCTTCAGCTACTTCTTCTCCGACAAGCTCGCTCTCAAGATGTATCGCGCTCGGCCCGTCACACGCGAAGAGCTGCCCCGCGCCTACGCCGTCGTTGAACGCATGACCCAGCGTATGGGGCTGCCCATGCCCAAGATCTACGTCATCCCCACCGACTCGCCCAACGCCTTCGCCACCGGGCGCAACCCGCAACATGCCTCCGTCGCCGTCACCCATGGCATCCTCAACCTTCTCAATGACGAAGAACTCGAAGGTGTCCTCGCCCATGAGCTCGGCCACGTCAAGAACCGCGACATCCTCACCAGCTCCGTCGCCGCCACGCTCGCCGGAGCCATCACCCTCATCGCCCGCGAGGCTTGGTGGGCCTCCCTCTTCACCGGCTATGGCGGGGGCAGCCGCGATCGCCGCGGAGGCGGACTCGGCGCTCTCTTCATGCTCATCCTCGCTCCTATCGCCGCCATGCTCATCCAGCTCGCCGTCTCTCGCTCGCGTGAATACGAGGCCGACGCCACCGGGGCGCATATCACGGGCAATCCCTACGCTCTCGCCAGCGCGCTTGAAAAGCTCGACGCCTACTCCAAACGCCTGCCCCTGCCCGCCTCGCCCAGCACCGCGCACCTCTTCATCGTCGCTCCCATGATCAGCACGCGCGATCTCGCCGGACTCTTCTCCACGCACCCGCCCATCCCCAAACGCATCGAGCGCCTCATCGGACGCACTAGCATCTCCGGCGTCCAGGACAGATAACCGGGCGTACTGAACGCAGCCACCTCACAGGCAAACATAGCGGTGATTGCTTCTCTCCTTCGAAGCATAGTTAACCAACTCACCGTCGGAGAAGAGTAGGAAGTATGAAATCGAGAATGCTTGGAAAAAGCGGACTGGAAGTGTCCAAATCCGCGCCGCTCTGCTAACGCGCTTTCTGAAAAACGGTCGTGTAGCCGTCCGGGTCTTCTGCGCTGAAGAGCTTCAGCCCATCCTGACTCTGATTTCGCGGACACCGCAGACCGCTCCATTGCTGGCTCCATAGAACCCATCTGGTCGCGTACCTGTCAACCACGTATCCTAACCGGGAGAATGTCATGAAGATTGTTCCTGTGATCAAGTCCGGCGACTTAGACAAGTCCGTACACTTCTACACGAAAATTCTCGACTTCGAGCGCAAGTGGCCCGGATATGAAGATCGCGAGATGGCCAACGGAGTCATTGACCTGATTCGCGACGGAGCCGAGTTGCAGCTCTCGCGTCACGCGGGAGACGGAGTCTTCGGTTCCGTCAACCGCATGTTTGTAAGCGATGTTGACGAGCGTTATGCGACCTTTCGCAGCCGCGGGCTCGACACGACGCGTCGTCCAGAGTCTTCAATCCACACTGCGCCCGTCAATCAGACTTGGGGACTGCGTGAATTTGCCGTGACCGATCCCGACGGCAATAACCTCTGCTTCTGCATGCCCATAAAATAGGTTCCGACGCAAAAAGCTACAGGCCGCCAGAAAGACGACCCGTAGCCATTCGTTCAATTCAAGATGCTGCCACGCATTCTCCAAGCTTGCGCTCAGGGCGTGTTTGTGCAAACCGGTCCGGCATCGTGCGTAAACGTATCGTTGTTTGAGAACCATCCGTGGATACCTACCGACGGCGCTCCATAGAACCACGAGAAGAATGCCATTTCCTGCAGGTGGTAGGTGAATCCGTTCTGCGGATTGAAAATTGGCGGTGCCAGCGTACCGCTCAACGGATCGCCTACCTCCAGGTTTCCTTGGCACCCCGGTACCTGCCCGATATGGCCCCACGCCGGCGTGCTATTGCTATTCAGCGGATTGTTCATCCACTCCCCTACCTCATGGGACATGTCGGAAACATCCGGCACTGGACTGGCGAATATATCGCTTGTGTCAAAATCCGCCGTTGCCAGCGTCTGTTGACCGTTGTGGATGTGGAAGCCGAGAATGCAGCACACGCTGTGCGCATTTAGCGTGCCGCAGTTCTCTCCCGCTGCAAGCGATTCGCATTCCACCACGTTGTGCTCGACAAACATCGGGAACGTTGAGGGATTCACCCCCCGCGCGTCCAACCCGCCCGGAATGGCATTGAATAGGGCCGGTGCGTAAACGTTGTTGTCCACGATTGCAACCTTCCCCGTCGGGCATCCGCCAAACGCTGCGCTGGGATAGGCCACACCGTTCCCCGCCGGAACGCTGACCACGATTGCCGAAACCGTATGCACCGGACTCAGAATCACGTGATAACTCACGCTATTGTCGGAGTCGGAATTCCCATGCGTGAGAAGGTCATAGAAGTTCGCCCTTTGAAAAGCATCCGTCGCTTGCGTAACTCCCACGTCTGTGCCGCCGTAGTTGAAATCCGCGTTGGTGTATATCGGCGATTTCTGCACCAGAGTGATCGGAACGTCATTCGGAGCGCTCAAGCAGCTGTCGTCCCTCACCGAAGGATTGAACACCGTCGTACCGGGCGCCGTAACCACATTCCCGTTCGCATCTATGCCGGCGAACACCGAATGCGTAATCACGATTACCGGGACAATCTGGCTGGGAATCTCTGTTTTTCCCGACGGGTGGTCAAACGGACTATCTCCCACAATCGTGCCACTGTATGTTTTCCCGTCTCGGGTGGAGGTAACTGTGTAATTGAAAAGCGGCAGATGAACCGCGTCGCTGCTCTTATCGACTTTGAGCACTCCACTGTTAAGCGCGGCCGCCAACGCCCTGGACTGCCCTGTTTCCGGGTCTTTAGCAGGTTTTAGAAAGGCGTTCTGCTTTGGCAGCACTTTATGCTGCTGCCCAAAAACCACGGGTGCACACACGAACAGCGCAATCGCGGCACAAACGGACGATACTACGGGTTTGCGAATCATCCAGCTCTCCTCAGAATTAAGCCCCAATCCGATATGACTCGAGAAAGACGGCCCTCTTTTAAAACTCACCTTGTTACGCTTGCCGCAAATCCTTTGTCAAGCGAGTGACAATGAAGTGACAATCATTGCGACTTGAGTATCTGCGCGCGCCTTGCCCTCGGACGTCCAGCTGTGTTGACGAGTCCCTGATGACTACTCCCTAATCGCCCAGTGTGTGTTGCCTATTTCCCGTTGCTTATTGCCTAATGCAGTCATGCGAACCGCCATCCGCGCCATCATTCTCTTCTTCCTCGTCCTCTGGCTCGGCGGAGTACTCTTCTTCCCCATCGTCGCCGCCACCGCCTTCGGTTCGCTCACGGACACGCATGCCGCCGGCACCATCGTCGCCAAATGCCTCCGCATCCTCCACTATGAAGGCCTCATCTCCGGGTTCCTCATCGTGCTGCTGCTCCTGCTCGGACAATGGACCCGTGCCTTCGCGCGCTCGGTCGTCGCGCCCGTGGTCATGGCGCTCATCATGCTCGGCCTGACCGCCTTCTCGCAGTTCTCCATCATCCCGCGCATGGAGAGCTATCGCATCGCAGCCGGCGGAGCTATCGACCTGGTTCCCCCCAGCAACCCCAACCGAGTGGCCTTTAACCGCCTTCACGGAACCTCAATGCACGTCTATGAAGGCGTACTCCTCTCAGGCATCATTCTCGTCGTTCTCCTCGCCGCCAACTATCCGAGGCAGCCGATCGCCTGATCCGCTTTTTTGTTCTTCGTCCAGGAATTCTTGTCAATCCCATCCCCGATATAACCATTCCCTTTTCAATTACTTCCATTTGCAGTTGAATTATCTAGAACTGCTATACTGGATATAGAGACACAAGAATCTCACTGGGGCGCAGCCACAAGCTGCGTCCCTTCCATTTTGCCGGAGCGCGCACCGAGTAAGTCCTTATCTTTGTATCACATAGCATAAGTACTCTGTTTCTTATTACTTGCAGGTGGCCACCAACCTAATCTCAATTCTGCCTATTACATAGGCAAAAAAGGAACTCACCATGGCAAGCTTTGCGGGCACATCTTCCTCGACGGGCGCTTCTGTCGCGGGGCAGCACCCCAGGGATCCGACACCCAAGGAGAAAGGGGAACGCTGCTAAAGTCAGAATGACGTTGGAAGGGTGAGGAGATCAGAATGACGTTGGAAGGGTGAGGAGAAATGTCCGTTCCTGCTGTTGCCACTGTACAAATTCGACGCGCCCAACCGAAGGACGCTGATGTCTGCGGGCGCATCTGCCTGGAGTCATTCAACGCCGTCGCCGACCAGCACCACGCACCGCGCGAAATGCCGCCGGACCCGCAAATGGTCATCGGTCTTCTGGCAGGAATGTTCTCGCACCCGAAGTACTATTGCGTGCTCGCCGAGCAGAATGGGCGCATCGTGGGCAGCAATTGTCTCGACGAGCGCGGCCCGATCAGCGGCGTCGGGCCGATCACCGTCGATCTCAACGTGCAAAACGCAAGCGTGGGGCGCAAGCTCATGGAGGCGGTCGTCAACCGATCGAATGAGCAGCGATTCCTCGGCTGCCGGTTGCTGCAGGCGGGCTATCACATGCGTTCGTTATCGTTGTACACCAAGCTTGGATTCGTCGAGCGCGAGACCGTCGTGCGCCTGCAGGGGCCGCCGATCCAAAAGGCTATGACGGGATACAGCTTCCGTCCGGCGGCGCCGGCGGACGCGGCAGCATGCAACGCACTCTGCTTCCGCGTGCATGGACACGAGCGCGCCGGTGAGATTGCGGACGACAATCGCGCAGAACAGAATCACAATCGCCGAATATCGCGGCAATGTGGTTGGATACACGACCGGGTTGAACTATTTCGGCCACACGGTGGCGGAGAATAATCGCGACCTGATCGCGATTTTGGCGCATGCGCCGACCTTCGAGGGGACGGGCATCATGGTGCCCGTGCGCAATCACGAGGTGTTCGGCTGGTGCCTCGAGCACGGGCTGCGTTCGCTGCAACTGAACACGCTGATGACGATTGGCCTGTACAACGAACCGCAGGGGGCGTGGCTGCCGTCAATTCTGTATTGAAAACCAATCGCTGCGCAAAGCAAATGCTATTGCAGTCGTCGCGTACTGCTTGCTGGAATGCCGGCCGTGCTGACTCGCTGAACCTGTTGTTTCCCGCCTCCGGTATCATGAAATTTCGGTGCGCCTTGCCGCACCCATAACCTCTCTACATAGGACAAGCATGAAGACCGGCATCATCGGCCTGCCGCAGGTGGGCAAGACCTCCCTGTTCCGCATTCTCACCAAAGCCAAGCTCGAAGACCGCGGCTACTCGAACCCTCGCGAGTCGCACCTCGGCATTGCCAAGGTTCCCGACCAGCGCCTGGATAAACTCGCCGCACTCTACAACCCGAAGAAGACCACCTATGCCACCGTCGAATACTCCGACGTCGCCGCCATCGGTCAGGAAGCGCTCAAAGAAACCGCCTTCCTCACCAACCTGCGCAACGTGGACGCGCTCATCCATGTACTGCGCGCCTTTGAAGACGACGCCATTCCGCACGTCGGCCCCATCGATCCGCTCCGGGATATCAAAAACGTCGAATTCGATCTCATGGTCTCCGACCTCACGCAAATAGAAAAAAGATTGGAGCGCCTCGAAAAAGACCTCAAGAAATCTCGCACCGCCGATCTTGAAAAAGAGCAGGCTTTGCTGCTCCGTTCGAAAGAAGCGCTCGAAGCCGAAAGGCCGCTGCGCGAGCTCGAAATGTCTCCGGAAGAGAAGAAACTCATCCGCGGTTTCATGTTCCTCTCGCAGAAACCAATCCTCTACGCCGTGAACCTGCCCGAAAGCTCCACGCTCGGCGCCGATCTCGAAGCGGCAACGGCAAAATACGACCTCACCGAACTCGCTTCCCGCCCCAACGCCGGAGTGACCGCCTTCTGCGGCAAGGTCGAAGCGGAGCTGGCAGAGATGGACGACGAAGAGGCCTCTGAATTCCTCGGGTCGTATGGACTCACAGAGAGCGGCCTGGTCCGTCTTATCCGCAAAAGCTACGAGCTGCTCGGCCTCGTCAGCTTCTTCACCGCCGGCGAAGACGAGTGCCGCGCCTGGACCGTTCCCGTCAATTCGCGCGCGCAGGAAGCAGCGGGCGCCATCCACACCGACCTCGAAAAACACTTCATCCGCGCCGAAACCATACACTGGGACACTCTGCTCGCCGCCGGCTCTGAAGCCGCAGCAAAATCGCAGGGCACCCTGCGCCTCGAAGGCAAGGACTATCTTGTGAAGGACGGCGACGTGATGCACATCCGGCACAGCGGCTAACCATGATCCTTTCGCTCATCCTCGGAATCGTCGCCGCCCTCGCAGACGTGGTGGGCGGCATCATTCTTGTGCGACGTGAATGGCCGCAACACTATTTGCGCTACTTCGTCGCGCTGGGCGCGGGATTCATGCTCGCGGTCGCCTTCCTTGAGATGGTTCCGGAAAGTCTGCATTTTTCACTGCGCTGGTCTCCTGTGCTGGTACTCATCGGCTACTGCGCCATTCATCTCCTCGAGCACACCATCACGCCGCACTTTCATTTCGGAGAAGAGACTCACGCGCACGAGTTCATTCACTCCCACACCGGCAACTCCGTCCTCGCCGGCCTCGCCGCGCACTCGCTCTTTGACGGAGTCGCCATCGGCTCCGGCTTCGTGCTCTCGAACATGCTGGGATGGCTGATCTTCATCGCCATCTTCCTGCACAAGATGCCCGAAGGATTCACCGTCGCCTCCGTCATGATGGCCTCCGGCCGCAGCCACCGCACTGCCCTGATATCCGCGATCGTACTCGCCTTCGCAACCGTCGCCGGAGTTCTGGTCATCAGCCTCCTTCCGGCATGGGTGAAAGCCGGCCTGCCGCTCTCCGCCGGAGTCGCCATCTACGTCGCCGCCACCGACCTGGTGCCCGAGGTCAACCGCGAACCCGGAATCCGCATGGCCCTGGTCTTCTTCGCCGGCGTAGCACTCTTCGTGATCCTTAAGTTGCTCGCTCCCGCGATATGAAACTGCCCGGCAAATTGGAATGGCTATGGTTGCCGTTCCCACCAGACCTTATACAAACCCCAGGCGCCCAGCGTACAGGCGTCCCGGATCGTTCCGTCCAGCAGCATCTGCTCAAACTCGGCAACCGTCGCCGTCTTCAAAACCAGATCATGCTCTTCCGGATCGGGGTTCGTCCCTGCGTGGCTCAGCCCCGTCGCTAGATATACATGCTGCTTCTGTTTGGCAAAGCCGTACGCAATCCAAAGGGTCCCTAGGTATGTCATCTTCGCCGCAACCATCCCGGTCTCTTCGCGCAGTTCCCCCCGAGCCAGCTCTTCAGGATCGATGTCCCCGCGCTCCCAGCCGCCCTGCGGAAGCTCCAGCGCACGTTCCCCAATCGTGTACCGGAACTGCTCCACCAGGTAAATCGTCTCTCCCTCAATGGGCAGAATCACGGCGCAATCGTCCTTCTCAATCACGCTGTAAATGCCCCTCTTTCCGTTGCTTCGCTCAATTTCGTCTTCGCGCACGCGGAGCCACCGATTGCGGTAAACTTCGCGTCTGCTCAAAGTCTTGATGCTCATGCCTCAATGCTATCGTGACGCGGAAGCAGCCAGCGACCAGCATAGGCCAGCTTGGCTCAATTGCGGTATGCTTGAGTCTGAACGGCCTGAAACAGGAGAGAATTACTGTGGCAATTTTCGCGATCAGCAGCTTTGTTGTGATCTTCCTCTTCGCCATTCTCTGGGCAACCAGACCTCCGAACAAGCATGAAGCCGAGCAGCACGGAACCAGCCAGGCGCCTGAAAGCTCGATGCCCGAGGGGCATTCGTAGGCTCTTCCAGAGGCAGCTTAGCTCCTATGATTATTCAGAGGAGCCAACGGAATTTCATATATGCCTGCTTCCAATTTCTGACTGAAGGCCGCCATTTGTTCTCTAGAATGCTGTTGCTAAACGGTATACTTCATTCAGCGCGAACCTCCAGAATTCTGAGAGGCTGGCATTCGAGTTGCAATAGTGCTCAGCAGTCAGCTCGATCTCGGGCCGCACAGGCGACCCCTGTTTTATGGAAAGGTCCTTCCAAACTCGCGTCACCGTCGTTCTCCTTGCCCTTTTCACGGCGGCTGCGGCGATCTTTGCGACCTTCAATTTCATCCAGGAAAATAATTTCCAGACGCCCACCGACGGCGTGTGGTGGGTCGAGGGCCACGGTGGGCTAGTGGCGCAGCGAGTCTTCCAGGGAGGCCCCGGCGAGCGCGACGGCGTAAAGGCCGGCGATCTGCTGCTGCGGGCTAACGGCGTTACTATCGCGCGCTGGGCTTCGCTCTCCCGCCAAATCTTTTCCACCCGCGTCTACAACACCATCGACTACACCATCCAGCGCGACGGAGTAAAGCTCGATATTCCCGTCATTCTCGATGCACAGAGCCGCAACTTCAACGAAGGTTTTCGGCTCATCGCGCTCGTTTACCTCGGTATCGGCCTTTATGTTCTTTTCCGGCGCTGGACTGCTCCGCACTCCACGCACTTTTATATCTTCTGCCTTGCTTCTTTCGTCTTGTACTCGTTCAAGTACACAGGCGACTTCAACACTTTTGACCAGATCATCTTCTGGTCCGGCGTGGTTGCCTCCGGTCTCCAGCCGGCGCTCTTCGTTCATTTCGGGCTCGCCTTCGCCCATGAGAACCGCCGCCGGCGTCCTTGGCTCATGTCGCTGGTGTATGTCCCGGGAGCCTTCTTCGTCGGACTCTACGTCCTCGCTGTCGTCCATTGGTCAGCAACGGAGGTGCTCCGTCACCGCCTCGATCAGATGCTCACTGGATATGAAGCAGCATTCTATGTTCTCGCAGCCGTCGTACTCTGGATCAGCTATCGGCATACGCACGCGCCGCTGCGCCGCCAGCAATTGAAGTGGCTCACCCGCGGAACCATCGTGGCCATCGCGCCTTTCACGCTGCTTTCCGCCCTTCCCTTCCTCACCAATATCGCAATTCCCGATTTCGCTACTAAGCTAACCGGAATCGCTCTGCTGTTTCTCCCGCTCACCTTTGCCTGGGCCATTGTCCGCTACCGGCTGATGGACACGGACCTGATCTTCAAGCGTGGAGTCACCTACACCCTCGCCACTGCGACGCTCGTCGGACTCTACTTCGCCATGGTCGCCGTGGCCGCAGAACTGGTTCATAAGCGCCTGCCCAGCGCGGGAGCCTGGGGCCTTATCGCGGCTATCATCATCACCGCCCAGCTCTTCGACCCCATCAAGCGCATGATCCAGGACCGGGTCGTCGATCGCGTGTTCGACCGCAAGCGCTACGACTACCGCCAGACGCTCATCGACTTCGGCCGCCGACTGAGCTCGCAAACCGATCTGCTCACGCTGCTTAACTCCATCGTTGAGCGCCTGCCGAGCACCCTGCTGGTCACCCGGGTCGCCGTTTTCGTTGCGGAAAAACCAGGCAGCTTTACCCTCGCCGCCGGGCACGGCCTTCCTTCCGGGGTTTTTGGAGAAGCGGCGCACATCGATCTCGGCTTCCTCGATTTTGATCAGCCCGGCGCCGGTTCTCATATCTTCCTCGAGAACCCGCTGCAGGCGTTGCATCTCACGCCATCGCAGCGCATGGCAGCCTCGCTCCTCGACCTCAATTATTACCTGCCCTGCCGCGTTCAGGACCACGCCATTGCCGTCATCGGCCTAGGCCGCACGCTTGACGGTGACTTCCTTTCCAGTGAAGATGTCGAATCTCTCGAATCTCTCGCCAGCTACATCGGCATCGCCATCCAGAACGCTCGTCTCTACGCCAGCCTCGCAGAAAAGATTTCCGAGTACGAGCGCCTGAAGGAATTCAATGAGAACATCGTCGAATCCATCAACGTTGGCATCCTCGCCGTTGATCTCGAAGACCGCATCGAAAGCTGGAACTCGCAGATGGAGGCCATGTACGCACTCTCGCGCGCCGAAGCGCTCGGTCAGTCTCTTGCGAACGTCTTCCCCGCGTCGCTCATGGATGAATACCGGCGCGTTAAGAGCGAACCCGGCGTGCACAATCTCTACAAGTTCCGCCTGGAAACGCGCGCAGGCGAGACCCGCACGGTCAACGCTGCGATCGCGCCGCTGGTCTCGCGCGAGTTCAAGGCAGTGGGCCGCATCCTCCTCATCGATGACATCACCGACCGCACCGAGCTTGAGGCCCAGCTCTCACAGGCGGAAAAGCTTTCCTCGATAGGCCTGCTCGCCGCCGGAGTCGCGCACGAGGTCAATACGCCGCTCGCCGTCATCTCCTCATACACGCAAATGCTCACCAAGCAATTGCGCGGCGATGATCGCCTTTCTCCGCTGCTCGAGAAAATCACCCAACAGACCTTCCGCGCCTCCGAAATTGTCAATGGTTTGCTCAACTTCTCCCGCACCGGCACCAGCGAGTTCCGCGAAACCGACTTGAATGCCATCATCCGCGACACGCTCACTCTCATCGAGCATCAGTTCAAGACTTCCCGTGTCAAGCTGGACGCGGCGCTCATGCCCGACCTCCCGCCCATCCTCGGCAATGCCGGCAAGCTCCAGCAGGTCTTCCTCAACCTCTTCCTCAACGCCAAAGACGCAATGAGCAATGGAGGCACCCTGCGGGTCGCCACTGAAGTCAACGGCCACGTCAGCGTCGCCATCTCTGACACCGGCGCCGGCATCGCGCCCGAGCACCTGCAACGCATCTACGACCCCTTCTTCACTACCAAGAGCGCCCCCCGTGAAGGCGAAAGGCGAGGAACCGGTCTTGGTCTCGCCGTCACCTACGGCATCATCCAGGAACACGCCGGTAAGATTCACGTCGAAAGCAGCATGGGTGCCGGAACAACCTTTTATCTCGAATTCCCGATGTTGAGGAAACCCGCGCATGTCTGAGGCTGCTGTCGCCATTCCCCCGCCGTCAACCCCTTCCGCCGACCAGCACCGCATACTGATCATCGACGACGAAGCTGCGATTCGCGAGTCGCTGGAGACGCTGCTCGGCCTCGAAGGCTATAGCATCGAAACTGCCGTGAATGGCGAGGATGGCCTCGACAGAATCGAGGAACAATCCTATGACCTCGTTCTGCTCGACCTCGCCCTACCCGGAAAGAGCGGTCTTGAAATCCTGCCGCTGATCCGCGAGCGTCATCCTTCGCTTCCCGTCATCATGATCACCGCCTTCGGCAAGGTGGATAACGTCGTCGACGCCATCCGTTCCGGCGCGCAGAACTTCGTCCAGAAGCCCTGGGACAACGAGAAGCTGCTGGCCGATATCCGCTCAGCCATCGGCCGCTACCACGCCGAGGAAGAAAACATCCACCTCCGGCGCGCGCTCAAGCAGCGCTACAGCTTCTCCAACATCATTGGTAAGAGCGACGCCATGCTGCGCATCTTTGACCTTGTCGCCCAGGTCGCGCCCAGCCGCTCCACCGTTCTCATCCAGGGCGAGAGCGGTACCGGCAAAGAACTCATCGCCAAGGCGCTCCATGCCAACTCGCCGAGGAAAGACAAGGCCTTCGTCGCCGTCAACACCGGCTCCATGCCCACTGACCTGCTCGAATCCACACTGTTCGGCCACGTCAAGGGGGCCTTCACTTCTGCCATCGCTTCCAAAAAGGGCCTCTTCGAAGTCGCCAACGGCGGTACCCTCTTCCTCGATGAAATCGGAAACATGGGCATGGACACACAGGCCAAGATCCTGCGCGTGCTGCAGGATAAGCGATTCATGCAGCTCGGAGGTGTGCAGGAACTTCAGGTGGACGTGCGCATCATCGCCGCCACCCACGTCGATTTGCGCCAGGCGGTCCGCGAAGGCAAATTCCGCGAGGACCTCTTTTACCGCCTCAACGTCATCTCCATCGATTTGCCGCCGCTGCGCAGCCGCCGCGAAGACGTTCCGCTGCTCGCCGCACACTTCCTCAAGTACTACGCCGAAGAAAACGGAGTGCCGCCACGCTCGCTCGCGCCCGATGCCATGCGCGCCCTGGTCGATTACGACTGGCCCGGCAATGTCCGCGAACTGGAAAACGCTGTTGAGCGTGGCGTGGTCCTCTCTTCAAACTCGGTCATCGGCTCCGAGCTTTTGCCCGGGCATCTCACGGGACGCAACTACTCCGCCAGCCTGCTTGAGCACAACCCTGACGCCTCCCTCTTCGACATACTCGAAGATATCGAGCGTCGCATCATCATCGACAAGCTCGAGCGCTGTAACTGGAACCAGACTGATGCCGCTGAGCAATTCCGTATCCCGCTCTCCACGCTCAACCAGAAGATCAAGCGCCTCAACGTCGAAATCAAGAAACGCGTGAAAGAGTAGCTGCCCAGTCGCGCATTTGCCTGGACAACCGCTCCAGCATCTAAAATGCAGATTAAGCCATGCCCCTGACCACGATCGACGCTGCCGCCAAAAAAGGTGTCTCCGCAGTACAGCAGTATTCGCTGCTCTCGGCGCGTGCGCTGGGCAATCTGTTCCGCCGCCCGTTTTATGGCGCGGATATTATCACGCAGGCTGACCTCATAGGCGTTGGCTCGCTTCCCATCGTCATTCTCACCGGCTTCTTTACCGGCGGCGTGCTCGCCCTCAATACAGCCTCCAGTCTCGCGCAGTTCGGCGCAACCGCTTTCACCGGCCAGCTTGTCAGTCTCGCCATGATCAAGGAGCTGGGTCCGGTCCTCACCAGCCTCATGGTCTCGGGTCGCAATGCCTCCGGGATGGCCAGCGAGCTCGGCTCCATGGTGGTGACGGAGCAGATTGACGCCATGCGCGCTCTGGGCACTGACCCACTCAAGAAGCTGGTTATGCCCCGCGTTGTGGCCACGATCGTCATGCTCTTCTTCCTCACCATTGTCTCCGACGCGCTCGGCACCCTCGGCGGCGCATTCGTGTCCGTCTCTATGCTGGGACTAGAGGCATCGCAATACTTTCATGCTGCTTATCAGACGCTGCAATTTCCGGATGTGCTGCAGGGACTCGTCAAGCCGCTGTTCTTCGGATTCATCATCGCCACCGTCGGCTGTTACAAAGGCATGAACACTCGCGGCGGAACTCAGGGCGTGGGCAAATCCACTACCCAGGCCGTGGTTGTCTCCTCCGTCCTCATCATCGCCGTCGACTTCGTAATCAGCAAATTCATGATCGGCATTTTCGGGCGATAACCATTGATGTCTACCAGCCAAATCGCGGCGGATATCTCACCCAGCCGGGCACATCCCAATGCGCCCGCGGTTCGCTTTGAAAACGTTTCCATCGCGTTCGAGGGCAAGCAGGTACTTCGAAACATTTCTTTCGAGCTCAAGCGTGGCGATACACGTATCCTGCTGGGCCCTGCAGGCGTTGGGAAAAGCGTGCTGCTCAAGCTCGCCAACGGACTTATCAAGCCAGACTCCGGCCGCATCTTCGTCTTCGGTTTTGAAGTAAGTGCAATGAGGGAAGAGGACCTCTTCCGTCTTCGTGAGTCCATCGGAACCGTTTTTCAGGAGGGTGCCCTCTTCGATTCGCTCTCCGTCCGCGATAACGTGGGCTATCGCTTAGCCGAAAACGATGTCCCCGACGACGAAATCGACCGCCGTGTAACCGAGGCCTTGCGTTTCGTCGAGCTCGAGCACACACTTGATAAGTTCCCTTCCGAGCTCTCCGGAGGCATGCGCCGCCGCGTCGCCATTGCACGGGCCATCGTCTCTCAGCCCGACCTGCTGCTCTACGATTCGCCCACCGGCGGCCTCGACCCCATCACATCCACCACCATCATCGAATTGGTTATCAAGCAGCGCGACGTGTATAAAACTAGTTCCTTGATCGTCACGCACCGCCTACAGGACGCCTTCATGATGGCCAGTCATCGATTCGATTCCGCCGCCAACAAAATGGAGCCCCTCCCGCGCAACCAAACCGATGCCCAGACCAGCTTTCTCATCCTGCATCAGGGCAAACTCGTCTTCGACGGATCCACCCGCGACCTTATCCACAGCGACGATCCGTTCTTGAAGGAATATCTGTCCTGAGTTCCTGCGACAGCGTCAGCGTAAAACACCGTCCAGAAATCTCCGCACCTTCTCCGGATACCCGTCGTCCCGATTCAACTCAAAATATTTCTTCGGAGAAGCCGCCAACCGATAGAGCTCTTCTGTGCGCGGCTTCGCCCCATTGCGATCCAGAAACAGCTTTGGAACCGTAAGCACCTGAAGCGTGCCTGCCGGATCGAATCGTTGGTCGAGCAGCATCCACATCGGCAGTAATTTCGCCCGCGCGTCCGCGCTCACAACCTTCCGTGCCCGCTCGCTCGGCGCATCCAGCACCACGCCTGCCGGAGCATGGCGCGCAGCAAGCTCCGCCGCAAGGCTCGCTCCAACTCCGGTTCCGTATACAACAATCGCTTTCGCATCCAGATGCCGCGTCTCTGTCAGATAATTCCACGCCGCATCCGCATCCGCTCCCATGCGCGCTTCATCGGGATGCGGGCTCCCGCTCTTCCCGTATCCGCGATAGTCAAACGAAAAAACATTTATGCCAACTGCGTGCAGCGCGGCCAGATCATCCACATAGTTCGATAGCGATCCGTCTCCGCCATGCAGATAAAGCACAGAGTCCTCGCTCCATCGCGAGCCCGGATCCGCCGGAATCCACCACCCATCCAGGCGTGCAACTCCGGTCTCCGTATAGTCGAAGCGAATCTCGTCAAAGTTCGTCCGCGGCGTTGCGGAAATGATCTTCGACGGATGCAGCACAAGCTGCCATTGTCCCTGGTAAAACAGCAGCGCCAGCGTCGCATACGCGCACAGCGCAGCCGCGACAAGCATGACTGCCACCGCTCCCGCCAGCCAGGCCACGCTCACTGTGGCCGATCCAGAAGCCGCGGCCCCATTCTTTTTAGCCAAAGGCCAACTCGTCGGCAGATTCAAGCGGCGTGCCGCACACCCGGCAAATCACCGCTGAGCAGTCGCCGCAAACCAGTGGATCGCTCACCGCCCTCGCGCACACCGGGCACCATAAACTAGCCGCACTCGCAGCGGCGGTCTTGTTTCCAGAAGACTCAGAAGGAGGTTCAGGCATTGAATTTCAGCCTAGCAGATACAGAACTGGGCTTGCGCTCACAGCTTCACTAGCACGTCCTCGTCTGCAATCTTGATCTCGTAGACATCCACCTTCGCATCCGGAGTATGCGTCGCAATCCCTGTCTTCGCGTCAAAGGCCCACGCGTGCCACGGGCAAATGATCTTGCCGTCTTCCACTATCCCTTGCCCCAGTGGCCCTCCGCGATGCGGACACACATTGTCCATTGCCGAAATCGCGCCTCCCGCGTTGGCAATGCAAAGCAGCTTCGCCCCGCACGCGACCTCGCGAGCCTCCCCCTCCGGAGGAAGCTCCGACACGCTCATCAGTCGTTCAAATTCCGCCATTGCCGCTGTGCCGCACGGTCCTTAGCCATTCGCTTTTTAGCCGTCCGGACTTTAGCGAACCGCTTGTTAGCTGTACTTAACAATTCTCGCGAACGATTGCGCATCGAGGCTCGCGCCGCCCACCAGCGCGCCATCAATCCCCTCTTCATTCATCAGCGCCGACACGTTCTCCGGCTTCACGCTGCCGCCGTACAGAATACGCATCTCCTGCGCCGCTTGCCGGCCCAGCACCGTCGCAATCTCTTTGCGAACAATTGCGTGCGCCTCTGCAGCCATCTCCGGCGTAGCCGTTTTTCCCGTGCCAATCGCCCACACCGGCTCATAGGCAATCACTATCCACTCGCATTGCGGAGATGTCGTGCCCTCGAAAGCCTTCCGCACCTGCCGCAGCAGAACCTCTTCCGTCTTCCCGCTCTCCCGTTCAGCCAATACCTCGCCTATGCAAACAATCGGCTTCAACCCATGCTTCAGCGCGGCCAGCAGCTTCTTGTTGACCGTTTCATCCGTCTCACCAAAATATTGCCGCCGCTCCGAATGGCCGAGAATCACATGCGTCGCATTGATTGCCTTCAGCATTAAGGGAGAAGTCTCGCCGGTAAACGCGCCCTCATCGGCAAAATACATATTCTGCGCACCCACTGCCACATTCGATCCCATCACGGCAGCAATCACGACCGACAGCGACGTATCCGATGGACACAGCACAATCTCGTCCCGATCATGGTTCACCACCAGGGGCAGAAACGATTGCACAAACTCCTGCGCCTGCGCGGGAGTCTTATACATCTTCCAATTCGCTGCGATGACCTTCTTCCGTGGCATTCTGTCTCTCTCGTCTTCTTTGGTGTTGATCCGGCCTAAGTCGTCAGATATATTGACGGCGTCAAACATCGCGCAATTATGAAAACTTCCCTGCTTTTTAAATTAGCAGCTTTGGTCGTTCTGTTGAGCGGCATGCTGTCCAATTTTCCGCGCGCTCAGAAGACGCACCAATCCGAAAGCACAACCCACTTTGTCGAGAGCCTCTACTCTCTCTACGGCCCGAATGGAAATCCGCCGGACCTCTCGGGCGCAAACGCAAACCAGTACTTCTCTCCTCCGCTCATCCAACTTGCAAAAAGTGTTCTTGCGACCGCTGGACCGCGATATTCAGGAGCCCTGGATTACAACCATCTCTGCAATTGCAGAGACACGAATGTGAATTTTCCCAATCTGCGAATCGTAGCCCGTTCCGTGACATCCGATCAGGCGGTCGCGACCGTGACATTCGACGGCAAGGACGGGACCAGGAATCGGATACTGATCGACTTAACTTTGGAAGCAAGCCAGTGGCGCATCTCCGACATCAAGGACTTCACCGGGCCGCCGCCGTATACCAGTCTGCGCGCTTTGCTGAAGAGAGAAATCGCGGGGTGGTCAAAAGTCCCGCCTTCTCGATAACGCGAACTTGCGTACGATCCGGGTGAGATCAATGACATCTGCAAATGGACAATTTCAGTACTTCTCGGTCAGCGCCTCAACACCGGGCAGCTTTTTCCCTTCCAAAAACTCCAGGCTGGCCCCGCCTCCCGTCGAGATATGCGTGATCTGCTCCCCAACTCCGGCCTTCTTCACCGCCGACACCGAATCTCCGCCGCCCACGATCGAAATCGCATCCTGATTCCCCGCGACGGCCTTCGCAATCTTGGTTGTGCCAACTGCGAACGGAGCCATCTCAAAAACCCCCATCGGACCGTTCCACACAATCGTCGACGCATCGGCAATTTCCTGTGAGAAGAGCTGTACGGTCTTCGGCCCAATGTCCAGCCCCATCCACTCTTCCGGAAAAGGTCCGTCACCCTCGAATACCTGGGTCTTCGCATCGGCGGCAAATCTGTTCGCCAACACATGATCCACAGGCAGCAGGAAGCGGACACCCTTCGACTCCGCTTTCGCCATTGCCTGCTTCGCTACGTCGATCTTGTCGGCCTCAAGCAGCGATTTCCCAATCTCCTGCCCCTTGGCCTTCAGAAACGTATATGCCATGCCGCCGCCAATCAGAACTGCGTCCACCTTCGACAGCAGGTTGTCGATTACCTCAATCTTGTCCGAAACCTTCGCGCCGCCGAGAATCGCCACGAACGGCCGTGCCGGGTCGTTGAGTGCCTTGCCCATCCAGTTCAGCTCTTTTTCCATCAGCAGCCCCGCGGCAGACTGCTTCACGTATCGCGTGATTCCCTCCGTAGACGCGTGCGCGCGATGCGCACTCCCGAAGGCGTCGTTCACATAAATCTCGCAAAGCGACGCCAGCTTTCCCGCAAATTTCGCGTCGTTCGCCTCCTCTTCCACATGGAAGCGGAGGTTCTCAAGCAGCAGCACCTGACCCGATTCGAGCTGCCGCGAAAGCTCCGTCGCCAGCTCGCCCACGCAGTCCGGAGCAAACGCGACGTTCACCTGCTCGCCCAGATGATGATCGAGCAGCATCCGCAACCGGTCCACCAGCGGCCGAAGGCTGTATTTGTGTGTGGGCTTGCCCTTGGGCCGTCCCAGGTGCGACGCCAGAATCAGTTTGGCCTTGTGTCGAAGCGCGTACTCCAGCGTCGGCAGCGTTTCGCGAATGCGCGTATCGTCCGTGATCTCGCCACCGTCTTCGCTGAGCGGCACGTTGAAATCCACCCTCATTAAGACGTGTTTGTGGGCAATATCCAGGTCGCGTATCGATAGTTTTGCCATGCGTTCTGTAGCCTTCCTTAGTCTTTTTCCGCAATAACGGCATCGGCTTCAATTTCAATGCGCCACGCCGAATTCAGCAACTTCGCCACCACAACCATTGTCGCCGCCGGGCGAATGGTCCCAAAAACTTCGCCGTGCGCGCGCCCGACCACTTCCCAGTCGTCCGCATGCGTCAGATACATCCGCGTGCGCACCACATCTTCCATCCGCGCGCCTGCTCTTTCGAGCGCTCCGCGAATTATCTCCAGTGTATGCCGCGTCTGTGTCGCTACATCCGCTTGGTCTGCACCCACCGGCCCGGTGCCCGACACATACACCGTATTTCCCACGCGCACCGCGCGCGAAAAGCCAATAACCGGCTCGTAGGGAGAACTTCCCGCGATCTTCTGCCGCATCTTTCGCCCCTATGCTTCGCGCGCCGGACAGACAAATGCCCGCCCGGCGCAAAATGAACCTTCTACAGCGCAGCTCTTACAAACCCTTGTTGTTCAGGAACAGGATCAGGTCGCGCACGCGGTTCGAGTAGCCCCACTCGTTGTCGTACCAGCTGATCACCTTCACCGACTGCCCAACAACCTTGGTCAGCGGAGCGTCCACAATCGACGAGCGCGCGTCGCCCTTGAAGTCATTCGACACCAGCTCGCCCGCCTCATAGCCCAGAATTCCCTTCAGCTCGCCGTCCGCAGCTTTTTTCAGCGCCGCGTTCACCGCCTCCGCCGTCACCGGCTTCTCCGCGATGAAAGTAAGATCGACAACAGAAACATTCGGGGTAGGTACGCGAATGGCGAATCCGTCCAGCTTGCCCGCCATCTCCGGAATCACCAGCTTCAGCGCCTTCGCCGCTCCCGTGGAGCTGGGAATCAGGTTGATCGCCGCCGCCCGCGCGCGACGCAGGTCCTTATGCGGGAAATCCAGAATCACCTGGTCGTTCGTGTAGCTGTGGATGGTCGTCATAATGCCTGACACCAGTCCGAACTCCTTGTGCAACACCTTCACCACGGGCGCAAGGCAGTTCGTCGTGCACGACGCGTTCGAAATAATGTTGTGCTTCCCCGCCTCATACTTGCCTTCGTTCACGCCCAGCACCAGCGTGATGTCCTCGTTCGTAGCCGGCGCTGAAATAATCACCTTCTTCACCGAACCCTGCAGGTGCGCCTTCGCCTTCGTCGCGTCGGTAAATATTCCCGTCGATTCAACCACAATCTGCGCGCCCGTCGAGGTCCAGTCGAGCTTGGCAGGATCGCGCTCCGCAAACACCTTGATGGTTTTGCCGTCCACGGTAATCGAATCGGCGGTTGAGGTAATCTCGTTCTTCAGGTTCCCCAGGATGGAGTCATACTTCAGCAGATGGGCCAGCGTTGCGGGGCTCGTCAGGTCATTGACGGCGACAATCTCGATCTCCCGATTGCCAAGCGATGCGCGAAAAACGTTGCGTCCGATGCGGCCGAAGCCATTAATTCCAACCTTTACAGCCATTGAAATCTCTCTCCTTGATCTTTTCGTAAATTGTTCTTAAAGGTGGGCCTGATTCAGGGGGAGCGCTCACAAAGCGCAGCGGGATATCCCGCACAACCCCCATTTACTGATGCTAGCATCGCAGTCAATCGAAATTCCACAGCGGGGAATTTAATTTCGCACCCGAGCGGAAATGCGGCGCAAGTTGCTCAAAACGGCTCACCAAAATCTTCCCAAACGCCAACTTTGATTGCGACTCGCCGCCGTCTGTGTTACATCCAGATATATGCGCGAATGGATGCGCGAAAAAAATGAGACGACGTTCCAAGCGTGGCCCCAACGACTCGGAAGCCACAGGAAAGATAGGCCAGGAAATCCCCGCGAACCAACCGGCTCCCCTGCGCCCCTCTTATGAAGCTGCGCACCCCGAAGCAACCGCACCGCAGGGGCACGCACATCAGGAGCTGGATATTGCACCCTACCCGGCTCCGCCTTCAGCGGAGACCGCCGCAGCTCCCGCGCTTTCCGACGAGCCCCGGATCGAGATTGAAACTCAGCCGGAATCGCCCTCCGTCCCGCCACCCGCGCCCGAAGCAGCAGGCGGCCCAAGCGGCCCAAAGGGTTACGTGGTGCTCACCATTGGCCTGCCCGGATCAGGCAAGACCACGTGGTTCAAGCGCCGCGGTGTCACTCCGCTTTCGTCCGACATGCTGCGCAACATCCTCTTCGATGACATTGCCGAGCAGCGCTATCAGGGCCTCGTCTTCTCCACCCTACGGTCGCTGCTGCGCGCCCGCCTCATCGCCAAAATGCCGTGGAATTATGTGGACGCGACCAACCTCTCGCCGCACGAACGCCGCCAGTGGATCAAGATGGCCAAGAGCTTCGGCTACGAGGTGCAGGCCGTCTTCTTCGACGTGCCGCTCGAAATCTGCATGGAGCGCAATAACAAACGCGAGCGCACCGTCAGCGATGAAAGCATGAGGAAAATGGCCGAGCGCCTGCGGCCTCCCAATTTTCAGGAAGGCTTCTCAAAGATCGTTGTCGTGCGCGTAAAAAACCCCAATGCCCCCGACGCGATCCCGGAAACCGTTTAGCACAATCGCACGTAAAATGAGAAGCCGGGCACAACCGCCCGGCTTTTTCTTTTCAACAAATGCCCTCCGCCATCGAATTCCGCGACGTAATCTTCACCACTCCGCAGGGCCGCACTCTGCTTCACAGCATCTCGTTCTCTGTCGAAGCAGGAAGCACAACCGCCATCCTCGGGCGCAGCGGCTCCGGCAAAACCACCCTGCTCAAGACCGTCAACCGCATGGTCGAGCCCACCGGGGGAGACGTTTTCATCAACGGCAGAAGCATCCGCGACTCCGACCCAATTTGCCTCCGTCGCGGCATCGGATACGTCATTCAGGAAACCGGACTCTTCCCGCACTTCACCGTCGCGCGCAACGCCGCGCTCGTTTCCGAAATTGAAGGCAAGCCCCGCGAGGAACGAACGCAGCGTAGCCATGAGCTCCTCCAATCCGTCGGACTCGACCCCGCCACCTTCGCCAATCGATATCCGCACCAACTCTCCGGAGGACAACGCCAGCGCGTCGGCCTTGCCCGCGCGCTCGCTGGCAACCCGCAAATCCTCCTCATGGACGAGCCGTTCGGCGCGCTCGATCCGCTCACCCGCGCCGAGATGCAGGACATGCTTCGCAACCTGCTCCAACGCCTCAAAAAAACCGTTCTCCTGGTCACCCACGACCTCGACGAAGCGCTCTACCTCGCTGACCGCATCGTGCTCCTCGCTGAGGGCAAACTCATCGTTCACCTCAAGGCCGAAGATTTCCTCGCGTCTCCTAATCCCGAAGTCCAGTCCTACGTCCGCGCCTTTCATCGCGGAGAAAAGCGCGAAGCAGCGCCTCAATCAATTCCCGGGGCCATCGAACCCGGAGCCATCCCACAATGACCGGTTTCCTCGCGCAATACGGAGGCGAAATCGCCACCCTCACTCTCGAGCACCTCTGGCTCACGGGCTTCGCAATGCTCTTCGCCACCGCCGTCAGCGTGCCGATGGGAATCTGGCTCACCCGCGCTCCGCGTTGGTCCGCCCCCATTCTCACCGTCGCCAACGTGCTGCAGACCATTCCTTCCCTCGCCATGTTCGGCTTCCTGCTGCCGCTGCCGTGGCTTGGCGAGCGGGCCGCGCGCATCGCCATCGTCGCCCTCACCGCTTACGCGCTGCTGCCCATTCTGCGCAATACCTATGCAGGAATCCGCGGCATCGATCCCGCTGTCCTCGAAGTCGCCCGCGCCCTCGGCATGACCGGCGCGCAGCGTCTCTTCAAAGTCGAGTTGCCGCTCGCTGCATCCTTTATCCTGGCTGGACTCCGCACTGCCACCGTGACCTGCGTCGGTATTGCCACCATCGCCGCCGCGGTCGGCGCGGGCGGTCTCGGCGAGCTCATCTTCCGCGGAGTCGCTTCTGTAGATAATCGCCTCATCCTCGCCGGAGCCATTCCCGCTGCGCTGCTCGCCCTCGCTGCCGACGGCATCCTTGCGCTGCTCGAACGCTGGATGCGGGTGCGTGCGGCATGATCATCCTCGAAACCGAAAGGCTCCTCTTCCGCCCCCACGAATTGGGCGATTTCGAAGCGTACTGCGCGATGGAGCAGGACCCGGAGTTTCGTCGCTATGTTGGTGGCGCGCCGCGAACGCGGGAGGCGGCTGAAGCAAAGTTTCGCGAAATCTTGCGACCAGTGCGGAATCATCTTGGAATGTGGGCCACAGTGCTGAAAGAGAACGGCTGCTATGTCGGGCGCTGCGGAATATATCAGCACATACAAACCGACGCCGTGATTTCGGGTGAGGGCGTCCTCGCGTTTTATCTCGCGCGATTCTACTGGGGACGAGGGCTCGCAAGCGAAGCCGGATCAGCATTCGTCAAATTCGGATTTGAAGAGCTGGCGCTTAAAAAGATTGTCGCGACTGTTCAGGAGGGGAATCGCGCCTCAGAACGGGTGCTCGAAAAGCTCAACTTTAATCTCGTCTGGAAAGAGGAGGGGCCGCGCACCTTCTGCCACTTCGCGCTCCTGCCGCCGGAAAATCATCTGTGATCCCGCGACTCTATGCAGTCATAGCTTCATTGCTGTTGATCGTGGTCTCCGCCTGTGCGCCGCCCCGTCCGGACCACCCCGTCATCGGAGCAAAAAACTTCACCGAGCAGGTCGTCCTCGGCGAACTCCTTGCGCAGGAGATCGAAGCCAAATCCCATCTCAAAGTGGAACGCCGCTTCTATCTCGCCGGCTCCTACATCGCCAATCAATCCCTAATCGCCGGACGCATCGACGCCTACGTCGAGTACACCGGGACCGCGCTCACCGCCATCCTCAAGCAGCCGCTAAACAGAGATCCCCAGCAGGTCCTCGACACCGTCCGCCGCCTCTATGCCTCGAAATACAATGTCACTGTCGGGCCGCCGCTCGGCTTCAACAACTCCTTCGCGATGATCATTCGCGGAGACGACGCCCGCCGCTTCCACCTCACCACTCTCAGCCAGGCCGCACCGTACACGCCGCATTGGAAGCTTGGCGTCGGCTACGAATTCGAGCAGCGCCCTGACGGCCTGCGCGGCCTCGAATCCACTTACGACCTCAAATTCGACGGTCCGCCGCGCACCATGGATCTTGGCCTCCTCTACCGCGCGCTCAATGCGCATCAGGTAGACATGATCGCCGGAAACAGCACCGACGGCCCTATCCAGGCCTTCGGACTCGCCGTGCTCCAGGATGACAAGCACTACTTCCCGCCCTATCAGGCCGTGCCGCTCGTGAGCGACGCGGCGCTCCGGCGCTGGCCGCAAGTCCAGCTCGCTCTCAATGCCCTCGCCGGTAAAGTTTCCGCCGACGATATGCGCGAAATGAACGAAGCCGTCGACGGACAGCATCGCGATCCAGCCGAAGTCGTGCGAGAATTTCGTCAGAAGAAGGGACTCTGAAATGGATACTCCAGTTACCCCGCCGCTCCCTGAACCGTGGCTGCGCGGAACCCACTCCGAACTTCCCGCCGTGCTTCGCGCCGTCCTGCATGCATTCGAGCTCTCGCAGCACGACGTTCATCACTGGACGGGCGACCTGAGCGAATCCGAACTCCACTCCTCTCCGCAAGGCCTCACTCCCATCGCTTTCCATCTGCGCCACATTCCTCGCACCCTTGATCGCTTGCTCACTTATGGTGAAGGCAAGGAGCTCGACGGTCATCAGATCGCCGAACTCAAGAGCGAATCGGAACCCGGCGTTTCGCGCGAGCATCTATTTGCAGAATTTGTATGGGGCCTTCAGAGCGCTGCCCAGCGCGTGCGCGCCTTCGCCGGATCCAACCTGGAAGAGCCTCGCTCCGTCGGCAAAAAACAACTGCCCACCACCCTCGGCGGCCTGCTCGTTCATCTCGCCGACCACACCCAACGCCACACCGGGCAAATCGTCACCACGGCCAAGCTGCTCAAGGCGTCGCACGTGGAAGATGCTCGTGGCGGAGTCCACGGGCTCACTTAAACGAGCAGCGTTTCAACGAGCGTCTGCCACTCATCTTTCAACTCCGGCTGATAACAGCCGCGACCAGCGCGCTGGTACCAGTAGTCGGCGTTCGAGGTTTGCCCCTCTTTGCGATGCAAATAGGCGTGGACCGCCATCCCGTCTGCGCTCCCCAACTCGTCCACGAGCGCGTGCGAGCGGGTCCAGTCTCCCTTGGCGTCCCACCAAAGCGCCGCCAGTGGAGTCGATAACCCCGCTGGCGGTTCACTGTGCTCGATCGAAGATTTGAATTCTTCGAAGGTCATAACCGACGCTCTTCGCCTATAAAAACAGTGGCGCCAGCACCAGGGTCACCGTCGCCAGCAGCTTGATCAGCACATGCAGCGATGGGCCGGCCGTGTCCTTGAATGGATCGCCCACGGTGTCCCCGACCACCGCGGCTTTGTGCGCCTCAGACCGTTTCCCGCCATGCGCACCTGTTTCAATCAGCTTCTTCGCGTTGTCCCACGCGCCGCCGCCGTTGTTCATCAACATTGCCAGCATGATTCCGCTGATCGTCCCCACCATCAGCAGCGCCGCAACCGACTCCGCTCCGCTCAGGTTGATCGGAACCCCATTCAGCAGCGGCCCCGAGGCAAGCATCGTCGGATTAAACTCCTCGCCGAAATGGCGGAAGATCAGCCCCACGCACAACGGCATCGCCACCACCAGAATCCCTGGCAGCACCATCTCCTTCAGTGCCGCACCGGTAACGATGTGTACGCAGCGTCCGTAGTCCGGCTGCGAGGTGCCTTCCATAATGCCGGGATTCTCCCTGAACTGCTCATGCACGTCCTGAATCACCGTTTGCGCCGCGCGCCCTACTGCCTTGATCGCCATCGATGAAAACAGGAAGGTGAGCATCGCGCCCATCAGCGCGCCCACAAACACCGGAACCGAAGCCAGGTTGATATTCGAGAAGCTCCAGCCCGCCGGCAGTACTCCTCCTGCCTGAGTCACTCGCTGCTGCACAATATCGTGCACCGTCGCCAGATATGCCGAGAACAGCAGGAAGGCAGCCAACGCCGCCGACCCGATCGCGTAACCCTTCGTCAGAGCCTTCGTCGTGTTGCCCGCCGCATCCAGCTTGTCTGTCTTCGTGCGGATCGAATCAGGCTGGTTGCTCATCTCGATGATGCCGCCTGCATTGTCCGTGATGGGCCCAAACGTATCCATCGCCAGAATGTAGGCCGCCGACGAAAGCATTCCCATCGTGGCTATCGCAGTTCCATAAATGCCCTTGGCGTAGCTTGAAACATTTGTTACGTCCGCCAGTCCCCGCACTCCGAAGTAGTAGCTCGCGAGCAGCGCCGCCCCAATCACAATCGCCGGCAGCGCGGGCGTCTCCATACCTACCGCAAGCCCCTGAATAATGTTTGTCGCCGGACCCGTCGTTGAAGCTTGTGCGATATTTCTCACCGGACGAAACCGGGTCTCCGTGTAGTACTCCGTAATTCGCACAAACAGGAATGACGTCACAATGCCGCAGATGCCGCATCCGAAAAGCCACCAGCGCGCGCCTAGCATGTAATAAATCGCAATCGCAAAACCACCCAGCGCCAGCAGCGTCGTCACGTAGTACCCGCGGTTCAGCGCGTGCATCGGATCTTCGTCTTCGCGCGCGCGCACAATCGACACGCCAACGATGCTCGCCACCAGATTGATTGCCTGCACGATAAGCGGAAACAAAATGCCCTTCAATCCGAACACCGGATAGAGCGCTGCGCCCAGAATCATTGCGCCTACGTTTTCCGCCGCCGTGGACTCAAAAATGTCCGCGCCGCGGCCCGCGCAATCGCCCACGTTATCGCCAACAAGATCCGCAATCACCGCCGGGTTTCGCGGATCGTCCTCCGGAATCCCCGCTTCCACTTTGCCCACCAGGTCCGCGCCTACGTCCGCCGCCTTCGTGTAAATGCCGCCGCCGAGCTGCGCAAACAGCGCCACCAGCGACGCTCCAAAGCCGAAACCGACCAGCTGGAACGGCACCTGCTGCGGATTGTTCAGTCCCCCAAACAGCAGGAACAAAAGTCCCACGCCCAGCAGCGAAAGCCCCACCACCACCAGCCCCGTTACTGCTCCACCGCGCAGCGCAAGCTGTAGCGCCTTGCCCATGCTGGTGCGCGCTGCCGCCGCCGTCCGGATATTCGTCCGGATCGAAACCCACATCCCCGTCTGTCCTGAAAGCGCCGAGCACAATGCGCCGATCAGAAAGCTGATGACCACCTTATTGGCATAAGGAGCTGTAAACGGCGAAAGCCTGTATCCGATATACAGAATTATCGCCAGCGCCACTGCAATCATCGCGATGGTGCTGTACTGCCGTTTCATAAAGGCTTCTGCGCCCTGTCGAATGGCGTTTGAAATTTTCTGCATCTCGGGAGAACCCGAGTCCGAGCTGAGCACCAGCCGCGCAAAGAAAAATGCTGCAAGCAAACCAATAAAGCCGACCGCCAGCGCAATCCAGAGATACACGTGTCCACTTGTTACCGTAGCGCCGCCATTGTCTTGCCAGGCCAAAATCGCCGCGGGAGAAAGAAACGACATTCAAAATCCTCCAAAAAGTTAGGAACTGCTGCCCGCCTCGCCCGAAATTTTCGCGCAAAACGCAAACTCACACAAAACGCGCTATTAAAGCACGCTGAAGAGCCCATGGTCAATGCATGGAAACCGGATCGGAGCCAGCCCGCACAGGCCGCTCCCGTCCCCAATGGAAAAACGGTTAGATGCTACATAGGAAAGCAGAGTCTAAGTCATTCAGAGGATAATCGGCAACCTGTACAATCCCCGCTCACGCCACGGACAAGCGCCGCACCGTCACTGCGCCACAGAATTCCAGTTAAACTGAGCGTGGATGCGCGTTTCTTCTCGATTGCTGGCGATACTCGTCGCAGCCACACTCATTACTGCTTCGGGTTGCCGCACCGCGTCGGCTCCTGCAGCCGTCCCTAAAGCCGGACAACACCACCTCCGCGGCGTCGTCGTTGCAACCAATCCCGCCAAAGGCGAAGTCACCCTCGACACTGACGCGATAGCCGGCTTCATGGGCGCCATGACCATGCCCTACACGCTCAAAAATCCCGGCATAATCTCCGAGCTGCACCCCGGCGATACCATCACCGCCGCGCTGCTTGACTCCGGAAACTCCGGCCCCAACAACTCCGAGCTCCTCGACGACATCGTCATCGTCGGCCAGGCCAAGGCCGATTACCTGCCCGCCGTGCAGTATCAGCCGCTTGTTCCCGGCGAGCGGGTCCCGGACTTCAGCTTCCTCAACCAGAGCGGCAAAACCATTCGCCTCGCGCAGTTTCGCGGAAAGGTGCTGCTCCTCACCTTCATCTACACCCGCTGCCCCCTCGCAAGCTATTGCCCCCGCATGAGCCGCAACTTCGCCGACCTCGACAAGGCTCTTGCCGCCGACCCCGAGCTATACAAAAAAACGCATCTCCTCAGCGTCAGCTTCGATCCCGCATACGACACTCCAGCGGTCCTCCGCAGCTATGGGGGAGCCTATACCGGGAAATACACTCAGGAAAGTTTCTCTCATTGGGACTTCGCCGCTCCCCCCAAAAAAGAACTCCCCAATGTCCTGAAGTTTTTCCTGGTCGGCGTCAGCCCCGGAGAAAACCACACCCTCACCCACTCTCTCTCCACCGTCGTAATCACGCCCGATGGCAGAATTTACAAATGGTACCCCACCAATGAGTGGACCCCGCAACAACTCCTCAGCGATGTGAAAGAATTGCTCAACGGCAAGGCCCATTCATGATCGTCATCCTCATGGGCGTCACCGCTTCAGGCAAATCCACCGTCGCCGCCGAGCTCGTCCGTCTCACCGGATGGGAACTAGCCGAAGGGGACGATTATCACAGCGCCGCCAATAAGGAGAAAATGCATGCAGGCACGCCGCTCACCGATGAAGACCGCGCTCCGTGGCTCGCCAACCTGCATAATGTCCTCGCGGAATGGGCCCGCAAAGGCCAGAATGGAATCATGACCTGCTCGGCCCTGAAGCAGTCCTATCGCGATACCCTTACAGCCGGAATCCCGACGGAGAAATTCCGCTTCGTTCTGCTGGAAGCTCCCGTTGCCGTCCTCGAAGATCGCATCATTCACAGGAGCGGCCACTTTATGAATCCTGGCCTTCTGCAAAGCCAGCTCGAAACACTGGAGTTGCCGACGAACGCGCTGCGTGTGGAAGCAATCGGCTCCTCCACAGAAGTCGCAAACAATATATTGAGTCACCTTACGCCTGCTTGAGCATCGAATCGAGCGATGCCCCGGCGGAAATTTCGGAGGCAAGTTTTTCATGGCGAAAACAACCATCTGTCTGGGCGTAGTCCTGGTCCTGCTCGGGATCCTCGGCTTCATCTCAACTGGCAGCCACGCCCCGACCGCTCTCATCCCCGCAATTGTGGGCGTAATCCTGTCCGTCGTTGGTCTTTTCGCGCTCACCGACGACGCAAAAAAACGCATGCTTTACATGCACATTGCCGTCACCATCGGGCTGCTCGGCTTCCTCGGCACCTTCTGGAGCATCGTCAATTACATTCAGATGACGGTCCAAGGACGTCAGTTCCCTTACCCCGCCGCCGTTGAAGAGAAGGCCGCAATGGCCGCCGTCCTGCTCCTCTTCATCCTGCTTTCCGTCAGATCATTCATCGCCGCGCGCAGCGCAAGGGCATAAGGTTAGAAAACTATGCCAGGCATGCGCGGCGGATCGCATCTCGGTTCCATCTCAGCGAAGGCTGAGCGCACCGGCTCCCGGCATGGCGCTCTCCGCGGGGCTGTCTCCACTCCGAAAGGTCCGCCCAAGAATCGCCCTCCCCTCAAAAGGGTCATGCCCGAAGTCTGGCAGCTCATCCGTCCTCGTCGCTGGCTTATCCTTTTTGGTCTTATCCTCGTCGGGATCAATCGTCTCGCGGGCCTTGTGCTGCCAATCTCCACCAAGCCTTTCATCGATCTGGTGCTGCACAAGTATCAGGCGGATAGATTCCTTTGGGTCCTGCACCAGCATAACGCGGACAAGCTTTCCACCCTGGTCGAGATCGTCCTGAGCGCCGCCGCCATCCAGGCCATCACTTCCTTCTCGCTTACGCAGCTCATGTCCAAAGCAGCGCAGCGCATGATCGCCGAAATGCGCATGAAGGTGCAGCATCACGTCGGTCGCCTATCGGTCGCATACTATGACAGTAATCAGACCGGCGTGCTCGTCTCCCGCATCATGAACGACGTGGAGGGCGTTCGCAATCTCATCGGCACCGGCCTGGTCGAGTTCTCTGGCAGCCTGCTCGCCGCGGCCATGGCTTTCGGCTTTCTCATGCACACCAGCCGCAGCCTCACACTCGTGGTCTTTGCGGTCATGGCTGCCTTCGTCGCGGTCCTACGCAGCGTCTTCAAGTTCATCCGACCCATCTTTCGCGAGCGTGGAAAAATCACCGCCGAAGTTACCGGGCGCCTCAATGAATCGCTCGGCGGCGTCCGCGTCGTCAAGGGCTACCACGCTGAAGAGCGCGAGGCCTCCGTCTTTGCCGACGGCGTGCAGCGTCTGCTCAACAACATCATGCGCACCATCACCGCCACCAGCACCATGTCGCTCTCCGCCACCACGCTGCTCGGCGTCATCGGCGGTATCGTCATGCTCATGGGCGGCCATCAGGTGCTCACTGGGAAGATGACCGTCGCCGAGTATGTGCAATATTCGTCGCTGCTGATTGCGATGATCGCTCCCGTCTTCCAGATCGTGAATATCGGCACCCAGCTTACTGAAGCCGTGGCCGGCCTCGACCGCACCATGGAAATCCTCAACGAAACAGACGAATTCGGCGATCCGGCGCGCACCCGGAGTCTCGGAGCAATCAAAGGCGACGTCACCTTTGAGGACGTGACCTTCGCCTATGAGAAAAACAAACCTGTGCTGCACGGTATCTCGTTTGAATCGAAGCCCGGAATGGTCACCGCTCTCATCGGCTCCTCAGGCTCTGGAAAATCCACCATCATCAGCCTCGTCTGCGCCTTCCACAAGCCCGACACAGGCCGGGTGCTGGTCGACGGCGTCGATCTCTCCACTGTTAAACTCGACGACTACCGTTCGCAACTCGGAGTCGTCCTGCAGGAATCCTTCCTCTTCGACGGCACCATTCGCGAGAACGTTATGTTCTCTCGCCCCGACGCCGATGAGGAGCAGTTCCTCTACGCCTGCCGCGTCGCCTGCGTGAACGAATTCGCCGAGAAATTTCCCGATCAGTACGAGACCGTAGTCGGCGAGCGCGGCATCAAGCTCTCCGGAGGCCAGCGGCAACGGCTCTCCATCGCCCGCGCCATCCTTGCAAACCCCCGAGTGCTGATCCTCGACGAAGCCACATCCTCCCTCGACTCCGAATCCGAGGCCATGATTCAGGAAGGCCTGAAGTTCCTCATGCAGGGCCGCACCACCTTCGTCATCGCGCACCGATTGTCCACCATCCGCCGCGCCGATCAGATTCTCGTCATCGAGGGCGGCCTCATCGTAGAACGCGGAGCCCACGATTCTCTCTATGCTCTCGGCGGACGCTACTACAGCCTTTACACGCGCCAACATGGCATCGACGCCAACCTCTTCCTCGCTCCCGGCGAAGGCGACGTAGTCGAAGAATTGCAATAGGCCTTACTTCGCCGCCGACTCCAGCGTTTCCGCCGCGCGATTCAGTGCCGCGGTAAGCGCTCCAAGCTGCGCCTGGCCTCTCGCCTCATTCTTCGCGTCAATGGCCTCATTCACGCCCGGAATCACAACCGCCGCATACCCGGTGTATTCGCCGGGCGCGTAAATCGTGTGTTTGTACCACGGCCGATTCGGCAGCCCCTCCGGCGAAAGCAAATCCTCCTCCGTCTGCCGCAGCTTCGCATTCAGCGCTGACTCGTCGCCAGACGGATGCTCCTGCCGGTCCTTCACCTTTCTCGCAGCGGAGACGAACCGCCGCGAAGCCGCATCCGCCGCGCTGAAATCCAGCTTCACCCCGTCATCGCCGGCCTTCTTCTGCGCTGCAACGAGATACTCCCCGATTTCGTTGCCGTAGGTCACATAGTCATAAGGCAGCACATCGGCGTCCGCCATGTTTAGCACTTCCAGCCCGAAGACGCGCGCCTGCTGCTGCTCATACGCAAAAGTCGGATCGGCATTCTGCGTGAACCACTGGTAGTTGTCGAACACCGAGTGGTAGACGCCGTAAGGGCCGCCCGAACTCATGTCCGCCGATGGCACGCCGAGATGCTGAATGAACGGCGTGTAGTCCGATCCGCTGCCCAGATCGCCGATCCGCACTCCTTTCTCCGCAATACTGCCTTCGCGATGCTGGTTAAATCCCAGATTCGGATGCAGCGCCGCCGCGCCCTGCTCCTGCTGCTTCTTCCATTCCGCGTAAACCGTTCCGCCCGCCGGGCTCGGCACCTGCATCGTCACCTCGCGCACAAACTGCTTCAGCGAAGGCACTGCCTCTGCGTCGAAATCCGGCCCGGACACTCCGACGTCCATGTTGAAATAAGCCACGGCATGCGCCAGTTCGCTTGCATGGTCCTCTGCCCATTCAGTCGAGCCGATCAGCCCTTCTTCCTCCGCGTCCCAACTCCCGAACAAGATCGTGCGCTTCGGCTTCCATCCCTGCTTCAACAGCGCGCCGACCCCGCGCACCGCTTCCAGCATCGCCGCCGTCCCGCTGTTGGGATCGACGGTTCCATACACCCACGCATCGCGATGGTTCCCCGCCACCACCCAATCTCCGCCCGGCTCCGTTCCCGGAATCTTTCCGATCACGTCCCATATCCTGCGAAACGCAAAATCCTGCTTCAGCAGCATGTGGACCTTCACCTCGTTTGTCCCGCCCACGTGATACGTAAACGGCAGCGCGCCCTGCCACCCGCTCGGCACAACGTGCCCACTCAGGTTCCTGAGAATCGGTGCCGCATCATGCCACGAGAGCGGCGTCGATGGAATCTTCGGCAGGACCTCCGACTCGCTCGCCGGAATGCGCTTCGATTCCGGCAGGTCCGGAGTCGATGCAATCCCCGGCGTTGTTGCATCGCCCGGGTACTTAAAGATGTATGACACCGAGCCGCGCTGCACGCCCGACTCCGGCCTGTACGGACCCTTTGGGTAAGAGTCGCCGCGATAAAACCCATCATCCGACGGATCGGAATAAATCAGCACGCCGGCCGCCCCCCGCTGCTGCGCAATGTAAACCTTTACCCCCCGATAATTCCCTCCATAACGTACCAGCACAATCTTGCCCTTTACGCTCACGCCCAGCTTGTCCAGTGCGTCGAAATCTTCCGGGCGTCCGTAATTCGCGTACACCACTCCGGCCGTTACGTCGCCCGATGGCGATGACCCATTGAACGGCATCACAACCCGCGGATCGTTGTCGTAGCGGTCTCTAGCCACATGCTCCGGCGTCGGTCCGTTCATCAGCTCCCTGCCGTCCCCGCTCGTCGCCCGCACGTGAATCTCCTTAGGCAAATTCATCCATGCTAGATAAGGAACGATCGACGTCTCCAACCCCGCGGCCCTGAACTTCGCCGCCACAAATTCCGCCGTGTCACGGTCTTCTTTCGATCCCGCTACGTGCGGAGCCGCCGTCAGCGCCTTCAAATCTTCCCCCGCAACCTGCGCGCTCGGCACGGCCATGAACTGAGAATCGAGCTTCCGCTGGGCAGCAAAATCACGGTATCCAAAGAAATCACTCGGACCGCTCTGCGCAAAACACAACACCGGCACAACCATCAATACGAATAGAAATCGTTGTAAATGGGCCACGTCCGCTCCTCACGAAATGCGAAAAACCAGCTTACACGAAACTCATCTACCCGCTTCCCCTGCTCCCGCGAGAACCGTACAATAGGAACAGCTGCCGGTATGTGGCATGGAGGAATTGAAACGAATGTATCCCGAAGTTATGGTTATCCCGATGCGCGAAGAGCTCACCCGCGCAGGCATCAAAGAAGCCCGCACAGCCGAGGAAGTCGATGCGGCTCTCGCGCGTCCCGGCACCACAATGCTCGTCGTGAACTCCATCTGCGGATGTGCCGCCGGCAAGATGCGTCCCGGCGTCCGCCTCGCATTGCAGAATGCCGTGGTTCCCGACCAGTCCATCACCGTCTTTGCCGGTCAGGACCGCGACGCCACAGAGCGCGCCCGCAGCTACTTTGAAGGCCAGCCGCCCACCTCTCCCGCCATCGCCATCCTGCGTGACGGCAAGCTCGTCTACCTCATGCAGCGCTTTGTCATCGAGTCGAACCCGGCTCAGGCGATCGGCCAGGAACTCGCCCGCGCCTTCAACGAACATTGCGCGAAAACCACAGCCTGACCCCAGCGCCTCAACAGTCCCGCTCCCGGGCGGGACTACCTAACTCCGCATCCGCGCCACCTGCCGGTAAACGTCCACATATTCCGCGGCCGGTTTTTCCCACGAATAGTTCTTCGCCATTCCGTTCCGCATGATCTTCGTCCAGCCTCGTTTGTCGCCGTCGAAGACATCCAGCGCCCGTTCCAGCGTCGCATAGAACTCCGCTGAAGTCTGATCCTCAAACTTGAATCCCGTGCCCGTCTTCGACGCCGCATCCCATTCCTCTACCGTATCGTCCAGCCCGCCCGTCGCGTGCACCACCGGAACCGTCCCATATTTCATGCTGTAGAACTGGTTCAATCCGCAAGGCTCATAGCGCGATGGCATCAGAAAAATATCCGCTCCCGCCTCGATCTTGTGTGCCAGCGTATTGTCATACGCAATCTTGACCGACGCCTTGCCGGGATTCTTCTCCTGAATCGCGCGAAACAGCCCTTCATAGTACGGCTCGCCCGTGCCTAGCGCGATGAGAAAAACATCTTCCGCCAAAAACTTGGGCGCTATCTCCGCAATCAGATCAAATCCCTTCTGTGTCGCAAACCGCGACACAATGCCGAGCACCGCGGTCTCGTCCTTCACCTGCGCCGCCCCAAATGCATGCAGCAGGTCGCGGCGGCACTCGCGCTTCCCTGCGAGGTCATCGGGGGTGTAATGCGCCGCAATGTTGTGGTCTGTCGCCGGGTCCCACTCCTTGTAATCCACGCCGTTCAAAATTCCGTGCAGCTCCGCCGCCCGCGTCCTCAAAACCCCTTCCAGCCCCTCGCCAAACTCCGGGGTCTGGATCTCCTCCGCGTACTTGCGACTCACTGTGGTAATCGCATCGGAGTAGACAATTCCGCCCTTCAGGAAATTGAAGTGGTCGTAATGCTCTAAGCGGTCCATGGTGAAAATCTCCCATGGCAACAGCAGCCGCTCCGTTGTCTGCGCCGGAAATAACCCCTGATATCCCGCGTTATGCACTGTCAACAGCGTTCCCACGCTGCGAAACACCCGATCATCGGCGTACACCGTTCGGAGATACACCGGAATCATCGAAGCCTGCCAATCGTGTACGTGGAAAACATCCGGCACGCCAAGCTGTTTTGAGGCTTCAATTACCGCGCGCGAAAATAGCCCGAACCTTTCCCAATTATCGGGATACTCCCCCGTCTGCGTCCCATACAGCGATTCGCGATCGAACAACTCCGGGCAATCCACAAAGTAGAACTGCACACCATCGCGCTTGCCGCCGTCTAAGATCGCGGCAAACCGGTTGTAAGACTGGAACGGAATCGTAATGCTGCGGATCGCGGCCTTCTTCTCCGCTCCCTTTTCGCGAACCTGCCGGTAATAGGGCAGGTACACCGTCGCCTGGTGTCCCAGCTTCACCACTTCGCGCGATACAGCGCCAACCACGTCGGCCAAGCCGCCCGTCTTTACGTAAGGAACGCACTCAGACGCGGCAAAAACAATGTGCATGGAAGTTCCCGCTCCGTTCTTTCTCTATGATGCTGGAAGGATGTTTCGGCTGTGTAAAGGAGAGTCGCAGAATTGAGTCTACATTTATTCCCAGGCTGCATGCCGGGCCCGCGACCCTGTGACGCGGCTTGAAGCAGAAGCCAAAACTAGGCCAGAACTTTCTCATTGATCCTGCTGCCTGCGCCGCCATCGTCGATGCACTCGGCGACATATCGCGTAATACCGTGGTCGAAATCGGCCCTGGTGCCGGAGCCATCACTCAGCTTCTCGCTGCTCGCGCGCGCCGCCTCATCGCCATTGAGCTCGATCGCGACCTCGCCTCGCGCCTGCGGGAGCAGTTCCCCGCTATCGAAGTCATCCAGGCCGATATCCTCGCCGTCGATTTCGGCGCCCTGCGCGCAGCCGAAGAACGGCTCAGCATCGCCGGCAATCTCCCCTACTACATCACTTCGCCGATCCTCATGCACCTTTTCCGGCACAGCGATTCGATCTCGCGGGCTGTTGTCATGATGCAGCGCGAGGTTGCCGACCGAGTCATCGCCTCCCCCGGCTCTCGCGAGTTCGGCTTGCTCTCGGCCACCACGCAAATGTATGCGGTCATCCAGCGCATCCTCGCGCTGCCGCCCAGCGCGTTCATGCCACCCCCGGATGTGCAATCCGCCGTTCTCCGCCTTACCATGCGTCCGCGCTTCGCTGAACTCGGCGTCCAGCCGGACACCTTTCTCCCTTTCCTTCAGCAGTGCTTCGCGCAAAAGCGAAAGACTTTGGGGAAGAATCTACGCGCAGCCGGATTCGATGCTCACCGGATCGGCGAAGCTCTGGAAAAATCCTCGATCCCGCCTGCCGCCCGTGCCGAAGAAATCGACCTGGAACGAATGGCTGCGCTCTGGAAAGCGCTGCGCCCTTCCTAGCGGTGCGAATGGGCCGCGGGCGCAGCAGGAGCAGGCGCCGCATGAACCGCAGCCGGAGGTGGCGCTGCAACACGTCCTCCGCCGGACGGTGCAGGGCGGCTCGGTGCGGCATACACTCTCCCGCTCGCCGGCGGCGCGCTATAACCGCGACCGCTCTGGTACGGATAGCCCATCGGCCTCGATGGTTGGTAGCCCGGGTTTCCAATCGCTCCCCGCGTCAGGACCTCCGGGTGCGTGCGCACCAGGCTCGAAGTGAACCCTTCGCCCAGCGGCCCTCCCACTCGCGGACGTACCAACGACTCCACCGGAGCAATCGTCTGCCCGTCGTAATGGAACACACGCGGCGCCGCCTTTGCCACTCCAACCGTCCGGAACTGCTGTGCGCGCTGCGGTCCACGATTCACGGCGATCAGCGGCTGATGCCGCACCGGCCCGTGTACCGGCAGAGGAACCGGCTTCGGACGTCGCGGACAATGGTACCCCGGAGGATGCCGCCAGATCACGCCATACGGATACCAGGCCGCGTCCACTCCGCCCCACCCGCAGTTCCCCGGAAACCACATCCATCCGAATCCTTCGAACCAGCTCCAGGCTCCGCACCGGTAAGGCCACCATCCCCATGAATAATCTGAAATCCAGGTATATCCAACATCGTTGTAGTATGCCCACGAGCCATCGCCATAAGGATCCCAGTCTTCGCCCACGCCCGATGGCGTCCAGCCCATTCCATAACCGGGAACGCTGTACCAGTCTCCATTCGCATCCAGATCGCTCCACGCCGGGTTATCGGGATTCCCCGTGCTCGCCCGTGCTGAGGTCGCGCTCTCGTCCATCGCGCTAAGGGCCTCGTCTCTGTCTGAATTCCATTGGTCCCAGGAATTGGCCGACACGCTCTGCACAAGCTGGTACTCGTCCGGATTCTGCGCGTCGAATTGCATTGTCTGGTTGGTATGCAGTTCAGCGGATAGGTTCTCGCCGTCGCTTACCTGCACGCCGCCGTGCGTCACCGCCAACTCCGCCGGAGCCTGATCGAGGTCCACGCGAAACGTACTGCTGTCGACCGGAACAATATTGTCTTGTCCAAACCGCACCGTATACTGGCCCGCGCGCCCGTTCAGTTCGTAATAGGAAAGCCCGCTGTCAGCCCCGATGATCGTTTGCGTGTCGCCACCAGCGTCCCTGCCGAGCCGTGTTAAGGTCAGCGAGCTGTTGGGGGTCAGGCGCGCCACGCTGCCGTCTTCAAACTGGATCTCCACCCGGCCGTCCTCGCCCGCCACCAGCCGCATGCCTTCAACCACCGGCATATTGAGCTGCGCCTGGCTGAAAGCTTCTTCTCCGTCCTGTAGGACATGTACTGTGCCCTGCACCTCGCTCAACCGCACAGCGCGAACACTTGCCTCCGGTGCCGGCTCCTGGATGGAACTGGGCGGCGCGTCCGCCGGCGGCGGGGGCGGCACATCCTGAGCCACCGCCCAGCCGGACGCCGTCAAACACAAAAGAAGAGCTCGGCAAAATCCCAAAGAGCAACACCTCACAGCAGCGCGCCTCATACCGTACCCCCTCGCCTGCCACAGTACCTCTAAGGCTATCAACGTGCCAGCATGCCAAAAAGTTTCGTTGCCGGCCGAATGCCGGCAACACGACTACCGGCTGACCCCGGATTTAGCCAGAATCGACCTGGCCCGTGCTCGCGCGCGCTCCATCACCGCATCATCGCTCATGATGGATTCAAGCTCAGGCGCGATATTCGCCAGCTCAATTGCGCGCTGGTCCTTCGCCGCCTCCTCGAGTGACGCAAGCTCGGCATCAAGCGAAAGCCGATCATGCAACTGCTCGCTCTTTAGACGTGTTCCCTCTTCCAACGTGTAGCTGATCGCCTCCAGCTTGCCTACAATTTTGTTCAGCGTTGGGTCCCGCGAATAGTTGAACGTGCAGCTTCCGCTCCCATCCGGCCCCGTATACGCAAGCGTCTTCTTCCCCGTAAAGGCCACGTCATGCTGCCGCGTCTCGCACGCAATAGAGAAATAATGATGAGTGCGCGCGGCTTCAAAAATCTCCGAGGCAATCGCCCCGTCAATATGGATCGGACGCCTCGTGGCGCCCGCTCCGACGTCCTCCCCAGGAGACCCGCTATAGCTCCCGCTCCCGTCCTCATAAATGACGAAGGAATACGCTTTAGGCTGCACCTGAAGATTCTCGACTGAAAAATCAATGTGAGGGCGTGCTGCCGCCGGGGGCGGGTTCTGTGCAAACGCGCTGCAACTAGTCAGAACAGCGCATACTGCGGCAATCATCTTCATTGAACCCCCCAAAAAACAGCACAGATAAACAGCAGAGCGGGAAATCGTCAACGTTTCTATCAAACCACATTAATTGCCGCTAACTTCCCGATCAAGAGCCTGAATTCGCCGTCTTCCTCCTCCAATCGTCGATCGCCAGCCGTATCGCCGCCGGAGCAAGATTGCTGCACCGCATCTTGTACTCGGGAATCCCGCCCAGCGCATCCGCCACCGCCTGCTCCGTGATCCGGTAGGCCTCCGCCGCCGGCTTGCCCATCACCATCTCCGTCGCCATCGACGAACACGCAATCGCCACCGCGCATCCCATGCACTTGAACTTGACGTCCTCCAAGATGCCATTCTCGATCCTCAGCGTCACCAGCACCGTGTCGCTGTCAAACTCGCTCTTCACCATCGCCTTGCCGGAGGCATCCGCAATCGCCCCGGTATTGCGTGGATTCCCGTAGTGGTCGCGTATCTGCTCGCTGTACAAAGCTCCCCCCCTTCTTGAAGCCTAAACCAGACGAAGCATAGGATTGAAGCATCCGATGGCCTCTGAACTCTACAGCAGGACCGCCGATCTCGTAGCCCGGAAAGAGCCCTTCGCCATCGCCTCTGTGGTCCGCGTCGAGGGCTCCTCATCGGCGCGCCCCGGCTCCAGAGCCCTCATCGATTCCCACGGCAAACTCCTGCTGGGATGGATCGGCGGAGGCTGCGCCGAGAGCGCCGTCCGCAGCGAGGCCCTCAAGTGCATCGAATCCGGAAACCCGCGAATCATCACAGTCGACATGAGCGACGAATATCTGGGCGTCGGCATGCCCTGCGGAGGAACCATGGAAATCTTCATCGAGCCCGTGCTGCCCCCGCCCGAGCTTCTCATCGTCGGCCACGGCCGCATCGCCGAATCGCTCGCGACGCTCGGCGACCTCATGGGCTTCTCCATCATCATCAACGATCCCGCCGCCGACCGCGCTTCCTTCCCCCAGGCGGAAAAAATCGTTACCGAAGACTTCGACCTTACCCAAACTCCCATTGGTCCCAAGACTTTTGTCGTAATCGCCACCCAGCACAAGCGCGATCATCTCTGGCTGCAGAAAGCGCTCCAGGGGGATGCGGTCTACGTCGCCCTCATCGCCAGCCGCCATCGTGCCGCCCTCGTGCTCGACTATCTCCGCGCCGCTAGCGTGCCGGAAGAAAAAATCGCCGCCGTGTATGCCCCCGCGGGTCTCCACCTCGGCGCAGCCACTCCGGAAGAAATCGCCCTCAGCGTTGTCAGCCAGATGGTTGCCGTGCGCCGCGGCGGCAGCGCCCTCAACCAGCATGAAACCACCGGCTCTCGCCGCGACTCAATCGCTGAAGCCCTCATCCGCCAGTGCGAGGCCGAGAGCCTCTCAAAATAATTTCAGCCCTCGCGCCCGCTCATAATCCTCTCTGCTGTCGATATCCAGCAGAATCCCCGGATCGTCCACCTCCACCTCGACAATCCCCTTCGCGTGCTTTCCGAAAATCGCGCGGCAGCCGGTGTCTCCTTCCAGCGCCATCGCTTCCGGAAAAACCGCCCAGTCCAGCACCACCGGATTCCCGCGCCGTCCCTCATGCACAGGAATCACGATCTCTGCCTCGCAGCAGCGGTAACGCTCCACCAGCAGCCTCATCGTCTCCGGCCGCACAAACGGCTGGTCCGCCAACACAATGAGCCCGGCATTCATCCCAGGAGCAACCGCCGAAAGCCCTTTTCGCAGCGAACTCGCCATCCCCTGCTCGAAATCCCGGTTTACCACCACCGTCACGTCCTCGAGAAGCGCTTCCGAAATCTGCTCCCGAATCGTCTCCGCGGAAAAGCCCAGCACGAGAATCATTTTCTCCAGCGCGGCCCCGCGAACATTCTCCAGCGTCCGCTCCAGCACCGTCCGTCCGCCCAGCCGAAGCAGTTGCTTCGCCTCGCCCATCCGCGCCGAGCGCCCCGCCGCCAGCACGATCGCGCTTAACTGCGAATCACTCCTCGCCATGCACTACCGGCATGTCAATAAAGCTGGCGTCGCCTGCGGTATGCCACACTCGCTGCGTCGCCGCTTGATAATCCGAAGCCTTCGCATCAAAAATATTGGGCACAAACTTCTGCGGATTGCGGTCGTACAGCGGATACAGGCTTGACTGCACCTGGACCATAATCCGGTGCCCAGGCAGGAACACATGGTTCACCGTCGGCAGCGCGAACCTGTACAGCAGCGGCTGATTCGGCGTAACCGCCTCTGCATGCTCAAAGCTGGTGCGATACCGCCCGCGAAAAATATCCAGTGAAATTGGCAGCTCATAGCCGCCCATCGTCGGCACTGAGGGATAGGTCTCCGGATAAACGTCAATGATCTTCACCACCCAATCGCTGTCCGTCCCGCTGGTCGACGCGTAAAGATTCACCATCGGCGCGCCGCTCACCCGCAGTCCTTCCGTCAGAGGCTCTGTTTCATACGTCAGCACGTCCGTGCGGTCCTCCACAAAGCGCTGATCGTGCACCAGCCACGTCCGCCACGCCTCTTCATCGCCCGTGAACACCGGCCGCGGTGTATACGGCACAGGCTTTGCCGGGTCCGAAACATATTCGTCAAACTTTGCCCCTGCCTCTTCCGGGGCATGGAAGGACAACCCTCCGCCCGCCGTCAGATACATCGCCTGCGAATTGTTCGCGCAGCCCGCATCGCAGCTCAAAGGCCATGCCTTCAATCGGTCCCAATGGTTCTCCCCCGTGTTGTAAATCAGCACAGGAGGCGTGTCCGCCTTTGGCGCTCCATCCTTCAAGTATTGGTTGAAGAACGGCAGCAGCACGTCGCGGCGAAACTGCAGGTCCGTATCTCCTTTCCACCGCAGCGGTCCCAGCGAAAAGCCCTCGTAGTTCACCTGGCTGTGCCGCCACGGCCCCATCACCAGATAATTCATGTTGTTCGCTTTGTCCTTCGGCTCGTCCGCCGCATAGGCGTGGATCGCGCCCCACATGTCTTCCTGGTCCCACAATCCCTGCAGCCACATCGTCGGCACCGTCAGCGGAAGCGGCGCCACCGCCTTGTCCAGCGCCTGTCCCTGCCAGAAAGCGTCGTAGGACGGATTTGCCTCCACCTCACGCCAGAACGGAAGCTGGTCCAGCCCTCCGTATCGCGCAAAATCCCCTGCCGACCCCAGCTTCAGGAAATTCGTGTAATCGTCATACCCTTCCCGCGGAATCGCCGGCCCGCTCCCTTGCGCCGTCGTCTGCTCGGTAAAGTAGTCGAGGTTGATCTCACGAAAAGCGCCGTAGTGGAACCAGTCGTCGCCCATCCATCCATCGACCATGGGGCTCTCCGGGCAGGCCACCTTCAGCGCCGGATGCGGATGCAACAGCGCCATCACCACTGTGAACCCTTCGTAAGACGAGCCGAGCATTCCCAGCTTCCCATTCGACTCCGGAATATTCTTCGAAAGCCAATCAATCGTGTCCCAAGCGTCCGTCGTGTCGTTGGGACCGCGCCGGTTCAGCGGTCCCGTCGGAGGCGGCGTCATCACATAATCGCCCTCTGACCCGTACTTTCCGCGAACGTCCTGAAACACGCGGATGTATCCCGCCTGCACAAACACATCATCGCCCTGCGGCAGCTCGTCCAGCATGTGGGGAGAATCCATCCGCGTAGCCCGTCCGGCTGCGTTGTAGGGGGTGCGCGTCAGCAAAATCGGCGCATGTTGCGCCCCCTTGGGAACAACGATCACCGTATACAGCTTCACCCCGTCCCTCATGGGAATCATCACAACCCGCTTCACGTAGTCATACCCGGTCTCCGGAGGCGTAAACTTCGCCGGAATAGCGGGCGTCATGGGATTCGTCTGCGCGCAAACAGTCAAAGCGGCAACTGCCAGAAACAGCGCAGCGGCAGCGGAGCGTTGCAACAATTTCATAAGACCTCGATTACCGGCATAAAACGTCACGCCCCATGGTAGTTCACAAAGCTCATGGCTGCGGTGCGGTGACTACAACCGCTATCCGCATCTGATAAATTGATAACGAAAGGTTTTTTGGAGGAATTCGGCTTTGCAGGCTTTCAGAAAGATCACCGGACTCGCGCTCGCCACCGCCGCAATCGCAACGCTCGCTACCGGATGCGAAACCGGACGCGGCAACAAGCGCCACACCCATGCCGATCACATTTCTGACGTCAGCACCACAGGGAAACAAGACACCGCGTTCACGGCCAATGCCGAAGGCCTTCCTCCCGTCCCCAGTTCCCCAACCGCCGCAGGCGTCGATGGCAAGCAGCCTTACAACGATGGCGATGCCCGCCGTAGCCCCGGAACCGAGGACGGCATGGCGGCCCCCCCGAACCAACACCACCAGGACGCTTTCGTCCGCCAATAGTAGCTCAGGACAAAACAGTCTCCGTCCCTTATCGCGGCATATCGCGGTGCGAAGTTTTTGCGTTGTAGCTCTTCTCTGCCAAGCGCTTTTTCACCTCTTCCGCGATCATCACCGAGCGATGCTGGCCGCCGGTGCAGCCAAACGCAATGGTCAGATAGCTCTTCCCCTCGTGGATGTAATGCGGAAGAAGAAAAACCAGCAAATCAGTCACCCGGTCCAGAAACTCCTTCGTCTGCGGAAACTGATTGAGGTATGCAATCACCTTCTTGTCGCGCCCGGTCAGCTTGCGAAACTCGGGCACGAAGTGAGGATTGGGCAGAAAACGCACATCGAAAACCAGATCGGCCTCGAGCGGCACTCCGTTCTTGTACCCGAAACTGATGGATGAAACCAGCAGCCCGTCACCCTTGGAGTCGCGTCGAAACTGGTTCTGGATAAACGCACGCAGCTCGTGAACGTTGAAATTGCTGGTATCGATTCGCACGTCCGCCGTCTTGCGGACCGGGGCGAACAGCTTGCTCTCAGCCTCGATAGCTGCGCTTACCATTTCTCCCTGTCCGAGCGGATGCGGACGGCGGGTCTCTGAAAACCTGCGGAGCAGCGCAGCCTTCGACGCCTCGAGATAAATCACCTTCACTGACAGCTTGCGGCGAAGCTCCCTCAAAATCAGAGGAAAGCGCTCTAGCCCGCGGCCCTCTCGCGCGTCGACCACCAGCGCGGCGCGGGTAATCTCGCCGGACTGCAATACCAGTTCGGCGAAGCTCGGAAGCAGTTCCACCGGCAGGTTATCGACCGCGTAAAAGCCCATGTCTTCGAAGGCCTTCAGCGCAGAGAGTTTTCCCGAACCGGAGAGGCCGGTGAGAATCACCAACTCCCGCTTCACTGCAGAATGATCAAGGATTGCGGGCGGAATAACTGCAGGTTTGCCACCAGCCTTGGGGCGTCGCCTCTCGCCGGATGACGGCTTTATCGCTTTTCTCCCCGGCCGGCCCATTCACACTCCTGGCAGAATTCAAATTCGAGCACTCACGGGGCAAGATAACTGCTCACACGGAATCCGACACTCATCATTGCCGCGTCTGAAAACGCTTCGCTACGGCGCCTCGATCAGCTCCATTTTGCCGTCGCGCTTGCGATGCAGCACCTTGACGGCTCCCCGGTTGTCGCGGAATACAAAAACCTCGCGGTCGCGGAACTCGGCTTCCTTTACGGCTTCTTCAAGCGTCATCGGACGCAGGGCGACGGAGTCGTTCGAACGGGTGACGTGCGGCTCGTGGACAGGGGCCTTGGTTGGAAAGCTGTGGACAGTCACGGGAATAATCTCTTTGCCGCGCACACCCTTGTCTGCCCGGTCCGTAGCAGCCGGCGCTTCATCGTGCGCCAGCGGCTTTGCCGGACGGCGAGCCCGCAAGAGCTGCGGCTCGGCCGTCATCTTTTCATCCTTCGGCTGGCGTTTCTTGGCCTGGAATTTCTTCCTTCCGCGAATGGCCTGCGTTTCAGCCTTTTCCAGAGCTTCGCGCAGGGAGGTTTCCATGTTTGCGCACTCGGCAACGCCCACAATCTTGCTGAGCCGGGTCTTGATGGTGACCTCGGCTGTCTGACGATACTTGGTTGCGCTGAGGATAACGTGGGCGCTGGTGGCTTTCCCGAGTATCTTCACAATGCGCTCAATGCCGGTTTCCGCCAGGTTGCGCAGAGCGCGCGTAACCGCCACCTGCCTTCCCGTGTACTCAATTTGCATCGAAGAACTCCCTTAAAATCCAAGGTTGCGGCGGAAAGAGCGATCTTATACGCCTCCGCCCTGTTGATGCGTTTTATTTTCGGTTGCGTTTATTTTCGAATGCGGCGCTGATGGGTGCTCGGGATTCGCAGGTCTTCGCGGTACTTGGCCACGGTGCGGCGGGTCACTTCAATTCCCTGGCCCTGCAGCAGGATCGCAATCTGATCGTCCGTCAACGGCTTGCTCGGGTCCTCCTCTTCAATCAGCTTCTTCACCTTCCGCTTTAGCAGCATTAACGGGGTTCCCGAACCTTCTGGACCGTTCACGCCTTCGGAAAAGAAAAATCGAAGTTCGTAGACTCCCTGCGCGGTGTGGACGTACTTGTTGGAAACAGCGCGGCTCACCGTGGAGGGATGAACGCCGATCTCCTCGGCCACTTCCTTGATCATCATGGGGCGGAGCGCATCCACGCCCTTTTCCAGGAAATCCTGCTGGCGGCGCACGATTGACTCGCAAGTGCGCAGGATGGTGTTCTTCCGCTGCTCGATGTTGCGCATGAGCTGCAGCGCGGAGCGATAGCGCTCCTTCACGTAGTCCTTTACGTCCTTTTCCGCGCCCGGCTGGGTCAACATCCGGCGGTATCCCTGGTTCAGCCGGAGACTCGGCAGGTCGTCTTCATTCATGACGACCACATATTCTTCCCCCCGCTTTACGAAGGCCACATCCGGTTCGATCAACCTCGCATCGGAACGGTTGTATCGCTGGCCGGGGCGCGGATCGAGCGTGCGGATGAAGTCGATCGCGTGCTGCGCCTCCTCCACCGTCTTCGCGAGGATCTTTGCCAGTTCGCGCGGATCGCGCTTCTGTAACAACTGCAAATGCTTGTCGATGATGCACGTCGCCGTGTCGAAAATCGCCGCTTTGGCTGACGATCCGTTGTTGGTTCCGTTGTTGGCTGCCGCGGCCAATTCCAGCGCTCCGTTTTCCGCTGCCGCCTCGCCATCTTCATCCAGGCTCTCGCGCTGCTCTTGAGCGTGCCGGGCAAAAATCAGATCGAATTCTTTCCGTTGCGCCTCTACCTGCGCCAGCAGGCACTCGCGCAGATCGCGTGTCGCAATGCCGACCGGATCAAGCTGGCGCACTACCGCCAACCCGGCTTCCAGCAGGACCTTTGCGCGATGAAGCACCGCCGGATCAACGTTGGACAGGGGCGGCGTCTCACTCTTGCTGCCGGACTCGTGCTCTGGCTCCGGCTCAAACTGCTCGTGGAGATAGCCCTCCAGCAACTCCTCGTCGCTGGCGGTCATATATCCATCCTCGTTGATGTTGCCGATGATGTATTCGGCGGCTTCGCGGACGGCGGGCGATAGATTCAAGGAGCCGATCTGCCAGAAAAGGTGGTCGGTCAGCGTGCCCGGCTGCGAAAGAAAATTCTCGAGAGAGGGCGTTTCGGTAAGCTCGAAATTATTGGGCGACCGGAACCCGGGGTCAAGGTAATCCTGAAAGTACGACCCGAAATCAATTTCGTCGAATGGATCGGTCTTTTTCTCCGGCTCACCTGCGCTGTCCCGGTTTTCAACCGCGCGATCGTGCTCAATTTCTTTTCCCGCCACCTCATCGAATAGCGGAACATTCTCTTCCACTTCTTCGAGCACTGGGTTTTCCGTAATCTCGGCGTTAATCATCTCCTTCAACTCAAGCTTGTTCAACGCCAGCACGCTGACCATTTGCATCAGGCCAGGCGTCAATATCTGCCGTTGAGCTACTTTCAAGCTCAGTCTGGGTTGGAGAAGAGCCATTGCACCCTGTCAACAATATGATATCTGAGTAGTTACTGCACAGTTTACATCCAGCCAGTTCCCCGTCCAGCAGTATTCCGGTTCCTTGAGCTTCTTAGGTAACCGCCGGGCGAACTCTCGCCCTCAACTAAGGGAAAAGCTCTCGCCCAAATAGACTCGCCGCACCTCGGAATCGTTTCCGAGCTGCTCCGGCGTCCCCTTGCGGAATATCCGGCCGTCGTTGATGATGTAGGCCCGGTCCGTAACCGACAGCGTCTCGCGAACATTATGATCCGTGATCAGGACGCCGATGCCGGCTTCTCGTAAACCGGAGATGATCTCCTGCAGATCAAATACCGCAATCGGATCAATTCCCGAAAATGGTTCATCGAGCAGAATGAACGATGGCTGAATTGCCAGACAGCGCGCAATCTCAACCCTGCGCCGTTCCCCGCCTGACAACGCAAACCCCCTGGTCCGCCGTACCTGGCCCAGATTGAGCTGCTCGATCAGCTTCTCCGTACGCGACCGCCGCGTCTCCTGCGAAACGCTCTGGACTTCCAGCACGGCAAGAATATTTTCCTCCACCGTGAGCTTGCGAAACACCGAAGGCTCCTGGGGAAGATAGCTGATGCCGTATTGCCGAGCCCGCAGATACATGGGGACCCGCGTAATGTCTTCCCCATCCGCCAGAATATTGCCGGAATCCGGAGGTATAAGCCCGACGATCATGTAGAAGCTGGTTGTTTTGCCCGCGCCGTTCGGCCCCAGCAGTCCCACAACTTCGCCACGGCTCACTTCAATGCTGACGCCGCGAACTACCTGACGTCCTTTGTAGGATTTGCCGATTTCATCGGTCGAGAGCTTCTGCATCTATTTCGGAGTGCGCGTCTGGGTGACCGCGCCCGACTGTCCTCCACTCACCACGACGCTATCATCCTGACTATTGAAAATCAATGTAGATCCAGTGGTCGTGCCCCTCACCGCGTCTTCGGCCCGCGGCGGGTTTCCGGGCGAGCCGGTAAGCACATAGCGCCCGTCGCCCGCAGTGTAAACGAGCCTTTCTCCGGTGCCTTTCCGTCCCGGCTGCGTCAGCACCACGTCTCCCATCGCGACAATACGATCCAGTTGCAACTGCGTTGTCTGCTGCCCCCCGTTCGACTTCGCTGCAGGCGTAAGAAAGATCTGAGCGTCGTCGGCGTGAATCACACCACTCGGGTTCTGGGCGGTTACTTCTCCATGGAAATCCCCACGGCGGTCCGCATCGGAATAGAAAAGCGTTCGGCTGTGTACCCGCATCACGCTCGTCTTTCGATTCGGCGTGACGCGATTCGGAGTGGCGACAGAGGTCAGGTTCGCCTCTACAACCGCACCATCGCTGTCCGCTGCGCCGTTGGCCTTCAGCGTCTCCGGCGTGCGGCTTAGTTCGATCACGGGCGCAAGAATGGAATCGGCTCCCTGCCACATGCGTGCCTTCACCGCGCCCGCCCCATAGAAAGTGCTGATTTTCGTCTCCCGCCGTAGAAGCGCATGGTCGGCAGTGATATGCATTGGCCCATCTCCACCGAACGCGGGGCCGCTCTCCGCAGAGCCCGTCCCCTTCGGCTTTTTCTGCTGCGTGTAGGTCGCTTTGACATTCCCAACCGCGATCGCATCGCCGCTATCGCGGTGGTAATCGATATCCGCGGCAGCCATTTGCAGCGATTGCCCATCCGTAAGTCGCGGATTTCCAGTGAGGCGCAGCACCTCGTCGGAGGCATGATACTCGGCGTGCTGCGCCCACGCCGTCAGGGTCGCCGGACCGGCAGCCGCTCCTGTCGCCGTTTGCGCCATTTGCGTCAGCATCACGTGGCCGTCCTGAGTCGCGGTCTCAATCCGGGATGCTTGTCCGGTTTGGGATGATTCCCCTTTTGCCCTGGAGCGGCTTCGCGGAGCCTCGGCGTTTCCCGCGTCGAAGGCGACCTCCAGCCGATCGCCGATACTCGTATCACTTGATCCGTCCTTGGCAAGATCAATGATCTTCGTATGCCCAGCCCCGTTCAGTTGGCGGATGGCTTTGCCATCGGCGGTTAGCAGTGCCAGCAACTGGTCTCCGCTGATCGTCGTCACCTGCTGCGCGCCTTTTGAAGGAATGGTGTGAAGATTCACTGAAGCATCTCCGGTGGCGAGCGCCTTCTCCGCAACCGATTTCTGCCCACTCGCCCCGCGGACAAAATCAACATCCAGCTTTGAAGTTTGTATCTGGCGTGATGCAGTACCCTTGGGATCGTTCGCAAGGCGGAAAACCTGATCGACAAAGCTGACTGCATCGCGGAACTGCGCGTGCTTCAGCGCTGCATCGGCGGCGAAGGTCAGCGTTCCGGATACCGCGGTTCCGTGCATGCTCTCATCGGCAGATGTCGACGCGAATGTCATCCCCCCCGTCATTTCGCTCTGAATAGGCTGGCTCTTTTGGTTGAGCTGCGTCTCCGATTGGAACGCCGTGATCACCGCGCCGTTCGCGCTGACAATCCGCACATGACCTTGCGCGTTGACGTTCTGGATGGACCCATCCTGCCGGAAGGAAATGATCGCGCTGTCGGCTGAGCCCTGCTCCGCCTTGAAGTCCGTTCGCGGGTTGAGCAGAAATGCCTGCATCGAGTCCCGCGCCACCTGCGCATGCGACGCATGCACCATGGCAGGCGTTCCATTGTCGTCCATTTCTATCTCGACCTGCGAGTCGAGAACCAGAACGCCGGTCTTGCTATTGTAATGCGCGCCCGTCGCGCTTCCTGCGGCCTTCGGAAAAGAAAACTCCGTGTGCTGGCCGGTGTCGGCTTGCCCCGTCTTCTGGTCAAAAACAAGCCCGTTGGCCTTCACGTGTATGTCGTTCCGCCGGGACGGCCCCTGGCCGTCTCCTCCAAAGCCCTGCAGGTCGATGCTTACCGCTCCCTGCGCGCTTACCGTCTGGTTCCCCGCGTCGTAATTGAACTCCGATCCGGAAATCCTGTCTGTCCGGTTCGATCCCTCGGGCCCGAAGAGCGTGATCGCCACATCGTGCAGCGTGGCGTTGCCGCCCTCCTTGTACTGGATCAGCTTCGCAGCATGGATCGTATAAAGCGTGTGTCCTTTGCTCGATTGCGAGTAGGTATATCCGTTTGCCGTCTGCTCGATATTCACGCCGAGCCTAGCAGGCAGGTCTTTTTCGAAATGGCGCAGGCGATAGCACGCATAGACGAAGAAGCCCGAGAGTACCGCAACCAGCACACCGGCCAGGAGCAGGATTCCCTGGCGCAGTCTGGCAATCGTCAAGGACATGAAGCTATTTTCTCAGAATCGCCCCCACGGGCCGCGCCGCCAGAGATGCGCCCAGAGACGGAGACGGAGATCTGGCTATTCCTGCCGAAGAGCCCGTGCCGGATCGATTGCCGCCGCGCGCAGAGCCGGCAGCGTGCACGCGATGATCGACACCACTAACAGCGCAAGGAACGCCGCGGTCAGCATAAGGGGGTCGCGCGAGCTGCCCGATTCCCACTGCATCATCACGCGATTCAGTACCAGGCTCGCCGCAATTCCCACCGCGCCTCCAATCAGAACCATGAGCGCCGTCGAGCGAAACGCCAGCTGCATCACGTCCGCCCGTTGCGCTCCCAGGGCCAGGCGTATGCCAAATTCACGCCGTCGCTGCGCCACCGTGTAGGAAACCACGCTGTAGAGTCCCGTCGCCGCCAGCGCCAGCGCCAGCAGCGCGAAGCCGGCAAACAAGGACGCGATGAACCGTTCCCTCCCCCACGCCTGCGTCCATAGAAACCACGAGAGATCGTGGACATCGTGAACCATAAGCTCTGAATTCACGTTCCGCATCTGCCTGCGCATCGCTTCATACACCGTGCTTGTACTCGTTGAGGTGCGCACCACCAGAAACAGATTCGGAGGAAGCACAAAGGTGTATGGAAGGATCACTGCCGGTATTGTGGGGTGGTCCATACCCTCATTCAGCGAATTGCCTACCACGCCCACGATCTCCAGATAACCATCCGGATTTTCCGTCGAGATCAGCCTCGGAATATTCAGCTTGAGTGCCGGGCTGCGAACGCTTTGCCCAATCGGGTTCCGGCCGCCAAAGTACTGCTGCACCATCGCCCGATTCACAAGTGCCACGTGCGCGGCGCGCGCTGTCTCTGAGTCCGTGAACATACGTCCGGAGACGAGCTGAAGACCAAGCACCTGGAGTTCCTGCGGGCTCACCAGCTCCAGCGATGCCGTTCTCTTCTGCGCTGCCGGCGAGCCGAGAATCTCAATGGGGGCATCGAAGGCAGGGAAGGGCGGCAAATACGTCGTCGACACGCTCGCAGCAACAACTCCCGGCGTTCGTTCCACCGCCTGGCGAACAAATTCCGTCTCGTTGGCCCGCTGCTGCCAGGTGGGATGTTCCACTGTGGGCAGAGTGATGTTCACCGACAGCGCATGGTCCGGGTCATATCCTAGCGGAGTGTGGTAGAGCGCGAGAAAAGCGCGGATTGACGCGCCCGCGCAGGTCAGCAGCAGCATGGTAAGCGCAACCTGGCCGAGAATGAGCCCGGCACGAGTCCTGCCCCCGCCCGAGCTGCCGTCCAGGCGCGTAGTGCCGGATTCAGCCATCATCTGTCCCAGCTGCGGACGAGAGAGCTGCAATGCCGGCGCGATGCCGAAGAGAATTCCCGTCACCAGCGACACGATGGCTGTGAAGAACAGCACCGGCAGGTTCACTCCAATGGCGGCTTCCTTGGGAAAATTATCCGGCGGCAGCCATGCGGTGATGAGAGTAACGCCGCCGTAAGCTAGCGCGATTCCCAGAGCTGCGCCGGCCACCGACAACAGCACCGATTCGGTGAGTAGTTGGCGCACAATGCGGCGCCGGGTTGCTCCAATCGATGCGCGCACAGCGAACTCATGCTGCCGGGCAGTGCCGCGCGCCAGCAGCAGGATCGAGAGGTTGGCGCAGCCAATCACCAGCAGAAGCGCCACCGCGCCGAAAAGCATGATCAGCGTTCCCTGGAATTTCCCAAGGATCTCCTGGTTCAGGCTGACGACGCGCACCCTGACGTCCTTCGGATAAGTGGTCGTGTCAGTGGCACTCCAGCGGGTGACCATGGCCTGCAACTCGGCCTCGGCCCCGGCATAGGTTATTCCCGGCTTCAGCCGGACAAATGCCAGCCAATGCTCCGCCGGATCGCTGCTCGGCACGCCGGGCAGATAAATATCCGAATCCGTCCAGGTGAACCGCCTCGGCACTACGCCGATTACCGTAAAGCTCTTCTGGTTGATCTGAATTATTTTTCCCAGGATGTCGCTCCGGCCTCCAAATTGGCGTTGCCAGAACAGGTAACTAAGCACCGCCACCGGCTGCGGCACATTATTCGGAGCGTCGGAAGGCGTGAATTCGCGACCCAAAAGCGCGGGAACCCCCATAAAAGTAAAAAGGTTGGGAGTGTTGTAAGTGGCGTGCACGCTTACCGGCAGGTCGTTGGTAGCCATGGACTGCGAGAAGTCCGTTTTCACCGCAAACGCGTCCTCGATGGAGTGGGCCTGCAGCAATTCGTGCCATTCTTCCCGGTTCACCTGGATCAGAGAGTTGCCATTGCGCTCCTTGCTTTCAAGCTGAATATGGACCATGCGATCCGCGTTCTTATACGGATATGGATTGACGAGCACGGCATAGACCACGCTGAATACCGAAGTGGTAGCGCCTATCCCGAACGCCAGCGAAAGCATCGCCACCAGGGCATAAACGGGATTATGGAATATCTGTCGGAGGGCAAAGCGCAGATCCTGGAGAAGCGAAGGCATAAGGCCTCCTGTGGAAGTCGTCGCGATTAAATCAAGATACGACACGGCGAACGGTATTGTTCACGCAATTGTGACGAAGCCTTGCTAATTCACGCTCTGCAATCGCGCAATCAGCTTTTGCGCCAGGCTCTCTCCCGAATCCGACCAGAGCAACCGGGTGGAAATCCCGCCGTGCTGCTGAACGGAATTGGTGAAGTCCACCAGCATCTGCACATTCTGCTTCACCCGCGCGGCGGCTTCCTCGTCCAGCGCAACCTCTTCCTGCAGAAAAGGCGTGTCCGGCCCGAAATCGATGCGGATATGTCCGTTCTGCTCATAGGCAGCTTCGTCGAACTCCGGCCCGTAGCCGGTAATGCGCACTACCGACGGCTCTTTCTTCCATATCGGATCAAGTCCTCCGCCGCCCTCCGGCACCCAAAGCTCCCAGAGAAGCTCAAACTCGTATGCGAAGTCCTCGTGCAGCATCTCCATTGCCGCCGGGATCGCCTGCCGTGGCTGCGATGCCTCTGCATCCGGCTCGTGCTCCTCGTCGTAGACGCGCTCGTATACCGGCGTCTCATTCCACGAAATCGGATAAGCAGCTGCCGCCTTCACCCGCGATGATCCTGAGACTGTCCCGAAAAGCTCCATCACCTTTTCAAGCGCAGCGGGCAGAGCAATCAGCCGGAAGTTCGGATACCACAGGCTCAGATAAAGTTGATCGGCCATCGTTTCTATATTAGACGCTGCAAGCACCGCGGAACGGGGCCCAACAACAGGCTTGCCGAAGATGCCGCCTGCCGTTCTATACTTGCCGGTTGTCTTGCGCATGACCCAGCCGTCCACGTTACTTCACCCGTCTCTCATAGAGGAACGACCGATGCCAAAATTCTTTTCGCTGCTTGCAATGGCGCTCGCAGCTGCTGTCTCCATCCCTGCCTTCGCCGCCGATGACACTACCACCACGGATAAGGCCCCTGCCGTAATTTCCGTTGATTCCTCCACTGAAGGCATGCTCAATGCGGGTGGCGAGCACATCGCCTATACCGCGGTCGCAGGAACCATCATCGTGGGCGCGACCGATGAGGAAGACGCGCAGCTCGGCCCTGACGGCAAGCCCGAACCCGGCTCCCCTGCTTCGCTCGAAAAAGACCCCAAGGACGCCCCGCCGAGGGCCAGCATGTTTTACGTTGCCTATTTCAAGAAAGGCGCCGACGCGGAGACGCGCCCCATCACCTTCATCTACAACGGCGGCCCGGGCAGCTCAACCGTCTGGCTGCATATGGGATCCTTTGGGCCGAAGCACGTCGAGACCTCCAGCGACGAGCACCTCCCCGCCGCACCGTACAAGCTCATCGATAATCCCTACAGCCTGCTCGACACCAGCGATCTGGTCTTCATCGACATGCCGGGAACCGGCTTCGGCCGCTTCTATGGCAAAGACCCGCAAAAAGCCTTCTGGGGCATTGATGAAGACGGGCAGGCATTTGCACGCTTCATCGCCCGCTTCATCAGCAAGTACAACCGCTGGAACTCGCCGAAATACCTCTTCGGTGAAAGCTACGGAACCACCCGCTCCGCTGTACTCGCCAATATTCTCCAGAACGAAAAGGACATTGACCTTAACGGAGTGATGCTACTCTCGCAGATCTTCGATTTTTCTTCAGACATCGATGCCGCCCGCACGAATCCGGGAATCGATCTGCCGTTTGAAACCGGATTGCCGACCTACGCGGCCACCGCCTGGTATCACCATAAGCTGCCAAACCAGCCTGCCGAGTTGCAGCCCTTCCTGAAAGAAGTGGAAACCTTTGCCATGGGCGACTATGCGCACGCGCTCGAGCAAGGCACCGATTTGCCCCAAACGGAAAAGCAGGCAATCGCGCAAAAGCTGCACGAGTATACCGGGCTGTCGGTCGAATATCTCATGCGCGCTGACCTGCGGGTGAGCGGCGGCGGATTCACCAAGAATCTCGAGATCGATAACGATCTCACCACCGGCCGGCTGGACACGCGCTTCTCCGGACCCACCATCGATCCTTTGAGCGAGGAGTCGGATTACGATCCGCAGAGCGCGGCGATCTCATCCGCCTACGTCTCGCTGTTCAACGATTACGTGCGCCGCGATCTGAAGTACGGGATCGGGATGACTTACTTGCCCGAGGCGCAAATCGGCATCGGCGGCTCGCGCTGGGATATGAAACACCATGGCAATCCCATCAACACCAATGTGTGCGAGGACCTGGCAACCGCCATGAAAACGAATCCCCGGCTGAAAGTGATGGTGAACGGCGGCTACTTCGACCTCGCCACCCCCTTCTACGCTGCTTTGTATGAGGACAAGCACCTGCCCATTCCGGCGAAATTGGCCGGCAACATTCAATACGACTGGTATGAATCAGGACACATGGTGTACGTCCGCGATGAATCGCTGAAGAAGCTGCACGACAACGTGGCCGCATTCATCCGCAGCACGGATGCAGGCAATAAGTAATTCCCCAAGGCTTGCGCACAAAATGTGCGGGCTTATTTCTTCGGCTGGTCCTTCTTCGATTGGTCCTGCGGATTGAACCATCCGTCCGGAGGCGGCGGAATGCCGCCCGCCTCTGAAGGTCCCCACGTGCCCGGCTGGTAAACCATCGGCTTCGGCTGGCTCTTGAGCACCGGGTCCAGAATGCGCCACGACTCCTCGACGTAATCCTCGCGCGCAAACCACGTCTGGTTTCCCTGCATGGCATCCTGCAGCAGCTCTTCATAGGGCAGCAGATTGTCCGTCCCGCACTCGTCATCCGCCGTCAACTCCGTCATGCAACCGAGCAGCCGGTCGCCCGCCTGCTTCACCGATCCGCCAATTGCAGTCTCCGGAATCGGGCTCAGCCGGAAGCGCACATAGTTCTGCGGCGTCAGCTCTTCAGAAAACACCGGCGGCGTCTGGCGAAATTTTGCAATCACCTCCGTCGCCGTAACCGGCAGCAGCTTCCCGGTCCGAATGTAGAAAGGAACGTCGCGCCAGCGCCATGAATTGATGTGCAGGCGAAGCATGGCAAATGTCTCCACGTTAGAGCCGGCCTTTACCCCTGGTTCATCGCGATAGCCCGCGAATTGTCCCAGCAGCACATCCTGCGGCTCCAGCGATTGCGTGCTCCGAAGCACCTTCGCGCGCTCGTCGCGAATCGACTCCACATCGGGACACGGCGGCGGCTCCATCGCGATATTGCTCACCAACTGCATCAGGTGGTTCTGCACCACGTCGCGCAGCGCCCCTACGCTGTCGTAGAACGCTCCTCTGCCTTGAACGCCGAACTGTTCCGCCATCGTGATCTGCACGCTCTCAATGTGCTGACGGTTCCACAGCGGCTCCAGAAAAGAATTCGCAAAACGAAAGAAGATCAGGTTCTGAACCGCGTTCTTGCCCAGGTAATGGTCGATGCGGAAAATATCGGGCTCATTGAACACCCGGTGAATCACCTGATTCAGCGCTCGCGCACTCTCCAGATCGTGCCCGAAGGGCTTTTCAACCACCACCCGCGCGCCTTCCGCATTTCCGCAGTTCTTGAGCTTCTCGACAACCTCCGCGAACAGATTGGGCGGAATGGCGAGATAGTGCAGAGGGTGCTTTGCATCGCCCAATTCCTTTCTTACGCGCACAAAGGTATCGGTATCGGCGTAGTCTCCATCCACATAGCAGAGCCGATCCAGCAGCTTCGGCAATCCAACAGGATCGGCGCCTCCATGTTTCTCCACGCTGTCTTTGGCCCGCGCCTTCAGTTGGTCGAGGTTCCATCCGGCCTTGGCGACGCCGATCACCGGGCCGTTCAGCTTGCCGCGTTTCGCCAGCCGCTGGAGAGAAGGAAAAATTTGTTTGTAAGCAAGGTCGCCGGTTGCGCCGAAGAAGACCAGGGCGTCGGACTGGGGCTGGGGCGTCTGATCCATAGGCACGATTGTACGAGATCAGATGCGGCCTGGAACCTGCCGGTCATTTGCGCCGAGGCACGAAGGCGCACGCATTCCTCAATGCGCGCGCCCGTCGCAAAGCGCTGCCCTAATCAGTCAATTCAGTTTTCATCACTGCTAACCGACTCAACCAGCCAGGGATTGAATTTAATGTCGGAGCCGCTAAGGGTTGTGCAACCCGAACGGCCAGGACCCGCAGCGCATCCCCAGAAGTTCTGAGTCGCGTCGATGAAGCCGCCGCAAATCTTCGCCTTATCCAAAGCGCAGACGTCCGCGACTCCAATTTTGCCGCCCGACAGGTTATTTAGATGGACATCCACAGCCGCAGGAGTATTAACAGCGATGTCGACTTGTTCATCGCTGATGACATTGTGCGCAATGACGGTGTCGAAAATCGGCGAGCCGCCGCCGCCGCTGTTGATGTTGATTCCGACCGTTCCCGGGGTGGCCGTATCGGCCTGATCGGCGCCGTTCCCGGAGATGACATTTCCGATGATCATGTTCCCGCTCATGTCATCAGCCGGTAGCCCGAACGCCGGGCCCACGTGCGTGTGCATGGCTACGCCGCCAAGGCCATTGTTCTCCAGAGTGTTCCCAACCACCACGTTGCTCGTGACACGTCCCATGCCGTTTCCATCGCTGAAAAGACCCACTCCCGAGCCGCCGACCTCCACGCCATTCCCAGTGGAGACGTTCTTGGTCACCGTGTTGCGGTTGACGCCGAAGTGCTTCGCAAACGGCGGCGAAACGTGGCCCATGGGTGCATGCGAGGCAAGCACGATGCCGCACTCCAGCGGATTGTCTGTTACGGTGTTGCGGATGAGCAGATTATCCCTGCTCTCGGCGGTCTCATCGCTGATCAGAACACCGTCGGCGTTCCCGCTGATGGTGTTGTCGGACAAGATCGAGTTGGTGACCCCGATCAGGTGAATCGCTCCCCCGCAATCGCCGGTCTCATCGTTTTCATAAACCCCATCGCCGGGCTGGCCGGGACAGCCCGTGGCCGCTCCCGTGAATTCCAGGCCCTGCGACTTGTCATTATCCAGCACGCTCGTATTGCGAATGACGACGTCAGAGGCGCTGACCACCAGAATTCCTTCGAACAGAGCGTTCCTGACGGTAAATCCGGCAATCGTCACGTCCGCCAGCCCGGCATTATGAAAACCATCTACAAAAATCCCGTGCGGCAGGCCGGTCGCGTCAATCACGGGGGCGGCGCCCGCTGCGCCGATGAGCGAAATTTGCTTGCCGATGGTTACGAACTCCTTGTAGGTACCCGCGGATACGTTGATCACATCGTTGCGAGAGGCGTTGTTGACTGCTGTCTGAATTTTTGAGAAGCAGCCGTTGGATCCCGATGGATTCACGCACAGGGTTTTAGCGAAAGCGGGCGAACAACAAATTGTGAGCAGTACAGCGCATGAAAAGGTTAAGCAAGCGCTGCGGCGAATTGCATTCATAACGATTCTCCTGGTGCTATGTGGGTTTGCCCGGGATTTTCTGCTTGACTTCCGGAGGATCGACGTCGGTTCTGAGTATCCTGATTTCAGCTAATCCTAGGCGCGACGAAGTATATACCTTATTTCTTGTGTCCGTAATTCGGCAGTTTTCTTTGCCGGTTAAACTCAGTTACAAGCAGGCAAATCGAAACCAGGCGAGATAGGCTCTAGTAGACTCGATCCAGCATGATGCGGCGCTCCTTCTCTCACTTGATGATTGGTCTGGCAGTGTTTTCAGGCTGCTTTGCGTATGGCCAGGGAGGCACCCGGCTGTGGTCTCAGTCAACTTTTGAGGAGTTGGAGCGCGGCAAGCCGGATGGCGTCGCCATCACCAGCGACGGTCAGCTCATCGCCGGTCCTTCGAGCACTCTGGTGGCCGCCACTCCATCCACGTATGTGTGGTCAGTCGCCGCGGATAAGGCCGGGAACGCCTATCTCGCCACCGGCGGTGCGGCCACTGTCCTCCGGGTCTCCCCTGACGGCCAAGCCACAAAACTTTTTTCGTCCAAAGACCTCACCGTGCAGGTGGTGCGCGTCGGGCCGGACGGCGCTGTTTACGCTGCGACATTGCCCTCAGGCAAGGTTTACAAGCTCGATCCCCATGCTTCCAATCTGAATGAGGGAAATGCTGACGTCGTCTTCGACCCTGCGGCGACCGCGGAAAAACCGAAGTACGTATGGGACATGGCCTTCGATTCACAGGGACGGCTGTACATCGCTACCGGTGGTCCCGCAGGCGTTTACCGCATCGGGACGGGCGGATCTGGCGCCCGGCCGGAGCTGTTCTTCAAAAGCGATGAGCAGCATATCCGCGCGCTGGCCTTTGACCCGGCCGGGAACCTCATCGCGGGCTCAGACGGAACGGGGCTCGTCTATCGCATTGATAAGAGTGGCAACGGCTACGTGATCTTCGATGCGACCAGGCGCGAAATCACCTCGGTCGCCGTCGGCGCCAACGGAGCCATCTACGCAGCCGCGGTCGGCGAGAAGGGACGCGAGACCCTGCCTCCATTGCCCGTCACCGGAAACGCCGTAGTGACGATCAAGCTTGTGCAGCCAGGGTCGTTAGGGGCGGCCAGCTCGAACACGCTCATCCCCGAAGGATCGGAGATCGATGAGATCGCGCCTGACGGTGCGCCGCGCAAGCTCTGGACTGGCCGTGATGACATTGTGTACGCGCTGCGCTGGACCAGCGAGGGGCTGCTTGCCGCAACCGGAAATGGCGGACGCGTCTTTCGCATTGCCGAAGACGGTTCTTTCGCCGATGTGGCCCACCTCGAAGTCTCGCAGGTCACCGGCTTCGCCGCATCGCCGCGCGGAACCTATATGAGCACAGCCAACTCCGGGAAGGTCTATCTGCTGAGTCAGGGCGATGCGCCGCAGGGCAGCTATCTGAGCGATGTCTTCGACGCCGGAGTGTTTTCGCAGTGGGGCCGCGCCGAAGTGGAAACCGGAGCAGGCGGGTCCGGCTTTGATCTTTATGCGCGCGCAGGCAACATTGACAATCCGGCGCGGGCCTGGAGCGAATGGAAAAAGGTCACCCCCAACCAGGGGCCTCTTGGGTTGGCTTCTGCCCGATTCGTGCAATGGAAGGTAGTCCTGCATCCCGGCGCATCCCTCTCTTCCGTCGCAATCGACTATCTTCCGGTGAACATGGCTCCCGTCATTGATGAAATTGTCGTGGAGCCGGGAGCGCGCGTAAATCCCGCGCCATCGGAGTCCGCGCAGTCACAGCAGGCCGTCATCAACTTCCCTGCTCCGCAAAATCCCGGCATGATCAACTTTGCGCAGGAACCGGGGCACGAGCCACTGGTGGGTCTTCGCGATAAGTCAGCCGTAACCGCGCGCTGGCTTGCACACGACGAGAACGGCGACGCTCTCTCGTTCTCGGTCTTCTATCGCGGCGAGGGGGAGCGCAATTGGCAGTTGCTCAAGAAAAATCTCAAGCAGCCCTATCTCAGCTTCGACGCGCAGGCCCTGCCGGACGGTCCGTACCGCCTGAAGATCGTCGCCAGCGACGCTCTCTCGCATAACCCCGGCGAGGCGCTGACGGGCGAAAAAGTAAGCCCGCGCTTTCTCATCGATACCACGCCGCCGGTAATCAGCGGCATGGCCGCGCACCTCATCGAAGGCAGGATCCACGTAGATCTGACCGCCACGGATGCGACCACTCCCATCACCCATGCCGAATACGCCGTCGATGCGGGGCACTGGCAGTACGTTGCGCCGGTCGGCAACATCGCCGACTCCCTCACCGAGAAATTCTCCTTTGACGCGCCGCTTCGCCCGCTCCCTCCGGACGCTCCGAAACCGCAGGATGCATCCGAGCATGTGGTCACCGTCCGCGTCTTCGACCGCAACGACAATGCGGTCGCCGTGAAAGCGGTCGTGCATTGATCCAAAGCACCCTCTTATATGCGCTTTGAACTCTTCGTCGCCGCGCGATATCTCCGGGCCAAGCGCCGTCAGGCAGTCGTGGGCGCCATCACTGCCATCTCCATCATCGGAGTCACCGTAGGCGTCGCCTCTCTGATCATCGCCCTCGCCATCACCAGCGGCATGCGCCGCGATCTGCAGACCCGCCTCGTCAGCTCCACCGCTCATGTCGAACTAATGCGCACCATGAACGACGGCATCAAGGACTGGCGTCCGCTGCTCGCCCGGCTGCGGCATGTTCCCCATGTCACCGCGGCAGCGCCGGGCCTCTATGAGCCTGTGCTCGTCGCCCGCGGCACGCTTTCCGGCGGAGCCATGCTCAAGGGCATCGTCCCCAGCGAAGAGAAAACCGTCAGCAACCTCTTCTCTGAACTCATCGCCGGCTCGGCTGCGCCTCTGTCCGCGGCTCCCGAGGCCGCCTCAAGCTCCTCTCAAATCGCAAACACACCCGTTCCCCCTATCGTGATCGGATCCGAGCTGGCCAACACCCTCAACGCAAAGGTGGGCTCGGCTGTCATGGTCATCAGTCCGCAGGGTGAGCTCACCCCGTATGGCCTTGTGCCCAAATACCAGCCCTTTCGCGTGGCTGGCATCTTCCACTCCGGCTTTTATGAATACGATTCGAGCTTCGGCTTCATCCGCTTGAACGACGCCCAGACCCTCTTTGGCGAACCCGACGTGATCTCCATCATCTCCTTCAAAGTGGACGACCTCAACCACGCCGACCGGATCGGTCGCGCCATTGAAGCCGCCGCCGGCCCCGGCTTTCAAACCACCAACTGGATGGCGCAGAATCAGGCGCTCTTCCACGCTCTCAAGCTGGAACAGGTAGTCACATTCATCGTCATTGGATTAATCGTCTGCGTTGCCGCCCTCAACATCCTTATCGCACTCACCATGATGGTAATGGAGAAAACCAGGGACATTGCCGTGCTCATGTCCCTCGGAGTCGAGTCGGGGCAAGTGCGCCGCATCTTCCTGATGCAGGGGTTTCTAATCAGCGTGGTCGGCACCGCACTGGGCCTTATCCTGGGGTATGCAGTCTCATGGCTGGGCGGCCACTATCATCTTCCGCTTTCCGCTGAAATTTACTCCATCGACTATCTTCCCTTCGCTCCGCGCATCCTAGATGGCGTGATCGTCGCAGCAGTATCCCTCGGAGTGTCGCTTCTGGCCACCATCTACCCCGCGAGTTCGGCGGCACGTGTGCTCCCTGCGGAGGCTCTCCGTTATGAATAATAGTTCCCCCCTCCGCGCGGCTCTCGCGCTCATTCTCGTTATCTTCACCGGTCTCCACCTCTCGAACGCCTACTCGGTGCTCACCCACGAGCAGATCATTGACCTCACCTGGAAGAATGGCATTCGCCCCACGCTGCTGAGCCGGTATCCAAACGCCACCCCGGCGCAGTTGAAAGAGGCTCACGCCTTCGCCTATGGCGGATGCGTAATTCAGGACCAGGGTTACTATCCCTTCGGACATCCGCTGGAGAGTGACCTGACACACTACGTGCGAACGGGAGATTTTGTCGCGGCGCTCATTCACGATTCGCGGAATATAAACGAACTGGCCTTTGCTCTGGGTGCGCTCTCTCATTACGTCGGAGACACTATCGGCCACCCCGAAGCGGTGAATACTTCCACCGCGGTGGAATTTCCCAAACTCGAAAAGAAATATGGACCGTCGGTCACATACGAGGTAAGCCCGCACGCGCATGTGCGTACCGAATTTGCCTTCGATATCGACCAGCTCAGCAAAGGGAGAATCGCTCCCTCCCTTTACTTCAATCACATAGGCTTGAGGGTGCCGACCCGGCTGATCCAGGAGGCCTTTTATGAAACCTACGGCCTCCGCCTCAACAGCATGCTCCTGAATCAAAGAGCGTCGTATGCAACCTACCGCTGGTCGGTCCGCAGCTTTCTTCCTACCATTGCTTATGCCGAGGTGCTGCTGCACCGGAAACAGCTGCCGCCCGACGTCCCCAGCCCTGAGTTCGACCAATACCTGAAGCTGCTTTCTCAGGCCGACTTCAACAGCGGATGGCAGAAATATCGCAAAACAGCAGGGATCAAGACGCGCGTGATTGCCGCCATCATCTTCATTCTGCCCAAGGTTGGGCCTCTCGCAGAGCTGTCCATCCGCGGCCCGCAACCCGAAACCGAAGAAAAGTACATCGCGAGCATGAACCGCTCAATCGCCCGTTACGACCAGCTGCTCGCCGATCTCACCCATCATCCCAAGGATTCACCGCGACTGACCATGCACCTGGTAAATCTCGATCTCGATACCGGAGCGCTGGCCATACCCGGAACTTATCGCCTCATGGATACTACTTACGCCAAGCTCCTGGGGCGCATCGTCGCGGTCAAGAATCCAATCCCCGCCACGCTGAAGCGCAACATCCAGGACTACTACTCCAATCCGAACTCGCCCATCAGCACCAAAAAACACCTCAAGGCGTGGCGCAAGGTCCAGCAAGAACTCACGGTTCTCGAATCCATGCCGGTTGTTCCTGACCGCGATCTGCCTCCCTCGCTGACGGAAGGTAAGCCGGCAACTCCCCAGCCTTCAACACCCGAGCCTTCAACGTCTCAGCCTTCAACGCCCCAGGGTAACTAAAGCGGTTGCACCGGCGCATTCTATTCTTCCCTTCACCCGTCTTAGGTGATAGAGGTAGATATGGAAACGCGCTCCTCCGCACCGTTCGCGCCTGGCCCGCTTGCGGTGGAGACTCGCGCGGAGACGCTTCCCCGTCCAAACCTCCCAGAGAATCTTCCAGAAAACATCATAGAGATCAAGAATCTGCGCAAGGAGTACTCGACCGGTCGAGGCCGCCTCGTTCTCTTCGATGGTCTCAGTTTCGACGTGCCGCGAGGCGAAATGCTCGCCATCGTAGGCGAATCAGGTGCAGGAAAAAGCACGCTTTTGCACATTCTTGGCGCTCTTGATAGTCCGTCGAGCGGTGACGTATACTGCGCCTCAATCCATTTGAGAAATCTGTCGAGCCGAGAGGCCGCACGTTTTCGTAACCGCGAGGTAGGATACGTGTGGCAGTTTCACTATCTGCTGCCTGAGTTTACGGCCGCCGAAAACGTGGCCATGCCGCTGCTGGCGCGAGGCGAATCAAAGGCAAATTCACTGAAAACTGCCCTCGAATGGCTGGGTGAAGTTGAACTACGCGATCGGGCCGATCATCGAGCCGGTGAGCTCTCAGGCGGCGAACAGCAGCGGGTATCGCTGGCCCGCGCTCTCGTCACCGGACCCAAAGTGCTGCTGGCTGACGAGCCTACCGGCGATCTCGATAGCCGTACTTCAGGGGTGGTTTTTGATCTCGTGGAACGTCTTCACCAATCGCATCATCTAACGTCTGTAATAGTTACGCACAACCTCGGGTTGGCGCAACGATGTAACAGGATTTTGCGGCTCGATAAAGGCCGCATGGAAGAGGTTTCTCTGCTGGCAAATTGAGTGGAGGTCCGATTGCACTTGTGGGGCTGGTTGCAAAAAACGCGGCAGCCTGAATGCCGCTCCAGAATTGGCCCGGGATTAAGGCCGGAGCGGCGATAGGACGAAGACGCTGAAACTCTTCGGCTACCTGGCGGGAACGACCCTCAGGACCGGCGGAATCAGGGTTTTCCAGGGGGAATATGTTCGAACGTTATACAGAAAAAGCACGCCGCGTCATCTTCTTTGCGCGCTATGAGGCAAGCCAGTTCGGCTCTCCTTATATCGAAACTGAACACCTGCTGCTCGGTCTCCTGCGGGAGGACAAAGCCCTCACCAATCGTTTCCTGCGCTCGCACGCGTCCGTTGAATCCATCCGCAAACAAATCGAAGGACATACCACGATCCGCGAAAAGGTTTCGACCTCGGTCGATCTGCCGCTCTCGAATGAATGCAAGCGTGTGCTTGCCTACGCCGCCGAAGAAGCTGAGCGGCTGTCTCACAAACACATCGGCACAGAGCATCTCCTGCTTGGTCTCCTGCGCGAAGAGAAGTGCTTCGCGGCGGAAATTCTGCACGAGCGCGGACTGAAGCTCGCCGCCATTCGCGAAGAGCTGGCGCGCACTACCCAGGAGAAGGCCCCGACCCAGCAGCGAAATCGCGAGTCGAGCCTGCTCGCAGAGTTTTCCCGCGATCTCACCCAGGCGGCGCTCGACAATCAACTTGATCCGCTTGTGGGCCGCGACGGCGAGCTCGAGCGCGTCGTGCAGATCCTCTGCCGCCGCACCAAAAACAACCCCGTACTCATTGGCGAGCCCGGCGTCGGCAAAACAGCCATCGTCGAAGGCTTGGCCCAGCGCATCTCCGACGGCGACGTGCCCAGCTTCCTTGCCGACAAAAAGGTGCTGGCCCTCGATCTATCCCTGATCGTCGCCGGAACCAAGTATCGCGGCCAGTTTGAAGAGCGGCTGAAGACCATCATGAAGGAGCTGATGGAAAACCAGAACTCCATCGTCTTCATCGACGAGCTGCACACGCTGGTCGGCGCAGGCTCAGCGGAAGGCTCGCTCGACGCCGCGAACATCCTCAAGCCAGCCCTGTCTCGCGGTGAAATTCAATGCATCGGCGCAACCACGCCCGGCGAATACCGCAAGTCCATTGAGAAGGATCGTTCCCTCGAACGCCGTTTTCAGGCGGTCAAGGTTCCGCCGCCGAGCGAAGAAGACGCGATCAAAATCATCATGGGCATAAAGGACCGCTATGAAAAGTTCCACGCGGTCAGCTACACCGATGATTCCATCAACTTCGCGGTCTCTCATTCCAGCCGCTATATCCCGGATCGCTTCCTGCCGGATAAGGCAATCGATCTGATCGATGAGGCGGGAGCACGCGTCAAGCTGCGCCAGACTTCCCTGCCCGAAGAAATCACCGAGGTGCAGAAGCGAATCAAGTTCATCGTGCATCGCATGGAAAACGCCATCGCGAATCACGAATTCGAGAAGGCCCGCTTCTATTCCGACGAGGAACGCAAGGAACGTGAGAACCTGCGTGGGCTGCGCGACAAATACCACCTCGATGACTCAACCGCCGGAATAGTCAGCCGCGAGGATATTGAAGACGTCGTGAGCCGCTGGACCGGCGTGCCCATCACCTCCATCAAGGAAGAAGAGACGCAGAAGCTGCTGCGGGTCGAAGAAGAGCTGCACAAGCGCGTGATCTCGCAGGACAAGGCGATCTCCGCCCTGGCTCGCGCCATCCGTCGCTCCCGCGCCGGCCTCAAGTCTCCCCACCGCCCCATCGGCTCCTTCCTCTTCCTCGGCCCTACCGGTGTCGGCAAAACAGAGATGGCCCGCACCCTCGCACAATTCCTCTTCGGGTCGGAAAAATCGCTTATCCGCTTCGACATGTCGGAGTTTATGGAGAAGCACTCCGTCTCCAAGCTCATCGGATCGCCTCCGGGATACGTCGGCTACGAGGAAGGCGGCCAACTCACCGAGCGCGTCAAGCGTTCGCCCTATTCCGTCGTCCTCCTCGACGAAATCGAAAAGGCGCATCCGGATGTCTTCAACATTCTGTTGCAGGTCTTTGAAGACGGCCAATTGACCGACGGCCTCGGCAACACCGTCGACTTCAAGAACACCATCATCATCATGACCTCCAACATCGGCGCCCGGCACCTCCAGCGCAAGCAGGGGCTTGGCTTCCAGAGCGATCGCGAAGACATGGTGATGGACAAGATCGAAGAGCTGGTCAAAGGCGAGGTCAAGCGCACCTTCAACCCCGAGTTCCTCAACCGTATCGACGAGATCATTCTCTTCCAGTCGCTGACGGATGCGGACCTCATTCAGATCGTCGAACTGCTGCTTTCGCAGTTGAATGCGAACCTGGTGGCGAAGGCAATCACCATCTCCGTCACTCTCGACGCCAAGAAGTGGATTCTCGACAAGACTCTGACCGATCGCAGTTACGGAGCGCGTCCGCTGCGCCGCGCACTGCAACGCTACGTCGAAGACCCTCTCTCTGAAGCGCTGATCGCCGGGGGAATCTCCGAGCGCCCGGCATTTCTTGAGGTCTACCTTGAGAACAACCAGCTCTTCTATCGCCCCGTCGGTCAGGAAGGCGCGGAAAAGTCGGAAGGTGTCCTGCTGTACAGCTGAACCACACACCAACGAAAAGCCCTGTCCGCTATCCCGGACAGGGCTTTTTCATTGCACCAGAAAGCGTCCCGCTTTCCCATTTTTCCGATTTCCCCCACTTTCTCCTTGACAGCTTAGGAGAGTCGGCGTTACTCTCCTGATCATCTTAGGAGGGATCGATGTCCGACCAGGCCCAGCTTCTTCCCGGCACCCTCGACCTGCTCATCCTTCGCGCCGTCTCCCTCGGCCCGCTCCACGGCTACGGAATCCTGCTCCGCATCGGCCAGATCTCTGGCAATACGCTGCTCATCGAGCAGGGCGCGCTCTATCCCGGCCTCTTTCGCCTCCTTCGTCAGGGACTTCTTAAAGCGAGCTGGGGCACGTCGGAAAATAATCGCCGCGCCAAGTTCTACGACCTTACCGCCGCCGGCCGCAAACGCCTGCGCGAAGAAACTGAAGGTTGGAACCGCCTCGCCGCCGCTATGGCCGCCGCCCTCGCGGCACAACCGGAGGAAATATGAAATTTCCGGGCTTTCGCTCCAACATCAACGACGACACAGAAGAAGAGCTGCGCTCGCACATCCAGCTTCGCGCTGACGACCTCGAACGTTCCGGCCTGCCTCGCTCCGAAGCCGAGCGTCGCGCCCGAATTGAGTTCGGCAGCTATGGCCGTTTCAAAGAAGAGTGCCGCGAAGCCCTCGGCGGCAACTTCATCGAGACCCTCCTGCAGGATATCCGTCTCAGCCTCCGCCGCCTGCGCAAGTCTCCCGGATTTACCGTGATTGCCGTGCTTACTCTCGCGCTCGCGATCGGCGCCAACGCCGTCGTATTCAGCGTTCTGAATGCGCTCATTCTGCGGCCGCTCAATGTGCCTCAAGCGCAGAGCCTGTACGGCGTGTGGCACTCGCGCGATGCAAACCCGGCGAACGGCAACATGCAGGAGTCATATCCCGATTATCAGGATCTGCGAGACCGCAACCACAGCTTCAACGGGCTGGCCGCATATAACATTTCCGAGATAGGGCTGGACACGGGGAACAATCCGACGCGCACGTGGGTGGAAGAGACCACCGGGAATTATTTCGACGCGTTGATGCTTCAGCCGTATCTTGGGCGCTTCTTCCACGCGTCGGATGAGCATGGACCGAACAGCGCTCCTTATATCGTGCTGGGGTATGACTATTGGCGCACGCATTTTCGCGCAGACCGGGGCGTTGTTGGGCGCACCGTGCAGGTCAACAAGCATCCGTTCACGATTGTCGGCGTGGCGCCCGCGAATTTTAATGGGACGCTGCTGTTTTTCAACCCCTCCTTTTTTATGCCGTTGGTGGATCACCAGGAGATTGCGTCGGATGATTTGAGCGCGCGCGGGGACCGATGGATATTTATGGCCATCGGGCATTTGAAGCCGGGCGTCGCGCCGGCGCAGGCGGCCGCGGATCTGAACTCCATTGGAGCGAGTCTTGAAAAAACTTATCCGAAAACTAATGCGAAATGGGTGTACAGCCTGGCGCGTCCCAGCTTGTATGGCGAATATGTGGGTCGTCCGATTCGAGAGTTCCTGACGGCATTGATGCTGTTATCGGGGCTTATCCTGCTGGCCGCCTGCGCCAATCTTGGCAGCCTGTTCGCTGCACGCGCTGCTGATCGCGCACGCGAAGTGGCGCTTCGGCTCGCGCTCGGGTCGAGCCGGAAACGGATTCTGCGCGGTCTGTTTACTGAGGCGGTGTTGATATCGATCCTGGGAGGAGCGGTGGGGCTCGCCGGCAGCGTGGTGCTGCTGCGCGAGTTGAGCGTGTGGCAGCCTGTTCCGAGCTTTCCGATATATCTGTCTGTAGTGCCGGATGCCAACGTGTACGCCATAGCTCTGCTGTTGACGCTGGCGAGCGGATTCCTCTTTGGCGCAGTTCCCGTGAGGCAGATACTGCGGACGAATCCATATGAGATGGTGAAGGCGGGGTCGAGTGCGAGGCTCGGGCGGCGGATGACTGCGCGGGATGTACTGCTGGTCCTGCAAATTGCCATCTGCGCAGTACTGGTGACGTCGTCGATGGTTGCGATGCGGGGGCTGGCGCGGTCGCTGCACGGCAGCTACGGATTTGAACCGCAGAACAGCATGCTGGTGGATACGGATCTCAGCATGTCGGGTTACAGCGGCGATCGCGTGCCCGCGATGCAAAAGCGCATGGTTGAGGCTGTGGAGACGATTCCCGGCGTCGAGTCGGTTGGTCTGGCGAACAATGTGCCGTTGTCCGCGAGTGAGAATGACTCGCCTGTCTTCACCGACCAGTCGTCGGATCTCAGACCGTCGAACGCCGTGGCCAATGCAATCCTTTTCAGGATTTCTCCTGAGTTCCTGCACGCGGAGCGGACGGCGCTGCTGGCCGGGCGGACGTTCACCTGGCACGACGACAAAGACTCGCAACCCGTTGCTATTGTGAACGTGGAGTTCGCGCGCAAGATGTTCGGCTCGGTACCAAATGCGATCGGACGGTACTACAAGATGCGCGATGGGACGCGCACAGAAGTGGTGGGAATCGTGGCCAACGGAAAATACGCGAGCCTCACCGAAGACCCAGCGCCGGCGATGTTTCTTTCCATCCTGCAATCGCCCTCGACCGAGACCTACCTGATCGTGCGCAGCCGCCGCGATCCCCAGGAACTCGCGCCGATAGTCAAGCAAAAGCTGCGCGGCCTTGATGAAGCGCTGCCCATAAATATCCAAACGCGACATGGCGGCATGGACGCCATTCTGCTTGGCCCGCGCCTGGCGACGTTCTCGCTCGGCGTGCTCGGGATTATGGGCGCCATGCTCTCCATCACCGGCATCTTCGGGATGGCCGCCTACTCGGTCAGCAAACGGCTGCGCGAGCTGGGCATTCGCATGGCCCTCGGCGCGCAGCGGACGGAAATATTGGGGGCCGCTTTGGGACGCCCGTTGAAATTGCTCGCCTACGGTTCCGGCGCAGGCCTTATTCTTGGCATCCTCGCCAGCCGTGTGCTCGCATTCATCGTGTTTCAGGCGACGCCTCGCGATCCGCTTGTCATGGCGGGCGTCGTCTTGGTCATGCTGCTCCTCGGCCTGCTCGCTACCTGGATCCCGGCCCAACGCGCTCTCTCCGTAAACCCTTTAATTCTGCTGCGCGACGAGTAAAGCCGGCATTGCCGTTCTCAGACCACCCGCATCGCGATGAACCCCGCCTGAGCACTGCCCATTCACATAAATGTGAGTGCGATTCACTCATTTTTAACACCCCAGTCGCTTGACAGGCCTCTCCTCAACCCGTTATCTTAGCAATCGGAAGGCGTAAGTGCTAACGGGCCGCCCCGGTCCGAATTTCAGCTCCCGCCGCCGGATACCCGGCCCAATTCAATCTGTACCAATACCCGCGAGGAAAACCCTCGCGCCAAGGAGAAGCAACGCAATGGCAACTGCATCCGTAGCGACCACCTTTACTCCGCTGCACGATCGCATCCTGCTTCGTCGTATCGAAGAGGGTGAGACCGTCCGTGGTGGCATCATCATCCCTGACTCCGCCAAGGAAAAACCCCAGGAAGGTGAAGTCATCTCCGTCGGAAAAGGCAAGTCCAACGACGAAGGCAAAGTCTTCCCCCTCGACGTAAAATCCGGCGACCGCGTCCTGTTCGGCAAGTACTCCGGAACCGAAATCAAAATCGACGGCGAAGAATTTCTCATCATGCGCGAAGAGGAAATCCTCGGCATCCTCAAGGGCAAGAAATAACACCTGCCTGACCACCGATAAATGGTTATTGGCAACTGGCCACTGAACCGGGAGCACCAACTCCCAACCTTTCTAGGAGAAACAAAATGGCAAAGCAAATTCTGCACGGAGAAGATTCCCGCCAGGCAATTCTGCGCGGCGTGAATGTTCTGGCTGACGCAGTCAAGGTCACCCTCGGCCCCAAGGGCCGCAACGTCGTCATCGAGAAAAAATTCGGATCGCCCACTATCACTAAGGACGGCGTAACCGTCGCCAAGGAAATCGAGCTCAAGGATGGCCTCGAAAACATGGGCGCACAGATGGTCCGCGAAGTCGCGTCCAAGACATCCGACGTGGCCGGCGACGGAACCACCACCGCCACCGTCCTCGCCCAGGCCATCTATCGCGAAGGCGTCAAGACCGTAGCCGCTGGAGCAAACCCCATGGCCCTCAAGCGCGGCATTGACAAGGCCGTCGAGGCCATCGTCGGCAAGCGCGACGAGAACGGCATCGTCAACGGCGGCGCGCTCTCCAAGTTCTCCAAGCCCGTCACCGGCGACATGATCGCCCAGGTCGGCACCATCTCCGCCAATTCCGACTCGACCATCGGCACCATCATTGCCGAAGCCATGAAGAAGGTCGGCAAGGACGGGGTCATCACCGTCGAGGAATCGAAGACCCTCGAAACCCAGCTTGAAGTCGTCGAAGGCATGCAATTCGATCGCGGCTATCTCAGCCCCTACTTCGTCACCGACCCTGATCGCATGGAGGTCTCCCTCGAAGAGCCCTACATCCTCATCCACGAGAAGAAGATCAGCTCCATGAAGGATCTCCTGCCGCTGCTCGAGCAGGTTGCCCGCAACGGCAAGCCCCTCGTCATCATCGCGGAAGACGTCGACGGCGAAGCCCTCGCCACCCTCGTGGTCAACAAGCTGCGCGGGACCCTGAACGTCGCCGCCGTCAAGGCGCCCGGCTTCGGCGACCGCCGCAAGGCCATGCTCGAAGACATTGCCAAGCTCACCGGCGGCAAGGCCATCACCGAAGACCTCGGCATCAAGCTCGAAAACGTGAAGGTTGAGGACCTCGGCCGCGCCAAGCGCGTCACCATCGACAAGGACAACACCACCATCATCGAAGGCCGCGGCGAGCCCAAGGCGATCGAAGGCCGCGTCAAGGAAATCCGCAACCAGATCGAAAAGACCACCTCCGACTACGACCGCGAGAAGCTCCAGGAGCGCCTCGCCAAGCTGGTCGGCGGCGTCGCCGTCATCAAGGTCGGAGCCGCGACTGAGACCGAGATGAAGGAGAAGAAGGCCCGCGTCGAAGACGCTATGCACGCCACCCGCGCTGCCGTCGAAGAAGGAATCGTCCCCGGCGGCGGCGTAGCTCTGGTGCGCTCCACCTCCGCAGTCGATGATCTCGTCAAGACTCTCCATGGCGACGAAAAAATCGGTGCGCAGATCATCCGTCGCGCTCTCGAAGAGCCTCTCCGCCAGATCGTCGGGAATGCCGGCGAAGAAGGCGCAGTGGTCGTCGGCAAAATCCACGACAGCAAGGACCACAACTTCGGATACAACGCCGGAACCGGTAAGTTCGAAGACCTGGTCGCTGCCGGCGTCATCGACCCAACCAAGGTCACGCGCACCGCGCTGCAGAACGCAGCGTCAATCGCAGGCCTGATGCTCACGACGGAAGCGATGGTAGCCGACATCCCCGAGCCGAAGAGTCCGCCGGTACCTGGCGGACACGGCGGCGGCATGGACGGGATGTACTAAGCTAGCCGCTTAGGCGATTGCTTCGCGTGGCCACTCCCGTTGGCCGTGGAGTGGGCGCTTAGCCTAGCGCGACAAAGGCCCCGCAGGAGTGCGGGGCCTTTTTTCGTTGTCTTCCTGAATAAAAGTGAGAGGCCGCGGAATCTGCAATCTGTATCAGCAGCAACCCGGTCCTTCTATTTCGTCAATTTGCGTTCATCCGGGATTCTAATGGACCGTGCGCCTCTCTAGAGCGGAAAGCCCGCTTCTCCGCGCTTTCTTTGATGTCATTTCATTTCTACCGCCGGTGAATTGCGCTGGAGGAGGAATGCTTCTACACTGGACGGGTTTCGGCATCATTCATTCTTCATGAGCCAGGAATCTTCCACAAAACGTCCTCAAACCAGAGAGATTGAGCGATTGCTCGACCGCCTTCCCGTGATACGGAGGGCCTGCGACCTCGATCTGCTCAATTTCCTGAGTCGGCATCCGCGCGCCCTGCTGACTATCGACCAGCTCGCCGCCTTCGTGGGATACGAGATGAGACAAGTCGCTCAATCCATCGACGCGTTCATTGAGGCAGGCCTGCTGGAGCGCACCCAGAACGCAAATCATGCCGCGCGCATGTATCGGCTGCTCCTCGATAGCTATGGCGATGGGGGACTAAAGGCGCTGCTGGCGCTTTCCTCAACGCGGCAGGGGCGAGGGGAAGTCCTGAATCTTTTGCGGCCAAGGGAACCCTCAACCACGGTAGAGCACATCCAACGTAAGGGGAGACTACATGCAATCGCCTGAGCGCCACATCCGCGTTCCGCTAGAGAGGGGATTGCATGGCCGAACGCGATCTAGTTAAGACCGGCATCACCGGCCTCGATAACATCCTCTCCGGCGGCATTCCGCGCGGCAATGTGATTCTGGTGGAAGGCTCCATCGGTGTCGGAAAAACGACCCTGGGCGTGGAGTTTGTCTATCGCGGCGCGAGCCACTTCGACGAGCCGGGCATCATCGTCCTCTTCGAGGTCTCTCCGGAGAAGGTGATGCGCGACGCGCTCGGCTTCGGCTGGGACCTGCGCGCGCTGGAGCGGGAGCGCAAGCTCAAAATCGTCTTCACAACGCGCGACGTTTTGCGGCAGGAGCTGCAACAAGCAGACAGCGTGCTTCTCGATGAGGCGGCACGCATCGGCGCACGGCGCATCTTTATCGACGGCGTGGCCCGGCTTTTGGGCGAGAACGGCTCCTACGAATCGCGCTCCGCCTTCCACGTTCTCACCGAGGGCCTGCAGCGTGAAAACCTCACCGCCGTGCTGGCGGTGGAAGCGGCTGCGATGAGTGGAAACGCGGTGCTTTCGCTCCCCGAGGAATCCATTGCCGACACCGTGATCCGGCTGAGGATGGAAGACAGCCAGCGCGCCACCATCCGTTCGATCGAAGTCGTGAAATCGCGCGGGCAGGACTTTCAGATGGGCCGCCACTCCCTCCGCATCGTCAATGGCTCCGGCATCGAGGTGTACCGGCGGGTGCAGGCCCCGCGCAAGGCGAGCCGCGACCGTGCCGCCGCTTTCGATCCCACCACGCGCGTGCCCACGGGAATCCCCGGTCTGGATGCTATCGTCAATGGCGGATACTTCATCGGCAGCACCACCGTCGTGGCCGGCATCTCCGGCGTGGGCAAGAGTGTGATGGGGCTGCAATACATCGCGGAAGGCTTGCGCCGCGGCGAACGCAGCCTGATGCTCAGCCTGGACGAACAGGTCCCGCAGATCCAGCGCAATGCCGCCAGCATCGGCATTGACCTTGAGGCCGCAGTGAAATCCGGCCTGGTGCATGTGGAATACGAGCCGCCACAGGAGATCCAGGTGGATGTGCATTTCCATCACATCGAGGAGCTGGTCGAGGATCTCAAGCCGAAGCGGGTGCTGATCGACAGCCTTTCCACCTATGGCTTGTCCCTCGGCCCAGGCGGCAGGCTCTTCCGCGACTTCTTTCACGCGCTGGTCGCACTTATGAAAGAGAACCAGGTGGCGGCGGTGTACAACCACGAGAACCCCGAGATGCTGGGGATGAAATCCATGATGGGCGACTTCGGCATGAGCTCCCTGGTGGACAACATCGTCCTGATGAACTGGATTGAGCTCGGAGACGCCTTTCGCCTGGGGCTGACGATCGCGAAAATGCGCGCCAATCCCGTGGACCGCATCACGCACGAATGTGAAGTCGTCGACGGAAAGGGGATGCGGGTGCTGCCGCGCGTGCTGCCTTCACCCAGGCATTCCTTCTCGGCGTATGCTGGGCTAATCTCGCGTTCTCCCGAGCGCCGCTTTGAGGGGACGGAAAAAGGCGTTGTCGAGTGAAGACTCTGAGCAACACGCTCTTCCATTCCAGTCTCTGGACGCCTACTCTGGAGAGTTACGCCAGCGCCGCCAATCTGACTGTCCAGTTGTTCGACGGGAGCGAACGTGCCGTTCTTGACCCCGTTAACCCCACCCCGATGTTTCAGCTGTTCGCGGAAAAAGGATATGACCCCGGTTTGTTCGCGGTGTGCGCCCGCAGGTGCCTCGCGCAATCGGTCGATCGTTCAGCCGTTCTGGTCTCCGAATTCTATGGATTGACCGTGATCGGCACCTCGCTTGTGCTCGATGGGGCGGTGGTTGGAGCGGCGGTTGGCGGTTATGCTTTCGTAGACTTCTCGCAGCTATCGGAAGTGCAGCTTCTCGCGCGCGACGCGGGAATCACCTTTGAGCGGGTCTGGACGATAGCCCGGGAACAGAAGCCCGTGCCTCGACAGCGGCTCGTGCTGAATGCCCAGCTACTGCAGGTTCTCGGCGACGCCCTGCTGCGCGAGAACTACCGCACCCGGCAATACGAAGACCTCGCCATAAAGCTGGAGGAGGCGGTCCGGCTCAGAGAACGTGCATACGCGGAGCTCGAGCGCACGGCAGATGCGGGGCGAGCGAGCGAAGAGCGCCTGCGCAAGGTGGAGAAGATCGCAGCGGCCAACCAACTCGCTTCCTCCATGGCGCATGAGATCAATAACCCTTTGGCTTCTGTCACCAATGTTCTTTATCTGCTGGAGACCGGGGCTGGACTCGACGAGAAGACGCGGGAGTACGCGGCGGTCGCCGGCCGGGAACTCGCCCGTGTCTCGCGCATCGTAAAGCAGAGCTTGTCGTATCACAGGGTCGGGACCACGCCCATCGATCTGGATTTCGGCGCGATCGTCAACGAGTCCCTGCTCATCCTTAAAGAGAAATTCCAGCGTGCCGACGTGGAGGTGAAAGCGAAGGTCCAAAATGGCACCATCCTCCTGGGTTTTCCCGGCGAGCTTCGCCAGGTCGTCGACAACCTCCTGCTGAATGCCCTGGACGCGATGCCGCATGGTGGCAGAATCTCGCTTTCGATGCGTGAGTCATGCGATTGGTCCCAGCGCCGAAAGGGGCTGCGGCTGACCGTGGGCGATACGGGCTACGGCATTCCAAAGCAATACCGGCGGCGGATACTGGAACCGTTCTTCACCACCAAGTCCGACAAGGGAACCGGCCTCGGGCTTTGGATACTCAGCGGTATCCTCGCCAAACACGACGGCTCGATGAGGGTGCGCAGTTCCGATACGCCGGGCAGAAGCGGAACAGCCATCTCGATATTTTTGCCTTACCATGCTCAGAGGCCACGCAATCCAAAAGCCACCGGTGTCCCTGCCGTCGCTTAGGCGCTTCCCACACGAATCAGGGCAGCACCTCCGACTGCGCGATCGAATACTCTATTTCCTGTTCTTTCCCTTTCCAGTTCACGCCGAATACCGAAAGACCCTTCTCGGTTCGTCTGCCGTGGAACATGCCTCCCTGCCGCAGGGGAGCGCACTTCGACCATCGCGGCCCGTGATCGCAGGTAAGAATGTACGCATTGCCGTCCGACGCCATGACCAACATCGCATCCAGCTTGCGCGGCCAGAATTTGGTGTTGTCCCACGCATTGCAGCTCATCTGCAGATTGGAAGGCGTAGTTGCGGCGGTGAAATGTACGTCGTCCAGTGGATTCGGCGCCGAGGTGTTCCTCTCCTGGGAAAGCTGGCAGGAGGCCCCAAAATCGCTGTCCAATTCCTGCCCATGAGCCACCGTTTTGGAATCCAGCACCTTCAGCGTGACAGTGTCGCCGGATAATCCGCTCGGCCGTTCAAAGGCACTTTCGTCGATCGAAGGATTCACCTCATATGCATGGACCGTGGTCTCCAGCGTTCTGCCCGGTTCAGTCGTGCGCCACTTGAAAGGAAGTTGCATTCCTCCTACGGATCGATAATCTGAATACTCCCGTGTCACCGATGCGCCCGAAAGCAGCCGGTATTTGACGGACAGCAGTTGGCCGGTGCGTGATTCGACCTCCCAGACATAATCCTGGTCTCCCAGGCTGATCTTGAACTGGGCGGCCTCTGCCCCTCCGTCCTGCTCAGCCTGCAGACGGCCCACTACAAACTCCCCTGAATGCTGCGCGATGTATGCGGGGTCAAACCTGATCGAATCGCGATATGGCTTCGCGCTCGCAGCGCCAACCGCGCGAGTGATTTGTTCAGAACTCTCATAACTGAACTCAGGAGTGATGACCAGCCTGCTCACCGGGCCTCCGGCGCGGCTGACCGAAAGAGAAATCCGCCCGGGATACACCTCGATGCGCTCTTCCTCAAAGGAGGTTCTATCTTCGTCGCTGGTCGTCTCCACCACCGTCCCTTTCCATCGGATGGAATGCACGCTGGCGAGTTGCTCCGGCGGGCCAAAGGCGTCCAGCGCCTTCCTGAGCAACGCTTCGCCCTTCACCGGTGGCGGAGCCGCATGCCTCACCGCGACCGGCGTTGCAGCCACCATGGCGCGAAGCACGTCAACGCTCACACCTGCTCTCTTCAATTTCATCAACGCCGCGGGAGACGTATCGAAGCTGCACTGCCCCTGCTGAATCAGCAGCACAATCGTGCGTCGGCCCAGGCCGGACCTCATCATCTCAAGCACGTCTGAGTTTTTCAGCACGGGTGCGGAGTCCTGCGCGGCAGCGACCCCGAAAATTGCCATCAACAATAGAAGAAAAGTAGCAATTCTCCTCGTCACAATCCCTCCACCAGGTTTCTGCCACATGGTAAGGGCTGCGCCGCAAATGAACCAGCAAATTTTCCCAGCAGGAAGAACTTCAGTTATCTCCTCATGCCGAACTCTGCAACCGAGCCGAGGCATACACCGATGCGCAACGCAGGCGCCGGCCACGTTGCCGCAGCCGACACCTTCTGAACTACCCGGATGAACGACGTTTGCCACTGGCCCGGCGGTATCAACCTTCGTGCCAGGCGGCCAGCTCGTTCCCGCACGGATCGGCAAAGTGAAAGCGCGATCCACCGGGAAATGTAAATATGTCTTTTGTGATTGAGCCACCGAATTGCACTACGAGTGCCCGCGTAGCTGCCAGGTCGTCTACAAAAATTACTACAAGCGGGCCTGCACCAGGAGAGACTGCCCCGCGTGCGAAGCCTCCTGCGATTCTGCCATCCTGAAAGCTCGTGTAGTCTGGGCCGTAATCCTCAAAACGCCAGCCGAATACACGTCCGTAAAAATTGCGCACAGCATCAAGATCCTGCGCGTGAAACTCTACATAATCGATTTGGTTATTGCGGTTCATTTCTTCCTCCGAGGAGTGGTGGCCAGAGCAGCAGCACACCACGAGTGTGCTCGCAACTCCTCCATCCATGCTCTCTGCGAGAGAAAGAACTTGGGTAGAGCCTCAATCGGAACAGCAGAGGCTTCCGAGGTACGACACGAATGTATACGATTTCGCATTCGCATGCAATAACCTCTCCACCAGCAGAAGTGGCCACAAAATCCTCTCCAGAAAGGCGCCGGAGGCGCGTGTGCCCGACGCGGCGAGCGTCACATCCCGTCCCAGCTCGGGCCGCCTCCACCCTCCGGCGGAACCCAGTCAATAATCTGATACGGATCCTGAATATCGCAGGTCTTGCAATGCACGCAGTTCGCAAAATTAATCTGCAACTGCTTCCCGCTCGCCCCAGCTTCAGACGACGTGTCCTCGACCATCTCATACACCGCCGCCGGGCAAAAATACTGGCAGGGATTCCCAAACTCCTTCACGCATCGCGTGGCGCAAATGTTCAAATCCCGCACCACCAGGTGCGTCGGCTGATCGTCGTCATGCCGCGTCCCCGAGTGGTACACATCCGTCAGCCGGTCGAACGTCAGCTTCCCATCGCCCTTCGCATTCCCTACCATCTGCGCCCGCTTCAGCGGATTCAACTCCGCCGCATGCCTCATCCGAAGATATCCAGCGTGGTTCTTTGAGTCAGGCCCCAGGTTCGCTCCTCGCATCAGCGTTTGCAACCCCGCGCGCACCACGCCGTCATACAGCCCATGCTCAAACGCCTGATGAAAATTGCGCACCGGATACAGCTCCTCGCGTATCCAGCTCGCATCCACCGCCGCCTTGTACGCGCTCAGCGCATCAGCCGAAGCATCGCCCGACACCAGCGCCCGAAATGCCGTCTCCGCCGCCAGCATCCCACTCTTGATCGCCAGATGTATCCCCTTCAGCCGCTGCGAATTCAAAAAGCTCGCCGAATCTCCCAGCAGCATCCACCCATCGCCACAAATGCGCGGCATCGTCAGCCATCCGCCATAGGGCAGCGTCTTCGCGCCATAGCGCACCATCTTCCCGCCCTCAAGAATCCGCCGGGCAAATGGATGCAGTTTGAACGACTGAAAAACATGATGCGGGTCCGTCCGCGGGTCCTCATAATCCAGCCCCGTCACATACCCGACAGAAATATCCGCCTCCGATATCCCGTATATCCACGCGCCGCCGTACTCATGCGTCGTCAGCGGATACCCGAGCGTGTATATCACTTCGCCCTTCGCCACGCGTCCCGCCGGAATCTCCCACAGCTCCTTCACACCCAGCCCGTAAGTCTGCGCGTGCTCCGGATCCTCCAGCCCCAGAGTACTGATCAACTGCTTCGCGCAATTGCCGCGCGTTCCCTCTGCCAGCACCGTCACCTTCGCGCGCAGATCGTACCCTGGCTCAAAATTCGACTTCGGCTCGCCGTCCTTCCCCACACCCTTATCATCGGTCTGCACGCCGACCACGCGTTCGCCATCCATCAGCAGCTCCGACCCGGCAAAGCCGGTAAACACGGTGATCCCCGCGTCCTCCACCTTCTGTCCCAGCCACTTCGTAAACCGGTTCAGCGACACAACATAATTCCCATGGTCCCGCAGCGGCGGCGGCACAAACGGCAGCTTCCGCGCCTTCGTCTCGCTCAGGAACCACACCGATTCTTTTGTCACCTCCGCATCCAGCGGAGCCTCCGCCTCAAATCCCGGCAGCAGCTCCCGCATCGACCGCGGATCGAGCAGACCGCCCGACAAGCAGTGCGCGCCAATCTCGCGCCCCTTCTCCAGAACGTAAATATTTTCCTTGGTCAGCGGAGAATCCGCATGCCCCGCCCCGTTTCCCCTGTTGTGTTCATCGATCAGCTGCGAGAGGCGCAGCGCGCACGCCATCCCCGCCGGCCCTCCGCCGATGATCACGACATCGGCGTCCATCTGTGGACGTTCAACATCGGGCAGCGGGTGGCGGAAATGAATGCTCATAGGCGACTGGCTATCATAACAGCGGTCAGCCCCGCCGCGCGTATCGGCATCGACCGTCTATTGAGTGCTCGAAGACATCGCAGGAATTTCGTGAAGCCGGCGGGCAATGAACACCGCTGCTATTTTGTCCTCGTACGCAAGCTGGAAACGAGAGTCAGTCCGGAGCAACTGAGTCAAAGGTTCCTTGACGGGCGCGATCACAAGGCCCGCCGCAGCAAGGTCCGCGTCCGAGAACCAGTCCGGCTCACCATCCCAAGTCGCAGCCGAGCGTGCCATGCGCTTGTCTCCAACTAGATTGGTGCGCCCATCGATGCTCACCGGCATGCGCAGGTCCCAAATCAGGTATCCTCCCCAGTCGAAGCTGTTATAGAGGGGGCCCACGTATCCCTTATCCTTGATCAGCTTCACGGCTTGTACCGGCATTTTGCTTGCGAGTTCGTCCTGCAATCGTGCATTGTCGAGATGAAAGACTCTGACCCCAATGCAAAGCGCCAGCGCAGTTCCGACAGCAATAATGGGAACTGCAAAGACAGCAACCGGGCGCGGCTGCTTTCGGCTGCTGAACTGCTGCGCCACAAGTGCGGCGGCTACAACCGCCAGCAGCCACATGTCTCGCGTTGAGCGGAATGAAACAATGGCGGCAAAGGTCAGTAGCGCCGTCTCAAACACGGGCAATCGCCGGGGCCACTCAGTTCCGCTGGGCGGCCACACCAGCCCGGCTGCCGCGGCAAAAGCAAGAAAGAGAACGAAAAAATCGGCTGTCGCCCGGAACGGTATCGCCTGCATCTCCCCGACGAAATTTACGCCGGAATGAGCCGCCATATCGAACCCAATTTCATAAATGTGCCAGCCGTACGGATTCACCAGCGAAGCCGCAAAGCATCCTATGCATATCCCGGAAAGAACCGTCGCGCTTAGCTGCGTCTTGGCTGCAGCGCGCCAGCGGGACACAATCGCCTCCCCGAGAGCAAGCGCCAGAATCACAGCACCATAGAAGAACTCTATATGCACGTTCGCCCAGATCGCATAAATGAGCGGAAGCCACAGTAGCTCGCGCACTCTCCCCGTCCTGCGCACATTCATAAGAATGTCCAGCTGCAGCGTGAAAAACAGAATGCTGAAGAGCCACGGACGCGGCGTGTAAACGCGAGTCATGGCGAACGTTGCCGCCAAAGTCAGCAACGCGCACGCGGTGAAATCAGCTTGCAGCCGCCGGATGAGGTGATACACAGCCGCAGTGATTGCCACCAGCATACCGGACGTATACGCGACAATCCCCACCAGCCCCAATCGCGGGAAGCATTTGAACACCAGCAACTCGAACAACCAGCTGTACGCTGCCCACGGTTTTCCAGCGCTGAACGCGGAAAAATAATCTTTATGAGGCACTACGCCGTGTCGCAGGATCCACTCACCCGTACGCAGGTGCCACCATATATCCGGGTCGCTCACTCCGCCCTTGTATACATTTGTCAGCGCAGGCGCAGAAATCAGCAGTGCAAGAATCAGTGCCTCGGCAATTTGATTGCCTCGAGACGCCATCAGCGGTCCACGAATCCCTTGGGCTGGAGGTCGACTTGTATCCTCAACTGCTTCCATTGCACACAAGCGTACTTGCGGCTTGCAGCATATTCAACGACAACAATCCTTTCGTCCATAGATGCTAAACGTATGAATGTTGCCGGCGTCCGAGGCCCAAGAATGCAAAGTTACATCGGCTTCCACGTCATATCTACGCTGATCGGAATCTCATTCTTGATCGGCACCGTCAGAAACGATGGCCGATCGATCTTGAAGTCCGAACACGTTGCCTGAATCGTGCCTGTAATATGCGTCTCACCGGCCTCTGTCGTGCGCTGGAACGCCACGTGCGCATAATGCGCCGTCTGTCCCGCAAACTGCACTTCTAGATCCGCATACACCGTCGGCGACGCTGTATCTGCCGCCGGAAACTTCGCCCGCACTACCACCATTGGATACTGCGCCCCTCGCACCGCCTCAACCATGTGCAGGTCGCGATTCGTGTCGCCCGAATCGAACGACTTCACCGGGGCCGCAATCAGAAAATTGCACTCGCCCCCATGGCAAATCCCCTTCCCCTTCGCCGCCGCGCTCACCCCGTCAACTTTATGCACCGGATGCGACATGTGATACGTCAGGGTCGACTTCTCCAGCGCCCACTGCGCGTCCCCCTGCGCAAATGCCAGCGCGCTCGCCATCACAGACACAACCGTCAGCGCCAACCCCAGTGACAATCTCCTCTTCATCCCACCCTCTAAAACTTCAAATGGATCGGCCACGATACCGCAATCAGCGATGCGCCATACGCCGCCGCCGTAATCTCCGCGACCGCCCCATGCGCCGACGCTATCCCGTGCACGCGCTCGCCTGCGTTCTCCTGCTTGTACGCTATAATCCCCAGCACCGGCGTCAGAACCATCCCCGGCCCATGCACCCATATCAGCGCTTCATGCACCCGGATCGCGCCCTTCTTCTTCACACCCGGCACCTTCGGCGCAAACGCAGCATAATAAGCCGTCGCCGCATACATCCCCGTCGTCAGGCCGCCCAGCGCAATGTGAAAGTCCAAATTCGCCTGGCTCGGCTCAGTAATCGTCTCTCCATTCCTGCCCTTCGCCTTCGCCTGCGGACCCGTAATCAGCGCCGCCGCCATAGGAATCGCCGTAATCAGCCCCAGCGTCTGATGCACCTTCAGCATGTGCGTCCGCTTGTCCAGCAGCGCCTGCTGCCGCGCGCTCCCCTGCGTCTGGCTCGCCGAAATCCCCAGGTCCCCCAGCGTCGGCTCATTTTGTTGCGGCGGATTCGTCTGCTGTTGGGGTGGTTGCTGTTGTTGCTGTTCGTCGCTCCCGACCGGCACAGGCGCATCCGGCAACTGAGCCTTCGAAGCATCCACACCGGCCATCGCCAGCGAACTGTTCCGCGCCTCTCTAACTAACGCGCTCTGCGCCATCGCTCCGGACCCAGCCAACATCGCGCACAAACAACCAGCAAGACAAAATTTCCCGCGCATCACCCTCACAACCCCGCAAGTCTCGATCGAGTTAAGAATATACCGCCCGGTTCCTCACCACATGGATCGCTGTTGCCCTAATTGGATGTATTCCTGAGCGGGACGCGCAGAGCGAAGATCTATCTTCCTCACAATTCCCTTCCAATGCCATGAATACCTGCGCTAAACTCCCACGCAATGCTCAAGCGCTCCGCTGCTCTCATCCCTATTCTCCTCGTCGCGCTAACGGTCTACGCGCAAACACCTGCTGCACCCGACCCGCCCCTTCCCAAAGATCCCAACCAGCTCATGCAGCTCGCCGCGCGCGTAAACGGACTCGGCTCTCCCGACATGAAACCCTGGCACCTCAAAGCCACTTACCAGACCTACGACGCCGATAACAAACCCAAAGACCAGGGAACTTTCGAAGAATGGTGCGCGAGCCCCGACAGATACAAAATCAGCTACTCCAGTTCCAGCTTCAACCAAGTCCAGTACCACAACGGGGACAAAACCTGGACCACCGGCGATACAGGATGGGTTCCGTTTCGCCTCAGCATGGTGCAAGACTACTTAGTGCATCCGCTGAGAATACCGGACCCTGTCTATACACAGCACTTCATTCTCGTGAATAAACAATTAGGAGCGGTGTCGCTCGTTTGCGCAGATAGCAACTCCTCGGCAATTGACAAAAGTCCGACTTCTGACAGCATCTTCTGCTTTGATCCTCAAAAGCCGGTCCTTCGGCTGGAACGACCTGACGGAAATATTTTCGTTCTCTTCAATGACACCATGCTCGTCAATAATCAATTTGTTGATAAGCAGATATTGATCGAGGATTCCACGCATCCCATCGTGAAAGCGGAGGTAACCACCCTTGAGTTTCCCAGCGTCCCTGATCCTGCGCTGGTACCGCCAGCCTCGGCAATCAGTAATGATCGTCCAACAGCAGCCCCAGGAGTTATGGCTGGAAAAAGAATTAGCGGTCAAGATATCAAGTATCCGCTAACCGCAAGGCAGGAGCGCCTTCAGGGATCGGTGATGCTCGCCGCAGTTATCGACAAATCGGGGAGCATTGCCGAGCTGGAGGTAATCAGCGGTCCGAAGGACCTGCGAGAATCCACCGTCAAAGCCATCCAAACATGGAAGTACACGCCGTACTTGGTGAACGGCAAACCCGTCGACGTCAGGACCGTGATCAATGTCGATTACTCAATGTAAATAGCGACATACAATCCTAACAAAAGCCCTGCGCCTGTTCTGGCAGGGTCTCGTGACCTCCACGACCTGCGGGAATGGCCACGCGACGCGACCCTACACCTCCCCACTCTCCTTCAGCATCAGGCAGGTTCGGAAGAACTATATACGGCATATTTCCCTTCAAAATCGCAAGCGCCTGCGCTAAACTCCCACGCAATGTTCAAGCGCGCCGTTGCTCTCATCCCTGCTCTTCTGATCGTGCTCCCAGCCCTGGCCCAAACTCCCAATCAGCCGTCGCCCGCACCCAATTCCTCAGCTCCCGCTGCCACTCCCGGCACCCAACCACCCGACCCGCCGCTTCCCAAAGATCCCAACCAGCTCATGCAACTCGCCGCGCGCGTCAACGGACTCAGCTCCCCCGATATGAAGCCCTGGCACCTCAAAGCCAACTATCAAACCTACGACGCCGACGGTAAACCCAAAGATGAGGGCGTCTTCGAAGAATGGTGGGCCGCGCCCGATAAATACAAAATCAGCTACTCCAGCCCCAGCTTCAACCAGGTTGAGTATCGAAATGGCAAAACAATCTCAACCACTGGCGACGCCGGATGGACACCTCTGCCCGAAGTAATGGTCGAGGAGTTTCTCGTTCACCCTATGCCCAATGCAAACCTGCTCCGTAAGCAAAATTTCGAGCACTTCAATCAGAAAATGGGGACGATCACCTTAACTTGCCTCAAGCCTTCAGACTTTTCCAGCCCTGCGGGACCGTCAGTAGAACTTCACGTCGACATACGGCAATATCTCGGATTGGACTTTTCATCAGGCTTCGGGATCATTCCTACAACTTGCTTCAATCCGAATACGTCAGTCGTTCGCCTGGAAATACTTGAGGCAGGCTGGTTTGCTCTCTTCAACTCCATCATGCAGCAGCAGGGTCACAATGCAGCGGAAGATGTCTGGGTAAAGAATGGGGACCTCCCGATCGCGCATGTGACTGTCGCAAATATCGATTTCCCGGCCACAATCAGCGACTCAGAAATTGCGCCTGCGCCCTCATCGATTGCTGCACCTATGCAAGGAGACGAAAATGCTGTGATTTTCGGAAAGAAGATCGGTGGCAAGGAAATGAACTATCCGTTTACCGCGAAAAAGCACCACATACAAGGTCTGGTCATGCTCGAAGCCACGATCACCGCGACTGGAAACATCGGCAATCTCAAGATCGTCAGCGGGCCCAAGGAACTGCAGCAATCCACATTCAACGCGATCAAGACCTGGAAATTCCACCCGTTTACCCTGAACGGTGAGCCTATCGAGGTCAGGACCTTAATCAACGTGGATTACACGATCAGCAAGTAATGGACCCTAGTCAAGAGCAATCAACGCCCGCTAAACCGCCCCCATCACCTTAAATACAACACCATACTTCGTCGGAGCCTCCCCACGCGGAACCCGCACTACCAGCCCCTCGCCTGACTGCTGCCACTCCAGCTTCCCGCCAAATCCCAACAGCTCCACATTCTCAATCTTCCCCACACGCAACTCTGTCCCTTGGGCCAGCGACTTGATCTTCACCTCATACTCCGGCCATCCCATCACAAACGCATACAGCGTCGCGCCCTTCACCGTGAAGCGCACATCCTCCGCCGTCAGATCATGCCGCGCCGATTCGTTGAACTGCGCCGCCAGCTCCGAGGCCTTCGCAATCGCCGGCGGCCCTTCGCCCGCCACTTTCCAGGTACGCGTCCCGAAAATCCCCTCGCCATTCACCTTCATCCACGCCGTCAGCTCCGCGATAATCGCCAGTTCCTCCGCATCCGGCTCCCCACTCGCCGGCAGCGGAATATTCAACATCAAATTCCCGTTCCGGCTCACAATGTCCACCAGCTGATCCACAATCTGCTTCGGCGTCTTGTATTTCTGCCCGAACTTGTAGTGCCACTGCCCAATGCATGTGTCCGACTGCCACGGCCTCGGATCGATCTCCTCGATCACGCCCCGCTCGCGGTCCAGCACGCATATACCCGACTCGCCATCCTCGCGCCGCTTCGAGAAATAAACCGCCTCCGTCTTGCCCCCGCCGCCCGATTCCCGGCCCCGCCGCGCGCTCTGGTTATACAGGTGCGCCACCAGGTTGTAGCCGTAATACTCAAACGGCAGCGCTCCATCGGAATAAAGAAAATCCGGCTCGCAATGGTCCACAAGGTCCTTCACTCGCTTGAACCACTGCTGCCGCCACCACAGCGGAATCCCATTCTCATTCCACTCCAGCGGATCGCCCCATATCTGGTCTGACGCCACATACAAATCCCGATTCGCCGCCTCCGCCCCGTCATACTTCACTCCCTTCAGCGGCCCCGTCGCATCGCTCCCATGGCTCACCGAATACCACTTGTACGTGATCCATAAATGCTCGCTCACCCCAAACCGCAGACCCTCCGCCCGCGCCGCGTCCCGCCACATCGCCACAATATCTTTGTGTGGCCCCATCTTCGCCGCATTCCATCGCTGATACCGCGAGTCCCACAAATCAAAATTGTCATGGTGCACGCCCATGCTCATGAAGTACTTCGCGCCCGCCGCCTTGTACAACTTGATTAGCGCCGCCGGATCGAACCGCTCGCCCCGCCACGCCGGAATCGTATCCTTATATCCAAATCGTGACTGCGGCCCATACCGCTGCACGTGATAGTCGTACTGCTCCGATCCCTCGATATACATGTTCCGCGCGTACCAGTCGCCCTCACCAATCGCCGACTGCGGCCCCCAGTGCGCCCACATCCCGAACTTCGCATCCCTGAACCACTCCGGAACCTCATACTTCCCCAGCGACTCCCGCGTCCCCGCAAATGGCCCCGCCGCAATCTCCGCCCCCGCCGGATGCTCAAAATCGTCCGGCGTCTTACTTCCAACCTGCGCCGCGCGCACCAATCGCCCATCCGCCAGCAATCCCGACCCGGCCGCCGCCAGCATCCCCATCACCGCCCGTCGCGAAACCCGCATCGTCTCCTCCAGCGCACAATCCAAATCCTACAGCCCGCGAACCGCGCTCGCGCGCTGCTCTATAATTCTCCTCACTCCATGACCCTCACGCCCGGCTCACGTCTAGGACCTTACGAAATCTCCGCTCTCATCGGTGCCGGAGGCATGGGCGAGGTCTACAAAGCCCGCGACACTCGCCTCAACCGCGACGTCGCCATCAAGGTTCTTCCCGCATCCTTCGCCGCCGATCGCGAACGCCTCCGCCGCTTCGAGCAGGAAGCCCAATCCGTCGCCGCCCTCAGCCATCCCAACATCCTCGCCGTCCACGACATCGGCGCTCAGGGCGACACCCACTACCTGGTTTCCGAACTCCTCGATGGCGAATCCCTCCGCGATCTGCTCGCGCGCGGCGTTCCCTCGCATCGCAAGTCCATTGCCTACGCGGTTCAGATCGCCCACGCCCTCGCCGCCGCTCACAGCCGCAACATCGCCCACCGCGACCTCAAGCCCGACAACATCTTCATCACCCGCGACGGCCGCGTAAAAATCCTGGACTTCGGCCTCGCCAAATCCATCCCCGTCGCGCACCACGGCCACGCCTCGCCACTCGACCCCACCATCGCCGCGCCCGGCCCCGCCACCGACGCCGGAACCGTGATGGGCACCGCCGGCTACATGTCGCCCGAGCAAGTTCGCGGACTCCCCGTCGACTCCCGCACCGACATCTTCAGCTTCGGCGCCGTCCTCTACGAAATGCTCACCGGCGTGCGCGCCTTCAAACGAGACACCGCCGCCGAGACTATGACCGCCGTCCTCAACGACGATCCGCCCGAGACACTCGCCACCGGCCGCCATCTCCCGCCCACGCTCGATCGCATCGTTCGCCACTGTCTCGAAAAATCCCCCGACCAGCGCTTCCAGTCCGCGCGCGACGTGGCCTTCGATCTCGAATCCGCCTCCGACCTCACCTCATCTGGAGCCCAGCCCGCCGCGCAGCCCAGCGCCCACCATCTCTCCTGGACTTACGCCGCCGCAGCCGCGCTCCTCCTCATCGCCGGCCTCGCCGCCTGGCGGCTCTACCCCTCTCACCCTGTCACTGGCTCGCAGTTCCACCAGCTCACCTTTCGCCGCGGAACTCTCGCCAATGCCCGCTTCGCCTCCGATGGCCAGAACATTCTCTACACCGCCCAGTGGGAAGGCTCTAAGTCCGAGATCTACTCCGTCCCTGTCGCCGGATCCGCTGGCCATTCCATAGGCATCGCCAACGCCCGCCTCCTCGCCGTTTCAAAGCAGGGTCAGATCGCCGTTGCCCTCGCCCCCCGGACCATCCCTTTCTCATTCATTCGCCCCGGGACCCTCGCACGCAGTGCCAACGGCAACTCCGCTCCCAAGCCGGAGATCGAAAACATCGAGGCCGCCGACTACACTCCTGACGGATCCGCCCTCGCCATCATCCGTTATCTGCCTCAGAAACTCATTACCCAGCTCGAATACCCCATCGGCAAAGTTCTCTACGCGGGGCCGGATATTGACGACCTGCGCTTTTCTCCCAACGGACACTATCTCGCCTTCATCGACCACCATGACGCGGGCGACGATCGCGGCTCCGTCGTTATCGTGCGAACCAACGGCGAGAAGGTCGCAAAAACTGCGTTGTATGACAGCGCAGAGGGGCTCGCATGGACTCCCAACGGCGATGAGGTCTGGTTCACTTCTCCGCTCCAATCCGGCAAAATTCATGCCCTCTCGCTCTCCGGAAAAAGTCGTGACGTTCTCTCCGTTCCCGGCCGTCTGTTTATTCGCGACATCGCCGCCGATGGACGAATCCTCGCCACGCAGGGCATCGCGCGCCGCGGAATTGTCGCCTCCGCAGGGCTCGGCAGTCCCCAGCACGATTTCTCCTGGCTGGACTTCGGATACCTCCGCGACATCAGCAACGACGGCAAAATGATCCTCTTCGAAGAAGAGGGCGCCGACGCGGATAATTACACCGTTTACGTCCGCAATACCGACGGGTCGCCCGCGGTTCCCATCGGCGAAGGCTACGGCCTTGCCCTCTCTCCAGATAACAACTGGGCCCTCACCCAGAAGTTTGTCCAGCCAACAGATGAAATCTGGTTGTTGCCCGTCGGCCCAGGCGAGCCCCGCCGCCTATCGCCGCCCGGCTTCATCCCCGGAATCACTGCCGCCGGCTTCACTCCCGATGGCAAGAGCGTCGTCTATACCGGCAACCAGGCCGGACGTTTTCCCCGCGCATGGATCCAGAGTCTCAGCGGTGGCGATCCGCGCCCCATCACGCCGGAAAACATCGTCGGTGCTTCGATCTCTCCCGACGGCAAGTGGCTCCTCGCAGGAAGTCTGGAGAACACCGCGTATGCAGCTCTGTTCCCCATTGCCGGAGGCCCGTCCGTACCCGTCGCGGGTTTGAAATCCAATGACTTCCCTCTTGGATGGACCAGCGAAGGCCGGCTCTATGTTTCAACCTTTCCCCACCCCGGCGACATGGCTGGCCATATCGACAAACTCGATCCCCACACCGGAGCGCGAACCGCCTGGCGAGACATCCCTTATCCATCCATCGCGGGCATCACCGTTCTGCCGCCCATCATTGCTCGCGACGGAAACAGCTATGCCTTCGGCTACGGCCAACGGCTCTCCGACCTCTACACCATCTTCCCCAAATAGGCCGCACAGATCCATAAGACGCTTTTCCTCTGCGCCCTCATCCCGGTAAAACGCAAGCAGCAGCTAAACCTCTAATTTGCTGCCTGCTGTGTCCCTGCCATGTAGCTCCGCGCGTGCGCAATTTCCGGGCGCGATGAGTTTTCGCCGTCGCCCGTGGATTTCAGCAGCGCAGCGTAATAGAAATCAGCCTTCTGCTTGTCGTTGGCCGCTTCAGCCGCTCGTCCCGCGTTATAGAGACCATTCAGCCGGTTCGGGCTCAACTTCAGCGCAACCCCGTATTCCGCCAGCGCCTCTTGCGGACGCCCGAACTCCAGCAACATATCGGCCAGCATCTCCCGCGCCGGAATGTCCACCTCGCCCTGCCCCACCTTGTCCTGCAAATCGGCCGCGGTCCGCATCTGTTGGAGCGCCTCAACCTGATTTCCTTCAGCAAACGCGGTCCACGCCAGCACCTCGCCGCGCTCGATCTTCGCCCCGGTACCCTGGGCCGCGTATGCTTCCGGACCATTCCTGACCTCAGCGATCAATTCGTCATAGCGAGCCAGATCCGCACGCGCCTGCACTGGCTCGCGCAAGCGTCCATGCCCAATGGCGCGCGCCCAATACACCATCGTCGAAACCATCGCCGGCGATCCCGCCACCGGCTCAAGTGCCGCTGCCGACTTCCAGTCGCGCGTCTCCAGCGCGTAAAAGACCGGCAGCTTCGTGTGATAGTACGCAATCTCACCCGGCCCCATGTCGACGCCACCCATGTCCGGCATTGCTGCCATCACCTTCAAAGGCTCTGCGCTTTGCTCGAACGCAGCTTTGGCCCGCGCGTCCTGGCCGCTTTGCAGGTACGCATACAGCAGAAAATCATAGGAGTGCGGCTCATCCATAATGCCGCTTTCGCCATGCGCCTGCGCTGCCTCAGACGCCGCGATCGAACCCAGTTGTGCGGCAATGTCCTGCGGCCACATCCCCAGCCGCGCGTAGATATGCCCCGGCATGTGGAACGCATGCGGCCCCGACGGCGCGATTTCGCCATAGTGGTTCGCCGCCGCCAGCCCGTCAGCAGCCATCGCCGGATTGTCGCAGGCATGAATGATGTAGTGCACCACTCCAGGGTTATCGGGGTACTTCGCAAACAGCGGCTTCAGCACTGCCATCGCTTTGTGCTGCTGCGCCAGGCTGGTGTCGTTCGGCTCTTCCGCCGACAGCAGCGACAGTGCGTAGAATGCCCCGGCGTCCACATCATCCGGATAGTGAGCGTACAGCGCGCCCATCGCTGCCGAGTACGCGCCAACGCGCGCGGAGAAATCCGGCTTGCCGGGACGGTAAAAATCGGCCACCGCGGCAATGTATTCGCGCTCACGGTCGGTACCCGCCTTCAACGATTGCGCCTTCTTGATCTCCTTCCACCCAGCCTTCATCGTGTCGGCATCGGGACGGTCCCAGATCTGGTGGAACGCGCTCATCGCGATTCCCCAATGCGCCATCGCGCAACTCGAGTCGCTCTTGGCAATCTCGCCAAACTGCTTTCGCGCCTCTGAATACCAGAAGTCATGCAGCAGAGCCACGCCGCGATTAAACCGCGCCTGTGACGCCGCCGCACATGAGACAGGGAACGATACCGTACCCAGCCGTTCATTCTGAGCAGGCGCAGCGGAAGACGTAGACGTGCGCTCCGCTGTCTGGGCGCTAAGCGGCAGGACAGCCAGCATAAGCAGCATTACGGCCAGGACAAGCAGAAGACGTGCAAGCATTTTCATGTCGGCCATTATAGGTCAGCGCATCCAGTGCTTTCACTGGCCCGGCAATTGCACTCACGTCTGGAAACTGGCAACTGGAGGTTAGCTTATGATTAAATAAGAACAGTTCTTAGGGAGAGAAGCAATGACCACTGTCACCATCTCCATGCCTGAATCACTGAAAGAGTTCCTTGACCATGAAGTACAGACCAAGGGCTATGGCAACGTCAGCGAATACATGCGTGGTCTCCTGCGCGAGGCGCAGTCCAGGGACGCTGATTCCCGCCTTCAATCTCTCCTGCTCGAAGGCCTGATCTCCGGCGACGAGATTCCCCTCACCCAGGACTTCTGGCGTCAACTGAGAACCGATGCGGGAAAGCTCCTCACCAGCCAAAGAAAGTCGAACAACAAACCAAAGAAGCGCAGATGAATTTCGTAATTCAGCCGATGGCACGTGAGGACATCCTGCGCCAATACCGTTACTACCTTGTCGAAAAGAATACCGAAGAAACCGCCGAGAAATTCTTGTCCGCCATTCAGGTCGCGATACAACAGGTGATGCGCCACGCTGGCATCGGGTCCCCGAAGGTCCTCAATCATCCGGCGCTCGAAGGACTGCGCTCAACATCAGTCAAAGGATTTCCGGCGATCCGAATCTATTACCAAAGCGCCGGAAGCACCCTTCGCATCATCCGGATATTGCACGGCAAGAGAGATATCGTTTCCATATTCGCAAATGAATCCGAATAGGGAGTTCGACCTGAACTAATTCCCTCTCGCGAAACGCCTAACTGGGGACTGGCAACTGGGGACTGGGGACTAACAACTACCCTACTGCCGCCGCGCCTCCCACTTCCCCACCCGCTCCGCCAGCACATCCATTGGCAGCGCGCCCGAGTCGAGCACCTCGTCATGGAACGCCCGGATATCGAACTTCGGCCCCAGCGCCTGCTGCGCCTGCGTCCGCAATTTTAAGATTTCCATCTGCCCGATCTTGTAGCCCAGCGCCTGCGCCGGCCATGCAATGTAGCGGTCGACCTCGGCCTGAATATTCGTGTCGTCCATCGACGAGTGCGCCCGGAAGTAGTCCAGCATCTGCTGGCGCGACCAGTGCATCGAGTGGACGCCGGTGTCCACCACCAGCCGGATAGCGCGCCATTCATCCGCCTCCAGCCGTCCGTAATCCGAGTACGGATCCTCGTAGAAGCCCACGTCCTTGCCCAGCCGCTCCGTGTACAGCGCCCAGCCCTCGGTATAGGCCGTGTAATACGTGTAGTGCCGGAATTGCGGCAGTCCGGTCAGCTCCTGCGCAATCGAAATCTGCAGGTGATGCCCGGGAATGCCCTCGTGATATGAAATCGACTCGACATTGGTCAGCAGCCGGTCCTTGTACTTGTAGAAGTTCACATAAACTGTTCCCGGCCGCTTGCCGTCCGGCGAGCCCGGCTCGTAGTAGGCCTGCGTCTGGTCCTGCTCCATGTACGTCGGAACCGGCGCCACTACCAGCGCCGCCTTCGGCAAGTGCCCGAAGAGCTCCGGCAGCTTGGGCCGCATCTGGTCGATGTAGTGCTTGTACAGCCCGATCAGCTGCTCCGTGCTCTGCGCATGCAGCTTCGGATTCGTTGGAATCGATGCCCGCAGCGCGGCCACATCCTTGAAGCCAAGCTTCTGCGCGATCGTCAGCATCTCCGCCTCATCGCGCTTCACTTCATCCAGGCCGATCTGGTGGATCTGCGCCGGAGTTAGATCGGTCGTCGTGCTCTGCCGTACCAGAAAAGCGTAGTACTTGTTGCCCTCAGGAATTGCCCAGATACCCGGCTCGCTTCGCCCCGCCGGAATGTATGTCTTCGTCACGAACCGCGCCAGCTGCACGTAAGCCGGCAACACCTTCTTCCGAATCGCGTCCAGCACCTCGGCGCGAATCCGCGTCTGCTCCGCCGCACCCACGCCCGCTGGAAACTTCTTCAGCGGCAGCGCGAATGGCGTGTCCTCGGCCTTCTGGTTCGCGATGGCGTTGATCTGCACCAACACTTTTTCGAGGATGTACTTCGGCGGCACGCGTCCATCGTCGATGCCGGCCATTGCATTGTCGGTGATCTGCCGTATAGCAGCCGGGACCTTCTCCAGCCGCGCCGTGTAGTCGTCGTAGTCCTTTGCATTGTCGAAGCTCAGTTGCGGCACCAGCTCCGGCAGCTCGATATGGATGCCGGCGAACTGCGTCATCGGCATCTCCCAGGGCTTGAACTCGGCCTCCTCCTGCTCGTCGGCCAGCTCGCGGCCCATCAGGTCCTTGCTCAGCGCCTCCTGGTCCGTCATTCCGGCTGTATCAATGCTGCCCAGCCGCATCAGGTACTCGCGCCCACGCTGCAGTGAGTCGTTGTACGCGGCAACTGAGTAGTCCGTCAGCTGGTCGTCATACCGCTTGTCCCCGATGCTCGACGCGAACTCCGGCTCATGCGCCAGCCGGTCCTGCCAAATTTCGGCAAACAGCGCATTCAGCGCAGCCCGCCGGTCCGACAGCGACTGCGGCGCAACCGGCGAAGCGGCTGACGGATGACGTGATTGCTCCGCCGCCTGCTTCTGAACCGATTTCGGAAACGTCTGCGCCGAAGCTAGCGCAGTCACAACTCCAACAGAAAGAACGGCAAATATCTTCATGATGAACTTCTATACCCTACACGATGTGCCCTGCACCTTCGCCGGCTCCTGTAATCTGGTTAGTACGATGAATGCCGCAGCCTTCGATCAAGACCTCTCGCAGTTGCGTGTCGCCGTACTCGGCGCAGGAAAGATGGGCGGAATCCTCCTTCAGGCCTTCCTGAAGCAACAGATGCTCGCGCCCGACCAGCTCCTCGCCACCGTCGCCCATTCCGAACGCGCCGCCGCGCTCTCCGCACAATGGGGCGTCGAAGTCTCAACCGACAACCTCTCCGCCGTGCAGCACTCCGACGTGATTCTCCTCGGCGTAAAGCCCTTCCAGGTGCCTGCTCTCATCGCCGAGATCAAGCCAGCGCTCACTCCGCAGAAGCTCATCATCTCCTTCGCCGCTTCCGTCAAAACTGGCGCAATCGAAGAAGCCGCCGCTACTGAAGTGCCGGTCATCCGCGCCATGCCCAACACGCCCTCCATGCTCGGCGCCGGCATCGCCGCGCTCTGCCGCGGCAAATTCGTCACCGAGTCCCAGATGGAGCTCGCCTCGCGCATCTTCGAAGCAGTAGGCCGCACCGTCATCGTCGACGAAAAGCACATGGACGCCGTCACCGGCTTATCGGCCAGCGGCCCGGCGTTCATCTACATCATTCTTGAATCGCTCGCCGAGGCGGGCGTAAAGGTAGGGCTACCGCGTGATATAGCCACGCTGCTGGCCGCGCAGACCACATTCGGCGCGGCCAAAATGGTCCTTGAAACCGGCTATCATCCGGCCCTGCTCAAAGACGCGGTCACCACTCCTGCCGGATGCACCATCGACGGCATCCTCGAGCTCGAAGAAGGCGGCCTGCGCGTCACCCTGATCAAAGCCGTCATGCGCGCCACCCAGCGAGCAAAGGAACTAGCCACAAGCTGACATGGGTGCCCCACATCTCCACGAGATGTGGGGAGTCCGCTTAATGTGGATTCGTCTGGTCCTCGACCTTCTGGTCTTCTTCTTTCTGCTTGTCGCGGGCCTTCATACGGCGGCGATGCGCGTCGTCCTTCGCCTTCACGCTCGGCCGTCCGGAGAAAGCCTCCTTCGTCTTATCGGCTGCCGTTACCGTGCCTTCTTTGGTCCGGTCCGCGGCTACATGCGTGTCTTCTTTCGTCGTCTCGCCGGCTGTACGCGCGCCACGCTTCGTATGGTGATACGCCTTCTTGGTCTCGTGCTTGGTCGCGTGTGCCGTATCGCGGGCCGCGTCTTTCGTGTCTTGTCCGGCGTTGTGCACGTCCTGCTGCGCGGTGTCCTGCGCCCGGACAGTCAAACCGGCTCCGCAGATCATTGCCGAAGCCAGCAGTATGCTGAGGGATTTTGCGTTCTTCATATTAACTTCGAGATTCCGCCCATTGCCCCGGAGTTGTACAACCGGGCCTTAAAATAGTTCCTAAGCAGAGTCTGGAGCAAGTCATGAGCCATCCCACTCCCGCCGCCGCGCCACCATCGAACTCATCGCGCGCGCTGCGCGACTATGCCTGGTGCGTGCTCGCTTACAACGTCGTCGTCATCCTTTGGGGCGCCGCGGTCAGGGCCACCGGCTCCGGCGCGGGCTGCGGCGAACACTGGCCGCTCTGCAACGGATCGGTGATTCAGCAGCATCCCACCGTCGCCGCTCTCATCGAGTACACTCACCGCGCTACCAGCGGCATCGCACTCATCGCCGTCATCGTCCTCCTCGTCTGGACCTTCCGAGCGACCCCCAAACGCCACATCGCCCGCATCGCCGCCGTAGTCTCGCTCATCCTCATCCTCAATGAGGCCTTCATCGGCGCCCTCCTCGTTCTGCTCGGAATGACTGCCGACAACCAGTCCCCGTCACGGGCCTTCTATCTCGCGCTGCACCTCACCAACACTCTGCTGATGCTCGGCGCGCTCGCGCTCACCGCGCATTTCCTCTCGCGCGGCCGCGGATTCCTCCGTGGCACCATCCAAACCCGCCACCTCGCTCTCAATCTCACCGGACTCATCGCCATCATCGTCACCGGAATCACCGGCTCCATCGCCGCGCTCTCCGATACACTTTACCCCTCCATCAGTCTGCGCTCCGCCTTCACAAAGGATTTCTCCACTCAGGCCAGCTGGCTCGTTCGCATCCGCTGGATACATCCCATCGCCGCCCTCATCGCCGGCCTCTTTGTCCTCGAAATCATTATCAAAGGCACCCGCATCCGCGCGCATCATCGCCACGCCGCCTCACTCATCCTGCTGCTTCTCCTTCAGTACGCGTTGGGAGCTGCCGATCTCGCCTTCCTCACTCCGCTTTCCCTGCAGATCCTTCATCTCCTCGGCGCTGACCTGCTCTGGATCGCGCTCGTCGTACTCGCGGCGCGGCTCAGCTTTCATCCGCTGGAGTTGGCATGAACGCGGAGATCGACGAAAAGCTGAAGCGCATCGAAGATATTCTCGACCGCGTCGGCGCCGTAGCCCTGCTCCTCAGCCGTCATGGAAACATCGCATGGATCACAGCCGGGCAGGTCGAAGCCCGCGTGGCACAAGCCATCGAGACCGCAGTTTGTTCGCTGCTCATCACCCGTGACGGTCGCAGATACTACTTTGCCCCGAACAATGAAGCCGCGCGCCTTGCCGAAGAAGAGTTCGCCGGCCTCGGCTACGAAGCTGTCATCTTCCCGTGGCATGAAGGTCCGGGCGCCTCTTTGCGGAAGTTGATTGGCGATGCCGTTCTCTATTCCGACTCGCCGCATCCCGAAGCCCGCATGGCAAACCTCACTCCATTGCAGGTTCCGCTGCTGCCCCCGGAGATCGACCGCCTCCGCACGCTATCCCGCGATACCGCAGCAGCTACCGTCGAGGTGCTCGAAGCACTCACGCCCGGCGCCACCGAGCACGAGATGGCCGCCCGCATTTCTTCCGCTCTGCTCGCGCGCGGCATCGCACCCACCGTCCTGCTCATGGCAACAGACGATCGCATTCACCGCTACAAGCACGCCGTTCCCCGCGCAGGTGTCCTCAAGCGCTACGGCATGCTCAACCTCTGCGCGCGCCGCTCGGGACTCGTCGTTTCCATCACTCGCTTCGTTCACTTCGGACCCATGCCCGGCGAGCTCGCCGCAGCCTTCGAGGCCGCCGCCCAGATCAACGCCGCGCTCCTGCACGCCACCCGCGATGGCGCGCTCTCCCGCGAGATCTTCGCCGCCGCCCAACGCGCCTACGCAAGTGTGGGAGCGGCCGACGCCATCGAGCATCACCATCAGGGCGGCGCATGCGGATATGCGGAGCGCGATTGGATCATCACGCCCAATGGCTCTGAGCGCGTGACCGCGCCGCAGGCCTTCGCCTATAACCCCAGCCTGCGCGGCGCGAAAGCTGAAGACACAGTCCTCCTCGCCAACGGCAAAATCGAAATCCTGACCGCCACTCCCGATCTGCCGACGATTGAAGCGGCAGTAAGCGGCGCAACTTATAGTTCCGCGGGAGTTCTCATCCGCCACTAGCTTTACCGCATCATCATGGAGGTCATTCAAGTGCGCTTTGTTTCTCTGCTTCTCGCCGCTGCTCTCATCACTCCCATTGCCTTTGCCCAGGCCACCCAGTATTCCGATAAGCCGCCCGTCCTGCTTGGTGCAGCGTGGTATCCCGAGCAGTGGCCGGAGTCGCAGTGGGACGCCGATCTCTCGCTGATGGAAGCGGCCCATATCCACGTCGTACGCGTGGGCGAGTTTGCCTGGAGCACCATGGAGCCGACCGAGGGCAACTACAACTTCGATTGGCTGGACCATGCCATCGCGCTCGCCGCCAGGCACCATATCTGCGTCGTGCTCGGAACCCCAACCGCTGCCCCACCCGCATGGCTCACGCAGAAATATCCTGAGACGCTGCGCATCGACGAGAACGGTGTGCGCGATGAGCATGGCAATCGCCAGCAGTTCTCCTTCGCCGATCAGAAATACCGCGAGCTGGCGCATGACATCGCCGAGCGCATGGCGGAGCGTTACGGCCACAATCCCGACGTCGTCGGCTGGCAGCTCGACAACGAGTACGCCAACTCCTCCTTCGATCCGGAAGCCAAATCCCAGTTTCACGCATGGCTCAGGCAGAAATACGGCACCATCGACAACCTGAACTTTCACTGGGCAACCGCCTACTGGAGCCAGACCTACAACAACTTCGATCAGATTCCGGTGCGCGAAGACAATGAGAATCCGGCCCTTCTGCTCGACTGGAGGCGCTTCGTCAGCGACACCTGGAAGAGTTATTCCCTCAACCAGATCGGCGCCATCCGTCCCCACGCTGATCCGCGCCAGTTCATCACCACCAACTCCATGGGCTTCTTCGATGCCTACAACAGCTACACCATCCACTCCGTCCTCGACGTCGCCGCATGGGACAACTACATCGATTCGGATCGCTACGATTACGACCGCATCGGCGCAACCCACGACCTCACGCGCGGCTACAAACGCAAGAATTTCTGGGTCATGGAAACGGAGCCCGCGTTCGTCAACTGGCGTCAGACCAACACGCCGCTTGAGAGAGGTCAGGTGCGCGATATGGCGTGGCAGGGCATTGGCCACGGTGCCGATACCGTCGAATACTGGCAATGGCGCGCCAACCGCAACGGTCAGGAACAGTATCACGGCGTTCTCGTCGGCATCGACGGCAAGCCGGCGCCCGTCTACGCCGAGATTCAGCAGGTCGGCGAGGAGTTCGACAAAGCCGGCGCCGCTCTCGCCGGGACATCGCCGCACTCCCAGGTCGCCGTCATCGAGTCCTACGACAGCCGCTGGGCCATCGACTTCCAGCGCCACAGCAAGAGCTTCGATCCCATCGCCGAGCTGCTCTCCTTCTACCGCCCGCTACGCGATCAGGCGCAGGCCGTCGACATCCTCCCGCCCGACGCGCCTCTCGACGGATACAAGCTCGTCATTGCCCCCGCCCTCAATGTTCTGCCCCAACCCATCGCGGACAAGCTCATCGCCTACGTCAATCACGGAGGCCATCTCGTGCTCGGCCCACGCACCGGCATGAAAGACCAGTACGACGCACTCAACCCACAGCGTCAGCCCGGCCCTCTGGTCAATCTCCTCGGCGGCTCGGTCACGCAGTTTTACGCGCTGGATACTGATGTCCCGGTAACTGGCGCACCCGGTTCCGGCACCGCCAAGGTCTGGGCCGAGACTCTCACCGCTACCTCGCCGGACACAAAAATTCTCATGCGCTACGGCGCAAGCAATGGATGGCTCGACGGCCAGCCTGCCGTTCTCGAGCGCGAAGTCGGCAACGGCAGCATTACATATATTGGCGCATGGCTCGACCCGAATCTTCTGAGCGGCTTCACCGCGTCATGGCTGCAGCGGGCCGGAGTGCAGCCCATTCTTCCCAACACGCCCAAAGATGTCGAGGTATGCGAGCGCACCGGCGGCGGTAAAACCGTGCTGATCCTGATTAATCACGCCACCGCTTCTCAACATGTCGCGCTGCCGGACGAAATGACCGACCTGCTGGGCCACGGCCGCGTCTCCTCAGTCGACTTGCCAAAATATGGAGTCGCGGTTCTCCAGAAGTGAACGCCGGCGTTGCCCTCGTTGTGCGCCGGCAGCACCGGCGATGATTATCGCGGTTTGCCCACCGCTATCTCAAGCACGGTTTTCGCTACGGCTGCGGCGTCATGCCGCAGCACGTCTCCCTCGGCGGCAAAGTTGCCCGTGATGCAGCGGATCCCCATCGCCTCAATGCGCTCCACATCCGCCTGAATCACCTCCGCGCCTTCCGCAGCGTACCGCTCCCGCACCGGCTGCGGCACTGGCGCGGTATTGATCAGCGCGTAGTCGAATACCGGCTTCCGCGTATGCGCGTAAATGCGCTCAATATGCTGCGAGGCGGTCAGGTGCAGGCTTTCGTTTGCCTGCGTCATCAGGTTCGCGATGTACACGCGCATTCCTTTGGCCGCAGCGAGCGCCTCAGGAATTCCCTGCACCAATAGATTCGTCACTAAGCTCGTATAGAGCGAACCCGGACCGAGCGTAATCAAATCGGCTTCGAAGATCGCGGCCAGCGTCTCCGGCAAAGGCTCTACCACCGCCGGATCGAGCGTAAGCTCGGCAATCTGCTCCTTGCTCGCGGTGATGTTGGTTTCTCCGCGAACCACATCCCCATTTCCCATGCGCGCTACCAGCGTCGCGTTCGCGTAGGTCGCAGGATAAATGCGTCCCCGCATGGCCAGCACCTCGCCCGCCAGTTTGATCGCATGGCCGAAGTCGCCTGTCATCTCGGTGAGAGCGGCCACAAACAAATTGCCGAAGCTGTGTCCTCCCAGCTCCCCGCCCGATTGGAAGCGGTGCCGGAACAGCCGTGACATCAGGTGCTCGTCTTCTGACAGCGCCACCATGCAGTTGCGCAGGTCGCCGGGCGCGAGCATGTTGAAGTTGGTTCGCAGCCGGCCGCTGGAGCCTCCATCATCCGTAACCGTGACCACGGCTGCCAGGTCGCTGACCGCGTATGTACTGGGCGCTTCCGCCTCCACTACTCCGGACGACGGCACATGGCGCTTCAGGCCGCGCAGCAGTGTGGACAGCCCGGTGCCTCCGCCGATCGCGACGACTCTGAGGCCAGCGCGCTGGATTGCTTGTGCAGTAGAGGAGCGTGCCCCGGAGTGCGTGACAGGGTTCATACGCGAAGGCGGCGTCTCTCCGTGATTCAGAGCGCTTCCGGATACAGCAGTTCGGTGAAGCGGGGATCGTCGGCCATATCGTTGAAATCCGTATCGCTGCGCGCCTGGATGCGGTTCTGCGGATTCAGCTCGATCGCCCGGCGAAGCTGATCGAGACACTCCTCAGCCTGCCCGGTAATGCTGTTCAGGATCGCCAGTCCGTAGTGGGCATAATCCACCAGAACATTCTTCTTCAGCAGCCCCTCGAACTGGTCGCGCGCATCCTCATAGTGCCCGGTATTGAGCAGCGACACCGCATAGTCGTACTGCTCCTCGGCATTGGGGAAGCTCAGATCCTTCTTTCGCGCGTTGCGCTCGCATACCGCCAGATAGGTGCGGCAGCGCTCCAGCACCTCAGGCGCACCGCTCAGAATCAGCTTTTCAAAGAGGGCCTTCGCCTTATCGAACTTCCCTTCCTGCATCAGTTGCATCGCGCTCTGATATTGCGCAAAGGAGGGGTGGAGAACCGGTTTGGCGGACGGCGCTTTCTTTCCTGCGATGGCGCGCAAGGTTTTCGTCTTTGCGCTTTCCTGGCGAGCTTCGGGCATGCAGAGAATTCCCTCAAAATTGGTGCTGTCAACGTCGCAGTTATACGCAGAAGCATACACTGCGTCAAGCGCGCGCGAAAGCGGCTGCGCTGGCACTCCCCCGCCACATCCAATAAAGTAAACACAGCGAGATGCCAGCCCAGTCGAACATAGCGGAAGCGCCGCGCCAGGAAACAGCAGCAGCCGGCCGAGGAGCATTGCGCGACAGCTACGGTCGCGCCATCACCGACCTGCGCGTCTCCATCACCGACCGCTGCAACTACCGCTGCGTCTACTGCCGCACCGGAAACGAGGGCGCTCAATACGCCGAGTTGCCCATCGCAGACTATCTGCGGCTGGTGCGTGTCTTCGTCGCTCTGGGAATCGAGAAGGTCCGCCTCACCGGCGGCGAGCCGCTGCTTCGCAAAGGTTTGACAGAGCTGGTACGGGAACTGGCTTCCCTTCCCACCAATTCCGGCCGCAAGCTCGATATTGCCGTCACCACCAACGGCCATCTGCTGGAAGCTCAGGCCGCCGGCTTGAAGGACGCCGGCCTCAGCCGCATTACCATCAGCATGGACGCGGTCGACGCGGCCACCTTCGAGCGCATCACCCGCGTGCCGGGCAGCTTCAAGCGTGTGCTGAGCGGTCTGCGCACCGCGCAATCCGCGGCGCTCGGTCCCGTAAAAGTGAACTGCGTGCTGCTGCGCGGATTCAACGAGGATCAAATTCCAGGCTTCGCCCGGTTCGCCCGCGAAGAAGGCGTGATCGTCAGGTTCATCGAGTTCATGCCGCTCGAAGAAGACCGCCTTTGGACCCCCGAGTCCGTCATCCCCATACGCGAGGTCGTCGCGCAGCTTGAGACCGTTCGGCCCCTCGTTCGACTCCAGCCAAACACTCTGAGCGAAACCGCCGTGCGATACACCTTCGACGACGGCATCGGCGAGATCGGCATCATCGCCCCCGTGTCCCAGGCGTTCTGCGGACAGTGCAGCCGTATCCGCCTCACCTCGGACGGCAAGATTCGCACCTGCCTTTTCTCCCAGTCCGATCACGACCTATGTGGAGTCATGCGCCGTGGTGGAACCGACGACGACCTCTCTGCCTTCATCCGCCGCACCGTGGAAAAGAAAGAGGCGCGCCACCACATCGGCGAACCCGACTTCCTCAAGCCCTCCCGCAGCATGGTCCACATCGGCGGCTAGAAGCCGTCTCATGCCAAAGCAGCGATGTCATCCTGAACGAGTGAAGGACCTGCTGTTCGCCAATGCGATGTCATCTGCACGAAGTGAAGGACCTGCTGTTCGCAAATGCGATGTCATCCTGAGCGGGTGATAAAACTTTTACATCACATTGTTTTCATTGCACATAAAATGCCGAATTTTCGGCTGTGTAGGAACTGTGCAGGCAAACCATGTAAATTCCAGCAATTTTGGCTGCTACAGGTCCCTTGGGCACGAGGAGCCGGGGTGCGTCGCCCCTTCTTCCGAAGGTGAATCTGCGCCCATACGCGATGTCGGTTCCTGCTGTTCATACTGCTAACGATAAATGATCGCAGCAATGGCGCATCTCCGCCGCATGTTCGGTGGTCAGAAGCAACGAAACCGAATGTTGACGCCGCAATCGCCAGGCGAAGTCCCAGCCATGGGCTTCGTGCAACGGATAGTCGCATCCGTCGTCGGAGCCTTCAGAGGCTCAGCCCTATATCCATGCCCTGACTCTTTTCCTGCTTGGGAGTCTCGACAAGCTCATGTTGCGGCGGTTTCAGGTCAGGCGCATGGGCGCTCTGGTGCGAAACGTCATGGCCCAAAGCCTGCGAAAGCTTTTCACGGTCGTTCGTGAATATCTGCGCGTCCCACTGGCCGCGGGAAACTGACACATAGGCCATGCGGTTATTGAGCAGGTCCTTCGCGCCAAGCTCCGTATCTACATGGATGAGCACACGGTCTGCGGTCTGCCCCTGGCTGGAGTAGCTGGTCACGGCATAGCCGTGATCCAGATGCGGGTGCCGCTGCGGATCGAAGCTCATGCTGTGCTCGTTGTCCAGTTTCAACCGCATCGTGCCATCCGGCGCGATGCCTTCCACTGTTCCAAGTTCCCGGTTCGCAATCTTCAATTCCTGGCTGGGCGCGGTGAACTGGATGCGGTCGCCGACGGAGAATGCCTTCTCCTGCTCGCGGTATACAGAGACCCCCATCTGGCGGCGCGGATCGTAGGTCGTCTGTTCCCCATTCGTCCGCAACACCGTCAGCGTGTTTGCCTGCGCACTTACCGCCACAACGCGGGTGTACTCGCCCTTCTTGATGCCCGTCTCCTGCGAGCTGCGCGAGTAGCGCAGGATGTCATTAACTTGATACTGCTGCGCCCAACTGCGATCCGCGCCGGTCATCTCCTGACGCGGCACAAGCGTGTTAATGGAGTGCTCCTGTTGGCCCACAACGCCGCGCGATTGCAGCTCGTCATGGATTCGATCATTGATCTCGGTGCGCGAACGGTTGTCGGGCGAAACTACGAGCGTGCTTTCAGGAGCCTTGGCATATTCGCGCGCGATAGCGGAGATGCGTTCCTCGTGGCCCTTTACCTCATGGACTCGGCCCTGCCTATCAAGACTTTCGACAGCGGCTCCAACCTGACCGTGCGCCAACTGCTCGACGGCTTTCTTCAGCTCCGGGTCGCGCTGCCGCACGATCTCCTCCAGCCTTACCGTGCGCATTCCCGCTTCCTGAAGCTGCGCGAAGGGGCGGCCTGCCTCGACGGCTTCATGCTGGCGTGTATCGCCTACCAGGAGAACGCGGTCATTGGGATGAAGTCGGGTGACGAACTCGTGCATCTGGCGCGTTGAGGCAAGCGAGCTTTCATCGAGCACATACAATCGTTTCTGGCCGGTGTCCGGCTGCTCGCCCCTGGCAAGATGATGCTGGAGCGTAGAGGTCTCGATACCGGCCTCGGCGAGCTTATGCGCCGCGCGGGAAGTCGGTGCGAATCCTTCGACCGTGTATCCCTGCGCCTCCGCGCCCTCACGAACCACAGCCAAGGTCGTCGTCTTGCCGGCGCCCGCGATACCATCCAGCCCAATGATCTTCTCGCGGCTCACAAAGATGTCATCGACCGCACTGCGTTGCGCTGGACTCAAGTCTGGGTGCCGGTCTTCTGTCCAAATTCGCAACTGCGGTGAAACCAGCATCGGATCGCCATAGCCGCGCTCATTGCCTCGCTGCATCTGGGCGACGATCTCCTTCTCCATGCGAATCATCTCGGCGGTCGTGTACTGCGGCGCGGCGCGGCCATCAGATTGCTCCACTGCGCGGAACTCGCCTCGCATCACCCGCTGCTCAAACTCATGTCGCACCTGGCCGTAGGTCGCCTGACCCATGCTGCGATCCATCGCCGCTTGCAGGATCGCTCGCTCATCCTGCACTGCCGAACGCTCAAAGACATGAGCGCGCGAATAGGTCACGGACTGCTGCACCGTCTTCTCCGGTTGTTGCGCATGGTGGTGGGCCTGTTCCCGCGCTTGCGCGACGACGCGATCCGCTTGATGGCCGAACTGTGCGGCCAGTTCACGATGCCGCTGTAATACTTCTTCCGGCGAAAGCAACTCCTTGCTGTCCCGCGTGCGATGGGCAGCGACCTGCGCCGCGCCAGCGCCGTCCCTGCCGATCTCCTGCAAGTGCTCCTTGATCTGTTCACGGCGTGGACTCGATGCGTCGAGGTACTCCTGTGTGTAGCCCTTGATCTCCGGCTGACCATGCTTGCCGCGTTCGATCTCGTAGCCCAAGCCATGCAACCGCATGGCGAGTTCGGAGCGGTATACGCTGGTTGCATACTGTTGTGACTGAAACAGACTTCGTTCTTGCAAGGCGCGTGTCTGGCCGTTCTCGCGTTCGGTCACATTAAAGATCACGGCATGGGTGTGAAGCTGCGGCGCAGCGTAACCGTCCACCGGACGGGCGGTGTCATGCTCGAAGGTGGCGGCGACGAACTTGCCGGTAGTCTCCGGTGCATGTACGTTGCCAATACGTGCCTGCGTGTAACGCTCCAGTTCTCCAAGCGCAACGCGGACACTTTCACGGTGAGCCTCGCGGACACGGTCATCGCGTCCAACAAGGGCGGTGAGCGAAACGGACTTCGGCGCGGAGAATGTGGCATCCCATCCGGCGCGGTGCTCCACGCTGGTGATTTCCTTGCCGTACTCGTTTTCGTAGGTGCGCGCTGGCTGATGCTTGACGAGTTGCACACCACTCTCAGGATGCTGGCCCTCACTCAAGCGGGCGAAGTGCTCGGAGCCGACTTCGCCATGGAGACCCCACTCCTGCGCGAGCCTTCCCTGCCATTCGTTATGCACCTGCTGGTCACGGCTCCAGTAGTTTTGCTCTTCGGAAGTAAACTCCCGGGAGTGATACGTTCTCGCCTGGCCCGCAGATAGCGATTTGGAGATGGTCAACATGCGCATATACTCCACAACGTGCGCGGCAGCATCTCACTTCTGCCTGATGCGATTCTATCTCTAACCTACAGAATTATAGGAACAGACTGAAGGCCCATCCCCACTTCAATGAGCGCATTGGCCTGAAGTCGCCAGTGCAAAATCCGTGAGAGCACTGGAAAATCGCATCCAATGGATCCAGAGGCATTACTGAAAACAGCTACGGTCGTCGGAGTGATTTTTTTCGTTCTCGAATCGTCGGCTTTGCGTAGGCGGATAAGCTTTACCCCTGAGAAAGGACGTGGACATAGGTCCCGTTCAACTCTCGCATAAGCAAACCAAAACGGTTCCGATCTCTCCGATTTTGAGCACCGTCTCGGTCATTGCAGGAGTGGGCCTGGTGGTCGTAGGCGTTTGTAGCAAGTGACCAACAGTGCGTTTAAGCCTTGCTCGGCAGAAAAATCGAAAAGCAACTTCCATGCTTGGCCGGATGCACGCTGCTACGTGTCAGAATCGAGCCACCAAAGCGGTCTACAATCCCGCTCGCCACCCAGAGACCCAGCCCAGTCCCATTCTCCCCCTTGGTAGTGAAAAATGGCTCGAAGATGCGAGCGAGATTGGATGCGGGAATGCCTACTCCGTTGTCGGTGATGGTAACCCGGATGCCCCGGACCCCGGATTTTTGCCAGTGTGACGCATTGCGGACGCGGATATTGATGGTGCCACCCGCACCAATGGCCTCTATTGCATTCAGAAGCAGAGTTGAGAACACCTGGCGAATCTCGCCCGGGAAGGTTCTGATTGCGGTACCACCTGATTTATACCGTCTCGTTACATCAATCCTCTTAGCTTCGATGCGCTTTTCATAGATGCTCAGGACGCTGTCGATTGCCTCTTCGAGGTTCACAGGTATAGGAGAAGCCGATTCCCGGTAAAAGCTTAGGGCCTGTTGGGCGAGGTGGCTTACACGGCGCAGCTCGCCCTCCGCCATCCCCGCATATGCCTGACCTTGTGCATCCAGTCCGGGAGACTGGGCCCATATGCTTACCAGGTTCGCTACTGCTTGCAGAGGATTATTGATCTCATGGGCCAGCGTCGCTGCGAGGCGTCCTGCGACTGCCAGCTTTTCCGATTTCATCAAAGCCGCTTCCGTAAGCTTGCGCTCGCTGATGTCGTAAAAGCAATTGATGGCTCCTGTAATTTCTCCATGGTCGTTTTTCAGAGGGCGAATATTTACGACTACGACGACCCTCGAACCGTCGGGCCGCTCGATGAGCACCTCCTGGTCACGCGCCTCCTGTATTTTGCCGTTCAGCACCTCGGCCATTGGGCACTCATCGTGGGGCATGAAACTGCCGTTCGGCTGGAATAATTTGTACGATCCGCAAAATTGCTCGTCGGTGTCTCCCGCCGCCGGCGTGCGGCCCCACAACTCCACGGCGCGGCGATTGAAATTCTGAATCGTGCCGGAGATGTCACAGTAGTAAACGGCGACAGGGCCCAGGTTGAAGAGAGTTCGAAAGCGCTCCTCACTCGCGCGCAATGTGTCAACGATCTTCGCATTTTCCGTGACGTCTTCGATGGTCAGCAGTATCAGCGGTGCGCGGTGCCCGATGATGTCTTCAATTCTCCGGGCGCTGACCAGCATGGTCTTCCGTCCGATTCTCGGAAATTCATGCGTAACGGAAAAGTTTTTTACCAGTTTGTGCTCCGGCAGCACTTTTTCCAGCAATTGGATCAGCGCAGGGACCTTCCATTGCTCATTTCCCAGGACATTCAGGAGTTGCCCCACCGTCTCCTCGTGGGGGACTTGGAATGTCGCGCAAAATGTCTCGTTCGCGAACCGGACCCTCAAGTCGGCGTCCAACGCCAGCAGCGGAGTCGGAATGTTTTCGATAATTGTCTGTAGATACCGTTGGCTTCGCTTCACCGCGTCGACGTCCTGTAGCGCCAGCACCACGCCGTCGATTTTGTTGTCCTGTGTGCGGTACGGCAGAACGCTCAATTCGTGCCAGCAGCCTTGCAGGTCCTGCACCTCGCGCACGATGGGCTGCAGACTGTCGAGAACCTTTGCGATCTCCAACTCGAGATCGTGAGATGTTGTGTCCGACTCCGCGATATTGAGCTTGATATCGGCAAAGGGCCGCCCAATGTCGGCCGGGACGACCTTGAACAATTTGGTTGCAGCCGGGGTAATTCGTCGTATGTAAAGCCGGCGGTCCAGCATGACGACAGGAATTCGCGTACTGTTCAGCAAATTCAGGATGTCGTTGCTCAGTTCATGGAGTTCGCTGTTCTTGTTGCGCAACTCGGCATTCAGCGTGTTCAGTTCCTCATTGGCCGATTGCAGCTCTTCCTTCGAAGTTTCCAGTTCTTCGTTCGTGCTCTGCAACTCCTCATTTGCGGAAAGTATCTCCTCGTTCGCCGACTGAAATTCTTCTTTGAGCGAGTCTTCCGATTCGATAGCGGAACGCAGGGCATCGCGCGTACTGGCAAGTTCCTGCTTCAGCCGTCTACCTTCCTGGCCGCTTTTATTGCTGCCTTTCGATTGGCGTTGCAAAGTAGCTTCCGCAGCAGGGGTCCACTGCGGCGTAACGTCATCGAACAAAATCAGGAGAAGACGGTTATCCTGCGCACCTTTCTCTGTAGACCGCTTGTCTCCCAGCGGCGTTACTGACAGGTTCAGCATCCGCTTGTGCCCGTTCTCGTCGAACGCTACACCGTCTTTCGTCGCCGCCCCGCCCTTTTTCGTTACGGCTGTGATCAGCGCGCGCAGCTCGATAGCCAGGCCATTTCGCGCCAGCTTCAGCACATTCACGCTGGGTCGACCTGGCGGAGGAGCGAGATACGGCGCTGTGTGCCCCCGGAATTGGACCACTTCCATCTGGCGGTTGATCACCACTCCGACAGGAGCGTGTTCTCTCAGCACCACACGGTCCGCCTCCGCCTGCACATCCAGTTCACCCTGGTCCGCGAACTGGGACTTCAATGCATTGCCGGAGGCTCTGAGAGTGCCCTGCTGGGGGTAATAGCTCTGCGCAAAGTCGTAGTGCAGGCGTGATGTGATGGCTTTCTTGCCATAAATTTTGTGCTTCTTGTCCACCGTTGAGAACAGTTCAGGAAAGGCGGAAACGCTTTCTGAACTGCCCAGAACCAGAAACCCGGAGGACTTCAACGCATAGTGCAGGATCGGAATGATCTTCTTTTGCAGCACCGGCTGGATGTAGATAAGCAGGTTGCGGCAGGCGACGACATTCATCTGCGAAAAAGGCGGATCGTTGGCCAGGTTCTGCCGGGCGAAAACGCACATATCGCGCACCGCCTTGTTGACGCGGTATCCCTCTGGCACCTTGACGAAGAAGCGCCCCATGCGCTCCGGCGAGATTTCTTCCGCGATGCTCTCCCGGTATACCCCGGCGCGCGCCTTTTGAATGCCCTTCTCGTTCAGGTCGGTTCCGAAGATCTGCACCTGGAAACTGGAGGCTCTCTCGCCCAAAAATTCCAACAGGGTCATGGCCAGCGAGTAGGTCTCCTCGCCCGTCGAACAGCCTGGCGCCCACATTCTGATGGTGCCTTTGTTGCCCTTATCCTTCACGATGGCGGGATAGACCTGCGTCTTCAGGGCCTCGAACGCCTCGAAGTCACGGAAGAAGCTGGTCACGGGAATCAGAACATCGTCAAACAGCTTGCCTCCCTCTTCAGGATGCTCCTTCAAGTAGGTCGCATATTCACGCAACGAATCTACTTTGAGCAGCAGCATACGGCGCAAGGCCCGGCGCTGAATCGTGTTCGGTTTGTAGAGGCTGAAATCAACGCCGCTGGACTTCCGAAGTTGAGCAAGAACCGAGCTGAAATCTTTTGTATGGGAGGCCGGAGGCTCAGGGCTGGCCAGTCCCAGGTCTTGAGGCTCCGCCCCGGACTCGGCGCCCGGCTTCTCCGCGCTCGAATCCTCGTCCTCTGGTGTTTCCAGGTGGACATAGGGATGATGCTGGATGCGCCGCAGCTCCTTCCCCATCTCTTTCGGCGCAAGAATGAAGTCCACGCACCCCGCATCGATGACGCTGCGCGGCATTCCATCGTATTTGGCCGTGGCGGGGTCCTGAGCGAAGGTGATGCCCCCCTCCGCCTTGACGTCCTCCATGCCAACGGTGCCATCTGCTCCCGTGCCGGAAAGGACGATGGCAATTGCGCCGCTTTTGCGCTCCTGGGCAAGGGAATGCATGAAGAAATTAACCGCCAGATGCTGGCCCGGCGCTTTTCCGCGCGGTGACAACTGAAAAACTCCGCCTGCCAGGGCCATCAGTGCGTTAGGAGGGATCACATAAACGTGGTTGGGCTGGATGGCGACGCCGGACCTAACCTCTTCGACAGGCATTCTTGTGGTCTTGGAGATAATCTCCGTCAACATGCTTTCGTGATTCGGGTCCAGATGCTGGATCAGCACGAACGCCATCCCCGAATCGGTTGGCAGCGCATGGAAAAACTCCTTATATGCTTCGAGACCGCCCGCGGAGGCTCCAATGGCTACTACCGGAAAAGAGACCTTCCGCCTGGGGGCATCTTTTCGCTTAGGATGTTCTTTCGTGGAGAATGCGGGTTGGGATCCAGCGGATTTCATCTTCGCTTTGCGCCTGCTTCCTTCGCTGCGGCTTACAACACGCGAAGTCCTGAATCCCCAATGTCGGGAGAAACCCCTTGCCACCAGAGTATCTTACACAGCGGCAAAAGACAGCAAATCACCGGTCTCCCAACTCGAATGGATCGATGCTTTACCCTCTGGCATCACCGTCTTCTGTGCTCCTAAGAGGGTCCGGAACGTCGATTCATGGTAAATCGCCAATGCGCGTTTCAAGCAACATGTGTTCTGGAAACGTGGTTTGCGTGGAGCCGTACCATTCTGGAGACCTCTTTCACTGCTTCACTCAATCCACTCCGACTCATCCCAGTCACGCGGCTTATCATTTCCGGCCTTTTGTCGTGCAGACCCAGGGACTACCGACTGTTTCTGGACAGGCTTCCTTGGCGGCTGATCCGGGGCTGTACTCGCCTGTTGAGAGTTGACCGATACCTGCTGCACGGCAACGGCACGCGGCGATACCGACACGGCTCGTTCCATGAATCGAGGCTGTTTCTCTATCGGAGCGACATACGGAAAGCGCACGCGGACGACGTAGTTCTCCTGCTTGATGTAGCCGTTCAGTGGTTCCAATCCGGCAATCTCCGAGGCCATGACAAGCGGCTGGGTCGTGATCTCAAGGGTGTACTGCTTTTTCCCTCCACTCAAGCCCGCACTTCGCGACTCTTTCAAACGCTCAAGCTCCACCTCTCCGATCGCATCGGAAACCCACTTTGCCGAGTGCGGCTCGGAGGTCTTGAGGAATATCTTTGTGGCGGGTTGCGAGAGGATGATTTCGGCGTCCTTGCCGTAACGCTTTTCGAGCTGGCTTCGGCCCTGGAATCCGAGCACAACCGGGTTGCCGGATTTGCGGCTCTCCGTGACGACAGTATGGAGCTGCGGCAACTTGTTCAAGCTGGCCAGTTCGTCCAGCACAAACCACACCGGCTTCGCCGGATTCACGCAGGGTGCCAACATGCGGAGAATCAGCATATCAAGCCATACGCTATGCAGCGGCAACAGCTTCTCACGGAAGGTCGGCCTGGAGGTAAGAAACACCCATTTGTTGCGCTCGAATTCCCAGCGCGAAGTGGAGAACCGTTGCCGGGTGTCATCTTCGCTGGGCAACAGCTCGAAGCTGTCCGCAATCATGTTGAAACTGGAGATGATTCCGGCGCTCTGGGCAGGCGCGCTGGAATCGAGAAAAGCGGCATACGGAGTTCCCCGCACCATGCGTGCGATTTCTGCCGGATCGCTCATCCATTGCACAAGCTGCTGCGGGGTAGGCCGCCGGCACATCAGACGGGCAAAGATGCGCCGTGGCGCGTCGGTAAAGAATTCTTTTTCGTGGTCCTTTTCAGGAAACAATGCCGCCGCCATCGCCGTCGCCACTTCCGCGGTCGATACCTCATCGGCGATGTCCCAATAAGGGCACCGCGTGTCGAGCGGGTTGAGAATCAGATCGCCGCGCTCGGGCGAGTAGAACTCCGGCGTGAACTCCAGCGCCGGGTCGTAGACGATGGCCGTCTCTCCCCGCTTGACAATCTGGCGGAGGATTTGCCGGATGGCCGAAGACTTGCCGCTGCCCGAGTCGCCCATTAATAGGATATGGTTAGCTTCGAGATTGCGCCGGATACGAAAGGTTGGAGTGGCCCAACTGGGCAACTTCCTACTGCTCCAGTCGAGCAGGAAATTCTGCCAGCGCAATTGCCAGCGGATGCCGTCGGGCTTCAGCTTCCAGTTCCATCGCCGGGACGATAACAATTCCGGCCCTCGGGTGCGGCGTCCATGCCGCTGTTCGTGTCGCGATCCGGTACCACCCAGCCACTCTTTCAATTGAAGGCCGCCCGCAATCAGAAACATCATCATTGCGAAGCCAAAAAGGATCGGCTCCAGCATCAAAGTCCAATAGCCGCGGCCGTTGTAATAGTCTTCCTGTAAGAATTGCTCAAGCTGGGCTGAATTGACCTGAGCGGGAGCGTGTTTCTCAATCCCGGTCCAGCCATCCGCGATGGCGGCTGCGGAAAGCCGGACAGGCGGATCGGCCCTGTTTTCGGAGACCACATCGGGATTCGTTGCCAGTGCGCTTCCCCGCCCGGAAGCAGTCTTCAACACCCATTGAACTTCGGTCGTTGTACCGGGCTGCTTTGCCCGCTCTGTGCTCTCAAGGTAATTGAGCAGGTAGTACCGTTGGAGCGGCGGCATCTCCCATGCCAACCACGCAGCCAATGGGAATAGCGGAAAGCCAAAGATCGCCGCCAAGACGGCCACGATCCACCACCGGAAATGACCTGGGAAGCGCAGCGGTCTCATGGCGTACCCTTTGGCGGCTTGGCCCCGCTTCCGGCCCTCAGTTTGGTCAGAAACTCGTCGGCCTTTTGCTGTTTGACGGAGTCGGCGTATGCCTGCATCTTGCGGAGGGATTCGTCCGTCAACGGCCCTTTGGAAGCTGCCGCGAACAGATTAAGGATGAGGGCGCGAATCGCCATCAGCTCGGCCAGCAGAATTGGGTCGGTGTTCGCTTTATGAGCGGCGCTCAATCGGTCGAGTACCGCCTCGCGTATCCAGGCGGAAACGCTCATGCCCTCGCGGGCGGCAGCGGCCTCAGCTTCGGCAAACTCGGCCTCAGTCAGCCGGGTGCCGGTCTGTTTTACGCGGTACTTCTCCGATTCCCGTGTGGGAGAGGTGGCTGGAGGAATCAGCGCAGTCGGCTTCGGGTCGGCAGTTGCCACGGCAAAATTGACCCCGGCGAGGACTTGGGCTTGCATTTCCTTTGATGCCGAGTGATTGAGGGCGGTCTCCGTAAAGCATTCTGAATCATCATGTTCACGCGTGCTAACTTTTTCGTTTGCGAATGTAAACGCCGATGTTTTCGCGCGAAAACTCGAAACTGCAAATAATTGAAACTGCAAAGGTTAACGGACGCAAACAGGCGCTAACGAATCAGCACCCCGTTGGGGGATGACGTGTCAGCCTTCATCCGCTGCGCAGCAGCGCGGGGTTTATGACGCCGGATGCAACGGCATCCGCAACGGGGAACTAAGGACGAAAACGGGCCAGTGCAGGGGACGGCAATTGTGCAACAGGCTGTTGCACAATTGCCGGAAGTTACGAGCATGGGTGCAGGCCCGTCGGGCGGGCGCAGCGAAGGCGCTCCCGCCGGATGGCAGGAGCATCGGTCAGGGCGGGCAAGACGGGCTTCCCGGACAATTCTCCTGGGTGCGCCGAACCGCGTCACTGAATTGTAGCTGTCGATATAAACGGCCTTGCCGCATTGCACAGACTAATTACCAGCACTCCCATGTGTTCCTGCGAGAGCGGTTCGGCGCTGCCCGTTGGGTGGGCCAAAGATGCCGCCCTGGCTTCGCCGGGGCATCGGACAAGGGGGGGCAAACGGGCAGTCGGACATAGAAATGCGGAGCCGTTCTTGCTGGCTCCGCGAAAGGCTCCCGGTTGGTAGGCGTTATGCCGCTGCTTTCTTTGTGGGCTTCGATGCCGGCTTTGGCGCGACCTTCTTATTGGCCTTCCCTTTCTCCTTCGCCGCGAATTCCTGCTTGACTGTCGCGGAAATGGCGTCCACGTCCACCCTATAGGTGTGCGCCGCATCGCGCAGAATCTTTGCCGCGTCGGTCTGGTTGTGCATGGACAGGAGGATGGCCGTCTCCACCAAAATGCGGCCCAGCTTGCTTTCCTCTGCCTTGGGGAGAAACGCTGCCAGCAGTTTTGCCGGGGCCGCGTCGTTGGACCTGCCGATGCCATGCTGCCGGATAAGAACGGACAGGTGCCGCTCGTCCAGCATCGCTGTCAGTCGCTCGGCCAGAAACAGCAGGTCGCGTTTCATTAGGCGCACGGGAACCGCGTCGCCGATGGCTTTCAGAACGCGCAACCCGGTGGCCTGGGCCTGCACTTCGTCGCGGCGCTGCTTTTCCTGCGCGGCCTTCATCGCGGCATCGGCATTCGTCCGTTGCCGCTGTTTCTTCGGGTGATGCACCGGGCAATCGGGATTGGCGCAAACCTTGCGGATTTCGCCTTTCTCGCTCCCATCGGCAACAATGGCTTCGGTAGTGTACTTGCATGTCTTGTACTCCGGCGCGTCCTGCTGGTATTTGTTCTTGGGCTTTTCCTGCCGGATTTCGACGTACTGGTTGCGAGGTACAATCGCGCTGCCTTCGCCGGGTTTGCCGTAAGCGGTGGTGATCTGTACTAGCTTCGGTTTTGCGGCCACGGTCTGCTTTACATGCGCATCCACCTTGGCCGCATAGCAGGCAGGATCGGAGCAGGAATCGTGCTGCCCTGCGATGCCCTCGAAGAGCAGCGTGTTGTGGCCCGTGCGTTTCGGGCAGTCATGGCAGGAACCCGCATCAGGCACAAGCGTTGCATCCTCTTTCGAGAATGGCGCAGTGGCGAGTTCCAAGAGGATGTTGTGCTCGATCCATTCGCGCAGATGGCGAACGGGCAGCAGGATGCGCTTCGCCTTGCTGCCGCCCGTATAGCTCTCCTGCCAGCAAGCGGTCAACGCTTCCTCCTGTTGCTCCGGCTGCAATTTCGCCAGCAGAAGCGCGTGGCCCAAGCCGATTTCGTCCTTGGTGAAGGCTTCGACCGCTGCGGGCGCAAGCTCAGTCAAGCGAAGGCGAGAGGTCACGTACCCGGCGCTCTTGCCGCACTTGGCCGCAATGAGTTCGACGGAATACTTTGACTCCTCAAGACGTAAAAGCGCGGCGAAGCCCTGAGCCTCGTGGAGTGGATGCACGTCTTGGCGCTGGAGGTTTTCGACAAGCTGCGCCTCCAACACCTGAGCGTCGGTCATTTCCCGGATGCACACCGGGACGGTCTCCTTCTCGGCCATCGCCGCGCCGCGATACCGGCGCTCTCCGAAAACGATCTCAAAACTCCGCTCCGCGCGGGGCCGAACCAGCAAGGGTTGCAAAACGCCGTTTTCGCGGATGCTGGCGGCGTTATGTTCCGCTGGCCGTTATGTGGCCGATGACCCAAGAAGGTCGCAAGTACGCAGGCAGTCCGCGTTCCGGGGGCACATAACGAATGAACGGGACCCAGCCGCCACGGAAGATCTTCGCGACATTTACGAAAAAGGCGACCTTTTAGGGAGCACGCAGCCAGCGTAGTCTGGAGCTGATCCAGAATCGAGGAGATAACGCATGAGGCGCATTCGGCAAAGCGTTGTTGCACTGGTGGGTCTGTTCTATGTTTGTCTGCTCTATCCGCTGCTAACCGATTTATGGCACAGCAAATGGCTGCTCGAAATGCACGACAATGAATGCGAGCCAATGTTTATCACGTTTCTCGTCGTTCTCGGAGTGTTTCTGCTATTTGCTGTTCGAAAACCCTCAGAGTACAGGCTTGTTATTGCTTTCGCGGCGTACCACGGCCTGGCACATTCTGGAACCATGCTAATCCAGTCTGTCGAAACTTCCGTGCACCGGGTTCCGCGCGGTTACGACGATGTAATCCTCTTCGGAGTGATTGGAATAGCATTGCTGCTCAGTGTCCCGCCGAAAGAACAGGCAAAGCTTGTCGTGTAGTCTCGCTCATCGACAATAGTCTGGTCACGGGCATTATTGGACGGGCTGGGAGCGAATTGCCGATCCGCAGCAGACTGAGTCTTGGTGTGGTGCAACCATGTGCATCATCATGCTCCATCGGATATTTCCGAATGGAGAATGTCATGCTCGAACACTATTTCGTCAAACCTTCAACGCACGACCGAATTCGCGGTAGCTGGCTTGCTTCACCCATAGAGAGATATGTGGAGTGGCTGGAAACACATGGTTACACCCGTGCCACCGTGGTTGGCCGGGTGCCGCTGCTTTTCCAGTTTGCTGAGTTCACGAAGAAGAATGGCTGTACCGATATAGGTGCCGCCAGGGCCTTCGTTGAAGCGTTCGTATCCGAGTGGCTGAGGCAGCATGGAGCTGGGGTGAAGACGTCGGCATCTCTGCGAAAGCAGAAGATATATGCCGAGAGCGTGGTGCTGCAGATGCTGCGGCTCGTCTGCGAAGGCACCGTAAAGCGCAATCGGCACTCCCGCGCATTTCCTCTCAAATCTGAAGCTCCCGGCTTCGCCGACTATTTGCGAAGCGAGCGCGGGCTCAATGAAATCACGATCTACACGTATCGCCGCCATCTGAAGGAGTTCGCGGATTATCTCGATCAATCTGGCGTCGCTTCGCTCAGCGAGTTGTCTCCAGCGCTTCTTGCATCGTTCATCATCGACCGTGCTCCAAGAATGGCTCCGCGCACCCGTCGCGATCTCTGCGGCCATTTACGGGTGTTTCTGCGGTTCTGTCATCGCGAGGCGATCACGAAGCGGGATCTCAGCGGAGCGGTGGGCATGTCGCAGGTCTATCGTCTGAACGATGTGCCCCGTTCCATTACCTGGGATGAGGTTCGCCGCATGCTGGAGGCGGTGGAGCGAAGGACGATCCGTGGACGGCGCGACTATGCCATTTTGCTTCTTCTTGTGACCTATGGTCTGCGCGCCAATGAGGTAGCAAAGCTTACGCTGGATGATATCGACTGGAAGCGCGAACGGCTTCAGGTTCTCTCGCGTAAGGCCGGGCACTCGACGGCCTATCCTCTAGCCGGAGTCGTAGCGGAAGCTCTCATCGACTATATCAAGTGCGGCCGGCCTGAAACTTCCGACCGCCATCTGTTCTTCCGTGCCATGGCTCCGCGGTCTCCCATCAGTTCCGCCGCCGTGTCATCCAGCGTTGCCCTCTATCTTCAGAAGGCGAGCATCAAGGTACACAAGGGCGGATCCCACACCCTCCGGCATACCTGTGTGCAACGGCTGATCGACGCTGAATTTTCACTCAAGGCCGTCGGTGATTACGTGGGTCATAGTTCGTCGCAGTCCACTCGCGTCTATACCAAGGTTGCCATCGCTTCTCTACGGGAGGTTGCGATGGGGGATGGGGAGGCGCTATGAAAACCACTATTTTCCGGAGCTTCCTGGCCACGTTCTTCAATCAGTTCGTGCAATACAAACGCGCTCTGAATCGCAAATACGACACGGACACCGAAATCTTGCGGCTTCTCGACCGCTACATCCATAACCGCCGCATCGCGGAGTGGCAAACAGTCGACGGCTCAGTGATCGACGAGTTTATAAGGTCACGGCCCAGAGAGAGCGCCTGCAGCTACAACCAGCTTCTGGGTGTGCTGCGCCGCTTTTTCAACTTCGCCGTCATGCAGGGATGGATACCGTGCAGCCCTGTGACGGCGATCCCGCGCCGTATCACCGGCACCCGTATTCCGTACCTGTTCGATCTCGCCACTGCGAGGCGCTTGCTTGCAGTGGCGCGGAGTCTGCCGGAAGGACCTCGGACGCGGCATCGAGGGCTGGTTTACGAGACGGTGTTCGCTCTGCTCTACGGGCTCGGCCTGCGGGTCGGAGAAGTGGCGCGTCTCAAGCTGGCCGACGCAGACCTCATCCAAAACACGCTGTTGATCCGGGATACCAAGTTCGGCAAGACCCGGATCGTACCGTTGGGTCCCAACCTGGCGCAACGTCTCAGACGCTATATAGAACAGCGCCATGGCATCTCGCCTGATCCTGAACTATCGCTGTTCTCCTACACGAAACGTGGTTCCATGAGCACGACGGGCATCAGTATGACCTTCCACGCTCTCGTGCCCGAACTGGGGCTGCATGTCCCGCCAGGCGTATCGTCCCCGAGACTGCATGATCTGCGGCACTCGTTCGCAGTGTCCACACTGCTTCGCTGGTATCGAGAGGGCATCGATCCCAACTGCAGGCTGATGAGCCTCTCCACGTTCCTCGGTCATGTCGACCCCGCTTCAACCGCCGTGTATCTGACTATCACCGAGGATCTGCTGCATGAAGCTGCTCGGCGCTTCCAGGCCATGGCTCCCGAAGGAGGCTTGCAATGAAGAGTGTGGGTCAAACAATCTTCGCCTTTTTCGAAGACTATCTGAAGGCTCAAAAGGGTCTTCGACCGGGGTCGATTCGTAGCTATCGTGACACCTTGAAACTCTTCCTCGCGTATGTCGCAAGCAGTCGCGGTCGTCCAATCACCCGGCTTACTCTTCCGGACCTGGCGTCACAGCGAGTGCTCGACTTCCTGAAGATGATGGAGGTCACACGCGGGAACCGGGTGAGCACGCGCAATCAGCGACTCGCCGCCTTACATACCTTCTACCGGTATCTGGCTCTTCAGAATCCCGAGATGCTGGCTGAAGCGCAGCGCGTGGAGGCAATCCCCGTCAAGCGCACCGCGCCTCCTCAAACCGATTACTTGGAGCGCGAAGAGATCGAGACGCTGTTCACGAACCTTCCCCGGCTAGGAACGCTTGCGCTTCGAGATCGGGCTCTCTTCATGCTCCTTTACAACACCGGAGCGCGGGTACAAGAAGTCGCTGACTTGAGGATCGTTGATGTCGATCTTGATGGACCTTTGCGTGCGCGGTTGCATGGGAAAGGGGATAAGTGGCGGATATGTCCGCTCTGGCCTGAAACAGCCGCGCTGCTGAAACAGCTAATACAGGTCAAGCATGGAGAACCGTCTACCACCTTGTTTACGTCTCGACAGCACAAGCCGCTGACGCGGTTCGGCATCTACAAAATCGTTATGCGGCACACCTCTGGCTTACGTTCCTGTCCTACTGACAAAAAGTGCCACCGCATCTCTCCTCATGTCTTCCGCCACTCCACGGCGGTTGGTCTCCTGGAGCAGGGGGTGGATATAAATGTCATTCGAGCATGGTTGGGGCATGTCAACCTCGACACTACTAACCGCTACGCGGAAATCACTACGAGAGGAAAGATGGCTGCTGTCGCGGCTTGCCTCCCTCCTGACGCAACTTCGAACTCGCCTCATCCGACAACAGGATGGCGGGAAGACGAGCAGTTGTTGAAATGGCTCGGCTCGCTGTGATCGTTATGTGCCCTTCAGAACGCGCACCGCCTTCAGCCATGTGGCTTCTCGCCGCATCGGCCACATAACCGCTTGCGGAACATAATGCCGATTATGTGTCCGGGCACATAATCGGCCAGCTCCTGCATTGCATCTTCGTCGAAGGTCTTGCGCGGGTTGGTGGGGGATACGACCAGCCAATCGAGCGGCAGGTCGCGGTAGTCGGACTGGGTTTGCACTTGAACCATAGTAGTCATGGGGAATCTCCTGTTCCGGTTGAATCTTGCGTGAGGGCGCAAGCGGGCACACCCAGAGCGCACCCGCTCAGGATGTGTGCGTTAGCTGGCCGCTGCGAACTGTTCCCGTTCCGTAGCCGGTTCCGCGTTTTCGTCGTCGCGGATTGCGGCGAGAATCACAGCGGAGGTGTGCTGGATAACTTCAAGGCTTTCGGCCAGTAGTGCGGCGTTGCCTGCGTACATCTGGATGTAATCGCTCGAAGCGTTGCCCATCTCAAGGCCGATTGCCTGACCTACGATGAAAGCCACGGCCTCGGCTTCCGTCTCGCGCACGGTCGCCGTGGTGAAGGTGCGGCGCTCGGCCTTGTGTAACAACTCGTGCGCCGTCTCGTGAACCAAAGTGACAAATTCTTCCGGCTTCGACTGGCCGGGGAGCAAGGCGATCTTGCCGCCGTAGCTCACACCCAAAGCCGGGGAGATTCTTTCGTTGAACTCAAGCGCAATGTTCTGTTGCGCCAGAAAATCAATCAGCCGTTCGCGCTGATCGCCCACTTCGCCGGAGATGTTGTGCTCGAACTCCGGCAGGTCTTCGCCTTCGGTCTGCGCCACGTCGAACACATACACCGCGCGGAAACCGATAAGCACTGGCTGCTGCTTGGTGCTGGTATCCGCGTCCGCGTTCTGCGCGGCCTCAGCGTTCTTCCGCCGGTAGCCGATCATTGGGGCGAGAATTTGGATACCCTTCTCGCCGCGCTTCACAAAACGGCCCATCTCTTTCCATGTGCCGAATCCCGCTACGCGCGTAGCGTCGGGTTTCTGCCGCGCAATTGCAACAATGTTGCCAAAGCTGTATTTGTGGAAACGCGCCATCGCGGTCAAATACGCGGCGAGTGTCTCGCTCTTGCCCGCCTCGACCTGCCGGATAAGAAACTCCACGGCCTGCTTGATGATGAGTTGGGTTGGATTGTCTTTCTGCGCTGTCCGCCCCTGATAAGGCGAATCGCTGCGGTTGCGCTGCGCCGCATTTTTCCTGTGCGGCGCAGCTTGACTGCTGGTTGTGCCATTGCTGGCGGTGTTGGCTGCAATGCTGGTAGTGGCGTTGCTGAATTCCATGACGATGCTCCTGCGTAGCCCCGTGGGGCCGATTGGCGTCCAGAAGCAAGAGCACCCAAACCAAATTTTTTTCGTTGAGTGCCCCCGCTTCATGGCTCTTTGCAACGGGCAGAGGCGGGAGGGTTCGGTCAAGGCCGGGCGTTCTATGCCCGTTCATCGCAGCGCAGCGGAGAGCCTTGACGGGTTCTTCCCGCCTCTGCCAGACCGTTGCCTGAAGCGGGGGCGCTCAGACGAAGGAAGAAATTCGGTCAACTTCCTTATTGCTGTGCGCTCGTACGCACGTAGGGTCGGCATGGGGGGTAGGAACAGATGGATGAGAAGGAGGTCTCAGGCTGAATGCGATAAGCCACCAAGTTATCATTGGATCGTCATTTTTGGATGTTAAGGATGGGCGCATAAGCCGTTGAACTCTTTAGTGACAATGGCGAATGTCGGTTTCTGCTCAAGTATTTCGAGCTGCCAAATCTGCAATCAAACGACGATTGCAGATTTGGCAGCTATTTTAGTGTCAGTCGATCATGCGCGCGCTGGCCTGCGCGCGGTGCTGCCTGGATTCCTCGCGGCGGTGATCCGGTGGTGTCAGTCGATCATGCGCGCGCTGGCCTGCGCGCGGTGTCTTCAATAACTTAGCTCAACCAATCCAACGGTGTCAGTCGATCATGCGCGCGCTGGCCTGCGCGCGAGCTGCGCGGCGCGCGCAACCCGGCCGACTCGGAGGTGTCAGTCGATCATGCGCGCGCTGGCCTGCGCGCGGCAGGACTGGTACCGGGTGTACCTGAAAACGGAGGTGTCAGTCGATCATGCGCGCGCTGGCCTGCGCGCGCAGACGCTCCGGCAGTGGCGGCAGCAAAAGGAGACGTGTCAGTCGATCATGCGCGCGCTGGCCTGCGCGCGGAGGACTGGTACTGGGTGTCCCGGAAGAGACAGGAGTGTCAGTCGATCATGCGCGCGCTGGCCTGCGCGCGGATCACCAGCTTTGACACCAAGTTCGACGGCTTCGTGTCAGTCGATCATGCGCGCGCTGGCCTGCGCGCGGAAGGGAAAAAGTAAATGCCCGGACCATACAACTTTGTGTCAGTCGATCATGCGCGCGCTGGCCTGCGCGCGATGCGGCCACCTCCCGGTCCTGCTGCGCACGTCTGGTGTCAGTCGATCATGCGCGCGCTGGCCTGCGCGCGAGCGGGTTAGATATGCACATGTCCGGGGTGTTTTGTGTCTGTCGATCATGCGCGCGCTGGCCTGCGCGCGATCGCGGACGCGCGGCAGGCGGCGCGCTCGACGCGTGTCAGTCGATCATGCGCGCGCTGGCCTGCGCGCGGAAAAAGACAATCCGCTGCCGCGTGAAGCTCAGGAGTGTCAGTCGATCATGCGCGCGCTGGCCTGCGCGCGGGCCGACACCATGACTGGCACCGTCAGCTTCGGCAGTGTCAGTCGATCATGCGCGCGCTGGCCTGCGCGCGTGCCGCGCTCGCAACCCTTTATTTACCTTGAAGTTGCGCTCCATTTTGCGAGTGCAACCCCGAAGTTCTGCTCCAAAGAGTGCGTAGATCGACATACTGCCGCTCCTAATGTCCTCAAATGAATAGAGATAACCTGTCTGCGAGCGTGGCCCAACCCCCTATTCACCATCTTCGCGCTCGCGCAGCGCGCGCAAGTTGTCAAAAAAGTGCAATGACGCCACACCTGGGTGTGATCGACTTGCGGTGGCTAAGCCATTCGACGGCGACGACACGTACCGCAAAACCAGGTATCCCCATGGGATACAGCTCCGAGGTTAGTTCGGCTTGCTGAATATTTCAATTAAAATCATGCGATTTGCCCTGAATTGGTTTTGGGGTCGAGGCCGTTATACAAGCGCAGCGCGTGGATGGCTCTCGATTTGACCATATTCCAGTATTTGGTTGTGCCCGGCCACGAATGCGCACTCTGTAATCCGCAAACGGAAGGGTCGCGCCATGCGTAGACAACATCCTTTCCATCTTTGGATTTCTTTTGCTCGTTGGATTTTTCGCCGATTTCGAGTAGTGAGATTTCCGGATTATTAAAGCAGGCGGAACCCTTGACCTGATCCTGCGCCGGCTTACCGTCTTTAACGTTGCACGGCACAAACCACCATTTGCCGGGGAAGTCAGGATCGAGGAGCGCACGGAGGCCGATATTGGCAGCGGCGTTGAGGTCAGCTTGTATGGCGCCACGAATGCTATTGCAGATTTCGCAGTCCTCAGCCATACACGGTGCATGACGCTCCAACTTCCCCCGAATCTCGTAGGAGGGTGCTGCAAAGAAGAGATCGCCGCCGGCACGCGGAAGACGGATGGGTTTCTTCCGGCTGTCTGAGGTTGTGGCATCCGCGTATTTGGCCCACAAATCAGCTAGGAGACGGTCGTCGTCGCTTCCGCCTTTCTTGAGTCTTTCCTTGGCATTTTCGGCGGCCTTCTTCCATCGCGGAGAAGCCTTGAACTGCTCAACCGTGCACTCCTCGCAGCGAATCCCGGGCAGCGCAGTGCGGCTGCATTGGCGGCTGGTGTAGTTAGGCGGCACCTCGCGAAGATGCAAGCCATGCAGTTGACAGGACTCCTCAAGGTATTTCCGTACTTTGCCGCTAGACCAGTCCATGAGCGCGCGGTTTTCGCGGCGCGTACGCAAGTCGTCGGGGCGATAGTGACGGAGCGATTCAATTACGATTGCATGGCAGGATGGATCTCTCGGAATGTGTGGCCTGCGCTTCTCGTCTTCTTGCTTACGTCCCACACCGAGGGCGGCTTCAACGATCCTGCTGGCAAGCTGCTTGACTCGCTGTTCGCGCATACGCTCCAGAGCGTCGAGGCTGCGCTGGCCGAATTGTTCTTTCAGCGGTTCTTTGCTGCCGTCCGGGTGAAGGCGGCTGAAGTATGCGGCCTGCACCTTGCGGCGCAGTTCGGTGAGCGTGGCCAAGCGCTGGAGAGACAGGCCGCCGACATTACGGATGGATTCTCTAGCCGCATTCTTCGATGGACGAATCCAGTCCTGGAGCTTGCGTAGATGGCCTTCTTTTCCCCTCCACGTTGCATCGTCCAGCTCCCATCGCTCACGCCAAAGATCGTGTAGCTTGGAACGGAGGGCATTGTCATTGAGCAGAGCTTCGGCGGACGGGCGCAGGTGGTCGAGGTTTTCGCCGCGTTTTTTCTTGCGCTCGGGACCACTCAGGTCTTCCGCAATTGCCTCCGGCATCTGGTAGTTGGGAAGGGTTGCGATATGCGTTTCCCAAAGTGCTTTTGCGGCATCGTCCTGCCACTTCGCAGTGGTGAAGATCTGATACCAGTAATTGAGCGCGTCCAGAAGGAATTCGACGTGTTTCTGATGGAGCTGATCCGTAGTATCGTTGAACCCGCCACCACCGAGCCTTGGAGAAAAGTAATACTTGCGATCACCGGGCATTGGCTTGTACGCGGCAGTCATGGCGAAGGCAATGCGCGCGCGGTCACCGTGGCGCCTGAGCGCGAGCCGCGCAGTCCTGACGGCATCCCACTGCAAATCGTCTACCTGTTTGGAAAGGGCATCGGTCCTGTCGCTGGGATTGCGGACACGGCCCAAGGTTTGCTCAATTCGCTTAACGAGAGCTTCCTCACCGTGATTCGCCCGCCGGGCGTGGTGTTCTTCCCCTTGGAGTTTGATGAGAAACTGGCGGTCCAGCCGCGCCCAGGGAGCGGGATGCGGGGTGAGTTCGCCAGTAGCCGCATCGAGGATTTCGTCTGGGCCAATGCGGCGGTAGATCGTAGATTCTTCGATAATCTTCTTCGTGTTTTTATATGGTTTTTCGCGCTTGCGAATGACGTGTATATAGAGACCCTGCCCGCGTCCTTTAATACGCGCGCCCTCGGATTTAACAGAGTTGATTTCAGCTGAGAACTCCTCACTGCTGAGCGCTTGCCAGACTGCGCCGGCGGCTGCAAAACGGTGCCCGAGATCGACGGAGAGCAGGCGAAGGCCTGGAAAACGGGAGAGTGACAGCTTCGCTTTCTTCCCCGGTCTCGTCTTGTTGAAATCGGAGTTAGGAAAGTACTCGCCCTTTCTATTCGGCTTGATCCCATTCTTCTTGGCGAACTCATGGAACGGCCCTTGGGGTCGCAAACGAGCAGCGAAAGTGACAAGCCAATGTAGGTTGTTCTGAAGTTTGGCGGCGGCTTCATGCTTGTTGCGAGCGCGCAAGGCTGCGATTCGGTCCAGTTGCTCGCGAGGAGCTTGCAACCTGCCGTTCCATTCCTTTTCCTCGAAAACATTTAGGATTGTGATATCCTTGCCGGCGCCAGAAGCGGCACGGCCGAGCCGGCTTGCACGGCTGACCGGAGTCGTGCCTTCAGAGGATGACGACTCCAAGGCAAAATCCTTGAGCAGGAGCTTTGATGCCCAACGTAGAGGAGTCTGCTGGATTACATTGCCAGTCCAAAGGCCCATTTCGAGGGTGCGGAGATCATTCTGTGCAGCGTTTTCGGACTTTCTTTTGAGTGGCCTGCTCTGTTGCTTGTGGACAGCAAAGCTCACATCCCAGCGCGAATTACCAAAATCGCAGAAGACAGGATGCAGAAGCGGATCGGGGTGCCTGTAAGCGGGAACCTTGAATCGAACCTGTCTGGCCTCTGCATCTCTAGCTGCAACGTAGTCAATCAGCACGGATGGATCGGATTTCCCATCTATTTCCCAGACAATTTTTGCGTCGTCCGATGCCAGGGCCTCAAAGATCCGGATGTCACCGAATTTCTTTCCTTCGTCCCAATCTGCCTGAACCGCACGGGCCGTATCGATGCGGTCCTGCTCCGTGGCACAGTCCTTATGCGACCACTTCTTCACGATTTCATCCCAGCCAGCAATCGCACGTGGACGGATACGGTATTCTCCAGCAGCTCCTGTAGTACCAGACCGGCGTTCTGAGAATTCGTCGAGCCAGACTCTTGTTGCTCCTAAAACATTTTGGATTTTCTGAGCGTCCGATTCAAAGTTGCGTCGCTCGGCCTCCGCTCGTTTGATCCAGGAATGGACAAGCGAGACATGGCGTGCGGCGTGATCTAAGATCACGGCGTATTGCCAATGGCGGGAAGGCTTGCCTGCGTAGGTAAATCCACAGGCGGTTTCAACATCACTTAGGATCGCATCGGAATAGGCCTGGCGTCCTTTCCCTCCAATTTTTCGCTGTGACTCGGCGGCGTCCTTTTCGCAAGCCTCTTTGAGCTTCTTAATATCACTTTCGGAGAGGTTTGGAAGAACGCTGATTCGATTCAAATGATTCCGCGTGGCGCTTTTGTAGCCAGGTCCACTGACAAGTGCTAGCACTCCTTGAACATCTTTACTGACAAGGGGGAACTTCACGACGGCATCGGCAAGCAATTCGCATACAGAGGCGCCAGATTGATTGGCTGCAAGGTTGCTGCATTGGTTGGCCAATAACTGATAGACTTCCGCAAATTGGCTGAAATTTGCTCCAGGGCCAGTACCAAACCGGCTGCTTAGCCATTGTCCTGCAAATTGTGATAGGTCCTTTTCCTTCCCCTCCTCTTTCTTGGCTTCTTTGTCTTCAGTGTCCGGGCCTGCTTCATCAGAATATTTCAGGTATGAGGCTGCATCACCAAAGAAAGGGCCAAGGAAGTCCCATACTTTGTCGCGGGTCAACGAGGGGCCAATTCTCTTTTGGGCGGCATCGAATGCAAGGCTTCGATTGACCCAGACTGCATCTGGTCTGATAGCAGCAGAGAGGCTTTGCCTGCAATCAGAGACCCATGCGTCAATCTCATCATTGGCGACGCGACGGGCGGACAGAATTCCGCGTAGGGCGGCGAGAACTTTGGTGTTGCGCGAGTCCTGATTGTCCGGCTGAGCGCTGCACTTATCACCTTTGGCGACGATGTACTCAGCGTGATCTTTTGCGCCATGCTCGTCTTCCACGCTGAGCCAGGAGAGAGCCAGAAGGATGCGGCGGTTCTTTTTCTCCTGATCATTTGGGGCGCGTGGGCCTTTCTTATCCTTGACCGGGGCATTAGCCAGATTGTGATCTAATCCTCCACGCAGAGTGAGCAGCCAGTCGCCGAAGGTCTTTGCTCCGCGGTTGACAGCGTCATGCGTTGCCCAAAGGGCAGACTGCATCTCTGCTGTCTTCCGTTGCCGCTTTTCGGGAGAATCATTGGCCGAAACCGCCGGCTGCAAGCGCAACGTGTAGGCTCTTTGCGTGGTTGGTGGGAGGTACTGTTCATCCATTGCCATGATTGGTCGTTCTTTCGCATTCTGAATTAAATCACCACGGTCCCGCTCTCCTGCTCCGGTAGCGATTGACCGATCGTTGTTGCCATTTCTCTGGATCGACCCTCATCATCTCCGAGTTCAATGACAAGCGCCTGATCCTCTTTGAGGTTCATTTCTGTTTCGAGTTCGGATTGCATACGAACTCGATCAATTTCTTTGAGCACGCAAAAGAATACTGAATATTGCCAAGGTTCGCCAAAGCCCTTCATCAGCTTATGTACGCGCCGCAGGCGCTTGGGATCTCGAATGTCGTAACAGACCAGATAGCAGCGCCGCATGTGTTCCTCCTCAGCGTGTGGTGAGAAAAGAGAGCGAAGGCACCTCGCCAAGGAGCCATGCGGCAATCATGCGCGCGTGTAGAACGAGCATCCGGCGGTAGCTGAGCCGATACTTGAAAACCGGATGCGTGATCTCTACATCCATGCGGCGCCCCCACGCGCCAAAAAAGGCGCGCCTCCCCGCATCGGTTAACATGCAGCCGGAGGCCGTTCGCATGAAATGGCCGTCCGTGAGTTCTCCACGGTTAAATGCGGCAACCGCAACGGAATCGCCGATTAACGGTCTGAATGGCTCCATCAAGTCAAGTGCCAACGCAGGGCGTCCTGGCCGCGAAACATGAAATGCCCCGATTGACGGTTCGAGCCGAGCTTGCCGCAGTGCGGCGACACACTCGTGCGTTAGCATGGTATATGCCATCGAGATGCACGCATTGATCGGGTCAGGCGGCGGTCTGCGTTGTCGGCCATGTTTGTCGAACTCCGCTCCGGCCGCACCTTTGAACATTCCCGAGAAGTGCTCAAAATAGATGGCTGCTGCTTGACCTTCATGTCCGCGCACCGACGCCATCGATTCGGCTTGGGCCGCCTTTGAGGCTTCATCTGCAAGATCAGATGAGACCGATTCCGGCAATTCGCTGTGATTCCTTTGCAGCAGCGTTCGCTGATTGACGATTTTTGCTGCAATCACCGCGCGCGCCAAGGCGAGCGTTGCCTGCGGATCGTCGAAGCGCCTCACTTGAGCTCGTCTCACTTCGGCGCTGACCGAATCCAGAGGGTCGATCATTGCGATGAGCCTGCCCGCTGCGGATAGGAAAGCAATTGGGATGGACCGGTCGGCAAGTACTTGAATTGCCTGAGTGGATAACTGTACAGAGCCAAGCAGCGCCAGTGTTTCCACGTTCGCCAAGGGAACGTCTCGGACGACAATGCCGTCTTTGTCTGTTATCCGCATCGCCGCGCCGCGCACGCCAACTCTTGCCCCTTCCTTCTGAGCAACGAGGTGGATACCCTCATCGCGCAACGGCCATATCTGTCGCGCAGTAATCTGTTCCAGCCGCTGTTGATTTACCTCATCGGGAAGGCAAATGGGTTGGAGCGAGCAGCGGACGCACCTGGAATCATTGATGAGCGGCATAGGGCGAGGTCCCGTAGCACATTGCTTGGCTGCTTCGAGAGTCGCCAATGCCTCGGCGCGCAGGGCATCATCCACTGGGATCGTCAAGCGGAGCTTTTCAGCCGCGTAATAGAACACAGCGTGGGGTACTGTATAGTGGGCTTCTTCAAGAAGCAGAACTTGTAGGCCAATTTGCGCACGGTCGGTCGGCCATGGCTCGGGGTGCGAAAGTGGCGGCTGCTCAGCCTCTCCGGGATCGTCGGGCGGGGGAGCCATCACTTGCCGTTTCGGTCGCCCCTTGCGGTATTCGATAGGGACAGCGACTTGACCGCTGATCTCCGCGAGATCGAGGGTAGCGGTTAAGCCAAGCGTGTGGCTTGTGAGCGCAAGGCTGCGAACGACCTTTGGACGCCCGTCGTCAACTGGCTCGTCATCGTTATCATCGGTTTTACTGGGCCGATCCACGCGCCGGTGGACGTGAGTTCCGGCCTCGGTATCTGCACTGGGCAGAAAGGTTCCCTCGACGGCCATGTAATAGAATAGCCGTGGGCAATATGCGTGCTCAGCAACACTCCGAGCCTGCCAGAAACTTTCGTCCGCCATCTCGTGCTCCGATCAATGGCACATCGTCGAATCACTGCACCGGTGAGTCCATCCTGTCCTTTGGCTCGGCTCGCTTACCGAGTCTCAGCAAATTCCTAACCAAACCGTCGATCTCTACCAAAGTATCCTGAAGCGCAGTGCGGACATAAGCTCTTTGCCGAGCCAAACTGGAGCCGGCGGGAAAGTTATGGTCGCAAATGGCAGCCTGTGCTTCAATGTGGGCCGCACGACCCAGTTCTGATAGCTTGCGGTGTCTCGCGTCTTCCGGATCGAAGATCGGTATGGGCACATCGAGCAGCTTCTTCTCGATATGCCGTTCCCCTAAGAGTCCTGATGACTGGAAAGGTTTGATAATTTCATTGACCGATGCGCAGTTGAGAATTGCAGCGACAAAGTGAGCTTCTGCAGGATCGCTGAACGCTGCCCAATAGACTGTGTGCTCGACGATGAGTGGCAGTGTGAGTGCCTTTCTATCGCAGTATGTGGCAGATACATTTGTTCCGGCCGCGTTGTAGAGAACCAGATGCTTATGTCGCGGAGATTGGGCGGTTAATCCTCGCTGGTAGTCGAGCCGTTCTAAAGCTGTTTGACGGATAGCTTTCGTGCCACGCTTTTCATTCCAGGTTCTTTCCGTTCTTTCCATCCATTTCGCGAAGTCTCGATATCCATTTCGCTTGAGGTCCTGAGTCGCAAGCATGTGATAGGAACCACCGGATTCCTCTACGGGAAGCACAACCGGCCAAGGCTCACGAAGTGCAAACGGCCAGATATGACTCGCGATGGTTGAACTGAACAGAAAGCGCCCTTCGACATTCCCCGACATCCGCACATCTCTATAAGGAGGTTTCGAATCCCGGGCGCTCTCCTCATTGGTGTTCACGTGGTACAGCCGCTCTGGGTCCAGCTTTCTGTCCCATCCATCGATCACCACAAAGTAAAAATTCCTGGGAACTATAGTGGCACCCTGCTTGAATGCCTTGGCATATGCACTTGCGCGACTCTCTGACTTGGCCCCGGCTACGGTTGACAAAGCACACCGGCTCCCAAGCCAAATTACGCGCGCTTCGGCTTTCCGGATCGAAAAGCGATCTGCGGCTTTCTCCCACGGCAAATCTCGACCTGCAAGCTGTCCGGTCCAAATCTGCGCTGGTATCGCATCCGTCGCGCTCCCTTGCGACAATGACTGTTCCGCGAACAGAACGCAGGAAGGGACATTGAAGAGCGGCTTCACCTCCCACATATCCCAGTAGCCAGTAAGACGGAATTTTGCCGAATATTTGCGTTGGATAAGGTTTTGGTGTTGATCCGCTGTAAGAATGCTGCGGGGCATGACGAATGCTAGCGTGCCGCCTGGTCGCGCAAAGGTTTGTAAGGAATGCGCCAGAAAGACAGTCGCCAGTTCCATCTGCGTGAACAGCTTTTGCGATTTCGGCGCAATCTCATATGTCTCAACAGCTCGAAGTTTGATTTCCTTCTGATATTCCGGATCGGTGACGTACCGATAAGCAACCCAAGGCGGGTTGCCGATGATGATGTCGAACTGCTGGCGCAGCATCGCCGGGCGGTAGCTGTTGCGGATAATGAAGGACCAAATGGAATTCTGTTTTTCTTGGATCAGCTCGCTCAGACCGACCGTGAAGTTCCATAGCGCTGTCACTGCCTCATCCCGCTGGAGAACTTGCGAGAGACCAGGTACAGCCTCATGTAAGTAGCGGTCGAGAGATTCGCGCGATTCGCGTCCGCCGGCGGCGAGATCTCCGGCAACACGGGTGGCCGCAACGATTGCCTCATCGAAGTTCTCAGGTTGATTCACCATCATGTCTGGGAGGATGAATCTGCGCTCGTTGCGCCTGGGACCGAAGGTAATTTCGATCCCACTTAGCTGCTCCAACAGGTTTCTTTCGACTTCATGCGGAAGAAACAGCGAATCCGCGAGGTAGATAGGTATTTGGATTGGCCGCCGCGCGGAGTTGACCAGCTTGCCTAAAGCCAGGACGTAGGTGGCGCGAGCAATCGTTACCGCAACCGGGTGGATGTCGATGCCTGTGACATTTGCCAGAATTTCTCGGAGCCGTTCGTGAGGCGTTCCAGCCGGGTTGTTCCGCAGAAAATGGCTGATGGCTGCCCGGAGGAAGCTGCCGGAACCGCAACTCGGATCGAGGATTTTTTTGTAGCCCTCGGGAGGCAGCATTTCCGCGACAATGCGCTCGCAAAGCCAGTCGGGAGTGTAATACTCCCCCAAGTCGTGACGGTCCTTCGGGTCAATGAGCTGTTGATAAACGCCCTTCAAAACGTCTTCACGGATGCGCGTAAGGTCATAGGTAAGTAGCGTGTCCAGGGCGCGCTCCCAGACGGGGGCAAGAATTTGTTCAGCTTTGGGCGTGCGAATCCAGTGGAAAAAGTCTTCGTCCGCAAGGTTTGCCAGTCGCTTTGACTCGAAGTATCGGCCAGAGAAGACCTCCTGTGCCACCTGACGCAAGGCGCCAGTGGTCTGTCCGCTGGAAAGGGCAGCCCAGATCATTAGGCGCGAGACGCTGACAAGCCACGTATGACGGAGGAACAGTTCGTCTTTCTCGGAGACTTCGGTTCCTGTTTCCGCGTCTCGTTTAAGCCGGTCGGACTCGCTCAATTTGCCATAAGTGACCGTCAGGTAACTTTGCCAAGTATCGAATGCCAGTCTTGCTTCGCTTGCATTGCGGACTGTAACCCACGCGCGACGCAAGGCGGCGATCCCCTCGCCAAACAGATGGCTGTAGGAACCGAGGTCCTCCTGTATTGCTTCCGAGGTCGGCTCCAGTTGGGAAGGGCGATAGAGGAAGATATTCAGCCAACGATAAAAGTCATTAAGGGTGTCGTCTTTGAGTTGAATTTCTCGGCGGAGTTCAAGGGCGATATTTTCGGGAATCAGTGCCGTGTTTTCCGGTAGCACCGGGCGATAGATTCTCCAGAATGCACCGTCAGTGGCGACGGCATCCAGATTGCGCCGCGACATTGGTTCGCGTTGCCAGATGCCCGCGACATATTCGCGGAGCTGGCGTTCCGCTTCTGAAAGTGTTTGTTTCAGGCTCTTCTCGAATTCAATCACCGCAGAACCGTAGACGGTATCCGCGCTGCCGCGCTTTACCCTTTCTGGAGTCGTAATGCGAAGCGACGTTTCCGCTCCTCTCGCATATTGTCCGACTTCGCGTGTACTTCCAAAGAGAGTTCCCAACAGGGCACTGAATCGCTCACGTTTGCCGATCTCGCTCGGCGTGGTTCTAACCTCGCGCAGATAGGCGCGGAGTGCTTGCGAAGTGCTCTCTGTCAGGGGCATGGACATTTCGTGTTTAAGGGTAACAGCCGGAGCGTGGCGGTCCAAGCGTAGAACACAGCATGTCGCTGATTGATCCGCTGCTCCAGACTTTTGACGGCCTCGACCACCACGTCCACGGTAGGGATTGGGCCGAATTCCATGCCGGACATGGCTTCATAGCACGTCTCAGGTTACGATACAAAGAGGTTTGAACTGCGCTAAGAGCAGCCGCCAGCGGCGGCACGTGCAGAGAGATTTGCCGCTAAGAACGCCCCAGCGGGGCAGCGGCAAATCAGAACAATCTCAGTGATGAGTGTCCGGGCCGGACATTGGGACGATCACCTCCCTGCGCCAGCCTCCGCCAGCGGCTCCGGCAAAAACGGCTTCGGGAGGTTCATGGTCAACGCGGCTTGCTGCGTTGACCTCCTTTAGACCTATCGTGAATCTCTGCCGCCTTCACCGCCTTGGCCTTGCTATAGTCCGGTTGCGGCAGTTCCCACCCCGCCATCCCCTGCAACACGCGGTCCGCGTGCTTGATGGTGTTCACGTGTCCATAGTGGGTTTCAATCATGTGGACGGAAGTTCCCATCTGCTCGGCGAGGAAATACACGTCCACGCCTTCCTGCAATCGGAGCGTGGCGTAGGTGTGCCGGAAGCAATAGGTCGAGCGAGGCACGCCCTGCGTGCCTTCGCGCAGTTTCGCTTCGTTCAGAAGGTCGGCAATCAGCGAGCTGTAGAGAGTTATTGCGGGCTTGCCTGTGACATTGGTAAATACTCTGTCGTCCGGTTCCGTGGCTTTGGAGATCGCGCGGATACGTTCCAGATACTCTCCGACGCTTTTAGGAGCCACCAGCTTGCGCGACTTGCCTTTGCCTTGGACAAACAGCACAACGATCTCACGCCCCTCGCGGTCTTTTGCAGGCATAATGTCGCGCCAGCGGAGATTCTTCATCTCCGCCGGCCTCATGCCTGTATTGCAGGCAATCAGGATCATGTTGTAGGTGACGGTGCGATACCAGATGCTTGAAGGTTTATCTGCCTCGGCAATCCACTTCCTTCCCACAGTGTGGAGTTTGCGGTATTCCTCCAGCGTAAACTCATCGCGCCTCATCGTCTTGAGCTTGGGGCGCTCGTCGAAACGCTGGCTGGCAGGAACGTAGCGTTTCTTGATGGCGTAATTCATCACCGCACCGAAGATGGACATCTCAAGGCGGATGGTGGAATCGCTAATAAAAGGAATCGTCCGTTCTTCGGAAGGTTTGACTTCAATCGGCTTCAAAACTCGGATGCCCAAGGTTTGCTGAACCTTGGTTCGGCGCTCGGCTTCCGTATCCGCGAAGGCTTGCGCCATGTCGGCAGTGACTTCCCGAACGCCGTTGCGCCTGTTGCGTCCCGCGCCGTTCTCCCGCCGCCATGCCGGATAGCCACCCCAAAGCTCATCGCCAATAAGGTGGACTTGCGTTGAGCCTACATATCGGTCTAGAGCGCCTTCGATGATGGCGCGAACTTTCCTGGGCCGCGCCGCGCTGATCTCTCCGCGCTTCGCTCGCGCCTCCTGGATCAGCAGATACTCTCGCCCCACCTCGCGGAACGGATGATTGAACACAGGAACGTCATGCTTCAAGCGAAACCGGATGTCTGCGTCTTGATCGAAGGCGCGTTCCCGCGCCACCTCGATGTCGGTCGTTTTGAGCGAAACTGTCTTGTAGCGGTCGGCTTTGGGGATCTTCATGCGGCAATACCACATGCGATGATCCACGTCGCCGCGCCGGAAGAGAACCAGGCCCGGCTTGAGTTCCGCTTTGTCCGTGACGAATGTCATCTTCGCCTCTGTCTTTTTCGATGCGTCCTGTGCAGGTTCCGTGCAGATTTTTCCGGCAAGTCATTGACTCTGCGTATCTGTGCAGGACTCGTATATAGGATAGCAAAATAATATGTTGATTATTTATAAATATTTACGATATAATTGTCATCCTGAACGAAGTGAAGGACCTGCTGTTCGCAAATGCGATGTCATCCTGAACGATGTGAAGGATCTGCGGTTCGCCAATGTAGCCCCGTACGCAGTTCCCCTCTACCGCTGATGTCATCCTGAACGAAGTGAAGGATCTGCTGTTCGCATATGCAGCCCCCTCTCACCGCCACCATGTCATCCTTGCATCAGGGCACGGCCTTAATCCATGTCATAAAACATCGCTCCGAGCCGATCTTGAAACATTGCTCCCAGCCGATCTTGTCATGCTAGAAAAACTCGCTCCGAAGGAGCTACCTTGCTGCCGCAGGCAGGAGTGCAGCCGCAGGCGTAACGACTCAGCAATACCGAATGTTGTCCGGCCCCCAGGGCCGCGCACCTTTACGCCCGAAAAAATCCGCACCCCAGCAAGCACGCACACCCTGAAACGTTGTCAAGCCCCTTTAGCCCATAACCTTCACCATTTCAATGGCTTCCAAATGCAGTTGAATTGTCCGGAATTGATATAATTGACTTAGATCGAAAGTTCTTCCCCGAAGGCGCAGCCACAAGCTGCGCCTTCACCTTTTGCACTCACCTGCTGAATTGCTGCCTTACTGGAACTAATTGAAAGCCTTTGACTTACACGCAACCAATAGAAAACGGCTGACTTAGATCACCAACCAGCCACTAACCTCAACAAAAGAAAGGAAAGCGGGAGGAAAATTACGCGCCTTCACCCGATATAAAAAGCCGCTCCGAAGGAGCTACCTTGCTGCCGCAGGCAGGAGTGGAGCCGCAGGGCGCAACGACTCAACAAGATGCCGTCCGGCCCGGAGGGCCGCACCTTTACACCCGCGGAACCGATTGAAAAGCCTAGACTTACTTGTAAACAACAGAAAACACTTGACTTATAAGTAAAAGCAGCCACTAACCTCAACAAAACAAAGGAAACTGGAAGAAAAAAGTATGCGCCCGACCGCCAACTGCCCCTTGCACGCTGCACCACGTACTCTTTGCACCAGCGGGCGGGCCCTTCGCCCCTTCAGCCCCGCACCTTAGCCGTCCGCTCCTTAGCCGCCCGCACTTAGCCACCCGCACCTTAGCTAGCCGGAACTAATTGAAAACCGGTGACTTACACGCAACCAATAGAAAACGGCTGACTTACACATCAAACCAGCCACTAACCTCAACAAAACAAAGGAAACACGGAAAAAAATGATGCGTCAAATTCGAAAGTGCTCAGTAGCCCTGGCCATCCTTCGCCGGCCCTTGCCGCTGCGGCTCCGGCTTTGCGCTCTCGAGCCACGCGGAGTAGATCAGATCGCGGAGCATGCTTGCGCCTGCCGCCAGCCGCTCGGCGGTAAACTGCCTCGACTCAGCCGTGCCCGCTCCATCAAGGCCGTGCTCCTTGTCCAGCTGATACACGCGCTCCGTCATCGACCCGCTCTTACGCAGGTAAGTCAGGTACGCAGACCACTCGTCGCTTACCGGATGCACGGCGGAGATAAGCGGCCGCACATCCGCCGCGCTCAGGTTCGCGTTGACGAAGGTCGTCTCAAATTTCGAGTGAATGCCGTGCTCCGTCGTATAGCCGTTCGGATTCTCCTTCTCCAACCAGCCGTCGTAGTCGCGGCTCACATGCAGCGGCTGCGAACCGTCCGCGACGTAATGGCCCAGCCAGCCTGCATAGAAAATGACCGTTGCCTTTACCGCTCGGGTGTTCGCATGCTTCGCCGTCAGCTCACGATAATTGCGCATCGCTGCCTTCAGCCGCTCCCACACCTCATTCGTGATGTACGGCTGAAAGCCCACCTTGTCCGGCTGCAACTCCTGCGCGATGTAACGATGGGTCATTTCCGCTGCCGTAAGCCGGGCAATGTAGTCATACCTTCGCCGCGGCAGTGGGCCAATCATGTCGGCGAACTCGAAATTGATGAAGTGGTCGGGGGCTTGTTCCGCACTCAGCTCCGGCTCCGCAGGCGAGCGCCAGCGGTCGGGCTCCGGACCAAGATATTCGATCTCCTCAGTCGCTTCTCGATTGCGCAGGAACGAGGGAACGTCCAGAGGCAGATTCTCTGCGGCAAGCCGATTGATCATCCTGTGCCCCTTGTCGCCCCATCCGAACAAAGGCGGCACGGCAAGCAGCGGCAGCAGTGCCAAAACCGCAAACCGGCGCAAACCAGCATAGAACTTTGCGTTCATGCCGGGAGTATAAATTGGCGCGCGAAAGCGGCAGCCCGGAAAGCGCTCTGGGCCGGGAAATTCACACTGCAGCCCTCAATAACCGAGTCAATCATTGGTATTCTGTGAACAACATGCCTACGAAAAAAGACCTCCTCAAACAGCCCATCCAGCACATCGATATCAAGCAGCACAACGTCGTTGCCCTGGTGGATGCCATGCAGCACATGGCCTACAGCTCGCGCGACCTTGCCCGCGCCGCGCAGATCTACGAGCGAATGCTGCGTGACAAGGATTGCGCGGTAATTCTGTGTCTTGCCGGGTCGCTTATCAGCGCCGGCCTCAAACAGATTTTTGTCGACCTCATCCGCCACCACATGGTCGATGCCGTCGTCTCCACCGGCGCAAATATCGTTGATCAGGACTTCTTCGAGGCGCTGGGATTCAAGCACTACATTGCGAACGATCTCCTCAAGCAGGGCACTGAAGACGCCACCCTTCGCGAGCTCATGATCGACCGCATCTACGACACCCTGATCGACGAAGAAGAGTTGCGGCTTTGCGACGAGACCACTGAGAAGATTGCCAACTCGCTCGATCCCCGCCCCTACAGCTCGCGGGAGTTCATCCGCGCGATGGGCGCCTATCTGGAGCACGAGGGCAAGACTCCGGCCAAGGGCGGCGCGGACTCCATTGTGTACGCCGCTTACCAGAACGACGTGCCCATTTTCTGCCCCGCCTTCAGCGACTGCTCCGCCGGATTCGGACTCATCGCGCACCAGCACGCGCGCCAGGACAAGCCAAAGGTCTCCATCGACTCAGCCAAGGATTTCTACGAGCTCACTCAGTTGAAGATCAACAATCCGACCACCGGCCTGCTGATGATTGGCGGCGGCGTGCCCAAGAACTTCGCGCAGGATATTGTCGTCGCAGCCGACATCCTCGGCTCGGAAGCACCGATGCACAAGTACGCCATCCAGATCACCGTCGCCGATGTGCGCGACGGCGCCTTGTCCTCAAGCACTCTCAAAGAAGCCAGCTCGTGGGGCAAAGTGGACACCACCTTCGAGCAAATGGTCTATAGCGAAGCCACTCTGGCGCTGCCGCTGGTCGCCGGCTACGCCTATCACAAGCAGGCGCACGCCGGGCGAAAAGGCCGCCGCTGGTCGCGCGTTCTCGACCCGGTCACCGCATAACTTCAACTAGAAAACGTGATGCTCCTCATCGCTGAAGAGATCTGCTGATCGACTGGCGTCGCCATCGACTGCTGCCTCGGTTGCCTGCCTTACGCGTGCCACGGAAAGCCAATTGTCTTTGTGCGGATGCTCAGCCACCCACGGCGGCAGCGGCATGCGGAAGAAACGGCTGAGCGCCACAGCGTAGCCTTCGTAGAGCAACCGCATTTCCATCAGGCGCTGTATCGCGGCGGGGTCGCGGCACACGCGCATTCCCGAATCGCACAACTGCTTGTGAAGCAGGTTGAAGCGGTCCGGAGGCAGCCGGTCTTCAGTCTGGCTCTGCGTGATCGGCGGTTGCGAAAACACCTGTGAGAGATCCACCATCGCGTGCCGGGCCATCGCAAAGGTCAGCTGTGCCTGGCGCGCCGCATGGTCCTGCACTCCGGCAATCAGCAGCGCGCACACGTCAAGGACACACGTAAGCGCCGCAAGCCAGCTCTGGTTCGAATGCTGCGAGCGGAAATAGCAGAGCAACGGATAGGAGATGTGGCTCTCCAGCAGCTCCGCTGACCAGCGCTCCCATTCGAGCAGCAGCAGATTGAGCGCGTCGCTGCCGCCATCGAACGAATGCCGGCGCATCAGCTCGGCAGCCGTCGGCGGCGAGCCGGCGCGCGCGTCAAGCAGCGAGATCGTGACCTCTCGCCGTGAAAACGCGCCATAGAGCACCGGGAAGTATCCGATCACCATGGCCAGAAATCCCAGTCCCATGCCCGACTCCAGCACCAGGAAGAAGCGCGCGGCAGACGAATGCGGAACAATGTCGCCCAGTCCCAGGGTGAAGAGCGTGGTGCCGCTCAGATAGACATCGGAGGCAAATCCGGTATGCGGGTGCAACGGATCGGCGAAGGGCAGGCGCAGCGAATGGAGCAGCAGCGCGAATCCAAGCACAAGCCCCCCGGCCCAGATAACGATCAGCAGCAACAGCGACAAAGGCCCGTAATAGCTGAACGCCGTTTCCCGCTTGCGCGCGTCACGAATGCAGCCCGCAACATGCGACCACGGCCACCAGGTAATCACATAGAAGATGCGGGTAATGCGAAATCGTCCGACCGCGCGGCGCGGAAGGATCACGGTCTGAAAGGCGTCGAACAGCGCGGCGATGATACAGGCAATTCCGGCGCAGAATGAGGCGATGTGCAAGGCGGCTCCCTGCTATGCAGCAAAACAGGAGCGGGGCATGCCCGTCAATCCTGCCCCGGATTCCAGAACAAGGCAGGCGTAATCTGGGGGAGATGCCCGCACTCGCGCGATTGCTGGTGAGACTCGGCCTGTTGCTTGTCGTAGCGGGAGGGGCGGTCTATCTACTTGGGCGGTTGGGGATTTCTTTCGGACATCTCCCCGGCGATTTCGCATGGCGTCGTAAGAACGGCTCCGTCCACTTCCTTCTGGGAACCTCAATCTTCGTCAGTGTTCTGCTGACTTTGATTCTGTATCTGCTCTCGCGATTGCGCCGCTGATTGTAGACTTAAACATCGTGGGGAGTCCTTCAAAACCGATGGGAGCGGGCCAGCTCGGCTTCAGTTTCGGTGCAGCGCCGCCGCCGCAACGCCGGGTATGGAAGGTCAGCGAGCTCGTTGCAGCGCTGCGCGCGGAAATCGAGCGCGAGTTTTCCGACATATGGGTCGAGGGTGAAGTGTGCGACCTCCGCCCGGCAGCTTCAGGGCATCTTTACTTCACCGTAAAGGATGAAGCCGGGCAGCTATCGGCGGTCCTCTTCCGCCGGCAGGCTTCCCTGTTGCGCTTCCGTCTGGAGAACGGCCTGCAAATACTGCTTCGTGGCAAGCTCTCGCTCTACGAGCAGCGCGGCCAGGTGCAGATCATCGCCGAGCATCTGGAGCCGATGGGCGCAGGTTCGCTGCAACTTGCCTTTGAGCAGGTAAAGCGCAGACTGCAGCAGGAGGGCCTGTTTGACGCCGATCGCAAGAAGCCGCTGCCCGCCTTTCCCCGCTGCGTGGGAATCGTGACTTCGCCGTCGGGAGCGGTAATTCGCGATTTCATCACGGTGGTGAACCGGCGCCACTCGGCGCTGCAGATCTTGCTCTACCCGGCTCTTGTACAAGGGGAGGCGGCAGCGGCCGAGGTTGCCAAGGGTATTGCGTACTTCAACCGGGCGCGCGAAGTCGACCTTATCGTAATTGCACGCGGCGGAGGGTCGCTCGAGGACCTTGCGCCATTCAATACCGAGTCCCTGGCGCGGGCCATCGCGGCTTCAGACGTGCCGGTCGTTTCGGCGGTCGGTCACGAAACCGATTTCACCATTGCGGATTTTGTCGCCGATCTGCGGGCCCCCACGCCCTCCGCGGCCGCAGAACTGATTACTATCGCTCAGCATAGGGTGGCGGAGCATCTGGAGGAGCTCGCCCAGCGAGCTCACCGGGCTGCGCGATATCGCGTAATGCAGGCTCGCGAGCGCTTTGCGCGCGTATCCATTGCAGCATCGATGGACCGCGTGCGGGACGGCCTGAACCGACGGCAGCAGCGCATCGACGAAATGGGCTTCCGAATGGACGCAGTATGGCGCGCGTTCTTGCAGGAAAAGAGCTACAAATTACAGAATCTAGCCTGGGCGGTGCAGCGCAATGACGTAACTCAGCGCGTCTTGTCTGTGCGCGAGCGGCTCGAGAGTCTTTCCGGCAGATTTGCGCGTGCGCAGCAACTGATCAATCAAAGCCTCCGCAATACTCTCCAGTCCATGGAGCGCCAACTGGCATCGCTATCTCCGCTGGCGGTCCTCAATCGAGGATATTCATTGATCTACGATGAAGCCGGCAACTTGCTCACAAGTGCAGCAAGCACCAGCCCCGGGAAACTTGTCTCCGCGCGTCTGGCGCACGGAACCATTGAAGGCCGCGTGACGAAAACAACAGAATGAGACCATGAGAAAACTTTTCGGCACGGATGGAATACGTGCGGTCGCAGGTGAGCCGCCGCTCGATGCAAGAACAATCTATGCAGTCGGCGTGGCGCTCGCGCACCAACTTAAGGCCAAGACGCCGCAGCCTTCGGTGGTCCTTGGAATGGATACACGCGAGTCTGGTAACTGGATTGCCGCGGTGCTCGCCGCCGGGCTCACGTCAGCGGGCGCTACCGTCGAAAGCGCGGGCGTCATAACAACTCCCGCCATCGCTTACCTCGCGCGCAAACACCGATTCGCCGCTGGAATCGTCGTTTCCGCGTCGCATAATCCCTGGCACGATAACGGAATAAAAATCTTCGGCGGCGACGGCTACAAACTCCCAGACGCCACCGAGCTCGGCATAGAAGAAGAGATATTTCGCCATCTGGCACTCTCGCCCGCGCCCGACGTAGAAAAGCTCCGGCCGCCGATGGTCAACGAGCGATACCGCGCCGATTACGAAGCCTTCCTCATCGCCGCGGTTCCAGGGCTCGACCTCAATGGCCTCAAGCTCGTCGTCGACTGCGCGAACGGAGCCGCGTCAACGATTGCTTTGGAGCTATTTGCCAGACTGGGCGGCAACGCCTATTTCACACATGTTCATCCTAATGGGCGCAACATCAACGCGGACTGCGGCGCGCTGCATCCGGAGATCGTAGCCGCGGAGACGAAAGCGCATCGCGCCGACATCGGCATCACCTTTGATGGCGATGCCGACCGCGCAATGTTTGCTGACGCAAACGGCAGAGTGGTAAACGGGGACGCTGTGCTTTTGCTCGCAGCGCGCGATCTGAAGGCGCGCAACCTGCTCTATGCGGATACGGTGGTCGCAACCACGATGTCCAACATGGGCCTGGAGGCGGCGCTCCGGCGTGACTCCATCAAGATGCTGCGCGCCCCCGTCGGCGACAAATATGTGCTGGAGATGATGCAGGCCAACTCTGCGTCAATTGGCGGCGAGCAGTCGGGGCATATTCTTTTTCCCCACCTGGCCACGAGCGGCGATGGGCTGCTCACGGCGATGGTCGTTCTCGATCTGGTCCGCCGTTCAGGAAGGCCGCTTCACGAGTTGGTCGCAGATCTTAAAGTCTTTCCGCAGGTGATCGTCAACATCCGCGTGCGGGACAAAAAGCCGTTCGATTCCATTCCATCGATTGCCGCGAGCATCCGGAAGGCCGAGGAAGAATTACAGGCAAATGGCCGCGTAGTCATCCGCTATTCAGGTACGGAGCCACTTGCGCGGGTGATGATTGAGGCCGAATCTGAAGAGACGATGCATCGTCATGCGGACGCAATAGCAGGCGCCATTCGCGAAGCGCTCGGCGCTTAAAGATGCTGCGGGCGCGAGGCAGCAACAAAAGTTACCCCAGAAACCGAGGATCGAATTGCTATGAACCTGGCCATGAAGCGCACCATTCTAAGTTTGAGCTTGTACTTAAGCGTGTCTGCTGTCGCACTCGCGCAGACCCGCCCTGTGTCGCTGTTTTATATGACGGAGAAGCCGGACTCCGTGCGCTCCTTTCTTGCGCACTCGTCCAAGATCGGAATTCTCGTGCCCACGTGGTACTCGGTGGATGCGAATGGGCTGGTGGCCGGCGCACCGAATCCGGAGGTGATGCGGGTGGCGACACAGCAACATGTGCCGGTGATGCCGATTGTCACGAGCACAGGCAAGGCTGCATTCCACACGCTGCTGGCGAACTCGGTGGCGGAGAAGGCACTTATTGCTTCGCTCGTCCAGCAAGCGAAGCTGTATGGCTACTCCGGCATTCAGTTCGATTTTGAAGACATTTCGTGGACGGATCGCGACGCGCTTTCTACGTTGGTGAGAGAGGCGGCGGATGCGCTGCATTCTGCGGGGCTGCAGCTTAGCATTGCGACGGTGCCGAACGCTCCGGGGTACCCAGGTGCTGGCGCATTTGCACGTTGGATTTACTCCGACTGGCGCGGAGCCTACGATCTCAAGGCGCTGGCCCAGTCGGCAGACCTGATCTGCCTGATGACTTACGACCAGCACACGAGCTGGACGGCTCCGGGCCCGGTGGCGGGATGGCAGTGGACGATGGATAACCTGAATTACGCGCTGCAGTTTGTGCCGCCGCAGAAGCTTTCGCTCGGGATTCCACTATACGGGTACCACTGGTTTGCCGGCGACCCGGTGGTGAAGGGATCGCTGAAGGATGAGAACAAGCCGAACATCAGCGCTGCGTCGATAGGCGAGCCGGATGCGATGCTGCTGGCCCAGGAGTATGGGGGCGCTCCGCAATGGGACCCGGTAGACCATACGGCGTGGTTCTACTTCTATCGCGACCAGATGCGCGAATGGGTTTTCTACACCGACGCGCGCACCTTTCAAGACCGCTATAAGCTAGCGCAGCAGCGTGGACTTGAGGGCTTCTGCTCATGGGTGCTCGGAACCGAGGACCCGGAAATATGGAAGCTGCTGCCCGACCGGCACTAGCGCGATTAGTCGAGGTCTCTCCAGTTCGGCCCGATGCCCACGTCGGCGACCAACGGCACTTTCAACTCAATTACGTTTTGCATTTCGTTAAGCACTAGCTCGCGCACCTCGTCGACCTCTGCATCCGGCACATCGAAGAGCAGCTCATCGTGCACCTGAAGCGTCATACGAGTTGCGAACTTTCTTTCATCCAGCAGCTTGTCGATGCGGATCATCGCCAGCTTGATCAGATCGGCGGCCGTTCCCTGCAGTGGCGTGTTGACGGCGGTGCGCTCGGCGAATCCCCGCAGGTTGGCATTGCGGCTCTGAATGTCGGGAATGGGACGAGCGCGCCCGAACAGCGTTCGCACCTTCTGCTCGCGGCGCGTTTCATCAAGCAGTCGATCGATGAACTCGCGTACTCCCTTATAGCGTTCAAAGTAGGTCTCGATGTAGAGCCGCGCTTCATGCTGGTCAATGCCCAGTTGCTGCGCCAGTCCAAATGGAGAGATCCCGTAAACAATGCCGAAGTTGACGGCCTTCGCGCGATTGCGTGTCTCCTTGCTCATATTTTCAGCCGAGACTCCGAAGACTTCCGACGCTGTGAGCGTGTGAATGTCCTGCCCGGTGGCGAACGCATTTGTCAGCAGCGGATCGGAGGAAAAGTGGGCCATCAAACGCAACTCGATCTGCGAGTAATCGGCGGAGAGCAGCTTGTGGCCCGCCGCCGCGATAAACGCGGCGCGTATCTCGCGGCCAAGCTCAGTGCGGATTGGGATGTTCTGGAGATTCGGGTTCGTGGATGAAAGGCGGCCTGTCGCCGTCCCCACCTGATTGAATGTCGTGTGGACGCGGCCCTCCGCGTCGGCGAGCAGCGGAAGTGAGTCCACATAGTTCGATTTCAATTTGGCGAGCTGCCGGAATTCGAGAACCATGCGCGGCGCTTCATGATGCGCGGCAAGCTCTTCAAGTACATCCTGTGCGGTTGAGACAACTTTGCCCTTTCCATACTTGAGCGGCTTGGGCAGGTTCATTTTGTTAAAGAGCACGTCGCCGAGCTGCTTCGGCGAATTAATGTTGAAGCGATGGCCGCAGCACGCATAGATTTCCTCGCTGATGCGCTGCATCTCCGACGAGAGCTTCTCCGCCATCGCGCCAAGCACGCCAGAATCGATGCGAACACCGGCATCTTCCATGCGTTTGAGCACCGGGACCAGCGGCAGGTCGATCGTTTCGTACACGCCGGTCGTCTCAAGTTTCTTTACGTCTTCGCGCAGCACCGCCGTTAGCGACTCGATGGCATGCGCCGATTCAAGCAAAAGCGGCTCTCCTGATTCACGCAGCGGGTAGTTGCTGAATCGCGCCGCCACGTCGCTTAGCCGGTGCGAGGCATGCGTGGGGTTGATGAGATACGAGTAGAGCATCAGATCGTCGTTTGCGGCTCGCAGAGTGATTCCCCTCGATTCAAGAGCCCGCAACGTGCCTTTCAGGTCGTGTACGCGCTTGGGAATGGTCTCGTCTTCGAGCAATCCCTGTAAGCTTTCAATCGGTAACAGCAGAATTTTCTCCGGGTCGGCGGACACGGCAATATTGCAAACTTCTTCGGCCTTCCCCGGTGCGGCTGCCTTGTCCGCGGCCTCCGCAATGTCAAGCAGCGACATGGATTGCTGCTCGGGTTCGCGCTCTTCTGTCGACTCCGCTTCCGGCTCAGTCGCCTCTTTCACTTCCGCGGAGGCAACAGCGAGAGAAAATCCCTTCGTGCGGGCTTCTCGCAAAAATTGGGCTGTTTCCTCCGAAGTTGGTTTTGTGATGTATCTGGCGGTGCGCTTCTCCTCTGCGGGAGCCAATTCCTTGAGCAGCGTCGTGAATTCGAGTTCGGTAAACAGCGCGCGGCAGGCGTTGGCGTCAGGCGGCTGCGTGCGCATGGCGTCGAGGTCCAGCTCGAGCGGAACGCTGCAGTGGATCGTGACCAGCTCTTTGCTGAGCAGAATATTGTCGCGGTTGTTTTCGAGCGATTCGCGATAGGTCTTGCGCTTCACCTCGCTTGCGCGGTCCAGCGCGGCGTCCAGGCTTCCGAATTGCTGGATCAGCTCCACCGAGCCTTTTTCGCCGATTCCAGGCGCGCCGGGGATATTGTCGATGGAGTCCCCGCGCAATGCCATCACGTCAATTACCTTCTCCGGCGGAACACCGAGGGTCTCCGTCACCTTCTCGCGGTCGAGGACGAGATTGTCCTTCGCCGGGTTGAGCACCTTCACTTGGTCGTTCACCAGCTGCAGCATGTCCTTGTCATTGGAAACGACGAAGACGGGATGACCTGCCTTTGCCGCCTGAACAGAGAGCGTGCCAATGACGTCGTCGGCCTCAAATCCCTCGGCCTGCAGAATGGGGATATGAAATGCCTCCAGCGCGCGCCGGATATACGGCAACTGCTGCGCGAGGTCGGGCGGCATTTCCGTGCGGTTGGCCTTGTAACCCCCGTAATCCACCTCATCGAAGGTCTGCGTTTTGATGTTGAATTTGCGAATGGTGGTCATGGTGCGCGCCCGTTCGTCGCGAAACACGGGAGTGCTCACATCAAATACGGCTGCGAAATACTCCGGCTGAAAATCGCGGCGGAGCTTGTTGATCATGTTCACGAAGACGTAAGTCGCCGCGGTAGGCACTCCGGTCCGCGTCGACATCGGGCGCTGCCGCTGCATCGCGTGGTAAGCGCGGAAGATGAATGACATGGAATCGAGCAGGAATACGGGCTGTTTCATCGGTTCGAGTCTACTGCCTCAGCGCACGGTGTGAGAAACATGCAGTCCCCGTAGGAGAAGAACCTGTACCGCTCCAAGACCGCATGGCGGTAGGCCGCGAGCGCGTTCTGCGTGCCCCCGAAGGCGCAGACCAGCATGAGCAGCGTTGAATGCGGCAGGTGGAAATTAGTGAGGAGCGATTTTACAGCGCGGAACTGGAAACCGGGGGCGATGAAGATGCTGGTGCTGCCGGAATGGGGCGTGAATTCTCCGCCACGCGCGCAGTGCTCCAGCGTGCGAACCGTTGTGGTTCCAGCAGCCACTATGCGGCGGCCCTCGTGCCGCGCGGCGTTCAGCTCGATTGCGGTTTCTTCGGGCAGAGTGTAACGCTCAGTGTGAAGATGAATGTCTTCAATTCGTTCCACCCGCACCGGAGCAAATGTTCCGAGGCCGACATGTAGCGTGACATAGGAAATGCGGACTCCACGCGCGCGGATGCGGTCGAAAATCTCCGGCGTGAAATGCAGGCCGGCAGTGGGCGCGGCTACCGACCCCTTCTGGCGCGCGAAAACGGTCTGGTACCGCTCACGATCGGTATCTGCGTCCTCGCGATGAATGTACGGCGGCAGCGGAATGTGACCGATCGCCTCCACCGCCCCGAAAAAGTTGGTTACAGGCTCAAAGCGTAGCGTGCGCTCGCCAAACTCGCCATGTGCAAGCACACGCGCGCGCAGTCTCTCGTCGCCTGAAGGAGCCTCAAAGAGAAGCGTTTCCCCGGTGAGCACTTTCCTTCCCGGACGCACCAGCGCGTTCCACTCCCATTCGCCTTTCTGCTCTGTGAGGAAGACCTGAATGCGTCCGGTGGGCAGGTGGCTCCGCTCTTTTTTTGTGGTTCCCCGGCCCTGCTCGCGCCGGGCGAACAGCCGAGCCGGAATCACGCGGCTATCGTTCAACACCAGCAGATCGCCTTCCCGCAGCTGCTTGGGGAAATCGCGGAACATCCCGTCCGCAAAGTCGCCGCTTGCTCCGTTGAGTGTGAGCATGCGCGCGCCCGAGCGATCAGCCGGCGGCTGTTGCGCGATCAACTCTGCAGGAAGGTCGTAATGGAATTCTGAGACCAGCACTTAGAACAGTTTATCCGGCGAAATATGCCTCGGCCTGAAGGCGCGCGCGCTCCATGGCAGCGTTCAATTTCAGCCGTGTGAGCTCGAGTGCTGCGGCGTCTGCATCTCTCGAAGGCGCGGTAATCGAGCGCGCCCAGCTGACGGCCACACGTGAAAATGGCTTCGGAATCAGGAATCGGTCCCATGACTTGAGCACCCAGGCTCGTTCCGGCAGTAGGTAAAAGCTGCCAATCGGTTCGCCGGACATCTGCGCCAGTTTCACAGGGCCGATCTTCGTCTGGTAAATCGGCCCGCGCGGGCCGTCGGCAGTGAAGACCACTGGCAATCCGTCTTCGAGTTCGCCTTGAAGCGCCAATAATCCTTGCGCGCCGCCGCGCGAGCTTGAGCCTCGAACGCTCTTGTAGCCGAGCCGCGCGAGCGTGCGCGCGATCAGCTCGCCATCGAAGCTGCGGCTGATGAGAATCGAGCAGCGAAATCTGCGAAAGTACCACGCGCAGGGTAGCGTGCAGCGATGCCAGAAGCAAAAAATTCCCGTCGCGGGCGGCGTGGCCGGCACCGCACCTTTCTCCGCAATTACCTCAAAGCGCAGGGTTGAACCGATTGCGGTCAGCACGATCCTGGTGAGGCTTGGCACAATCCAGAGCGCGATCCGCTGACCGATCGAAAACCGTGCTTCTGCCACGAGCTTAGTTGTACCGCAGCCAGCGGACCATTTCCGGCAGGGTCGCCCGCTTGCCGTACATCAAAATGCCCACGCGATAAATGCGTGACGAGAGCCACAGGACGATATAGATCGAGATCACCATCAGCGCCAGCGACAGCGCAATCTGCCACGCAGGCGGAAACTGCGCCGTAAACCGGAATGCCATCGTGATCGGCGAGCACGGGGGAAACATCGAGATCAGGATCGACCAGATCGAGTTTGGATTGCTCATGATAAAGGTGATCATCCCAAAGCTCAGCCACACGGGCACAGCCGCCAGCGGCGCGTACTGCTGCAGTTCCTGTTCTGTGTCGCAGGTCGCGGCGAGCCCGGCGAAAAAGGTGCTATAGAGCGCATACCCGAGCACGAAATAAACACAGAGCAGCACGACTTCCACAATGGAAACCTGCGGCTTGGCCGTCCCCGTCATCCAGTTTTCTGCGAGCGCCGTGGTGAGCAGGACGGCGCCCAAAGCGATCCAGATGGCGATCTGAGTCAGCCCCACCGCACCGATTCCAATGAGCTTCCCGGCAAGCATGTCGCTGGCCTTCACCGTTGAAAGCATCACCTCAAAGATGCGCGAGGTCTTCTCCTGGATCACCGAGCGGCCTACATTCATGCCGTACATCACCACTGTAAAGGTGAGCAGAAAGGCCATTCCGTAACCGAAAAACAGCGTAATCAGCGCGCTCGATGGCTTTTCAACGCCTTCGCGATAGAGCATCGTCTTTATGTCCACGTTGGCCGTCAACGCCGGAATATCGGAAGCGGCAATACCGTGGTTGACCACCCGCTGCTCCACCAGCGCGCGGTTTACCGCGGTATTCAGCCGGTCCTCCGTTGTAAAGTCTCCCGCGGAACGCGAGACATAAGTGACCAGTTCCTTACCGTCTGCGGGAGCTTCGATCCATACAAAGCCATCGATCTGTTTCGCGTCCAATTCGGAATGCAGAGTCGCGCGGTCGCCAGGCGCCGCCGGAGCGAGAATATCCACAGTCATCTTCGCGTCTTTGTCCGCGACGAGCTCATTGCGCAGCCGCGCGGCAAACGCCGGGTTCTGCGCAGCGATCACCAGGTGCTTGCTGGTGCCCCAGTAACGACTGGGGAGAATCATCGCCGCCATTATGCCGATGAAGACTACGGGAATGAGGATGGTTGTTACCTTGAACGCCTTCCCGCGCACCTGCTCCAGATATTCGCGCCGGGCCACCAGCCAAACGCTACGCATCGATCTTTTCCCCCACGGTGCGGATGAATATCTCTTCAAGCGATGGCTCCATTAACTCAAACCGGTAAATGGACGCCCTCTCCATGGCCGCGCGAAGCAGATCCTGCGCGTCGGCATGTGGTTTCAGTTGTATCTCAGCCTGCCCCGAGTAGTTCTTGAAGCTCTCGATCGCAGGGTGTCCAAGGAACGCCGCGTCGCCTTCAAAATTGATCACAACGCGGTCGCGCTCATAACGGGACTTCACCTCCCGCAAACCTCCGGAGAGCACGGCGTATCCGTGATGAATGAGGCATATCGCGTCGCACAGCTTCTCCACCTGGTCCATGCGGTGAGTGGAAAAGAGAATTGCCTTTCCCGCCTTCTTCAAGTCAATCAGCGTGTCCTGCAGCAGCGCGGCATTCACGGGATCGAGGCCGGAGAACGGCTCGTCCATCACCACCAGCTCCGGGTCGTGAAGGAGCGTGGCGATGAACTGGATCTTCTGCTGCATGCCTTTCGAGAGCTCTTCCGTCTTCTTCTGCGCTACCTCGAGAATCTGCAGGCGCTCGCACCACTCATGCGCGCGCCGCGCGGCAACCGCGGGGTTGAGGCCGTGCAACTCCCCCATGAAGACAAGCTGCTCCATCACCTTCATCTTCTTGTAGAGACCGCGCTCTTCCGGCAGATAACCCACTCGCCGCAGGCTCTCACGCGCATAAGGCTTGCCAAACATGCTCACCGATCCGGAGTCGGGCATAGTGATGCCAATCATCATGCGAATGCTGGAGGTTTTGCCCGAGCCGTTGGGCCCAACCAGGCCGAACATGGTGCCGGCGTCGATCTGCAGGCTCAGATCCTGCACAGCGATCTTGTTCTCGTATGCTTTTGAAATACGGTCAAGCGCTACTACCGGCGGCATTCAGATTCTCCGAGATTCCTGAAAAGTCTATCAGGCAGCCGGCGAAGCCAGTCCTGCTAGCATCGCAATGTGGTTCAGCTCGATACCCCCGTCCAGTTTGTAAAGGGCATTGGTCCGCAGATCGCGAAGACGCTCGCGGAAAAGCGCATCGCCACTGTTGAAGACCTGCTGTTTCATCTTCCCTTCCGGTATGAGGACCGGCTGAATCCGCGTTCGCTTTCGGATCTCAATCCGGGTGAGATGGCCAGCGTCATCGCCGAAGTTCGCGGGTCGACCCTGCTGCGTACGCGCTCCATGCCTATCTTCGAAATGACGGTCGGGCAGAACCTCGCCACCATGAAGTGCATGTGGTTCCATGGGACCTATCTCGAGGGCAAATTCCGCACCGGCCAGATGGTCGCGCTCTACGGCAAGGTCGAGCCGTCGCGGTCCTCGCGGAACTTCAAGATGATCCAACCGCAGTTCGAGATTCTGCCGGAAAATGCCGACGACGAGTCGCACCTGCTGGAAGTCGGGCGCATCACTCCAGTCTACGAATCGCTGAGCGGGAGCCGTCTGGCCTCGCGCTGGATCCGGCGCACCATCTACAACCTTCTCGAAGAGCTTCGCGGCAACGTCCTCGAAACGCTGCCCCGGCCCATGCTCGACCGGTTGGGACTCCCCGACCGCGAACAGGCATTGCGCGCTGTCCACTTCCCTGCTGCCGGTACGCCCTTGTCGCAGCTTCAGGCCTCCGGTACGGCGGCGCACCGGCGACTCATCTTCGAGGAGCTCTTCTACCTCGAATGCGGGCTGGAGCTGAAGCGAAGGCGCTTGCAGCAGCGCGCGGGCTTCGCGTTTGAGACGAATGACAAGGTGCGGGAGGCGATTCGGCAGGTGCTGCCGTTCCATCCCACCAAGGCGCAGAAAGCCGCCTTGCGCGAGATCGTCGGAGACATGCGCAAGCCGTCGCCCATGCGACGTCTGCTGCAAGGCGACGTCGGGTCGGGCAAGACCATCGTCGCGCTGCAGGCCATGCTCGTCGTCATCGAGAACGGCTACCAGGCCGCGCTCATGGCTCCCACGGAGATCCTCGCCACGCAGCACTACCTCGCCGCTAAGAAGCTGCTGGAGCGTTCGTCGCGGCGCTACCGCATCACGCTGCTCACCGGCTCGCTCGACGATGCGGCGAAGAAGCTGGCGCGGCGGCGCATCTTCCATGCGGAGACCGATCTCGTCATCGGCACGCACGCGCTCATCGAGGAGAAGGTCGAGTTTGGCAACCTGGGCCTGGTTGTGGTCGATGAGCAGCACCGCTTCGGCGTGGTGCAGCGCTTCCGTCTGATGAAGAAGCCGAACGCCTGCGAGCCGGACACGCTGGTGATGACGGCGACTCCCATCCCGCGCACATTGGCGCTCTCGATCTACGGCGACCTCGATCTCAGCGTGCTCGACGAGCTGCCCCCGGGGAGAACTCCCGTGGACACGCGGCAGGTGTCCGACGAGCGCGCTGACGACGTCTGGAAGCTGATCCGGGGCGAAGTGAAGAAGGGGCACCAGGCGTACGTGGTCTATCCGGTGATCGAGGGCGCGAAGGACGATCAGCCGGAACTCGACTTCGCGCCTCCCGAGCCGGAGCCGGAAGCGGTGAAGGCCGCGAAAAAAAGCGGCACCAAAAAAGTCAGTTCATACAAAACAAAGCCGCTTCTCGAGAAGCCGTCGCTGAAGTCGGCTACCGAGATGTTCGAGTCGCTCCGCTCCGGCGCGCTGGCCGGGCTGCGGCTGGGCCTGCTGCACGGCCGCATGAGTTCCGATGATAAGGAGGTCACCATGCGGCGCTTCCAGCGAGGCGAGATCGACGTGCTGATCGCGACCACCGTGATCGAGGTGGGCGTCGATGTTCCGAACGCGAGCCTCATGGTCATCGAGCACGCCGAACGCTTCGGCCTGTCACAGCTCCACCAGCTTCGCGGACGCGTGGGCCGCGGGGCAGCGAAGTCGTATTGCATCCTCATGACCGGCGGCCGGATCTCTCCGGCGGCGGAGGAGCGGCTGGCCGCCATGGTCCGGACTCAGAACGGCTTCGAGCTGGCCGAGCTGGACCTTCAGCTACGCGGCCCGGGCGAATTTTTTGGTACCCGTCAGGCCGGCCTTCCCGATTTTCGCGTGGCCAACCTGCTGCGCGACCGTGCCCTGCTGGAGCTGGCCAAGGCGGAGTCGGCCCGGTTTGTGGAAAATCCCGAAGGCTCCGAGGCGGAGCGGCTGCGGGTCCGGACGCGGCTCAAAGAAGCGTGGCAGCGACGGTATGGGCTGGTCGAGGCGTGAGCCTATGACGCGCGCGACTTGAGGGATAAAGGGATTAATTTTTTCTCCCCGGTTTTTCAAGTGATTCAAAACAAGGGAGATGAAAAATGGCAATTACGGAATTATATACTTTACAAACCGGAAGAAAAGGCGTAGACTGTTTGTAGTTGGTAAGGTGACTGAAAATGCTCAACTTAGCCGAAACGCCGCACTTCCAAGACCCCAATAAGGCTCGCGAGTTTTTAGAGGCGCAGCGGTGGCCGAACGGCCCCGTCTGTCCGCACTGCGACTGCAAGGTGGCCTATAAACTGACCCCCAAACCGGGCAGCAAGAAGCCCGTCCGTCCGGGTGTCTACAAGTGCAAAGAATGTGAGCAGCAGTTCACCGTAACCGTTAATACGATCTTCGAGGATAGCCACATTTCCCTGAACAAATGGCTACTGGCTATCCATCTTCTTTGTGCGTCCAAGAAGGGAATGAGCGCCCATCAGCTGCATCGAATGCTGGGCGTGACGTACAAGTCTGCGTGGTTCATGGCTCATCGTATTCGCTATATGATGAGCCAACCATCATTCACAAACAAATTGCACGGCGTGATAGAGGCCGACGAAACTTATGTCGGCGGAAAGCGCAAAAATGAAGGTCGCAGAGGCCGCCCTGATCAGTCTAGCCACAAGCAGGCAGTATTCGCACTCGTAAAGCGCGGCGGTGATGTTCGTTCTTTCCATGTGCAGCGAGTGACCGCCGATAATCTGGTCGGGATTCTTCGCAAGCAGGTAAATCAACGCGGAACAATCATGACTGACAACTTCGCTTCCTATAACGGCTTGGGAGTCAGGTTCGGCGCTCACCATACGGTGAATCACAGTGCGGGTGAGTATTCTCGCAAGGTTCCCGGAGTTGCGACGATTCACACCAATACAATTGAGGGTGTTTTTTCCATTCTCAAACGTGGATTGATCGGTACCTATCACCAAGTGGGAAGCCATCATCTGCATCGCTACCTGAGCGAATTTGATTTCCGCTATAACGCGCGGAAAATCGATGACACACAACGCACGCTACTGGCCTTGAGCCAAGCGGAGGGAAAGAGGCTTCAACTACGGGAATCATGCGAGCCCCGTACTGGCGCTATGGGGAACATCAACTAGAGCTGTTTGAACCGCCGCGAGAAATCACGCGGTGGATGTGGAGAAAATCGAAGAGCTGAAATCACGCGCCTTCCGCCAAGAATTGCAGCGTGATTATCACCCACCGTACTCCCGTTAGAGGGGAGTATAGGATAAGTGTGCGCACGGGATCAAGTTTCGAGGATCGCTGAAATGGCTGAGGTTCCCATAAATGGTGCGGTGCTTGAGTGGGCACGTAACCTTCGTGGCTTCAGCATAGAAAGTGCCGCTCAAAAGCTAGGCGTGAGCGTAGACGAGTTGCGGGCATATGAGACTGGCAGACGCAAGCCGCTTATCGGCTTTCTGCGCAAAGTAGCAGCAAAGTATCGGGTGAGCTTTGCTAGTTTGCTGATGCCCGAACCGCTCCCCGCCGTCGAGCGACCCACAGATCACCGCACTAGACCGCAAGCTAATCCGCTTTCGGTGGACACGCTCGTTGCTATAGAAGAAGTTGGCGATGCGCTTGAAACTTTTAAGGATATTGCCGACGAATATCCGCATCTTGTTCCCAGGTTGCGGATAGGAACGGCCACACTTCACGAAAATCCGGAAGCCGTGGCGATCCGAGAGCGTAGACGCTTTGGAATAAGTGTCGAGGATCAGCGGCAGTGGCGGAACTTGCGCGCTGCCCGCGTACAGTGGCGAAAATTGATTGAAGCGCACGGCGTTTTTACATACATGATGCCGATGCCATCGAATGAGCTAAGCGGATTTTCTCTTCTTCGTGAGGAGGTCGCCGCAATTTGCGTCAATGACAATGAGATATCGGAAGGCGCAAAGATATTCACGCTTTTCCATGAATATTGCCATCTGCTTCTTCGGCAGAGCGGAATCAGCGATGAAAATGACAATAACCGTGTAGAGAAATTCTGCAATGAGTTCGCGGCTTCTTTCCTGATTCCGAAAACTGCACTGGCTGAATCTGTAGCTGGTTTCGAGGTTCCGTACGAGTTTTCGGATTCGGACATAAGGCGACTGGCAACGCGATTTCGCGTTAGTAACCGCGCTATTGCTCTAAGGCTTGAGAAGACAGGATTTGCTCCCCATGGTTTCTACCGTAGACGAACCGCACCGTGGGATGCGCCAAGTGACAGAAAAGAGCCAGACGCTAAGCCCAATACCAAGATCAGTCAGATCAGAATCCGCCTCAAGAAGATTGGCCGATTGCATGCGAGGACAGTTTTGGGGGCTGTAGATCGTCGGGCGATAAATTCGTTTGATGCGTCTCAACTGATCGGATTGAAATCCAGCAGCTTTGGCAAGCTACGAGCTTCTTTGGGATGAAGGGGCCCCGTTCCAGCCCATTGTTCCAGCACCTTGAACCGGACAGTTATGTGATCGACACTTCCGCTTGGTGCAATGTTGACCAACGGCATGATGCGGAAGATGCTTGGAAGCTCATCATTAGCCTGATTCGGGCGAGGCGTATTGTGGCTTGTGCTTGGCGGAGCTAGACGGATATGTGGTTGTTTCTGATGAGACCTGCAGCAGGCGCAAGAACCGAAAGATACCGGGGGTGTGCCAGTCGAGAAACATCAAGTGCAAAACTCTCGATGAATTTCTCATCGAAGCCCGAGCTTCGATGGAGGGGTAAATGACTAAGAAAGGGAGCAATAAGCGCGAAAAGCCGATAACCCTAAATCCGGTTTCGTTCGAGGACGCAATCCGTGCGGCCTTGGAGACGCCCCCGGAACGGAAGCCCAAAGAAGCGAGTACCCCGCAGAAGCCAAAGCCCGCCGAAGACGGCGGGCTAGGCGAGAGCGGCCCTTGAATTGGTGGAACTGGCGAGGCTCGAACTCGCAACCTATGCCTTACTTTAAGCCGCCCTCAGATGCAGGGCATTGCTCTATCCGTTGAGCTACAGTCCCGCTAGATTAGATTCGCCCAGCGGCTACATGGTTCCAAAGTTTTTACGAGGGTTTGTCAAAGGGATAATTCCGTTCCGAATAATTCAACTGCATTTTGGGAGCGGGAATTGTGCCTTTCGATGGAGTAACTTACGATGATTTTCGTGATTTGGGGGCTTGACAGGACGCGGGCTAGGCGGCGAGAGGCACCGCGTAGTCATCGTGGCTGGGCATGGAGCTCGCGTGGCGGACGGTGAGCTCGATACGGGTGATGTCGTAGACCTGGGAGAGCAAGTTGCGGGTGCATTGGCAGAGGCCGGCGAGCTGGAGGTGTGAGTCGCGGGAAAGCTCAAGCCCGGAGGCGACGAGGACGGCGTAGATTTCGACGCAGGAGGCGCGGGGAAACTGGAAATCGAGCTCGGCAGATTGATCTCCCTGAGTGGAGCGGGTGAGAATCCATCCACCGCAGACGAGGATGGCTCCGGTAAGAAAGCGGACGAGGCGTTCGGGCTGGTCGGCACTGAGGGCGGTGAGGCGCAGGGACTGGCCGTCCGGGCGGACGCGCTTCTCGCCCTCAGCGGCGTCACCGTAGTCTGGATTTCGTTCGCGGTTCACATTGGCTTTTTCGGATGGGAAAGGGATTTGGTTTAGGTTGTCTCGGGGTGGGACTGGGGTGAAGCGAAGTGGGCACTTGTGACATCGAGCTGCGCTGCGATCCGCATCAGCGCATCCTTGATCTCAGTCGGCGTACAATCCTCGGCGACAGGAGGTGGCAATGCCAACCTATATTGCAATGCTGAAGTGGACGGCGCAGGGGATGAAGGATGTGAAGCAGAGTCCTACGCGGCTGGAGGCTGCCCGCAAAGGTTTTCAGGCGGCTGGCGTGACGATGAAGCAGTTCTACATGGTCATGGGACACCATGATCTGATGATGGTGGTCGAAGCTCCGGACGATGCCACGCTTGCCAAGGCGATGTTGGGCGCAGCGTCGCAAGGAGGCGTTACGTCCGAGACGTTTCGGGCGTTTACGGAAGAGGAGTATCGCAAGATTATTGGCGGACTGGGCTGAGGAACGGCCGTCCATCGGTGGCAGCTCGTCCCTCTCGCAAACCGCTTCCTCGTGCCGTCCCGTTCTGCCTTGCCTGGAAGCGCCACCTGTATTCGTTGGGCGCGACCCGCAAAACGCGCCTGAAGGTGCTGCGCATGGCGTCGCAATTTCGGAAGCCGCAGGTGGTTGCGATCGATTCAAGGCTGGCTTTGCTCTCCTGCAAACGTCGCCGTGCCGCCTCCAGCCGCAAGCTCTCGACGAACTTCGCCGGAGTGGTGTTCATCTCGTCTCGAAATACGCGCGCGAAGTTGCGCGGGCTCATGCCCACGCGCGCGGCAAGCGCATCCACTGAAAGATCGTTGCGCAGATGCTCCAGCGCCCACGCCTCCAGATCGCGAAACGGCTGGCGATCGCTGGCCTGCAGACTGAGCGCGGCACTGAACTGCGACTGGCCGCCGGGCCGGCGCAGATAAAGCACCAGCTCGCGCGCAACCTCGAGAGCCAGCTTCGAGCCGGCGTCTTCCTCTACCAGCGCCAGAGCCAGATCCATGCCGGCGGTCACACCCGCGGAGGTGTACACGTTTCCATCGCATATGAAGATGGGATCGGCCTCTACTTTCACTGAGGGATAACGCCGCGCCAGCATCTCGCAGTATTTCCAATGTGTGGTTGCGCGACGGTCATCCAGCAATCCCGCGCGCGCCAGCAGAAACGCGCCGGTGCAAACGGAGCCGATACGCCGCAACCTGGGCGCCATGCATCGCAGCGATTCGACTACGGCGTCCTCTTCCTCACCCGCCTCGACCGACGATCCGCCAACGATAAGCAGCGTGTCGACCGCACCACGCACCTGGCGGAAAGTTCGGTGCGCTTCGAGGCGCAGGCCGCAACTGGTGCGCAGCATACCGGGCTGGGTGGTGACCACTTCGAGAAAATACAGTGGCGGTGCGCCGGGATGATTTCGCGCATGGATCTCCGCGGCGCGCGTAAACACCTGGAACGGACCCACCAAATCGAGAATCTGGCTGCCCGGCGCAGCCAGCAGCAGAATGCGTCGCGTAGCGGCTACGGGCAGGCCGAATACTTTGCCGTTAGATCCATTTTTCCGGTGCAGCATCGAATTGCGCCTTGTGTCCCTCTGAGCAGAAATAATAAGTCTTTCCTTTATAGAGCGACTTGGGCGCGGTTTTGGGATCAACATCCATATCGCAAATTTGGCACAGGGGATGTTGGTCGGTCGACAAGGCTGCCTGAAGATAAGTGGCGTTGCTGGCGGGGTTGGTCCAGCCGGTGCCCTGGTACTCGAGTTCGTACGCGGTGTCGGCGGCAACCTTGCGGCCGAAATATCGTTCCACCACACGGAGCGCGAGATCGATGCCCGAAGTCAGGCCGCCTGCGGTCGCCAGGTTCCCCGCCTCGACAAAACGCGCGCCCCGCTGCACGCGAATATCGGGAAACTGCATGGCCAGGGTCTTATACGCGTTGTGGTTCGTGGTCGCCGCCTTGCCCGAGAGCAGGCCGGTGGCAGCGAGCACGAACGCGCCCGTGCAGACGGACATGGTCACGTCAGTGGTTTTGCTTGCTTTGCGGATCCAGTTCAGCATGTTCTCGGTTTGGCCGCCCTGCGCCGGGATAACAACGATCTTCGGTGCGGGCGCGTTGGCGAAGGTGTAGTCAGGAATGATTTTGATCCCGCCGAGCGTCACCGGGCGCATGCTTTCGGCGACGGTACAGGTGCGGAACGGCATCTGGTCGACCATGCTGGGACCGCGCGACATCATCATGACGGTATTGAAGACCTCCCAGGGACCGGCGAGATCGATCATCACTGTTCCCTCCGAGACAACAAACGCTACCGGAATAGGGCCGTGAGCGGGAGCCATCAGCGGGTTGCCGGTGGCCGCATCGTGGTTCGGTGTTGTCTTCTGCGGGCTCGAGGAACCGGACAGGGCCGACGCCGGCTTCGCTATCGAGGAAAATGCGGCGAGCAAGCCCAGCGCTCCCGCGCCTCCGACAAATTCTCTACGTTTCATGGTGCACCTCACGCTACGAGTTCAGCGTAGCAATGGGGGCTGCGGCACGACGGACAATGTTCAGCGTTTTTCCGCCAAATGAGATCCGGATCTACCCTGGGGAATTGAGTGACATTTATCAAGTGACCTGCTGGTAGGATCAGCGGGATGTAATTCACTCGGGTTGAAAGAAACGGGTCTATGCCTCCCCGACGAATCACACGTCGAGACGTTTTAAAATTCGGAGCGGCAATCGGGGGTGCGGAGTGCGCGGGATCGCTGCTCTCCGGATGCCGCCCTCTGGGCCTTTTTCCGGGCACTGACGCGTGCGCCGGCATCCACTCCATCGACCATGTCGTGATCCTGATTCAGGAGAATCGTTCCTTCGATCATTATTTCGGCAGCTACCCGGGGGTGCGCGGATTCTCCGAAATGAGTGCGGCCTTTCAGCAGCCATTTCCGGGCAATACTTCCGATGCTCCCGAGGGCGTGCTGCTGCCGTATCACCTGGACACGATGAAGACCAACGCGGCCTGCATCCACGACATCGAACACGAGTGGTTTCCGCAGCACCTAAGCTGGAATAACGGCGCCATGGATGGATTTGTTACCTCCAACCTGCTGACCGAAGACGCAAGCCTTGCCGCGCTTACGATGGGCTATTACACGCGCTCCGATCTGCCGCTTTATTACGCCGTGGCCGATGCGTTCACGCTTTGCGACAACTATTTCTCTTCCGTAATCGGTCCGACCGATCCCAATCGTCTGTATGCTCTCGCCGCTACGCTGGACCCCGACGGAAAGAATGGCGGCCCTTTGATTCAAACAGCGAACAACCCGGCGGATTTTGTCGGCCGGTTCACTTTCACCACCATGCCGGAGCAACTGGAGGCGCGCGGCATTTCGTGGAAGATCTACAGCGGACCCATTTCCCCAAACGTTCTTTTCTACTTCAAGAACTTTCAAGATCCCAACTCCCCGCTGGCGCGTAAAGCCTTTACGCCGCTGTATCCAGACGATTTCATGGCTGACGCATTATCCGGCAACTTGCCGCAGGTCTCCTGGATCACCACGCCCTTGACCGAGTCCGACCATCCGCCGGCGCCTTCTCTCTTCGGAGAAGCCGCGCTGGCCGCGATCATCAGCGCTCTGTCGGCGAACCCAGCGGCTTGGGCAAGGACGGCTCTGTTCGTGACCTTCGACGAAAATGGCGGATTTTTCGATCATGTTCCGCCGGTAACGGCGCCTCCGGGAACTCCCGGCGAATACTTGACCGCCCCCGCCTTTCCCGACCCAACGCTGGTCGGCAACCCTCCCATCAACGGACCGATCGGTCTGGGATTCCGAGTACCCACGCTGGTGATCTCGCCCTTCAGTCGCGGCGGGTTTGTTTCTTCCGATCTTTTCGACCACACGTCCATACTTCGTTTTCTGGAGACGCGGTTTGGCGCGGAAGTGCCGAACCTATCGGCATGGCGCCGCGCCACTGTGGGCGATCTCACCAGCGCCTTCAACTTTGCCGGGCCGGACCCATTTGTTCCACCGTTGCTTCCAACCGCGCCGGAGATTCCATCCGTCACCTCAGAGTGCGCGGCCAATCCAGACGGCTTCACAGTCTCTCCGCCCACTCCGCAGACGATGCCGCAACAAGAGCCGGGAGTGGCCAAGCGGCCCAGCGGCAAATGCGAAGTCCGTTTTCGTAACAGCTGAACGGTAGACGCGCGCTGTCAGCGGGGAGTAGGATTCGCGACATTCTGCGAAAACGACAGCTAAGTATGGCGAGCAGAGAGAGAGTGATCGCAACCAGCGCGTTGCGAGGCATTGGACAGCGTTGTCCGGTCGCCCGGCCATGAGGGTAAGCGGGTTTCAACAATCGCAAACAAGGCACAGGAGGATTTATGGCAACAGCAGCAGCAGTAGCGACCATGCAAGTGGCGCAAATTTCGAAACCGGGAGCAGGTTTCCAGATCATCGAGCGCGAGATTCCCGAACCGGGCGCGGGACAAGTGCGGATCAAAGTGCAGGCCTGTGGAGTCTGCCACAGCGACGTGCTCACGGTGGAGGGCGGGTGGCCGGGAATCGAGTATCCCCGCGTTCCGAGCCATGAAGTAGCGGGCGTTATCGATCAGGTGGGCGAAGGAGTTTCCGCGTGGAAAAAGGGCCAGCGTGTGGGTGTGGGCTGGCACGGCGGACAGGACAATACGTGCCGCGAGTGCCGGCGCGGAGATTTTCGCAATTGCCGGAATGTGAAGATTCCGGGCATCAGCTATGACGGCGGGTATCAGCAATACATGGTGGCTCCGGTGGAAGCGCTGGTGCACATTCCGGACAGCCTGAAGGACGCGGAAGCAGCGCCGCTGCTGTGCGCTGGAATTACCACCTACAACGCGCTGCGGCACAGTGGCGCGCTGCCCGGCGACCTGGTCGCGGTGCAGGGTATCGGCGGCCTAGGTCACCTGGGAGTTCAATTTGCGCAGAAGTTCGGCTATAAGGTCGCGGCGATAGGACGCGGACCGGAAAATGCGGCGCTCGCAAAGAAACTGGGAGCGAACGTCTACATCGACAGCAAGGCGACGAACGCGGCGCAGGAATTGCAAAAGATGGGCGGGGCACGTGTGATTCTGGCGACAGCGCCAAGCTCGAAGTCGATGTCTGAGCTGATCGACGGGCTGGGACCAAATGGCAAGCTGGTGGTGGTAGGCGCGACGTTCGATCCGATTGAGGTTTCGCCGGTGCAGCTCATCATGGGCAGTCGAACCATTCAGGGCTGGGCCGCGGGAACACCAGCCGACTCCGAGGACACATTGAGCTTTGCCGAGCTGAGCGGCGTGCGTCCGATGATTGAAACCTTTCCGCTGGAGAAGGCTGCCGAGGGTTACGCGCGCATGATGAGCGGCAAGGCAGAGTTCCGGGTTGTTCTGACAATGTGAGCCGGGGGCGATAACCGTAATTGAGAAACATGGGGACTTACATGGGGAATCGGATAAGAGAAGGATGCGTGTTTTCGCTTTGCGCCATAGCACGCGATGTCTGGCGTTGGCGGTGTCTGTGACGCTCGCATCCTTCCACTCGTCCCAATCGCCGGCCCAGGACCACGGAAAGGAAGGTCCTATAAAGCACCCGACTTCCTATCGCTCAATAAAGGTGGATGGACTCTCCATTTTCTATAGAGAAGCGGGGCCAAAAAGCGCTCCCGCCATTCTTTTGCTGCACGGCCTGCCATCGTCGTCGCGGATGTTCGAGCCGCTGCTGACGCGACTGGCGGAAAGTTATCATCTGGTCGCGCCGGATTATCCAGGGTTCGGCCACAGCGATTGGCCCGACCCAAAACAGTTCGCTTACACCTTTGACCACATCGCTTCGGTGATGAATCACTTTACCGAGGCGATTGGATTGTCGCGCTACACGCTGTATATGCAGGACTATGGCGGTCCGGTCGGTTTTCGCATGACGATGGAGCATCCAGAACGAGTGCAGGCCTTGATCGTGCAGGACGCGGTCGCTCACAACGAGGGGCTGGGCGCGAACTGGGCAGCGCGCCGGGCGTTCTGGGCGGACCGGGCCGCCAATGAAGAATCGCTGCGCAAGAACCTGCTGTCGCTTGAAACAACCAAGACGCGGCATATTGGAGACGATCCGAACCTTGAAGGCTACGACCCGGATCTTTGGACGGATGAGTACGCATTTCTGAATGCGCCGGGGCAGGCGCAGATTCAGAGCGATCTTTTCTATGACTACCGCACGAATGTCGAAGCTTACCCCAAATGGCAGGCATGGATGCAGAAGACGCGCCCGAAGCTTCTGGTCGTGTGGGGGAAGCACGATCTTTCCTTTGATCCCGGCGAGCCGCTACGATACCGCAAAGACGTGCCGAACGCGGAAGTCCACGTACTGGAGGCGGGACACTTCGCACTCGACACAAAGGCAGATGAGATTGCGGCGCTCGTACGCGAGTTTATGAAGTCGCAGAAGTGCTGAAACGGGCCGGAAGTCAGTTGAAATGTTCGGGCACAGCGGAGCAGCAATCGGGACCGCAGCAGGACTCCGGTTTATTTGCCCGGACGAAGGCGCTGATGAATTTTCCCTGGACCTGAGGAGCGATTTCGTCGACGGAGACGCCGGCTTCGGTGAGGTACTGGCGGGCATCTTCGATGCTGTAGGTCCGGGTGGGCTCGAGGTCGATGTTTGTGAAGCCGGCGGCGTGGAGCCGGGCGCGGTAGTCGGATTCTTCGAGGGCTCCGGCGATGCAGCCGACCCATAGCAGCATGCTTTGGCGAACGTGGGGCGGGACTGGGCCGCGCACGACAACATCGGAGACGGCGAAGCGGCCGCCGGGGCGGAGAACTCGGAAGGCTTCGCGGAGTACGCGGTCCTTGTCCGACGAGAGATTGATCACGCAGTTGGAGATGACGACATCGACGGAGTTGTCGGGGAGCGGGATGTGCTCGATTTCGCCCTTGAGGAACTCGACGTTGGTGACGCCGGCCTGGCGCTGATTTTCGCGAGCGAGGGCAAGCATTTCGTCGGTCATGTCGAGACCGTAAGCCTTGCCGGTGGGACCGACGCGACGCGCGGAGAGAAGCACGTCGATGCCTCCGCCGGAGCCGAGGTCGAGAACGGTTTCGCCGGGCCTGAGGTCGATGAGAGCGGTGGGATTGCCGCAACTGAGCGAGGCGAGCACGGCTTTGTCGGGGAGGCTTCCCTGCTCGGTGCTGCTGTAGAGATTGCTGGTGATCGGGTCGCAGCAACGGAGGGCGGGAGAGCAGCAGGCAGGCGCGGCGGAATCTGATTCGGATTGGGCGACATTGCGGGCGATGGAGCCGTACTTCTCGCGAACGGCGGATTGGGTGTCCATGGGGCTGACTCCTTCGTATTCGTTTAGCCGAATGTATTCCCCAGTAGACGTATTTGTCAAGGCGCATATAATCCAGGTGTGAAGCGACGACGGAAACAATCTGACCTTGCCGGGCTGTTTGCCGCACTCGCGGATCGCACCCGCCTGCGCCTGCTGAACCTGATGAATGGCCGCGAGGTCTGCGTCTGCTATTTTGTGGAAATTCTGAAGCAGGGCCAGCCGAAAATCTCGCGGCACTTGGCTTACCTGCGGAATGCAGGCCTGGTGGAGGCGCGGCGGGACGGAAAATGGATGCACTACAGGATTGCGCGTCCTGACGATCCGGCGGCGGCGGCGATGCTGGATGCAGCTCTGAGTGCGTTGAGGGCAGACGGCCAGATGCAGACGGACCTGATAAGACTGGCGCAAGCCTGCTGCGCGCCCGAGCGGTTTGTGATGTTACAGGGGGCGCCGCTGCCTGCGCCGTCTGTGGAGCGCGAGTTCGTATAATCGGGCAGACGCCTTTATGCCCGAAACCGCCAATCAGCTGGAGCACCCGCCCGATTCCGTTCGCGGAGAGTTGTGGCAGTTTTTCGACGCGACCACGGACGGGATTGTTTTTCTTGACCGGGATTATCGCGTCACGTTTTTAAACCGGCGCGGGCGCGAGCTGATCTCACCTGACGGCAGCATTCTGGGCCAGAAATTGTTTGCGGCCTTTCCCGCAGCCTACCACCCGGGCTCTCCCTATGTAGAAAACTACACGCGCACCATGGAGTTGGGGGAGGCGCGCGAGTTCGAGGCGTTCTATCCGGAGCCGCTAAATTTGTGGCTGCGGGTACAGAGCTATCCCAGCGACGACGGGATCGTAATTTTCATTCATGATTTCACTCAGGAGCGAGCGGCAGACGAGGAGCTGCGCCGCAAGCGTGAGGAGGCGGAGCGGCAGCACGCGGAGATTGAGACGGTGTACCGTACAGCTCCGATCGGACTGGCGCTGTTCGACACGAAAGAGTTCCGATATCTGCGGCTGAACGACGTGCAGGCCGCGTTCTTCGGGTTGAAGCCGGAGGAGATTGTGGGCCGGACGGTTACGGAGATGGCTCCGCATGTGGAAGGACTGCGGGAGTTGTTCGAGCAGGTGCGTGGAGGCGAGCCGATAGTAAACCATCCGCTGGAAGGCGCGCTGGTGAACGACCCGCATAACTACCGCTATTGGACGGTGAGCTACTTCCCTGTTTACGGAGCGGATGGGAAGGTACAGGCGATCACAGCGGCGTCGCTGGAGATTACGGCACAAAAGAAGGCGGAGCTGGCGCTGATCCAGAGCGAGAAGCTGGCGGCTGTGGGGCGGCTGGCGAGCTCGATTGCGCATGAAATCAACAATCCGCTGGAAGCAGTGACGAACCTGCTGTACCTGGCGCTGAACACGGACAAGGTGGAGCAAATCCACGAGCAGTTGAAGTTAGCTGAGGGGGAGTTGCGGCGGGTGGCGGAGATTACGAGCCAGACGCTGAGGTTCCACAAGCAGGCGACGCGGCCGCAGGAGGTGACTCCGGAGGAGCTGATTGCGAGCGTGCTGTCGATCTTTCAGGGCCGGATGGCAAACTCCGGTGTGCAGGTGAGCGAGCGCAACGGCGCGCTGCTGCCGGTGCAGTGCTTTGAGGGAGAGATACGGCAGGTGATCAGTAACCTGGTGAGCAACTCGCTGGACGCGATGGCCGGCAGAGGCGGCCGTCTGATACTGCGGACGCGGCTGGGAAGAAACTGGGCGAAGGGCGAGTCGGGAGTAGTGATCACGGTGGCGGATACGGGAGCGGGCATGAGCGCGGGCACGATGTCGAGGCTGTTCGATCCGTTTTTTACGACGAAGGGCCTCACGGGAACGGGCCTGGGACTTTGGGTCGCGAGGCAGATCATGGATCGCCATCGCGGGCTGCTGAGAGTGCGCAGCAGCGAGTCGGCAGCGCATCATGGAACGGTCTTCACAATCTTTCTTCCATTCAATGCGGTAACGCGAAAGAGCTGATTGCGAATGGCGCAGATCGAATGACTTCGAGATTCGCTGGAACAAACGAACAATAAATCGAAATGGCCGCAAAGAGCGGCGTTCAATGAGAGCCGTCCGGCTCGTTGGGTTTTGAGCGCAGGGCGGATTTGCCGCGGGCGTGCTTCGAGCCCAAGCTGCCGAAACCTGGATGGACTCCGTGAGCAAGACCCTGCAGGTCTGCGATTCGCTGCAACAAATCGACGAGAGTAGTTCGCTCCTCGGGGCTGAGAGCGGCGCAGAGGGCGTCATTATGCTGAAGCGCGATGGTTGAAATTTGCGCGAGCGACTCCCTCCCTTTGGCAGTGAGTTGAAGTGAGTAGGTGCGGCGATCATCTGCACTGGGCTCGCGGACGACCAGGCCCAGCGATTCCATTTCATCAATGACTCCTACCAGCCGGCTTGCATGCATGCGAAGCTGAGCGGCCAGCTCGCGCTGGCTTATTCCGGGAGAGAGCGCAAGACGGCGCAGGATCCCGGCGTGCGGCGGCGTCAATTTGAGAGGAGACAGCCGGTCGGCAAATTCTTTGGCGGCATGGCTGCCGATTTGCGCGAGCAGGAGTGCCGCAAATGGGGCTTTTCGTTGATGTTCGGTGTCCACAGCAGGAATTATTGCACTTATATATCGTTTATGATAGTAATGATTATATGAATACATCAATTGAGAACCCGCCCTCTTCGCTGGTGCGGCATGCGGGACCTCCGCTGCTGCTTCTGGCTTTGATCTATGCCGGGCTGATGGTGGCTGGCGGATCTACATTAAGAGCTGCGTTTGCCGTTCCTCACGGTTCGGCGGAGGCGGCGGTTGCATACGTCGCGCAGCACGGATGGGCGATTCGATGGGGCTCGTTTTGCGAGCTGGGATCGGCGATGCCTCTGCTGCTTTTTGTCGCGGTGACGGTGAGCAGGCTACGATTCCTGAGAGTGCGCGCGGCGGGAGAGATGATTGCCCTTTCCGGCGGAATTGTGGCCTCAGGGATGCTGGTGCTCTCATCGCTGGCGACTTGGTCGCTGACCCGGCCTGGGGTGGCGGAAGCGACGGGCGCGGTGCGGGCGCTGCAGGCGGTGGGTTTCGCTGGCGGAGGACCTGGATTTGCGGTGCCGCTGGGGCTGTTTGTTGCGGGAGTCTCGGTGACCGCGGGGTTGCACAAGCTCATTCCGCGATGGATTATGTGGCTGGGCCTGGCGGTGGCGGCGGCATGCGAGCTTGCGTCCTTAACACTGCTGGTGTGGCAAGCCGGTTATTTCATTCCCGTGGGCCGCTTCATAGGCGTGGTGTGGATGATTGCGGCGGCGGTTACGCTGCCGGTCAGCATGGCGAGAGCGAGGGCGGGCATCCGTGGATCAGGACACTGCTCATAGACAATCGCGATTGGCCTGGGGGGCATTTCTGCTGCTGTGCGTGATCGCAGCGGCGGCCGCAGTCAGGCGCATTATTGTGCTGATTCTGCCGCCGGTGGTAGCGCGGGTTCCGGAGATGGCGGCGCTGGATGCGGCGTTTGCAGCGCGCAAGGCTCTTACGCTATGCCACATCTTGCCGGCGTTGTTGTTTGTGGCTGTGCTGCCGTTTTGGTTTTTGCGTAGTGTCAGAAGACGACCGGAGGTGCATCGACGCGTGACGTTTGCGCTCTTTGCTCTCGGAGCGATTGTGGGAGGCACGGCACTCCCGCTGAGCCTGCATCCGATTGGCGGAGTGAATGAGGCTTCGGCAGCCATTTTATATGACTGCCTGTTTCTCTTTTCGCTGGGGCGTGCGGCGGTGATGTATCGGCGAGGAGATCTTACGCTGCATCGCGGATGGATGATCCGCGCGATTGCGGTGCTGCTGGGCATTGCGACCACTCGTCCGGTAATGGGGATCTTTTTTGCGACGGAGCGGATTACACATTTGCATCCGCAGCAATTCTTTGGAACGGCCTTCTGGATCGGCTTTACTGTGACCTATATTGCGGGCGAGGCATATCTACGGGCACATCCTGTGGACGCGTGGGTCGCGCAGGCTTCGTGATTTTCCCATCCGGAATTTCACATCGGGAATTTCGCATCGGGCAAAAATGATTTAAGTTTGGCCTCATGCTGGTTGGCACGGGAATCGATGTTGTCGATATTGAGCGGATTGCTCGATCGATAGAGCGGTATGGGCCGCGTTTTGTGGAACGTGTGTTTACTGCGGATGAGATTTCGTATTGCCAGCGCAAGAGAAACTCGGCGGAGAGTTTTGCGGCGCGGTTTGCGGCGAAAGAGGCGGGAGCGAAGGCGCTGGGAACGGGAATCCAGCACGGCGTAACGTGGAAGGAGATCGAGGTCTGGCGCGCGCCGGGCAAGCGACCTACTTTGCACTTCTCCGGCCGCGCGTTGGAGATGGCGAAGACGCTGGGGGTAAAGCGGATTTCGCTGTCGCTTACCCACGGAAAGACGGTGGCGATAGCCTCAGTGAGTTTGGAAAGCTAGCGTTCAGCAACAAGGAATCCGCATTCGATGGCTGGCCGATTTCTGAAGCCGGCAGGAATGCCGACGCATCCAACGCTTGATTGATGCGCCTTGGCTCATCTCGTTTGGTATTCTCACCCTTAGAGCGGGTGTGTGGACCGCTTGAGACCTTGATCGAGGAAGCTTTTGCCTAGCCAGCAGCAAGTCAAATGGTCGCAATTGAAGGTCGGCGTGCTGGTGCTGGTGGCGCTGGTGGCGCTGACGGCGCTGGTGTTCCTGATGTCGGGGACGACCGGCGGCTTTTTCGAAGGCAAGATCACGGTGCTCTCGTATTTCGAGAACTCTGCCGGGCTGAAGGTGGGGGCTCCTGTAAACCTGGAGGGCGTGACGGTAGGGAGCGTGAAGGCGATCAGGATTGCACCATCGCGGCAGCTAACGCCGGTACAAGTGATTATGAAGATCGGCAAGAATTTCCAGCCGTATATTCATTCGGATTCAAAGACCAGCCTGGATACGATTGGGGTGCTGGGCGATACGGTGGTGGATATCGACAGCAAATTCGCCACCGGCGCCGCGGTGCAGAACGGCGGCGAACTGAAGACGACGGAGACTCCGAACCTTTCCGATGTAATCAAGTCGAGCCAGGGCACGATCGAACAGTTGAACACGATTCTGGGCAAGGTCGATAACCTTGTGGACGCGCTGAACAGCGGCAAGGGATCGATCGGCCAGTTGATCAACGATCCCGCTCTTTACAACAAGGCGCTGGTAACTCTGAACGAGTTGCAGGCGCTGGTGGATGACGTGGGCAACGGGAAGGGATCAATCGGCAAGCTGGTGACGGACGACACTCTTTACACGCGCGCGAACGATACGGTGGGCCGGCTGCAGCATATCGCGGACCAGCTCGACGCGGGCCAGGGATCAATGGGCAAGCTGCTGAAAGACGACGCGCTGTACAACAACATGAAGCAGGCGACGCAGAACCTGAACCAGATTCTGGCGCAGATCAACGCGGGCAAAGGCTCGATTGGAATGCTGGCAAAGAACCAGGCGTTTGCGAACAAGCTCAACGATACCGTGACCAAGCTGAATTCAGTGCTTACACAGGTGAACAGCGGACAGGGAACGATCGGGAAACTTCTGAAAGATCCGAGCCTCTATAACCACACCGACCAGATGATTACGAATTCGTCCGATCTGGTTACGGCGCTGCGGAAAGACCCAAAGAAATATCTGACGATCCACATGAAGGTCTTCTAAGCGCGAGCGACTAGTCTGCGCTTGATCGTTGGTCATGGGCGGATTGTTGTGCTACCTTTCCCTGTGGCATTGCGCGGGGGATTGCGTGTGCCGCTAATTCGGCCTCGCGTTTTGCGAAGGGCCAATTCACGAGGAACTATGCACATTTCCCGCATTGCCTGTGCCCTGCTTTTTTGCGGCGGCATCGCCATGGCGCAGTCCGCAGCTAAGCCTTCCGAGAGCGCGCCTGTTGAACCGAAGGCCCTGCAGAGCTTCGATGTAAGCGCGATCGACAAGACCGCCGATCCCTGCACAGATTTTTATAATTACGCGTGCGGCAACTGGCGCAAGGACAATCCCATACCGGGGGACCAGGTGAGTTGGGGCAGGTTTAACCAGCTGGCGGAGCGGGACAGGTATTTGCTTTATGAGGATTTGAAGCGTGCGGCCGATAACCCGAAGACTCCGCTGCAGACCAAGTATGGAAACTTCTTCGCTTCCTGCATGAACTCGGACCTTGCCGACAAATTAGGCGAAAAGCCTGTGGAGCCGGTGCTGGCGAAGATCGACGGCCTGACGGACAAGCGCGGGCTTGCGGCGCTCGTGTCGCAGCTTGAAAACGAGGACGCGACAGGTACATTTTTGAGGTTCGGATCGCAGCAGGATGAGAAGGACGCCACGCAGCAGATTGGGGTGGTGCTCCAGGGTGGTCTTTCGCTGCCGGACCGCGACTATTATCTGGAAAACAATGATCGGATGACGAAGGTTCGCGCGCAGTACAAGGATTATGCAACCGCGCTGTTCAAGCTGGCAGGCGATGACGACGCCAAGGCAGCGAAGGAAGCCGACGCAGTGCTGACGATTGAGACGGCGCTGGCGCAGGGATCAATGCCGCGAGTGGATTTGCGGGACCCGGTGAAGATATACCACCTGCTGCCTGTGTCTGATCTGCACACGCTGGCCCCGGACTTTGTATGGGCCGATTATTTTGGCGGCACGCCGGCACCGGCGCTGCAGCAGCTGAACATTGCGACGCCGGATTTCTTCAAGGCGATGAACGAGGTGATTGAAGGGCAGAGCCTGGACAATATCAAGAGCTATCTGCGTTTCCACGCGTTGAACAGCGCGGCTCCGTGGCTGTCCAGCCCGTTTGTTGATTTGAATTTCGGGTTCTTCCACAGGGACCTGCTGGGGCAGGCGGAGCAGACGGCGCGGTGGAAGCGGTGCACGACGCTCTCGGACCGCTCCATGGGCGAGGCGGTGGGACAGGACTGGGTAAAGGAGAATTTTCCGCCCGAGGCCAAGGCGAGGATGGAGAAGCTGGTCGCCAACCTCGAGAAGTCGCTCAATGAAGATATCGCAAACCTTCCCTGGATGACGCCGGCGACGAAGACGCAGGCGGAGGCGAAACTCGCAGCCTTCCGGCAGAAAATCGGATATCCGGAGAAGTGGCGCGATTACACCAAGCTGGAAGTGAAGCGCGATGACCTCGTCGGAAATATCAGGCGGGCTTCAGAATTTGAGACCGCGTGGGACCTGCACAAGATCGGCCAGCCGGTGGACGAGAAGGAATGGGGTATGACGCCGCCGACGGTGAATGCGTATTACGAGCCAAGTAATAACGACATCAACTTCCCGGCGGGTATTCTGCAGCCTCCGTTTTACGATTACTCGAAGGACCCGGCGGTGAACTATGGTGCGATCGGAGTAGTGATCGGCCATGAGATGACACATGGGTTCGACGACCAGGGCAGCCAGTATGACGCACAAGGCAATGTGAAGAATTGGTGGACTCCGGACGACAAGAAGGCCTTTGATGAGCGCACCGGATGCGAGGTGAACGAGTACGGCAGCTTCGAGCCGGTCCCCGGACAGAAGTTGAACGGCAAGCTGACGCTGGGCGAGAACACGGCCGACAATGGCGGCCTGCGCATCGCCTACCGGGCACTGCAAAGCGTGCTGGCAAGCGAAGGATCGGATGCGGCGACGAAGAAGATCGACGGCTACACGCCCGACCAGCGCTTCTTCATCTCCTTCGCGCAGGTATGGTGCGAGAACAGGACCGACCAGTATTCGCGGATGACGGCGCACGTAGACCCTCACTCGCCGGGACGTTTTCGGACCGACGGCGCGGTGCAGAACTTCGATGCTTTCGGCAAGGCGTTCGGGTGCAAGAAGGGACAACCGATGATGCCGGACAATCCCTGCGTGGTCTGGTAGAGACAGCGTTCAGCAATGTTTTCAGCATTTCCGAGAAGCTCGGTTTATCAGAACCGAGCTTCTTTGCGTTTGCGAGCGGGCCATTGCAGTTCACGGGGCATCTGAAGCGAGGCTTCCGGGCCAGGAGCTCTGGTGCGGGGCGGGGTGATTTGCGGCCGCCTATAGCGGAAACGCGATTCACCTTTTACAATTGCAGAGCGGGAGTGAATTCCCGACCCAGTCCCTGGCATTTGGTGCGCCAGGATGAAGGAAGCGCATGAAGTTTCGGAAATCCGGGCAGATCGTTCTGGCCCTTGTTGTATCCCTTGGGTTGAGTCTTGGCCTCACCTCCTGCGTAAATGACCACACCGTCGCGTTTCTTTATGTGACTGGTTCCTTTCACAACCAGATTGGCGGGTTCAAGATCTCCGCTAACACCGGGAACCTCAGTACGATTCCGGGCTCGCCGTTCGGGTCGGGCGGAGCGAATCCATTGCGGGCCATCGTCTCACCGACCGGACGCTTCCTGTATATCCTGAACGCGGGGACGGCAACGACCCAGTCGAACGGCAACATCACTTATAACTCGGGAAACATCAGCGTGTACTCAGTTGGCGGCAATGGGACGCTCGCTTTCCAGCAGAGTTACACGACACAAGGTTTAGGTTCCATCCGGATTGCGTTCAGCCCTTCGGGATCATTCCTGTATGTACTGGATGAGTTTTCTCCAACTGCTGGGACGGACAGCGCGGGCAATACGCTGGTGGCTTCGCCGACGCCCCAGCCGGGGCTGAATTGCCTGGATTCTGCTGGAGTTTTTCATCCGGTGGGCGATATCACCGCCTTTAGCGTGGACCCCAACACGGGACGGCTTTCGCTGGTCACGAACACTCAGGTGCAGGGAGCGAACAACTCGCAACTGCCGTTTTTCCCAGTGGGCTGCGAGCCGATTGACTTCAAGGTGACGGGAGCTTTTGTGCTGACCGCGGACCAGTCCGATCCGCTGACCGGGAACAGGTTCACGGTTTTCCCGTATGCGGAGAGCTTAACGACCGGCCAGCTCACGACGACGCAGAACTCGGAATTCGTGACCGGCACGGCCAGCATCAGCGCAATCAACACGGACGCTGCCGGACATTTTGTCTATATTCTCGATCCAGTCAGCAATACCATCAACTACTTCACGATTGGCACCGGGGGCCTGTTGCAAACGGTGACTGGCAGCCCCACGAGCAATTCTCTGTCGACATCGGGCAATCCCATCCAGTTGACCTCCGATAGCAAGTCGGCCTTCCTGTATGTAGCGAACGCGGGCCCGTCCAGCGGTCTGGGCCAGGCAAACAGCGACATTACTGCGTTCACGATCGCCGCGAACGGGGTCCTGACTCCGACTGCGCCGGGTGTGTTTCCCACGGGATCGGGACCACAGTGCATCATTGAGGATCCATCGGACCAGTACCTCTATACAGCGGATTTCAACAGCAATACGGTAACCGGCCAGGTGCTTGATCCAAGTTCCGGAAATTTGACCAAATTGCGGAACCAGTCGACGTATCCGACGGTAAACAGTCCAACGTGGTGCGTAGCGGACGGGCACACGGATTAGCTCAGGGTCGGCGATCAGCGTCCAGCGATCAGGAGAGTTTAACCTGAGTGGGCGCTGGCGGGCTGTCTTGTCGCTGCGAGCCGCACGTGTGGCTTAAAGCGACGCGAGCTTTTACAATTCAAGCGGGAGCGATCCCGAAAATCGCAGCCTGAGCCACGGCCAGGACGAAGGAAGCGCATGAAGTTCAGCAAAACGGGCCAGGTTGTTCTGGCCGCGGCAGTATCAATCGGCGTAGGATTTGGAATTACCTCGTGCGGCCAGAGCAACACTATCGATTATCTGTACGTGACTGGCTCAAAAAACAACCCCGGCCTGATCAGCGTGTTTCGTGTAGACCATCAGTCAGGGGCGCTCACGCAGATTCCTGATTCGCCTTACCCCTCGGGCGGGCGCAATCCGGTGGCCGAGGTCACCTCGCCGAACGGCGCGAATCTGTACGTGGTGAACCACGACGACAACACCGTCGTGGAGTTCGCAATCGGTTCCGACGCCAAGCTATATCCGCAGCATACTTACCAAACGCCGGGCACCGAACCGGACGGAATCGCGATCAACAGCGCGGGAACGCTGCTGTTTGTGCTGGACACCTTTCAGGCGACCTTCAGCGATTCGAATCCCGGTGCGGGTGCAGTGGCGGTCTACCCGGTTAATTCGGATGGCAGCCTCGGAGCGGTAGTAACCAACGGCAATTTGAATTACTTTCCGGTGGAGTTTTCTCCGACGACAGTCAACGTTACGGCGAACGGGAACTTCCTCTACGTTGCCAACACCAACAGCAACGCTCCAGCGGGGACGATCGACGCCCAGCGAGGAACCATTTCGGCGTTTGCGGTTGGCAGCGGCGGCGCTCTTACCCCGGTTACTCCTTCCGCCGGCATACTGCCCTATGCGGGCGTGACGCCTTCGGCAAGCGCGAGCGATCCGACGAGCCGGTTTTTGTACGTGACAGATGAGACGTCGAACCAGCTATATGCTTATACCATTGGAGCGGACGGCTCGCTGACGCCGCTTACGAACGGCCCCTTCGCCACCGGCAGTTTCCCGGACGGGATCACGATTGACCCGAGCGGCACATATATTTACGTCGCCAATTTCAACTCGGGCACAATCAGTTCGTATCAGATTGCGCCGGGCACGGGCGCGCCTTCGGCGCTGGCGGGGGCTACGAGTCATGCGACGGGCCCTGGGCCGATATGCATCCTGGTCGATCCGGCTTTTGGACGGTTTCTCTACACAGCGAATTTTCTGGATAACTCGGTCACTGGATATCTTGTGAACCCGAACAGCGGAGCGCTGACCGGAACGGAAAACTCTCCCTACCCTGCGGCGGGACAACCGACCTGCGCGGCAGCGATTGCGCATGGGAATCATCCTGGAGAGCATGTGCAGGCGACCTCGGGCAACGGCGGGTAGACACACGCGCTTTCGTTCTCATAACTGCGAGCCCACGTCGAAAGACGTGGGCTTTTTCACTGACGATACAATCTGGCCTTTCCCCTGATTTATTTTGCCGGTCCTGATCGTTGCAGTTCGCTGACGAGATCGGTGATCTGCCGAGCGCTTCTCGAACTAAGGTCCTGGAAGAAAATGCCGGCGCCTCGCCTGTGGTGCAGCACGGCAATGTTGCCGGAGACGCGGAACTGGAGCCTCCGCGCGGTGAAGTAGACCTCGACGCGCGTGCCTCGCTCAAGCTTGATGGCAGAGGTTTCGATAAAGCATCCGGAGAGGCTGAGGTCGAGAATTTTGCCGCGCAGCAACAGCCCTCCGTGAGGAAGCAGGACTTCAGCGTGGCCCCCGCATGTATAACGGGGATGGCGGCGGCGGTTGGACGCTGGTTCCTGCTGCATCGAGGGTGTCTGGCTGTCCATTGATCTTGTTCATCGGCAGGCTTGCCGCGCAGATCATGGCAGCAGGAACAAAAGACCGCATGAGTGCGGTCCTGTGTTCCAGATTGACTTGCAGATAATTACTTGATCAGTTTGTGATTACTTGATTGCCGGCGCCGATTCCGTTGCGACTACAAGACGCGCGATGCTCTTCTCGATGGTGTCCTTGGGGACGTATCCAACGATCTGGTCGGCGACTTTTCCGCCTTTGAAGAACAGGAGCGCCGGGATGCCGCGGATGCCGTAACGCCCGGGCGTGGCCTGATTGCGATCCACGTCCATTTTGGCCACCTTGAGCTTGCCGCTGTACTGGGTTGCAATCTCATCGACCGTGGGGCCGAGCGCCTTGCAGGGTCCGCACCATGCGGCCCAGAAATCGACCAGAACGGGCTGATCGGACTGCAGGACCTCCTTGTCGAAGGTCGCATCACTCACTTCCACAACCGCCTGTCCTGCCATTGTTACTCCTCCAGTTCCCTGCTTTAACCTGCTGCTGGCCGCTCCCAACAGTCTACCGAAATTAGATGCAGCGGCGGTGTGAAAGAAGCAGGACTCAGCCTCCGGAGCTGGCCGCTGGCCAGCACCTCGTCGCGAATCCCGCTGAGCTGGGCCGCGATGGACTGCCTCCTTGAGGATTTTTTCCATATAAAAGCCTGCTCTTCTTTTTTCGCGGCTGCCTGCACTGGATGCTCACCGCTGGAGGAGGTGAGGAGCGTGCGGAGATGGAGCACGGCTGAGGAATGAATCTGCGAAACGCGCGACTCCACTACGCCGAGTGTGAGACCGATCTCCTTCATGGTCATCTCCTCGTAGTAGTAGAGGGTCGTGACCAGCCGCTCGCGCTCAGGGAGCTGGTCGACGGCGGAGGCGAGACGCGTCTGCATTTCGCCCTTCAGGCAGCAGAAGAGCGGGTCGTCTTCCGGACGGTTGGGAATGTAGGCCAGCTCCTCCTCGCCCGAGTCTTCTGAACGCTCGACGTGCAGAGTGCCGATTTTAAGCCCCTTCAATTCACCCAGCAACTGTTGGTATTCGCCGAGCTCCATACCCATCTCGGCGGCAATCTCCGGCTCCGACGGCGCGCGTCCCGAGCGCGCGGTCAGCGCGCGGATCGCCTCTTCAATGGCACGGCCCTTGCGGCGCAGCTCGCGCGGACTCCAGTCAAGCGTGCGCAGGCTGTCGAGGATGGCGCCGCGGATCCGGAACTGAGCGTAGCTGCGAAACTGGACCTTCTTTTCCGGGTCGAATTTTCGGAAGGCGTCAATGAGTCCGAGCACGCCGGCGGAGACCAGGTCGTCGATCTCCACGTGCTGCGGCAGCCGCTCGTGAATGCGGCGGGCGATATAGCGCACGGTGGGGAGATGTTCGATCATCAGCCGCTCCTGTTCCGGAGTCATTTCCGGAGCCATCTCCCGGCCCGTCTCCGATTTTGTTTTCGCTTTCGTCGAGCGTGCTGTCTCCGCGCTGGTGCCCGAGCTCGCGTAAGCGCTCGCGGCCAACGAGGGCGGGACCGGATTGCGCATCGCGCTGACTCCCTCCCGGATACGTGCTTCTTCCATGTTCTGCATGCTGCTTTCCTTTCCCGAGGCCCTGTGACCTGATCGTTGTCGCTGATTGGTGCAGCCCTTGCGCGCGGTCATCGCACCACGCCCGCGGGACGGAGATGAACATCCGGGGGAATCTCCGCCGGCGCGATGACAATGACCCGGGGAAGGATAGGTTCAAGCCATCGCCGCAGGTGATATCGCGCCGGACTCTGACAAAGAAGCACGGGGGATGCCGAAGAAGCGTGCGGCCCGATTAGCTGCTTCAAAGAATCTGTGAGACGGCGCAGCAGCGGCGCGGACGGCGCGCGTGCAGGCTGCCGTCGGCTCAAGCAGCGGCTGAAGCACCCGGCGTCCGAGCGCCTGCCGCACCGCCTCGACAAGTTGCGGCAGGCTCTCGGCAGTAGCCGCGATCTCGAGACCACGTATAGAAAAGACATACTCGCGGGGCTTGAGGCGAAGGTTGTCGGAAATGTGAATGGGAGCGATGAGAAAATCGAGCTCTCCGGCCAGACGGGGGGCGCAGTGTGCGTACGCGGGCGAGCCGGGTTAGAAAATTCTTACAGAGCCCGCGCTTATTCGCCGAATTCGATCTCTTCCGGCCCTATCTCCGGACGATCTTCGGCCAGAATCGCGGCACGCTCCAGCACATGCTCCAGTTCGCGGATGTTGCCCGGCCAGCGATGCGCGACGAGCATGCACATGGCTTCCGCGCTGAGGCTCCGGGCGGGACCGCGCTCGGCCTGACGCGCAAGGAAATGATCGATGAGGCACGGCAGGTCATCGCGATGCGAGTCGACCGAGGGGGTGCGGATGAGAAAGACGGCGAGCCGGTAATAAAGGTCGGCGCGAAAGCTGCCCTGAGCCGCGAGCTGCCCAAGCGGGCGATGGGTGGCAGCCACAATGCGTACGTCCACCTTCACGGCATCGTTCTCGCCAACGCGCTGCAGCTCGCCGCTTTCGACAAAGCGCAGCAGCTTCGCCTGGAGGGCGAGCGGCATTTCTCCTATCTCATCGAGGAAGAGGGTCCCGCCCTCTGCTGCCTCAATTCGCCCAACCCTCCCCTGCACCGCTCCGGTGAAGGCTCCGCGAGTATGGCCGAAGAGTTCGGCTTCGAGCAGCGTCTCCGGAATAGCCGCGCAATTAAGGGCGACGAAGCGCTGCGACGAGCGAGGACTGAGACGATGCAGAGCGCGCGCAACCAGCTCCTTCCCTGTGCCGGTCGGCCCTTCAACCAATACCGGAGTGCGGTGCGGTGCGACCAGCCGGATGCGGTGGCTGACCTTGAGCATCAAGGGATGGTCGCCGATAAATTCGGGCAGGCGACAGGATTTGCTGAATACATCATTTGCCGAAGCCGCGCGGCTGCGCGCGCTGTTGGCGTCGCTCAATGCCTGTTCCTCTTTTGTCAACGCGAGGGTTTTAGCGGCGGGTGGCGCGGCACCGCGCTCGTCGCCGGACGCTCCTGGTCGCGCCGCTGAGTCGGAATCCTGTCCGCGACGCAGCGCGAAGAGCACCTCATTACGGCGCGGGCTGCGAAAGCTATCCCGACGCCCCGGCAGGTCGTCGACAGTGACCAGATCGACCGAGGGGTGCAGCTTCTCAAATTCGGCGATGAACTCCTGAATCTCAAGATCGGGCAGCCACGTGTCGAGGATCAGAGTTTCAGCCGGAGCGGAGTCGAGATAAGCCAGGGCTTCGGCGCCTCCAGAAGCTTCACGGACCTGCCAGCGCAGTCCGGTGAGGGCGTCGCGCACTCGCTGGCGAAAGGATTGGTCGGCGCTGGCCAGGATCGCGGTTCGCGCGACTGCTTGAGTGGTCCGCAGAGCGGGAGTTGGCGCCGAAGTTGCCATAGTGTTCTCCTTGAGAAAAGCCGGTAATGACGTTGCGTTCTTCGTCCGGGTGCTGCGATGCCAGTTCATGCGCGTAGCCCGATTGCGTAGCCCTGGCCGCGAATGGTCTGGATGGGCGGAGCTTCTCCTGCATTGCCCAGCTTGCGGCGAAGATAGTTCACGTACACATCCACGATGTTGCTGCTGGCCTCAGGCTCCATCTTCCAGACCTGTTCGAGCAGGGTAGCGCGCGAGACGGCGCGTCCGCGATGGAGGAGCAGGTATTCGAGCAGAGCAAATTCCTTGCCGGTGAGAATGACGGCGCGGCCCTGGCAGCTCACCGCGCGCTCGACGCGGTTCACCTCAAGCGATCCATGCCGCAGGAGCACATTTTGATCGCGCCTGCGCCGCAGAAGCACGCGGATGCGGGCGCGCAGCTCGGCCATCGCAAACGGCTTGGCCAAGCAATCGTCGGCGCCCAGATCGAGACATCGCAGGCGCGTGCCCATTTCGTTCCGTGCGCTCAGGATGAGAACAGGAAGATCTTCAGTCACGGAGCGAAGACGGCGGAGCACCTCGGTTCCGTCCAGACGCGGAAGGCTGAGGTCGAGAATAGCCAGATCGGGAGACTCTTCCATGAAACTGTCTACCGCTTCCAGTCCATCGGCGGCGAGCCTGACCTCGTGGCCGTCGGCTTCGAGCGCCCGCCGCAGAAACATGCTTAACGCCTGATTGTCTTCCGCTATGAGAAACCGCATTTGCTCTCCGCGCTGTTGCTGGAGCAACCATCTCCTGTAGCAGAACCGGACACAAGATCAGAATGAACGGAAAATCGATTGCAATTCGGGAGTGGAACGCCGTGGCGGGCGCGTTCTGAATCGGGAATCGCGCGGACCTATGACGAAAATAAACTGCCAGCAATTCGCCTTTTATTCGCTATAATTCGGCATGGCTATCACGCGCCGGCAAAAAGAGGTGCTGGACTTTATCTCTGCATTCACCCAGCGCAGCGGCTACTCGCCCTCCTATGACGAGATCGCGCACGGGCTGGGACTGAGATCGCTGGCCACAGTGCATAAACACATCACAAACCTCCACAATAAAGGACTGTTGCAGCGGACGCATAACCGCAGCCGCTCGATTGACGTGCTGCCGCCGAAGCCGAAGTCGAGGCCGGGAGAACGCCTGCCGCTGGCAGGGCGTATTGCCGCTGGACTGCCGGTGGAGGCGATGGAGACTTCGGAGACGATCTCGCTGGGCGACATCGTGGGCAGCCGGGATGTATTTGCGCTGCAAGTGCGCGGGGACTCGATGCGCGACGAGCATATCGTGGATGGCGATTATGTGCTGGTGGAGCGCACATCCGCGGCGCGTGAGGGAGAAATTGTGGTGGCGCTGGTTCGCGGCGCGGAGACCACATTGAAGCGGTATTACATGGAAGGCGCGGTGGTGCGGCTGCAGCCGTCAAACGCGGAGATGGACCCGATATATGTTCCTGCGGCGCAGGTGGCAATCCAGGGCAAGGTGCTGGGAATGCTGCGGCGGTATTAACGCGGTCTGAGCGCGACGCTGGCCTCCTGCGTCTTCATCCTTTAGGATTGCGATTGAAGGCCGTTCTCGTTTGAAGGCCGTTCTCAGGATTGGAATCGGATCATGAAATCAATGATGTTTGCACTTGCCCGAAAGCGGCGCCCATCGCGCGAAGAGGGCTTTACCTTGATGGAGCTTCTGATCGTGATCTCCATCATGCTTATTCTCATGCTGATCGCAATCCCCAACATGCTGAACCTGAAAAGCCAGGCCAATGAGCTTTCCGCAATGCAGTCGCTGCATGCCATTTACGAAGCGCAGATTCAATACCAGACAAATTATGGGGCGAATGGTTTTGCGTGCTCACTGTCGGAGCTGGGCGGCGATGCTGCCGCTGGGGCTCCCAGCCCGCAATCTGCGCAGCTCTTGCAGCCTGATCTCGCTTCGGGTCAAAAGTCCGGATACGCATTCAGCATCGTCAACTGTACAAAGCAGACGGTAAATAACCAGGACATGTACACGAGCTACGAGGCAGTTGCTGTGCCGCAGGCAGTGGGCAAGACCGGCCATCGCGGCTTTTGCATCGATATGACGGGTGAGATCAAGTCCGATCCGACGGGCGGGACGAACTGCACCACTCGGGTGCAGTGAAAAAGCGGTTTCAAACAATTGCGAGACGGGTGGTCGCGAATTCGGGACTACTGCTGTTGGCGCTCTTTTCCTGCGCGGCCCAATGTCAGAGTCTCTCGGCAAATGAGTTGGCGGCGCGCATCGACCGCCATTACGACTCGCTGCGGTCGCTCGAGGTCAACTTCACGCAGAAATACGACGGCGTGGGCATGAACCGCCGCGAGGCTGGAGTGCTGCTTCTGAAGAAGCCGGGGCGGATGCGCTGGACTTATTCGCAACCTGCAGGAAAGCTGTTCGTGCTCGACGGGCACAACGGCTATTTCTACTCACCGGGAGATACAACGGCTCAGCGGGTTCCGGTGAAGGAACTCGATGATCTGCGTTCGCCGCTGCGGCTGTTGCTCGGACACACGAAGCTCGCGAAAGAACTTACCGGACTGGCAATCGCGCCCGCGAGTAATGGAATGTATACCCTGACGGGCGTTCCGCGAGGACTGGAAAAACGTGTCGCCTCGTTCAGCATCACTGCGACCGCTACGGGCGTAATCGAGCAGATGCAGATCGAGGAGACGGACGGGATTCGCAACTCCTTTGAATTTTCCGACGAGAAGCCGAACGCGGCGGCTCCGGATTCGGCATTTGCATTTGCGCCTCCAACGGGAGTGCGGGTCATCGACGGAATGCCACCCGTCTGAATAATATTTCTTCATGAAAAATCCTGGCGTGGTCGCGCTGCGGGAGTTTTCTGCTGTTGCTTGCCATTCTGGCCGGCGGATGTTTGCTTCGCGGGCAGGAGACGCGCTCAGGCCCATGGGTTATGCAAATGAGCGGGACCACGGCGGGGCTGCGCGGAATCCATTCGGTCGGCGGCGGTGTAGCGTGGGCCAGCGGCACGGATGGGACGGTTTTGCGCACCGAAGATGGCGGCTACATGTGGCAGCGGTGCGCGATGCCTCCGGGCGCGGAGAAGCTGGATTTTCGAGGCGTCTGGGCCTGGGACGAGAACACGGCGATGGTAATGTCTTCCGGCCCGGGCGAGCAGTCCCGCATTTACAAGACGACAGACGGGTGTTCGCACTGGACGCTGTTGTTTACCAACCCGGATAAGGGTGGATTCTGGGATGCGTTTCAATGCTTCGATTTGAACACCTGTTACATGCTAGGCGACCCGGTTCAGCATGAGTTTCAGCTATGGCACACTGAAGATGGCGGATTGCATTGGCTGCTGGAACACGGCAGGTCTCCCCAAGCTGAATCTGCTCTGCAGAGTGCATTCGCTGCAAGCAACTCCTCTCTCAGTCTCGGTGTTGGAACGGTCTTCGAACCGCTTTTTGGATCCGGAGGTAAAGCTGGCGCATATTTCTACAGGTCGATGGGAATAGTGGCTTGTTCCGACGATTGTCCCGAACATAACTCTCCCGCGCAATACGATGTGTGGCAGAAAACGCAGGTCCCTACTGCCGGTGGCTCAGCGTCTTCCGGCATCTTTTCGCTCGCTTTTCGCGACGAGAATCACGGCATTGCCGTCGGCGGTGACTACACCAGACCAAACGACCCCGCCGGAACGGCAGCCTGGACCTCCGACGGCGGCCAGCGGTGGACCGCCGCCACGAAGCCTCCCCGCGGTTACCGTTCCGCCATTGCATGGGATTCCAGCGCCAAAGCATGGATTGCGGCAGGGACGAACGGGTCCGACATCAGCTACGACGAGGGGAAGACCTGGGCTCCGCTCGATGACGGAAACTGGAATGCTCTGAGCCTGCCCTGGGTGGTCGGTCCGCAGGGGCGAATTGCCAAGCTCGATCTGGGTAAGCTGGCGCGAAAGTAATTCTCTTTTGCCCGATTTAGACGGTTATCAGGCATGAACGGTATAGGCTCGCGCAGCGTCTATTCTCTTGCAGGAACTGGTAACCTGAAAATAGCGTCGAATGGCAGAATTTGTAATCAAACTGGCGGATGAACGCGGCCGTGTCCAGGAGCAGGTGCATTCTGCCGCTTCAGCGGAGGAACTGCGTCAGCGCTTTACCCAAGCCGGGTACTACATCTATTCGGTCAAGGCGCGTGGTTTTGCGGGCAGCGGCAAGAAGAAGACGAAGCTGGAAACATTCCTCATCTTCAATCAGCAATTTCTTACGCTCGTCCGCGCCGGATTGCCAATTCTGGGCTCGCTGGAAATGCTGGCGAAGAGCCAGAAGAACGCCAATTTTGCCGGCCAACTCCAGAACGTGGCGGCTCGGGTGCGCACGGGCGAGTCGATCTCATCGGCGTTTGAAGCTCAGGGCGGATTTCCTGTGATTTATACGACGACTCTGCTGGCCGGGGAGCGAAGCGGAAACCTTGAAGAAGTGCTCGGGCGGTTTCTGTCGTTTCAGCGGATTTCGCTGACTTTCCGCAAGAAGCTTACTGCCTCGCTCATTTATCCGGCGGTGCTGATTGTGCTGGTTTTTTCGTTGTTCATTTTTCTGATCTCGTTTGTGGTCCCCCGATTCGCGCAGCTATATGACCAGATCGGCAGCAAACTGCCTGCGCTTACGTTGTGGCTGCTGGCGGTGGGCAACTTTGCGCAGAAATATGTGCTCTATGCGCTGCCGGCGCTGGCTTTGATTGTCTATTTGATCTATCGCTGGAGCAAGACTGAAGCAGGTTCCGATCGCATCGACGGCGTTCGTATCAAGCTTCCGCTGTTTGGAAATATCTGGCTCAAATACCAGGTGGCGCTGTTTTCGCGCACCCTTTCGACGCTGCTAACGGGCGGTCTGCCGCTGGTTCCGTCGCTCGAGACGGCGGCGCGCTCGATTTCGAGCAGGCGCATCTCACAGGCCGTCTTCTCTTCTGTGGGCAGCGTGCGCGAAGGGAAAGGGCTCTCAACCAGCCTGCAGGGCACAAAAGTGTTCCCGGCCTTATCGACGGAAATGATCGAAGTAGGCGAATCGACGGGCGCATTGCCGCAAATGCTGAATTCGGTGGCGGAATTTTTTGAGGAGGATGTGCAGACTGCATTGACTGCAGCGATGTCGCTGATCGAGCCGGCGATTCTGATTGTGATGGGCTGCATGGTGGTGGTGATTCTGATTGCGCTGTATCTGCCGCTGTTTTCGATGGCGAACGCGAGTAATTTTCGCTAAGTAGGAGTTTTATGGCACAGGCACCTGTATTGACATTGCCGACGGAGCAGGACGAGACGGAGCGCGCAATGGCGCTGGCGCGGCGGTATCGCTCGGAATTCGTCGACCTCAAAAACTTTCGCATAGAGCATGAGCTCTTCAAGAGTGTTCCGGTCGACATGATGTTCCGGTACAACTTCGTTCCGTTGGAGCAGCACGATGATCGGCTGGTAATTGCGGTGAGCGATCCGAGCCGGTTGATGGTGATGGACGAGATCGCAGGCCTGCTCGGCAGGCGAATCTCGACGCGAGTCGCGACGCTGACGCAGATTACCGATCTGCTGAAAAAGACAGAGCAGTCGCAGCGGGTGCTCGATGAGGCTTCGGAGGGAATGACGTTCGACGTGGTCTCGTCCGAGGACAACACTGACGAGACGATCTCGATCGAAAAACTCACTTCGGAGGAGGACATCAGCCCGATTATCCGGCTGGTGGACACGACGATTTTCACCGCCCTCGAGCGCCGCGCTTCGGACATTCACATTGAGACAAATGACGATTCGCTGGTGGTGAAGTACCGCATTGACGGCGTGCTGCAACTTGCGATGGCTGCGATCGCGCGCGAGCATCACTCCACTATCCTGTCGCGCATCAAGGTCATGAGCGAGTTGGATATCGCTGAGCGGCGCGTTCCGCAGGACGGACGCTTCCGCGTGCGCTACAAGGGGAGGCTGATCGATTTTCGCGTGTCGATCATGCCCACGGTGCATGGCGAAAATGCCGTGCTGCGTGTGCTCGACAAGGAGTCGATGAGCGAGAAGTTCCGCAATCTGACGCTGGACGTTGTGGGATTTCACGACGACGATTTGCGGCGGTTCCGGCGGTATATTCGCGAGCCCTATGGGATGGTGTTGGTGACTGGACCCACGGGATCGGGGAAGACGACGACACTCTACGCGGCGCTCAACGAAATCAAAAGCGACGAGGACAAGATCATCACCATTGAAGACCCGGTGGAATATCAGATTCGCGGCATTACCCAAATTCCGGTGAATGAGAAGAAGGGTTTGACCTTCGCGCGCGGACTGCGCTCGATTCTGCGGCACGATCCGGACAAGATTCTGGTGGGAGAAATCCGCGATCAGGAGACGGCGCAGATTGCCATCAACTCCGCCCTGACCGGGCATCTGGTTTTCACCACGGTTCACGCGAACAACGTGGTGGACGTCCTCGGGCGCTTTTTGAATATGGGGGTTGAGGCTTACAACTTTGTCTCTGCCCTGAACTGCATTCTTGCGCAGCGGCTGGTGCGAACGGTCTGCGAATATTGCGTGCGCACGGTGCGCTATGACGATGATGCGCTGCGGGCGAGCGGGCTCGATCCGGCACAATGGCGGACCTTTGAGTTTCGCGAGGGCGCCGGCTGCATTGAATGCGGCGGTACGGGATATCGTGGGCGAACGGCGATCCATGAGCTGCTGGACCTGACGGACCCGATTCGTGAAATTATTCTTGAGAAGAAGCCGAGTTCCGAAGTCCGCAAGCTGGCGCAGCAGGAGGGAATGCAGTTCCTCCGCGAGTCGGCGATTGACCGTGTGCGGCGGGGTTTGACGACGCTGAAAGAAATCAACAAGGTTACCTTCATCGAGGCTTCGCGCTAGTGGCACTTCCTCTCCGCATCCTTTCATCGGACAGCAGCCTGCGGCCTGCGCTGGCGTGCGAAATTACGCCTGAGGGCGTGGTCGCCGCGCGCGCGGAAAGCGGCGGAAAGGCGACGATGGCGTTTGTCCCGCTCGCGGCTGGCGTAGTCCGCCCGGGCCTGGCGGAGGCCAATCTGACCGACTCGGCTGCGGTGAGCACGGCGCTTCGGAAAGCGCTGGAAGAGGTGGGCGCGCGGGAAAAGCCGCTTACCCTTGTAATTCCGGATGCGGCGGTGCGGGTATTGATTCTGGATTTCGATTCGCTGCCCTCGAAGCCGCAGGAAGCGTTGCCGATTGTGCGCTTCCGGCTGCGCAAGTTGGCTCCATTTGAGGTGGACGATGCGGCCGTCAGCTATCAGGTGATACGTCAGGGTCAGGGCCACGGGCAGTTGCGGGTCCTGGTTACGGTAATGCCTGCATCTGTTCGCGCTGAGTTCGAAGCCGTAGTGCGCGCAGCGGGATATGAGCCGGGAGTGATTCTTCCCTCCACGCTGGCTTCTCTGGCGTCGCTTGGCTCGGGCGAGGCGGCGCTGGTCGTGAACCGCAGCGGGCTTTCTCTCACCACAGCGATTACCAACGGCGATGAGCTGCTGCTGCACCGCACGCTGGAGCTTCCGGCGAACGAGGCGGCGCAGCGGGAAGAGCTGGCGCAGGCGGTCTCAGTAGCTTCGGCGTATTTTGAGGACACTATGCACGCCGCTCCCGAAACTCTTTATTACGCCGGACCAGGCGGCGCCGAAGCGTTTGTCGCCATGCTCGGGGCAGCGACGGAAGACGGAATGCGGATGGTGCGCGATCTTGTCCCGGCCTCCGCAACGGGAGCAGTAAGCGCGATGCCGAAAGGTTTGGCCGGGGGAGTTACAGGGGCGCTGGCAAGCTGATGAAGATTACGCTCAATCTCGCAAGCCAGCCCTACGTCGATTTGCGATCGGTGCTGAAGCGGCTGCGCCTGATTATGCTGGCGCTGGTTGCGGTGGCAATTCCGCTGTTTCTGCTGCTGAGGACAGAGCAGGAAAAGGCAAACGCAGCCACCGGGCGGGTGGACGCAGTTGAGAACCATGTGCAGACGCTCGAACATCAGCAGCAGAGCTACGTCTCGCTGATGCGGCAGCCGCAGAATGCGGCCGTGCTGGAGCAGTCGGATTATCTGAACAGTCTCTTTCGCCAGAAGGCGTTCTCGTGGACGGCGACGATGACCGATCTGGAGACGGTGTTGCCGGGAGGCGTGCAGGTGCTGAGCCTTGATCCGGCAATTACGAAGAGCGGGCAAGTGGAAATCCATTTACGGGTAAGCGGGGCGCGCAACCGTGCGATCGAGCTGGTGCAAAATCTGGAGAAGTCGCGACACTTTGCAAACACTCGCCTGGCGGGCGAAACGCAGGCGCAGGGCTCCGGAGGTGAGAACGCGGGAGTTCAACCGGTTTCGGATGCGACGGTGGTGAACTTTGACATTCTCGCGGATTACCGCCCGCTGACCGCGGATGAAGGGGCTGGCGCGGCCAAGGCGAAAACAGCCACCAAATCTGCGTCGAAAAATGGAAAGTTGACGGCGCATCACCGCCGGAAAAATACGAAAAGTGTGGCGAAGAAGCCGGAGGCGAAATGAGAGAATCCCGCCGCTGGTTTACGGTTTTGAATCTGCATCTCGCAGTGGCTGTGGCGCTGATGGCGCTGGTTCTGGTGCTTGGGGTGAAGGCCGTTTTGGCGGCGCATGCCGCAGGCGCGGCTGACTCGGCGAGCTACCAGCAACAGCAGATTCGCTACGTGCAGCTGCATGCGGAGATGGCGCACCTCGAGGGATTGCCGCAGAAGGTCAATGAGGCACGCGACGGGGCGGCGCACTTTTACGACTCGCGGATTGCGCCGAATTATTCAACCATAGCCGAGCAGCTGGGGTCGGCGGCAGTGAAGAACCAGGTGCGGTTATCGAATACTCGGTATGCGCCTTCGCCCGCAATTAACGGGTTGACGGAGGTCCGCATCGACGCGAGCCTGAGCGGCGACTATACGCCGATGATGCACTTCATCAATGATCTTGAGCGCGACAAGAATCACGTGTTCTTCATCATCGACGGGCTTACGTTTACCGGGCAGCAGGGTGGGCTGGTCAATCTCCGGTTGCGTTTGTCGGCGTATTTGCAGGCAGGCGCTAGCGATGTACCGGTCGCGACGGCAGAGCCGGCAACGGCTGTGGCTCAACCGGCCCCGCAGGAGGTCCGCTGATGGCGCTCAAGATCGGCTCTGAAGACCGGAGGAAGGTGGCGATCGCCGTCATTCTCGGCGTGGTGGTTTTGTTCCTGGTGCTGCGCGCCTTGTTTGCAGCATTTGGATCCGGCACCCCTCCCGCTCCCCTGCCGCCGACCATCGCCCGGACTTCTCCTGCTTCTCCTGCTACCACCGGACCGGCAGTGACAGCACCGGCCCTTCCGCTCGCAGGAGCGCATGAGGCGACAAAGGTTTCAGGATCAATGGCGGGGTTGGATCCGACGCTGCACCCGGAGTGGATGGCCGCCGCCGAGTCGCTGAAATATGCGGGAAAGGGGCGGAACATCTTCTCGATGGAATCGGCCCCGGTGATCGAAGCGCCGAAGGCGCCGGTGCGGCCGAGCCCTCAAGAGATCGCTGTGGCGCAGGCGCCACCCCCGCCACCTCCAATTGACCTGAAGTTTTTCGGATACGAGGCGCATGCGGGCGGCGAGCGGAAAGCTTTCCTGCTGCACGGCGATGACATCTTCATTGCAGCCATGGGGGACGTGGTGGACCATCGCTACAAGATCCTGCAGATTGCTCCATTCTCCATTCAGGTCCAGGACATCCCATATAACGACACACAGACACTGCAGCTGGTTCAGAACTGATGATGAAGCCTCGCCAAGTCGATCGACATTCTCAGTCGGAGGACGGGTTTATTCTTTTGGCCGTGCTGTTTCTGGTGATGCTGCTTCTCATCGGGCTGGCGGTTGCCGCGCCCCAGATGGCCCGGTCAATTCAGCGCGACAAGGAGCTCGAGCTGGTGCATCGAGGCGAGCAGTATAAGCACGCAATCCGGCTCTACTACAAAAAATTCGGCGCTTATCCGACGACCATCGACCAGTTGATCAGCACCAACAATATTCGTTTCCTGCGCAAGCGGTACAAGGATCCGCTGACCGGAAAAGACGACTGGCGTCTGATTCATCTAGGCGAGGCCAAGGTGCCACCGATGGGACTGTTTGGCCAGCCGCTGATCGGAATTGCGGGCATGCCGGGCGCGGCTATAGCGGTCGCGGGAACTCCCGCTGCGCCTGCGGGAGCCACGTCTGCCTCGGCCACGTCGGCTGACTCAACCCCGTTTGGAACAACTACGGTGGACACATCTGACAACACACAATACAACTCGGATTCGAGTGATTCCGGAGACGGTTCTGTCTCGGTTGAAAACGCGGCGAATAATCCATCGGTATCGATTACTGGTGCGCCCCCCGCCCCTCCCACACCTTCTGGAACAACTCCAGCGGGCACTGCTTCGAGCCCGTTTGGGACGCTGAGCGCCGCAACCAGCACCGGGCCAACTTTCGGCGGCGGTCCTATTGTTGGCGTGGGCGTACCCCTTACCAAGGCCTCGCTGATCGATTACAAAAAGCAGAAGCACTACAACCAGTGGGAGTTTGTTTACAACCCGCTGGAAGAGCAGTTGCTGCAAGGGGGCGGTCTCGCTGCCGGCACCACTCAGCCCGTGAATGCGACCGGCGGGGTAATCGGTTCTTCCACCTCGCAGCCTGGTTCCCCGTCGCAGACTGGATCCACGACGACGCCGTCCGCAGGAATGGGGACCAGCAATCAGACAATTCCGAATCAGCAGCAATGAAAATGGCCCTCCGCAGAGGGCCATCGTGATCCCGACTTAGATGGTGTTTAAACGCTAAACGACGAGCCGCAGCCGCAGGTGCTCTTTACGGTTGGGTTCTCGAATTTGAAGCCGGCCGCTTCGAGCGTTTCGACATAATCGACAACGCAGCCGTTGAGGTACATCAACGAAGTCGCGTCGACGAAGACCTTGAGCCCGTCGAAATTGAGGACCTTGTCCATCATCCCCGAGGCGTTCTCAAAGGACATGGAATATTGAAAGCCGGAGCATCCTCCGCCGACTACGCCGATGCGAAGACCGGCAGGCAGCGGATCCTGCGTCGCCATGATCTCGCGCACCTTGGCTACTGCCGGATTGGTGAGGGTGAGGGGGGTCGATTTGACCTGGGCGATTTCGGGTGCGGCGGTTGCCATATGTCGTCTCCTGAAACGTGGGAAGCTGCTGCCTTAAGTGTATCGCCGGTGGGACGGCGAAACAAGGCACAAATCATTGGATGCGATGACTGAGGTTCCGATTCAGCCAGCAGAGTCAATCATTTCCGGCGACAATGTCGTCGGAGATACGGTCGTATTCGGCCTGCGTAAGCACGCCTTTGCGGACAAGGTCGCGCGGGGCGTCGTAGGGCCGGTTGTTGATGATGCGGCGGGCGCGGGCGGCGCTGATGCCGGGCAGCGTGGTTAAACGCGCCTGGCTGGCCGAATTGATGTCGACGGAGCGAGAGTGGTCGGCGTCGCTGGGGTTGTTGTGAACGCCTTCCCTGACACCAGCGGCAATATCCTTCGCCTCGCGTCTGGCGTTGGCCGCAGCAACTTTGGCTTCCGCGGCCGCTTGTTTGGCTTCGGCTCTCACCTGCTCGGTGGTTCGCGCAGCATTCTGCTTTATCTGCTGGTCGGATTGAGGGCCGGTGCAGCCTGCGAGCCAAAAGAGCGCAACGCAACTGGCCAGCGCGGTAAAACACAGTACCGTCAATTCGCTCCATATTTTGTGAGGCCCGCGCATCTTAAGTTCCCCCGTTAGCCGATATGCAGTGATGGAATCATTTCATTCCGGCGAGGTTGCCATGTAACTTGCGCGATATGAAAAATCCGCTGTTCAATTCCTGAAATAGGGGACTATCATGCTTTGGGACGGCCCCTCTACCCGAGCCCAGCCAGACCGGACTTGCTCGTATCTGGAGCCGGCTCAAATTCGAACCCTGAGGTGCTTTATGAGCGCCATGCCAGTACTGTGGATCGTATGGGCCGGAGTTGCAGCAATCCTGCTCATCCTTCTCGGCTATCGCGGAACGCTTACCCGTTACGAGGAGGACCAACTCTTTCTCGATAACGCGGGCAGTCATCACGAACAACAACAGAATGCAATTCTTCTAAAGGTGCAGAAGATTCAGCCGTACGTGCGTGTCGCCATCACCGCGACCAGCGTTTTGTCCGCCTGCATCCTCGGCTTCTATATATGGGATGCAATCCGGAATTTGTCGTAACGGTGCTTTGAAGATTGGGACCGGGCTGCTTCAGCCGGCTCTGATTTGCTTCTCTACCGCAGCGCGCTCTCGGCGGCTTCCACTGTTTGCGCAATGAGGGTTGCAATCGTCATCGGGCCCACTCCGCCGGGAACGGGCGTGTAGGCGGCGCAGCGGTCGATGACTGGCCCCAGTTCTATGTCTCCCACTCCGCCAGGGTGATATCCGGCGTCGATCACGACGGCCCCATCGCCTATCCAATCGGCCTTGATGAATTCGGGGCGTCCTACCGCACCGACGAGAATCTCCGCGCGGCTGACGATTTCGGGCAGATTTTTCGTGCGCGAGTGGCAGATGGTCACTGTGGCGTTGGCAGCGAGGAGCATCATCGCCATCGGCTTGCCCAGGATCGCGCTGCGGCCGACGACAACGGCTTCCCTGCCCTGGATTTCGATGCCATACCGGCGCAGCAGGCGCATGATTCCGGCAGGTGTGGCGGAGCCGTAGGCGGCCTCGCCCATGGCCATGCGGCCGAAACCCAGGCTGGTGACTCCATCTACGTCCTTTTCGAGAGCGATGCGGTCGAAGCAGGCGCGCTCGTCAATCTGCTTGGGGGCGGGATGCTGAAGCAGGATGCCGCGAACCCGCGAGTTCGTGTTGAGCTGGTCGATCTGAGCCAGGAGCTGCTGTGTCGTGGTCTCCTCGGGGAGTGCAACACTTAGCGATTCCATGCCGACTCGGCGGCAGGCGTTGCCCTTCATCTTGACGTAGGTGGCGGAGGCGGGGTCGGCGCCCACGAGAATGGTAGCCAATATGGGCGGGTTGGGATTGTCGGCCTTTTGCTTGAGCTTTTCTACCCTCGCCTGGAGCTCGGCTTCGAGCTCCTTTGCGTAGGCCTTCCCATCGAGAACCAACGATTTCATATGAGCAGTTTAAATGGTGGTTCGTCCGCCCCTTGTTGGAGGTGTATCTCCACCCAAAACTGCCCCTCTCGATCTACTGCGAAATCACCATCGAGGACGTGCTGCTCATATTCACTGTGGTGTTGCTCAAAAACGGGATATTAAACGGGAAGGCGTAATTCACCTTCACTGTCACCATATCTTGGGGGTCGTTGCAGGGTGCGCATGACGTCCAGCTGGTTGGCGTTGTTGCCGTGGGTACGGCCCAGCTAGCGGTCACCGTAACTTTGCTCGAATCGATTCCCGGAAAACCAAGGCCCTGCACATAGGTCTGAATGTTGTCCTGGCTCGCACCGCAATCCGTCATAGTTGCGCTGTTAAGGTGACAACTTGACCCGCGGACCATCGCCCACCGGCTGGCTTCCCGCGCTGCATAGGAAACGTAGTGGTATCCATACAGGGCCAAAAACCCCTGCATCAGGCCAAGCACCACGGTGAGCAGGATGGAAGCAGAGATCGCCGTCTCCACCATAGCTCCGCCGCATTCGCTGCAAAGGCGTTTCCGCATGGTCTTCACTTTCGTGACGCCCCCATCGGATGAAATCGTCTTCATATCTTCTCCTTGTTCACTCACTGCAGCACCACCTGTGTCGCTTTGCCCGTCAACGTAAACGAAGTCGGAATACCGCAAACCTTCAGCAGCGGATTCACAAGCATCCAGGGAGTGAATGTCGCCGTAGTCGTTACTGCCAGTGTCTCTGTGGCGCCACCGGAGGTGACGCAATCTGTATTCGAGTAAGGTCCGCCGGTATTCCCGTCCGCCGGCACGGTTCCGTCTGCGCAGGTAAGGGTCGTAGTCACGCTGTTCAGGGTTACTGCCGAAAGACCCGGCACAGTCGTGATCTCGCTGTTGATCGCGTTCTGCATTCCGCTCTGTGCTCCGGAATTATCGGTAGCCGTCGCGCCATTTTGGCCGCCGTATTGGACCGCCGCTTTCGCTGCGTTGCTGACCTCAATGGCCGAATAGGCCAGGCATGCGAACTCAGCCCCGCCGGCCAGCAGCAGCACAAGCAGCGGCATCGTCAAGGCAATTTCCACCAGCGACTGACCTGCATCGCCCCGTTTCAATCCGCGAAATTGAAATCGTCTCTTCATATCTCCCCTTACTCCACCAGCGTGACTGCGGTCAGCGGCGAGGTTGTCGGGTTCAGGGCGTTAAAGCCGGTGATATCTATGTTCCCGGACAAGTCACAAAGGCTCGCTGCAACCAGTCCCGCGGCTGTGGTCCCGCCTCCCTGATCGTGCAGAGTTACCGTCGCGTTCGGCGCATAGATGTATCCGGAGAACGTCTGATTGGCGCTGCCGAACTGGATCATGAGCTCTTGGGTATCGTTCGGGTTTGGGTTGCACGCGGTAAAGCTATAGGTCGTATTTGTCGGCGGCACCAGCACCGCAATCCCGTTGTTCCACTGTTTCGGCGTCACAGTAACCGGAATTTTGGGCGCAGTGATGTCGAAAATCGATTGGGATCCTTCGTTGAATACTCCCTGGTCAAGGTCCAGCGTCGCGTTAGTCATTGTGAAGGTGCTATTTGTCCCGATCTTCACACCGTTCTCAAAGACAAAAACCCCGTTGCTCAGCGTGGCCCCGCTGACATCCACGTTCGCGTCGGAGAAGCAGTGAACGGTTGTGCTGGTGGTTCCGCTGGGGTCAAGGTCGATCGTCCCAGAAAATTTGCCCGGCGTCGGCGTCAAAGCCGTCGACGTGGTATTGGAAGGTGTGCAGGCGGTCGCCGCATTCGGCTCTCCATCTGTAACCGTGTTGCCGCCGGTAATCGTGTTGAAAGGGTTGTCTTGCGGAGCGGTGCCGGTTGACACCGTCGTACCTTGCGGTGTGCCCGAACCCACCGTGCCACCCGGGGTATCGATATAGGGCGAATCGATTGTATTGCCGTTGCCGGTGGTCTTAATCGAATCACTTGAGGTGGAATTCAGATATATCCCGCAGTTGGTCGCGATAATTTTGGCCGCGCCTCGTATGGTCAGATCAGTCCCCGTGGAATGCCCCAGCCAGATGCAGCTTTTGCTGACGCCAATATAAGTTGCCACCGCGCGCGCCGATATGTCCACCGTGTTGGAACCGAACAGGCCCATGAAAACCGTAGGAACGGCGGCCTGAGAAATATCCACTTCAACGTTTCCGGTGCTCTGGTGAAATCCGGTCACAGGCGGAGTATGGATCGTAACCGTCACTCCGTTCGCGCTGTCCGTGAATCCGTTCGACGTGGCTGCCGCAACGGCTGATGCGGTAGCTTGTGCATCGGAGCCGCCATTGCGGTATTCCATTGCCGCAGCCACAGCCGCTCCGTCCGCCGCCGTTTGCAACTCGCGCCGGTCGTGGAACAGAATGCCCACATCTGTCGCCAGCGCCAAAAACCCCATCAGTACAAGCAGCGACGTAGCTGTCAGTATCAGCGCCTGTCCGCTCTCATCACGCATGGATCTCATACTCACTCCATTCATACGGCATCCTTGCCGGAAATCAGAGTCCTCTAGCCCGCACCGACGACGGTAAGTCCGGAGCATGGACAGCAAGTGAAAGGAAACCAGCAAAGTGCCGTCAAAATTCCCGTATCTTTCGTTGGCGCGCCGGAACTCGGGAACCGTCCAAAGCCGCTCCAGCCCACCCTCGATCGATACACGTCGGGGGGACGCTGACCTCTTGATATCTTTGCACCGAATCAAATGCAAGCAAACTTTAGTCACATCAAGGTAGCGAGGTTCAGTTACCGCTATTCATTTGTGCGACTTACAGAGCCGTCCGGCAACCCCGATTCGCCGGGATAAGGCCGATAGACATGGGATATTCTTCATTTTTGTTCGCGCAATCAGGGTAACCATGGTAGGATTTTCGGTCACGTACGCGCATCTGGAAATCCGCCAGCAAGAGCGCTCTGTTATCTGGCAAAGGTCCCGAAAAGGGAAAGCTGAACTTCACGAGGATTGGGTCCTCGACGCGAACTCAACCGTTCAGCGGAAAATGAGTTGCGGGGGCGGCACGAAGCAGTCTCGCCGCCCCACGGCCTACTGCGAAATCACTAACTGCGACGTGCTGCTCATATTCAGATTGGTGTTGCTCACAAACGGAATATTCAGCGGGAAGGCGTAATTCACTTTTACAACCACAAGATCTCCAGGAGCATTGCACATCGGACTGCAGGCTGACCAGCTCGTAGGCGTCGTAGAACTCGGCGCTTCCCAGGTCGCCGTAGCTGTCACCTTGCTGGAATCGATGCCCGGAAAACTAAGCCCTTGAACATAGCTCTGGATCTGGTCGGAGGTGGCATTGCACCCCGTCATGGTCAGGCTGTCGGCCGAACACTGCGACCCGCGCACCATCGCCCACCGGCTGCCCTCTCGCGCCACATAGGAAACATAGTGATACCCGTACAGGGCGAGGAATACCTGCATCATGCCGATCGCCACCGAAAGCAGCAACGCACCGGACAACGCAGTTTCCACCAGCGCTCCGCCGTGTTCGCTGCAAAGGCGCTCACGCTTCGTCATCGCCTTCTCGTTCACACCGCCGCCCGCGCAAATCGAATCAGATGAATTGCTCTTCATACTTCCTCCTAGGCCGATCACTGCAGCACCACCTGTGTCGCGTAGCCTGTCACTGTAAACGAAGTCGGGATGTTGCATTCCTTCAGCAGCGGATTCACGAGCATCCACGGAGTGAAAGTCGCCGTCGTCTTTACCGCCAGCGTCTCCACAGCATGAGAGCTGGAACAGTCCGTATTCGAATAAGGTCCTCCACTGTTCCCATCCGCCGGCACCGTGCCGTCGGAGCAGGTCAGGGTCGTCGTCGCGCTGCTCAGCGTTGCTGCCGAAAGACCCGGCACCTGCGCGACCTCATTCGTGACCGCGTTCTGCATGCCAGTCTGGTCTGCTACGTAGGCTCTTTCCTCCGCGCCATATTGCACCGCGGCTTTGGCTGCGTTGGAAACTTCAATCGCCGAATAGCCCAGGCAGGCAAATTCCGCCCCACCAACCAACAGCAGAAGAAGCATCGGAATGCAGAAGGCGATCTCCACCAGCGACTGCCCCGCCTCGCCGCGCTTTCCCTTCATCCATCCGTGAAATAGAACTGATCTGGTCATATTCGTCCCCTTACTCCACCAGCGAGACAGCCCGAAGCGGCGTCGTCGCGGGGTTGAGAGCGTTATAGCTCGGAATTGATACAGTCGAGGACTTGATGTCCAACGAACTCACAATCAGGCCGGTCGCGGTAATGCCGCCCCCATGGTCCTGCAGGTACACCTCCGCGTTGGGCGCATAAATATACCCGACGAACGTCTCGTTATTGCTGCCGAACTGCACCTGAAGCTCGGTGTTGCCCGTCGGCGTGTAGGTCGTATTGGTCTCCGGCACGAGCAGCGCGATCCCGTTGTTCCACTGGCCGACCACCTGCGGCGCGGTAATGTTGAAGTTTGAATTGGAGTTTTGCGTGAGCGCACCACCGGACAAGTCCACCGTCCCGTTCGTGATCGTCGTCGTGCCTCCCGTGCCGACGGTCAGGCCATTCTCGAAGACGAATGTGCCGTTGCTCAAAGTCGCACCGCTGATATTCACGTTGGCCGCGCTGAAGCACCAGACTCCACCGCTCCCGTCCACGCTTCCTGAAAAGGTCGCCGTCGTTGTCGTGTTCGCGTTTGTGCAGGCGGTCGAGGGGGTTGGCTCGTTGTTCGAGATCGTATCGCCGAAAGGATTGCTTACCGGGGCTACATTCGTCACCACAGGCGTCCCGGAGATGGGCGGTTTGGTGCTGCTTACCGTGTCAAGGTACTCAGCAGTTACGCTAGCCGCGCCCCCGATAATGTTCACTGCATTCGAGCTGTTCGAATTCAGGTAGATGCCGCAATTGGTCGCATTGATCGACGCCGCGCCCTGCATCGTTAGATCGGTTCCCGAAGTAGCTCCCAGCCACACGCAATTCTTGCTCGCCGCCGGAGAGCCGCCTACCGCCCGCGCCGCCAGATTCACCGTCTTCGAACCGAACAGGCCCATGAAAACCGTGGGCACCGACACTTGGGAAATCTCTACTTCGACATAATCCGCGCTCTGGTGATACCCGCTGGTCGGCGGGTTATGCACCGTAACGGTCACTCCATTCGATCCATTCGTGAATCCATTGTTCGCCGAGGCGTTATCCGCAGCCGCCGTAATCTGCGCGTCTGTGCCGCCATCGAACTGCTCTACCGCGGCCGCTGCCGCCGCCGCATCTGCCGCGGTCTGCATCTCCCGCCTGTCGTGGAACAGCACGCTCACATCGGTTGCAAAGGCCAGAAAACCCATAAGCACAAGCATGGAAGCTGCCGTCAATACCAGGGCTTGTCCGCTCTCATCACGAATCGATCTCATCGTCGCTCCTCGCTGGGCATTCATCGGGGGACAGCTCGCGCCGGGAAGAGAAGACGACCAAGGCTCGAAAGTACCCACAATGAAGCAATCAAATCTGCAATATTCGGCGGAATTCAGGCTAAATGCCGTGATTCCTGATTTTCTTTTGCGGCTGGTAACTCAGAAATTCACCGAGTCTCTCCAGACCGCCTTGGTTCGTTAACATCTGTGGAAGCTGACCCTAACATCTGTGGAAGCTGACCTCTTGATATCGTTCCATCGGCTGCTTAACAAGCAAACTTTAGTTTTAGTGGCGCATTACTGCGATTCGTTGTGTCACTTGCAGGAGCTATTCGCGACCCGCAAACAGCCGGGAGAAAACTGATATGCACAGTTTTTCAACCACTTAAGCCGCGGGCGAAGGGTAATCATCTTGTGATTTTTGGTCACCGCTCACGACTGCGCAGGGCGCTTCCGGCAAGCGTCCCAAAAAGGGAAATGCCGTGGTTGGGTAAAGGGAAATGCCGTGGTTGGGTAAAGGGAAATACCGTGGTTGGGTCAAGGATGAGTAAGTCGAACGAAATCAACGAATCAGCGCAGAATGCGCCTTGGTGGGGAAGGAACAGGGCGGAGCCGCCCCATCCGGTCTATCTTCGTCTGCGCTACTGCGAAATCGCCATCTCCGACGTGCTGCTCAGGCTGAGCGTCATCTTTTTGATGAATGGGAGAGTCAGCGGGTACGGGTAGGAGACACTCACTTTCACGAGATTCCCCGGAGCGTTGCAGACGCTTGGGCAAACTGTCCAGGTCGTCGGCGTGACCGCACTTGCGCTGTACCATGTGGTCGTGACCACCACAGAGGTGGAATCGATCCCCGGAAAGCCGAGGCCCTGCACCATCGTCTGCACATCGTCTGACGAGATCCCGCAATCCGGCAAATTGATGCACTTCGAGCCGCGAACAATGGCGTAGCGGCTCCCCTCGCGCGCAGCATAGGAAACGTAATGGTAGCTGTAGAGCGCCAGAAACATCTCGAATAACCCCATCATCACGGCGAGCAGTATCGACGCCGACAGTGCCGTCTCAACCAGCGTACCGCCTGCCTCGCTGCAGAAGCCCATCCAGCCCCGCCTTTGGCCGGCTGCTTTCGCCCTTGTCGCGGTCGATCCCCGTCGCCTCAAACTGATCCTGCGCATCGCTAACCTCTCGCCTGCCTAGTTGGAAAGAACCTTCTGCTTCGCGCTCCCATTCACCGTAAAGGTCTTCGGCAAACCCGGTAGATGTATCAGCGGATCGAAGGTCGCTGTCGTCGTCACCGTCAGCAGCTCTTCTATCACTGACGTGTGGCAGTCCTGATTCGAGAACGTCGGCCCGGCGGAATCGGCAGGAACCGTCCCATCCGCGCAGACCAACACGAACGAAGGTGTCGCGGTAAGCGACGGAATATCCGATGCGTCGGCAGCCGCGGCCGCCTGGATTCCCGCAGAGTCCTGCAGCGTGGCCGTGGACTGCGCGCCGTACTGAACTCCCGCATGCGCCGCGTTCGTTACTTCAATCGCTTCATAGGCCAGTCGCGCAATCTCGCCACCCCCGACCAGCAGCACCATCATCAACGGCAGCGTCACTGCGATCTCTACCAGCGACTGCCCCGTCTCGCTCTTTCGCTGCCTGGCTAGCAACCTTGGCCCCCACGCTTTTTTGTCATTCATATTTGTCTCCTCTTACTCCACCAGCGCGACTGACGTAAGCGGCGTCGTGCTTGGATGCGCAGCGTTGTAGCTCGGCAACGTCACTGTTGAAGGCGACAAACAAAGCGCTCCTGCGACCACGGCCGTCGCAGTCACCCCGCCGCCTCCCTGGTCGTGCAGCTCCAGCGTCGCGTTCGGCGCATAAATCATTCCGTCCAGCGTTTGGTTGCTGCTGCCAAACTGGACCATCAGGTCGGTGGTGTCGTTCTTGTTTTTATCGCAAGCCGCGCCCTGCGTATAGCTTGTATTTGTGGTCGGCACCAGGATCGCAATTCCGTCGTTCCACTGCCCCACCGTCGTCGGCGCCGTTATGTTCAGGTTCGAACTGGAGAGCTGCGTGAACTGTCCGCCGTAGACATCGATAGTTCCGTTGGTGATCGTCGTGTTGCCGCCCGTCCCTGCTGCTGTCACGCCATTCTCAAAGACAAAGGTCCCGTTTTCGAGGGTGTCCCCGCTGATATCTACATTGTTCCCGGTGAAACACGCAACACCGCCCGCCGCGTCGTAGGGTGTCGTCGTTGTTAATTTCGGGTTTGTGGCGGTGCAATTTTTGGTCACGTCCGGCTCGCCGTTTGTAACCCTGGATCCAAAAGGATCGCTCTCCGGAGGAGAGTTCGGATATACCGTGGTTCCGTTCACCGTGGCCGTGGTATTTCCCACAGCATCGATTGCCGAGGCCGTCACCGTATTGGAGTTGCCGGTAATGCTGATCGTAGTGGAGCTGCTCGAATTCAGGTAGATGCCGGCTGTTCCCGCTCCGTCTGCCGCATCGATGGTTGAACTGCCTTGTAACGTCAGGTCGGTGCCGGTCGGGTTCATCAGCCACATATCGTTCTTCGCAACGCCAGGGGTGCCCGCGACTGCCCGCGCCGTGACACTCTCTGATCCAAATCCGAACAACTTCATAAAGAACGTGGGATTCGGGGCGGTGAGATACACCTCCACATAGCTAAAGGCGTTTCCCTTGTGGAACCCGCTCAAGGGCGGCGTATTCACTGTAAGGGTCGCCGAAGTCACCGACGTTGGGGGCGCCTGGTTCGTCTTGAGAGTGGTTGACCATCCGTTTGCCGTTGCCGAAGCGGTGGCTGCATCCGTCGCAGAGTACCCAAAGCTCTCATTCAACGCCGCCGCCGTGGCGGCCGCATCCGCTGCCGTTTGCAAATTCCTCTTCGTGTGGAACAACATCCCCACATCCGTAGCCAGCGCCATAAAACCAAGCAGCACCGTCATCGACAGCGCGCTCAGCACCAGCATCTGTCCGCTGTCATCGCGTATGGATCTCATAATCGCTCCTTGCCTGCGACTCCTGCTTACTTAAGGCTTCGCGCCGCGATTCATAACAACAGGGCCCAGTTCCAGCAGCGCGTTCGAATTCCGCACACCAGCGGGTTTTGCCTAACTCATTATGTACGCTGATCCGTTGATAATCGCCTGAAGTCACTCTTTCAAGAGAACTTTCGTAATACGTTGAATTTAGGGTATACATTTGTACAACTTGCAGACGGCCCTTCTCCCGCTCACGCCTCTTGGTTTGACACATCCAATCCTCAGGTGCAATCCTCATAAGTTTTGCGGAGCCGAACCATGAACCCGCCAGCCGCCCAGCTCACTGTCGCCGAGCCCTTCCTCATCGAGCAGGACTGGGCCGCCTACTCCCCTGAGCAGCACGCCACCTGGGCCGAGCTCGTCCGCCGCCGCATCCCCCAACTCGCCGGCCACGCCTGTGCCGAATACCTCGACGGATTCGACCAGATCGGGCTCCGCGAAGACTCCATCCCCAATCTTGCCGAGGTCAACCGCCGTCTCGGCCCGCGCACCCGCTGGAACGCCACTCCGGTCAGCGGATTCCTGCCGCCCGACGCCTTCTTCGAAATGCTCGCCGCGCGCAAATTTCCTACTACTACCTGGCTCCGCTCTCGCGACTCGCTCGAATACACCCCCGAGCCCGACATCTTCCACGATGTCTTCGGACACGTCCCCATGCATGCCCACCCAGTCTTCGCCGACTTCCTCGAGCACTACGGACGCATCTGCGCCGCCATCCCGTCCGGAGACAAGGACAAGCTCGAGCGCATGGGCCGCCTCTTCTGGTTCACCGTCGAATTCGGCGTCATTCGCCAGAACGGCGAAATCAAACTCTACGGCAGCGGACTCATCTCCTCGCACGGCGAATCCAACTACGTTATCGAAGGATCAAAGACCGGCCGCGGCCCCGAAATACGCGACTTCAATCTCGACCAGGTCCTCGACCAGCAGTTCCTCGTCTCCGAAATGCAAAAGGTCCTCTACGCCGTCGAATCCTTCGACCAGATCTACGAAGCCACCCAACACGCGGAAGAAAAACTGATCTAAGAGCACATTCTTTTCGCAGAGCACATGGTTTTCGTTGAGCGCCTGTTTCTTGTCGACGCTTTTTTTGTTGTCGTCCCGATCGGGGCGAACCGGGCCCCAAAGCGCGCAAATTTCGAGCGATCGAGTTCGAAGCGTAGTGGATAAACCTGCAGTTTCTCGACTGCCCATATTTTCCGTGTGTCCGCGCACGCAGGCACCGTTCCCATCTAGACACCCATCCAACAAAAGTTAGCCGCCCTTTAACAATCCATGATGCACAATGCACAAAGGAGAAGAATTTGCCCCACTCCCCGAAATTCCCGCTCCGCCCCAAAGGGAGGGCCGCGAAAGCCAGCGCCACGATGGCGCGAAGCGCGCGTCCCTTGACGGGAAGTCATGCCTAGAATCCACTTCCAGCAGCAACTGGCCGCTCTCAAGGACAAGCTCCTCGCCATGGCCGCGCTCGCCCAGCAAACCATGGAAGCAGCCGTCGAGGCCTACGTTCAGCGCGACGCCGCTCTCTGCCAATACGTGGGAGAAAACGAGACCGCCATCAACACCCAGCACCGCGAAGTCGATGAGATGGCATACGAGCTCCTCGCCAAAGAGCAGCCGATGGCCATCGACCTCCGCTTCATCCTCGCCGTCATCAAAATCAACGGAGACCTCGAGCGCATCGGCGACCAAGCCACCAGCATCGCCCTCCGCACCCTGACCCTGCTCAATGACTCCGCCATCGACCTTCCCGTCGACATCCTCAGCATGGGGACCTACGCCGCTCGCATGATCCGCACCTCGCTCCAGTCGCTGCTTGACGGAGACGCTCCCCTCGCAAAATCTGTCCTCGACATGGACGACGAAATCGACCGCATGAACCGCGTCGCCCACGCCGACTTGATCAGGGTCATTCAGGCTCGCTCCGACTGCGCCTCCCAGGCCCTCCAGGCCATCATTATCTCCCGTAACCTCGAGCGCATCGCCGACCACGCCACCAACATCGCGACCGATGTCATCTTCTGGGTTCGCGGAGCCGACGTCCGCCACCAGCTATCCGTCGCCGACTAACTACTCTCGCGAATCGCCGTCACCATGAAAATTCCACCGCGGGTAACTCTTCCGCGACAGCCGCGTCTAAGAGAACCGAATCCTGTGCGCCACGCTTCCTTCACCTCCGGGCTTCTGATCCTGGTGCTTGCCGCCTCCACATTTGGTTGCTCAACCGGATGGGCTGCCGAGCCCGCGAGCCTATCTCTCCATCCCAACACGCAACGTGCTTGTGCTCGGGAAAGGGCGGAAAAGAAGGCGGTCAGAGGATCTGCTTGCGGCCATACGTTGAAATCGCTGCCCGGCCAGTGCAGCTTGCGCAGCATCGCGCAATTTCAATTCGCGAAGCTCCACAGGTTCGAAATTCCGAGCCCGCTGCTCCATGCAGGTGGCAAGGTTTCGCTGCCTTTCAACTCATCCATCATTCTGCTGTCCAGCGGATCGCCTCAGACCGATCGCGGCCCCCCAGGCTCCTGAAAATCCGACGCCACCCTGCGCACTGAGCCGTACATGTTTCCGCTCGTGCGTTAGTTCTCGTGTGTCGAAAACCCGGTTTTTAAGGAGCTATTATGAAGATGCTTTCTCGCATTCTGTTTTGCCTGCTTTTCACAGTAGTTAGTCACGTTGCCCTGGCACAAACCAGGTTCACCGTCAGTCAGGCTCTCGACTTCTGGATCAGCAACACTGAAAACGAGGTCGTTCCCGCAGCCGATGCCATGCCGGAACAGAAATATGCTTTTGCGCCTACCGCAGGTGAATTCACCGGCGTCCGAACCTTCGCGCAGCAGGTAAAGCACCTCGCGGCCAACAACTATCGCATGGCGGCGTATATGCTTGGCCAACTTCCAACCCCCGATCAGGAATCCGAAATTGGGCCTGATGCCGTACGATCCAAGGCGCAGATCATGACTTACCTCAAAGGCTCGTTCGCAGCCCTGCATCGAGCCGTGGCCGCTGTCAATGAAGGAAATATGGTTGAACCATTGACCGTGCCACTCCGGCAGAGCACTCGCCTTCAGCTTGCTGTTGACGTCGTGGCTCACTCCTACGATCACTACGGCCAGATAGTGGAATACCTGCGCATGAACGGCATCGTCCCGCCTGCCAGCAGGAAGTAAGAAAAACCGAAGCCTTGCCACCCAACATGCCTCTGCGTATTGGGTGGCTGGCCTCGGCTTTTAATCCTGCGCTGCACGCCAGCCGAAATCTCACGAGGATTGCCCGGCCTCGGCGGCCAGCCCGGCGCTTCCGCGCCGAACTGTTTCGGATATTCCGCGCTCAATCGCTGCCAGCCTTCAAACTTCATCGCGCCCGGCCCGACGAGGCGTCCAATAGGGTTACCCGCGAGCCCACTCGCGCAGATGCGCCGGATCAGTCAGCGCCTCCCACACTTTCTCGCGCGAGTGTCGCAGCTCTCTCACGAGAATGAGCGTCCACTACTGCATATCTGACACCGGCACTGGATATCTGATACCGGCGCCAGTTCACCGCCGCGAAACAGCAAAATTTACTCGTATCGCAAAGCCTCAAGTGGCTCGATCCGCGTTGCACGCCGCGCCGGAATCACGCTCGCGATCAGAGCCGCGACTGCCAGCACAAGCAGCGCCAGCGCCAGCGGCAATATACTGCTGGCTCCGCTCTCGCTCAGCACATGGCCGAACGCGTGACCCGCAACCAGCGACGCCACGACCCCCAGCAGTCCGCCAATTCCCACACTCACCGCCGAAGATGCGATCACCAGTCGCAGCACGTCGCTCCTCATCGCGCCCAACGCCAGCCGGATCCCAAACTCATTCGTCCGCTGAGCTACCGTGTAAGACACCACGCTGTACAACCCCACCGCCGCCAGCAGCAGAGCCATCACCGCAAACCCGCCGAAGAGCCACGATATAAGCTGCCCCTGCGCGTACTCCGGTTGTGTGCTCACCCAGTGCTCCAGATCCCGCACTTGTCCGCCCAGTTGCTGGTCGCGATCGACGGACGCAACCGCCACTCCGATCGAGTGCAGCAGCGCCAGCGGAGGACCATCCGTTCGCACCAGCAGTTGCGTAAAGCCGCCCATCCCCAGCGTGTATGGCACGAACGCTTCCGGCAAAACGGGCTTGTTCACGCCGTCGTCAAGCTTGTCCCCAACCACACCCACAATCAGCAGCGGACCATCCGCGCCCTTCGCAATCACAACCTGCGGCGGGTGCGCAACAAACATCTGCATCACGACCATCGAATGCCCAATCGCATCCGCATGCGGAAAATATTTATGCGCGAAAGCCTCATTCACCACGCATAGCTTGCCCGCGTTCTTGTTCTCGCTCTCGCTCCAGATGCGCCCTTCGATCAGCGGAATCTTGAGCACACTGAAGTATCCCGGCCCTACCAGATTGATTCCCACAGGTCGCTGGTCTGATGCCGTTGCCCCGAGCACCTCCACCGGCACGTGAAAGCCATTGGAGGGCGGCGTAGCGTTTGAAGAAACCGCCACCATCTTCACCCCATGCACGGTCGCCACCTTGTCCCGCAGCGCCTCGATGAAAGCGGCGCGCTGCTCCATGCTGGCGTACGTGCTTTCCCGCAGCGGAATTCCCACCGACATCACGTCGTGCGGATCGTATCCCAGCGGCCGATTCGCCAGCTTCACAAACGACCTCACCGCAATCAGCGACGTCGTCAGCAGCACCAGTGTCAAAGCGATCTGCCCGCCAATCAGCAAATGATGCGTCGCGCGCCCGCCGATCTTGCCCGAAATCCGCCGCGACCCCGTTTGCATCGCATCCCGCACATCCGGACGCGAAAACCGCAGCGCCGGCGACAAGCCAAAAAATATCCCCGTCAGCAGCGCCACGCTCACGCAGAACACCAGCGCCGGAAAGCTCACCTGGATCGCCGCCTCATGTGGAAAAGCATTTTCCGGCAGCAGTGACACGATCAGCGCCAGCAGCCGGTAGCTCAGCAGTGCTCCAACCGCCGCGCCCGTCACTGACAGCAGCAGCGACTCCGTCAGCAATTGCCGCACCAGCCGCACCCGGGTCGCCCCAATTGCAGAGCGCAGCGCAAACTCATGCTCGCGCGCCGTCCCCCGCGCCAGCAGCAGAATCGATACATTCCCGCACCCGATCGCCAGCAGCAGAACCACCGCCCCAAACAGCAACCCCAGCGTGGGCCCGATCGCTTTCATAAACTGCTCGTTCAACCCAATCACATGGAGCGGCCCCGGATTCGGCGGGGAATACGACGGGTACTGCTTCTCGAACTGCTTCACCAGCGGCTGCATCTCCTCAGCCGCCAACGCATGCGAAACCCCCGGCCGCAGCCGCACCTCCACCGTCTTCGGAGCGTCGCTCGCCGTCAGCTGCATCGGCTCATACACATCCGCATCGTTCCAGGTGAACCGCCGTGCCGCCACCCCTACGATCGTGTATGGCTTGCGCTCGAGCTCCAGCGTCTTTCCAATCACGTCCGGATTGCCCTGGAAATGCCGCTGCCAGAACGAATATCCCAGCACTACCACCGGCAGTGGCTGCTGGCTGCCCACCGCGTCCGAGGGCTGCAGCCCGCGCCCCAGCAACGCCGGCACCCCGAAAAAATTGAAGCCGTTCGACGTCATGTAGCAGACCAGCGCGTCCTCTGGCAGCTCCTGCCCCGTGACCGTCACGTTCTCCCCGTCCGTCAGTACCGAGTCTTCTATCGCCGGAACCTTCCGCAGCTCTTCCCACTGCGATACCGTAATGCCAAACCCGTTGAATCTCCCCGTATCCGATAAACTCCCCAGCGCCAGATGCGCCATCCGGTCCGGATGCGCATACGGATACGGCTGCATCACCACCGCCCAGACCACGCTGAAAACCGCCGTCGTCGCCGCAATCCCGCATGCCAGAGACAGCAGCGCCGTCAACGTAAAGCCCGGACTCTTCGCCAGCTGCCGAACCGCGTACCGCAAATCCTGCCACACCGAATGCATAGGGAACCCCACCGGAGCGAAAAGGCTCAGAGTCAAACCAGCACGTAGCCCACCAACCGGCCACATTCCGCTTCTCGCCTCGATCCAGCAACTTACGCAGCGGCCCGGCCACAAGCACAGCCCACCGACTGTCCAAACTCGAACACTCCCTCACAAAAACGAACACCTAGGACCCGCAATCCCGGCGTCATCCCGAGCTATGGACGCGCCCTCTTCTCCGACGTCCCGCTGCCCGAGCCTTCTCCACCAGTCCTATGGACATTGCATAGGAAAGGTGCTAGCTTCTTTGCAATGTCCAAAGGAGAACTGAATGGGCAATGGCAAATCGGAAGTGCTGCAGGGCACGCTGGACCTGATGGTGTTGAAGACGCTCTACGCAATGGGTCCGCAGCACGGCTTCGGCATTGCCCGGCGGATCGAGCAAGTCAGCGACGGCGTTCTGGATCTGAATGAGGGAACGGTCTACACGGCCCTGCTCCGGCTGCAACAGCAGGGATGGATCGCTTCGAAGTGGGGAACAAGCGAGAACAACAGGCGTGCGCGTTTTTACTCCATCACAAGGCAGGGAGTGAAACAACTGGAACACGAGACCGAGAACTGGGAGCGGGTCGCGGGTGTAATGGAGAGGATGCTGAAGCTCGAGAGGCAGACGTGAGGGCTATGCGGAAACTGCGGATGCTTTGGTCAAGAGTGAAGGGGCAGGCTAAGCAGGGGCGCGACGACCAGGCGTTCGACGAAGAGGTCCGCGAACACCTTGCCTTGCTCGAGGAGCGCTATACGGCGCAGGGAATGAGCGCGCGTGATGCGGCGCGCGCGGCGCGGCGGCAGTTCGGAAATGTGACCGTGCTGAATGAGCGCCAGCGAGCGCAACGTGGGTTTTTGTCGCCGGCGGAGTGGTGGCGGGATGTGCGCTTCGGGGCGCGCATGCTGGCGAAGCGGCCAGTTTCGAATGCAGCAGTGGTGCTGGCGCTGGCGTTGGGAATCGGCATGAATGCGGCGGTGTTCACGTTTGTGAATGCGCTGCTGCTGCGGCCACCGCAGGGAGTGAGCGCAACCAAAAATCTGATCGAAGTGTGGCTGCATGACGCGAAGAGCCGCGGCGTGCAAAGCTATCTGCCCTTCAGCTATCCCGACTACGCATACTATCGCGACCATACAAAATCGCTCGCGGGACTGATGGCCTTCGACGGCGATGGAACACAGGCGATCTGGAATCACCAGGGCGCTGGAGAAATTCTGCACGGGCAGCTCGTTTCAGGAAATCTGTTTCCGCTTTTGGGCATCAAGCCGGTGACGGGGCGCACGCTTGCACCCATCGACGACCGACTAGACCGCCCGCGCGCGGTTGCGGTATTGAGTTACCCATTTTGGAAGCAGAAGCTGGGCGGCGATCCAGCGATATCAGGCAAAACGCTCATGCTCGATGGTGCGGCCTTCACTGTGGTAGGCGTAGCCCCGTCCAGCTTCACCGGGCTGATGGTCGGCAGAGCCCCGGACTTCTGGGCGCCTATGGCCGTGGAGCAGTTGTTCACACACGACAACAAAGATCGGCTTACCAATCGCGAAACCAATTGGCTGATCGTTGCCGGAAAAATGCGCAACGCGGGAGACCGCAACAGCGTCCAGGCGGAAATGCACCTGCTTGCCAGGCAGGTGTATCTGGCGCACGGAAGCAGGAACGATTTTCAGGATGCGATGGTATATCGGCTCACTCTAGTGCCCGGCCCGTACCGCGGCTACGTGGGCGCGTTTACCGGTGGGCTGCTGGCCGTCTTTGCGCTCCTGCTGCTCATTGCCTGCACCAATGCAGCGGGCCTGCTGTTGGCGCGCGCTACCGGGCGCGCACGAGAAATGGCCACGCGCGCAGCTCTCGGAGCGGGCCGGGCACGGCTGCTGAGACAAATGCTTATAGAAAGCCTCATGCTGGCGGCGGTTGCCGGCGCGGCAGGTATCGCGGTTGCCTGGGCGACCTCACGTCTGCTGATGAATCTCTTGCCGGCGGACATTCCCATCAACCTGGCAATTCCGCTGGACTGGCGCGTCGTGCTGTTCACAGCGGCAGTATCCGTAGCCACCGGAGTTGTTTTCGGGCTCGCGCCAGCGCTGCGCGCCTCGGCGGCGGACGCGGGCCGGGTGCTCAGGGAAGAGTCTCAGTCCGGTGGCCTGAAGAAATCGCGCATGAGGAGCGCGCTCGTTGTAGCGCAGATGGCCACCTGTGTCGTGCTGCTCGCCGGGGCCGCGCTGTGCGTGCGCAGTCTGAGAAACGCCAATGCCATCGACGCGGGATTTGACACTCACCATATCGCGCTGGCCACGCTCGACCCCGGCAGCCTCGGCTACACCGGGGAAAAGATCAACGACTTTTACACGCGGCTCCTCGACCGCGTACAGCACCTCCCCGGAGTCACCTCAGCGAGCTACGCGCAGCTCCTGCCACTGGGGCCGTCGCGAACGGTCACTTCAGTGAATAAGCAGCTCGGCAACGATTCCAATGCGATGATTGTTGACGTCTATAGCGTCGATCCGGGCTTCTTTCGCACCATGGGTATCCCCCTGCTCCGCGGACGGGACTTAACCCGCAAGGAAGCCGACAGCGAGAAGCCCGATGCTGTGGTGATCAACAAAACCCTGGCCAATCAGCTGTGGCCGGGCGAGGATCCCATTGGCAAGCGCTTTGCCATGGGCGGCGAGAAAGCCATGAGCGAGGTCATCGGAGTGGTGAAGGACGGAAAATACCACACTCTGGGCGAAGCGCCGATCGCAGTCGTCTTTCGCGGCTCACTTCCTTCCGCAAGAACGCTGGTAGTGCGCACCGCGGGAGATTCTCGCACACTGCTGGATGAAGTGCAGCGGGTAGTCCCAGCCGTCGATCCACTTATGGCGGCCACGCAGGTGCAGACAATCGAGGAATTCATGGCGCTGCCGCTGTTTCCCGCGCGGACCACAGGATGGCTTCTGGGAGTATCGGGCATCCTGGCAGTGCTGATGACGGCCATCGGCCTGTTTGGCGTGATTGCCTACATGGTCTCGCAGCGCACACACGAGATCGGCGTGCGAATGGCGCTGGGAGCGCGGCGCACTGATGTGCTGAAGATGGTCATGCGCCAGGGACTTCGGCTCACGGCTATCGGCCTGGGCATCGGCCTTTGCGCGGCCTTCGCGGCGGCACGGCTACTGTCGCCGCTGCTGTATGGGATTGGGGCGAACGATCCGGCGACGATGATGGAGGTCGCGTTGGGACTCGCGGCCGTTGCCCTCTCGGCATGTTATCTGCCCGCGCGCAAGGCGATGCGAGTCGATCCGTCAGTCGCGCTCAGATACGAGTGAGCGCACCGTCGCGCCGCGACAAGCGTCCGCCGATTGGCATGGCCATGCAGCTGCCGAGTATAATGAAAGGTTGCAAGCCGGGCTGCTCGTTCCCGGCGACCCCTGGCCCACGGCTCGTCTCCCGGTAGACGCGTTCCGAAGTCATCGAACTGCCCACTAACGAATCGGACTTCATGAGCGTTCATCTTGTAAATCCCAGCGACAACTCCTTTGGTACTGCCGTAATCACTCCACGATGGCTTTTCGTGCTCGCCGCCGCCACACCGCAGATCGCCGGAGACCCCATTCTGGTCGATGAATCGATAGAGCAGATCGACCCCGAGACCATCCAAACCGGCGACATCGTCGGAATCAGCGTTCACACCGGCAACGCGCTCCGCGGATATCAGGTCGGGCGCATGGCGCGAGAGCGCGGCGCAACCGTGATCTACGGAGGAATCCACGCCACCCTCTTCCCCGAAGAGCCTTTCGAGCGCGGCCACGCACACGCTGTAGTCAAAGGAGATGGCGACATCGCCTGGGGCAAAGCTGTCCACGACTGCTTCGCCGGCAAGCTTGAGAAGGTCTACGAAGGCGGGCGTATCGAGGGCAGCGAGTTCCTGGCGGCGCGCTGGGATCTCATGCCGCCCAACAAGTACATGTGGGCTTCCGTGCAGACCATTCGCGGATGCCCAAAGCACTGCTCCTTCTGTAGCGTGTGGCGCACCGACGGCCAGAAGCCACGCCAGCGCCAATTCCAGACTGTGATCGACGAGATCGTACAGCTGCGGCGCATCGGGTTTCGTTTCATTGCATTGGCGGACGACAACTTCTACCCCGTCAGCCTGACTGATCTGCGGCTGGCGCGCGAGCAGGGCAACACGGCCAAAGTCGAGCAGCTCATGGCGATCCGCGAGGAGCGGTTCCACCTGATGGAGCAGCTGGCGAAGCTGCCGAAGGACATGGTCTTCTTCACGCAGATCACGATGGAGGCGGGTGAAGACCCGGAGTACCTGGACGCCATGCACAAGGCCAACATCAAGGGGGCCTTGGTTGGCGTGGAAGCCGTTACTCCTGAAGGACTTAAGGCTGTATTTAAGGAATTTAACTACTCGGGCGAGGCGCTGGCAAAGCAGCTCCAGACATTCCGCAAGCACGGGGTCCATGTGCTCGGATCATTTATTTTCGGGCTGCCTACAGATAAGCCGGCCACCTTCGACGCGACGGTCGAGATGGCCCTCAAGGCGGGAGTCACCTTCGCCCAGTTCGTGATGATGACGCCGTTTCCCGGAACGGTCGATTTCGGCCGCTGGGAGAAAGAGCAGGCGGAGCATCCTACGCTGGTAGGCGATGTGCCCATCACTCGGTACTGGCTCATCCCGACCGAGGTGCGGCCGAAGATGTTCACCCCGCATCCGACGATGAGCTCGGACGAGATCCGCGAGCGCACGCAAAAGGTGTGGGACCGGTTCTACGCCTGGAGTGCGATCTGGCGGAGGTCGGCCTGCACTCCCACGCTGCGCGCCCGGGTCGCTTTCATGTTCCTGTCCAAGCTGTATCGGCAGATGTACGCGGGCACCGGAATCTCGACTGACAGCGCGCGCCGGAAGAAGGCCAAGACGTGGGCCCGGTGGACGGCGCGGCAATGCCGGAAGCTGTTCGCAGCAGCGCCGATGCCGAACCTGCAGTCGCCGGAGCTACCCCGCTCGGTATCGGCCAAGAAGGCCGGCTTAGGTCCGTTCATCGTCGTACCGTAGAAGCGGGCGGGGACGGCAAAATTCTTCCCACTCTCCTTTGTTTGGTTGTGCTTACGGCTGAGCCTCCGGTGTATCTCCCAGTGAACAAAGGACTTGTTGACTTCTCCCGTGGTGTCAACGAGTTAGGTGCTGCATTGGCGGTTAAGGCGGGGCGACGTGGCGTCCTTTCCTGAGTGGCGGGCGGCAGTTTGTGTTGCCGTGGATTGCCGTGGGCTGTCTGGGAAGGGTTGTTGAGGAGCGGCGCAATTTTCTTTTTGTAGCCGTTTACTGCAACTGGTTGAAAACAGGTGACTTTCAGAAAAGCAAAAGCCGGCTAAGTATGTGATAAACCTGGACTTATCCGCAGGTGTATGAAAACAGGGTGCTTGGCGGTTTTTGGTGCTTAACCATTTGATATCCGGGGACTTGCGCGTAAATGTGTGAAAGAAAGCTGTTTAGGTCGGGTATCGATTTCAGGCCGGTTCCCAGCGATTTTTGGTGTGCACCCTCCCTGGAGTTATTTTGCCCCTATATCCATTATATAAAGTTGCGATAATTCAACTGCATTCTGCGGGAAGAATTTGGGGCTGTGGATTGAAGGGGTTAGCGGGAATTTTGGGGTAGGAGGGGTTGACAGGGGGCAAGGCGGGCGTCACGGTGCCGCTCTGGGCCCCGAGTTTTGCTCGCCGTGCTCGAGACTAAATTAATCCAATAAACAATTGCAATACCTCTATAACACTGCTACATTGCGAGTGGAGGTTTAGGGATGAATGACGACACAGTCGTGGTTCTGACGGCTCGCAGCATCGAGCGGATGGTTAATCAAGGCGGGTCTCAAGCGTGGAGATTGGTTCCGGCCCATGCTAGGCAGATGGATTACATCGTATGCGCACGGAACGCCAAGGCTGATTGGGGCGACGGACACGAGGCGCATCGTAGCGCATTTCTCATTGCAAGGGTGCGAGACGTGGTTCCCTCGCCAGAGAGACCTGACCGGTGGTTAGTGCGTTTCGCAGAATATGCACCCATCGATTTACCGGAGTTTTGGAGGAAGGGCGACCGCAACCCGGTTCGCTACGGCTCGCTAAATGAGTTGGGCATAGAACCCCATCAACTCAATTGGCACCAGATGCCAGTAGCGACGGCGGGGACTGCCGCAGGTCTCGAAACGGTATCCCCATTTCATCCCAAGATAAAACCTTTGACCATATCGGAAGCGAAGCATGGTCTCGCTATGAACTTTAATGTTCCCGTCGAGGCAGTGGAGATCACGATTCGCGCATAGGTTTGTTCAACCATTGGTGGACATCAGCATTTCTCGCTCGAATTGCTCGAGAAGTTCCAAATGGAGTTTGGTGGGAAGGGGCGCCTCGGAAAAATACTTCTCTTCCTTGAAACTAACCCCACCTCTTCTTTCAATCGTAAATGGCGCAATGTTGTATTTGCGCGCCGTGGGATCGTGACCGACTCTTAAAATAATTGGCTCGTAGGTAATTGGCTCTTTCCAGATGTCAGTCAAATGCTTACTAATTTCGGCTGAAAGTCTCTCTGCGGCTCCATTGAGAATCAGCATCGGCGCGTCACTATAAAAGGTCACATCGCTAATGTATGCGAAACGCTTTATTGAATCAGAAAAGTACGACAGTCGAAACTTTTCGGCTCCCCATCTGAGAATCTCTTCGAGCACCGCCTTTGAATCGTCAGTTTCTGTGAGAGTCTCGACCACGATTTGAGAGTCCCAGATTGCAAACTGTTGTACAGGCACCTTCCCACAAATGCCATCCAGGAATTTAATACCCTTTGTTAAGTCACTCTCTTCTGAGGTCTTTGGGAAATTCTGAAATTTATACCGTTCGACAAGCTCGCCGACCAACTCAGGAAAATAAATGTGTCCATAATTCAGAGCAGGTACATCAAGGAATCCTATCGTTCTAGCGAGAAGTATTGCCGGCTGTCGCAAAATCTTCCCTCCTGTCACTCACGTTACTCACTCCGTGAGCGGCCATACTCGTTGCGTCTTGCGAAAGTGAAGCCGATTCCGTATCGATATCAACTTGACGCGAGGGTATAGCGCCGTTTGGGATTCGAGGTTTGTGTCTGCGTTGCCGTCGAGAGCCAATACCCGATATAAGGCCAATAAGGAAGACTAGGGACCCTCCGGCCACCGTCCACGTGATCACCTCTGACATGTTCTAATCCTCCTTATCTTGTTTTCCGGCAATATGGGAGAGCACGATTGCAAAGACAAAGAACAATCCTGAAATCTTAAAGGCCTGTCGCAGTAATGGATCGCCGCGTTTTCCATGTTCATAAATTGTATCCAGCAACGGGAATACGAACCATAACACGGCTACTTCATTGCAGAAGGTAGACGCGATGCCACAGGTTTTTGGGTCCACCAGGAATCTGTATACCCATGTTCCTGTAATGACCATGGCGGTGTTGATCCGCTTTCGCCACCGAACATAGGCAAGTGCCACCACTATCAGGCCAACCGTTCCAACCATCCAGCCGGTATCCACGGAACCTTATTATAAGCATATCGACCAGAAGCCTCTGGGGCATTAGATGAGGGGCATTCGTTTGGGGTTCCACAGCCGCTCCCGTAGAAATTTAGGCTAGTTGCAATCATGGGGTTGATGGCTATGGCGCCACTGGAGTTTCGCGTTGCTCAGGGCGGTTCTCGACCTCTCATCGATGCTCAGCTCAGGATGACAACGGGAAAGGCGGCTAAGAACCGGGCGGCTAAAGCGGGCAGCTCGACCGGAATAGGTGGAAGGCAGCGAGCTTGTGCATCCGCCGGACTATTGCAAACTAGGGCAACAATAATTTGTTGAGCGGACTTTTGCAGTAGAATTGCGTCGGCTGAGGGGTTATCCATGCTCGCTATATCTGCTGTCGACGCTATTTCCCCCGCGATTCAAAGAACCAAATTTTTTCTCTTCCGTGGGGTGCGGATGGGGACATATCTGAAGTTGTGCCTGGTTGCGATTATTACGGAGAGCGTGGGGGGCAGCTTCCACTTCGGAACCACTGGTGGCCACGCCCCGAATCAGTGGCTCATCCCTCATCCGGCAGCGGCACTTACGCCCGGATCGGTTGCAGGGTTGGCGGCGGCCCTGGTGGTGTTCATCGTAGTTTTCTTTGTTGTTTATTACCTGATCACACGGCTGCGATTTGCGTACTTTCATTGTTTGATCCACAACACGAAAGAGATTCGGCCGGGGTGGAGACTTTACCGCGCGCAGGCGAGGCGGTTTTTCTGGCTGAGCGTGTATGTCGGAGTTTGCATTCTGCTGGCGTTGGCGTTGGCGGTACTGCCGTTTGTGGCGGCCTTCTGGAAACTCTCCCGGAGCACGCCGGCAGGCGGCCATGCTGATGTCGGAGTGATTCTGGCTCTGGCGCTGCCGCTGATTCCGATTATTTTGCTGGCAGTGCTCGCTGTAATTGCGGCTGGCCTTATCCTTCGGGACATGATGCTGCCGCACTTCGCTCTGGAGAATGCAAGGGCGGGCGAGGCCTGGCGCGCGGTGTGGACGCGGATCAAAGCCGAAAAAGGGTCCTTTTTTGTTTATGCTTTGCTGCGCATTGTGCTGCCTATCGCGGCGCTGATCGGACTGCTTATCGTGCTGGTCATTCCGGGATTTCTCTTTGTTGCAGCGGTCACCATGGTCGAGGGTGGGATACAAGCGAGTTTCTCCGGGGCGGTGAGCGGGATTTTTCTTGAAGTTCTGATCGGCATGGGTGCGCTGGCGATTGCGCTGTTTGCGGGAATCAGTGTGGGCGGACCTTTGGGCACGGCGATACGGGAGTACGCGCTGCTGTTCTACGGAAGCCGCTACCGGCCATTGGGCGACCTTCTGGCACCTCCACCCTTGTCGGCATAAGAAGACATGAAGGGTTAACTAAGCGGCTGGCTGAGAAGCGGGCGGCTACAAACGCATGTCTACTTCCGCTGCTGAAGCTTCAGGATCATTTGTTTTCCATTGTTGTTGCCGGGGTTGAGCTCCACTGATCGGCGATATGCTTCGATTGCATGCTGGTTGTCTCCCGCATCGGCATAACCTTCTCCGAGGCTGTCGTACGCATTCGCAGACTTAGGGTGCATGCGCGCGTTCACTTCGAAGATGAGAACGGCATCGTTGATTTTTTTGGCGCCGAGCACTGGTATCCGAGGGAATTGACCTTGTTCTCGGGATCGGGCAAGTACTTGTGTACTGGATCATTCACATACTGCTGATACGCGGCGACGGCAGGTTGCAACCCATGCGGCAGCGCGGTCGTTAATACATCTTCAATGCCCAATGGCGTCGGCGTCTTCATTGCCAGTTCCAGCACTGGATCTCTGCCCGCGACATAATCGTTGAACGTATCGGCTACGGCAAGTTCAGGAAAAGTGGCTGTCCGTTTGTCGCGCGGGTCTTCATCCTGCCACCATAGCGTCGAAACAGCGGCTTCCAAATGGCTGTGGGGAAGCAGTATGCCCACAGGATCACCAAAGAAGTTCACGTTTTCGGCAGTAGGAGCGCCTATGACTACTATGTCAGCGTAGTTTCCGAGCCGATTAAGGAAGTTTTGAGTGGCGGAGAAAGTAGCCGGTCCAGTAAGGACGTAGATACCGCCGCGATGGTTCTGCTTTGATCGAATCAGCGTTACCAGCAGATTCCGGATCAGCGTATTATCGCCGCCGGTGTTGTTGCGAAGGTCGATGACCAGCCGGTCGATTTCGGGAGCCTGAAGTGCTGTAGCAAGGCGCTTGGAAAAAGCATCGAGACCTTCGTTGCCGATGGGAAGTATAAGGTTGAACTGAAAATAGACGGTGTGCTGATCGGGCAGCGCAGTAAACCAGTACGGCATGTCCTCATGTTGGCGCGACAGCGGCACGGATGCGGTGGAGGGGCGCGCATCCACCCAATCGGAGGGGATGGAGTTCAGGAACCATGGGCCCATAGGGGCTGAGGCTTTCATGTGGAAGGTGCGTTGGCTCCCATTTTTTTCGATAACGAAATCCGCGGCATCTCCAGAGCTGCTTAGACCAAGTCCATGTAGCAGCCGAGGACAGTTCAAGGTAGTCTTCGCGCCCCAGGCGAACTGTTCGCCCAAGTTACCCGCATCATGCGAGTCGATCGAATCGACCTTTTGAATTGCCGGCTCCCAATCATCCGAACCTATCTTGATGACTTTTCCTCCCACGGCGTCAGCGTATTCCGGCGCAGCGGCGCGAACATAGATGCCGTTCTCGTAGCGATCAAAGCGAATGGGAATGCGATCTTTTCGATCCGGAGGGGGGATGGGACGAAGGTCAAATCCGCTGTGGCCATCCTGTACCAGCGCCAGGATCTGCGCCAGGCGAACGAAGATCTGATCGTCATTCAACTGGGGGATATCCGCATCCAGCTTCTCGACCGCAGCGTTGAATTCCTCGCGGCTCATGGTGTGAAACAGCTGTTTGTGCTTCAGAGGCATTTGCTCTGCAAGGTAATGCAGGTCCTCGCGCCATTCCTGGGCAGAAAGGTGATTCTGATTTTCACCGCCGTCCTGGGCCCAGATGCGCGACAAGCAAGCAGACGCAGCAAACGCGAGTAAAGAACAGACCACTATCCGCTTCAGGATTCCATGCTTCATGCTTTATGCCGCTCCGATGGATTTCAGATGAAAAGATTGCCGGTTAGCCATGTAGATGCATTATGCAGCGTTTCTCTGCTTTGTTCCATTCACGATAGAAGCGGGTGGCGGAGGGGTGCGCTATAGAATGGCTGCTATCTGTTCGGGCCCGGTGTTCACGCGAGTTATGACTCGCAGGAGACGGCATGACGATCGAAGTAGGCGCGATGATTGGCGCGGGAGTGGCTGCGCTGGTTGCGGGGCTGGTTCTGGTGCGCGGGCGGTTCAGGGCGGCGAGCAGTGAGGGCAAGATTATTGTGCTGGGGCCGGTTTTTGCGGCGACCGCGCTCGCGGTTTTTTCCTCGGAACACTTTACAGTGACGCGCGAGCTCTCGGCGATTGTGCCGCGGTGGTTGCCGGATCCTATGTTCTGGACCTATCTGGTTGGCACGGCGTGGCTGGCTGCGGCCATCAGCTTTATTGCTTGGCGGGAGGTACGCTGGTCGGCGAGCCTGGTGGCTGTTCTGATGCTGACGATTGTGGCAACGATTGATTTGCCGGGGCTGCCGAAGGGGGCGCATAGCAGGATTTTCTGGGTCCTAACGGTGCGCGAGACGTGCTTCGCCGGAGGGGCGATGGTGCTGGCGGGCAGCGTGTGGTCGCGCGGGCGAGTGCTGATGCCGATTGGGCGAGTGATTGTGGGATGCGTGTTCGTGTTTTACGCGATTGAACATTTTCTCTTTCCGCACAATGTGCCCGGGGTGCCGCTGGAGAAGATGACTCCGGCGTGGGTTCCGGGAGCGGTGGTGATTGCATATGTTGTGGGCGCGGTGCTGCTGGTTGCGGGCGTGTGTCTGCTGATTCGCCGGAGGGTGCGCATGGCGGCGGCGGGCTCGGGCACGGTGCTGGTGCTGCTGACGGTGTTCTTCTACGTTCCGATACTGGTGGCGGAGTTCCACTCGCCGCTGGCGGATGTGTTCGACACGTTGCTGTTCGCAGCGACGGCGTTGCTGGCGGGGTTTGGAGCAGAGGCGCAGCCAGCAAGTTGAAGATATAGCTGCTTAGGGCGCATCGGGGGAATGGGATTCGGCATCCATGAAACTATGACAAGACCGTGCTTCCTGGTTATCGATCGCGAATTTTCGCAAAGCATTTCCACGCGCAAGCTCGTGATCGAGACGGCAAAATTCAATGTATTAACCGCGTACAGCGCTGATGAGGCGATCGAAACGATCCGCAGATTTCCGAAGGTGGACGGGGTTGTCGTCGACTCCGACATGCCGGGAACGACCTGCGCGGAGCTCATCAAGGCGCTGAAGGAAATTGAGCCCAAGGTTCCGGTGATCGGGTTGAGCACTCCGCGAGTGGGCGCCTGCGAAGGGGCTGATTATCAGCTTGAGTCATTCGATCCCAGGCGACTGTTGGCGCTTCTTGAAAAGCTGCGTCCGCAAGACGCAGCCGCGGTTGAACTGCGAAACGAAGAGCTGAAGAAAAGGGAGCAGAAGTTGCCCGAATAGAAGACAAGTCGTGATTGAGAGAGCGGTGGTTTGAAAGATCGCCGTATCAGCCCTATACTTTTCAGGGAATGTATAGAGGCATCTTTCACAACACAGATGCGAAATGCGCGCCGCGCATGCAGCTGTTGCGGTGCCTCCCTTTCAGCTCTACTCCATCACATCTGTTCCATTTGCGACGATCTGGTTGTGCGGGACTGCGAAGCCAAGCGGGCGCAGGTCAGGATTCAACGCTCAAATCGCACCCTGGTAAGCAACAGAGATGACCGATAAGACTCCCCCCGGAGTAGATCCTTACCGGTTCATTCTCGACAATATCGACAGTGTGCCGCAGCTTGAGGCCTTGATGCTGCTGTGGAACAGCCGACCGGTGGGTTGGACGCTGGAGGAGCTTGCTTCGAGGCTGTATGTGCCGGTGCAGGACATTGGCAATCTGCTGAATGACCTGAGCCGACGCAACCTGATTGCGAGGACGGAGGGGGCTGCCCCAAAGTATTCGTATCATCCCCGGTCGGAAGAGCAGAATGCGCTGATGGAGCAGGTTGATGTGGTGTACAGGCGCGACCTGGTGCGGGTCTCGACCATGATTCATTCCAAGGCGTCGCCGGCGGTACGCGAATTCAGCCGCGCATTTCTCTTCAAGAAGGAGCGTGAGTAAGTGGATACGGCGCTGTACGTTCTAACCAGCCTTACCACCCTGCTCTGCGCGCTTATGCTGCTGCGCGGATATGCCCGCGCGAGAAGAAGGCTTCTGCTGTGGAGCGGCCTCTGCTTTCTGGTGCTCACGATCTCAAACCTGCTGGTGATCGCAGACCTTGTGATTTTTCCGCAGGACCTGTTCACGTACCGCCTGGGAAGCGCGGCCATAGCCGTGGCCCTGCTGCTGTACGGCCTGATATGGGAGAGCCGATGACACAGATGCTGCATCCGTTTACGGATATCTTTCTCCTGGGCTTTATCGCCGGTTGCTCCCTGGTCGCGGCGCTGTTCTTTCTGCGGTTCTGGAGGGAAACGCGGGATTTGCTGTTTCTTTCATTCGTGGTGTTCTTTGTCATCCAGGGATTCAGCAACATGTTCGTGATCTCGCTCCGCCACCCGAATTTGGGAAGTCCGTTGCTGTTCGCGCTGCGGTTGTTTTCCGTCCTGGTGGTGCTGGGCGCAATCCTGAGGAAGAACTTGTCGCAAAATTGATGGACGCGTCTGTGCCATCCGATCGGCTTGTGGAAATTGGTAACCTCGTGCCTTCAGACGGCACTTTTCAACGTTGCGGACGCGGGTATATGGTAATGAGTCGCATGCCGGAATTTGCGCCAGCGAACGCGCGCGGGCCGGTAAGCGTCCAATGTACTGGAGTGATGAATTATGGCTACTTTGCTGCATCCTGAAATCGCGACGGAGAAGGATTTTCTGCCGCTAAACGGCACCGATTATGTTGAGTTTTATGTGGGCAATGCGCGCCAGGCGGCGTATTTTTACCGGCTGGCATTCGGCATGAGCCTGGTTGCTTATGCGGGGCCGGAGACGGGGGCTCGCGACCGCGCTTCGTACGTGCTGCAGCAGGGGAAGGTGCGGTTTGTGATGACGACGCCGCTGCGGCCGGACGGGGAGATTGCGGCGCATGTGCATCGGCACGGGGACGGCGTACACGATGTGGCGCTGTGGGTAGACGATGCGGCGCAGGCGTGGAAGGAGACGACGAAGCGCGGGGCGCGCAGCGTGCAGGAGCCTTACGAGATAAAGGACACGCACGGCACGGTAAAGATGGCGGCAATTGCGACGTATGGCGATACGATCCATACGTTCGTTGAGCGGACGAACTACAACGGGCCATTTTTGCCGGGGTATCGCGCGGAGAGCGAAGACAAACTGGCGCGTCCGACGGGGCTAAAGTACGTGGACCACATGGTGGGCAATGTGGGCTGGAACGAGATGAATCGGTGGGTGGAGTTCTACGCGCATGTGATGGGATTTTCGCTGTACCAGCACTTTGACGACAAGGACATTTCGACGGAGTACTCGGCGCTGATGTCGAAGGTGATGGCGAACGGAAACGGGCGCGTGAAGTTCCCCATCAACGAGCCGGCGGAAGGGCGGCGGAAGTCGCAGATCGAGGAGTATCTGGAGTACTACCACGGGCCGGGGGTGCAGCACATTGCGCTGGCGACGGACGACATTCTGGCGACGGTGGCCAAGCTGCAGGAGCAGGGAGTGGGATTCCTGAAGGTTCCGCACACGTATTACAGGGAGCTTGAGGGCCGCGTGGGCAAGATCGACGAGCCGATCGATGAGTTGGAGAAGCTGGGGATACTGGTGGATCGGGACGACGAGGGTTACATGCTGCAGATATTTACGCGTCCAGTCGAGGATAGGCCTACGCTGTTCTACGAGATTATCCAACGCAAGGGCAGCCGCAGCTTTGGCAAGGGCAATTTCAAAGCTCTATTTGAGGCGATTGAGCGGGAGCAGGCGGAGCGGGGGAACTTGTAAGGCGCGTGTTCGGATTTAAAACCTGGTGCCGCTGCCGAAACCGGCATCTCTAACAGCCTGGGCGACACATCCCGCTCTTTTGCGATGCTAGACTTGGCCTGAATGCTCCTTCCTTACAGCCGGACGGATTCGCGAAGGGTTCCTTTTTTCATCGCTGCTCTGCTCGCGCTCCTCTCGGCTGTCCTACTCGACTTTGCTTTTCCTGTGGCCGGCCCGCTGCCTGTGTGGCGGGGCTGTTTTGGTTGGTTTGCGCTGGTTCCGCTGCTCTTTGCCCTGCTCGCGCCTGCGGATTTTAAGTCCGCGGCGTACGTGCGGCGTAGCGCGCTCATCGCGTATGTGTGCGGCGTAACCTGGTACGTCCTGAACTGCTATTGGATTTACCAGACCATGACGCAGTACGCGCAGGGCGTCTCGTGGGCCGGCGGAGTGGGAATCCTGCTCCTGTTCAGCGGCATCCTCGGTCTCTATTTTGCGCTGTTTGGACTCGTGCTCGCGTTTTTGCGGCGCGTCTCCGGCGGGATTGTGGTTCCGCTGGTTGTTGCGCCGTTTCTCTGGACGTCGATCGAGTTGCTGGCTGCTCACTTGACGAGCGTTCCGTGGGACCAGTTCGGTTACTCGCAGGTAGACAACCTGCTGCTGACGAGGATCGCGCCCTTCACCGGGAGCTACGGAATCTCGTTCGTGCTGGTAGCGGCGAATGCGCTGCTCGCCTATGCGTTGCTGACGGACGACATTCACCAGCGGCTGCGAACCGGCATAGGCGCCGCACTGTTAATCGTGCTGCTGCAACTGGGTTCGTTCCTCACCGCGAAGCCGTCGGCAACCTCCAACTATGCCGTGCTGATGCAGCCGAACCTGAGCGTCGGCACGGATAACGTGTGGATTGGCCCGGAATGGAATGAGCATGGGTCGTGGATGCTGGAGCAGAGCCGACGCACCTGCACGCCTGCGTATGCGGGGATGCCCGATTCAAGAAGCAAGCCCGATGAGACTTGGTGCGGGCAGAATGTGCCTCCTCCGGGGCTGGTGGTGTGGCCCGAGGCGCAGTCGCCTTTTCGCAGCGACGATCCGCATCTGATCGCGCTGACAAGCAAAATTGCAACCACCGTCCATGCGCCGGTTGTAGCCGGGATGCTGGGCCACGATGAAGGCGGGATATACAACTCCGCAGTGGTGACGGCGCCGGATGGTGCGGCCCTGGGGCGATATGACAAGATCCACCTCGTGCCCTTTGGCGAATACATCCCGTACCGAAACGTATTCTTCTTTGCCCATCAACTGACCGCGCAGCTTGCGGACTTGCAGAGGGGAAAGTCGCGCACCGTGTTTCGCGCCGGGGGCCACTCTTTCGGAATCTTCATTTGTTATGAATCGATCTTCGCGAGCGAAATCCGCCAGTTCGCGTTGAATGGCGCGCAGGTGTTTGTGAACATCTCCGATGACGGATGGTATGGAGATACCAGCGCACCCTGGCAGCACTTGAACATGGCGCGCATGCGGGCGGTTGAGAACCATCGCTGGATTCTGCTGGATACGAACAACGGAATTACAACGGCGATCGATCCGCGGGGACGCGTAACGTCCAGTGCGCCGCGCAATGTTGATACTGCCCTGGTGGCCCGATATGGGTACGAAGACGACCTGACGTTCTATAGCCGCTTCGGCGATGTGTTCGGGTATGCGTGTGGGATAATCGTAATTGGCGCGCTGCTGTTTTTCGCGTTGCGGCGCCGCCCAGCCTAACGAAAAAAGACAGGTCTCCTCATCGTGTTGAACGATCTTGAATTCGCTTACGCGCCGGTGCGCGACAGAATCCGCGACCTGCGGGAGTATCTTTGACGCTCCCCGCCTCAAGTCAGAACTAGCAGCTATTGAACAAAAGCTTTCCGACCCGGCTCTGTGGTCGAACCCGCAGCTTTCGCAGCCGCTGATGCGCGACCGCAAACGGATTGAAGAGCAGCTAGCCAGCGATGCCGAGCTGGGCCGGCGGACCAGCGACATTGAGGCATACTTCGATCTGGCCCGTGAGGGCGAGGCAGTCGAAGGCGAGTTGGACCGGGAAATTCGATCGCTCGATGGATTCGCAGAAAAGCTTGACGCGCGGACAATGCTCTCCGGCGAGACAGACGCGTTGAACGCGATCGTTGTGGTACATCCGGGAGCGGGAGGAACGGAGAGCCAGGACTGGGCCGAGATGCTGATGCGCATGTATCTGCGCTGGGCCGAGCAGCAGGGATTCAAGACAGAAATCAACGACTACCAGGATGGCGAAGAGGCCGGCATCAAGTCGGCGACATTCACAATTTCAGGAGAGTACGCATTTGGGCTGCTCTCGGGCGAGATTGGCGTTCATCGGCTGGTGAGGATTTCGCCATTCGATCAGGCCAAGCGCAGGCATACATCGTTCGCATCAGTCTTTGTGTCGCCGGAGATCGACGATTCCATCCAGATCGATATCAAGCCGGAGGACATTCGGACGGACACATACCGTTCCGGAGGCAAGGGCGGCCAGCATGTGAACACCACCGATTCCGCGGTGCGGATGACGCATATTCCCACGGGAATTGTAGCGGCCTGCCAGAACGAACGCTCCCAGCACAAGAACCGCGAACGGGCCATGAAGATGCTTCGCTCGCGACTCTACGAATACGAGCTCGAAAAGAAACGCGAGGCAAGCAGGAAGCTGGAAGACTCGAAGCTCGACATTAACTTTGGATCGCAGATTCGCTCGTATGTGCTGCAACCTTACCGCATCGCCAAAGACCATCGCACCAAGGTGGAGGTGGGAGACGTGGATCGCGTGCTCGACGGACATCTGGAACCATTTATTCGCGGATACCTTAAGATGCGGCGCAGCGGCGGCGTTCCGGCAGTGATCGATGCCGCAGACGATCTGGCATAGAGAGGGCGGCGGGTGAACGATGAGTCTGTAATTCAGGAAATTCTGGACAAATGCAAGACAATTGCGGTCGTCGGCCTTTCAGATAAGCAGGGCCGCGCTTCCTTCGGAGTTTCGCGATTCATGCAGTCGCGCGGATATCGTATTGTTCCGGTGAATCCGCTGATAAAGAGCGCGCTGGGGGAAAAGGCTTACCCCGATCTGTCTACGGCCTGTGCGGCTGTGGATTCCATTGAGCTGGTCAATGTGTTTCGCGCTCCCGAACATGTTCCAGCTATCGTCGAGGATCTGATCCGGCTGAAGATTCCTTTTCTGTGGCTGCAGGAGGGAGTGGTCGATTATGCGGCTGCGGCACAAGCGGAAGCGGCCGGGGTGAAAGTGGTGATGGACCGCTGCATTTTGAAAGACCGCATGGCGGCTGGCTGGTAATCGCGTCGCCTGAATTTGGCCGACGTTGAGACAACAACCTGAGTCGATCGCGCACAAACCTGAGTCGATCGCGCACGAACCTGAGTCGATCGCGCACGCTAAAGACCAAAGCTCATGATCTGCATAAAGCGCCCTCTCACCACGCCGATGTAGGGGATGTACTCGGCGGTTCTTCCCGCAGGGCGACCCGGACAAAAGCATCGCGCTCTTGATCTGGCAAAGCGCCTCGGAGAAGGCCAATCGGCAATAGGAGAAAACGTATGTCTCTGGGCGTCCTCAACAATATCTCCGCGCTGTACGCGGAAAACAACCTCAACCAGACGCAGAGCAGCCTGCAGAATACGCTTACGCAGCTCTCGTCCGGTTCGCGCATCAACTCTGGCGCCGACGATGCCGCCGGCCTGTCGCTTGCGAACGGCCTGCAGGCAAACTCTTCCGCTCTTACGCAGTCTGCGACCAATGCCGGCGAAGGCGTGGGCCTGCTGCAGGTTGCCGATGGCGCGCTATCGCAGGTGTCGAACCTGCTGAACCGTGCGGTAACACTGGCCACCGAGGCATCCAACGGCACACTGAACTCCTCGCAGGACGCCGCCGCCAACCAGGAGTATCAATCGATTCTCTCCGAGATCAACAACATTGGATCGACCACCACTTACAACTCGCAGCAGGTGTTCACGGGTTCGGCAAACGGCACCCAGATCTTCACAGGTGACTCCTCGTCTGCCGGGTCCTCGGTCGACAACCTTTACTTCGCCAAGCTCACCTCATCGAGCGTGGGCGATGCGGGCGGCACCGTGCAGCAGAGCTCTGCAGGCCAGTTCGTCGATCTTTCGAAAGACACGGGCGGCGCTCTTACCACGGCGGCGACACAGGCGGACGCCATTACCGGCGCGCTGAAATTCACCGTGACCAACGCCGACGGAACTACCTCCACCATTACCACAACCGCGACCTCCGTAAGTGGGCTGATCTCGGAGATCAACAAGGACGGTATCCCCGGCGTGACGGCGAGCTTTACGACTGCCGGGGCCGTGGGCGACGGCGGCGTGGCCTCAGGCGATACCGGCATTCTGCTGAGCAATTCGAACAGCAGCGTGGCGATTGCGGAGGGAACGACAGCAGTGACTGACACTCCGACCACGATTGTCAGCACCGTGACCGCCTCAAGCAAGGCCATCAATACTATCCAATACGTAGCTGCGGCGGGTGGCGACACCACGGCAAACCTGTCGGTAACGGACTTATCCAACAGCGGGGACGCCCAGGCGGCGCTCAGCGCGTTGAACGGCGCAGTAAGCGATGTGGCGGCGCAACGCGGCTACATCGGCGCGCAGATCAACACGCTGAACTCGGTGGCCAATGTGGAGACCACGCAGCAGGAGAACGTCACGTCGGCAGAAAGCGCGATCATGGCCACCGATTACGCTTCTGCAACCTCGAACCTGTCGAAGTTCGAGATTCTGACGCAGACAGGAATCAGCGCGCTCTCGCAGGCCAACAGCACGGAGCAGGAGGTGACCAAGCTGTTGCAGTAGGTTGAATTGACTGTGACCCGCGGGGGGCTTTGGCTCCCCGCTTTTTTCTGCATTCTTAATTGCGGTGTCTGATCGATGGACTTGCGTGAGGGGCAGGAACGATTGAAGTTTCTCCCGAGCCTGACGATAGAGGGGACATGGGATCGGTGGGAATTGCATTCGGATCGCCGACCGGCGGCCAGGGTTTCGATGTAAGCAGCACGGTGAGCCAGATTGTGGCCAATCTGAAGGCCGTGGAGACACCGTGGACAAATCAGATATCCACTCTGAACACGCAGAGCGCGGTGCTTACTTCGATCGGCAACGACCTGAATTCATTGTCGACGGCCATGACATCGTTGACCGATTTCGAAGGCGTGCTCTCGGAAAAAGAAGGTTCGAGTTCAGACAACAGCGTCCTCGAATTGACTTCGGCGTCAACGAGCGCGGTGGCGGGCAGCCATACTATTGTTGTTTCGGCCCTGGCGCAGACTTCCTCGTACTTTAGCGATGCCATTGGGAGCACGGACACGCTGAGCGGCACACTCACTTTTGCCGTAGGCGCGGGAGCACCCCAGAATGTCGCGATCGACTCCTCGGACAACACGCTTTCGGCGCTCGCGAACGCGATCAACTCCGGGAGCTACGGCGTATCCGCCAGCGTGATTACGAGCGGCGGGACGGAGCGGCTGTCGCTGGTGAGCAATACCAGCGGTGCGGCAGCCGATCTTGTTGTTTCCGGCAGCCTGACTGATGCGACCACCGGCGCAGCAGTCAACTTCACCCAGGGCCAAGCCGGCCAGGACGCCCAATTCACGGTTGATGGAATCAGTGCGGCCAGCGCCTCCAACACTGTTTCGAATGTGATTCCGGGAGTCACATTTCAACTCTTGAGCGCATCGCCCGCAACGAGCGTTCAGGTAGAGATCACGAACAACAACAGCGACGTGGAGGCTGCGGTGGGCAATTTCGTGAGCGCCTACAACGCCGCGATCAAAGGCCTGAATACGCAGGAGAGCAACGACGCTACGGGCAATCCGGAGCCGCTCTTCGGCAATCCCACAGTCTCTTCGCTGCAGGAGCAGTTGCAGCAGGCGCTAACTTTCGCGCCATCGAGCGGCGCCGTGACTTCCCTGACCCAGCTTGGCATTTCTGTGAACAATGACGGCACGCTGGCGCTGGACAGCGACACATTGGGAAGCGAGTTGAACAGCAACTATCAAGATGTAGTGAATCTTTTCCAGCCAAGCGCGAGCTTCACATCCTTCGGCGCAAATTTCGCGACTGCGCTCAACAACCTGGGAAACTCGACGCCAGAGGGAGCGATCACGCTTGCGCTCGCGGAGAATGCCACCGAAACATCCACACTCAACACGAATATCGCGAACGAAAACGCGCTGATCAGCACCGAACAGACGAACCTCACCACGGAATTGAATCAGGCGAACTTCACTCTCCAGGAGATTCCTTCGCAACTCAGCGAAGTAAATGAGCTGTATAGCGCCATTACCGGCTACAACCAGAACCCGAATCACTAAGGAGGGGAATGAATTATCAGCAGCAGAGCCTCGCAGGAAAAAATGGCGTGGAGTTAATCGTCGCGCTTTATGACGGCATGAACCGCTTCCTTTATCGCGCTATCCAGGCGATCGAAGCCAATGATGTGGCAGAGCGAAGAATCGCGATCAAGCGAACGCTGGACATTCTGATGCATCTCCAGTCGCGCCTTCGCATGGATATTGGAGGAGCATCGGCCAAAGCCCTGGCGGAATTTTACGCGGCGATTTTTGCCCTGTGCATCGATGGATCGCGGCTTGCATCTACGGCGCGGCTCAAAGAAGCGATCGATTGCGTGCGCGATGTGCGCGAGGCATGGCATACGATCTCGCTCGACCCGGCCGTGATTCGCACGCTGCACGAGAACCAGCGGAAAGGCGCTCTTCAAGTGCTTTCGCCGCCGGCAATGCAAGCGGCCCCGGAAGCAGCCTCTTCAAGCTGGAGCGCTTAGCCTACCTCGGCGAGCTCTTCTTCCATTTTCTGTTTCTCATAGAGGCCAAAATAATATCCTTCCCTGGCCAGAAGCTCTTCATGCGTGCCCAACTCTTCGATGCGGCCATTTGCGAGCACCGCGATACGATCGGCGTTGCGCACCGTGGAGACGCGATGGGAGATAAGAATGGTAGTCCGACCGATCATTCGCCGACGCAGCTCCTCCAGAATTTGTTCTTCCGTGTAGGTATCCACGCTTGCAAGAGCATCGTCGAGAATGAGAATGCGCGGATCGCAGACAAGCGCGCGCGCCAGCGACGAGCGTTGCTTCTGACCGCCGGAAAGCGTGAGGCCGCGCTCTCCCACCATGGTTTCAAAGCCATGCGGAAAGGCCTCGAATTCGCTGCGGATGTGAGCGGCTTCCGCTGCATCGAGCATTTCATCTGTACAGGAGTCATTCGTTCCGAAGAGGATGTTCTGCCGGATCGTCTGGCTGAATAAGAATGTTTCCTGCGGCACGAAGCCGATGCTCCTGCGGAGTTCTTCGAGCGGATATTCTCGCACGGAGCGGCCGTCGATGAGCACGGTTCCGGCCGGAGCGTCGTAAAGGCGCGGTATGAGATCGACCAGAGTGGTCTTTCCCGAGCCGGTCAAGCCAACAAGCGCGAGGCTGGACCCGGCTGGAATCTTCAACGAGATGTTTTTGAGGACCTGTGCGCCGTCATAAGAGAAAGAAAGATGGCGGAATTCGACTTCTCCCCGGATTGGAGAAGCTTTGCCCGGGCGAGCGTCGCGGTCGTCGATGGACGGGGGTTCGATCAGCAATTCGTGGATTCGCGTAATGGACGCTGTTCCGCGCTCGAAGAGGTTTACCACCCACCCAAGCGCGATCATCGGCCAGGTGAGCATGACGGTGTAGATCGTGAACGCCGTAAAATCGCCGGGCGTAATGCGATGGGAGAGGACCTGGTGACCGCCGACGAGCAACACGATTACCATGGCGATGCCGAGCATGAACTCAAGAGTCGGCCACAACATGCCCATTAACTGCACCAGCCGCAGGCCTCGCCGGACATATTCCTGGTTCGAGACATTGAAAGCCTCGATCTGGGCTTCTTCCTGGGCGAAAGCGCGTATGAGGCGAGCCCCGGAAAAATTCTCCTGTGCCTGCGCAGAAATATCGGAGAACATTGCCTGGATGCGTTCAAACCTGTCGTGGATTTTACGGCCCAACGCCTGTACCAGGACGCTAGCCACAGGCAGCGGAGCCAACGCATACAGCGTCAGCATGGGGCTGATGTGCAGGAGGAAAAAAAGCGCTCCTATCGAAAAGAGCACCGTGTTCACGCTGTACATAATGGCCGGACCGAGCAGCATGCGGACCGCATTGAGGTCGTTGGTCATGCGCGCCATAATGTCGCCGGTGCGGCGTTGCTGGTAATACTCGGGAGCCTGCTTTTCCAATTGCAGGAACAAATCGTTGCGGAGATCGAACTCGATGTCGCGGGAGATCCCGATCAATATCCAGCGGGTATAAAACAGGCAAACGCCTTTCGCCAGCGCAATGGCCATCAATACGCCGCCATAGCCGAGGATCTTTTGCCGCGTGACGCCGTGGTGGAGAAGATCGTCCATGGCGTTGCCGATGATTAACGGAAAGAAAATCCAGATGGCGTTATTGAGAACAACGGCCAGAGCGCCCCACGCATAGCCGCGCTTGTAGCGTCGCATGTAGGGCAGCAGGGGGCGGAGTCGCTCAAACATATGTCTATTTTAAGTCGAAGTTCGCAGCAGCAAGTAACCGCCGACCAGCGCGAAGACCAGATCGGGCGACCATGCGGCGAGCATCGCCGGCAGTATGCTGACATCTCCCATTGCCTCGAACGTGCCGTCCACCACAAAATATGCGATGGCTACACCGATGGCGATCGCGATTCCGGCGAGCGAACCGCGGCGTCCCATGGACAGGGCGAAGGGAACCGCGAGCACGGCCATTACCAACGTGATTAACGGGTAGGCGAGCTTACGGTTCAACTGCACTCGCAGGCGAATGGTGTCGAAGCCGCTTTGGCGCAGATCATGGATGTAAGCTGCGAGTTCATTGAAGCTCATCTCCGAGGACAACAATTCTTCCTTCTTGAAATACTGGGGCCGTTCACGGATTTCAGGAAAGTCGCTGACCACGAAAGCGCGATAGCTGCTGATTTCACCCTCGGTGAAAGTGCGTTCCCAACCGTTTTCAAAAACCCACTGGCCTGACCGCGGCTCCCACGTTGCATTGGTCGCTTCGATGCGCTTGGAAATAGAAAACGAGCCCGGGTTGAATTCGAAGACAGAAATATTTCCGAAGGAATCAGTCACGGCATCGAAAAATTCATAATAGAAGATGCTCACAGGCTGTCCTGGCCTTTGCTGTCCGAAGATCCAGTTCTCCCCTGGATGTTCTACGGTCTGGGCGGGCTTGCCCTTGATGACGTTTCTCAATGCCTCCTGGCGGCGATTGGCGTTCGGCAGATAAAACTCATCAAAGACGAACAGCGCGGTCGCCAGAACAGAGGCGATCACGAGCACCGGTATTACGATTCGATAAATGCTGATGCCGGTAGCTTTCATTGCTGTAATTTCGCTGGAGCGATTCAGCAGGCCGAATACCACCAGCACGGCGATCAAGACGCTGAGCGGAGTGATGGTGTAGACCATGCTGGGGGTCAGATTGAAAAGATATTCCCCTATCAGCAGCGGCGAAGCATGGTTCCGGATGATGTCGCCGAGAAGCTCGAAAAAAGTAAAGAGCAGCATGAGCATCACGAAGGTGACCAGCACCATCACGAATGTGCTGATGAATTCCCTCAAGACGTACTCATCCAGGATCAAGGGGAAGCGCCCTCTCGCGTGACGCGTCCTGAAATTGGCGGCAGCCTCGCTGATTTCCTCCGGCTCTTCCTTCGGCGCGCGCTTGAACCATCCGCCAACGGATGAGATTGCAGCCAGCGCTGCGCCTCCGGTGGACATCTGGCGCAACAGGAATGCGCCGCAGACCGCGAAGAGCACGTTGACAAGCCATACTCCCAGAATCACCGGCAATTTGTTCTGCCGCGCCAGCGCTGTGCCTGTCGACGAAAGGAAATAGTAGACAAACACGAGTGCGATGGTGAGCACAAAGCCGGCGCCTTTGCCGCCTCGCCGGGAGGAAATACCCAAGGGCACGGCCACGAGCATCAGCACCAGGCAAGCGGCTGGAAAGGCGAATCGTTTCTGAAGCTCAATCTGGTAGGGACGCCCGTGAGGCTCGCGCCCCCGCGCTAGCAGCTCCCGATTCGGCATGGCCAGCATGGGCGTATCGCTGCGGGTGATGCGGGTATCGGATTGAGTGGAGAGAGCGAGCGGAAGATCGGTTTGCGCGAAGGTGGAGAGGTTGTACTGATCCGGCTGGTTTGCAACGGTTTGATGTTCTGTTCCATCACGCAGCCGCATCACCGCTGTCTGTCCTTTGCGGCTCAGGACGGTGGCCGATGCGCCGGTAATGATCTTTGGCGCGCCGGGATCAGTGAGATCTGCGAGGAATATCTGTCGCCAGCGGGTAGCGCCGGAGCTGGCGCGCACGTCCTGCACGTAGAAGACGTAATTCTTGAATTCCTCGTTGAATACGCGGGGCTGCACCTCATATGATGCTTGCGCATTCAGCAACTGCGATTCGAGCCCGAGGGTTGCAGCCGAGGCTTTAGGAGCTAGATAGGTGGTATTCGCAAGGCCGACTCCCCAACCGGCAATCGCCACGATACCCACTATTCCGACGAATCTCCAGACGCCGACTCCAGAGGCGCGCATGGCAGTGATCTCGCTATCGGCCGCGAGGCGGCTGAGTCCGAGCAGAATGCCGACCAGCACGGCCATCGGAATGGTGACTGTGAACATGTTCGGCAGCATCAGGACGAAAATCTCGGCGACAATGCCGAGCGATGTACTGTTGCGAACGATCAGCTCCAATAGATGGGGCAGATCCCGCATAAACAGCACAAACGTAAAAAGGACGCCGCCCAGGAAAGCGTGCGACAGCACCTCTTTCAAAATGTAACGGGTGAGAATGCGCACAGGCATCCAGTCTACCGTGAAGCAAAACGCTTGAGGCGCAGGCTATTGGCCAGCACACTGACAGAGCTCATGGCCATGGCGGCCGCGGCAACCGCTGGATTGAGCAGAATGCCGGCAAATGGATAGAGGGCGCCGGCTGCTATGGGGATTCCGACAACGTTATAGCCCAGCGCCCAGCCAAGATTTTGCCGCATCACTCGGAGCGTTTGCCGGGCGACCGTGATCGCCGCGACGACTTGAGCTGGCTCCCCTCGCAGCAAGATTGCGTCTCCGGCTTCGCGGGCGAGATCCGTTCCGGTACCGATGGCGAGTCCGGCGTCAGCCTGGGCCAGCGCGGCGCCGTCGTTGATGCCATCGCCCACCATGGCGACCTTGCGTCCTTGTTCCTGCCGTCTGCGAATTTCCGCAAGTTTGTCATCGGGCAGCAACTCCGAGCGAACGTCGTCGATGCCGAGTGCGCGCGCGGCTTCTTCAGCGGCGGCACGGCTATCGCCGGTAAGCATCGCGACGCTCAGACCCATGCGCTGCAATTGTGAAACCGCTTCGGCTGCGCCATGCCGGACGGTATCGCGTGCGACAAGCATGCCCGCGTAATTGCCATCGACAGCAATGTAAAGAGGAGTTTCGCCTGTGTTCGCCGGTGCAGTTTCAAAAGGCGAGATGCCCAGGCCGGACATCATCGCGCGATTGCCCGCAGCCACCGCACTTCCCTGCACTGTTCCCATGAGGCCCTTGCCGGGCAGCACGCGAAAGTCGCTCACTTCGGGAGTGGCAATGCCGCGGCTTGCAACGCATTCCGCGACCGCGCGAGCAAGAGGGTGTTCCGAACGGCTCTCCAGAGCCGCAACAAGCGAGAGCAGCGTGGACTCATTCGTGCCGGACGGATGTACGGCTATGATTTTTGGCTTGCCTTCCGTAAGGGTGCCGGTTTTATCGAAGACGACCGTGTCGACTCGAGCCAGCCGCTCGATGCTTTCGCCGCCTTTGAAGAGAATGCCAAGCTGGGCGGCGCGCCCGATAGAAACGGTGAGAGCAGCCGGAACGGCGAGTCCCATGGCGCACGGGCATGCGATCACAAGTACCGCGATGGCAATCGCGAATGCGCGTCCGGGTCCACCAAGAGGCGCGAGAGACCAGGCAAGAAAGGTAACCGCGGCGAGGCCCAGAACTACCGGAACGAAGACCGCGCTTACGCGGTCGGCGAGCTGCTGCATTGGCGCTTTGGAGGATTGAGCCTCCTCCATCAGGCGGAGCATTTGTCCAAGGACACTGTCAGCCCCGATAGAGGTTGCGCGATATTCGAGCGAGCCATCGTAGTTCAGGGAACCACCGATGACCCTATCGCCGACTTCGCGAGGAACAGGAACCGACTCACCCGTAATCAGCGATTCGTCCACGCTGCTTGTTCCGGAGAGAACAATGCCGTCAACCGGAATTCTCTCTCCGGGCCGTACGATCACGACTTCCCCGGGCGCGAGCGCGGCGACGGGTATCTCGGCTTCAACTCCCTCGCGCAACACGCGGGCGGTCTGCGGCTGCAGATCGGCAAAGCCGTGGAGCGCGTCCAGAGTTCGCCGCTTTGCGCGGGCGTCGAGCCAGTTGCCGAGCAGCAGAAAGCCGAGAATCAACAGAACAGAATCGTAGTAGACATCCGCACGCAACCCGTGGGACAGAAAGAAGGAGGGAAGAATAGTAGCCACGACAGAGTAGACAAAGGCCGCGCCGGTTCCCAAAGCTACGAGCGTGTTCATGTTGGTGGAGCGATGCCTTGCCGCTTGCCACGCGCGCCGATAAATCGCTCCTCCGGCCCAGGTCATTCCGGCGACGGTGACTACCAGCATCGCGTATTCGAGCACCGGCGCGGGTATTCGATAAAGCCACGGGGCCACCCCCATCATTCCGCGATCCATTAAGCCGGGATGGCTGCCCATCGCAAGAGGCATCGAGAGCAGCATGACTACCGCGCCACCGATGATTGCGGCGAAGGAGCGCACTTTTAATCGCCGCTCTTGCTCAGTGTTATCGTCTGGGGTCGCCTCCTCCGCGGTTGGCGAAACGTCATAGCCGGCTTCGCGAATTGCCTCAAAGAGAGATTCGAGCCGGGCCACGGAGGGCTCGTAAACCACTCTGGCAGAGTGCGTCATCAGGTTAACGCTGGCACTGGATACGCCTTCGGTTTTACGCAGCGCGCGCTCCACATGCGCCTGACATGCGGCGCAGGTCATTCCCTGCACGCCGAGGGTGATGGCCTGTGTTGCGCCTTGCTTCAATTCCTCTCCTGATGAGCGGTATACCCTGCCTTGGCCAACGCAGCTACAGCCTGCGCCGGATCATCGGTCCTCACGCGGGCTGCGCCGATGCGAACCTCCATGACCTCTGCCCCCGGAATCCGCTCCAGCGTCTGAGTCACGCGGCGGACACACGCGCCGCAGTGCATTCCTTCAATGTTCAATGTGACTTCGCTCATAATGCTCCCAGTTAATCGATGCCCAGCCGCTGCGCGTCGATTCAAACTCACTCGCCTGAGGCCAAAAAGCTATAGCCGACGCCACGCACCGTGCGGAGATAGCGCGGCTCGGAAGGCTCATCCTCAATATATCGCCGAAGCCTGACGATGAAATTGTCAATGGCACGCGTGTCGGTATCTTCGCGCAGACGCCAGACCTGCTCCAGCAGCTCTTTGCGAGAGATGGAGCGCCCCTGGTTGCGGACCAGATAGCGCAGTAAGTCGGCTTCCATCAAGGTCAGGTGGACCTCCTTTCCCAATGCCTCGAGCCGCAGGTTTTCGAAATCGATTCTGCGCCCGGCAAATTCAAAGGACGGCAGTTCATCGGAAACAGATGCGCCTTTGGAAAGGGGGGTATGCCACTTCATGCGACGGAGCAGGCTGTTGAGGCGCGCCAGCAGTATGGAAAGATCGAAGGGCTTGGGAAGATAGTCGTCGGCTCCGGCAGCGAACCCCTGCAGGACGTCTTCGGGACGGCCTCGCGCCGTGAGCATCAGCACAGGCACATAGTTCTGCGACCGGCGCAGCTCGGCCGCCACTTCGAAGCCGCTTCTTCCCGGCAGCATGACATCGAGCAACACTGCGTCAAAGTGATCGCGGCTGAGCAGCTCAAGCGCCCGCTCGCCGTCACCGGCCAGCTCCACCTGATAATCTTCAGCCTGCAGATTGAAAAGCAGCCCCTGCGCGAGATGGGTTTCATCCTCAACCACTAATATGCGAGCCGCGGTCATAGCTCTTCCCTGCTTGCCCGCGGTTCCAGCTTCCGATCAAGCACGCGGGGCAATTGCACGCTCACGGTCGCCCCCTTCCCTTCTCCGGGGCTGGCGGCAAAAGCGTCGCCGCCGTGTTGCCGCGCGATGGTTCGAACGAGAAATAGACCGAGTCCGGTTCCCTTGGTCCGAAGCACGTTGCGGGCGGGGACGCGGTAGAAGCGCTTGAATATCCTCTTCAGGTGCGCTGCGGGTATCCCGATACCGCGATCGGTAACGCTCAGCACCAGCCACGCATCCCGTTCAACTGCAAGGCGAACGCAGATTTGAGGATCATTGGGCGAATATTTCACGGCGTTCGTCAGCAGGTTGGTGACGATTGCGCGGAGCTCTTCATGGTCGCCACGCACGGTAGCGGAAACTTGGGGCGGAGGCGGCTCAAACGTAAATTTGTCGTCGCTCAGATGATGCAGCGTCTTGAAGCGGTTGAGGGACTCCGCCACGAGTTCCCGCATGTCGACGGGGGACCGCTCGGTTGTTCGGGGACGCTGCCCCAATTCCCCTGCCTTGAGCACCTGCTCAATGGTCCCGAGCAAACGATCGCTTTCCTGGAGCATGACTCCGTAAAATTCCTGCCGCTTCTCTTCGCTCAACTCACGCCGAGCCAGCGTTTCAAGATAAAGGCGGATGGAGGCAACGGGCGTCTTCAGCTCATGAGTGACGGCGTTGATGAAGCTGTTGTGCTGCTCATTGCGGCGCACCTCACGCACAAGGAAAATGGTGTTCAGAACAACACCGGCGATCAGGAGCATGAAGAACGGTATCCCAATGAGCATCGGCATAAGGCGACGCCAGTTCAGGATGATCCATCCGACGTTAAGAACGACAGCCACGCCCACCATGCATGAACCAAGCACGATGAAAAGCACTACATTTCTTTTTCGCCCTCTGATTCGCATGGGGTTCAAATAAAAACGCCTGTCCGGGAAAGTGTACCGGGCAGGCGTTTTGTTTGCTCGTGTTTCGGGTTTGTCAGGCTACTCCGGCCGGTTTGGGATTGTGCTTATCGAACTGCGCGACCTTGACATCGGAGGCGAGGCCCAGCTTCTTCAGCAGCAGAATGCCGATATAGTTCACGTCCAATTCGTACCAGGCCAGGCCGTGCCGCGCCGAAACCGGATGCGCATGATGGTTATTGTGCCAACCTTCTCCACCCGTGAGCAGCGCTACCCACCAACTGTTGCGGGAGTGGTCTTTAGTTTCAAAGCGGCGCGAGCCCCACATATGCGTCGCCGAGTTCACCAGCCAGGTCGCGTGTAATTGCACCGTCACGCGCAGGAAGATTCCCCACATTACGCATGGCCAACCGCCAATCGCCAGAAGCGCCAGACCTACTACAACCATGGGAACCCAGTGGTACTTGCTTAACCAAAGGTAGAACTTGTCGCGGGCGAGATCGGGAGCATACCGCGCCAGCATGGCTGTTTCGGCATGCATGGAGGTGCCGCTCAGAATCCAGCCCATGTGCGCCCACCATCCGCCCTCGGTCGGGGTATGCGGGTCTCCTTCGTGGTCCGAATGCTGGTGATGCACGCGATGTGTGGCTACCCAGAAGATCGGTCCGCCTTCGAGCGAGAGTGTTGCTCCGATCGCCATCAGATACTCAACCCACTTGGGAGTCTTGTAACCGCGGTGGGTGAGCAGGCGGTGATAACACATGCCTATGCCGATGTTGGAGGCGTAAACCCAGAGAACGGCGGTGCAGATCAGGGCTGTCCAGGAAAACATAAAGAGCGCAGCTATGGCGCCGAGGTGAAACAGCACCATGAAAATAACTGTGACGGTGCTCAGGGTTCCGCTTTGCGCAGCGCGACCCATGGCAGGGTGCTTTTTTTCGGGTCGCACGGCATTTTTCCCGCCGACGGATGCGGGGCTTGCGAGGGGGAGGGTATCAAGGGTCTGTAGGGGCATGAATTCGCTAATCTCCGCTGTACTTCTCTAGTTCGACCGTATCAGCAGGCGGAGACTCGTGGTGTAACAGTTTTGTAAGCGGCTGCGCGCAGGTAACGGTACGCGGGAGCTATCCCTGGTTCGGCCAGGCGTTCGGCTGAGGCAAAGCAAGCGGCTCTTCCGGCATAACCACCCAGAACACCAGGTAGGCGACAAGACCCAGGCCACCGCCGAAAATGGCGAGCAGGACGGTGATTACACGCACCCAAGTGACATCCCAGGCATAGCTATTCGCCAGTCCCTGGCAGACGCCTGCAACCATCCGTCCCACGCGCGGGCGAATTAAGCGGGTACCTGCAACATAGCCAAAACCGGGATGGTGGGAATAGCTCTGCGACGCCTGCGGCGGGGCCACGGGGGTTCCGCATGAGGAACAAAAGCGCGCGTCATCGTTCATGGAATTACCGCAGTTTCTACAGGGGACACTCATACGATCCTCCAGTATTTATCAGACTACACCTGATGGAAGCTACGCAACGGAGGCTGATTTTGTTCCTCAGTGAATTATTTAATTGGCGATGTCCTGCTACTTTCCGCGGTACGGTTTGTCCATGTATTTATGCGCCAGGTCGGACTGGGTAGAGTTACCTCCTGCGGCGATGATCGCCTGATACTCCCGCCGGGCCTTGTCGCGCTGATTCATTAAGTCGTAGGTCTCTCCAGCGGCAAGAAGAGAGCGGCGCTTCAGCTCCGGGCTGGTGGATGGCTGAAAAGCCGCTTTCTGGAAAGCATCGGCCGCCTGGGAATACAACCGCTGCCCGCGAAGAGTGTCTCCGAGGCCATAGAAAGCAAGCTCAAGGTGGGAAGAGGCAAAATAGCCGGGATGCTGAGCTTCGGCGATCAGGCGGCGGTAAAGATTGATGGCGTCCATCCCCCGACCCAGGTCTTTGGTGATGTTCGCGTCCTCCAGGCAAAAGAGGAAGTTGCGAGGATACTGCGCCAGAAGGGTGCTGTTGACAGCGAGCGCCTGCTGGTATTTGCCTTCGCGCCGTAAAAAGAGCGTCATGGACGTCCTGGCTTCAACGCTTGTCAACAGACCGCGCGAGGCGGCATCCTGAAGCGTGGCTATTCCGGCCGACTTCGATCCGTGCATCCCGGCAAAACCGAAGAGCAGCTTGGCTCCTAAGGGCAGGGCTCCCAACACATACTGGTAGATCCCGATTACCAGCTTTGCATCGACATAATCAGGGTCGAGCTGGAGCACACGCGCGTCGTCGCTTTTGGCTCCGAGAGCGAGTTTGAGAGCGGCGCCGAAGCTGCGATCAACCATGGCAAGATAGGCAGCTTCGAGGCTTCTGGCCCACCCTCTTGCGAAAAGCGCATTGACATTTTTTGGATCGGACTTGAGCTCCTCGTCTGCCTGATCGATGGCATGGCCCGCCATGGACTTGATCTGATCGCGCACGGCGGGGTTCTCGGAGATGGTGTGTTTGCCGGTCAGGAAGCCGTCATTGGCGTAAAAAGTGGTATCCAGCAGATCGAGGCGAAAGAGTTCGCGAAAAAGAATGGTATGGAGGACGTAGTCGGTTGCGATTGGGTCGGAGGGGTGCGCGGCCCGGATCTCCTTGAAACGCGCGAGCGCGCCGTCGTAATCCATATTGTAGAAATGCTGAAACGCATCGAGGACGGCGGGGTCCCGGTTGAGGGGGTTGGTGTGGTCCTGAGCCGGAGCGACGCTAGGGAGAAAGAGCGCCAAAACGGCGAGAACGAGCCCGGATGTTCTGCGAAGGAGTGTGCGGGCGGGGGAAAGGGCGAACTTATTCAAGGTATTCCGTTTAGAAATTCACTGAACTCATTGAATATAGACCCCCACGGAGCACTTTAGACGCGGAGCCATCATCCTTGATATGTTCTTTCTATTGCCAATGGATTTCGATGACCCGAAAAGAGCTTATCCGTTTGCTCGTATTGCAGGCGCGGGCCAACGGCTTCAAGTTTCGCAAGTGGTACAAAACCAAGATCGGCGAGTGGACGACCCTGGAAGCGGCGGCTGAGACGCTATCTGAAGGCGGCCGATACTACGCTCTTCTGTTTTCGCATCAGTTCGCCCGGAACTTCTGGAAGGCGGGAAGTCAGATTCAATTCGTTGTCCCTACGCAAGCGTTCACGCAATTAAACCGGCGCGGCGAGGAAATTACGATTGTGCGGAAAGCCTATACGCGGCGCACCATGCGGGGAAATTCCTGGGAATATCACTTGCGCGAGATGGCCGCCGCGGAAGAGCCGCTGCTTTATATCCGCCGCTTTCTGGTGACCGAAGAGGAGCTGACCGCCCGGCGCGCCAGCCTGGGACCGGAAGTACCGCCGGACGAGGGCTAATCCAGAACATAGAGGTGGTGCAGCGGTCCGTGGCCTTTTCCGATGGGTCGTGCGGCTTTCATGGCTTCTGCCACATAGGTCTTGGCTGCCGAGACCGCGTTAAGCGCAGAGTCGCCGGCGAGAAGGCGCGCCAGTAAAGCGGAGGAGAAGGCGCAGCCGGTTCCATGCGTGGCTCCGGTCCGGATTCTCTGGCCCGGAATCCAGTCTGTTCGATCGTCGGCGGTCCACAGAAAATCGTCTGGAGAGGCGAGATGGCCTCCGGTGACGACGATGTTCAGGCCCGGGTAGCGAGAAGCGAGCCGGGCAGCGGCTTCGGGTACGGCTTCTCGGGTTGAAACGGGGAGTTCCGTCAATTCGGCAAGCTCATCCAGATTGGGCGTGATCCAGCCGACGCGGGGCAGCAGGTCGTCTTTCAGCCCCGTAAGGCCCTCGGGAGTCAGCAGGGGGTGCCCGGAGCTCGATTTGAGGACCGGATCCAGCACAATTCCCGAAACGGGAATGCCGGATTGGTCCAAAAAGGCGGCGACAGCCCCAACCACGGCCTCAGAAGCGAGCATCCCAACCTTGACGCCGGTGATTTGCACATCATCCGCGAGGCAGTCGAGGGTCTGGCGCAGCAGCTCCGGGGAAACGGACTCGACGCGCCGCACTCCCTGGGTGGACTGGACGGTGAGGGCGGTAATTGCGGCTAAGCCATAGATTTTATGGGCGGCGAAGACCTTTAAGTCTGCGGTTATTCCGGCTCCCGACGAAGGATCGAAGCCGGCCATGGTAAGAGCGATTTGCGGGCCCGGATTGGAGGAATTCGCTATCACAGAAACTCCCGCGATGCAAGCTAAATTTGTAACTAAATCCTTAATTTAGTTTGACTTATGGTTCATCGGCTCCATACAATTTCAGAGGAGGGTTATGAACGCTATCGCAATCTCCAAGAATACTCGCTCCAGACGCTACGCTCTTATTGCTGGCGCGGTTCTTCTGACCTGTGTTGGCGCAACCAGTTCGACCGGAACTGCCGAACCACCCGTGAAACCGGTCCAGCAGCAGCCGGCGACAGCCCACCATTGGGTCCAGACTGGCCGCGCATCCTGGTACGGCAAGTTTTTCCAAGGCCAGCAGACCGCCAGCGGCGAAAGCTTCGATATGAACGCCATGACCTGCGCTCATCGCAGCCTTCCGATGGGTTCGATGGTAAAGGTCACCAATCTTCGCAATCACCGCTCAGTGGTGGTGCGGGTGAATGATCGCGGGCCTGTTCCCGCCAATCGGATTATCGATCTCTCCTATGCTGCGGCCCGCTTTCTTGGGTTCGGCCAGCGCGGCACCGCGCCTGTGCGCCTGGAGCTGCTCTCTGACAACTCTCAGGTTGCAAAAGTGTCGTTTCCCGAGAGCGGGAAAAACTGAGACGCTCGCCTGCGCTCCCGATCGCAGGCTGATTCTTCTTTCTCATTGCCACCGCGTTAAGATGGAGCCTGAACCGAAGGTGTGCGTTTGGCTCTTTCTGCGCGTGAACGCGTGATTGTTGCTCTCGATTATCCTGATGCCGCGCAGGCGCTGGGGCTAATTGAGCGACTGAACGGCCTCGTCCAATGGTTTAAGATTGGCTTGGAAATATATCTTTATGAAGGAAATAAATTCGTAGATAAAGTTCGTTCGCAAGGTCATTCCGTTTTTCTCGATCTAAAGCTTCACGATATTCCTAACACTGTTGCGGGCGCGGTCCGCTCCGCCTCAAAGGCAGGGGCAGAGATGCTGACCGTTCACGCCGCGGGTGGTCCAGCGATGTTGGCTGCGGCGGCGGAAGCGGCGGCTGGATTGCCGAATCCTCCGAAGCTGCTCGCGGTCACGGTGCTGACCAGCATGGACCAGGAGCATTTGCACGGGATCGGCATTCCGGCTTCGCCTGCAGAGCAGGTGCTTCGGTTGGCGCGGATCGGATGGGACGCCGGGATCCGAGGCTTCGTTTCGAGCGCCGAAGAGGCTGCGGAGATGCGGCGCTCGCTCCCCAAGGCGACGCTGGTAATCCCGGGCATTCGCCCGGCGGGAGTTGCGACCGGGGACCAGAAGCGGGTGGCGACTCCGGCGGCAGCGATTGCGGCGGGAGCCGATTACCTGGTGATCGGTCGGCCTATTACAGAGGCGAAGGATCCGGCGGCAGCGGCGGCGGCGATTCTGGATGAAATTCGCTGATTTCCCGCATTATCCACGGGGCGATAATTTGTCGAGTAGTTCAGTCACCCGTCGGAATGATACCGGCATTCTCGACCATGAGAACGACTGTCCGCACCTCAGCACGCGTCCTGTGCATGACGCCTTTCGGCACAACGATTCCCTCACGCGGAGAGAGTTCCACAACGCGGTCTTCCAGATCGATCAGCAGACGCCCTTCCAGGACATAAAAGAATTCGTCATCATTGTCGTGCTTGTGCCAGTGATACTGCCCCTCGAAGACACCCATGCGCACGACTGAGTCGTTCACTTTGCAAAGAGTCTGGTTGAACCATTTGTAGGTGCAAGCGTCAGCAATGGCCTTCTCCTTGACGATTTCCAAGGCACCGAATTGAATGTTCAGCCGGGTTTCGTACGGATAAGCGTTCGGGTCAGTCATTTCGATTCCCTCTCTTTTTCGAAGGTATACCAAGCTCGTTGAGGTCGTTATGGAGCGAGCGGCGGCGGAAGACTTGGTTGAAGAAGTTCGTGCGGAGTTACCTATTCGGCGCGGAGGGCCTGCATGGGGTTGATGCTGGCGGCGCGGCGAGCGGGAATACTTGCGGCGAACACTGCCGCAATCAACAAAATCGTTGACGCCAACGCGAAGATCGCCGCGTTTTCTGCGCGCACTTGATAGAGCAATCCCGCCAGCGCACGTACCGTGAGCACCGAGCCTGCGATTCCCGCCAGAACGCCCAAACCCGCCAGCAGCAGCGCCTCGCGGACAATGCCCGCGAGCACCCTTTCCCGGCTTGCGCCGAGAGCCATGCGAATCCCAATCTCGCGCGTTCGCTGCAAAACGGTCTGTGCCAGCAATCCGTAAATTCCCAAGACGGCGAGCCCCATCGCCAGAAACGCAAAGCTAGCGAAAAGTATGGTGCGAAAGCGCGGCTGCGAGAGGAATTGCGATTGCCAATCTTCGAGGGTCTGCACTTTTAATAGCAGTATATTGGGATCGATCTGCTGCAATATCTGCTTTAGGCCACTGACCTGGAGAAGCGGGTTGCCCCGGGTGACAGCCATAAAGGTGAACTGTGCCGGGATTTCCTGGGCGAGCGGACGGTAGACGGCGTTAGGCGTTTCGTAGCCCATTTCCTTAAAGACAGTGGTAGCCTTCACGTTGGCGACGACACCTACGACCGTCATCCACGTATTGGTGTTGTCGTTTAACGGGCCAATCTTGATTGCGTGACCAATGGGGTTCTCATCGGGAAAATATTTCTCGGCGAGCGCGCTGTTAATGATTGCGACCTGTTGCGTGCTGCCGCGGTCGCGTGCGTCAAAACTCCTGCCTTGCTCCAACGGTATTTGCATGGCGGCGAAGAAATTTGCGCTAACGTCCTGAACGGAGACACTGGGAATCTGTCTGGACGAAGAACCTGTCTTGGCTTGGAGGGACAGGACGCTTTCGCCCTGAGGCGTTATCCCAGATGAGCCAACCGCCGCCTCAACTCCGGGAAGCGCGGCTACTCTTTGCGCCAGGGCATCATAGAGCCTGTTTCTTGCCTCGTTGGTCTTGTAGTTCTCCCGCGACAGGCCGATGGTTGCCGTGAGCACGTTTTGAGTGCGGTAGCCGACGGGCGTGGCGGCGAGATGCCAGAGGCTGTCAATCAGGAGCCCGGAGCCTACTAACAATACGAGCGAGAGAGCTATCTGAGCGGTAACCAGCGCACGCGAAAGGCGACGTGCCCCGACGGAGGCATTGCCGCGCTCGCCAGTCTTCAGCGCGGTGTTCAGATCGACGCGCGATCCGCGCCATGCGGGCAACATTCCGAACAACACGGCCGCGCCTATGCCGATAGCGGCAGCAAAGAGCAGCACCTGCCAGTGCAAGCCGATGGTATTTCCGGGAGGCAGTTCCACAGGATTTTTTGCCTCGAACCAGCGCAGGATGACAACGGCCAAGCCAATTCCGGCTGCCGTGCCGAGCAGCGCCAGCAAAAAGGATTCGGTCAGCAGTTGCCGGATGAGACGGGAGCGACCGGAGCCGAGCGCCGCGCGGATCGTCATCTCCCGCGTGCGCTCCATTGCGCGACCGAGAAGCAAGTTGGCCACGTTCAGGCAGGCCAGCAGCAAAACGAGTGAGACGGCGGCCAGCAATATCCAGAGTCCAACTCGTAAGTCTCTACCCGCGAGCCATGTAAATTCGGATTGCAGATCCAGCACGTCGGGCATTGCGGAAGTAAGTACGCCCAGCGATGCAGGGGCTTCTGGCAGCATCCTCTTTTCGATTGCATCTAACTCTGCCTCGGCCTGGACGCGAGTCACTCCCGGCTTCAGCAATCCGAAGACCCCGGCCATAGATTTCCAAGGCTTCTGCACAAATTCGCTTGTGGGTGCAATCAATGTCCAGGCGTCTGCCTGCGATGGATAGAACGAAAAATCTTTCGGCATTACTCCAACGACGATACAAGCGGAATGATCGAATGTGACGCTCTGGCCGGCGATGTCCCGGGGCGCTCCGAGATTGTCTTCCCAGAAGCGATAGGCCAGGACCAGAGTGCAGCTGTTTTTCAGATCGGTGTTCGCAAATGCCCTGCCGAATTGAGCCTGCCTGCCCAGCATGGAGAAGAAGTCGACGCTTGTGGGGAGCGCGAAGAGCGGTATCGGCTTGCCTCGCCACTCCATCATTTTGCTGTCGACATCCCAACTGAGGGCGGCCAGGTTTTGAAAGCTGCGACTGCTCCGCTGCCACTCCTCAAATTCACGGTAGGGATTAAACCACGCACCGCTCGCGCGATGCGCCGCGTCGGTCTGCCATACAACGACCAGCCGGCGCGCGTCTTTGTAAGGCAAAGGGCGTAAAAGCACCGCATCCACAATGCTGAAGATGGCTACATTTGCTCCAATTCCAAGGGCCAAAGTTACGATGACAGTCGCGGCAAATCCGGGCGATTTGCGGAGTTGACGTAGCGCGTATTTCAGGTCTGCCCAGAGAGATTCAAGTGCCGGCCATTGCCAAATCTCGCGGCTGCGCTGTTCGACCAGGGTTGGGTTGCCGAAGGCGCGGCGGGCGGATTGTTCGGCTTCTTTGCGGCTCATGCCCTCGCGCTGGAACTGGGCGGTTTTTTCCTCGAGGTGCTGGCGCAGCTCTTCGTTGAGGTCGGAGTAGAGCGAGCGGCGGCGGCCCAGAGTCGCGGAGTAGATTCGGTTGAGCCAGGACATAGCGGAACTCCTATTCGGCGCGGAGGGCCTCGACGGGATTGACGCTGGCGGCGCGGAGGGCGGGGGTGAGCGAGGCCACAGCCGATATCACTCCGACGAGGAAAACGGCGGAGATGAAACTTACGGCATCGAGCGGGCTGACCTGGAAGAGCAATCGAGAAAGGGCACCTGTAAGGAGGGTCGCGGCAACCACTCCTATGAGGCTGCCTGCCAAGGCCAGCACCAGACCCTGCCGGAAGACGAGCGCCACAACACTCGTGCGCGTCGCTCCGACTGCGATTCGGATGCCGAATTCCCGTGTTCTTTGCAGCGTGGTATAGGAGACGATGCCGTAAATCCCAACCGCGGAGAGCAGGAGTCCCAGAGCGGCGAACGCTCCGAGAAGGGACAGGCTGTATCGCCTGGGAGCAAGGGACCGCGACATGATTTCCTGCATAGTCTGGATCTCGTCGACCGGCTGGTCGGGTTTCACGCTATGAATTCTGGCCCGGATACTGTCCGCGAGTGAGCGAGGGTCTGCCGCGCTGCGAACGAACAGGCTCATGGTCGCCATGTCGTGATAGGTCTCGTCCTGGAGATAAGGCATGTAGACGGCCGGGCCGGTGGGCAGATCAAGATTGCCATGCTTCATGCCCTGCACTACTCCGACGACCTGACGCAGGCGCGGCTTTGAGTTCCCCACCCGTCCCGGTCCGGTGTAGTTGACGCCGATGAGTTTGCCTATGGGGTTTTCGCCGGGCCAATACATGCGGGCGGCCTGTTCATTGATGATGACAACCGGCGGAGAATCCGCATTGTCCGCGGCATTGAAGGAGCGTCCTCGAAGGAGGGGCGTTCCGCTTGTACGAAAGAACCCGGCGCTTGCCCAGCAGCCTTCCGCCGGAGCGGCATGATTCGGATCGTTAGCGCGGTCTCCGAAAACCAGTGTCGCAATCGCGGCGCCTTCGCCGGGCGTGCAGTCGGCAAGCGCGGCCTGGCGGACGCCCGGAAGGGTGGAGACACCCTCAAGCACATTCTTCCAGAAACTGCGGCCTTCGGGCGTGTAGTAGTCGGTGCGCAGGTAGGTTGTGAGCATATGGTCCGGGCGGAAACCCGGATCGACGCGTGAAAGCTTCCAATAGCTATGCAGGAGAAATCCCGCGCAAACCGAGAGGACGAGAGAGCAAGCTATTTCCGCAATGACCAGGCTGGAAAAAATTCGACGCTGCGATCCTCCTGTGTCGGTCTGCGAGGTGCGTAAAAACAAAGCGATGTTGAGAGAGGAAAATCGCGAGGATGAAATTAGCGCGAAGGTGAGCATGGTGGCCGCCGCGATGCTCAGCGTGACCAGCAGCGCCGGTATGCTCAAGTGAATGCCGCCGAGCCGGGGGAGATCGAGCCCTTGCAAATGCGGGAGCAGCCGCAGAGCGAGCAAGGCGACCAGCACACCGGGAATGGATCCGCACGCGCCCAATACCAGGCCCTCGATCAGAAGTTGTTGCCGCAGTCTACGGCGTCCCGCGCCGAGACTGAGCCTGAGAGCCATCTCGCCCGATCGCCGCACCGACCTGGCCAGGAGCAAAGCGGCAATATTAATGCATGCGACCAGCAATACAACGGCAACGGAGAGCAGGATCAGCTCTAGCTGGGTGCGGACTTTGCCTACCAGATCCTCTTTGAGAGGCGTCAATTGCACCTGCACATCCGAGGGCTCTCCGGGCGCCCGACGGAGGATCGCAGTCAAATCTTCCTGTGCCATCGCAGGTGTGACGCCCGGCTTGAGCCGGCCAATTACAGTGAGAAATTTGTTGTTCCGCCATTTCATGTAATCCCAGCTCGGGCGGGTAGTGTGTTTCGGCCAGACATCGGTTTCGGGAAAGAGGTCAGGCATTGGAGCGGTAACGCCTATGATCGTTTCAGGCACGCCTTCAAAGTGAACGACACGGCCAATAACGTGGGGATCTCCTGCGAGTTGCGTTTTCCAGAATTTGTAGGACACAACAAGCGTGTCGTTTTCGAGATATGTGTACTCGTGAGCCGTATAGAAGCGGCCCATGTAGGGGTGAATGCCGAACATCGGGAAGAAATCCTGCGATACTGATGTGCACATCACCAGCTTTGGATCCCCTTCGCCGGTCCAGGTGAACGTGAAATCCGGGAGCACCGCTGCAATTTGCGAGAACGATCGATTCTGATCCTGATAGTCCACAAAATCGGGACCGGAAGCAGCGATGCGATCGTCCCTCTGGATAGAGGATCGAGCCCATACCGCCTGGAGCCGGTCCGGGTGCGGAAAGGGCAGCGGCTCCAGCACTACGTGCTGAACAATGCTGAATATCGCGGTGTTGACGCCGATGCCGAGAGTGAGGACCAAAGCAGTGGTCAGGGTGAATGCGGGCGATTTGCGGAGTTGGCGTAGCGCAAATTTTAAATCTGCCCAGAAAGTTTCAAGCCTGGGCCACTGCCAGACTTCGCGGCTGCGTTGTTCGAGAAGCGCTGGATTGCCGAAGGCGCGGCGGGCGGATTGTTCGGCTTGTTGGCGGCTGAGGCCTTCGCGCTGGAGCTCGGCGGTTTTTTCTTCAAGGTGCTGCAGCATTTCTTCGCTGAGGTCGTTATAGAGCGAGCGGCGGCGACCCAGAGTCGCGGAGTAGATTCGCTTGAGCCAGTTCATTAGAAACTCCTTTCGACGTTCTCTCTATTCGGCGCGAAGGGCCTGCATGGGGTCGATGGACGCGGCGCGGCGAGCGGGAATGAACCCGGCCAGAAATGCGATCCCTAACAGGAACAGGGCGACGCTGATGAAGGTGAGCGGATCGGTTGCCGCGACTCCATAGAGCAGGCCGGACAGCAGGCGGCCCGTGCCTGCGGCGGCGAGAATGCCAAGGCCAATGCCCAGCAGTGCGAACCGCATGCCATGGCCCAGGGTCGTACGAAACACGTTTCGCGGAGTCGCTCCGAGAGCAAGCCGAATACCAATCTCGCGAGTCCGCTGCTCTACGGAAAACGAGATTACGCCATAGATCCCGATTGCGGCGAGCAACAGCGAGAGCAGCCCGAAACAATCCAGGAGCAGCATGGAAAACCGGTCGGCAGCCATGGTCGTTCCGGTCAGCGCGTTGAGCGTGGTGATATTTGCCAACGGCAGACTCGGATCGAGCGTGCGCAGAGCGCTACGCGCGCCATCAATCACGGAATCAGGCGCGGACCAGGCGCGGATAACCACCTGCATGATGGACATGGATGGCCATACGTCCTGTGTGTAGGGCACGAACATCTCTGGCCCGGGAATTTCCCGCGGAGAGGAGTGTTTGATATCGCCAACGATTCCTATGATGGTCATGGGCGCGTGCTGCGAGGGGACGATGACCTGGCGTCCGATGGGGTCCTGGCCGGGCCAGAAGCGTTGTGCCATGGTGCGGTTGATTACGGTGACGGCTGGGGCGCTTGCAGAATCTGAATCGAGGAATTCACGGCCGCGCTCAATCGGAGTGCTCAGTGTATGGAAGAATCCAGGCGAGACGATGGTGTAATTCGCGATGGGCAGTTCGCTGTAGCTATGAACGACACGACCGGGGAGGCGGATTATTGTGGCTTCCGGCGCTCCACCCATGGGCACGGCCTCAGTGATAGCAGCGGAGCGGACCCCGGGAATTGCGCGAAGCAGCGGAAGCGCCTGCTGATAGAAGCGGCTGATAGTCGGATTGCCGGGATAACGCGAACTCGGCAGCGAAAGCTCAAACGTAAGGACGTGCTCCGGGCGGAAGCCGCCGTCGGAGGCGAGCAGCCGATAGAAGCTGCGAACCAGCAACCCTCCGGCGACGACCAGGGCGAAAGCGAGGGCGATCTGGGAGACGACGAGCGCGCTGCGGAGCCGCGGACCGGATGGGCCTGTCCCAACTCTTTGTCCCCCTTCCCTGAGCGACTGGAGCAGGTTGACGCGAGCTGCACTTAACGCAGGCATAAGCCCGCAAGCAATTCCGGTAAGCAGGATGATTGACGCGGTAAAGGCGAGGACGCGCAGGTCGGGCGCGACCTCCTGCAGGCGCGGAATGCTGGAGGGCCCAAAGGCGCGTACCAGCCACACTCCTGCAATGGCGATGGCGACACCAACCGTGCCGCCCATCGCGGCGAGCAGAAGAGACTCGGTAAGCAACTGGCGAAGCACACGCGCGCGACCCGCGCCGAGAGCAGCACGCAGAGTGAATTCCCGCTGGCGAGTAAAGGAGCGCGTAAGCAGCAGGCCCGCGACATTGAAGCAAACGATAAGCAGGACAGCGCCGACGGCGCAAAGCATCAGGAGCATCGGGCGGCGGGAGTCTCCCGCGACCTGGCGCTGCAGAGGAGTCACGCGGGATCGGGACCACCCTTTAGCTTGAGGCGTGAGCCGATCCATTTGCGCAGCGAAGAGGTCCATGTCTGCCTGGGCTCGCTGCAACGAAACGCCGGGGCGCAGACGTCCTATGATCGCGAGCTCCGATGGTGTGAAGCGAGGCGTAACGGCAGGGAAAGCGGCCGGAACCCATATCTGCGCTTCACGAGGAAAGTCGAAATCTCCCGGCATTTCATTGGCACGCGGAAAGGCGAAGCCCGGAGGCATGACCCCCACCACCGTATAGGGCGATCCGTTGAGGTCGATGGCACGGCCTACGATGCCGGGGTTGGAATGAAATCGATTTCGCCAAACAGAATTGCTCAGCAAGACCTCGCGCTCGTGGCCGGGCTGGTCTTCCTCCGGAGTGAAGATGCGGCCCAGAACAGGAGGCACTCCGAGTGCGGGCAAAAATCCCCAGGTGACGCGCAATCCCTCCAACAGCACAGGATCTCCGGCTCCGGTGAGATTGAACCTGCCACTCTGAAAGGCGCCGAGATATTCGAAGGTCGCGGTCTGGTGCTGCATAGCGTGAAAGCGCAGCGGGTCCCACGGAAGTTCTTCATAGCCTCCGACGTTGACTCCAGGGGGAGGCACGTTCCAGGGAATGAGCAGCCGGGCTGGATCCGGGTACGGCAGCGGCTTGAGAAGAACGGTATCGACGAGGCTGAAGACTGCAGTGGAGGCACCGATGCCCAATCCAAGAAGGAGGACAACGATCAAAGTGAAGCCGGGAGACTTGCGCAGGAGGCGCGCGGAGAAGGTGACGTCGCGCAGGATACTTTCGAGACGAGGCCACTGCCAGACTTCGCGGCTGCGCTGTTCGAGTAACGTTGGGTTGCCGAAGGCGCGTCGGGCGGCTTGTTCGGCGTCTTTGCGGCTCATGCCCTGGCGTTGGAGCTGGGCAGTTTTTTCTTCGAGGTGCTGGCGCAGCTCTTCGCTGAGGTCGTTGTAGAGAAGGCGGCGGCGGAAGATCCGGTTGAGCCAATTCATGGCGAAGTTCCCCTATTCTGAGCGGAGGGCCTGCATGGGATCGATGCTAGAGGCGCGGCGGGCGGGTATGGCAGAGGCCAACGCGGCGGCAAAGAGGAAGAGGATGGCGACGGGAGCGAGAATGAGAAGATTTGCGTCGCTGTTCTGGGTCCAGTGAATAAGGAGTTGGTGGAGGGCGAGGAAGATGGCGAATCCGGCAACCAGGCCTAAGGAGACGGTGATGCCGACGTTGCTGCCGACGATCCAGAGAACGTGGCTGCGCTGCGCTCCGAGGGCCATGCGGATTCCAAACTCGTTGGTGCGCTGAGCGACAGAGTAGGAGACGACGGAGTAGAGTCCGACGAGCGCGAGGGCGAGGGCGAGACCTGAGAACAGGGCGAAGAGGATTGAGAAGAGGCGCTGCTGCTGGTATTTGGGTTGTTGCTCGATCCAGTGTTGAAGGTCGAGCACGTCCCGCTCGGTCTGCTGGTCGGGGTTGACGGACTGGATGGCGAGTTGGACAGAGTGGAGCGCGGCCAGCGGCGGACCCTGGGTGCGGACGAGGAACTCAGTTCCCATCCACATGAAGCGTGAGTAGGGCATGTAGAGAGCGGACTGGACTGGTTTATCGAGACCGTCGTTCAGCGAGTCGGCCACGACGCCGATAATCTGCATCCAGCCGGTGCTGTCAGGAACGGAGACAAGCAATCCGGTGTCGTCATGGGGAGGGTCGAGACGGGGCAGGCGAATCTGCCGACCGATGGGATTGCTGTTGGGAAAGTATCGCCGGGCGAGAGTTTGATTGATGACGGCGACGGCGGCAGCGCGGGAGCTTTCGGATTGGTCCCAGAACCGGCCTTCGAGGAGCGGGATGTGGAGCGTGGAGAAGTACTGCGGATCGAGAAAGTGAACGCGAAGCATTTGCTGATCGGCAACTGGCGCACCCAGTATTTCAAAGGCGAGGTTCGAGCCGCTATCGGGCGGAGGGGCGTTGGAGGAGATGGCCACCTGGGTGACGCCGGGCACAGTGGCGATCTTCTGCCGCAGGGATTCGAAATAAGCGGCGCGGCTTTCGCGGGTAAGGTAGGCATTACGGTGGAGAGGGACGGGGACCGACATGACGTGCGAAGGGTCGTATCCGAGATTGCGATGCGTCATGCGCATGAAGCCGCCGATGGCGGCTGCGGCTGATCCCATCATCACGACAGTGAGCGCGATCTGCGCGGCGATGATCGTGTTGAGGGAGCGTGCCTGCCCGACGCGCCCGGCCACCTTGCGGCCTGTGGTCTGGATCATCTGTGAGACGTCGAGGCGCGACATGCGCAGTGAGGGCAGGAGCCCGAAGAGGAGTCCGCTGATGACGGCGAGCGCAACAGAAAAAGCCAAAACGGGCAGGTTAATGCGGATGACCGACTCGTGCATGAAGACATCGGGGAAGAGACCGAAGATAAGCTTTGCCATCCAATAGGCGAGCAAGATGCCGAGGAGCGAGCCGATGATGGCGAGGACCAAGGCCTCAATGAGTAGCTGGCGGACGATGCGGTAGCGGCTGGCTCCGAGAGCGGAGCGGACGGCGAGCTCGCTCTGTCGGGCCATGCCGCGCGCGAGCAGCAGGACGGAGCAGTTGGCGCAGCCGATGAGCAACAGCATGAGTACCGCCGCGGCAAGCAGGGCCAAAGCCTGTCCTCCGTGCTCGATGATGCGATCGGAGATGTGTTCAAGATGCGTGCGAAATTTGTTGGGCCATTCCCGGGGCGACTGTTTTGCGAATTGATGGAGGAGCGCGCCGATTTCCGCGTCGGCCATGGCGAGGCTGACGCCAGGTTTGAGCTTCATGCAAGGAATAATGAACCGACGGTCGCTCACGGGCAAAAGTGACATGGGAACATACAGATCGGGTTCCCATGTGTAGTTTTTTGGCATGACTCCAACGATGGTGTAGGGCTTGTGATCAATTTCGAGGACTTTATCGAGAACGTCGCGGTCTCCGTCGTAGTGGCGCATCCAGAAGTCGTAGCTGAGAACAACCGGAGCCTGCTGATTGGCGGCTGCGGCATCGGAGAGCTGGATGTTGCGTCCGAGCAGAGCGGGTACGCGAAGAAAGTTGCCGATGTTTTCCGTAACGTAGCTGAGAGTGACGTTCTCGGGAATATCGTGGCCGGTGAGTTCGGAGAGAGTGTCGTCTGTTCCGACGGCGTCTTGGACGGAGTTCGTTTTGGCAAGGAGCTGATACTGCGGCCAGGTAAGGATGAACCACCACTCCCGCGAGGCGGCCTGGTCGTCATTGAACATGATGGGATAGGCGAGACGCTGCCAGTCCGCGTAGGGCACGGGATGGAGCAGCACCGCATAAATGAGCGAGAACATCGAGGTGGTTGCGCCGATTCCCAGGGCCAGAGACAGAATGGCGACGGTCGCGAAGCCGGGCGATTTTCGGAGCTGGCGAAGAGCGTACTTCAGGTCGGCCCAGAGAGATTCAAGCGTGGGCCATTGCCATACTTCGCGGCTGCGCTGTTCGAGTAACGTTGAATTGCCGAAGGCGCGGCGGGCGCCTTGTTCGGCTTCTTTGCGGCTAAGGCCCTCGCGTTGCAGCTGGGCGGTTTTTTCTTCAAGGTGCTGGCGCAGCTCTTCGCTGATGTCGTTGTAGAGCGCGCGACGCGAGAAGAATTGTTTGATCCAGTTCATGGCGGTGAGCCTCAGGCTTTTTCTGGATTGAGGACGAGGTTAATGCCTTCGAACATGCGATCGAAGCTGGAGATTTCCTTTTCAAGGTGGCGCAGTCCGGCGGCAGTGATCTGATAAGTGCGCACGCGGCGATTGGTGGCGGAGAGCGTCCACTCGGCCCTGACCAGCTTTGCCTTGAGCAGCCGCTGAAGGGCGGGATAAAGAGAGCCCTCTTCGACCTGGAGGAGATTGTTGGAGCGCTGCTGGATGTGCTGAACGAGGGCATATCCGTGGGCGGGCTGGCGGCGGAGCGACTCGAGAATCATCATTTCGAGGGCGCCGGGAAAGAGGTCGCGCGGAGTGGGTTTTTTCATAAGCCTGTTTTTAAACAGGCCTAGAGTAAACAGGTATGGTAATCAGTGTCAAGGGCGAGGCGCCGTCGATGGGAGTGCCCAAAAAAATGAGCCAGCAAGGCCGGCTCATCTGATTGCGTTTTTTGATTACTTCTTCTGGCGCCCGAAGCGGTAGACGATCCCGGCGTTGAAGCCGAGGTTGTTCTGGGTTTCGCCTCCGTAGCGGCTCATGAGGTAATTGGGCGTGAGCCGAAGAGCCAGGGCCGGCCCGAGATTGTAGTCCACGGACACGCCGGCGGTCAGGTTCAATGCGGTGCCATCGGGATAGAGGCCGATGAGCGTGGCGGGCAGCCCACCGGTGCCTGTTCCGAAGTTACCGTGACCCGCGCCGGCAAGGGTAAAGGCGCTCCAGGCCCAGTGTTGGCCCTCAAAAAACCTCCATTGTGGACCAGCCATGAAGGTGTACTGGCTGATGCTGGGCGCAAACACCTCGAACTGGTTGATGTTCGTGAAGGTTGTTCCGTAGTAGCCGCGAAAATCAGCGGTGACTCCGAGCTTTCCCGCAAGATAGTCAGTGATGCCTACGTTCCAGTCATATTCGCTGTTTTTTTGCAGTGCGGAGCCTGGACGAAATCGAAGATATCCGCCGCCGAAATAGGTTTCGTATTTATGCGAATAGGTGTCCTGGATGATTTGCTGGACCCGAAGCCGCCGCCGCGCCCGTACACGCTGCTGCGCCTGGCGCAACACCTCGGCCCGTCGCTGGGGAGCCTGAGCCGGCTCGGGCTGAGTTTGAGGTTGAGCCTGCGATTGCGGTTGTTGTGGTGAAGTGTCCTGCGCGAGCGCGCACGCCGAAACTAGAAGGATGGCTGAAGCCAGAACCGGACACGCGAGGTATCCCTTACGCTTTCCAAAAAACATCAATCGTGAAGCCTCCACTGCCTGTTTCTGACGGGGATCAGGTAAGAGCAAAAAAACTCCTGCAATCTGTATTAAATCATTGGAACTGCATTCCCGCTTTCGCGGTGGAGATTAGTAGGTCAGGCGGCGCAGGCATTATGCTGTTTTCATCTGGATAAAACACCATGAAATTTCTCCTGGGTCTTGTCGTCGGTCTCCTGATCATTCCCGTCTTCGTCTACGTGTATTTCCACGTCGGCCGTCCGCCTGTTGCGGTGGCCGACCAGCCCTTCCCTCTCGAAAAACAGATTGTGAAAGTGCCTCTGCATGCTCGCATCGACCATGACATGCCGCACAAGGCCCCGTTCGAGTCCAGTGACACCAACCTTGAAGCCGGAGCGCATATCTATCGCCAGCAATGCGCCGCCTGCCATGGGCTGTATGGTCGGCCTTCGGAGTTTGGCGCCCACATGTATCCGGCAGCTCCGCAGCTCTGGAAGCCGCACCACAATGGGGTGGTCGGGGTGAGCGACGACCCTCCAGGTGAAACCTACTGGAAGGTCGAGAACGGCATTCGCCTGACGGGCATGCCCGCCTTTGGCAAGGTGCTGAACCAGACGCAGATCTGGCAGGTGACCTTGCTGCTGGCCAACGCCGACAAGCCACTCCCGGCTCCCGCGCTCGACCTGCTCAAGCAACCCCTTGATCTCGATCCCGTGTCGCTGGCTCCGGGACAAAGCTCCTCTGGCCAGGCACAGAAGATTACCGACCTGAAGCTCGACGAGACGCCATCGCCGTTGCCTGATGACGCCGTGCCGGATAACAAATAGATGGCGGGTGAACTAAGCGGGGCGCACCCCACGCTTTCCGTGGCGCCTACGCTTTCCGTGGCGATGATCACCCGGAACGAGGAGAAGAATCTTCCGCGCACGCTCGAAGCTATACGCTGGGCCGACGAAATCATAATAGTCGACTCAGGCTCGGTAGACCGGACGCCGGAAATTGCCCGATCCTTCGGCGCGCATCATTCTTTCAATCGCGACTTCCGCGGCCATCCCGAACAGAAGTCGATTGCCATTGCCAAATGCACCTGCGACTGGATTCTGTTGCTGGATGCGGACGAGGTGGTGACTCCGGAGCTTGCTGAAGAAATCCGCACGACGATTGCGTCGCCGAAATTTGACGCGTATTGGGTGGCGCGCCTGAACCTCTTTATCGACCGCTGGATTCGGCATGGAGGCTTTTATCCCGACCACAAGCTGCGGCTGTGGCGGCGCGGAAGCGCGAAGATGGAGACCCACGTTGGGCCACACGGCACTCCGCAATTCGCCGGCCCCAAAGGAACGCTGAAGCATCATCTGCTGCACTACGCCTATCCCAGCTTCGAGCTCTACCTTAGCCACATGAACGACTACAGCTCGGAGAATGTGGAGGTGCTGGTAGAGCGCGGAAAAGCCGCCTCGACGATGGGATTTCTGCGCCTGGGGCTGCTGAATCCGATGGCCACATTTATCAAGAATTATTTCTTCCGGCTGGGATTTCTCGACGGCATTCCGGGGCTGATCTATCACCTCAACCATTCCGTGTACGTTCACTGGAAATACGTGAAGGCATGGGAGGGGCGCAGGAAAGCGGCTGGCGAGTGAAGCCAGGTCGGAAGCTGCTGAATTGGAAGGCTTTGGTGAGCTCGCTGGGATTCGAACCCAGGACCCACGCCTTAAAAGGGCGTTGCTCTACCACCTGAGCTACGAGCTCTCACCTTTTCAAAGTTACCACAGCAAAATGTGCGTTAAGCGGTGTGACTCGCCTGAGTGCGCTCGCCCGTAACGCGTGCTGGGAGCGAACAGCGCAAATATTCATTGCCGAGTGATCATTATCGGCAGTAATAATAGTCCGACCCTCAGGGCGGCACTCAGAGGGATTCTGGTTCTGCTGAGGTCATGCCTTGCGCTCTGTCCTTCGTGGTCTTCTCGCCTTGTGCCTTCTGCTGGGGCCACTCTGCGCCTTCGCATCTCCGGATTGGCAGCAGCCTACCGCAGATGAATTGAAGATGACTTCTTACGCGGCGGATCCGCACGCATCGGCGGTTTATCTCTATCGAGAAGAAGGGGCGGACGACAACCTGAACATGCACTACCAGTACGCGCGGGTCAAGATCCTGACAGAAAAGGGAAAGGAGATGTTCAGCGACATTGAGATTGCCTATGAATCCTCGCGCTCGAGCATCACCGATATAAGCGGTCGCACCATTCACAGCGACGGATCGATTATTCCCTTCTCCGGCAAGCCGTACGACAAGCTGCTGACCAAACAAGAGGGCGAACGGGAGATGTCTAAGGTCTTCAGCATGCCTGACGTGCAAGTGGGCAGCATAATCGAATATCGCTTCAAATTGAGGTATGACACGGATTGGTACCTTCCTCCGACATGGCAGATACAACAGCAGGTGCCAGTGTTGAAGGCTTCTTACCACTTCGTGCCCGGACGCCGAGAACAGCACCTTCTCTATACTTTCATTCTGCCGCCCGGCGATAGAGTCACGCAGCAAAGGAACGGCAGCTACGAGCTTAACGTTAAGGATGTACCGGCTCTGCCGCACGGGGACTATTTGCCGCCATTCGCCGATCTCTCCTATAGGCTTGAGTTCTATTATTCTTCGTACACGACAACGGCAGATTACTGGAAGCAGATGGGAGATTACTGGTCCAAAGGCTTCGACAAGTTTGCCCATCCGACAGAGAAGATTCGCGCGGCGGTGAACGGCATTGTTGCTGCGGGGGACAGCGACGACCAAAAAGTCCAGAAGATTTACGCCGCCATCATGAAGCTCGAAAATACCAGCTTTACCCGCGAGCACTCGGCCAAGGAAAACAAGGCAGAGCACCTGAAGGTTAAGAACGCCGAGGACATCTGGGCCCAGCAGCGTGGCAATGATGACGAGATTACTGGCCTTTTTGTGGCCATGATCCGGGCCGCGGGTTTGCATGCGTACGGAGCCATCGTTGCCGACCGCGACGAGAATGTTTTCCAGCCAGGGTACCTGACCTGGGATCAGCTGAATGATGACCTGGCGATTGTCTCCCTTGACGGCAAAGAGCTCTACTTCGACCCCGGGCAGCGGTATTGCGAGTTCGGAAAACTGCACTGGAAACATACCTCGGCGGGCGGCTTACGACAATCCGATGGCGGAACGAAAATTTTCACCACGCCCCCGCCGCGGTATGAAGACAACGATACGGAGCGTAGTGGCCAGCTCACCCTCGATGCCGACGGACAAGTGCACGGCGTTGTTAATGAGACAATGACGGGCGCAGAGGCGCTCTTCTGGCGTCAGGCTGCTCTGATTGAGGACGAGTCCGGAGTAAAGAAGCTCTTCGAGGACTCGCTGCAAAGCTAGCTTGCCCTCGGGGTGCAGGTAAAGACAGACCATTTTGTGGCGCTATCGGATTTCGGTCATCCATTGATGGCGGTGGTGAATGTAAGCGGCAGGCTGGGCACTCGGCCGGGAAAACACGTTCTTTTGCCATCGGTTTTCTTCGAGGCCGGCAAGGCGCCTCTGTTTGCCGAGACACAGCGCCAGTATGCTGTAGACTTCCGCTTTCCCTTCATGATTCAGGATCAATTCCGCATGACACTCCCGGCGAATGTGACGGTGGAGAACCTACCAGAAGATGGGAATGTACCATTCGCGCCAAACGCGGACTATCTTGCGAAATTCGCCTCGAATGGCAGGACCTTCGGATATGGACGTCTGCTCCGAATTGCGAATTTTCACTATGAAACGGCGGCCTACCCCTCATTGCATGGCTTTTTCCAGAAAGTAAGCTCGGCGGACCACTCGGAGCTGGTATTGCGTGCAACACCGGAGATGGCTGGGGCCGCGGGTAACTAATTTATAGGTTGCAAATAACTGTAAGGTTACCCCGTCGACAGGCTGAAAAATAGTTGTTCATTTTTGCCCTGCGGCGGTAATAATGGTGCGACCCTCCGGGGGCGTACTTAGTCCAGAGGGATTCTGGTTCTGCTGAGGTTCCTGCCTTGTACCCTGCTCTTCGCCGTCTTTTCGCCGTTCTTCTCGTTCTGGCCCCGCTTTCTGCTTTCGCCTTTTCCGAGTGGCAGCAGCCCACTTCGGATGAACTGAGCATGAAGACCTACGCCGCGGCGCCGGACGCGCCCGCCGTTTACCTGTTCCGCGAGGAGACAGTAGACGACAACATCCATATCCATACTTTGTATGCGAGGATCAAAATCCTGAGCGACAAGGGGAAAGAGATGTTCGGCGACATCGAAATTCCCTACGAGGCGGGGTACGCGAACATCAGAGGCGTGACGGGACGCACGATCCACATTGACGGGACGGTGATTCCCTTTACCGGGAAGCCGGAGGACAAGCTCCTGATAAGAGCCGGTAAAGAGCGCGTGATGGCGAAGGTGTTCAGCATGCCTGACGTGCAGGTGGGAAGCATTGTCGAGTACCGCTGGGTTCTGGGCTATAACGACGATTACCTTGCCGCGCCTTATTGGGTTGTCCAGCAGAAAGTGCCGGTGTTGAAGGCGCACTATCATTTTGCGGTCACCAGTTCCATAGGCGGCAATCTAAGATTTGTGGTTTCCCATGAATTCGGGCACGAGATTGCGGCGAATCAGCTCTTATATACCTACATTCTGCCGCCCGGAGACAAGGTCGTACAGCAGGCTGACGGCACCTATGACGTAACCGCCGAAAATATTCCAGCCGCGCCAAGCGAAGACTTTCTTCCTCCGTTCGGCAGTCTTACCTATCGCGTGGTCTTCTATTATTCGCCGTTCCGGACACCAACGGAATTCTGGAAGACAGATGGGAAATACTGGTCGAGCGATTTCGACCGCTTTGCCAATCCTTCAGGCAAGATTCGCGCCGCGGTTAACGGGATTATTGCTCCGGGGGACAGCGACCAGGTTAAAGTCGAAAAGATTTATGCCGCGATCATGAAGATCGATAACACCAGCTTTAGCCGGCAACATACTGCTGAAGAGAACAAGGCTGAAGGTTTGAAGGTGAAGAATGCCGAGGACATCTGGGCGCAACAGCGCGGGAGTGATGACCAGATAACGAGACTTTTTGTCGCGATGGTTCGCGCCGCCGGACTGAAGGCCTACGGCGCGGTCGTGGTGAACCGCGATCAAAGCATATTTGTCCAGAGCTATTTGACATGGAGCCAACTCGATGACGAGCTGGCAATCGTCAATATTGGCGGCAAAGAGGTTTACTTCGACCCCGGACAACGCTACTGCGAGTTTGCCAAGCTGAATTGGAAACATACCTGGGCGGGCGGTATTCGCCAGAGCGGCGACGGAGCGAAGATATTCACGACTCCGGGCCTCGATTATAAGGACAATAGCCTGAAACGATCCGCGCAGCTTACGCTTGACCCCGACGGGCATGTGCATGGCCTCATTTACGAGAACATGACCGGATCTGAGGCTCTGCAATGGCGACAGGCGGCGCTCCGCGGGGACGAAGCCGGAGTTAAGAAGGATTTCGAAGACGCGTTGCAGCGGACAATGCCTCCCGGCGTCCAGGTAAAGACAAATCACTTCGTGGGTCTGACTGACTACAACACTCCGCTGATGGCAATTGTGAACGTGAGCGGAACCCTCGGCACCCAGACCGGCAAGCATATTTTTCTGCCGGCAGTGTTTTTTGAAGCGGGAAACCCGCCGCTTTTTGCGAAAACACAACGCGAGAACCCGGTGGACATGCACTTTCCGTACATGGTTCAGGACGATTTCCATTTGACGCTGCCGCCTAACTTCACGATCGATAGCCTTCCGACCGGCGGCGACGTGCCGTTCTCTCCATTCGCAGATTGCATTGACAAGTTTGTGTCGGAGGGCAACACCCTTGCCTACGGACGTCTCCTTCGCGTTGCCAACGTAGAGTACAAGACCACGGAATATCCCTCTCTTCGCGAGTTCTTCCAGAAGGTGAGCGCTTCGGACCAAGCACAGGTGGCGTTGAAGATCAGCCCGGTCGCGGTGACCGCCAGCGCGGTTCCTCCGGCACCCGCGAAGTGACGATGAAGATCGGACAGAAGGTCCTCTTCCCTCTTGGTCTGGTGCTCGCGCTAAGTTTGGCGCACGCCTCGGAACCTGCGTTGCCCGATTGGGTGACGCAGGCGGCAGCGACTGACGTCCATCTGGCCGATGGCGCGCATCCCAAAGCTGCCGTTCTACTTGAAGACGAGCTGCTGACGATCGATCCCAGCGGGCGGATCACCGAACGGTATCGTGAAGTGGTGAAGATTCTGCGCCCGCAGGGCCGCGACTATGCGCATCCGGTCGCGTGGTTCAACAAGGACCATAAGCTGCTCTCGTTCCATATTTGGAGCATCGGCCCGGACGGGCACAAGTACACGCTCAAGAACGATCAAATATATGAGCGCGGCGCAGAGGAATGGGGAATTCTGTACAACGATGTCCGCTTCAGGTCGGCTGATGTGCCCGGCTCCGATCCCGGCGGAGTGGTCGCGTATGAATACACGATGGAGATTCCGATGTACGCCGGCGAAGAGTCGTGGGATTTCCAGAATGAGATTCCTACGGCGAAGTCCATCTTCGAGATAGACCTGCCCCAGGGCTGGCAGCACCGGGCGCTGTGGAGGAAATATACCAGCGTCGACCCGGTCGAGGTCGCGCCAAACCATGTTCGCTGGGAGCTGACCGATATTCCCGGGATTGATCTTGAATCGGTTCCGATGGCTCCCGCGGAGGAAGCTCTGGCTGCTCGCATGGAGGTCTACTTCTCTGCGAACGCTCTGCCCCCTGACCCGCAACTCTGGGCGCGCATCGGGGAGTGGTACACGCAACTGGCAGCACCGCAAACGGAAGGTCCGGCCGATATCGCGACTGCCACGCGTGGCCTGACGAGCGCAAACGCGGATTTCATGGATCGCATCCAGAAGGTCGCAACCTTCATGCAGCAGCAGATTCGATATGTCGGAATCGAAATAGGGATAGGTGGCCTCATTCCGCACGCTGCAGAGGACGTCTTCCGCAATCGCTACGGCGACTGCAAGGACAAGGCGACGTTAATGATCGCGATGCTGGACGCGGTGGGCGTGCGTGCAACCTGGGTGATGGTTGACGCGAGCCGCGGAGTGGTCGACCCGAAGCTTCCATCAACGATGGCCAACCACATGATCGCCGCGATTGAAATTCCCAACGGGTACCAAAATCCGGCGCTCAAGGCCGTGGTGACGGCGAAGTCGGGCAAGCGCTACCTGATCTTCGATCCGACGAATCCTTATGTACCTATCGGCCTGCTGCCCACGTATCTGCAAGGCAGCTATGGATTGCTGATGGCGGGGGCCGACAGCGAGCCGATCGCGTTGCCGGTGCTCGCCCCTGACAGCGATACGGTAAATCGCCAGGCGGTGTTCACCCTCGCGCCCGATGGTTCCCTGAGCGGAAGCGTGACGGTAAAGCGGCTCGGCGCGTCCTCCGACGACCTGCGGCATACGTTCACGATGAACAGCGAAAAGGAAAATCTGCAAGGGCTGGAGGACTCTCTGCGCAGCGATTTTTCGTCGTTCCAGGTCGGCAAGGAAGAGGTTGAAAATGCGCGCAACCTCGATCAGCAACTGATTCTGCGCTATGACCTTACAGCCAGCAGCTACGCGAAGAACGCCGGCAATCTTCTGCTGGTGCGCCCGCGCGTGGTCAGCTCGGATGCGATTGCCCTTACGGATGAGCAGCGGCGGTTTCCGATCGAATTCGCCTCAACAGGAGAATGGCGCGACAGCTTCGACTTGAAAATTCCAGCCGGCTATGCGGTCGACGATCTACCAGACCCGGTCAGTGTGGACACGCCGTTCGCCAGCTATCGCAGCGACGTCAAGGTTGACGGCGATGTGCTGCACTATTCCCGCGAGTACATCGTGAAGAAACTCGACGTCGACGCCACCGATTATCCGGAGCTTCGCAAATTCGAGGGGAAAATCTATACCGACGAAAGCCGCAGCGCTGTTCTGAAAAAGGCGAACTAGCTTCAGCTTTTCGCATTGGCAGGGTGTCTAAACTCTGAGTAGCGTCCTCCGGATTATCGCGGAACGGGCGTTTTCTGCCTGAACCAACTAAGATTGAGGAGGAGACGTTCCCCGTTGGCCGTAAAAATCAAATTCGCGCCGCCGAAGCTGAGCGGGCCGCACACCGTTCGCAACCTGCTGCTCATCGGCGGCGGCGTAGTCCTTCTCTGCTTTTTAACCGTGGTGTGCATCTTCGGTTTTTATTACGTGAAGTACCAGCACGTTGTGGATCAGCGGCTGGAGAAGCCTCTTTTTGAGGACACGGCGAAGATTTATGCTGCGCCCCAGGAGCTTCGACCCGGGCAAAAGTTCACCGCCGATTCCATCGCACAGGACCTTCGAAACGCAGGGTATTCGCTTCAGGGACACGGAAGCGCGGCGGCCATCGGCACCTTCTCCGAGGGGGCTGAGAGCATCGCCATTCATCCCGGGCCGCAGTCCTACCATGCTCCCGACGGCGCGACGATCAGCTTCGAGCACGGAGCTATCAGCCAGATCACCGGCGACAACGGCCAGCAGCTTGCGGCTTATGAGCTCGAGCCGGTGCTCATCACGGATCTTTCCGATCAGAACCGCGCCAAGCGCAGGCTGGTGAGCTATGACCAGATTCCTCCGATAGTCGTGCAGGCGGTCACATCCATTGAGGACCGCAGGTATTTTCAGCATGGCGGCGTCGACTATTACGCGATATTCGCATGGGCGTTCCACGATCTGCGCGGTGACCGGAGATATGCCGGCGGGGCATCCACTCTCACGATGCAATTGGCGAAGGAATTTTTCCTCACGCCGGAGCGGACTTTCCACCGCAAGTTCCTGCAGATCGTGATCACCTTCCAGCTCGAGCATCGTTTTTCCAAGCAGAAAATTTTCGAGCTTTACGCCAATGAAGTCCCGCTCGGCCAACGCGGCAGTTTTTCCATTAATGGCTTTGGCGAAGCTGCCCAGGCCTACTTCGGAGAAGACGTGCGCCAGCTCACGCTTCCCCAGGCCGCGCTGCTGGCCGGCCTTATCCAAAGCCCCAGCCGCCTTAATCCATACCGACATGCGCAGCGCGCCTTGCTGAGGCGAAACGTTGTGCTTGACGCGATGGCGGAGACCGGCGACATCACCCGGCAGCAGGCTGAAGCAGCCAAGCTCGCTCCCCTGAATCTGGTGGCGGGAGCGGTGGATGCAGGCGAGGCCCCCTATTTTGTCGACCTGGTGCGCGAGCAACTTGCGTCCCGGCTGGGCGAAAACGACTACAACACCGAAGGACTGCGCATTTACACGTCACTGGATCCGGATCTTCAGCGGGCAGCAAGCGAGGCCATTGCGGAGGGCATGAAGACCGTCGATCAGCTTGTCGAGAAGCGGCACGCGCGGCTGCTGAGAAGGGGGCACGATACGCCATTGGTCTATCCGCAGGTTGCGCTCGTGGCTCTGAACCCGCACACCGGGCAGGTGCTGGCGCTGGTTGGCGGCCGCAACTATGGAGAGAGCCAGTTCGATCACGCGGCGTCGCACCGGCCCACGGCGTCCACGTTCAAACCGTTCGTTTATGCCGCGGCTTTCAATAGTGCATTGACCGGGGCGGTGTTGACGAATCCCGATGGAACCTCGGCGGTATTTTCTCCCGTGACTATGTTGAACGATCAGCAGACGTCGTTCACCATGCCCGACGGCACCGCCTACACGCCTCGCGATTTCGAAAACACGTATTACGGCGAGGTTACGGCCCGCTTCGCCCTGATGAAATCTCTGAACAACCCTACCATTACATTGGCCGAAATGGTGGGCCTCAATAATGTGGCCTCTCTAGCTCGAGATGCCGGCATCACTTCGGCCCGCGCCACGCCCGCGATGGCCATCGGCGCTTATGACGCGACCCCGCTCGAAATGGCAGGCGCCTACACAACTTTTGCGAACGGAGGCGTGAAGATCGACCCCTGGATGCTGGCATCCGTTCGCAGCGGGAACGGCGATGTTATGGACGACTACGCGCCGAATTCGAAGCCGCTGCTGGACCCTCGCGTGGCTTTCCTTGCCACCGCAATGCTTGAGGACGTGATCAATCACGGCACCGCTGAAGGAGTTCGCAGCCAGTACGATTTCCGGCCGCCTGCTGCCGGCAAAACCGGGACCGAACATGATTCCTGGTTTATTGGCTATACCAGTAACCTGCTTTGCGCGGTTTGGGTCGGCAACGACGATTACACCGATCTCAAGATCGAGGGCGCATTCGCGGCAACCCCTATTTGGGCCGCATTCATGAAGCGTGCAGTGCAACTGCCGCAATACTCCGACACGAAGGATTTTGTACCTCCGCCGGGAGTTTCCGAGGTCAGCCTCGACAAAAATACCAACCTGCTCGCAGATGCCTCCTGCCCCGATGACTACACCGCATGGTTCCTCGACGGCACTCAACCCACAGACACGTGCGACCACTCCTTTGGGGACCAGCGCAATGTGTTCCAGCGACTATTCGGGCTTGGAGAAAAGCCGAGCGCGCCGCCTCCGGTGAACGCACCCGCAATAGCACCGCGACAGCCGCCGCCGCAGGTCAGCAATGGCCGGCCTGTGCAGCAGCAGAACACCGTTGTGCAGCCCCCGCCGGAGAAGAAGAAGCGCGGATTCTGGGGCAAGCTCTTCGGCAAGAAAGATGATAAGGGCAAGAGCGACCAGGATACACAGCAGCCCAATCCGCAGTAACGCTGTTCAGCGGTAACGCGGGTCCTTTGGCTGGCACTCCGGACACCAATAAGTCGATCGCGCACTGGTTCCCTGCTTGCGCATAAGAACTGCGGCGCCGCAGCGGCGGCACTCCTGCCCTGCACGCCGGTAAACCCACAGCCGCGCCGCGGGATCGTTCGCCCTCGTGGTACGGCGCGGTCCGGTATAAGTCACAATTCCGCCCGGCGCGTGCTCCTGCACATTTGCCTGCATCAACCGATGCGATGCATCGAGGAGCGTATCGATCTCCGCGCCGGATAAAGACCTGACCGGACGAAACGGGTTGATTCCGCAAACAAAACATATCTCGGATTTGAAGACGTTGCCGATCCCCGCGATCACCCGCTGGTCGAGCAGTGCATTCCCAACTTCCTCATGGGTCTGCGAAAGCAGCCTCGCGCGTGCGTCTTCTCGCTCGAAGTTGCCGCCGGCCAGATCGGGGCCGAGCTTCGAAAGGGAGGGATGCCGCGCCAGCGAGCGAGCGTTGTGAAACTGCGCCACAGGAACATCGAACGCTACAGCTTCGTAATTCTCCGTCTGAATCACGATCCGCATGCGAGAGCGGCTCTTTTGCCAGCGTTCGCCTCGGCGGTAAAAGTGCCAGCTTCCGCTCATCAGCATGTGGGTGAGGAGTATTAGATCGCCAGAGAAGAAAATCAGCAGCCACTTGCCGCGCGACTCTACCTTTTCGATGAGGCGCCCGCTCACTGGCGCGTCATCATCAACGCTGGCGAGTTGCGCGTAGGCAGTTTCAAAGCCGGTGACGGTCGAACCGGCAAGCACGCGATGGAGCGCGCGGGCCGAGCGGAAGATGGTGTCGCCCTCGGGCACCTACTGCACCTCGGAAACTGCGCCGGATGCGACCTGGGGAGGGATTCTTCGCACGTTGAAGCCCATTGGCGCCGGCGAAAATCCCGCATCCAGAAGAAAGCGCGCCATCCAATGTTCATGTACGGGCTGGCCGTTGATGGTGGCAATCAGCAGCCCGCCCCGCGCGGGAGCGTCCTCGTCTCCCATCGCGCCCTGGGTGCTCTTCACCAGAAAATTCGCGAGATCACGCGCGGCGTTGCTACGGTCCGGCTCGTCCGCGGGAAGAAATATCTGTACGTTCGGATTGCCTCGGCGCGTATACGCCACAAGTTCGCCATTGCGCAGGATGACGGAGCTGCCGACGCTGCGGCTCAACGAGCGCGACCCATCTGCAGCGGAATCTGCCTGCGCCTGTGGCCATCGCAGTACGGAGCCGTATAGATTGGCAGGATCGGTTGCGGCGAGCAGAAGCATCTCCGGCTTCTCCGGCTGCGCTCCGGCGCGCAGGGATCGCAGCATGTCGACTGCGGCGGGAAGCGCAAACTGCGCAGCGCCCAGCCCGGCAACAAAATATCCGCGCCGAATGCGTCCGCTTTCCTCCAGCGCCTTCAGAACGTCGTACACCGCGCTGAAACCTCCTGGAACATTTTCCTGCGCCACAGTTTCGCGGGTCAGAATGCCGTACCGACTTAATAATTGAAGTGCCAGCGCATGGCTCCATCCGGTCTGCTGCGCCGCGGTGCTTCGGTCTGGTTGGGCAAGCAGCGTCCAACGACCCTGCGCGCTGGGCGGCGTAGTGCGCCGCGATCGAAACGAAGGCAAATTGTGCTGCCGCTTCGCCGAACGCGATGAAGAAGGCTTGGCAACGTAGGCGCGCAGTGCGTGAAATGTGTCATTCCCAACAAGTCCGCGCCACACCAGGCTCCATAGTGCGTCGAGAATATCGCCGGGATAACCGCCGCCGAGAGCTGCATGCAACTGCGCGAAAAACATCGCGCCGCCACGAGCAAGCTGCTCGACGATCTGCTGCTCGCGCTCGCTCATCGCCGGATCTTCGCGCAAGGGCCGCGGCGGCCGAAGCTCGGAAAATTTGTCGGAGAGGTAAAGGCCGATGCGCCCATCGCGCTCACCCAGAGCGTCCAGCCCGCACCAAACGACTTCACCCGCGGCAATCAGCGTGTCCAGATCGCTCGAGGCATATCTTGCCAGCCGCGCCGGAAGAATCGCCGACTCAACCAGCGAAGCAGGCAGCGGCGCGCCCTGCAGGTTCTCAATCGTGTCCAGCAGCGCATCCAGTCCGCGGCGCTTCTGCAGCACTCCCTGCCAGTGCGTGGTGAAGCGCGCCAGCATCTGCTGTTCGACCGGTTCAATTTCTTTCCGCAAACGCGCCAGCGACTTTCGCCGAATTTGCCGCAGCGACTCCGCGTCGCACCATTCGCGATGCAGCCCATTTGGGCGAAAGCCTCCCTCAACGATCCGTCCGTCGAGAACCAGCTTCCGCAGCGATGCTTCTACACGCGCAGCGTCCAGACCGAATCGGGCCGCAGCCTCACTCTCGGTAAATGGCCCGTGAGTTCGGGCATAGCGCCGCAGCAGCTCGAGCACCGGCGACGCGACCGGATCGAGCAGTGATGCAGGAAGCCCGGGCGGCAGAGGAATTCCGAGCGCATCTCGGTAGCGGGCGGCATCCTCCACCGCGATCAAGCGCTTCTCGCCTGCGATTTTTATTTCCAGCAAGCGACGCGCCCGCAGCAGCCGGTCGATCGATGCCAGCACTTCCGGCGCGGCAACTCGCCGCGCGATCTCCGCTCGCGAAAGGTCGCCGAGTCGCAGGAGCAGATCGTGGATGCCGTCAGCATTGCGAACGCGCTGCGTTTCGCCCAGCCCCTGCAATTGCTCCTCGACTTCGGCAATCGCGTCCGCATCGAGCAACTCACGGAGATCAGCATCGCCAAGCAACTCGCTCAACTGGTCCTGGTCTATTGAGAGAGCCTGCGCTCGCCGCTCCGCCAACGGCGCATCTCCGTCATAGATGTAGTTGGCGACATAGCTGAACAGCAGCGACGAGGCAAACGGCGAAGGCGTGCGCGAGTCCGCCACATGCACCCGCACCTGGCGCTTTTCCACGGCGCGTAGCACCTCGAGAAACGCCGGCATGTCGAAGACATCACGCACGCATTCGCGATAGGCCTCAAGCAGCATCGGAAATGACGGATAACGCGATGCGACCGCCAGCAGATCGTACGCGCGTTTGCGCTGCTGCCACAGTGGGGCACGGCCTTGCGCGCGTCTCCGCGGAAGCAGGAGCGCCCGCGCCGCGCATTCACGAAATTTTGCGGCGAACAGCGCGGTTGAGCCGAGTTGGCGCAGCACAAGCTCAGAGGCCTCCAATGGATCGAGAATCAGCAAATCCGGATCGGGCGCGGCGTCGTTGTCGGGAAAACGCAGAACGAAGCCATCGTCCGCCCACATTGTTTCGACGTCCGAGCCTCCATTCGCGCGGATCTTCCCAACGACTGCCATGGCCCACGGAGCATGCACACGGCTGCCGAAGGGCGTAAGCACGCACACACGCCAATCGCCCATCTCGTCGCGCACGCGCTCAACAACAATTGTGCGGTCGTCGGGAACAGCCGTCGTCGCTATCTCCTGGTCGGCGAGAAAACGAATCAGGTTCTCCGCCGCCTGTGTCTCCAGTCCATGCTCGCGGACCAGGCGGCTGATCGCGGCGTTGCGCGGAACTTCGCGCAGTTCGCGAACCAGAGCGCCGATGCGGCGGCCGAATTCAAGCGGACGTCCCGCGAGATCGCCATGCCAGAAGGGCATTTTGCCCGGCTCGCCCGGGGCCGGAGACACCAGCACGCGGTCATGCGTAATCTCGTCGATGCGCCACGTCGATGCGCCCAGCACGAACGTGTCACCGGTGCGGCTTTCAAACACCATCTCCTCGTCCAGCTCGCCCACACGCACCAGCTTGTCCGCTCCGGAGAGAAAAACGCCATAGAGGCCGCGATCGGGTATGGTCCCGCCATTCAGAATCGCGAGACTTTTCGCGCCCTCGCGCGGCGTGAGCAGACTGTGGACGCGGTCCCAGGTGATGCGCGGCCTGAGATCCGCGAATTCATCGGAGGGATAGCGACCCGCCAGCAGATCAAGCACGCCCTCGAATGCCGTACGGCTGAGTGAAGCAAACGGAGCGGCCCGGCGGATGATGCCGAACAGTGTTTCTACAGTGATCTCCGGTTGCGGTGGCGGCTGGCCCTTCTTCCGCGGAATGGCGACTGCAGGCGGTTGCGCGACGATGGCCACAATCTGCTGCGCAAGCACGTCGAGCGGATTGCGCAGGTAGCGTGTCGACTCGACCAGCCCCTCCTGCATGGCACGAGTCACTGCCGCGCAGGCGATCAGGTCAGCGCGATACTTGGGAAAAATGATGCCCTCGCTGGCGACTCCCACGTGATGGCCTGCACGCCCAATGCGCTGCATCCCGCTCGCGACCGAAGGCGGCGCCTCAATCTGAATCACAAGATCGATGGCGCCCATATCAATGCCCAGTTCCAGCGACGACGTGGCGACCAGCGCTCGGATATTGCCGGCCTTGAGCTGTTCTTCTATTTCCGCGCGCTGCGGCGCGGCAAGGGAGCCATGATGCGAGCGCGCAATCGTGCCCGGAATCTGCTGCTGCTCCGCAAGCTCATTCAGCGCGCCGGCCAACCTCTCGGCGGTGCGGCGGTTGTTCACGAAGATCAGTGTCGATTGCCGCGTCAGCACAATTTCCAGCAGGCGCGGGTGAATAGCGCTCCATATCGAGGTGCGCTTCGGACCCTGGGAGGCAGCGCCGCTCGGCAATTCCTCGATTTGCCCGATGCGAGCCATATCCTCGACGGGAACTTCAACTTTGAGCTCGAGTCTTTTCGGTTCGCTGGCGTTGATAATGGTGACGGGCCGGAAGACCTGCTCCGCCTCTTCGTCGCTGGTCCATTCACGCTCAAATTCCGCAACGTCATCTACTTTCTTTTCACGCTTAGCGGGCTTGCGCGGCTCAACGCCTCCCAGAAAATGTGCGACTTCTTCCAGCGGCCGCTGCGTGGCCGACAATCCGATCCGCTGAATAGGCCGTTGCGCGATCGACTCCAACCGCTCCAGGCTGAGAGCCAGATGCGCGCCGCGCTTGGTCGGAACAAGCGCATGAATTTCATCCAGAATCACTGTCTCTACTGAGCGCAGCGCATTCGCGGATTCGGAGGTGAGCAGCAGGTAAAGCGATTCCGGCGTGGTGATAAGGATCTCAGCCGGATGGCGGCGAAACCGGGCGCGCTCCCGCTGCGCCGTGTCTCCGGTGCGAATGCTGATACTCGGCGTCCGAAATGCGATCCCCTGCTGGGCGGCCATATTTGCGATACCCGCGAGCGGAGCGCGCAGATTGCGCTCCACGTCGACCGCGAGCGCCTTCAGCGGGCTGATGTAGATGACCCGGCATCCCTCGACAGCCTCCGCGTTCGCGTCGCGCAGCATCAGCCGATCAAGGCACCACAGAAATGCGGTGAGAGTTTTGCCGGTGCCGGTGGGCGCAAGGATGAGAGTGCTCTCTCCGCGCGCAATCGCCGGCCACCCCAGTGTTTGTGGTGAGGTAGGCCGGTCGAAGACGGCTCGGAACCAGTCCGCCACGACAGGATGAAACAGCGCCAGCGCGGCAGCGTCTGCGGTAGCGTTCGGCGCTTTTTTTTCCTGCTTCATCTGGGCACGTCCGGTCGAGAATCAGAATATCCCGACCCGGAGTTTAAGATGCGTGTGGCCTGGCCGCGACCGCCCGCTCGGCTCCAGCAACGGTGATCGGCCTGTGGCAAGAGGTGTGTCGGGCGATTACCAGAAAAATCCTGTGCCGGCCCGTTCGCCATCACAGTAGGATAGAGCTTCGCCACAGGAGACGATTTGGCGCGATTCACGGGAATCCTCGGCCTGCTCACCATGCTGCTTCCGGCATGGCGGAATGTCTAAGATTGAAAGCTGGATTGATCAACGCAGATGAAGATAAGACGAATTTTGATAGCCGCGCCTTTCATGATTGCTGTCATTGCCTTAGGGCAAGACAACGGCGTGCTGGGAAATTGGAAGAATCCGACCGGTTCCATCATCAATATTTACCGATGCGGAAATGATGTTTGCGCCCGGCTCGTCGAAGTGCGGAAGGATGCGCCGTCGCGCGTTGATAATCTGAACCCCAAACCCGCCCTGCGCAAACGTTCGCTCTGCGGGCTTCAGATCGGCACAGGCTTTCGTCTCGCCGCCCCCGGGCGCGCGGAGGGTGGCGAGCTTTACGATCCGCAATCGGGAAGAACCTATAGCGGTTCGATGACACGCGATGGAGAAAAGCTCAAGCTGCGCGGCTATATCGGCATCGCTCTTTTTGGAAGAACCGAAGTGTGGACGCGAGCGCCGGACGCCGTCCCGCCCTGCCGCCCATGATTTTTATTGCGCGGGCAGCGGCACCTGCCTGGCATTCGCGTTCAGCCCAAGCGCCTTCAGAATGGCATCATCCGGCGTGATCTCCGTGTCTGTGCGCGTCACCACGCCAAAGTTGCCGCGATAATCCCACATGGCCCAGCCGATGTGGTTCGCTTCCAGCGAGGAACGCACGTCGCCGATCCAGCGAGCGCGAGAGGCCGGATCCGCCGTCTCGCGATATGCTCCAAACTCGTCGCAGATCAGCGGAACACGCTGCTCGCGCGCCCACGCCGCTGCAAACCCGATGCGTCCGGCGATTGCCTCGTGATTCCAACCGCCCGCGCCGTAGAGATACAGGTCGTAGCGGGCCAAATCGCCCGGGACGTTCTTCATCTGCTCGGCTAACGTCGCCACTGTCGCGGGGTATGGAATATGGGCGTAGTAAATCCAGTTGTCCTCTCCCCAGGGCGCGCCCTGATGCGTGAACTGGTGGGGCTCATAAAAATGGAAGTTGTAAATCACGTTGGGGTCGCGAACCGGCTGCAGTTGCAGCAGATCTTCCAGGTTTGAATAATTCGCCGCCGTCGCAACAATCGTGTGCGCGCCGTCTATCCGGCGGATCGCGTTCACCACTCGCGCCTGAATTCCCATCCACCGATACGGATCCTGCACTTCCGGCTCATTCATCAGCTCGTAGAAGACGCGCTCGTGGTCAGCCGCAACAAGGTGGGTGGCAAGAATCCTCCAAAGCTGGACAAAATCATCCACTCCGCGTTCGGTGGACAGGTTGTGCTTGTAATCATCTTTCGGAAAGACGCAGACCAGCACCGATAACTGGCTCTCGAGCGCCTCCTGCACCGCGCGATCAAGCTGAGCCAGCGCCTCAGGATTCGCCGGAGAGACCTGCCCGTGGCGCTCGATCAGCTCGGGAGCCACTCCCAGCCGCACAAAGTCGAACCCCATCTCGTGAATTGTCCTGAGATCGGTCGCATTGGTGAAATTTTGAAAATGCGTTGTCGGAAAACCAGCGCTGTCGAGCCATCCCGAGAGATTGATGCCATGTTGAAGCGTAGCCGCGCGCTCGAACGCGACGCTCTGGGCAGACGAAACCTGAAAAGCGGTGAAGCATCCCAAAGCTGAAAACGACAGTAGTCTACACAGATTCATTCAACTCTCCCGGGATTCCGTCCCCATGTTCTCACGGATATCAGGAGCAATTCTCATCCTCAGACGTAAAGCCGAATGGATGCGAAGCCATCTGTGAATCGAATGGCGGGGCGAAGTGTCTTCATGCAGAAGCGAGCCGCTTCGCCACCAGCGCGCCTAGCTTCTTCGCGTCAAACGGCGCCCGAACCTTGGCGTCATTGTCAAAATAGACATACACATCGCGCGGTCCTGACCCGCTGCTCCGCTCGCTGTGCGCAAACCTGCCGTCCGGCGACTCGCCCCCGCGTGCCCAGGCCGCCACGCGCGCCGCCCAGGTCTCGAGCGCCGCCTCCTCATAGCCGCTGGCGTAGAGCTGCTCCGACCCGTGCAGCCTGCAATAAACAAAGTCGCTAGTCACGTCCATCAGCAGTGGCCACTCCACTGTATCGGCCACCACCAGCCCGATATTATGTTCGCGCAGCAGGTCAACAAAATCCGGCGCAACGCAGCTTTCGTGCCTGATTTCCACGCAATGCCGCAGCGGCCTGTCATGCCCGGCCCGGGTAAAGCTTCTCTCGTTCATACGCTCGTCGTGGCTGCGCGCCAGCTTCGCCGCCTCCCGCGTCGTTCGCGGCAGTTGGCGAAAAAACTCCGCAAATCGCTCCCGGTCGTACTTGAAGACCGGCGGAAACTGCCACAGAATCGGCCCCAGCTTTTCCCCCAGCTGCAACAGACCCTGGGCAAAGAAATTCGCCAGCGGCTTCTCTATTTTCTTCAGCTTCAGCAAATGCGTAATGTACCGCGAACCTTTCACCGAGAAAACAAAGTCCGTCGGCGTCTCCGCCTTCCAGCGAGCGAAGCTCTCCGGCCGCTGCAGCGAATAAAAACTGCCGTTGATTTCAATGGTCGAAAATTCCCGGCTGGCAAACTCCAGTTCCCTCCGCTGCGCCAGCTTCGGCGGATAGAACACACCGCGCCACCCTTTGTACCGCCAGCCCGAGATGCCGATCCGCACCATGCCTGGTACCGGGGAGCTGGATTTTATTTTGCTGGCCATGCGCACTTTTAGATGCTCCGGCAAGATCATTCTGCGCGCGGCGTAACTTGAAGGCGCAAACTCAGGTCTGGCTGTCTCGCCGCGGCAGCCGCACCACAAACTCCGTCCGGCCAGGTTCGCCTTCAAAAGTGATCTCGCCGCCGAACTGGCCGACCACGATGCGGTGCGCAATATCCAGGCCCAGCCCCGTGCCTACTCCCGGCGCCTTGGTGGTGAAGAACGGCTCAAAGATATGCTCGCGATGTTCAGGCGGGATGCCCGGGCCCTGATCGCTGATGCCGATACACGCGGTGCCGTCCTCTACCCAGGTGTGAATCCCTATCTCGCCCTTCTCCGGCGACGCATCGATTGCGTTGTCCAGAATGTTCGTCCAAACCTGGCTCAAACCCACGCCGCTGATTTTGATCTTCGGCATCGCTTCGCTGAAGACCTTTCGTATGGTCAACTGCTTGTGCCGGAATTTGTGCCCAAGGATCGTAAGCGTGCCCTGGATGCTCTCGTGAATATCGATCTCCCGCTCGCGGCTCTTCTCGTCATACGCGTATTTCTTGACCGCGATCACCAGGTCCGTCACTCGCGTAATGCTCTCCTCCACCGTGCTCACCAATTGCAGGCTCGACACCAGCGCCTCCAACCAGTTCACCGCGTCGGGCAGTATCTCGGCGGGGAACGCCCTCTTCGCACATTCAATGTCGTCTTTATCCCACCCCATGGCCACCAGCGTCGGCGCAATTTTCCAGGCATTTTCGACGCCGGATTCTTCCAGCCAAGCCAGCAGGGCTTCCTCGGCGTCGCCCTGCTCAAGCGAGCCCATTGCCTGCGGCTTCTCAAACCGCAGCGCCTCGGCCTGCAGCGCGGCCATGCACTTGATCTGCTCAGGATTCAGCTTCGCCTGCGTAAACCGAAGGCTGATGTCCTGCAGCCGAATCAGATTCTCGCGCAGCTGTGCCGAAGCCCGCCGCGCCGCCGCGCCCGGATTGTTCAGCTCATGCATCAGCCCCGCGGCCAGCGTTCCCAGCGAAATCAGCTTCTCGCGGTGCAGCGTCAATACCTGGTAAGACTCCAGCCGCCGCCCCATATTGCTCAGGACTCCGACGCGCACCACCGGGCAGGTGCTCATCAGATTCCAAAACGCCGCCCCCTCAATGCGGAGCAGTGTGCTATCGGCGACCGCTACAACCTGCACCGGTACCTGCGCCGCGCCAGTCAGCAGCGGAACCTCGCCGAAGGTGTCGCCGCTCTTCAATGTTCCCAGCAACGTGCAGCCACCGTCTGCCTCCGGCTTGGTCGCGCGAACCTCTCCGTTGAGCACTACCCAGAAATAAAGGTGCGACTCGCCCGGGGTCACCAGGTCCGAGCCCGCCGGGGCATCGAGATATTCCACCTCGCCCAAACACTGGACGTCCTGTTCCTTCACATGCTGGAAAAGAGGAGTCCGCCGCAAATCGGGCAGCAGCTCCGCCGCGGAGACCAGCCTGGACGTAACCTTCGTCTGCTTCACTCCCATCGATCCGCTTTTCTCGTCACCCTCAACTCAGCCTCTAAAAATGCGCCAGATACTGATGCATGAACTGCACCGCAATCGAGCCCTCGCCCACTGCCGACGCTACCCGCTTCACCGACCCATGCCGCACGTCTCCAGCTACGAAAACTCCCGGCATGCTGCTCTCCAGCAGGAAAGGCTCCCGGTCTTCCGCCCATTTGCCGGGCAGCTTTCCATCCGTCCGCAAATCCGGCCCCGAAAGTACAAATCCACGCGAATCCCGCAGAATCTCCTCCGGTAACCACTCCGTCGTAGGCGCGGCCCCGATAAAGATGAACAGCCCTGAGGCCGGAACCACCCGATCCTCGCCCCGGCACTGCAGACGAATCGCCTCCAGGCGGCTTTCTCCTATCGCCTCCGCAACTTGCGCGCAGGTCTCCACCTTTATATTCGATGTGCCGGCAATCTGATCGATTAAATATTTCGACATGCTGGTCTCCAGCGACTCGCCTCGAACCAGCATCGTCACCTGCCCCGCATACTGCGAAAAGTGCATCGCCGCCTGTCCCGCCGAATTCGCGCCGCCCACAATGAAGACCTGCTCGTCCTTACACGCTCGCGCCTCCACCAGAGCCGCGCCGTAATACACGCCAATGCCGGTAAGCCGCTCTATCCCAGGCGCTTCCAGCCGGCGATATCTCACTCCGGTGGAGATCAGGCCCACATGGCACGCTACCTCCCGCCCGTCTCCGGTCTTCACCAGGCGGTATTGGTTCTCCGCCCGCACCCCCGTGACCTTCTGCGAGAGAAACTCCACATGGAAGTTTGTGGCTTGCTGATGCGCGTAACGGGCCAGGTTCTTTCCGCTGATGCCGCTCGGAAATCCCAGGTAATTCTCGATCTTCGAACTTGATCCCGCCTGCCCTCCGGGAGCGTCCGCCTCCACTACCAGCGTCTTTAACCCCTCTGAGGCCGCGTAGACCGCCGCCGCGAGCCCTGCCGGACCGCCGCCCGCGATCACCAGATCGTAGAAATCCTTCTCCGCGTGGGTGTGCAGCCCTATCTTCTCGGCAAGCTCTTCCTGCGTCGGCTGCACGATGGATGACCCGTCCGGAAACAGGACCGCCGGCAATTTGCGATCGGCCAGCTGGTAGCGCTCCAGCAGTTGGAAGGCTTCATTCTCTCGCTCCGGATCGAGCCATATATAAGGAACCTGGTTCCGCGAGAGAAAATCCCGTACCTGATGATCGAGCGCCGACCAGCGCGGCCCGATCACCCGCAGCCCCTCAAAGGGCGCCTTGTACCCGTGGTGCCAGTCTTCCAGCAGATCGTCAAGCACTGGATAAAGCTGCTCCTCCGGAGGATCCCACGGCTTGGTCAGGTAATAATTGATCCGAGCAGTATTGATCGCTTTGATGGCCGCCTCAGTATCGGCATAGGCGGTCAGCAGCACGCGTTTCGCGGCCGGAAATACCTTTGTCGCGCGCTCCAGAAAATCCACGCCCGACATCCCGGGCATTCTCTGGTCGGAGACAAAAAGCGCCACTTCGTCGCCTCTTTGTTTGAGCTGGCCGCAGGTATCAATTGCAGCCTGCCCAGAGCCCGCACGCAAAATTCTGTAATTTTGGCCGTATTTCCGTCGAAGGTCCTGGACAACTGCCTCGAGGACGCTGGCGTCATCATCAACGGCTAGAATGACTGGCTTACCCATGTTTTCCCAGTGTATCTCCGGGGCCAAAGTTCGGCGAAATGCCCCGTCAGCTATTAACTAGTCAATAAAATTCCCAAAATGGGATAGTTACCTTGGTTACTGGGAGTGCACTTTTTTGTATGCAAAGGTAACTTTCTCGATTACGCTGTGTGGACTGAACCAAGTAACACGAGCTCGAACCATTTCATAAGAATTTTCAGAGAGAGACTTGATTCAAGTAACAGAGTTTTCCTGAAACGAAATTTTGCGCCGAGCACCATTACTCTGGGTCGATCAATCCGCGAATCGGACTTGCGCTAAGCGGAAATCGCTCCATTCGGAACGCCTTGCCCTCCCCCGCAAAGCTTCCTGCTGCCTAACGAATTGCGGTACATGGAAAGAATATGAACAAAATCATACTTGCTGATAATCAAGCGATTTACCGTGCGGGAACAGCGAAGATTCTGGCCATTGAAGACGATTTCAGAATTATTGCCCAATGTGGCGATGCGCCCCGCCTTTTTCAGGTAATGGACACCTTTCGAGGGGCTACCCTCATCTTCGCCTCCTCGTTGAAACTCAACACTCTTGAAATGATGGCCCGTGTCCGCTCCAATGGAGGACGCGCCGTCATCATCGCAGAGAACCACGAACCGCTACAGCCCCTGGTCGCCGAAGGAGTCAACGGCGCCGTTCATCGTTCCGTTAGCGGACCCTCGCTTATCGAATGCATGCGCCGGGTGCTGCAGGGCGAGCGCGGAGTGGTAGCCAACGGCTGCCAGGGAACCGCTCTCGAAGACGATCCCGTCGGAGCGCGCGTTCGTGACCGCCTAACACCCAAGGAGATGAAGATAGTCGCTCTCATTATCCAGGGTTGCAAGAACAAGGAAATTGCCCTTCGCCTCGTCACCTCCGAGCAGGTCATCAAAAATTATCTGCGGAGCATTTACGACAAGACCGGCGTTTCAGACCGGCTTGAGCTGGCGCTCTTCACGATCCATCACCGGATGCTCGCCGAAGCCGCCATGGCAGCAGGCGACCTCATTATGCAGGCCAGCTAACCTGTTCGCCTCGCGGGAGGGCAGCTCTTGCTGCCCTAGCGAGGATCCTCTTCATACAACTCCAACTCTCATTGCGCTTCAGGAAAGCCGTTCCGCAACCGACTTGGCTTGCGTGAACAGGTAAAGGTAGTCCGGGCCCCCAGCCTTTGAGTCTGTCCCCGACATATTGAATCCGCCAAAGGGATGCGCGCCCACCATCGCCCCGGTGCATTTCCGGTTGAAGTAGAGATTGCCAACGTGGAACTCGCGCCGCGCCCGCTCCAGCTTGGCGCGGTCCTGAGTATAGACCGAGCCCGTCAGGCCAAACTCCGTATTATTTGCAATGGTCAGTGCGCCTTCGAAGTCTCGCGCCTTCAAAATCGCCAACACCGGCCCAAAAATCTCTTCCTGAGAGATTCGCGCCGCCGGCGCAACGTCGGCAAACACCGTGGGCTCCAGAAAATATCCGCCTTCCGGAGTTGTAATGGCTTTACCGCCAGCCACCAGCCGGCCCTCAGCCTTGCCTGCTTCGATGTACTGGCGGATCGTCTCAAGCGCACCCTCGTTCACCACCGGGCCCATGCTCAGGTTCTCCGCCGGATCACCTACCTTCAAGGTCCCCACCAGTTCCCGCACGCGCTCCACAAACGCGTCGTACACCGGCTCTTCGACGATGACGCGCGAACATGCCGAGCATTTTTGCCCGCTGAACCCAAAGGCTGACGCCACCACTCCCGCCACCGCCTGGTCCAGGTCTGCGTCCGCGCTCACGATGATGGAATCCTTGCCGCCCATCTCCAGGATCGTGCGCTTGATCCACTTTTGCGCTGGCTGCGTCTTCGCCGCCTGCTCGTGGATGTCCAGCCCCACTTCCTTGGATCCGGTGAATGCGATGAACCGTGTTTTTGGATGCTGCACTATCGCATTGCCGAACGTTGCTCCCGACCCTGGGCAGAAATTCACCACTCCCGGCGGCAGCCCCGCCTCTTCAAGCACGTCCACAAAACGCGCGGCGATGGTGGGCGAATCGCTCGAAGGCTTCAGAACGACAGTGTTCCCCGTCACAACAGCCGCCGCCGTCATGCCCGCCATAATCGCAAAGGGAAAATTCCACGGCGGAATCACCGCACCTACGCCAAGGGGGATGTACAAAAGCTCGTCACGCTCGCCGGGATACTGGATCGGCGTTGTCGCGCGCGATAGCCGCAGCGCTTCCCGCGCATAAAACTCCAGGAAGTCGATGGTCTCACATACGTCGGCATCTGCCTCTGCCCAGTTCTTACCGACCTCATACGTCAGCCATGCGCAGAACTCAAACTTGCGTTCGCGAATGATCTCAGCCGCGTGCAGCAGCAGCGAGGTCCGCTCCTCGACAGGCGCATACTGCCAGGTCTCATAGGCACGCAGCGCCGCCTGCATAGCCTTTTCGGCATGCTCCGCGCCGGCCTTCTGGTGAATGCCCACCTTCCGCGCGGGACGCGCCGGATTACGCGAGACAATTTTTCCCTCGGTCCGCAGCCGCTCGCCGCCGATTATCAGTTCATATTCATGCCCAAGCATGTCGCCCACGCGCGTCAAAGCGTGGCGCATGGCCTCGGCATTTTCATGCTTGCTGAAGTCGGTAAATGGTTCGTTGTGGAACTCGCCCTGCGGAGTACGCGGAAGGATGACAGTGGACATTTCGACAGTAGCCATAACCTTCCAGTTTAGCTCTGTTCGAAAAATACTGCCGACGCAGGAACCCAACTCGCGTTGGATCGCCCGCGTCCAGCAAGCTCGCCGTCTAGAACCGGTAAATTACCCCGCCCGAAATCACCGGATAATACCGCAGCCAGTTTGCGTCATTCTGAAGCTTTTTTCTTTCCGCCTGGATGTTGGCCTGCACTGTCGCATCAGTGGAAATGTCCTGGCAAAACAGCTGGCTGGGATTTGTGCAAACCACGCCGGAATAATTCAGGGCCGTCTTGGGATTGCCCATAAACGCGACACCGGCCTCGAATGGAAACGCCCAGTGTCTCGAGCCGCCGCGCTCTTCCGGATGGCGAATCCAGTTACCCCGTCCGAGAGTCAGCAACGCCGCAGTGCGCGGAAACCTTACCGAACCTGATGCCTGCACGGGCCTAGAGGAGCCGCTAAAGTAGGTCGTGCCGTTCAGAGTGAATGAATTCCCTGCCGTCACCGTGGCGGCGCCGAAGGCCCGGTTGCTGTCCCCGAAAATCGCGCCCGGACTGATATGAAACGCACCATGGAATGGATACCAATCGACCACAGCCTGCTCCGATTGCAGCCGTACATTCGCGTCGTACGGAATGCCGCTCTCCGAGCTGTTCCTGGAGTAGCTGAAATAGCTCGCGCCTACGCGCATATTTAGCGAGCTTGTCAGCGAAACCGCCAACCGCCCGCCAAAGCCCAACGGACTGCCAAAGCTGCCTATGGAGTAATGTCGAAACAGCCACGATCCTCCGTTAATATCCGCCACACGCGACCCGCCCCTCACCACAGGCGGAGCAGGCGGGCGATCGACGCCGGGGGCGGTGGAGGATGAACCCTCGGCTGCGGGATTCGCCGGATCGCCGGTTTGCTGCAGCCCATATCCCAGCGTAGTAATTCCAAAAGTTCCAGCCATCAGGAAGGCAATGACGCAGCGGGGGATTAATGTCATATCGGTCCTCGCAGGAAAGGTCTTGCAACAGCGGGAAGTTTAGCTGTCTTCCTTTGCCGCCGTAGCAGCCCGATTCGTGCTGCCCTGATTAGATGCCGAGTAACGTTTTTTGTGCGGACCACTGGTCACTCTTGCGCCGACTGCGTTTCTTTTGACGGTACGAAAGTGACGGCTCGCGCAAACTCCAAAGTACCTATCCAGCAATGCTCTCCGTGCGACTGGACATCTTTGCCGTGCGCTCGATTTTCTCCCAGTTAAACGGCCGCCCATCGATCGCGCGCTTGATGGTCTTGAACAGCACCACAGAAAACACCTGCCGGTACGCAAACCTCTGTAGCCATATATGGAAAAGCAACCATCCATCGCCTCGACTCGCCGGATGCCGCCGCTCCAGCGAAAACGCCAGCGCAGACGTAATAAAGTCAATCACCAGAAAGGCCATGAAGTAGGTCAGCAGCTTCTCAAAACTCGCCGCGCTGGCCGCCTCCGGATGAAAATGCTTGTCCACAAAATAATGGACTACTCCGGCCACGAACATCAGGTCAATAAACGGCGAAACCAGCGGCAGCAAAATCTGGAAAATCACAATATTCGGGAGCGCGAAAAGCCCCATCGCGCGATTCGTTCTGAAGGCATGCTTGTGCTTGAATACCGCCTGCAAAGTGCCGAACGACCACCGGAACCTCTGCCGCATCAACCCTCGCGCATTCACCGGCGCTTCAGTAAAGGCCAACGCCCGGTCCTCATAAATTACTTTGTAGCCTTGCTGCAGCAGACTCATTGTAAGATCTGCGTCCTCGGCGACAGTGTTGATGGGATAATTGCCGCCCGTATGCACCGCTGCCGTTCGCCACGCGCCAATGGCGCCCGGAACCACCGTCACGACATCGAACAGATCCAGCGCTCGACGCTCGAAGTTCTGGCTCGTGATGTATTCAAGCGCCTGCCAGCGTGTCCAGAGGTTCACGCGATTGCCCACCTTAGCGTTGCCCGCGACCGCACCTACGCGCTCATCCGCAAAGTGGCACACCAGTCTCGATATAGCGTCCGGCGCAATCACCGTGTCGGCGTCAATGCCGACATAGATCTCTTCCTCGACGTACTGCAAGCCGAAATTCAGCGCCTCTGCTTTGCCCGCGTTCGGCTTCGTCAGCACCTTCAGCCTGCCGTCGGCAATCTCCGCCCGATACGCCTCGCGTGCCACCTCGAACGTGTTGTCAGTGGACCCATCGTCGACCACGATCACGCGCAGGTTCGTGTAGTCGGAGTTCAACACCGAACGGATCGTGCGCACGATTACCGTCTCCTCGTTGTAGGCCGGAATCAGTACCGCCACGAGTGGGGCGTATTCCCCCGCAGGAACCTTCCTATGCCGCAGTCGGTCAATTAACGCCAACAACCCAATCAGCACCAGCCGCGCGCTCATCAGAACGTCGCCGAGAAAGAACACGTCCACAACAAAGTGACTGAAAAACGAAAAGAAGAAGAACGCGACCGAGTCGACGCGTGCCTGCCAGCGCATCTTCCGTGAGATCGGCGGCATTACCTGCGCGGTGGTCTTCCCCATCAGGTCTGACACGTTCACAATCTCGTAGCCCTTGGCCCGCAACGTCGTAATCAGCAGCGGCAGGGCGGCAACCGTAGCCGAACGATCTCCGCCACCGTCGTGCATCAGAATAATGCTGCCTCGCATCCACGGCTTCGTCTTCATGTTCTGGAGCTGCTCCAGAACCGTGTCGGTGATTTCCTGCGGAGACTTGCGCGGGTGCTCGTTCCAATCATCGGTGTCGATCTTGTCGCCGACAACCGTATAGCCCATCTGCTGAATGCGGTAAGCGGGCGCGGCCTGATCGTTCGTGTCCGGCTCTTGATCGATCGAGTAGGGTGGCCGGAAAAACAGCGGCTGCACCCCCAATTCCGCCGCAAACAGCCGCTCCGTGAGATTCAGCTCCGAACGCAGTTGAAACTCCGAAATTTCACTGATGTCCGGATGCGAATAGGTGTGGTTGCCGATCTCGTGCCCGTCCTTTAGGTAATCCTTCAGCAGCCCGGAGTTGTCCTGCGCCGCTGCACCAATCACCATGAACGTGGCCTTCACGTTGTACTTTTTCAGCACTGCCAGAATCTTCGGCGTCCATATCGGGTCCGGCCCGTCATCGAACGTGATCGCCAGCTTGTGCGGGTCGTATCCGTATGCCTCGGTAACATAGGGGCGCGGCAGCTCGGGCATGGCTTCATCGATCACAGTGAAGTTGTCCGCATCCATCTGCACCGTGCGCCTGCCCGTCTGCGGTACGTCCACAATGCGAAGAATGTCCCCCTCGCCCTCGTTGTCTACATCGTTGCCCGGCGGAACCGACTCCAGTTGCTGCGGCGCGTCCTTCGCATTGGGATGGTCCCACACCGACCACATCGAGCCATCCTCTTCACCGAGCCGCCAAAGCGCAAACGTCCGTATCCCAAGCTGCCGCGCGTCTCTCATCTCGTTAAGTGCGGTCACGCCGTCCAGGAACCACACCTGGTGCCGCACATGCGCGTCCTCGTCGTCGTAGGCAAAATGCGGGTTCAACTCGTCGCCTTCCAGATGCACATCCGCACCGGAATCAGCCGCCCGCTGCCACGCCTCCTGCACAGTCACGTCGATTACGTCCAGCACCTGGTCCGACGCCTTGTGCCCCTTTTCCGGGAGCGGCAGCGACCAATCGTACCCATAATTCCCCATGCCGCAAATAATCTTCTGCCGGGGAATGGCCTTCAGCATCTTTTGCAGATTCGTCACGAACCAGTCTTCCGCCGCCACCGGACCCGGCCCGCTTGAATCCTCGTGCTGGTCGTAATTCATCAGGATCACGCCGTCGGTGTTCGCGGCGAGTGCCTTAAGAAACCAATCCTTGTTCCCGATCTCCACGTTGATGTAGAGCCGCAAATTCTTCGCGTGGAAATCCCGATAAATCTCCGCAATCCACTCCGCATACAGCTGCAGGTCCGGCTTGGGAACCTGCTCGAAATCCAGGCAGACGCCGCGATATTTCGGATTCGCATAAAGGAACTTGTCCAGCTGCACATGCAGCCGCTCGCGCGCCGCTGGAGTCTCCAGCATCTTTCCAATTGCGTCGCCGTTCCACTCCTCAGTCAGCGGGTTGTAATCGGTGAGCAGCGGAAAAACTTCCATATCTTGCTTCGTCGCCGACATCAGCCGCGAAATGCGGTTCTCCGGATCCACCCCATGCACGCCCGCGTTATCGACCACCCTGTACAACTGCACCGGAAACTGCGGCGTAGACGCAATTAAATTTCCATCTGCCGCGATCACATGCAGCCAGTCCGGATAAAGCATATCGATCTGGTGAATGTGCTCCTTGAGCGAGGAATAGCTTGGCTCGTCATTCTGATAGAACGCCGCCCGCAGGCCCTCGTCCTCGTTCAGCGGTATGTCCGACGCAGGCCGGTGCGATCGCCGATGCGACGGCCGCGCCAGGCTCTTCTTTAACTGATCGCCGATGCGCCGCTCTTTGAGCGCCTTGTAATTGCGCTTCTGAATCGGCATCAGCAAATCAGGAAGCTGCTGCCGCTTCACCACAGTAAATACAAATACGACCCCCACGATCGTGGCCACGAGAACAGCCAAATCGGTAAATCGCCGCAGCCGCTTCCACCGCTTGCGATTCGGATCGTAAAAAACCTGCTTCATCGTGAGTGCAATCCGCTCTCTTCTACTTTACAGGTTCAACGCATCGGCAAGGCGCCTCGGCCGCAAGCTAAACCGCTTGCGCTGAACTCTATACCCTGTACCCTATAGCCAATGTCTTCAGGCTCCGCAGCGCGTCCAGCCCTCAATCGTCGATTCCCTCGCCGACAGTGGCTCTTCGCACTTCTCGCGCTTGCAGCCGGGGCCGCTTTGCGCCTCTGGTTCATTCACGCCTATCCAGAAATTCAGGGTGACCCGCTCGTCTATGGCGGGATCGCAAAAAACTGGATGCTGCACGGCGTCTACGGCACCTCCTTCAGCGGAACGATTCGCCCCACGCTCATCCGCCTGCCCGGCTACCCGCTCTTTCTCATGGGCTGCTTCAAGCTCTTCGGCATGGAGCACTACCACGCGGTCATGTACGCGCAGACCGTAATCGATCTCGCCACCTGCCTCGTGCTCGCCGCCTTCACCGGCAGAATCTGGAGCCGGAAAGCCGCATGGTGGGCGCTCTGGCTCGCAGCCGTCTGCCCTTTCACTGCCAACTACGCCGCTGTCCCGCTCACCGAAACCCTGGAAATTTTCTCGATTTCGGTTGCTCTCTACGCGCTCGCGCGCTTTCTCGAAACACCCCGCTGGAGCTGGGCCATCCTGGAAGCCATTGCCTGGAGCTACGCCGCGCTGCTGCGCCCCGACGGCGCTCTCATCGCGGTCGCGCTCTGCCCCGCCATGGTTTGGTATGGATGCAAACGCTGGCCCGCAGCTCGCATGCTAAAGTTCGCTGCCATCGCCGCACTGATCTCTATCCTGCCCTTCATCCCCTGGACCATCCGCAACTGGCGCACATTCCACGTCATCCAACCGCTCGCGCCGCGCTCCGCAACTGATCCCGGAGAGGCTGCCAACCCCGGCTTCGATCGCTGGACGAAAACCGTCTGCGTTGACCTCACCTGTACGGTGGAAATTTATTGGAACCTGAACGGTGACGCTATCGATATCCACAACCTGCCCGCGCGCGCTTTCGACTCCCCCGCGCAATTTCAGCAGACGAAGCAACTCCTTGACGACTATAACCAGACCACCACGCTCACACCCGCGCTCGACTCGCGCTTCAATGCGCTCGCAACCGAGCACATTCACGACCATCCCCTTCGCTATTACGTCGCGCTGCCCATCGCGCGCGTAGCCGATATGTGGCTCCGCCCGCGAACGGAAATGCTATGGATCGAGTTGCGCTGGTGGCAATACGAAAAACACGACACGGAAACCGACTTCGCCTGGAGCTACGCCGGCCTCAACCTGCTCTATCTCTTTCTCGCCATCATTGGATTGCGGAAATGGCCGCCGCTCTCCGCCGCGATGCTCGCCTTCGCGATCATGCGCTGCGCGCTGCTCGCTACGATTCCAGCCCCCGAGCCGCGCTACACGCTGGAATGTTTTCCCATGATCATCGCACTCGCCGCCATTGCGCTGACTCGGCGCGAATGCGCGGCCAGCTCTACTTCGTACTCACCTGCGTGCCCGGAGCAACCTGCAACGTAAACGCGCTCGCCGGAACGTCGTTCAACTTGATGTTCGAGTAAACCGCCGTCCGCGAATCGCCGCTCTCCTGGAACACCTGCTGCTTCAGCGACACGCCGCGCGCGGTATCAATCCACACCGTAATATGCGTGAACTGGTCACTCGGCGTTTTCGGAGTCAGATCCAGCTTTACCGTCTGCACGCCGCCAACTGCTTCCGCGCCCAGGTCCCTGATATTCCAGCTCGCCGCCAAATCTTTCCCGCTGCCGCCGAACCCAAGCGTGAAGTAGCGCTCGTAATTCGTTCCAGCCTTCAAAATGGTCTCCTGCTTCACCGCCGGCTGGTAATAATCCAGCTCGCCGTTCTTGTAGAGAACATCCTTGAGCGAAGGCTGACCTTCATCAGTCTTCACGTGCATGATCATCTGCGTCGCTCCGGCCGCGCGCCGGAAGGCAATTGTCCCGGTCTGCAGGTCATGGCTCTGCACCACAGCCGTGTAGGAATCGGCTGAAAAATCAGCCTGCGCGCTCTGGAACTTCGCCGAAGCCGCGTCCATCTTGCCCAGCACCTTCTGCAAATCCGCGCTCTGCGCATACACCGCCGTCGAACCAAACAGCGCCCCTACCACCAACGTCAAAATCTTCAGACTATCTCTCACTCCGAGCCCGCCTTTTCTGAACACTGATCGCCAAACGCTCTCCTGACCCTTATTCCCTAAACCCTGGTCCTGCTTTTTCAACGATGCGCCCAAACCCGGTAAGTAACGATTTTCCCGCCCGGCTCCTTCACCGCCTCAAATCGATCAAGCGTCACCGGGCCTGACACAGCCTGAATCTTCTGCTCCAGCTGAACGTCGAGCGGACCGCCGCCGGTCCCATTAACCTCTCGCGCCGGAACATCGAAAATGTAGTTGCCCGGCCCCGCCAGCTTCACCAGCATGCTGTTTGCTCCCAGCTTGTCCGGCTGCGGACGGTCCCCATAGTTCCACAAGAAAGGCGTAACGAAGAGAAACGCCAGAATCAGCGTCACCATTACGTCGTAATGGAAACTCCCCCGCTCATATGTCCAGAAGAAATAGCTCTTCAGAATGCGTCCCACCTGCCTACTTCTCCCCTGCGTGCTCTCTCGGCTTGATCACCGAAAGCCCGCCCATATAGGGTACCAGCGCATCCGGCACCCGCACTGACCCGTCTTTCTGCTGATAATTCTCGAGAATCGCCAGCCACGTGCGCCCGGCAGCCAGCCCGCTGCCGTTCAGCGTATGCACGAGCGCCGTCTTGTTCCCGCCCTTCGGCCGATAGCGAATATTCGCACGCCGCGCCTGAAAATCACCAAAGTTCGAGCACGAAGAAATCTCGCGATAGAGGTTCTGGCCCGGCAGCCACACCTCCAGGTCAAATGTCTTCGCCGAGCTGAATCCCATATCGCCGGTGCACAACAGCACGCGCCGGTAAGGCAGCTCCAGCCGCTCCAGAATTGTCTCCGCATCCCGCGTCAGCCGCTCGTGCTCACGCTCGCTGTCCTCCGGCCGCGCAAATTTCACCAGCTCCACCTTCTGGAACTGATGCTGCCGGATAATCCCGCGCACGTCCTTTCCGTAAGAACCTGCCTCCGACCGGAAGCACGGCGTATATGCCGTAAGAGAACGCGTAAGCTCCGCCTCCTCCAGCACCTCGTCGCGATAGAGATTCGTCACCGGAACCTCAGCCGTCGGAATCAGCCAGTGATCGTTGTCGCGATACACGCCCGGCTCAAGGCCGTGTTCATCGACACACCGAAACAGGTCCTCGGCAAACTTCGGCAACTGCCCCGTCCCAAAGAGCGATTTGCTGTTCACCATAAAAGGAGGCAGCACCTCCGTATACCCGTGCTCGCGGGTATGAACGTCGAGCATAAAGCTGATGAGCGCGCGCTCCAGCCGCGCTCCATCGCCCCAGTAAACCGCGAACCGCGCGCCCGACAGCTTCGCCGCCCGCTCAAAATCCAGAATCCCCAGCCGTTCGCCAATCTCCCAATGAGGCTGCGCAGCAAAATCAAACTGCGGAATCGCGCCCCACCGCTTGACCTCGACATTCTCCTGCTCGGTCTTCCCGACCGGGACATCAGCCATCGGCAGATTTGGAATCCGCTCCAGAATGGAACGCATCTCCGTTTCCTTATCGACGGCGGACCGCTCCAACCTCTCCGTATCCGCCTTCAGCGCGCGCGTCTGCTCCATCGCCGCCGAAGCATCCTGCCCTGACTTCTTCAGCCGCGCCACCTCTTCACTTAGCTTGTTGCGCTGCGCCTTGAGCTGCTCTGCCTCGGTAATCCGCTCGCGCCGCTCCTTATCCAGCGCCCCGAAATTCCCCAGCAACTCCGCCGGATCCTGCCCCCGGTCGCGAAGCTTCCCCTCCACCAACTCCAGATTGGCGCGAACAAATGACAAATCGAGCATAGAAATTCAGATTACTAGGTCTCGGAAACCAAATTTCATCGAACCGAATGAGTGGAGAGTATATACTTTAATATAGACCCACGCCGATGGAGGCAAAATATGCCCGAGACCCGTAAAGTTCGGCTCTTTATGAACGGAGCCAGTCAAGCAGTCCGCCTTCCAGCGGAATTTCGTTTTTCGGGAAAAGAGATCTACGCCACACGCGACGAAACCACAGGAAGTGTCACCCTCTCCAGCACTCCGGGAACCGAAATCTGGAACGAAATTTTTGCCAGATTCCGTGCTGCCGACGTCCCCGATGAGTTCATGAAGGAAAGGCCCATGAATCAGCCCATCCAGCCGCAGGATATTTTTGGAGACGAGGAAGAGTGAGCGCTGCCTACATGCTGGATACGGACATCATCAGCTACCTCGTCAAAGGCCGCCATAAGCAACTTCAAACTCGTTTTCAAGCCATTCCCCCCTCCTCGATATGTACTTCGTCCATAACACGGGCTGAACTTGTCTATGGATTGAAGCGGCTTCCTGGCAATCACAGGCTGCAGATCGACATTCCATTCTTTCTCAAGACAGTGTCTGTGATTTGCTGGGATGCAAAGGCAGCTGATATCTATGCGCAAATTCGCTATTCACTGGAAATCGCCGGACAAACCATCGGCATTGCCGACGCCATGATCGCCGCGCATGCGATTTCCTCTGGTGCAATACTCGTTACGAACAACACGCGCCACTACGCGCGCATTGCGTTGCCTCTGGTGCTCGAAAACTGGACCACGAATTAACCTTCGCGCTGTACCCTGAGCCCCGAGCCCTGCGATACTAAATTTGTCATGCCGACGCTCAAACGAATCGCCGCTCTCGCTCTCGTTTGCACCCTCACCCTCCTCAACATCCCCGCCGCCCACGCAACGGCTTACGACGATCATCCCAAGCTGGTCATCATCCTTGTGCTCGACCAGTTCCGCGCCGACTACCTCGAGCGCTACCGCGCCGACTTCGTTGCCCGCGGCTTCAATCTCTTCCTCGATCACGGAGCATGGTTTCCCGACTGCTACTTCGACTACGCCAACACTGAAACCGCTCCCGGCCACTCCACCATCGGCACCGGAGCCTACACCGATGGACATGGCATCGGCGGCAATCAATGGTGGGACCTCACCCGCAGCAAGACTCATCCCGTAACCTCCGTCGAAGACGAGCGCTACGCCCTCGTCGGCGTGCCTTCCGGAGAAAAAACCACCCCGGGCGCCTCGCCGCGCAATCTTCTCGCCTCCACCGTGGGCGACGAGCTCCGTCTCAACACGCTTGGCCAGTCTGAGGTCTTCGGCGTCTCGCTGAAAGACCGTGCCTCCATCCTGCCCGCCGGCGCAACCGCCAATGGAGCCTTCTGGATCGATCCGCCTTCGGGCCGTTTCATCACCTCGACCTATTACATGGCGGAGCTTCCCGAATGGGCCGAGACCTTCAACGACAACGGACGCATCGCCCAGGCCGAGCAGGAAGCCAATGCGCCTGGCTCGAAAAATTTTTACGGCGACGTTGGCCCCACTCCTGCTGCCGTGAGCTACGAATTCGATTTCGCCAAGGCCCTCATCACCGGCGAGTCGCTCGGCAAGCATGCCACGCCCGACCTGCTCACCCTGAGCATCTCTTCGACCGACATGCTCGGTCACCGCGTTGGTCCCGATGCGCCCGAGCAGCGCGCCATGGTGGACGCCGTTGATACCGATCTCGCTGACTTCTTTGACTGGCTGGATAAAAACGTCGAAGGAGGGCTAGGGAATGTCTGGATCGCGCTCACCGCCGACCACGGCATCGCGCCTCTCCCCTCCGTCGCCGCCCAGCTCGGACTCAACGCCACCGGCATCAACCTCAAGAAGCTCGCCGACGACGTCAACTACACCATCAACGAGAAGTTCTCGCCCGGCGAAAAAGTCCAATACCTCCTGCCCGACCAGTCGCTTCCTTACCTCGTCCTCAACCCGCCCTCCTTTGACCGCGCCGGAATCAACGAACCCGAAGCCGAAGACGCCGTGCAGAAGGCGCTGCCCGCTGCATTCGACGACATTGCCAAGCAGCCTGACGGCACCAAACCGGCGACTACTCCCGCGACCTCCAAGCTGCCGCCCACGCCAAAACTTGTCCGCAGTTATACGCGCGTGGAAATGGCCTCCGGCCAGCTTCCCCCCACTCCTTTCGGCGAGCTCATCGCGCACAGTTACTCGCCCAACGGGGGCTGGTACGTCATGCTCATCACCCAGGCGTTCCAGATGCAGGGCACCGGCAAATCCGGAACCAACCACTTCACCGCCTACTCCTACGACCGCCACGTTCCGCTCGCTTTTTACGGAGCGCCTTTCGCGCCCGGAACCTACCGCGGCCGCGTCGAACCCACGGCAATCGCCGCCACCTTCGCTTCGCTGCTCGGCGTCAACCAACCGTCGGCATCCATCGGGCAAATCCTTACACAAGCTCTTAAGCCCTCGGCTGAAGTTACCTATCCCAAACCCCCTCCCGTACGTACGCGCCATCGCCGCTCCGCTGCCCGCCACGCGCCTGCGCAAAAGACTGCCGCTCACAAATCTACCGCCACCGGAAAGCCGCAGTGAAAACACACATGCGCGTGGAGTTCGCCGGAATCGAGCTGCGAAATCCCGTCATCGCCGCCAGTGGCACCTTCGCCTACGGCATCGAGTTTGAGGACATCGTCGCTCTTGAAAGAATCGGCGGCTTCGTCACCAAAGGAATCTCCCGCGAGCCAATGGCCGGCAACCCATCCCCGCGCATCATTGAAACAGCCTCGGGTATGATGAACGCCATCGGCCTGCAGAACATCGGCGTAAAGGCCTTCATCGAGAAGAAGCTCCCCGCGCTCCGCAAGTATCCAAAGTGCGTAGTCATCGTCAACGTCTTCGGTTCCACCGTGAACGACTACGTCGAGGTCATCCGCCAGCTCAATGACGCGGAAGGCATCGCCGCCTACGAGCTGAACGCCTCGTGCCCCAACACGCAGCACGGAGGCATGGCCTTTGGCGCCGATTCCGCGGCCCTCGACGATCTCGTCCTGCGCGCAAAGCAAGCCTCCAGCCGTCCGCTCATCGTAAAGCTCTCGCCCAACGTAACCTCCATCGCCGCCATGGCCAAATGCGCCGCAGGCGCGGGTGCCGATGCGCTCTCTCTCATCAACACCTTCGTCGGCCTCTCCATCGACATTCAGACCCGCCGTTCGCGCATCGCCAACGTTACGGGAGGCCTCTCCGGACCCGCCATCAAGCCCATGGCAGTAAGAATGGTCTGGGAAGCAGCCAACGCGGTCAGCATTCCCATCCTCGGCATCGGAGGCATCGTAGCTCCCGAAGACGCCGTCGAATTTCTTTTAGCCGGAGCCACCGGAGTCCAGGTAGGCACTGCCAGCTATGCCGATCCGCGCGCGGTCGTGCGCATCGCCAAAGGCCTCCAGGGCTGGTGCACCCGCCACCATATAGAAAGAGTCGGCGACCTCACCGGCAAATTCGAGGCCGCAGCCGCCCCCCAAGCTTAATCTCGGCAAGCTCGGGCCGCTTCGGTATCATGGCCGGAGCATCCGAAGAGAGCATTCGCGTATGCCCGACACAACTTGCTGCATCGTCGGCGGAGGCCCCGCCGGAATCATGACCGGCTATCTTCTCTCCCGACGCGGCGTACGCGTTACCGTACTGGAAAAGCACCGCGATTTCTTCCGCGACTTCCGCGGAGACACCGTTCACCCCTCCACTCTTCAACTCTTCCACGAGCTTGGACTGCTGCAGCGATTCCTTACAATTCCGCATCAGGAACTTCGCAGCATCGCACTCAGGTTCGGCAATGATTCTTTCACCGTAGCCGATTTCCGCTATCTGCCCACGGAATGCCAATTCGTTGCGCTCATGCCGCAGTGGGACCTGCTGGACTTTCTTGTGCAACAAGCCCGGCAGTTCCCGTCATTTGATCTCCGCATGGAGCACGAAGCCACTGGCCTGCTGCAAAGCAACGGCCGCGTCACTGGCGTGGAGGTCAAAACCGTTTCCGGCAACGTGCAAATCACAGCCGATCTCGTCATCGGATGCGACGGTCGCCAATCCATCACTCGCCGAGCCGCGCATATGCAGGTCGTCGAGCTCGGTGTCCCCGTCGACGTTCTCTGGTTCCGCATCAGCCGCCACAATTCCGATCCTGAAACCTCGCTCGGCAACATCAATTATGGCAAGGCCCTCGTCCTCATCAATCGCAGCGACTACTTTCAGGCCGGCCTCATCATCGGCAAAGGCTCATTCGACAAAATCCAGGTGGACGGCATCGCCGCCTTCCGCCAAATCATCGCGCAGATCGCGCCATGGCTTGCCGATCGCGTGCACGAACTCGAAAATTGGGATCAGATCAAACTGCTTTCCGTCCAGATCAATCACCTCGAGAAGTGGCATCAGCCCGGCCTTCTCTGTATCGGCGACGCAGCCCACGCCATGTCTCCCGCCGGCGGCGTCGGCATAAACCTCGCCGTTCAGGACGCAGTCGCCACCGCAAACCTGCTCGCAAAGCCCTTGCGCGAAAGAAGAGTGACAGAACAAGATCTGGCCCGGGTGCAGAAGAGGCGCGCGTTTCCTGCTCGCGTCACGCAGCGGGTGCAGGCCATCGCACATAACGGCTTCGCCGGAATATTCAGAAACTCCGGTCCCGTAAGCCCGCCCTGGCAATTGCGATTGGCAGCAACCATCCCCGGCCTTCCCCGCCTCGTCGGCCGCGGCGTGGGCATGGGAGCCCGCCCGGAGCACATCCAACCCGACAATTGATCTTCGGCGCACCTCGCGCAAGCCCGCGCTGCATGAGATATACTGACCCGTCCGCCATGAAGATTCTTGTCTGCATCAAGCAGGTCCCCCAGAAAGACGCGCCCCTCAAGCTCTCCGAAGACGGCAAGTGGATACGCGAGGACGTCTCCTACGAAGTCAATGAGCCCGACGCCTACGCGCTCGAAGAAGCTCTCCGCCAGAAGGAGAAGCATCAGGGCGAAGTCGTCGTCCTCACCGCCGGCCCAGCCCGCGCCTCGCAGGTCATTCGCGAAGCGTTAGCGAAGGGAGCCAACCGCGCCATTCATCTTGAGGACGACCGCTTCACCCGTCTCGACTCCGCCAACACCGCCCGCGCCATCGCCACTGCCATTCGCGAAGAGAACTTCGACCTCATCGTCACCGGCCTCCAGTCCGACGACTTCGGCGCGGCGCAAACCGGAGTGCTCCTCGCCGAGCTCCTCGGCATTCCGCACGCCACCATCATCATTGGCATTGAGAAGACCCCCGACGGCCTGCACCTGAAGCGCGAGCTCGAAGCCGGCCACTACCAATACATCGACATGAAGCTTCCCGCCGTTCTCACCATTCAGAGCGGCATCAACAAGCTTCGCTACGCAACTCTCATCGGAATCAAGCAGGCCAAGACTAAACCGGTTCGCAAGGTGGAGTGGGCTGAAGTCGAACCTAAACTCAGCAAGAACCAGCAGCAGATTGAGCGCCTCTACATTCCTCAGAAACAGAAGAAGACAGAAATGATCCAGGCGCCCCCCGCTGAAGCGGCTCGCAAGCTCGTCGAATATTTGAAAACGCAGGCGCGCGTGATTTAGTGATTTAATAAATAACCGAGGGTGTTTTTTCGCTCCCGCGCTCACAAAATTTCAAGGAGCAGTCCGCATCATGGCCAATCTCAACCTCCCCGCCGCAGAGCGTAACCTTACGCCCGACCAGGTCGAGCGGCTCGACAATCGCCGCCGCTGGGGCCTTACCTGCCAGGTGCTCGGCGGCCAGTTCGCCTTCTTCGCCGTCCTGCTCACCGTCTGGTCCGGCCAGGACGCGACGTATTCGCCCGGCTGGGTCCATCCCATGCTCTACTACAACATCGTCGCTGCCATCCTTGCCGTGGGCTTCTTCGTCTACGGAAGCATTCTCAAGCGCGGCAACCTCGACTTCCTCGATTAAAGACATATGCCCGACAACATCCTCGTAGTAGCCGAGCAGCGCGAAAGCAAGCTGAACCGCGTCTCGTTTGAAACTATTGCCGCCGCGCAACAAATCGCCAAAGAAACCGGCTGGCAGGTTGAAGTCGTGCTCCTGGGAAGTAACATCGCATCCCTCGCAAAGGATCTTGCGCAGAAAGCCGTCGCCAAGGTCTACGCGCTCGAAGGCCCCTCGCTCGCCGCCTATACCGCCGACTCCTACGTCGAAGCCCTCAAGAACTTCATCACGGAAAAGCAGCCCAAGCTCGTCCTCTTCCCGCATACGTATCAGGTGCGCGATTTCGCCCCGCGCCTCGCGCTTGCGCTCGACCGCACCCTCATCTCCGACAGCATCGGCTACAAGCACGAGAACGGAAAACTCCTCTTCACCCGCCAGATGTTCCAGGGCAAGTTCGCCGCCGACGTTTCCTTCCAGGGAGAAGCCCCCTGGCTCGCCACCATCCAGATCGGCGCATTCAGGGCGGACCAGACGGAAGCAGGATCGGCCCCGGTCGAAAACGTAACCGCTACGGTGACCAATCCGGCCCGCGTCACGCCGCACGAGGTTTTTCAGGAAGCCAAGCAGGCCGTCGATCTCTCCCAGGCTGAAGTCATCGTCGCTGTAGGTCGCGGCATCAAGGAGCAGAAGAACCTCGCCCTCGCCGAAGACCTCGCCAAAGCTCTCGGCGGAGAAGTCGCCGCCTCGCGCCCCATCTGCGACAACGGCTGGCTCCCGCTGGAGCGCCAGATCGGCAGCTCCGGCCAGACCGTAGCCCCCAAGCTCTACTTCGCCCTCGGCGTCAGCGGAGCCATCCAGCACATCGTCGGCATGAAAGGCTCGCGCACCATCGTCGCCATCAACAAAGACCCCGAAGCCCCCATCTTCGAAATCGCCGACGTCGGAATTGTCGGCAACCTCTTCGACATCGTCCCTACCGTGACTGAAGAGATCAAGAAAGCCAAAGCCAATTCTTAGGCCATGATCCGCAAGGTCCTTCTGAGAGTAATGAAACGTATGGCTACGATCCTTATGGCGATCGCGAGCGTAATCGTGCAGGCCTATCCGCAGCATATGAATGCGAAGGACTCTCCCTGCCGAAAAGTTGTAATTACCGCGGATCTGGCGAATTGCCTCTGGACTAAATGGCATTCAGAGGACAAAGAGTTGAACGCCTATTATCAGAGCGTTTCCCAGCATCTTCACGGAGATGAACTAACTGATTTGCGCGATGCGGAGAACACTTGGATTTCGTTTCGTCAGGCGAACTGCAAAGCAGAAAAATCGCTCTATGGTGGCGGAACCGCGGTCGGCCCCGTCTACAACGCCTGCATGGAAGCAACAACTCGCCATCGCGTAGCTGAACTGAAAACAATGTACGATTGGCGATTAACAAAGTAAGAAGTGATGACCACTCTCGAACCCTTTCTCAACGTCAGCGACGGACCCGCCGCCATCGACTTCTACAAGTCCGCCTTCGGAGCCACCGTAGTCTTTCTTATCCCGCCCGAATCCGGCTCGACCATCGCCCAGCTCGAAATCGCCGGAGCCACCTTCTGGCTCGCCGACGAAGCGCCCGAACGCCAGAACCCCAGCCCCGGCAGCCTCAATGGAACCACCGTCCGGCTGGTCCTCACGGTTGACGAACCCGATGCCCTCTTCAATCGCGCAGTCGCTGCCGGAGCCTCCATCTTCTGGCCCATCGAGGACCAGGACTACGGCTGGCGCATCGGCAGAGTCATCGATCCGTTCGGACACCACTGGGAAATCGGCAAACCGCTACGCTGACGCCACCGCTGCCAACTTAGCCCGCCGCAGCCGCTCTCGCAGCCTCTTCGTAGCCTCACGATGACAGCGCAAACAAAGAGTCCGAATATTCTCGAGATCGCACTCTCCGCCGCCCTCAACAACCGGCAGAACATGGTCCGCATCCCACAGGCTCCGCCGCATCCGCGCCTTCAATCCCCAATGCGCCATCAACTCGGCCCGACGCGCACCCCGCGCTCGCTTCAGCCTGCGCAACTCAAACGCAGTGTCAATGCCGCAATCGGCGCACACGCCGCGATCGCGCAGAAACACCTGCTCGCGCAGATACCCCGGCTGTGAGCGCAGCTTCCATTCATGAACGCAGTATGCGGAGCAGAAGGTAAACCGGCGCGGCGGAACTTCGAGAGAGCACCAGCGGCACAGGCCACGGCCATTCGGCCCTCGCGGGACCCTCTTTCGGTCGACCCATCCGCCGATCATTACCCGCGCAGTGCTCACTCAACTGTTCTAGCGAATGACGCCCCTGCGCGGAATAGCAAACTGGCTACGCCACTGTATGATGGTCCGCCCAGGCCTCTCTCAACTTTTCAGCAGCATTTTTCACAGGCACCACATTACGGGACGAGGAGCCACGGCGCGCGTACGCCCAAGCTGCGGCGCCCGCAAGAATACCGAAAATCAATAAGCGGTTCATGCAAAATTAAGATGCGCGGTGCACCGTTCTCGCTGTTCGCGTCCGTCACGCTGCCTGCGGCGCTTTCTCTCCCTTCGGCGTAGCCTCTGGATCACCCTCCTCAGCGGCTTTATTTTCAATGGTGGCGTTAATCTCGGCCCCGGTCAGCAGCGCGAATCCGGTGATGTAAAACCAGGTCAGCAGGATGATCACCGCTCCCAGCGACCCGTACGTTGCCGAGAATGAATTGAAAAAATGCAGGTACACGCGCAGCCCGATCGTCGCCACCACCCACAGCACAATGCCGACCGTCGCGCCCGGCGTAATCCAATGCCACTTGCGCTCCTTTACGTCCGGCGCGAAAAAGTAAACAACCGCAAAGATTATGGCAATCAGAACAAACGCCACCACCCACTGCGCCGCCCTGATCGCTACCAATACCGGCAGATGCAGGCTGCCATCCCGGGAGATATGGATCATATAGTTCCCGCTGAACATGGCCCCGATCGTCACCAGCACCAGCAACGCAGTCACGAGCGTTAGCGCCAACGCGATCAGCTCCACCTTCCAGTACGGCCGGCTCTCTTGCACATCGTGCACCGCGTTGAGCGTGTCGCACGCCGCAGACATGCCAACCGTTGCCGACCAAAGCGCGATGAGCACTCCGAACGTAAGCGTGCCGCCGCCGTGCGTCGCCTCGGAGAAGGTCTGCTGAATCAGATGAAGCGCCTGCGGAGGCACCATGTGCGGCAGGTAAGTCATGAGGCTATTGTGAAATCCCGACCCGGAAAGTAATCCCAGCAGCGCGGAAAGAAAGATCAGCCCCGGAAATAGCGCAAAAAAGAAGTAATACGCCAGCTGCGCCGACCGCCCGAAAATATCGTCGTCCGAAATGGAATGGAAAAGCTCCCCGAAGAAAGACTTCCATGAACGCTTCCGGGAACGCGAGGTTGGTTCGCCAGTCGTATCCGGCCTGCCTGCAATGTGGGTATCTTCCGGAGAGGCCATGGCCGCTTCCTCGTTCTCTAAGTAGATGCGGAGGTCGCCCTAATCTACTGCCATGATGACGTCCCCCTCGACGGATTTCCGCAGCTGCCCGTACACTACACTAGCTTGGAATGGACGGCGGATCTATGGAAGCGAATGAAGTTCAGGAGCTCGAAGAACAGCAGGAGAAGGCACGCGAGAACAGCCTTCGCCCCGTCAGCTTCACCATGAGCGTGCTGGCGGTGCTGGTCGCCGTCGCAACCGTGCTCGGCCACCGCACCCATACTGAGGCCGTGCTCAACCAGGCGCGCGCTAGCGATCAGTGGAACCTTTACCAGGCCAAGAAAATCCGCCAGTACAACACCCAGCTCACCGTGGACATGCTCAGCACCTTGACCGTTCGCGACACTGCCGGCCAAGCCAAGATCATCGACGGCTACAAGGCGCATCTGGCAAAGTGGAACGACGACCTGAAGCAGGAGGAAGACAAGGCCACTGATCTCGAGCGTGAGGTGCGCAAATCCGAGCGTCACGCCGACCGCTTCGATCTGGGCGAAGCGCTTCTCGAAATTGGCCTTGTCATCACCTCCATCACGCTCCTCACCCGGCTGCGCGCCTACTGGTATCTCGGCATGGTCTTTGGAGCGGCGGGATTCGTGATCGCCGCATGGGCATTTCTTATTCGCTGACTCCCACGCTCCTGAAAGGTCCTCGCATGGCGCGCCAGCTTTGCCGCATCGCTCTTTTCGCCGCTCTCGTTTCCTGCCTTGCGCCCTGTTCTCCCACCCCGCGAGATCTCCCGCAGGTTATAGCCGTAGATAACGGCCCCAACACCCCTGCGCAACTCAACAAGCACTACGTCGTCCTGGTTTCGCTTGACGGCTTCCGCTACGACTACCCCAAGAAATACGGCGCAACACATCTGCTCGCGATCGGCGCACACGGAGCCAGCGCGCCCGAAGGCATGATCCCTGTCTACCCGTCGGTCACATTCCCAAATCACTACACCCTCGTGACCGGCCTCTACCCCGAGCATCATGGCATCGTGGAGAACTCCTTCTACGATCCCGCCCGCAGACAAACTTATTCGTTCCGCGATCCCAGGACAGTCGCCGACGGATCCTGGTATGGCGGCACTCCGCTGTGGTCACTTGCCGAGCAGCAGGGCATGCGCTCCGCCTGTTTTTTCTGGCCGGGCTCGGAGGCAAAGATAGCCGGCGAACGCCCCTCCTTTTATCTCCATTTCGGCGATTTCCCCGACCAGAAGCGCATCGACCAGGTGATCGCATGGCTCAAGCTGCCGCCCGCGCAGCGTCCGCACTTCATCACCCTTTACTATCCCGATGTCGATCACCAGGGCCATCTCCACGGTCCCGACAGCGAGCAGGTCGCCTCCTCCGTAAAGCATGTCGACGATCTGATGGGCGATCTGGAGCAGAAGCTCAACGCGCTGCATCTTCCCATCGATCTCATCATCGTCGCCGATCATGGAATGGCCCGCGTTCAGGGCGACTGGATCACGCTCGATAAATTCACCAGCCTCGACCACTTCAAGACCGCAGGCCGGCTCCTTTATCCGGACAGCGAGGCCGACGCCGAGCGTGCCTATCAACAGCTAAAGGCCGCGCATGCCGGCTTTCTCGTCTACCGCCGCGCCCGTGTCCCGGCGGAGCTGCACTTCAACAGCAACCCGCGCGAAGGCGATCCCGTCATCATCCCGCAGGCCCCATATCTCATTCGCGCCCACGCGCCGCCCGCCGGCGTCACGGATTTCACTCCAGAGGGCGAGCATGGCTACAATCCATTTGAGATGACCTCCATGCGCGCCATCTTTTTTGCTGAAGGCCCCGACATCCGCCCCGGCACGCGCCTCAAGCCATTCGAAAACGTCAACGTCTTTCCCATGATCGTGAAGATTCTTGGCCTCACCAGCCCCAAAGTCGATGGCAGCCCCAACGTGCTCTCAACCGCGCTGCGCGGCCAGGCGGCGCAGTAGTCATGGCATTTTTTCTCGGCCTGGATGCAGGCGGAACCAAGACCGCAGCCGCGCTCGGCGACGACAACCGCATCCTCGCCTCTGCCTCCGGCGGCAGCATAAAACCCCTGCGCGTCACGCAGGATCAGGCCCAGGCCAACCTCGCATCCCTGCTGGCCAACATCGCGCAGCAGAGTGGAGTCGATCTGCGCAACATCGCCGCATCCTGTGTCGGCACCGCCGGCTTGCGACTTCCGCAGACCAACGGCTGGATGCGCCAGATCATCTCTTCCTGCGCCAGCGGCGAAATCGTCGTCTGCGGCGATGAAGAAATCGCACTCGACGCCGCCTTTCCCGGCCAGGCGGGGGTGCTGCCCATGGCCGGCACCGGCTCCAACACTCTGGGCCGCACCAGCACAGGCGTTCTGCTCACCGTCGGCGGATGGGGTCCGGTCCTCGGCGATCCTGGGTCTGGATATTGGATCGGCCATCAGGCCATGCGCAGCGCTGTGCGTGCACGCGACTTCGGCCAGCCAACGCGCATTCTCGATCGTGTCGTCGAGTTCTGGAAAGCCGCCAGCCTCGAAGACCTCATCAACATCGCCCATGCCTCAGCGGATTTTTCGCAGCTCGCACCCATCGTCGTCCAGTGCGCCGCGGAAGGCGATGCCGTCGCCCTCGAGGTTCTCGAACGCGGAGGACGCCTGCTCGGCGAAGACGCAGTCGAGGCCTTCCGCCAGGTCCGCCAGCATGAACCCGATCAGCCGGAGCCGTCCATTGCATTCGCCGGCAGCATACTGCAAAAGGTCGCACCGGTCCGCAGCAGCATGATCGAGACCATCCAGCGCAGCCTGCCTGGTGTGCACATCATCCCCGAGCCCGTCGACCCGCTCGACGGAGCGCTCTGGCGCGCCCGCCAGGCCACCAAAATGCCGTCGGCTAAATCGCTGCCGATCGATCCGCCCGATCGCGCGCTCGATTAATTTGGTAGTGGGGCAATTTTTGTTGCATGCATCAGATGTTGCGGGTACACCTGCGATGGAAGCGGGTCTGACCGATCACCTTTGGAAAATGGGTGAGAGGCTGATAGAGCCGAAGTCGATTCTGGACGGGCTGAGCTGCGGTGCGTACCATGTCTCGAATGGAACAGAGCGACCGTACGAGCGTTTGGATCGGGATGGCACAGGTGCTCTCCATGCCGGAATCAAAGGTACTTCAAAACGTTAGCGGTGCTTACGTGAATATCCTCACTTGGGCATCCAACTCGTCTGAGTTCTTCGCCAAGTCAAAACAACTAACGGACTCTCTTGGTCTGAAGCTCGTTAGCATAGAGAATCAAGAGCCTCTAAACGAGCGAGAGAGGAGGGCCAAGCTTGGGGTTGAGATCGCACAGGTGGCGCGAGAGGTTGAAGGCAATCCTCATTCGATCAGGTACACGACCTTCCATACTTGGACGGAAATCAACGCATGATCCCTGTGGATTCAAAGTGACCCACTACTCGGCATTTCTTCGCCTTGCAATCCGCCGGTGTGGCTGAGAACATATTAAGCGGCGCGGACGTGGCGAAACAGGCAGACGCAGCGGGGATAATATCCTCGCCGGTTGCACCTCTAGCTCGTGAGGGTTCAAATCCCTTCGTTCGCGTCAGTTCATCCTGTGGATTTCAAATTGACTACCCGAGTTTAGCGATCAATTGACTTCCGTGCCCTGTTAGGCGGAAAATTTCCCGCACGAGTGCGCCTCGCGCGTTTCGCGCTCTAAGTTCTCACCGCTTATCTGCCCGGATCCTTGAGTCACTCCAACGAAAAACAAAGGAGAGGTCCTATGAGTACAGCTCTCGCTTCCACCCCTGCCACCATGCCGGACATGGATAAACTGCATGCCTTCCTCGGTCGTTTCGTAAACGATCTCGGCGCCTCCGTTCACACCGGAATGGTTGTAATCGGAGAAAATCTCGGCCTCTACAAGGTGCTTGCTGCCGGCCCGATGAGCCCGGCGGAACTTGCCGCCAAAACCCACACTGACGAGCGCTATCTTCGCGAATGGCTGGCATCGCAGGCAGCCGGGGGATACATCACCTACGACGATGCGACCGGCAAGTTCAGTCTCGATAACGAGCAGGCCTTCACGCTCGCCAACGAAGACAGTCCCGCCTATCTCCCGGGCGCATTCGAGCTGGCGCTTGCCGCTCTCGCCGCCGTTCCGCGCATCACTGACTGCTTCCGCACCGGCGCGGGAATGGGCTGGGGCGAACACGTCGACGGCGTCTTCCATGGATGCGAGAAGTTCTTCCGCCCCGGCTACGCCGCCAATCTTGTAAGCTCCTGGATCCCGGCACTCCAAGCTGTGAAGGAAAAACTGGAATCCGGCGGTAAAGTCGCCGACATCGGCTGCGGCAAAGGCTCATCCACCCGGCTCATGGCAAAGGCATTCCCCAACTCGCAGTTCTTCGGCTTCGATTATCACGACAAGTCCATAGAAGGCGCGCGCGAATCCGCGAAACGCGAAGGTCTGGGCGAGCGCGTCACCTTCAAAGTCTCCAAGGCCAAGGATTTTCCGGGAAAAGACTACGACTTCGTCACCGTCTTCGACTGTCTCCACGACATGGGCGACCCGCTTGGCGCTGCAAAGCACGTCCGCCAGGCCTTAGCGAAAGATGGAACCTGGATGATCGTGGAACCGTTTGCGAACGACCAGATGAAGGACAACCTCAATCCACTGGGCCGCGCATACTACGGATTTTCAACGCTGCTCTGCACCCCATGTTCCCGCTCTCAGGAAGTAGGACTCTGCCTGGGCGCACAGGCAGGCGAGGCGCGCATCCGGGAAATCGTTACGGCAGCCGGATTCACCCGCTTCCGCCGCGCAACAGAAACTCCATTCAACATTGTGTATGAGGCAAGACCTTAACGCAGATCGCGGTTCGGGGAGGTAGAAAACCTACTTCCCCACCGCCGCACCCCGCAAAAGCGTCTCCACAACCTCATTCTTAGAGGAAAGCACCACCAAATCCGCAGCGCGTCCCGCCGCCAGCGATCCAACCTCGTTCTCAAACCCCGTCATCCGCGCCGGATTCCGGCTGGCCAGCCGCGAAACCACATCAATCGTCGCGCCGGTAAACTCGCTGAAGTTCCTCACCCCTCGGTCAAGGCTCAGCGTGCTCCCCGCCAGCGTGTTCTCGTCAATGATGCATTTCCCGCCTTTCACCAGAACATCGAGCTCACCCAACTTGTAGTTGCCATCAGGCATGCCCGCCGCGACCATCGCGTCGGTGATCAGAATCGCGCGTTCAGGTCCCTTGCAGCGCCAGTAAATCTGCACCGCCGCGCGATCCACATGGAATCCGTCGCAGATCATCTCCGCAAAAAGATCATCGTTGGTCAGCACTTCGCCCACCAGCCCCGACGCCTTGTGGTCGAAGTTCCGCATCGCGTTAAACGCATGCGTCGCGCTCACCGCGCCCGCGCGAACGCCTGCCTTCGCCGCCGCCGCATCCGCATCGCTGTGGCCCATGCTCACCCGCACCCCCAGCTCCGTCGCGCGCGCAATCACCTCAATCGCATTTGGAAGCTCCGGCGCAATCGTCATCAGCCGAATCTTACCCGCCGACGCCTCCCACATTCTGTCGAACAGCTTCAATGATGGCGTCTGCAGCAGCGCCGCAGGATGCGCTCCCTTTTTGTGCGGCGACAGAAACGGCCCTTCGATGTGAATCCCCAACGGCCGCGCGCCAAAATCGCGGCTGCCCACACGCTTCGCCATGCCCTCAAGCGACTTCAGCGTCGTATCCACCGGCATCGTCACCGTCGTGGGCAAATACGCGCCTACGCCGTGCCGCGCCATAAAGCCGCCTATCGTCGCAAAAGCCTCCGGAGTCGCCTCCATCACGTCGTGCCCCGCGCTGCCGTGCGTATGCACGTCAAAATATGCGGGCGCCAGCGTGCATCCTGCAAACGCAACATGCCGTCCTGGCGGAATCTCCGCCTGCGCGCGCGACGCAATCTTCGTAATCGCGCCGTCCTCAATCACAACGACAGGGTTTTCAAGAATCTCTTCAGGAGCGATCAGCCGGTCGGCTGTAAGCACAGTCTGCATGGAGTCCATCTTAACCGCTCGCAAACTCTACACTGGAACCAGATGACTGCCCATCCCAAAAGAATTGGCATGCACCTGTCCACCTCCGGCGGAGTCCACACCGCCGCCGACCGCGCCCGCGCCCTCGGCGCAAACACCTTCCAGATTTTCTCTTCCAGCCCGCGCATGTGGCGTCCCGCGCGCCTCCCGGCCGAGCACTGCGCGCAAATGCGCGAGCTCCGTCAGCAGTACGACTGCGCCCCGCTCGTCATCCACACCAGCTATCTCGTCAACCTCTGCAGCCACTCCTCTGAGGTGCGCGACAACTCCGTCGCAGCCTTTCGCGGCGAAGTAGAACGAGCTCTCGCCCTCGGCGCCGAATACCTGGTCCTGCATCCCGGCTCCTGGCGCGGACTCACCCGCGAAGATGGGCTGCGCCTCGTCACCGAATCCATCGGCGCGACTACCGACGGCATCCGCTTCGACGAATGCAACTTCCGCATCCTCATCGAAAACACCGCCGGTGCTGAGTTTTCACTCGGCGGCAGCTTTGAGCAAGTCGCTGAATTGATCGAGCGCCTCAAGCCTGTCGTTCCCGTCGGCGCATGCCTCGACACCTGCCACTGCCACGTTGCAGGCTATGATCTGGTTTCAGAAAAGGGATACGAAGAAACGTTGCGCCGCATCGACGCAACCATCGGCTGCGGCAACGTCTACGTCTGGCATATGAATGACGCGAAGGCCGCCCGCGGCTCAAAGCTCGACCGCCACCAACACATCGGCCGCGGAACCATCGGCCTTGAGCCGTTCCGTCGCCTGCTTAACGAGCAGCGCTTCCAGCACTGCGCCTTTATCGCTGAAACTCCCGTCGACGAAGAAGGAGACGCGCAGCGGAACATGCAAGCCCTGCTCGGGCTCGCCGCTGACTAGGCGACGTGACGCCTCGAGTCGTCATGTTCGACGACTCCCTCCTCGCCCGTCGCGGCTATGTCCTTGGCGCCCGTGTCGCGCAGGCATTGTTTAGCCAGCGAAATCTGCGGCGAGGTCCCGCAGTGCACTGATAGCAGCACACCGCCGCCTCTCACGGCGCTCTCATAACGCTTCGCCTCGAATTCGGGAATGCCCAGCCCCACCAGCGCGCCCACAATTCCGCCGACCGCGCCGCCCGCACCCACTCCGGTAAGTGCGCCAATAATTGGACCCGCCGCAATCAGCGGCCCGACTCCGGGAATCGCCAATGTTCCCAGCCCGATGAGCAATCCCAGCGTTCCGCCGATCACACCTCCGGCCGTCGCCCCCGTTGCCGTTCCCTCCGGAGCCTTTGTGTGCTTCTCGTGTGCAAAGTTCACCGTGCTTTCGTCATCCGGGAGCAGAACAGATATCGCCTGATTCGAGAAATCCTTCTTCAGCAGGTAATCCACCGCGTGTTCAGCTAACTCAGCGGTAGCGTAAATGCCGAATACAGCTACATGCTTCTCATCCATACTCTTCTCCCAAAAAAGAGGTCAGCTAAATGAGATGGGCTGGCCGCGCGGAAGAGTTGTGCGCAAGAAATAATCCAGTTTACGCCTGCCTAAAGTCCAGCTATCGTTCCGCAAGTCTCCGCAAAAATCGGCGATGCGCCCTGTACCCGCAGGCCAAAGGAGGATTCGTCATTTGCTTCACGAACACGCGAAAGCTTCTTGTTCCCGGCTCCAGCGTCGCCCAATAGGAGCGCGGCGAGAACAACGGCTCGTGATTATCAACGATCTGCCGCGTTAATATCTTTACTCCGCATTCAAGATTGTTCTTCGGCTGCAGAATCGTGCGCGCCGGGTCGCCCGCCTTCAGCTCACGGTCGACATCCCAATCGAAGTTGCACCCGTACCGTTTCTCGTCTGCATAAGTCAGCTGCAGCAGCCCCTCGCAGCGAACGTGCAGGTGCGTCACTTCATCTGTCGCATACTCGGGGGATACCGTATGGCGGACGTGCGAAGTAGGATTCAGACCCGCCTCCGCCGCCGCTAGCGCCTGGAAAAAATATGCCCAGAAGGCGCGCTTGTCCACGTTCGTCATCCCGTAGAAGCGTGGACAGAACCGCCGCACGTCGCGCGGCACCTGCTCCGTCAGCAGCGACTCGGGCAGCGCGTTCTCCACAATCGTGTCCCACTCCGGCTGCCAGATCTTCGCTCGCCCTAATTCGATCTTCTTGCTGTCCAGCGGCGTCGCCGGCGCAGGCTTTATGTCCTTCGCTGGAACTGCGGCAGCCGGAACAGAATCCGCAGAAGCCGGTGCCGCATCCGGCGGCGCAGCAGACTCGGTTTGCTGCGCATATCCCGCCGTCCCGCATATCACCGCCAGGCTCAATGCGAGCGCGGCATATCTTGACACTCTTTCCGCCGTCATTCTCGGTGATTCCCTTCTCCCGCTCGATCGTGGACGAATCACCCTCTGAGATGGACAGAAATGCAGCGCGAGTTGTGCGATTAGCGAGCCAGCCTGCGGCCCTACGACACAGGAATCGTAGTCGCCAGCTTCAAATCTGCCGACGAGTCGCCAACCATAAGCTTTACAGGCTCTGCCTCGACCTTGAACTCCCCCGACTTCGTATCCCAATACGCCAGTTGCGATGCCTTCAGCGGAATCTCCACCGTCTTCGTCTCCCCCCGCGCAACGCTCACTCGCTCAAAGCCTTCCAGCTCTTCGCGCGGCCGCTCCACCGCGGAGTTCAAATGTTTCACGTAAAGCTGCACCACCGCATCGCCCGCGCGTCCGCCCGTATTGGTCACGTCCACGCTTACGGTAATGCTCCCGTCTTTGCTCAACTGCGGCGCGCTGGTCTTTATATTCAAATAACGAAAGCTCGTATAGCTCATCCCATATCCAAACGGATACAGCGGCTTCCCCTTGAAATACATATATGTCCGCCCGTCGCGGATGTTGTAGTCCATCATCGGCGGCTCCTGGTCGAGCGATGCCGGCCATGTCGTCACCAGGTGCCCGCCGGGGTTATACGCGCCGAACAGCACCTCCGCCAGCGCCGTCCCCTCGTCCTGCGACGCGTGCGCCATGTGCAGAATCGCCGGAACATGAGCCTCCGACCAGTTGATCGCATACGGAAAACTCGACACCAGAATCATCACCGTCTTCGGATTCGCCGCATACACCTGCTTCACCAGCGCCTCCTGCTCCAGTGTGATGCTCTCGCGGTCGCGCCCCTCGCGCCCATCGCTCGGCACCGCACATGGCTTGGTCGAGGCATCGGGATTCCACGCGTGCTCCATGTCCGGCCCGCAAGTCGGATCGTTTCCCACCACCACAATCGCCACATCCGCCGCGCGCGCCGCCTTCACCGCCGCATCGTCCGTGTTGTCCGCCGCGTAGTTCACCGTAATTCCCGGTCCGGCCTCCGCCTTGATGCCCTCCAGCGGTGTAACGGCATACGGTGGAATCCCGCCATACCAGTCCCAGTGCACAACATTCGCCAACGGCCCGATCACTGCAATCGACTTCACCGCATCCTTCCGCAACGGCAGAAACTCCTGCGCATTCTTCAGCAGCACCACCGACTCAAGCGCCATCTTCTTTGAAACATCGCGATCCTTGTCCGTATTCCACGGCTCCGGCGAATCCTTAATTGACGAATAAGGCACCATCTCCGGCGGATCAATCAGCCCCAGCCGCAAAGTCACCCGGAACTTAGGCCGCAGCAGCGCATCGATCTGCGCCTCTGTGATCTCCCCATCCTGCAAGGCTGCCTTCGTCTGGTCCTTGTACTTATCGAGAAACTGGTTGATTCCGGATTTCAGACAAGCAACCACCGCCTCCTGCTGGGTGGCAAAACGCCTATGCTGCGTCACTAAGTCAGTTACAGCGCCCCCGTCGCTCGAGATAACATCAACGCCCCACTTGTCGATAACTATGCTGCGCAGAATTGGATTGATAGCCATAGGCGTTCCATTCCACGCGTTGTACGATGCCATCACCGCCTTTGCCCCGCCCTCAAGAAACCCCATCCGGAACGGCACGGAGTAATACTCCCAGAACAGCCGCTCATCGAAATTCGACGTCGATCCGGTGCGCCCGTTCTCATTGCTGTTCGCCAGAAAATGCTTCAGCAGCGCCGCCGCCTGCCAATATTTCGCGTCATCGCCCTGTAGTCCCTTGATGAACGCCACTGCCATCGTCCCATTGAAAAACGGGTCTTCGCCGTACACCTCTTCGCTGCGTCCCCACCGGGGATCGCGCGCCAGGTCCGACTGCGGCCCCCACAGCATCAGAATCTGCCGGTCGTATTTCTTCGTCTGTGTGATAAACCGCGCTTCGTATCCCTCAACCCCCGCGGCCTGGCGCACCATCGCCGGGTCCCACGTCTCACCCATTCCCGGGGGCTGCGGAAACTGCGTGGTCGTAATCCGCAACATGTGCCGGTTTGCATTTCCCCGCTGCACCACGCCGTGAATGCCCTCCGAACCTCCATAGCTCGGAATCCCAAGCCGAGGCACATCGGTCGGAACGCCCAGGCAATCGATCTTCTCGTCAATCGTCATCAGCGAAAGAATATTGTCAATTCGCTTCTCCGCCGGCATCGTCGGGTCCTGGAACGGATATTTGAACTGCTGCGCGAATGACAACCCGCCACTAATCACAGCCAGAGCAATAAAAACCAAAAGCGATCTTCTCATCGGACAAATCTCCCGTTAGCGACGCGCGTATTCCAGCTAAGAGACGCGACCGCCGCGCCAGCGGCACCCATCCTACCACGCAGTTCCGGCCCGCAAACTCCCTCGGGACCAGCGGAAGCGCCCCTCAACCAACATTAATGATGGCGCGAAGCGCGTGTGCGAGCCTGCCCTGAGCGAAGTCGAAGGGGCGAGCACCCTTTACAATCGAATCTGATATGTCCCCGAGCGAAACCAAAGAGAAAAAGCGCGGTCCAGCCGCTGCAACGGCCCCCACAGAGCCACCGCGCGAGCCACGCTACACGCCCTCTGAAATTGAGCCGCGCTGGGCCGAGCGCTGGGCCGCGCAGCCGGATTTGTACGGCGCTGACCCAAGCTCCAGCGGCAAGAAAAAATATTACGTGCTCGAAATGCTGCCCTATCCTTCCGGCCAGCTTCACATGGGCCACGTGCGCAACTACGCTATTGGTGACGCGCTCGCCCGCTACATGTGGATGCAAGGCTATAACGTCCTGCACCCCATGGGATGGGACGCCTTCGGACTTCCCGCCGAAAATGCCGCCCTCAAAAACAACACGCCGCCGCGCCAATGGACGCTTCAGAACATCGCCGCCATGAAGCGGCAGATGAACCGCCTCGGCCTCGCCTACGATTGGCGCAACGAAGTCACCACCTGCTTCCCCGAGTACTACCGCTGGAACCAGTGGTTCTTCATCCGCATGTTCGAGCGCGGCCTCGCCTATCGCAAAAAGAGCAAGGTCAACTGGTGCCCGGAATGCGCCACCGTCCTCGCCAACGAACAAGTCATCGACGGCCGCTGCTGGCGTCACGAAGATACGTTAGTAGAGCAACGCGACCTCGAGCAGTGGTTCCTCCGCATCACCAACTACGCGCAGGAGCTGCTCGACGACCTGAGCAAACTCGATGGCTGGCCGGAAAAAGTTCGCACCATGCAGCGCAATTGGATCGGCCGCAGCGAAGGCGCGGAAATCGACTTCGCGGTCACCGACGCGCCGGAAGAAGATCGGAAACCAAAGGCCGCAGCCGAAATCATCCTGAACGCGATTGAAGATGCCATCGAGCCTCCGCGCCACGGAACGAAAGTTCTGCCGCCATCCGAATCCGCGCAGGCCACCGGCCAGAAAATCCGCGTCTTCACCACTCGCGTTGACACGATCTACGGCGCAACCAGCATCCAGCTCGCGCCCGAACACCCGCTGGTCAAGCAGTTCGCCGCATCCGACAGCAAGCTTGCCGGCGAAGTCGCCGCTCTGGTCGAACAACAAAACCAAGCGCGGGAATCCGGAGACGTTGCCGCCATCGAAAAACAAGGCGTCTTCACCGGCCACTACTCCATCAATCCCTTCAACAACGAGCGCCTTCCGATCTGGGTCGCAAACTACATCCTGCTCGACTACGGCACCGGAGCAGTAATGTCCGTTCCCGCGCACGACGAGCGCGATTACGAATTCGCAAAGAAGTATGGTCTCGAAATTCGAGTCGTCGTCCTTCCACGTCGAAGTGATGATGCGCCCAGCGCCGAAGAGCCGATGCTTCCCTTCACCGCCGAAGACAGCCTGCTCATCAACTCGGGCGACTTCAGCACCCTCGGCAACCAGGAAGCGCAGCACAAAATGGCCGCTTTTGCCGATCAGCATGGATTCGGCAATGCCACCGTCACCTATCGCCTCAAGGACTGGGGCATCAGCCGCCAGCGCTACTGGGGCACGCCCATCCCCATGCTCTATTGCGAGAAGGACGGCATCGTCCCCGTGCCCGACGACCAGCTTCCGGTGCTGCTGCCTGAAAATATCGCCATCACGCAGACCGGCGGCTCCCCACTCGCGCGCCTTCCGGAGTTCGTCAACGCCACGTGTCCCAAGTGCGGCGGCCCCGCGCGCCGCGAAACCGACACGATGGATACCTTCGTCGACTCCTGCTGGTACTTCTATCGCTACACCGACGCGCGAAATTCCCAGGCTCCCTTCAACCCCGCAACTGCCGCTTACTGGTTCCCCATCGACCAATACATTGGCGGAGTCGAGCACGCTATCCTGCACCTCATCTACTCGCGCTTCTGGACCAAGGTCATGCGCGACCTCGGCCTTGTGAAAAACGATGAGCCCGTCGAGCGCCTCTTCACCCAGGGCATGGTCATCCGCAACGGCGCCAAAATGTCCAAGTCCAAGGGAAACATCGTCTCGCCCGACGACATGATCGCTCGCTACGGAGCCGATGCCACCCGCGCCTACGCACTTTTCGCCGCGCCCCCCGACCGCGATCTCGACTGGCAGGAGGACGGCGTCGCCGGAGTCAGCCGCTTCCTCGCGCGCGTCTATCGCCTCGTCACGCGCTACGCCGAACAGGTGCGCCCGCACTTAACTTCCGGCGGACAGACCTATACTGTTCCCCTCTCGCGCACTGCGCAGCAGCTTCAGCGCAAGCTCCACCAGACCATTCACAAAATTACTGAAGATTTCTCCGGACGCTGGCACTTCAACACCTGCATCGCCGCCATCATGGAGTTGGTCAACGCGCTCACCGCCGCCGAGCCGTCCATCGCCGCCGGCGAAGTCCCGAATGAGTTGCTCGCGCCCATCCTCCGCGACCTCATCCTCTTGCTCGCGCCCTTCGCGCCATATCTCGCCGCGGAATTATGGGAACAGCTCGGCCAGCAACAAAATCTGCTCCGCGCCCCGTGGCCCAAATTCGACGAAGCTCTCGCCCGCGAAGACGAAATCGAGGTTCCCGTGCAGATCAACGGCAGGCTCCGCACCGTCATCCGCATCCCGGCCACCGCCGACCAGGACGCAATGCGCGACACTGCCCTCGCTGACGAAAAAATCAGGAGCGCCACAGCCGACAAGGAGATCGCCAAGGTCATCATCGTCCCCGGCAAGCTCGTCAATCTAGTGGTGAAATGAGAGGCTGTCGCGCTCTTTAGGATTTCGCAGGAAAAAGGCCGTTGCTTTTTGTGATTCAATCCCTGAGCGCGAATCCTGCTTACCGTCCAAAGTAAGGTTGAATCACCTGATTTTGATACGGCTCAATTGAGAGCAGATTCCCCAGCACCGTCCGCTCCTGCGGGCTGAACCGCGACCCATAAACCGAGCTCAGCATCCGTTGCCGTTCGTCGGGAGGCATTGCCCGAAGCTGCTGAAAGGCGTGCCGGATCTCCGCCTGCCGCTCCGGCGGCATATGCCCTAATGCCTGCGACGCTCCCCGCACCTGCTGCTGGCGCTCTGGAGGAAGCCGCTCAAACATCTCCACCCGCCCCAGCGTCCGCTGCTGCTCCATCGCCGGCCGCTGATCAAAATTGTGCAGACGATTGATCAACCGTTGTTGCTGCGCCTGCGGAAGGCTCCGGAAGCCGGGCTCCCTGCGCAATGCATCCGCCTGCTGCTGGGCCGAAAGCCCGCGATGCGCCTGCCACCACGCCGGCAAATGCTCCTGGCCCGGCCGCATGCCAGGGCGTGCTCCCGAATATGTTCCCGGATAACTTCCCGGCCGCGAGCCCGGCCGCGCTCCCGGACGTGATCCCGGATAATTTCCCGGACGAGATCCCGGTCCCGGCCCCGGTCGTGGTCCCAATTCCGGTCGTGGTCCCGATCCCGGACGCGATCCTGGATACATTCCCGGTCGTGAACCCTGATAACTTCCGGAACGCTCTCCGGGTCTCATGCTGGTTCCCGGTTTCATGCTGGTTCCGGGATGCGGCTTCTCCCGTGGCTGCATCTGCTGCCGTGGCGCAGGGCGCGATTGCTGGCGCATGTCCACGCCGTGTGGATGTGACTGGAACCGAGCCATGCCGCCGTCCGCCCGCGGCCCAGCCCAACAGACCGACGCCCAGGCGAGCCCCAGCGATACAGCGACGTGCATCAGCCGCCCGCTGGAGCCGGTCGAATTTTCTCTCGTTCGCATCGTGGGTAGTCTTTTTCGTCTCAGGACCGGACTCGCACCGAAAAATATCAAGATAGGTCAAGACTTTCATTTACTTACGCCAAGTCTTTAACCGTACACTTGAGGCCTAGTTGCTCGTCCCGTTGCCGTTCCCCTCATCCTGGTCAAGCGAGTTCATCTGCTGGAACACTTGTGCATTCTCATCCAGCGACTGCAAGTCCCGAACCGTAGCCGAGGACGCAGCCGCCGGAGTGGCCGGGTGCAGTCCCTCGATCCCGGCATAAGTTCCGCCGCCGACAACCAGAAGCACTGCCAGCGCGCCCGCGGCTAAAGGCCGCAATTGCAGATTAGAGCCGAACAGCATCCGCGCCCGCACCCGCTCCAACCATCCCGCTGGCGGCGCCTCGCGCTCCCGGCGCATTCGCGATGCCATCCGTGCATCGAAGAACGGCGAAGGCTCTATGCCCTCCCACGCATCCAGCGCCCGCATCGTCGCTTCCAGCGACGTTAGCTCCCGCCCGCAATCGGCGCACTCCTCCACGTGAGCGCGCACCGCCGACGGAACCCGCTCGGGGTCCAGCAGCATATCGGGCATCACGTCTTTGTACTCGGTTTCAAACTTATGGCAGATCATAATTCCTCTTTTTCTCTCCACAACTTAAACAAAATCCTTCAAGCGTTCCCGCAGGGTTTGGTAGGCCCTGAACAACAGCGACTTCGTCGCCGACTCGCTTAGCTTCAGCACTTCCCCAATCTGCTTGTAATCCAGCCCCTGATACTTGTGCATCAGCACCGCATTCCGCTGTCGCTCCGGCAGCGCCATTACATGCTGGCGAATCGCCCGCATCCGCTCATCACGCACCAGCGTCTCTTCCGCAGATGCCGTCATGTCGGCCACGTCCGGAGTCGTTCCCGTCTCCGCGTCCGGCTGATCCAGGTACACATTCTGCGCCATCCGCTCGTGCTTGGTGTCCCGCGCATGGTTTACGCCAAGGTTCGTCGCTATCCGGTAGAGCCAGGTCGTAAACTTGGCCTCCGCCCGGTAGGTCTGCCGCGACCGGTAAACCCGCAGAAACACCTCCTGCGCCAACTCCTCGGCCACGGCCTGGTTATGCACCATGCGGTACATGAAGTTGATAATCGGCTTCCGGTACTTCTCAATCAGAATGTCGTAACCGGCGTTCTCGCCGTCCCGCACGCGGAGCATGATCTCCGCATCCGTCATGCCGCTCCAGTCGCCCGCCGTCCGCGCCCGCCCGCCATGGATCTGCGGCGAAGCAGCGGAAAGTGGCCGGTCCAGTGCAATCGCAGCCATACCTTCCTCAACCCCGTTTTCCTCATCAGGTTGCGGTATTGGCGGGGCGTTTTCGTCGCCGGTTAGCCCCTTGCGCGCATCGAGATACGCGTCTGAATCCGAAGCCGAATCTGAGTCATGAGGCGCCATTCTGCACGTATCCAAATTGTATCCGTACTTCGGCGGCTACCCCCGCAGGTCGCCCCCAGCCGCACCTGGCAGCCTCCGAACAGGAATGATACTCTGAAAAAGTCCCGCCGAAGTTGTCCAGATCGGGCGATTAGCTCAGTTGGTTAGAGCGTTCCCTTCACACGGGAGAGGTCTGGGGTTCGAGTCCCTAATCGCCCACCAATACCGCTCCAATCTCAAATCCCCAGGATTGTAAATCCCTAGGATTGCATCCGCGTAAGCGGGTCTTTATCATCGACCATTCATGCGCTGGATCTCACTTCCGTACCTCCTGCTCTCCTTCGTGTGTTGCTTCCAGAGCGGCGCTCAAACCATCCCATCTCCTCCCTCCGAAGCCGGAATCGGCGATACCCTCGACCACACGCCTCCATTAGCGAACCTCTCCCCCGAACTCCGCCGTCCAGCTGTCGCTTCTGCCATGCGCAAAGTAGGCGACTGGGAAATGGCGCGGGCGCAGCCTCGGTTCAGCCGCGATTGGACCTTCGCTGCCCTGTATGCCGGATACATGGCCGCAGCACGCGCTCTGCCGGAGCGGAAATATCAGGCCGCCATGCTCGATATGGCGAATCGCTTCCACTGGGTGCCCGGCCCGCGCAAGTCACTCGCCGACGATCAGGCCGTGGCGCAGACCTACCTCGCCCTCTATAGCATCTACCGCGAACCCCACATGATCGTCCCCACCGAGGACCAATTCAACACCTTGATGGCGCAGCCCGACGATCCCGCTCATCCGGTCTGGTGGTGGTGCGACGCCCTTTTCATGGCTCCCCCCGTCTGGGCCCGTCTCTACGGCGCGACCAACGACATCGCATACCTCAACTACATGGACCGCGAGTGGCGGATCACCTCAGCGCTGCTCTACGATCCGCAGGAGCACCTCTTCTTTCGCGACGCCACTTACCTCCACAAACGCGAGGCGAACGGCGAAAAGCTCTTCTGGTCGCGAGGCAACGGCTGGGTAATGGCTGGGCTCGCGCGCGTGCTTGAAGAAATGCCCCAGGATTACCCCGCGCGCGCCAAATATATCGACCAGTTCCGTCAGATGACCGCCCGCATCGCAGGTCTCCAAAGCGCGGACGGACTCTGGCGTCCCGGCCTCCTCGATCCCCAGGCATACCCGCTGCCGGAAGTCTCCGGCTCATCCTTCTTCATCTACGCGATCGCCTGGGGCATCAATCATCACCTGCTCGATCGCGCAACCTACTTCCCCGTTGTAAAGAAAGGCTGGCAAGGCCTGCTCCAGCACGTTTACGACGATGGGCGACTCGGCAGCATTCAGCCCATCGGTTCGGCCCCCGACGCGTACTCCGCTACCTCCAGCTATGTCTACGGAGTAGGCGCATTCCTCCTCGCCGGCTCCGAAATAATGGACTTGTCTAAGAAGAAATGAGTTCGGAAGAAATGAGCTCGGCGCCTCAGCGCGCTGCGCCGAGTGCCTTGCGCACGCACGCCGTATAGCTGTCCAGGAAGTGGTCGCGCATGGCGGCGTACTGTTGCATGGTCTTAAAGTGCGTTGCCGGTTGCTCGTTGAGGAAGTAGACGGTGACGGCGGTGTGCGTTGGGTTATCGAAGAAGAGATACATGCCCATGGTGTCTCCCCCGATCTTAGTGCGGTCGAGCCCCTGGATCTCAAATCCGTTCAGCCGGGGCTTCAGCTTGTAGTTGCGGACATTGTCGGACGACGCCAGCACATATTCGAAGTTGTCAATGAGCGCGGCCTTTGATTTGGCATAACTCGCCTCAGGAATCGACTCAACGTCCACGTTCGCGTACAGGTCCTGCTTCGAATAGCCGAACCTGATCCGCAGGCCGTCGTCGAGTTCCACCGATTCCGTTCCCTTCATGGTGAGCACGGCACGCGCTCGAATCCCGGGTGCCCGTGGAGTGACTTCAACGATCTTCGGACCATCGGGGATACTGCAGCCCGCGTACTCCGTGGTCAGGTGCGGACCGGATGGCCGCTGGGCGTCCGCCACGCATGCCACCATGGCAACCGAGCAAAGAGCAAAAATGCGGATAATTTTTGTCCAGGTCATCACAGCCTCTAACCTAGCATGTTGCATCCACAATCCAAATCACTACAGGCATTTGGACCCCTTGATGCCGCTAGGCCTTAAGTCGCCATTCTTGGAGGCGGCGGGAGTCGAACCAAACAGTGATGCTGAAAACAAACATGTTATTGAGTTTTATGGTCGCACGATAATGGCAGAAGCGCACAAAAGCGGTTTCGGAGTAGGTGTGGAGTACACGAACGTTCGAAGCAAGCCGACTTGCCCAGATCAACCCAGGCCAACTTCCGGATTGAAGGCCATACGGGCTACACTCTGTGATATGAACCCAGGAGTAGGCACGATTCTGGCGCTTCTCGCCGCTACCTCGGGCATGAGCGTTCCCCTTGCCCGCCTCCACTCAGGCCAAGGCACGGTTCACTATTTCCATCCGCCGAATGTGGTGTTAGACCTTCGGCTCGCCTCCGGCAAGATGAACCGAATTCCACTCTCCTATGAAGAAATTGGGCAGCAGCGGAGAGCCGAGATTTGGGATGCAACAGTTCTCGCAGAAGACTCGGGGCACTTCATGATCTTCACGGACCGATTCTCTTCCAATGCCAACATCCAAGGCGAGTGCGGCGCATCTGATGGCAGCGGATCTGATGGAGAGCGGTATCTTCACGTGGTTAAACTCACCACCCCGATGCGGGAGACCCTGTCGCTGAACATTGACAGCTGTTACCGATCTCTTAGCACGACCGGCGGCTACCCGCAGTACGATCCCGTGACCCACATTCTCGTCATCAAGACGAAGCACGAGGACACCGATGAAACCAGCATCACCCGCTATCGCATAGCCGCCGACGGCAGCGCGGAATTGATCCACTAGCTCTGAATTCGCATGCTGATATGTATCCTCGAAAACCACCTTGTGGAAAGTATGGAGGTTGCGGGAAACAAGTCCCTATAACTTCAGTTACTTAGCGCAGTTTGGAGTACGCCACATGTACACGCACTCCTAAAGTTGTCCACTAAAACTAGTGGGTTCAGCAACTTAGAATTGGTGGAGGCGGCGGGAGTCGAACCCGCGTCCGAAATCGCTGACAACAAAGAGAGGCTCCATGCTCAGCCGCGTTCCGAAGGTTTCGCTTTGCGCGCTCAGAACCGGCAAGATGCGCGCATCGCTAGTACGTGAATCTCATCCGGATGACCCGTACCCAGCCATCCGAACCAGCCCGCTGTGCGACGTCCCTTTGCAGCCCACAGGCAAAGCCACAGGAGACGGCAACTTAATTAATTAAGCTGCGTATGCCAGTTGATGATCGGCAATTATCATTTTGCGAGCGATTACGGGTGTCCGCACCCCGACATGCCTCTTTGCCGCAATCGATCCCGTCGAAACCGTGACGCCCCCATTGGAGGAAAGGACCTCTTGTGACTATCTTTATTTTACTCCTCTATGCCTATCGGCAGCTCAGGGTAGGTCCACATCCAGGGCGTAGATCTCCTGTGTGCCCGCATCGCGCATCGCCAGAGGCGAATTATCCGGCGTCAGGCCGGTCCAGTACCAGAAGTCATCCTGCTTCAGACCGCCTGGAACGTCGATTTTTGCCACCGGCTCAATCTTGTTCCCTCCAACTCGCAAACGGTAAACCATGGAAGCGTCGGGGTCTGAAAAATAGACGTACTTGCCATCGCGGGAAAAGACCGGGTAATTGAACAGAGGCGACTCACACCATCGGCGCCATTTTTGCCGAT
>DASUHR010000003.1:0-3646 GCA_036273415.1 Silvibacterium sp. | reverse complement strand
AAAAAATTTCCATCCGAACTGCGCGAGTGTGGGCCGCGACCGCAGCACAAGCTCAATCGCGATCAGCACGACAATCAACAGCACCGATACCGCACAGGCAAACATTGCAAACTGGAACGCCGAATCGGCTACGCGGCTGCTGGGCGCAGGCTTGCGCGGCAGTGGCGGCACAAGTTCCAACTTTGGTGGTTCGGGCGAAAGAATAGCAAGATTGACTTCGCTCATTATGAGCAGCCTACCCTATGGTTGTTACAGGAGTGTTAAAAAGCAGAAGCGCCGGTGCTCCGGCGCTCCAGCGGGGATGTGCGCATTCTTCATCTCTATTTCAACGGATGTCCTTGAGTTTGGCGCGCTCCATCTCTAGAACCGATTTGGGCAGTGGCGCATAATCGAGCTGCTCCGTCATGGCCTGGCCGCTATTGAGCATCCAGGTCAGGAAGTCGACTATTGCCTGCCGCTTCTGCGCGTCCTGCCACTGCACTGGGATGAGCAGATACGTGAAACTGGAAATGGGATATGCAGCTTTCCCGGAAGCATTCGTGATCGAGATACGGAAGTCCGCGGGCATTTTTTCTACCGATGAGGCGGCTGCGGTTGTCGATTCCAGACTCGCCTTCACGAAGTTTCCCGCCGCATTCTTCACCGGCCCAAATGCAATCTTGTTTTGCAGAGCGTAGATCAGCTCAATGTAACCAATGGCTCCATCCATCTGGCGAACCAAACCGGCCACTCCCTCATTACCCTTGCCGCCGAGACCTACAGGCCATTTCACGCTGGTGTTAGCGCCGGCCGCCGACTTCCATTCCGGGCTGACCTTGGAAAGGTAATCCGTCCAGACGAAGGTGGTTCCACTACCGTCAGAGCGGTGAATCACGACGATTGGTTTGTCAGGTAAATTAACGCCGGGATTCGCATCGGTAAGAGCTTTGTCGTTCCACTTTGTGATCTTCCCGAGATAAATGCCTGCGAGAGCTTCCGGGGTGAACTTGATTTCGCCACTCACGCCAGAAACATTGTAGGCAGGCACCACGGAGCCCAGCACGGTCGGGAGCTGGATGATCGTTTTGTTCATCTCGGACAACTGCTGATCGTTGAGCGGCATGTCGCTGGCGCCGAAATCCACCGTCCCGGCCTGCAACTGACGGATGCCGCCGCCGCTGCCGATGGACTGATAATTGATCTGCACATTCGGATGTGCCTTGTGAAACTCACTAAACCATTTCGAGTAGATCGGATATGGAAACGTAGCGCCGGCGCCGTTCAGATCCTGCGCAAATGCGGTGGTCATCATGATGAACACCGCGAATATGATTCGACGAATCAACGAGTGCCTCCCTGGGAGCAGTGATTGCCCCACATTCCAAGCTAAGGACTTCGAATTACAAGCAGGTGAACGGAAGGTTAAAGTTCTGTTAAAACGCTCACGAGGCGCTTGCGCCAACTACCCCGGGCAGAGTAAAGGAAAACGTCGAGCCATGGTTCAGTTCGCTGGTGACCCTGATACTACCTCCGTGGGCACGCACGATGTGCTTGGCAATGGCGAGCCCAAGGCCAGTCCCGCCCGACTCGCGCGAACGCGCGCGATCGACACGGTAGAAGCGCTCGAACAGCCGCGGCAGGTGCTCAGAGGCAATTCCCGGCCCGGAGTCCCGGACATAAAACTCCACGCCGCCTTCACTGTCACACGCACCTGCTTCAATAGGTGAGCCGCCGTATTTGAGGGCGTTGTCGATCAGATTTGAAAACACCTGGTGAATGGCGTTGGCATCTGCGTGGACGGGAACCGTCGCACGGTTTCTGACAACGATCTCGATCCCGGCAGCTTTGGCTTTCTCACGGAAACTCTCAACCGCCTCTTCGAGCAGCCCCTCCGGCGAAGCCGAGCTGAATTTGAACGGCTGCTCGCCCGATTCCACCCGCGCCAGTACAAGCAAGTCTTCTGTAAGGCGCGACATGCGGCTGGCATTCTTCCGGATAATCTCCAGAAACTCTTGCCGGCTTGTCTCAGACACCATCGGCTGTTCGAGCAGGGTCTCAGCGTATCCCTGGATTGAAGTCAGCGGCGTCCGTAGCTCGTGCGAGACATTGGCAATGAAGTCGCGCCGCGTTTTCTCGACGCGCTCCAACTCCGTTGCATCGTGCAGAACGGCCACAGCGCCTCCACCGTGCAACGGTGCTGCCGTGACCAGAAAAGTGTGGCCTTGCGCCAATGAGGTTGCGCGCGCATTCCGAGCCTCATTTTCCGTAAGTGCGCCCTCAATCGCCGCTAGTACGTCCGGATCGCGAACCACCGAAGCCAGCGGCGCTCCCACAGTAGCGCGGGTCAGGCGCTCCATGGGGCCGTTCATCCACTGCGCGTGGCGGTCGCCTGTTACCGCGAGCACCGCATCTTGCATGCTGTTGAGGAGCGCCGCAAGCTGGTCGCGTCCGCTCTCCACCTCAGCGAAAGTCTTTTCCAGTTGCCGCGCTGTGCGGTCCAGTGCACTGGCTACATGCGCGATTTCATCGCTGCCGGACTCCGCGACGCGGGCGGTCAGGTCGCCTTCAGCCACGCGCTCTGCGAACATCACAATGCGCTGCAAACGCCGCGAGATTGCAATCGCAACCAGGGCGGAAACAATGGTAGCCAGCAGCAGCGCAATCAACGAAGCGCCCAGCAAACGCAGGCGTACACGATGGGCCATCTCACGGATAGATGAAAGAGGATAGGCCAGCCGTACCGCCCCGCCCGGGATTGGAACTGCCACGTACAGGAATGGAATGCCGACCGTGTGGCTCATGCGTGTATCGCTGCCGATTTCTCCGTGAAAAGCTGCAATAAACTCAGGCCGGGTAGCATGATTTTCCATTTCTCGCGGGTTCGCGCGCGTATCAGCCAAAACCAATCCAGAGGTGTCAATGATCGTCGCCCGAGCGTCGGCCTCCTGCGAGATTTGATTGGCTATCTCTTGCAGGCTACGGCGGTCACGCTCACGCTGCACGGTATGGGCGAAAATCGTCGCCTTCTGCACCAGCGATGTGTGAATCTCGCCGTATAGCGACTCTTCCCATGCCTTGCGCACTGCGATGTCGAGCGTTGCAGTAGCTACCGCAATCACTACGACAAAAGCGCCGAGCAGCTTGAAGAAGATGCGATTTCTCATCCCACCTCGAAGCGATAACCCATACCGCGCACCGTCCTGAGGTACTGCGGATTCTCCGGATCACGCTCGATCTTCTCGCGCAGACGGCGGATATAGACATCCACCGACCGGGGCGTCACAAATGCAGTATCGCGCCAGACCGCGTCTAAGAGTTGATCGCGCGAAAAAACTCGGCCCGGGTGCCTTGCAAGATAGTCCAGGAGGCGGAATTCTGTCGCGGTCGTCACCACCGCCTCGCCGCGCACGGACAGCGCGACGCGCCCGCAGTCGATACGCAGGTCACCCAGTTCGTGCACCATCGGAGTGAGCGGTTTGTCAAACCTCCGCAGTACCGCCTTCACCCGAGCCACCAGTTCGCGCGGGCTGAACGGCTTGGTGATGTAGTCGTCGGCGCCCAGCTCCAACCCGAGGACGCGGTCCGCTTCGCTGCTGCGTGCGGTGAGAAAGATGATCGGCCGGTTCGCGAGGTTCTCAGAGGCGCGAATGTTGCGGCATAGCTGGAG
>DASUHR010000002.1:0-322445 GCA_036273415.1 Silvibacterium sp. | reverse complement strand
CGCGAGGTTGGGAAACAGTTCCAGCACATCTGTGGGCAGCGCGTCCCAGTTCACAAAACCGCCTTTGCCGGTCGACCATTGTTCGCTGTACTTCAGCGACGACAGCTCTTCTATCTCCGGCCAGGTCTTTCCCTGGTCGCGGAGCTGCTGGATGGCGGCGCGCACTTCAATGGGCAGCCGATCGATCTTGAGCGGCTGTTGCACCACGCGCCGCTCTCCGGTTTTTGGTCTGGATTTCGCCATCGCGCCTCAGCTCAGTCGAAGATGACTTCCTCGGTGTTCTTTCGCCGCGTGGTAATGCCCAGGCCGGCGGCGGTCAGCACAATCTTCTTCGCCACGTTGCGCTCGTTCTCCTCGTCAAACGTCTGATCGAAGGTCACGTAGCCGAGCACCTGCAGGTCCTGCAGCATGGTCATCACCTGCCGCTGGCTCATGCGCGCGCCCAGGTCCTGCATCATGCACCACACCTCGAAGTCATCGAGGCGGTTGAGCTGCCGCTCATGCGTCTGCCGGATGAGCTTCAGCACGATGCCGCGCCGGCGGTTCGTCTGGATCTGCTCAGGATCGATCATCTTTAGCCCCACTCCCTCTCTTCTGGTGCGCGCGAATCTCGCACACAACGTCCGCGATCGAGCTCAACGCGTGGTCCTGCTGGTCCAGCCGCCCGTACACGCTGGGAAACTCCTGCGCCGCGTAGATGGCCAGCCGCCGCACCTCCTCCGTGCTTCGCCCGCCATTCTCGGCGAGCTGCGTGAGCGCGTCCGCCGTGCGCGTGGCCTCGTTCACCATGGAGGCAAAGCTCATGCGCACCGTCCCGGTGAGGTCTGCGAGGAAGTGTCCGACGAGATAAAGCCCCGCCATCGCGAGAAACGGCCATGGGCCCCACGTTGCCAGCAGCCCAAAGCCCTCACGCGGCTGCTTCGCAAGCAGGTTGATGGCGGCGGCCACCACGGCAAGATATCCGGCCGAGGCCAGCACGATCTTGATGTGCCGCATCCAGCCCCGCCGGAACCCAACCGACACCTCCGTCGGACTTCCGCCTTCCAGGCCCAAAATCCCCACTTACTTTTCCTTCCTCACCACGAGAGGTCCGAGCTCTTTCTGGAAACCCTCGCCATCGCGCGTAAAAATAGCGACAAAAATTACCAGCCCACTAGGTGGGCCTACCCCACCACTTTCGACCTGCGGCGCGCCAGAAAGCCTCCTGGCGCGTTTAACGGAAATCGCTCCCGTCCGCCCCATTCAAGCGTTTCCCCGCTCTGGTTCCCGATCACGCCTTTCATCCCCTCCCAAACCGGGCGGCCACCCGTCTCGAAATTCGGCCATCCTTCGGTCGCATTTAATTACGCGAAACTATTACCAGTGATTTCCGCGCTGCCAAACCTCTCAATTCCCGTCCGCCTTCACCGCCTGCACCAGCTTCGCGCCATCCTGCGCCGTAGCGATGGCATCGGCCGGCATCACCCCGTAGCGCCTCCAGGCAACGTCCTGGCTCAGCTTCGCCACGTCGGTCAGCACCGCCGTCACCTGCGCGGCGTGATGGTCGATCTTTGCTCCGAGGCCGGCGATCGCGCCCGCGAACCCCAGCAGCGCCGTCGCCTGGGCAAAGCTCAGCTTGCCGAAGAACACCCCCGCCAGCGCCGCCAGCGCCACCGCGCCCGCGACGATGTAGGTCTTTTTGCCCACCAGCCACGCCCTAAGCTTCTTCATCGGCATCGTCTCCAATCAGCTTGCGCACATGCGCGCGGATCGCGCTTACCGGCACCAGCATCGGCTTCTTCTTCACGGTGAAGGTCACAATCGACATACCCGTCGCCATGCCCGAAACCGAGTAGCTGAGCGACACACCCTTGGTCTCCGGCAGCGTGCCCTCGCGCAGATAGTCCTTGCCCGGATTCATGCTCCTGAGCTGCGCCGCCGCGCGCTCGAACTGCTGCGGCGTGAGCATGACCTGGAATGTCTCAACGTGGCCCATGCTTCTCCTGTCTCTTCCGGTACACCCAGTACCAGTCCTGCGAGATCTCGTGCTGCGCTTGCTCCAGCGGAATCTTCCCTGCGCACACCTGCGCATGCAGCCGGTTCTCGACAATGTCTTTTTCCTTCGCGCCCGGCTTCGGCGCATACGGCTCGGGCCAGAGGTTCTGAGGGTCGTTCGAGCCGCCCAGCTCCAGCGAGATCAGGTGATCGATCTCCACCTTCGCGCCGGTGCAGCCTTCTTTTGCGATTCCATAGGCGCGGCACACCGCCTGCCTGGTGCTCTCGCTCACCGCGCGCACCGTGCCGGTATGGAAGCTCTTCGCGCAGAGCGAGCGCGCGTCGCCGGTGCGGACGACTCCAGGAGTGATATTCAGATCGGGCAGCAGCGCCGGTCCGTCGTGGCGATAGTGCGCCTGCCGCCCGTCCTGGCCGAAAGCAGCTGCCGCAAAGAAACAGACTGCGGCAAAAAGGACAAGGCACACGATGAGGACAACATTCTCCGACCTCGTGGATCGCCGCGCGGCGCAAGGGCCGGAATGACCAGGCTCGCGCGTGCAGCGCCAGCCGATGGGCGACCGGGAGCAGCGCCCCTTTTTGAATCGACGTCGCCGCATCACAGTGGCCTCCGCATATCCGCTACGATCAGTTGCTTCATCATCTCCAGCATCCCCAGCTTCACCGACCGGGAATCCGTCGTAGCACTGCAACAGATATCCCCGTCTTCGTTCGTCCAAACCACGATGCATTCGTTTGGCTCAGACTGGCCAAAAGTTTCCATCACCGACATCAGCGTGTCCGTCGAGGACCGCTTCATTGTTCTCTTCTCCCCGCCTCTGCCCGCGCCGGATGCTGGTTAGCGATCCGCACGCAGGCGTCTGGCACGTCGCGTGGTGTCCCCTGCGAAAACCATCCCGCGTCTGCCCTTTCGGGTGTGAGTCGCAAGCCTTCACGCGACGCGGGAATCCTTTATTTAGCTGGCCGGAGTCGCGCTGCCCGGCGTGGCGGCCTTGCCCGCCGCCGAGATCGCGCTCGCGGTCGATCCGACCAGGTTGACCACTTTCGTGATCGCGCTGACCGTTGTCGGATTCTTCACGCCGTCAAGCGCGAGGAGTCCGCTGAGGTTGCTCTGGATGCCGCCGTAGACGCTGGCTGCGGTTGGCGTTGGTCCAAAATCATCCACCAGGCTCGATGCGACGCTGAGGCCGGTCTGCGCCTCCGCGATCACGCCCGCAGCTTCCGCGCCGATGCCGGCAGGGCCGCCAGCGGCGGCGACGGCAATGTCGAGAGCCGGTACGGCATACTTCGTGAGCGCATCCAATCCCTCGACAATCTGCGGCTCGCCCTTCCTGAATTTGGCGAACTCCTTCGCCCACCACGCGAGGAAAGAATGTTCATCCGCCTTTATCCTCTGCCAGAACGTCTGGTGCTGAACTGTTGCGGGTACTGCTGCCGGACTTGTGCTCATGCTGCTATCTCCTTTTGTGCTTGCGCCGTGGCCGGTGCGTCCGGCGTGGGCGAAAGATCGTATTGCGCCAGGTCGAGCTCATCGACCAACTGCATGAGCCGCTGCGCATAAATCAAATTGCCGCGCGAGTCCTCGAGCGTCGAATAGCCGCACGCCTGGAGAGCCAGGGCAAACTTCACGCGATCGCCGCATGCCGCCATCGCCCGCGCATACCGGGGCGAGCCGGCGATCAGCCGCGCGTGCGCCGCGAACGAGTCTGCCGGCGTCGCAAACTTGGCAAAGGCGGCCATCTCGCGCCGCTTGCGGCCGTCGACAAACTCGTCCGTCGGGAACTCCTCGTATTGATTGGGCGCAAGATGCGCGGCGGCTTTGATGCCGAAGAAATTGTTGGCCTGCCTGGCCAGCGCGGATTGCCCCCACCCGGATTCGAGAATGGCCTGGGCGATGGTGATCGACGCGGGAATGCCCGAGAGCTTCTGCGAGATCTGCGCAGCCGGAACCACGGTCTTCAGAAACGCCGATTGCATTTCATTCACTGCGCACTCCCTGGCCCAGCCGTAAAACCAGCGGTCGGCGATCTCGAAGATTTCGCGCAGCCGCATCCAACCCCGTTCCCTCCCTGCCACTTCACATAACAACCTCACGGGCGGGGCCGGCCTCGGCAACCCTAAGCCACCTATCCGACCCACGTATCCGCTGCTCTGGCGCTCCGCCGCAATCCTTTCTTGAAACCCGAATTCAAAAGAAGCTTGGGGGAGGACTGTGCCCGAGAGTAGGCGGAAGGTTGCCCGCGCACCGCGCACCGCAAGCAATCCCCACGCCGGGCGCAATCCCCGCGCAGGGCGCGATCCGCGCGGTGGGTGTAATTCGCGCATGGAATTACACGCCGGTTCTTACCGGGTAGTTATGGGATTCTTATCGGGTAATTCGCCACGGAGGTCGCGTCGATGGATTCGCGAAGAGCTTAGCCGCTCTGAGCGTGAAGCTGGCAAAGCCCTCGCAGCAGAACGAGAGGGAAGCCCGGAAATACATCCTTCGTTTCGAATCCGATCTGCCGCGCTGTTTCTGAGCCCTTGCAAATCGCGAACCCATAATCAGACCTAGTGAAGGAAGCAATGTCTTCGTACCTGAACCGAATCGCGCGGTGCTGTCCTTGGAACAGGACAGCACGGTCGCTCAAAGCCAGCGTGCCCTGGTCAACGTGCACGAATCCCTCTTTCGATTCTGGTCGAACCGATTGGCCGCCATGGACATATACACCGGGCGCAACCCGCAGGCTCACACCGCCGTAGTTGCGCGTTGAGGAACGGACAACTTGATCTTCATAAAACCCGCTGTTATCGAACACCCACACGACGCGCTCGCCATCTTCCAAGTTGAATGGCAGATCGCCGGAGAAATGAACCACCTCGGGCAGTTTCCCATCCTCAACGTCGCGCATAGCGCACATGTGGAGAAACTTATCCCAACCTGCATCCGGCACTCTTTGCGGGTCAAAACCGAATTGCTTGACCAAACTCGCGGCGAGGTTCTGCTGCCGCGAAGAAGGTTCGAGGTTACCGTTCGCAATGCCGGTGATCCAGTCACAGAAGGCGCGCCATGGAACCTCGGGGTTTCCGTCTGCGATCGGCGCGATCAGGGATGCAAGTTCCGGGACCGACACTGCGCCCTCCGGCGCGGAGGTAATCAAAGCTCTGGCTTGCGCCACCTTCGCTGCAATCGCTCTCTCCTTTTCCGCGGCCTGCTCCGCACATTCCTGATGCTCGCCGTGAAAGAACCCGGCCCACTTTCCGCAATACTTACACTTCGCCATTAACCTCTCCTCACTTTCTGACTGCGGCTGGTTGCCCGATCCACTTCACGACCTGGCCAACGATGCTGTTTTCCCCGCGATGTCGCATGACGCGGATGGGATGATCGGTGCTTTCACGAAGCGGGACGAGCAGATAGGTCGAACCGTCCTTACGAAGCCAGCGCACGTCTATCCCGACTGTCGTCTGGATCGCCACCATGCAGCCGACAAGTCGGTCCGCATCTCTTCTGCTGATGTCGATCACTGCAATGTAAGCCCCGTCGACTAAAGGGGAAATAGAGTTAGCGTTTATTCTTACGGCGCGGATCGAGCCGGATTCGGGAAACCATTCCGCAGGCAGAGTGAGGTTAACTTCAACATCCAACGGATCTACAGAGCCCAAGATACCCACCTTGTTGTGTGTTTTTATGAGCGGGATAGTGCGCGAGAAAGAAACCTCCGGTAAAGTGCTGCCCCCCGCCTCTCCAAAACCGGCCGATTCTGCCGCCAGGTCCCGCCACCATTGGCGCTCCTCCTCGTTCACCAGTTCGGAAATCTTAATAAGCGTCTGAGGGAGCGGGCGGTCCTTTGAAGTCTCCCACCGGGCCACCGCGGATTGGCGAACCCCAAGTATCTCTGCCAGCTGGGTTTGCGTAAGCCCTCTAGTCTTTCGGAGTTCCCATATTCGGTCCCCGAGGGGCAGGCGCACCGCTCCCGTAACCTGCTCGCGCATTTTCTTATTGACAGAAATATCTGCATCAAGATACTTTGAATTTCCTAGAGGGACATCGCCACTTGAGTCATTGTCCCGCTGCCAGATTATATGACTCCTTCGATTTACCGGAAAAAACTTAACTACGGGGCCATAAGTCGCATCGCCCGCTCTCTTGGCCTGAGCCGCCAGCACGTATGCGAAGTCGCCAACGGCAATCGGCCATCGGCGCGAGTGCAGGACGCTTTGAATGCCGAGTTCAAGCGGATCGAACGCCTTGTGCGCAGATTCGAGCAGAGATATCGGGAGCGTGTCGCTTGAGATCGTCATGGGCCAAGTCTCGCGGCTCCGCCGCTGGCCGCCTCACCCCCGGATTTCCCGGCAATGCAGTTACTGGCCAGCTCGACGAATCGCATTCCCGCTACGATGACTTTGGCAACGACGAACCCTGTCCCGCCCTCGATCCCCAAACCGGGGCTTGCGACCTCTACGCCGACCGCCCCATTACCTGCCGCATCTTCGGCCCGCCCATCCGGTCGGAAGACGGCATCGGAGTCTGCGAACTTAACTTCAATGGCGCCAATGAAGAACAAATTTTATTCGCCGAACTCGACACCTCCTGGTCCACCCTCGAGACTGCCTTGAACCAGGAAGCCGAGGCTGCATCGCAGGCCTCCGGAACCACCACGGTAGCTTGGGCGCTCCATCAGCAAGGCCGATAAATTCCAAGTCCGCGAGCCCGATCGGCGAGAAAGACCCGCTCCAGATGCAAAAAAAGTTCAAATTGGTACTAAGAAATTTGTAAGTCTTTTAGTTCCTGCGTTTGCCACATTGCTGCACATTACCAAAGAGATACGCAAATTCAGAACTTCCTTGCTACTGCCCTTCTCTACGCGCTACTTATAGGCCAGCTTTAAGAACCAGCTTAAATTGCATCGATCAGAAACCCTGATCCCGTACCACTGTGCATGGACTTGCAGTTCTTTGGTCGAATTTACACAGGGCGGTGCTTCCATTTTGCGGAGTCCTGTGTAATAACGGCTTATCAACTCTTTGAAACTTTGCCCAATGCCTTGGTGCGAATGAAGTTGAGGCTCCCAAGGAGTCGCATCCTCCTGAGTGGCGCACAAAGCCCTTGGAATGGCGGCCCTTTACTCGAGCGGCAGTCTCATTCGCATTGAGCTGTATCCCTGCTCAGAGGAGCAAATCCCTCTGGCAAAGGGCAGCCAATTATCTCGTTGTCGTGTGATTTTCGGCGTCGCTGAAATATAGCGGCTCCTGAATTATTTGAAACACGGCAGGTGATTATGGCTATTGAAGTTCTTTGCAGCTTTTTCTGCGGGCCGAAGCAAGGCCATTGCAGCGGGCGCTCAACCTGGGGAGCACTTCCCCTCTGTAGCGCGGTTCTATTGCTTCTTGCGGCGGGTTTTCTCGTCAGTGGCTGCGGAGTCTCCATGGGAACTCCGGTCAGCGCGGCCGCTGATAAAATTACGCCGACGATCAGTTGGGCCACTCCAGCCAACATAACCTCCGGTACGGCTCTCACTTCGAGTCAATTGAATGCGTCGGCGTCGGTTGCAGGCACCTTTGTCTATACTCCTGCGGCCGGAACCGTCCCGCCCGTAGGAACTATCACATTACAAACGAGTTTTACCCCGTCGGACACTTCGAAATACAACAGCGCCAGCAAGAGTGTCTCCCTGGTGGTTGATCAGCTCCCCGCGCCTAGAGCTACGCCCGACCTCACCTGGCCAACGCCTGCGGCGATCACTTACGGGACTAAGCTCAGCTCCAAGCAACTCGATGCAACTGCTTCGGTCGACGGCACCTTTGCCTATTCCCCCAAGGCCGGAACAATGCCTCCAGTCGGGACCGACACCTTGTCCGTGACCTTTACCCCTTCTGATACGGCCGACTACAACACCGCATCACGAACCGTATCGTTGATAGTCCACCAGCCGCCCACGGCTAAGTCGAAGCCATCGCTCACCTGGCCTACTCCAGCTGCGATCGTCTCTGGTACAGCACTCAGTTCTCGTCAGCTCGACGCGACCGCGTCCGTACCCGGCACCTTTGACTATTCGCCGGGTCCCGGAACAGTCCCGGCCGTCGGAACCGATACCCTCACCGTCACCTTCACCCCATCAGATACGGCTAACTACGACACCGCGAACAAGAGCGTATCCCTGGTTGTAAACAAGAAGACTGATTCCCGGAGCACTCCGTCCATCACCTGGCCAACACCCGCCGCCATCACATACGGCACGCCGCTCAGCTCAAAACAACTGGACGCTACCGCCTCTGTTGCCGGCACTTTCGCCTATTCTCCTGCGGCGGGATCAGTCCCCCCAGCCGGGGACGATGTCCTTGTGGCGACATTCACTCCCACCAATTCGTCCAAATATAACACCACTTCAGCTAGCGTCACGCTAGTGGTCAACCAAAAATCCAAGAGCACTCCCACAATCACCTGGCCTACCCCATCGGCCATCACGTATGGCACCGCTCTCAGTTCCAAGCAGCTTGACGCTTCCGCATCAGTCGCAGGAAGCTTCGCCTACTCACCGGCGGCAGGAACTGTACCCGCCGTGGGAACGGACACGCTCAGCGTGACCTTCACTCCAACCGACACCACCAGCTACAACACAGCGACCGCCAGCGTCTCGCTCGTCGTGAACAAAGCCACGACTTCCAAAAGCACTCCCACGATCACCTGGGCCACCCCATCGGCAATCGCGTATGGAACCGCTCTCAGTTCCAAGCAGCTTGACGCTTCCGCCTCCGTCGCCGGAAGCTTCGCTTACTCACCGGCAGCAGGAACGGTACCCGCCGTGGGAACGGACACGCTCAACGTAACCTTCACCCCAACCGACACCACCAGCTACAACACAGCGACCGCCAGCGTCTCGCTCGTCGTGAACAAAGCCACGACTTCCAAGACCACTCCCACGATCACCTGGCCCACCCCATCGGCCATCACGTATGGCACCGCTCTCAGTTCCAAGCAGCTTGACGCTTCCGCATCAGTCGCCGGAAGCTTCGCCTACTCACCGGCGGCAGGAACGATACCCGCCGCCGGAACCGACATGCTCAGCGTAACCTTCACCCCAACCGATACCACCAGCTACAACACAGCGACTGGAAGTGTCGCTCTTGTGGTGAATTCGGGCTCTCCGTCAGCATCTGGAACCCCACTGAACGACTGCGCTGATCTGACCAAGAGCGGGACTTACTATCTCGCTCAGGACGTCAGCTCTTCCGGGACCTGCTTCTTCATCGACGCTGACAATATCACGCTTAACCTGAATGGCCACACCATCACATACGGAACCGGGGGCGGTTCGCAGGGTACTCCCGGAATTCTGCTGGCCGATACTTGGTACACGGCTCCTGGCTACACGCTCGCGCGGACCGGTTCAACCGACAGTCACGCCGGATTCGTCCTGTATGGAGGCACAATTACGGAAGCTTCCAATGCCGCGATTCAATCGCGCGGGATCTGGGTCGGCCAGTCAAGTGACATCAACCCCGCTCCGGTAATCCACGACGTTGTAATCAACACATACACGCAGGACGCTGAACCGATCTTCGGCACAGTAAGCGATTCTGGATGGCAGATCTACAACAACACTCTGAACTGGGCATGCAAGAGCACCTACCCGGCCACGGGGAAGGTTTGCGACAGCAGCCGCTACTCGCTGTTGGGCTATGCCCTCTGGATTGCGGACGACCCCGACAGCCCCGGTGTGGTTCCCGATCAGATTTACAACAACAAAATCATCGCCGCTCCCCAGGGTGGTGTATTCGACAATCATCAGAACGCCCACATTACCAACAACGACATCACGTTCAACTCATATTTCTCGAACGACTACTGTGTCGCGACGGTAAGCGGAGATGGGCAGATCATCAGCGAGAACAACTGCCACCCGACCAACGGTCGAGGGATAGATGATGAAGCCGCAAATGTTCAAATCACCAACAATACGATCACTGCCGTAGAATTGCCGCAGAATTCGGAGTACGGCGGTTGCGAGAATGCGGGCACCGACGGTATTCGAGTCCGCGACAACGCCTACCAGGGCAACCCATCGGCTCCATCCCACGTTACTGTAAGCGGCAATACCGTTACTGTCTCGGCAAGTCACTGCCAGGCAAATGGTTTGCGGCTCACCAACCTGACAGGTGGCGACTCCGTAACGATTGCCAATAATATCGTCACAAGTACCGGTACCGGTTCACAACCTGATTACGCAATAAGCTTTGACGAGGACGATCAGGCCCCTCTGACCTTCACTACCAACACCTTCAAAAGCGTCCATGCGTTTGTGGAGGTGGACTGGGATGGAGCAAATCAATCTATTAACAATGGGCAGACGTGGATCGGCACGCCCACATACTTCGTCGACAATGAAAATGGATATCATGACCAGTCGGAAGGTGGGCCTACCTTCTCGCAGGCGTTAACTATCGATACTTCCGGCAGCGGCACCGTCCACTGCGGCAACTATGCGGCTGGACCTGTAATCGTGGGAAGCACCAGCGTTGTCTGTAATTAGCAAAACAGCTGCGGCGGAGAATGATTACACGTTCTTCGCCGCATTCTTCTCGAACCTCGGATTACCATCCCGCGGGTAACTGCTTCCCAATCAACTCGCGAACCTTCCTTTCCCATACCGGCGGCAGTTTGCTCATGCATCTTCGGCCGGCTTCCACTAAATCTTCGCGCCGATCATGGCGCCGCAGCAAAGTGCGGTCCCATCGATAACGTATGATGGGAACCATCGTTCCCCCGAACTCGCGTAAGAACCGGTGCGATCCTCCCATCGAAAGACGCGTGAACCCTTTTTCGCACGCCCACTCGATGGCCTTCCATACCAGCAGATCGTTTGGCTTCAGCGACTGGAATTCCGGCAGAGAGCTGTTGCGAGAGTATTCGATCAGCCCTCCCGGATAGAATCGGAAAACGCTGCCCGCGATAATTTTTCCGGAGTGGCGCGCGACAAATAAACGACGGTTCAGACGGGTGGTGCGAAATGCCAGGTCTTCAACTGCTGACGGATAGCAGGGAATCTTTTTCGCCTCGCACCAACTCGCGTAAATCTTGTAAAAAGCGTCGTACTCTTCCGGGCTCTCCGCGGCAGAAACTTCGACGCCGTGCTTGATCGCGTATCGAATGCAGTTCCGCCGCTTCCCATCGCATCTCTTCAGCAGCGCGTCGGCCCCGACCCGCAGGTCCAGCACGGGGTTACCCATCAGTGCTCTGCTACGGTAATGGTGCCGCAGCATCGGATCGAGCGAGAGCCAATTCCAGCTATAGACGCTAACGAGCTCTGCGCCTATTGACTCGCTCTCGAGGCCCCTCGCCAAAGTTCCAAGCACAGCAACGGCATCGAATTCGGGGTGTAGCTGGATCTGAGGCCGCGTAGATAACCCGCAAGTCACCGCATTTCCTTCATGTACTCCGGTCAGCACCGCGACAACCGCATCACCGACCAATGCGAGAATCGCAAATGGCCGCTTTCCTTCGAAGTATGGTTCCCGAAAATACTCCGGCGAGGTGTAATGTGAAGGCGTTTTCACATCTTTCAACAGTTCCCTCCAGCGATATTCAAGGGTGGCCGTGGGAAACTCATGCAATATCTTGAACGTCATTTGGGCGTGGCTCTGTCGAACAGGCATTAAGGGAGGAAACGCCCCCGTCTCGGGCGGCGCTTCGTCGGTCCGATCGACAGGTTTAATGGCGAGTTTCATTCATTCCAATGAAAAGCAACTGAAAGGCCAGAATTGCTGCCCCCATAAGAACATTGAACCGTTCACAACGCCCGGCGTTAGCCGAGCTACGGATCGCGAGTCCGCAATCTTCTGCACACACAGGCTCCGAAACCCGCAGAGCGATCTCGACAGATCCGGATCTACTCCATTTCCCAGCTATCTCTCAATTTGGAGATTCAGTTGCATCACTGTTATCGCAGTTCCGCAAGGCCAGGAAAACCTTCTCCGGTGGCGGCCTCAAGGGCTAAGGATGAATCAGAACAATGGATTTCTGGCGCGAAGCGAATCGGCTCTGATCCGAAAAGTGATTTATCCGCTTTGGACACGTCGCAGCCATCCGTCTTACCTCAGCTATGCGCGGATATTCAAGCACAGCCAATGGCTGCCTGACATTGAATTGCGCCAACTGCAATTCAGACTTCTGCGAACGCAATTGATCCACGCCTACCGCCATGTGGAGTTTTACCGCCGAAGAATGGAGGAGGAAAAGATTACCCCTCTGGATCTTCGATCGGTCGACGATCTCCGCATGCTGCCGGTGTTGACCAAGCGCGATATTCAGCAGCACCCCTCAGAGTTGCTTGCCGACAATGTCCCCGCCATCGCCCGGGACTGGAACCAAACCGGTGGATCGACTGGAACACCAGTGCAATTCTGGGTGGATCGGCAGCGTTTTGACTCTCGTCGCGCAAGCACAGACCGCCATAATGAATGGGCTGGGCTTCGTCCCGGCGACTGGTGCGCGGTGCTCTGGGGTTCCACCTATGAACTTGGCACGGTCAGCATTCCCGATCTTACCTGGAGACAGCGCATCCTCGATAGGTCGCTCATGCTCAATACCTCCCGAGTCTCGAAACAGGACCTGGAGGATTTCATCACGCTGCTCCGCCGATACCGTCCCCGCCGACTCAAGGCTTATGCGCAATCCGCCGCTATGTTCGCCCGGTACTGCCTCGAAAATGACGTCGATGACATCCGCTTCGATTCGATTATTACCTCTGCCGAAGTTCTCTTACCGGAAAACCAAATCTTGATCGAACAGGTTTTTCGCGGAAAAGTTTTCAATCGCTATGGCTGCCGCGAACTCTCCGTCATCGCCAGCGAATGCGAACATCACACCGGCCTTCATGTAAATGCAGACGCCTTGGTGGTCGAGATCGATCCGCTTCCCGGAGTTGCTTCCGGTGGCGGTCGCGTGCTGGTCACTGATCTCTACAATCGCAGCATGCCGCTCATTCGATATGACATCGGAGACGTCGCTCAATGGGCTGCCGGTCAGCCGTGCGCATGTGGGAGGAACTTGCCGAGACTGGCAAATGTCGAAGGGCGCATCACCGATTTTCTCCAGCTCCCTGATGGAAAACTAATTTCCGGCCCGTCTCTGGCGCTGCTCGTGGGTCAAATGACCGAGATTCTTCAGGCTCAGTTTGTACAGCCGAGTCCTCTTGAGATCCGCCTTGATGTCATCCCAGGCGTCGGATACGGTGCGCATACTGTGGACGAGCTCACCCGCCGGCTCTACCCATACTTCCGAGGGCAGGTTCGCTTCTCCGTCCGTGCGGTGACCCGGATCGCCAGTGAAATCTCCGGCAAATTCCGGTTTGTCAAACGGGAATATGAAGAGGCTATGCTTCGCCCGGCGCTCGCTTGAACAGCCCCGCTAGCCTGGAACGAATACGTGCGCTCCCGATCATGTTGAACTCCAGATACCAGATCGGCAGAGCGAAGGCGACGAACGACAGTGCTCCGGTAAGGAAGAGAGCAGGATAGCTAGGCTTCAGAAACCGAAGCGCGATCACGCACGGTAGAATCAGGCACGCAATTGTGCGAAGCATCGCGCGCGCCGACAAGCCATAGTAGCTTATAGCCGGTATTCCCAGCTTGCGTTCCACAATCCAGGGCTGCACGAATCCGCGCACCATCACACTGGGAATAAGTGTGCCCAGCGCAATGCCCAGCATCCCAAACCGCGGCGCAAGCGCAAGGCTGAGAAACAGGTTGGCAATAGCTTCGCTGATGTTGACCTTTGCGTAGGTCTTCTGATGCATCGTTGCGAAAAGCGCGTTCACAGTGGTTGACTGCCAGAGATCAAGGAACATAGCGGCTACCAGCACCACCAAGACCGGGTAAGCATCAACGTATGCAGATCCCATCCAGCGCCTAATAAAGTCCTTTCCCAGGACGATCAGTCCAAAGGCCGCAAAGCCTCCCGTGCAGATTGCGAGCCGGGTACCGGTGAGAATGCTGCTTCGCATTCCAGCCGTATCCCGCGCGCTCATCTGCATACTCAGAACAGGTGTTAACACACCAATAATGGCCAAGATGCCGTCCATGTAATACAAATCCAGTGTGGTCGCAATATTGTAATGAGTCACTGCGCTCAAGCCCAGAAAAAGGGATACGACCAGCGTGTCTGTCTGCAGGCGAATGCGATCCGCAATTTGTCCGATCAGCACTGGAACACCGAAGCTGAAAAGCTTATGCGCGGTTGGCCGGTCCCATTTTCCGAGAGCCCGCGGTCGGATAAACGGATAACGCCAGTGCACCGCTATGCACACCAGCGTATAGCCCGGTATCCAGGCCAGCAGATTGATTACCGCCAATCCGAGAACTCCTTTACCGGCTCGGAGAACTACTACAGTGCCGATGGTACGGAGAACTGCAGACATGATCAGAACCAGCGAAGTGGTCTCAAAATGCGAACCTGCGTTAAGTACTCCGAACGGAGCGCGCATGGGAAAACTCACGGCTGTCTGGAAACCGACCACGAGGACAACTATGGAAAGCGTGATGCTGTGGCTCGGATGCAGGAGAAGTACCCCTGCCGCGATACAAAGAGTCACAACTACCAGAATGCCGCCGAGCAGGCTGAAGATCGAGAGCCCGGTGCGATAAATTCTTGCTCCGTTCTCGTAATCCTGAGCCCCGATGGCGTGGGACATGTGTGTGAAGACCGCGCCCGAAAGCCCAAGATCGAGCAGACTGTAGTAACCCACAAATGCTCCGGCGAGAGCCCATATCCCGTATTGCTCAGGTCCGAGCCAGTGGATGATAAACGGAGTAAGCGCAAAGCCGATCCCGATACCCAGCAACTGATGAAGGACGCGCATCGATGACCCAAGCGCCAGCTTGCGCAGAGAATAGGGCTTTGTCGGTGCGTTTTGTTTAAGGGTGGCGGAAGTCAACGGGAGCATTCTCCAAGCTATGAAGCCATATGCAGCGAAGCTCTTTCTTCGTAGCCTGGCTGCACCTCAAGGCCCATTTTCTAACCATCCGCAGACCGGATCGATCAAGAGCGCGCGTCAGCGAGTGTGCACTACGTTGCACACTGGACGGAGTGAATCGATGGCCCGGCGCTTTTACCGTCACGGGCTCTCGCGGGCGACCGGCACCCGCACACTCCCCAACCCTTGCATGGTTCGCCTTCAGTTCGCCAAAAAACGCACGCGCCACTCTGAAAAATGAACTTGCGGGTACGGCACCGGCGACGTTTGATCAAGAATGGGCTCGTACGTACCGTTCAGTGCATGCGAAAAGAAAGCCAGCGTATACCGGTTGATGATGCGGTGCGCCAGATTCGGGTCGATTCCCCCTGAATCGGTCATTCGCCGTATAGGTGAATAGAGCGACCGGTCAGAAAAATTCATGTGTTTCGTACCAAAAAGGGTAAGCACATAACCGCCATACTCCGATAGCGTACGCTGAAGGTTGTGGTAATCCCACACGTTCATCCGATCGGTAGGCGAATCCGAACCCGTTTGGATCGAGAGCTGCTTTTCATCGGGAGGCCAGCCCTGCTCGTACATCAAAAAGAGGGGCTTTTGAAGTGGTTTCCGAGCGATTCTGCCGTACATCCAGCCATCCATGTTGAGCGCAGCTCGAATTCTCGAATCTCTGAAGCACGCTTCCACAGAGGCGGCTCCTCCGAAGGAGTGCCCAAATACTCCCACGCGGCGCATATCCATCGTCCTGAACCACGGACTATCCGGCGTATCGTTCGCTGCCGAAAATGCGTCCAGCACAAAGCTGTCATCCTTCGCCTGCGTGTCCAGCTCTTGATTCGCAATTGCCATCTGCTTGTCAAAGGTCGAATTTGTGAAATCGTCGATCGACTGTACGGCACTTGCCTTCACCAGTTCCCCATCCGGAAATGCCACTCTCGCAGAATTGTGCGTGTGATCGATCGCGATCACAATATACCCATAACTCGCTAGCTCCTCCGTTTGATAGGTGTTCTGGGTACGCAATCCACCCCACGCCGGATTGAAGAGCAGTACCGGATGAGCGCCTCCGCGAAGCGAGACCGGAGCATTGAGGTGCGAATGAGTCTTCAAAAAGGCGTCATACGAGGAAATGACCGTCGTATCGGCCCACCTGCGATAAGGACCGAGTGGTTCCAAACGTGAATCGGTCGGATACCAGACCTGAACCATCAACTCGCGCCTTCCGCTCGGAAATGAGCTGTCGCTCTGGTGTGGATCAATGAGACGAACGTTTCTTGTTCCCACCAGATAAGGTCCTGTGGGCCGCGGAAGCCGAAAAAGCGGAAGTACGATGAGGCAGACCAGCGACATTCCCGTTAGAACAAACGCGACCGCGGAAATTACGCTTAAATGAATCGCCCCAATGCGCCCTATCAAAAGGCAGCCTAACGCCAACAGAAGACATGCGGCATCCGCCGGCGCCACCTGCCAATAGAACCGCCGAAATAGAAGCTGGCTCAGCAGAATGCCTCCCAACAAAACATAAAACAGCAGTCGGCGATGCCCGATCCACGACCGCATGAAAGGTGCCGCGAGAAGACCGCTGACGATCGTTAGAACGGCTAAAAGCGCAATATCCGCGGCTCTGATCATTCCCCCTCATGCTTGATTGCCGGTTTTCACGCTCACGGCCTTCTAATTCAAAGCCGTGAATGCGCAATCTTCTGCGCACCATCGTCATTTATCGCGCTACATCTCACGCCTATTCGGTTACTGCGGCCGGAAAACATCACTCTTATGGCACTCTGAATGCTCTTATGAGCCCAGGAAGACGTGATCGGCTCCGACATTAAGGATGCAAGACTCGCGCCAAACTCAAGGCAAATCTGGATGTGCGCGGTGCTGAAATCTGGAACTACAGCAGGTGCGGCGGAATAGCAATGGCAGCAAAGCAGTTAGGGTTCGAATTCGCATGATCCTGGCATTTATTGTACTGACAGTGATTCTCATCATGACGGTCAAGGGGTTTTCCGACCCCTTCATGCTCTTTTTGGCATTCGTGACTGCATTTGAACTGCAGCCCGGTGAGTTGTATCCGGCGCTCGGCTTCCTGCACATTGAGCGAGTGCTGCTTGTTTTGATCGTCGCCGTATTTTTCATGAAGAAGATGCATTTTCAATGGCCCCGAATAACGAGGCGCTTCCTCTGGTTTTACGGCGCCATGCTGCTTTCCTCCGTTTTCGCGTTCTGGCCATCAAATTCACTCCAGTTCGATCTGAAATTCCTTGAAATTGTGATTTACCATCTCCTTCTGGTTGCGATGTTATCTACCGAGGAGCGCATCCGGAAATATCTGCTGCTCTATACCGGCTTGGTGGCGTGGATCGGTGCGAGTGCGCTGTACGAATACCACAACGGCGTGCGAATCTTCACTATGAACATTGACCGCGCGGAGGGACTCACCAGCGCCGGCGGCGATCCCAACACAATGGCCATCACCATGGTTGTCGCGATGCCGTTGGCATTCATCCTCCTCACGAAGGGAACGTCGAAATGGTTGAAGCTTTACGGCGCGGTGATCTTCGGCATCTATCTCACCACGATTATTGATACTGGTTCCCGTACAGCCTTTCTGGGATTCGTGTTTTTTCTCTTGCTAATTGTCTTCCACAAAAAGCGGAATTGGAAATATCTCCCGCTTGTTCTCGTTGCCTTACCGCTTCTTTGGATGGTCATCCCGCAGGAATACAAAGCGCGCTATATGACCGTGGAAACCCGAGATCAGGACGAGTCGTATACCAATCGCTTGCTTTCCTGGCAAGGCGGTGTGCAGATGTTTCTACACAACCCCTTATCCGGAATCGGACCCGACGATTACACAGCGGCCAACGGCATGGAGTATTGGCCCGGGAAACCGAGGCATTGGCTGAATGCCCATTCCCTCTACTTCAAGCTGTTGGGAGAGCTCGGAATCGTCGGAGTCTTCACTTTTTTTGCATATCTCGTATCTCTAATTCGGATGAACTGGCTTCTCGCTCGGCGTTTCAAGAAGGCGCAATTTGACCCGATCATTCAACAGTTCCCATACGCCTGCAACTTATGCGTGTATCTGCTGCTGTTCGCGGGCTATTCGTCGCACAATACCTATCGTCAGGGGTGGTTTACGCTGGGAGCTGTAACTGCGGCCATAGCTCTGTTGAAGCTGCCAACGGAAGGCAGTAAGAACCCCGTGAACCCAGAAGCGACTCGAAGTCCTGCCTGGGTCTCAGCAAAAAAGCCGCGAAAAGCTGAAGTCGTTGCCGTTTAGCATCCTAGAAAAATAATCGTTCACTGTTGGCGGCTGGTCCAACAATAGCGGCTAAACTCGCCTAAACTGCTGCTTGCGGTTTGGGCGCGGATATTTCGGAAATGCAGAATCGCAGCTTCCCCGATCGCTCCCGCAGAATCTCCGGAACACGCTCAGCGGTCCATCTCACTTCAGCCCGCAAGAGCTTTTCAATTTCCACGCGCACGCGCCCTAACTCCTTCTGGATGACATTGGAGTCGCCATTCGCCACATAGCGGAGATGCATGTGGTCCAGGTTTTTCTGAATTACCTGAAGTTGCATCACTTGCCGGAATCCTTCTTTGACCCCCGCGATCGCTGCAGTGACTGCAATTCCGGGAACAACACTTCCGTCGGAGAGCATGAAGTTGTCCAGCGTACGTCCCAGAATCGCTTTTACCGACGGAAACCAGCTGCCACAGACGCATGGCTTGTCCTCTAACAAGATGCAGTCCGCGGTATCGTAGCGAATCATCGGCATCCCCGAATTCAATAGGTCCGTCACGAACAGCTGATAAATGGGCCCATCGGCGGTCTGCCCGGAATACACCAGTTCCAGGTAGCACGCCGCCGGATGAAAGTGCAGCCGCTTACCCTCATCGCATTGCGCGGCAACCATTCCTATATCGCGGCTGCCATAGTGCTCGGTCACTTGGCATGCAAAAACATGTTCCATCTCCTCGCGCTCTTTTGCGGTGGTCGCCTCCGCCGTGACAATAATCCGCCGAGGCTTATGGAACGGCTTCCCTTGCGATTGCAGATACTGGGCGAAATGGTGAATGGTACCGGCGTAACCAAATATGATGCGAGGCCGATGACGATTCAATTTTTTGGCGAAACTCTCGAGCACCTCTTGATTCAGTTGTCCGGCGCCCGCATTGTGCCTGCGCAATAGTCCCTGCTCGTAGAGTTTCCATTTCCAGCTTGGGTTGAGCGCCAGATCCCGTTCAGCGCCCCAGATGTTCAACACCCTGGTTCCCTGGTCGAAGCCGCCCTTGCGATTCAGATGAAATTGGAGGGCGGTCTTGCTTTGAAGAGCTTCGACGTCTCGCCATATCTGCACCGGAGCCGATGTAGTTCCACCAGTTGTCGCGCCTCGCAACATCTCAGGAGGGAAGGCGCGCGATCGCAAGTTGTCCGGATTCAGTCTTACTAGATCGCGCGTCAGTGCCGGGATCGGAAGAGGGTGTCCGGACTTCCACCCTCGCGGCCGGAAACCAGCGTCATCAAATAGGCGTCGATAATAAGGGGTCGTCTGATAGGCATGCTGGAGGATTTTTTTTACGCTGTTCTCCTGAATTCCGAGCTGCTCGTCTCGCGACAAGGATTCGAAGTGTTCCAATTTCCGGAGGCGTTTGGCAAGCCCGCGATGGCGTTCCGGCTCGAATAGCGGAAGGATCAACGCGTTGTGGATCCACGACATGAGCTACTCCACGGCCAAAGCGTTTGAATCAGGAAACATGAGCGAATGAGGGCGTCGGGTGACCCGATCTTGTGAAGACCGGCGGATTAGCCGACAGGCTCTGCGCATAGGCCTTCCTGATCGGAGCGAAGCGCATAGAGGACAGCAGCATGCGCAGCTTTGGCTCCATCGTTCGCGTGCCCCAAATCTGCCGTGCGTGGGAAGCCCAACCGGAATGAATCGCGGGCTGAAGATAATCGATTTCCCACGGGTGAACATACAGCGTTACCGGCTGCCATTCCCTTTTGTTCACGGACGAAAGGCCGCAGCGAATGTATCGGTACGGCAGAAGACGCATATATGCGCCCCCTCCCACGGGAAGATTTAGTCCACCGAGCCGCCAAGTCGCTATCGGAATCTCGAGGATGCTCGTCCCTTCCAGGTAATACGGAAACCGCGGTGCTTTTGCATTGCCATAGGCTGCGTGCCACACAGGATGAACGCTCGAGTCGTAGGAGAAACCAAGCTGCTCGAGGATCTTGAAGGCCCATTCAGTTCCGGGAGTAATGGAGAAACTGGGAGCGCGATAGCCTTCAACCACCGCTCCTGTCGTATCTTCGATAATCTCCTTCGCGATTCGCGTGTCCTCCAGAAAAACGTCGGGCGTAAGCCTATTTACCATCAAATGGCGGAAGCTGTGGCAGCCGATCTCATGTCCTCGCCGTGCAACTTCGCGAATCAGGCCGGGATATTTCCTGGCAGACCATCCGAGAACAAAAAAAGTCGATCGAGTATTCGTTTCATCCATCAGATCAAGCAGCCGATGGACGCTGCTCTCGACCCGGGAGGGCATTTTCTCCCAATCCTCGTACTTCACCGCGCGGGATGCTACCTCGGTTTGAAAGTAGTCTTCCAGATCGACTGTGAAGGCATTTACCAATTGGCTCTGGGCCATTTTCAGCGGCTTGTCCGCCGGAACCGCATCGACCAGAGACGGCTTGAGCGCAGCGTAACTCGGGCGCGATTCCTTTTGCCTTCCCGAAGCCAATAACCAACTCATACTGAGACAGATCACCGCCAGTGAGACTCCGGCTGCGATGCTGCCCGGCGTACCCGATTTCAAAAGCCAGAAATTCAACGCCCCTGCAGCGGCCAGCACGGCTCCGGCATGTGCGCGACGAATACGCATTTCTACAATGTCCCCCCTCTCAATACCCCTGCACGTTCAGGGCCATGGATACTTTATTGCAACGCGCTATCGGGCTCATTGCGGAAGGCCAGGGTAGCGTTCGCCGGTATGTATGCGCAACGAACTGCATTATCAGAGCAAACGGTTGTTTCAGGCGGCCGTCGGCGGTAGGGATCAAATCGCTAGCGTGTCGTGATGATCTGCAATTCGGCGATCGAACTGCGAGGTATGAGAAGATGTTCCTGCCTCGGCGGCTGGGTCGGAACCTGCAGTTGAATAAGAGCACCGCTCAACGCCGACCAGGAGTTCGCAGTCATCCCTTCGACAATCTCTCCATCGAGGAGCGCGATTCTCACCCACAGGAACGATGGAATCGGAGCAGAATCGAAAAAGCGAGGGCCGCTGAGCAATTCATCCCCGGTCCCGACTCCCACGTGAATCGTTTTGATAGAGCTCATTGGAACCGATCGAGGTTCATCGCCGTGTGGCTCAAAGTACAGCTCGTGACCATTCCCGGCCTTCTCATTGTGCCCAGGCGCGCCCGTGAATTCTGTCGCTGGCCTCTCCATGGTCCCATGCCAAACCTGTCCGTCCAGCATGCAAACTACCGCCTGATGCTTCACGATACTTTCCTCTCTTCGAGATGCACACAAACTCCGCTCAGGCAGAGGCCTCCAGGTTGTAACTTCGAATCTTATAAAGAAGCGCCTTGTAGCTGATTTGCAGGCGCTCCGCCGCGATCCGCCGGTTCCACTTTGACTCATCCAGAACTTCGAGAATCATGCGGCTTTCCGTTTGATCTTTCATGGTCCGGACAATGGATTTCAGCCCAGATACTGATGCCGTCTCAGCTTCTTCATTCTCCGAGCGCACCACCGGGACCTTCAATATCGGGCGAATCTTCGATTCGAGTTCCACCAGGGCCGAGTCGGCATCCCGGGTGATGAGGTAGCGCTTCACAAAATTGCCGAGCTCGCGCAGATTCCCTGGCCAGCGATACTGCACTGCCGCGGCGATCATCTCCGGCGAAAACGTGACCGGCTCAAGATGATGAGTGATGGCAAACCGCGTCGCGAGTTCATTCAGGAGATATGGAATCTCCTCGCGCCTCTCACGCAGCGGTGGAACTTTGATGACGAAGGCGTTAAGCCGGTAATAAAGATCTTCGCGGAATCGGCGTTCGGCAATGGCCTGCTCAATATCCACATTGGTTGCGGCGAGGACGCGAACGTTTACTTTTGTGTTAACTCTCGCGCCGAGACGGGAAAAACAACCGTCCTGTAGCACATGGAGCAGTTTCGCCTGCAGCTGCGGACTCATCTCACCAATTTCATCAAGCAGAATCGTTCCACCGTCGCAAAGCTCAAACTTTCCCGGCTTGGACTTCATAGCCCCAGTGAAGGCTCCCGCTTCGTATCCGAACAGCTCGCTTTCCAGCAGGTCGGCCGGCAGAGCGGCGCAATTTACCTTCAAAAGCTGACGACCGGCACGCACCGAACTCCGATGCAGCAATTGCGCAATGACCTCTTTTCCAACTCCGCTCTCGCCCGTGATCAGAACAGGTACATCGGCCTTGCTCAACATGCTTACCTGGCGTCGGATAGCTCGCATTGCCGGAGAGGTAGCCAAAAAAAACTGACCGTCATCGAAATCTTCAATGTGCGGCTGCTGAGGACTGCCGCTTTCGGCTCGGACTTTAGGCTCTTTGCAGTATTTCGCGGTCACCACTTCAATATCCGCCCGGAGAATCGGCTTTTGAATCACCTCACGCGCACCGCATTGCCAAGCCTCAATCGCATCCTGCAGACTCGAAAAGCAACTCATCATTACGACCGGAATATCGGTTGAAATCCGTCGAAGCTGCCGCAACGTAGCAAAACCGTCCATCCCCGGCATCTCCGAATCAAGCAGAATCATATCGAAAATCGTATCCTTCGACTGCATCTTCTTGAGACACTCGTGTCCGCTACTCACAACGTCGGCTTTGAATTTCGTGAAAGGCAGCAAGCCCGCCAGGTACTGCGCTACGGCCGGCTCATCATCAACAATCAACATGTGAAACTGAGGCGAGTCCATCGGGTTCCTTTGACATGCGGAGGCCCGTTCGCAAAGGGGGGAACAGAGAACGCAGGCCGTAACACCTAGCTACAGGGAGAAGGACATTAGAAATTGAATGCTTTGCTAATTGAGCGGTGCGATCGACGCGCAACGTTGAAAAAGTGTCGATGGCGTCTCAATTTTTAACCCGGCAAAATTGCTGCAGAAAGTGAATCTATTTCTTTAACACGCTCGCCACATCTTTAAGTGTGGCTATGCGTTGTATCTTAAAGACGAGTACTGGTTTGGTCAACATGAAAATCAACTTTTCACTGATGCAACTTCGTAAATTTTCCTTAAATCAAGCCCGACATTTGAACTGGCTCGGTTGTCGGCCCTTCTGATTGCTGCCAAATGAGTTGATTCCACCGCCCCTCGTATAGTTGTATAAACGGCGAAGAGCCGCAACACTCCTTTCCCGAAATGGAATTCCTCTTCCTTCGCGCCGGCCCTGGCTCGGCCCACCTACGCTGAACTGAACCGCCCCCCGGAATGGTATTTTGCCGGCACGGGAACAAGTGTGAAAATCTTTTCCTACTTCATTGGGCAAATCTCTGGCCCAATTTGGTGGTCTGAGGGCTCGAACCCTACTTCACTGATGCGGACGAGTAACCACTCTTCATGTTGCCGAACCTCCGCAGCACTTGCAGTCAAATGACACCTCGGGACAGGCCTCAAACCGCCATAAATGCTGCTGCTGAAAATCCACTCAGGAACTCCGTCTTCACTGCTATCTGCACTCTCATTTCGAGCACATCGAGCAAGAATAACCATGGGCCGATTACCTTAGGAAAGCAAAGTAACCATGCTGACGTGGAAATCTGCAATGGCGATTTGCGTGCACATATCCCGGCGAATGCAGACCATCGATAATACCGTCCATCTTTCGCCAGCCGAAGCGCTCCTCGTCGGGGAGTCGCCAGCCATGCAAACGATACGCGCGCAAATTGCCAGCGCGGCAGCAACCGATGCTCCTGTTCTGATCACCGGTGAAAGCGGTACGGGCAAGGACCTTGCCGCGAAGATCCTCCACGAACTCAGCCCGCGCTACAAACAAAGTCTGGTTCGGGTCAACTGCCCGGCAATTCCATCTCAGCTCTTTGAGAGCGAGCTATTCGGCTATGAACCCGGAGCATTTACGGGCGCCCGAATCGCAAAGCCAGGAAAATTCGAGACCGCCTGCCGCGGAACTCTCTTCCTTGATGAAATCGGGGAGCTGGATATCGCGCTCCAAGCCAAGCTGCTGCGCGCGCTCCAGGATTTCAAAGTGGTTCGTTTGGGCTCAGTCGAAGAGCGCCCTATCGATATCCGGCTGATCTGCGGAACCAATCGCAATCTCGAAGTCGAAATACAAAAAGGCCTGTTTCGCTCTGATCTCTTCTACCGCATCAACGTTCTTAATATAAAAATGCCTGCTTTACGCGCTCGCGCCGGTGACGTTCCGATTCTCCTGGACCACTTCATTCGCTTATACAGCGATCAATATGGCCAGAAACCAAAGCCCATCAGCGGATCTGCCATGCAGATACTCGAGAAATATCAATGGCCTGGAAATCTTCGCGAACTGGAAAATCTTGCCAAGCGATATGTCGTACTCGGAGGCGAAGAACACATTCTCGCTTCGCTGCGCGATCCTGCGGATGTTAGCGTCTCTCCGGCTGAGGTCATGGACATCAACACCCCGCTTCGCGTCCAGACCAAGCGCGCCGTGCAAACTCTGGAGCGGCGCATCATCATGGATGTTCTCCGCGCCCACAAGTGGAACCGCAGGAGCACGGCCCGATCGCTCGACATAAGCTATCGCGCACTCCTATACAAAATAAAGGAGGCAGGTCTTCCTTCAATTCGCAAAAGCCGGGGCGCCGCCAAACCTATACAACTAAAAACCCCTGAAGGGATCTGCCAGTGAAAATCTATACTTCCCTTTCTTGGGACCGTATCGTCTGCCTCGTCGTGATACTGACTGCGGGGTCCGCAGCGGCTTACGCGCAGGCTAGCCCCGAGTCAAAGCCCGTTCAGCCGGACCAGTCTATTGCCATGGTTTCGCAGCCGGTCAAGGCGCTAGCTGACGCTCATTCATCCTACAGGGCTGCCCTTACCTCTACCTCTGTCTTGAAGGACTACAAGATAGGAATCGACGACGTGCTCACCATCAACGTCTGGCATGAGCCGGATCTGTCGCGAAATATAACCGTGCGCCCGGACGGAAAGATATCCCTTCCGCTCGTCGGCGAAGTTCAGGCAGCCGGCAAAACCCCTCCGCAGTTGGAAGCAGAGCTTCGCAGCTCTCTGTCACAGTTCATCAAGGGTCCGGAGCTTACGGTAATCGTGGCTGAAATTCGCAGCTTGCGGGTCAACATCATCGGGCAGGTGGTTCATCCCGGGACTTTCGCAATCACCCAGCAGATGGGCGTCCTCGACATAATCGCGGAAGCAGGGGGCCTGAAAGAGTTTGCCAAGCAGAAAAAGATTTACGTCTTACGCGAGACCTCTGCCGGGCAGCGTATCCGCATGAGCTACGACTATCGCGACGTACTCCGTGGCAAGAAAAACGCACAGGACATCATGCTCCGAGCCAATGACACGGTGGTGGTCCCATGACTTGCCTGCGACAAATGCAGCTATCTAAAACCTTACATTTGACTGCGGGACTCTGCCTTGCGTTTGGCCTTGCCGCGGCACCATTGCTTTACAGCCAGGCAGCACCCTCCGAAGACTCACAGGTCACTGCAGCGAGCTCACTGGACCTAGCCTCTACGTATCCGGTCCAGTCCCAAATGGCGGAAACACCCAATCTGGGCAGACTCAACGAAAACGCCGACACCATAACGTATACCGATAACGCCCTTACCCGAAGCCCTCTGTATTTTTCGATCGATACCACTGGTACGGCAACTTCGAACCTCAACGATAGTTTTAGTAACCAGCCGGTAGCAAGCGGCTTCTATTTTGACATAGGGGCTCCAATCGGCATTCACCTGGCGACGCCCGTCAGCGACTTCGGCGCTTACTTCAGAGCTGATACTAGCTTCTATCCAGGGCATACCGATCTTAATCACACATCCGAGGTATATTCTCATCTACTCACACATCAGTTCTCTGACACCACAACAGCATCATGGTCCGTTGCCGGCGGCCACGTGGTCACGCTGGGGCATTACCTCTCACCCGTAATCGGAATAGGAACGACAGGCGTCGTGGCGACCACGGAGGCAAGCGGATTAGCGCCCCTGACCGATGCAGCGACCACGTTGTCCATGAGTCACCAATTCAGCGAACGCGATTCATTATCGACAGCGGTCACGGGTGGCTGGCTCGACCAGCCGACTCTCGCCGGAGCGGCCCGCGGAGGCTCAATTTCCAATCGCCAGGCCACCGGCGGCGGAGATATGCAATGGCAGCACGCGCTCAACAGTCGCGAGCTAGCCGGCATCGAATTTACCAATGTGTATGTCGCAGGTCTGACCCCGGTCGGAATGAGTAACTTTTCGTCGGTAAAGCTTACCTTCGGTCAAACGCTTACTCCTCACAGCTCCTTTACCGGCGGTATAGGGCCTCTGTACACTCATTCCGCATTAACGGGAACACAAGACCAGAATAACTTTAGCTATACGGCAAACGCCGGAGTCGATTATCGGCGGTCTTTCGGACGCATTACGGCAGGTTATTCGAGAGTCTATGTTGTTGGCTACCTCGCACCGACGAGCGTGGCGAATCAACTTTACCTCACGTTCGATCGCCCCTTGAGTTCACGACTATTCCTTTCCGCAGATGCGCAACTTTTACAGAGCTCGGCTCAGCAATCGGGTACCTCCTACTCAACATTCGGTTTTACCAGCAGGCTCGATATGTATATGGCTCACTCACTGGCTTATAACATTTCAGGATCCTCATTCATCCAGGGAACCGGGGCTGAAGAGCCGGGGTATCGCGACAACGAGGTGTCTTTCGGCGTTACCTATTATTTTCGCAGCCCCCTTTCTCGGGCAGGAGCTCAGTGATGACACGCAAGCCGCCCTCTGACATTCGGGAGATCTTACAAGTACTGATGCGGCGCAAGCTGTGGATTCTCGGCTGCGTGCTCATCATCCCTCCACTTGTCTTCATCGCTGGAAGGCACTGGCCGAAGAAATATCGGTCGGAAACGATGATTCTTGTAGACCCGCAGAAAATTCCCGAAGAGTACGTAAAGGCCACCATCACAGGGGATGTGACGGACCGGCTGCAGACGATAAGTGAAGAGGTCATGAGCCGGACTCGGCTGCTGATGATTGCCAGCAAGAACGGGCTGTATCAGACTGCCCGTAAGAAGTTCGGCGACGACAGCGCCGTGAGCGCGCTACGCAAGGACATCACTGTTGAAATCATCAAAGGAGTCAACGACCACAGTCCCATCGATGGCTTCAAAATCGACTATGTCGCCTCCACGCCTCAATTGGCGCAGACGGTGACGCAGCAGATCGCCGCCTTGTTCATCGAGGAAAACATCAAAGAACGCGATCAGGACGCCCAGGGAACCCAGCAATTCATCGAAAATCAACTGGTAAAGGCACGCGCGGATCTCTCAGCGCAGGACGCGCGAATTCGCGATTTCAAAGCGGCACATCTGGGCACGCTGCCGGAGCAGGAAGGCTCGAATCTGGCCATGATCAGCGAATATCAGAGCCTTGCCCAGCAAAACAGCGATGCAATCGACCGGGCGAATCAGCAGAAAGTCTATCTCCAGTCCATGCTCAATGTGAACGGACCTCAGAAGTCGGCTGCCATTGCACAGCCGCCCTCGCCGTTGCAGCTCCAGTTGTCGACGGCCGAAGATCAGCTCGCCGCCGCAAGTCAGAAATACACCGACTCTCATCCCGACGTCATAAGGTTGAAATACGAAGTTGCAACCTTGCGCGCCCAGCTCAAACGCCAACCTGCGGGTGCCTCGCACGCAGCTACCGCTTCTGGCCCCAGCATCGGCCAGCAACTCGAAAGTCAGCTTCTTGCCACTGAACAGGAGATCAAATCTCGCGCCGATCGCCAGCAAGAGTTGCAACGCCGCATTGAGGCAGTTCAATCCAAGGTGCAGAGCCTGCCGGCAGTACAGCAGGAATATGAATCGCTAAGCCGCGATTACGGCGAAATGCAGAAAAACTATGACTCTCTTCTCGAGAAAGAGCAGGCATCCGGGATGGCCGCAGAATTAGAGCGCCACAACGAGAGCGAGCGTTTCCAGATCCTTGACCCGGCAAGTTACCCATCCGCTCCTTACTTTCCAAATTTGCAGATCGTAAATGCCGCTGGAATCGCAGGCGCTCTCATTTTAGGCCTCGCGCTGGCTTTCCTCGCTGAAATGCGCGACCCCACCATTCACAACTCCGACGAAGCCGAAATCTATTTGAGCGCCCCGCTGATTATCGCGCTTCCGGCCATGCGCCTCGACAAAGTCATGCCCCAGGCTCCTCGTGGGGAGCTTGCTCCGGTAAAAGGCACTTAACCTGAAACATTATCCAGTCGGCGTAGGCGCTGGATGCAACGGCACAGAAGGACAAGAAGGAAACGATGGAGTCTCTCTTTCAAACCGCTACCGCTTCTCGTACTGCGCCCGACACCGGCTCACAGGCAGGACTTTCTAACGTGACGAAGCCGTGGGCACGCGAAGGCGCTCGTCACGACATCGCCCACACAGATCGTTTGGGTGGAATAGAGTTCCCGAAAATGGAGCGAGGTTTTGGACGCACTCCTCCCAACGAGCTCGACAGCAGACATATCAGGAGTGAGGTCATCCTCGCACAGCGGCTCAGCAACCACCAGGAGAAAAACCTGCACTTCATCATTCAGCGTTACCGGCTGCTTTGCAACCGGGTCGTTGAGGTAGCGCAGAATCTCAACAGTCAGGTGTTTCTCATCACCAGTGCTCTGGCCGACGAGGGCAAAACGCTGACTTCCGCCAATCTGGCCTTTGCGCTTGCCGGAATTGAACGCAAACGAACTCTGCTAATCGACCTGGACCTGCGCCGCCACTCTCTGCACTCCGTCTTGGGCGTGCAGCCGTCAAAGAGCGAGGTGTCCTTTCTGCGAGCTGATGATTGGCGCGATTGCCTCTGGTCATTGCGACCAAATCTTCACGCGCTTCTCGCTACCAGGCCCGCTGATCACCCCAATGAATTGCTGCAAGGTATCGCAATTCACAATCTGCTGGCTGAAGCACGGCAGGAATACGATTACATTCTTATCGATTCGGCCCCGCTGCTTCTTGCTGCCGACACGCACGCGTTGCTTCCGGCTATCGATCAGGCGTTGCTGGTCGTGCGCGCCGACTTCACCCCCATCGCCTGTTCGCAGGATGCGCTGAAAATCCTCGGCGGCAAAGCCGTTGGCTGCATTCTGAACGATGTTAAACACATGAAATATGAGTCCTACTACCACGGCTACTACGGGACTGACGAGAAATAATGATCCGCGTTTCTAATCTCTATTTGCCCTCCCGGCTCTTCGTCATCGTGGCGGTCGACGGCGTTCTTCTATCAATCGCGGTATTTCTCTCGCTTGGCACGCTTTCTCCAGCCAGAGCGGCCCTGGTCTCCACTCTCTCTGCCGCAACCTTGCTGGCGTGCTTCTACATTTTTGACTTGTACGACCTCGATGCCACCCGCAAGACACGCGATGTTCTGCTGCGCACCCTTCGCGCCCTTGGAACCGGCTTCCTGCTATTGGTTCCCGCCGGAGCCACGTTCTTTCTTGTGAGGCCGAGCTATCGCATTCTCGAAATCAATCTTCTTATCTTCCTCGCAATCCTTTGTATCTACCGCACGGCATCGGAATGGCTACATGATTGGGCATTTCCCGGGGAGAAGCTTCTTCTGGTCGGAAGCGACTCAAGTGTTCAATTGCTGGCCACCGCTCTTAAGAAGCATCTTTCTTTGCCCCTGAAGCTCAGCGCAATTGTTCCGGAGCGCGCAACAGATCGTAATGGGGAGCAGGCCTTCGCTATGTGCGAGGACATCACGAAGATTGCCGCACTCACACGCACATTTCATCCTGACCGCGTCGCAATCTCCGGGTTCATCGATTCGAAGTCACCGCTTGCCAGCGAACTGCTTGAGCTGCGCAGACAAGGTGTTCGCATAGAAGACGCCGCTTCGCTCTACTCGACCATCAGCGGGCGCGTCCCGGTAGCGCTGCTCGATATCCGCCGCCTGCTCTTCGGGAAAGGGCTGGCCGACTCAAAATCATCTGCCGTCTTAAATGACTTCTTTGGGTGCATATTTGCTGCAGTCGCTCTTCTCCTCCTCGCACCTACGCTTATTCTTATCGCTATTCTCATCAAACTAGATTCGCGCGGTCCCGTCTTCTATAAGCAGGAGCGGGTAGGACTGAGCGGCAGGAAATTTCTGGTATACAAATTTCGTTCAATGCGCCAGGATGCCGAAGCTGCAACCGGCCCGATTTGGGCGGCCGCGTATGATCGCCGAGTCACCCGCATAGGCCGCCTACTCCGTACCTTGAGACTTGATGAACTGCCGCAATTCATCAATGTGCTCCGCGGCGAAATGGCTCTTGTGGGTCCACGTCCGGAACGCCCCCACTTTGTCTCTGTCCTGGGACAGCAGGTCCCTTATTACGATCTGCGGCACAGCGTGCGGCCCGGAATTACCGGCTGGGCTCAGGTCTCGGCAGGATACGGTGCCACCATCGAAGAGGCGCAGGAAAAACTCGAATACGACCTCTTCTACATCCTTAACCGTTCACTACTGTTGGACATGTTGATCGTCGTCAAGACTGGCAAGATTATGCTGTGCGGAAAGGGCGCGCGTTAAAGTAGCCCATTATCTGATCTAGTGGTGACCTTGAAGTATCACGCCATGAACTCAAAAACCGTAATCTCGGTAATCCTTCCGGTGAGAAATGAAAGTGCCTCTTTGCCGGCCCTTTTGGCGTCGCTCGCCCAACAGGATTTCCCTCCTCAGAATTTCGAAATTATCTTGGCCGATAGCCGATCCACCGATAACACCCGAGACATCGTTCAACACTTTGTCTCGGAATCCTTCGTATCTGTAAAGCTTGTGGACAATCCCGGAATTCGCTCCGGCCCTGGACGTAACGCGGGAATTCGCGCCGCTTCCGGAGAGTTCGTTCTATTCATTGACGGGCACTGCGTTATTCCGTCCCCAAATCTCCTGCGCGACACGGTATCACTTTTCCAGCAAACTCAGGCAGATTGCCTCTGCCGCCCGCAGCCTCTGATTGCTCCTTCCGGGTCTGCTTTTGGGTCCGCCGTCGCGGCGGTTCGCGCCTCTCTGTTGGGGCACGGTCGCGATTCGCTTATCTATGCAATGGATTATTCCGGCTTCGTTGATCCCGCCAGCTCCGGGGCCGCCTATCGGCGGTCGGTATTTGACACAATCGGCGTATACGACGAGCGCTTCGACGCATGTGAAGACGTTGAGTTGAACACCAGGTTTCATAAGGAAGGCTTAAAGGCTTACACGGATCCCCGTTTGGCCGTCTTCTACCAACCCAGAACTACGCTGTCCTCGTTCACCCGGCAGATGATCCGGTATGGCCGCGGCAGGCTTCGGCTGATGCTCAAGCATCCGGATTGCATTTCAGCCGGTCAACTTGCGCCCGCCATTTTGGTCATTTGGATTGTTGTCGCAACCTTAGCGATGTTTTTTGTGCCAGAGCTCAGCTGGTTGCGCTGGGCATTTGTTACGCCTGTGGTTTTCTATGTTGCGGCTGTCCTGCTGTCATCAATTCACCTGGCGCGAAAATCGGGAGCTTCTCTTCTTTACATGGCTCCCATCATTTACTGCGCAATTCACCTTGGCCTGGGGTTCGGAATCTTGGCGGAGGGGATCCAACACGCGCGTAGTCTTCTCGCGGGCAATTTTCCTCGCAAAGCTATAGAAGTACCGGAGTGCAACCGCGTTCAGGAACGCTGACCGGCGAAATGCTGCAAATGAAATCGGACACGGGACTCGTGAAGCGAGGAAATCTGATCGACTACCGCCGAGTTGTCGATATTGATCCGTGGGATCGCAAAGCAATTTGCGCTTCGCCCGAAATTGCCCCGCTCCGTCGTTACGCAATGGGTATATCCAGCCTGCCGCGCTGCTTCAACCACCCGCCTGTCGTATGCGCCGTTGGGATAGGCGAGGAACCGAACCTCTTCCTGAAGCCGAAATTCAATCGTTTCTCGGGACTGCCTCAACTCCTCTTCAAGATATGGATTAAGCTCCGCAGTGAGAGTGGAATGATGCATGGTGTGGGAGCCGAAGGTTATGCCACTGCGCCGCATAACATTAACTTCATCCCAGGTCAGAAACCGCCGTTCAGCGCAAGTTGGAACGGCGTATGTATTTTCAAGATGGCTCAACAGCAGCAGCTTTGCATTCATGGCAAGTCGCTTCAATGAGCGAGACCAGATGTGCCTTACAGTTGATTCGCCGCCATCCAGCCCCCACTTGCGCAAATCCCTAAGCAGCAAATTAATGTGCTGCTGCTTCACGCACCAGTTCCACATCCGTATAAAGCGCTCTTCCGGCAATACCAGCCCCTCCCTCATCAGCCCCGGACACAAAAAGACCGTAGCCGGAATACCATAGCGAAGCAGGAGCGGATAGGCGTGCGAATACGTATCCGACCAGCCGTCGTCAAACGTGAGTGCCACGCGTTGCCTGCGATCCGCGTCCTCTGGGCGGTCCAGGAGTTGGGCCAGGCCGACCACATGGAATTCACTGTGCAGCAAAATCAATAACCTTTCGAATACGCTGTCCGTAATCGTAATCGCAGGCTCGAAAGAATCTTTGGCCTCACGAGCAGGCAACACTCTGTGCAAAGCTAAGATGATTCCGCTTCTCGTTGATCGGTAATTCCTGATGGCGGAAATAATTCCACCCTTATCCAGGACCGAAGCGACGGCTATCTTGAGGTTCAGGTTCATAGAATGTCTGGACTATCTTTCAGGCTGAACTAAGCCACTGCGCGATTCCCGTACACCTTTGCATTTCTCTCGCCAGAGTAGTGTCTTTCCCATTATGGGAATTTTCTGGTGCAATCGCCTGCGCCTAGATGCCATCTGCCCCTTGTGTGTGCAGTCCCTTGCACATCAAGGCACCCCGCAATCAACAATGGCGAGCGCTATCACCGACCGTATCGCGCTTTGACCAGCAAATTGGGCGTTTGACATGCCCGGCGCGGGTAAACGAGTGCCCGGCGAGCTTCGGAATCGGCATTCAACGTGCATCTGTACCAGGTTGTTAGCGCCTGATCTGGAGCCTCGGAAGTCAGCTATGAATAAAACAGCTTACGCTCACCGTTTCATACAAAAGATTGACTCCCGCACTGCTCATTTGGGAGTTGTAGGCCTGGGTTATGTCGGACTTCCTCTCGCCATGCTCTATTCTCGCGCCGGTTTCCGGATCATGGGCTTCGACGTGGACAATTCCAAGGTGACCAGCCTGAACGCGGGCCGGTCCTACATTCAGCGCATTCTTCCTGAAGAAATACAGCAGTTGCGCGAAAACAACTTCGAGGCGACAACTCTTTACGTCAACATCCGCGATATGGATGCGGTGATGATCTGTGTTCCCACCCCGCTGAATGAGCACCAGGGGCCCGACATGCGCTATATCGAGGAAACGGGTCGCGCGCTCGCCCCGCATCTGCGCGCCGGTCAGCTGATTATTCTCGAAAGCACCACCTATCCAGGCACCACGGAAGAAGTTCTCATCCCGATTCTTGAAGCGGGTAACCCCGAAGGATTACGCTGCTATCGCGACGGCGAAGACGAAGATCAATGCTTCCATGTTGCCTACTCGCCTGAAAGGGAAGACCCGGGTAATACTGCGGTCGATCGTTCCGACATTCCCAAGGTGGTCGGGTCATGCTCACCTCTCACCACTGAGCTCGCCGGCAGCCTCTATAACACTGTCTTCCGCCGCATCGTTCCAGTTTCCAGCGCCTCCGCAGCGGAGATGACCAAGCTGCTCGAGAACATCTATCGCTGCGTGAATATCGCGCTCGTAAACGAGCTTAAACTTCTCTGCCAGCGGCTGGGATTGGACGTCTGGGAGATCATCGACGCCGCAGCAACCAAGCCCTTCGGCTTCCAGGCCTTCTATCCAGGACCCGGTTTGGGCGGCCACTGTATACCAATCGATCCGTTCTATCTTTCCTGGAAGGCCAAGGAGGTCGATTTCTCCACTCGCTTCATCGATCTCGCCGGCGAAATTAACACCTCAATGCCATATCACGTCATCGACGCCGTGGTCGGCGCGCTCAACGACCGCGGAAAGTCGCTCAAAAACAGCCGCGTGCTTGTCTTGGGTCTTGCCTATAAGAAAGATATCGACGATCTGAGGGAGTCGCCTTCGCTGACCATCATCGAGCTCTTGAAAAAGCGAGGAGCCGAAGTGAGCTATAACGATCCCTTCTTCCCCACCGTGGGACAGGGTCGCCACTATGACCTCAACATGACATGCCAATCCCTGGATGACCTCGGCTCATACGATTGCGTGCTGATAGCCACGGATCATTCCGACTATGACTTCCGCACCATTGCTGAACAGGCCCAGCTTGTCGTCGATACGCGAAACGCGACTGCCGGCTTGAACCAGGCAAACATCGTTCGCTGCTGATTTGTGCACCGCTGCTTCAATCTTTTTCTGCGCTTGGAGACTTTTCAATGGCTAAAGTACTCGTTACCGGAGCTGCTGGTTTTATCGGTTCTTCCCTGGTTCGCGAATTATGCAAACAAGGGCATGAAGTATCGGGAATCGATAACCTCGTCACCGGCAACATGGACAATCTTTCCGGCACGCTGGGCGACATCGATTTCTGCGAAGGCGATGTGCGAGACGGCAAGCTCATCCATAACATGTGCCGAAACATCGATATTGTCTTTCACGAGGCCGCCTTACCTTCCGTTCCGAAATCTGTCCTCGACCCGGTCGCCAGCCATCAGGCAAATGTCGATGGAACCTTTTCCTTGCTCATGGCCGCACGGGAAAACGGCGTAAGGCGAATCGTCTATGCCGCCTCCTCCTCCGCCTATGGTGAATCGCCGACGTTGCCCAAACACGAAGACATGCCTACCGCGCCGATCTCGCCCTACGCCGTCCAAAAGCTTACCGGTGAGCTCTACATGCAGAGTTTTGCGCGTGTTTACCCGATTGAGACCGTTTGCCTCCGCTACTTCAATGTCTTTGGCCCGCATCAGGCCGCCGACTCTCCGTATTCCGGCGTTCTGGCGAAATTCATTACGGCGATGCTTGCGGGAAATTCGGCCGCGATCTATGGCGACGGTTCGCAGAGCCGGGATTTCACCTACATTGACAACGTTGTTCAGGCGAACCTCTCCGCGGCGTTCGCGCCAACCATGGACGTGAACGGGAAGGTCTATAACATCGCGTGCGGCGAGAACCACTCACTGCTTGACACCTACTACACACTCGCTCATCTGATCGGATTTGAAGGGGATCCGCTATTCGCCCCAACCCGCGTGGGCGACATTCAGCACTCTCTCGCTGCCATCGAAAAGGCGAATCGCGATTTTGGATATGTTCCCACGGTCGGTTTTGTCGAGGGCTTGAGCCGCACGGTTGACTGGTATGCAAACAGGCTTGGAGTAGCTTCCCAGTTTGTTTCGACCGCACTCTGACACAAGGATTCCATTTGGAGAAACGATGAAGAATACCTTGCCGCCTCTCGATCTGAAGTACGTATTCGTCGCCGACGCCACGGTACCCCAACTCTTCGCGCAGGCCGCTGCTTCCTTTCCCGACAAGATCGCCCTCCGGTCCGAGGACGGTGAAGTGACCTATTCGGTATTGCTCGACTATGCCATAGCGTTGGCCTCTTCTCTGCGTGATTCGGGAGTGGCGAGCGGCTCTCTTGTCGGACTTGCAACAACCCGTTCCTGTTCCGCTGTCGGCGCCATTCTCGCTGTCCTGCTCGCAGGAGGCGCCTACGTCCCATTGGATATCGAAGGTTCTCCGCAGGATCTGATCAGGAAGCAGATTACGGAAAGCAATCTCTCTGTCGTCGTAGTGGATGACACCGCATCCTGCAAGGCCTCAGCATGGGACGGCTGCCGCACGCTGAGGGTTCCGTCTATCTTCAATATCCTGCCGAATCGGCCAAAAGAACCTTTGTCCGATATCAGCCGCGCAGAAGATCCTGCGTACGTCATGTTCACCTCCGGCTCAACAGGCAGCCCCAAAGGCGTGATCGTTCCCCATCGGGCCGTAGTCCGCCTCGTCGCGGCTCAGCGTTATTTGAATTTCTCCCCTGGCGAAACTTTCCTGCTTCACTCACCGCTCAGTTTCGACGCTTCCACCTTGGAACTATGGGGAAGCCTTCTGCATGGCGGCAGCCTTGCCATTGCCCCGGCCCGGGCCATCGGAGTAACTGAATATCGCGACATCCTGAAAACATACGAGGTCACCACCCTTTGGATGACGGCGGCCATTTTTCATTTGATTGCCGATTACGCTCCGGAGACGTTCCACTCCCTCCGGCAGTTGATCGTCGGCGGAGACGTGATTCTCCCTGGCGCCGTTCAGAAAATCCAGCGCACCAGCCCTCACTTGCAAATCGTCAACGGCTACGGTCCCACTGAGAACTGCACTTTCACTGCTTGCTACCGCATCCCCAAACAGCTAGATGGAGTCACCAGTCTGCCGATCGGTCGGCCCATAGATCACACGTCAACTTACGTGCTCGATGAGAATCTCCAACCTGTCCCTGACGGCGAAACAGGCGAATTGGTAACCGGAGGCAGCGGCGTCGCACTGGGATATTTGAAGATGCCGCTGGAAACGGCAGCTAAATTCGTCCCCGATCCCTTTTCGCAAACTCCCGCAGCGCGTATGTACCGCACTGGTGACCGTGTCCGCCGAGACGCCTCCGGTCTGATCCATTTCCTCGGTCGGTTCGACAAAGAGGTCAAAATCGCCGGCCGCCGTATCGATCTCACCGAGCTTGAGGCCTTGGTTTCCAGGGTTCCCGGGGTTCGCGCATGCGCGGCCTTGGCTCTCTCTGCGTCATCGGATCAAAAAGAACTCGCTCTGGCGGTCGAAATGGATTCAGCAAGCCATTCTGAGCTGCATCTTCGGCGAGAGCTTTCTCAACAACTGCCTGCCTCACTTCTTCCTACCCATATCGTTCTTATGGATCGGCTACCCGTCAACGCCAATGGCAAACTCGATCGCCCCGCGATTCAAACTGCGCTGCAGAACCGCATTGATTCCAACAAGACGCCCGCTAAGGCGGCCGGACCGCAGGCCACACTAGACACTGTCCTGCGCATGTGGCAGGAACTGCTGGGCAGGGACTCCATCAGCCCCGATGACAATTTCTTCGATGTGAATGGTAGCTCACTTCTTCTGATTCGACTCCACGCACTCCTTAATCAACGCTATAGCAGACGCCTTACCGTGCTCGATATGTTCGAGGCCACCACCGCACGCAAGATGAGCCGATTACTCGACGCTCGAATCTCTGAAGAGTCCATTTCCGCGACCAGGGCAAGTTAGAGCCATCATGCATTCAAAAAAAGCACGCTCCTCCAATCCGGCCGCCGTCGGGCAATCGAATCTGGCGCCGATTACCGCCGCTTTGCCCATAGAGGCGCCATCGCTCCGCGGCGCAAGAATCCTCTTTCTCGTAGACCAAATCGCGGCCATTACCGACGGAGGAACGGAACGCCAGATTCTCCAGATGATCGAGATCTGCAAACAAAGCGGGATGAAGCCGCAGCTTTGCGTCCTGCGCAGAACCCGCTGGCTCACTTCCGAAATTGCCGGATGTCCGGTTACACATTTTCAAATTGAGAAGCTTGTCTCGATCCGGGCACTCCGTATCGTGGCGCAAATCACACGATGGATGCATCAGCAGAAGTTCGATATTCTGCAAACATTTTTCTCCGAAGCCAATCTGATTGGACCTTGCATGGGGCGCGTTGCCGGAATTCCCGTTATTCTTGGAACCCGCAGAAATCTCAATCATCCACGGCGACGGGATCCGAACCGCCGTATGCTGCGCGTGCAGAGGGTGGTGAACCTGCTAGCAAATCAGACCCTCGTCAACTCCCACGCGGTTATGGAACGAATTGTTGAATCCGAGGGCATCTCGCGTAAACGCATCTGCGTTGTCTACAACGGAATCGATCTTTCCCACATGCGTCCCGCGCCTCAGTTGAGGGAACCCATGCGCCGGAGCCTCGGCATTTCCGACGATCAGATTCTGGTGGGAAATGTCTCCGGCCTGAGAAAAATAAAGGGCGTTCAGATGTTCGTAGATGCTGCCGCCGAAGCGTACCGCACCGACCCGCGTCTTCGCTTTCTTCTAGTGGGAGATGGCGATTTACGGCCTCAGCTCGAGCAATCCATTCGCAACTACGGGTTAGAAGGAATCGTCCGATTGAATGGGCCCGCTGACGACGTTCGTCCCTATCTGGCAGCTTTCGATGTGGCGGTGCTCTGTTCGCACGCCGAGGGTTTTTCCAATTCTCTGCTCGAATACATGGCGTGCGGCGTCCCTGTGATTGCCACCGATGTAGGTGGAAATCGGGAAGCATTGGGAGCTTGCGGCTTGCTCGTGCGCCCACAAGCCACGGACCTCGCCGGGGCCATTCAAGTTATGATGTCGCCTCAAGCTAGGAGCAACTTCGCCGCAGCCGGTTTGCACAAAGTCAAAGACTTTGATTTGCCCAATGCTCATGAACGAATGGCCGGGATTTATTCGCACTACATGACTCGAAGAGGTCTGCGAAGAGGTCGGATTGCGCAATTTGTTGCGCACATTCTCGGACAGCCGCTCAAGGCCGAAGAAGTCTAAGCTGACTCTCTTCTTTTTCCCTCCCGGACCTCTCTTGGTGCAAGCCTTACTCTCAATCGCTCCCGCAAATACGCCGCACCGGATAGGGATTTTGCCATCGTTCCGGCAAGCAACGTGCAACTGTCAGATCTGTAAATGTGGCACTTTGGGTCACCCCAATCAACATCTCTCGAAGCCGAATGGTCAAAGTGAGTAGCAAAGAATTCAATCACGGGCAGATCGCAATCATTGGCATGGCCGGGCGCTTCCCTGGAGCCCAATCTGTCGCCGAGCTATGGAAGAATCTCTGCGAAGGTCGCGAAACCATCGCCCATTTCAAAGGGGATGAGGTTGAATATGCCGCGGCATCGGCCACCGCCCCTTCCCCCTCCGGAGCCCGGGGGGTTCTGGCGGACCCGGAGCTGTTCGATGCAGAATTTTTCGGCTTTCTACCGCGCGAGGCGGAGCTCACCGATCCGCAGCAGAGGGTTCTGCTCGAGTGCGCGTGGCTCGCTTGTGAGGACGCGGGCTACGACCCGAAGACCTATCCGGGCAACATCGGCGTCTTTGCCGGGAGCAGCGTCAATACCTATCTCCTGCTGCAACTTGCGAGCGATCCGGAATTTATAAAAGAATTCACCGGAAATTATCAGACAGGCTCGTTTCCGGCGCTCGTAGGGAATGGGCACGATTTTCTTGCCACCCGGATCAGCTACAAACTGGGGCTGCGCGGCCCCGCCATGACCGTTCAGTCAGCCTGCTCCACCTCGTTGCTCGCCGTCGCCCAGGCATGCGACAGTTTGCGGATGCGGCAGAGCGACATGGCTCTGGCCGGCGGCGTTTCCATCTCTTTTCCGCAACGTCGGGCCACTCAGTATCAGGAAGGAGGAATGGTCTCGCCGGATGGTCATTGCCGCCCTTTCGACGCCAATGCGAATGGAACTGTCTTCGGAGCCGGATCTGGCATGGTCCTTCTGAAGCGGCTTGAAGATGCAATCGAGGATGGCGACCCTATTTATGCAACCATTCTCGGGCACGGAATAAATAATGACGGCGCAGCTAAGGTAGGCTACGCCGCGCCAAGCGTCGAAGGTCAGACTGCAGCAATCCTCCAGGCTCACCAGTCGGCGAACGTTGACGTAGACACAATCCGCTTCGTCGAATGTCATGGTACAGGCACGCCGCTCGGTGATCCGATTGAATTGGCCGCTCTCTCGCAGGCCTTCCGCTCCTCCACACAGAAAAGTCAGTTCTGCGCCGTCGGCTCGCTTAAGAGCGCTGTGGGTCACCTCGATGTTGCCGCAGGCGTGACTGGACTGATCAAAACCGCGCTCTGCTTGCGCGAAAAAAAGCTCCCTCCAACTCTGCATTTTGAAAAGCCGAATCCTCATATCGATTTCGAAAACAGCCCTTTCTATGTCAACGCATCTCTTGTCGCTTTGAAATCGGAAGCCGCTCCGCTTCGCGCAGGTGTAAGCGCATTCGGAGTGGGCGGCACCAATGTTCACCTGGTTCTCGAAGAGGCTCCTGAGCGGGACCCTCGAAACTCGGCGCGCGACTCCCATCTTCTCTTGCTCTCCGCCCGCACCAAGGAGGCGTTAACGGCTCAATGCAATGGCCTCGCCCGCTACCTTGAAGCCCAGCCCGAAGCGCGTCTTGAAGACGTAAGCTACACGCTCGCCAGTGGACGCCGGAGCTTCCCCTGGCGAATCGCGCTTCCGGCGGCATCCGTTCAGAAGGCAATCGATTCACTTTCGTCAGCCTCGCAAAAGCTATTTTTCAAAGCCGGGCAAACGCCGCCAAAGATTGCTTTCCTGTTTCCTGGACAAGGCGCGCAGTACCCCGGCATGGGAATTTCGCTTTACAAATCCGAACCCACATATCGCAACATCGTGGATCACTGTGCCGAAATTCTCCAGCCCCTGCTGAAGGAAGATATTCGGTCCCTCATCTATCCGGCGGACGATCTTCTAGCCGCCGCGGATAGGCTGCGCCAGACACGCTTTGCCCAACCCGCTTTATTTATCACCGCCTACGCCGCTGCGCGACTTTGGATGGAATGGGGAATTCTTCCCTCCTGGTTTACCGGCCACAGCGTCGGCGAATATGTCGCCGCCTGTCTCGGGGGTGTCTTTTCTCTTGAAGATGCCCTGCGCGCCCTCGCCCTTCGTGGAGAATGGATGCAGGCTTTACCCGAAGGCGGAATGCTCGCCCTCAGAATGACCGAAGGCGACCTCCGACCCTTGCTTCGCGATGGCCTTTCCATCGCGGCCATCAACAGCCCCGCACTTTGCGTTGTCTCTGGACCGCATGATTCCATTGCTCAGTTCGAGAAGCTGCTGGAGCAACGAGGTCAGACCTCGCGCCGTCTCCATACGTCGCATGCGTTTCATTCGTCCATGGTGGACCCGGTCATTGAGCCGTTGCGGCAATTTTTCAGCGGCGTCACCCTTCATCCGTCTACCATTCCCATCTTCTCTTGCGTCACAGGAGAAGAGCTCACCGATACGGAGGCGGTCAGTCCATCTTATTGGGCGCGCCATTGCGGCGAAACCGTTCGCTTTTATCCCACTGTACTCGCCCTTGCCCAGCGGCAACCCGACATTTACCTCGAAGTGGGACCCGGAACTACGCTGGCCACGCTTACCCGCCAATCGTTGCCGGACTGCGGGGGCGCACTGATCGCCAATTCGCTTCCCATCGCCGGCTCTCAAGAGGCGGCTGCAACGACAATGCTCACCAGCCTTGGCGCCATGTGGACGCGTGGCGCGGAACTCAATCTGCAGGGCTACTTCGCCCACGAACCGCAGTGCCGAATACCTTTGCCGTCAACTCCCTTTGATCGAAAACGCTACTGGGTCGAACGCCATCCCCATTCCATTCCTGGGTCTGCGAGCGCGAACCACAACGCCTGCTTTTCTCTTCCCAGCCCTATTGAACCCGCATACCCGTTACCAACGGAGGCTCCAATCCTTATGAACGCCAGCCCCGCGACTTCTTCCGCCGATCTCCTGAATACGGAATTGGTCCAGATGTTTGAAGAACTTTCCGGAATCTCGCTCACCGATGACAACCTCTCCACCAGCTTTATGGAGTTGGGCTTCGATTCCCTCTTCCTCACCCAGGTCGCGCAGGAAATTCAGCGAAGGTACACCGTCAAGATCACCTTCCGCCAGATGCTTGAGGACGTCAGTTCAGTCGACGCTCTCTCCGCATATGTGCTCTCGCGCCTCACTCCTGAGGCCCAGGCGCGCTTCAGTTCCGCCCCGGCCCAACAGACCACGGAGCAGGCTCCCGCTCCCGCCGCTCTTCCGGCAACTTCAATAGCCGCCGCCAACCTGCCCACAACCTCTCTCTCCACCGCCGCGCCGGCGCTTGAAAGTCTTTTTCAGCAGCAACTCAAGGCCATGTCGGATCTTATGCAGCAGCAGTTACAGGTGTTCGCGCAGGCTCCGGTTGGTGCCGTCGCCCCCACAGCCAAATCGCCGGTCCAGTCTGTTTCCGTTACCCCGGCCACTGTTCCGTCCACGGTCGCGAAGGCAACTGTGCAGGCGTCTGAACCTGCCGTCGAACTTCGCACCACCAGCCGCTTCAGCCAACGCCCCAAATCTGAATCGAGCGCGGCCGCACTAAATACCGCGCAGCTTTCATTCATTCGGGAACTCACCGAACGTTACTGTGCCAGGACCGCCCGTTCAAAACAATATGCCCAGCAATATCGCCAGATCCTCGCCGACCCGCGCTCCGTCAGCGGCTTCCGCCCGGAGTGGAAGGAGATGGTCTACAGCATCGTCTGCGAGCGATCTTCGGGATCGAAGTTGTATGACATCGATGGCAACGAATACATCGACCTGCTGAACGGTTTTGGTCCCACCATGTTTGGCCACGAGCCTTCGTTCGTGATTGATGCCGTCAAGGAGCAGCTCGATAAAAGTTTCGCCATTGGACCCCACACGCCGCTTGCGGGAAAAGCCGCCGAGCTGATCTCAGAATTGACGGGATGTGAGCGCGTCACCTTCTGCAATACCGGCTCTGAAGCCGTAATGGCTGCCATGCGCGCTGCCCGCACTGTCACCGGTCGCGATCGCGTCGTCTTCTTTGCCGGCGATTACCACGGCCAATTCGACGAAGTTCTCGTCAAGGGCATTCGCCGCGGCGCCGACTTCACTTCTATGCCTATCGCGCCGGGTATCCCCCGCAGGAATATCGAGAACGTCACTGTTCTCGAATACGGCGAACAGGACGCGCTCGCATGGATCGAGAAGCACGCAAGCGAAATCGCAGCCGTCATCGTGGAGCCGATACAGAGCCGCCACCCAGACCTGCAGCCGAAACAATTCCTCCACTCCCTGCGTGACCTGACGGAGCGTACCGGTTCTGCCCTAGTCTTTGATGAAGTCGTAACCGGCTTCCGCGTGCATTCCGGCGGAGCTCAGGCCTATTTCGGCATCCAGGCCGACATGGCCACATACGGCAAAGTCGCAGGCGGCGGCATGCCGATTGGAATTCTTGCCGGCAAGGCGAGGTTCATGGATGCCTTTGATGGAGGCCCTTGGCAGTTTGGCGATTCGTCCTACCCCGAAGCCGGAGTGACTTTCTTCGCCGGAACCTTCGTTCGTCATCCTCTCGGCATCGCCGCCGTCTGCGCTACTCTCGAGCACATCAAGCAAGCCGGACCGGCTCTCTACAGCGAAATGGATTCAAAGTCCGCCGCTTTTGCTGCAAGAATGAACTCCATTTTTGCTGATGCCGGTATTTCAGTCGTCGTCGAACGCTGTGCGAGCGTCATGTACTTCCATCTGCCGCAGGATGCCAAGTTCGCCGGTCTTTTCTACTATCTGCTGCGCGAAAAGGGAGTATTTTTTCTCGAAGGTTTTCCTCTCTATCTCACTACTCAGCACAGCAGCGCCGATCTGGAGCGCGTTTATCAGGCCGTTCAGGAGAGCATTGCCGCTCTCCAGGCTTTCGCGCTGTTGCCCGGAACCCCGGTCCAACCACGCCAGACGACGGTCGAGGAAATCCCGCTTACTGCTCCCCAACTCGAGGTGTTGCTAGCCGCCCAGGCTGGCGATGAGCCTAACTGCGCATTCAACGAAAGCTTCTCGATCTATTTTGATGGAGCATTGAACCGGGAGGCGCTCGCATCCTCATGGAAAAAGCTCATCGCCCGACATGAGTCGCTGCGCACGTCGCTAAATGCCTCAGGTGACGGGATGCGGATTTCCCCCGACTCCGAAATTCCATTGCAGCCAATCGATCTCGCGAGCCTTGACTCCGGCGAGCAGCAGTCGCGGATTTCAGCTTTGATTGAAGCCGAGGGGATAACTCCGTTCGACCTGCAATCTGGACCTCTCCTCCGGGCCCTCCTCATTACCACCGCGCCCGATCGCCACCAGCTCATCGTAACCGCCCATCACATCGTCTGTGATGGATGGTCAATTAATGTCTTGGTGGAAGAATGGGGGCAGATCTACTCTTCCCTCATCCACGGAGGCCAGCCGGAACTCTCGCCGCTCCTCGCGTACAGCGAATACGCACGCATTGCCGCTGCCGCTTCGGAAGAAAAAGCTGGGGCCGAGTCCTTCTGGAAAAATGAGTTCCAGATCATCCCCGACCTTCTCGATTTGCCGTCCGACTATCCGCGGCGGGCGCAGCGATCCTTCGCTGGCGCAACATACTTCGAAAAATTTTCTCCCGAACTTACCAAAGCTGTCCGCAAAGCGGGAGCCGGTCACGGTTGCACCCTGTTTGTCACCTTGCTCGCAGCATGGCAACTGGTTCTGAGCCGTCTCAGCGGAGAGCATGAGCCGGTCACTCTCATTCCGTCCGCCGCGCAATCCCAGTTCGAGAACAGCTCGCTTGTTGGACATTGCGTTCACCTGCTTCCTATCCGCTCTCTCATCCAACCCGGCCAATCTGCGTCTGCCTTTCTGCGCACGGTAAAAGAAAGCGTGCTCAATGCGTACGATCACCAGCAGATTACCTACGGCTCTCTCGTGCATGCCTTGAACACCTCTGCTCCGGCCGGACGCCTGCCACTGAGCGAGGTCCAGTTCAACCTCGAGCGTGTGGCGGCCACTGCAAAATTCGCCGGCTTGGCAACACGCTTCGAGGCGAATGGAAAACAGTTCGTCAACTTTGATCTCTTCCTCAATATTGTCGAGAGCCCCGATGGTCTGCGGCTCGAATGCGACTACAACACCGACCTATACCGCGAAAACACCATTCGGCGCTGGCTCGGTCACTATCGGACTCTCCTTGAAGCTTTTGCCGCCAATCCCTCCGCAACATTGTCTGAGCTTCCACTCCTCGATGCGGAGCTCCGCGAGTCTTTGCTTGTTCGCCACAACCAGACCGCGCAACCGTATCCAAACAACAGCTCGATTCCCGAAGTTATCCATCAACAAATGGATATGTCACCGGACTCGATTGCTGTCGAATCATATGGCAGAAAGCTGACACGCCGGCAACTCGAAGACCGCTCTGATCGCGTCGCAGCTAATTTGCAAATGCGCGGAATAGCTGCCGGTGACCTCGTCGGTATTTACATAGAGCGATCCATCGATATGCTGGTTGCGCTGCTGGGCGTGCTGAAATCCGGCGCTGGCTACGTCCCACTCGATCCTCTTTTCCCCCGCGAGCGAATTCAGTCCATTCTGCACGCCACCGATATGTCCCTGCTTCTCACCCTCGATTCGCACCTAAACGAATTGCCGGAAAGCTCTACCCCGACACTCACCATGAGTGAGGCCTCAAAGGCTACCTCCGGGAACAACGGAATGGACGCGAAGCCAGGGCCGGATTCAACCGCTTACGTTATCTTCACCTCCGGTTCCACCGGCCTTCCCAAAGGTGTAGAAATCACCCACCGCTCCGTGGTGAATCTGCTCTGCGCAGCGGCAAAGGAAGTTGACTTTCAACCCGGCGACCGTCTGCTCACCGTCACCACTCTCACCTTCGACATTGCCGCCCTCGAGCTGCTAATGCCTTTGGCCTTCGGCGGAACTGTCGTCATTGCGCGTCATCAGGATTCATCCGACGGAATGCGTCTCCTCGAACTGATCAAGGCCTCGCGCAGCAATGTTCTCCAGGCAACTCCAATTACCTGGCGTATGCTTCTTGACGCAGGCTTCTCTTCCTGGACAGGATTCAAAATGTTGTGCGGCGGCGAAGCATGGGGTCGCGAGCTTGCCGATCGGCTTCTTAGCGGCGGTGGACGTCTTTGGAACATGTACGGGCCCACGGAAACAACCATCTGGTCATCCATATCGGAAGTTGCTCCCGGAGACGCGCCCGTCGCGATTGGCTCGCCCCTCGCAAATACCCAGTTCTATGTGCTCGATGAAAACATGCAACCGCTCCCTCCCGGAGCTACGGGCGAGCTGTACATCGGGGGAGACGGTCTGGCACGCGGCTATTTCAAAAACTCCGAACTCACCGCGTCTAAGTTTCTTCCCAATCCATTCCTGGCCGTGCCCGGCGCCCGCGTCTACAAAACCGGAGATCTGGTCCGCCAGTCCGCCAATGGAAACATTCAGTTCCTCCGCAGAAGCGACCACCAGATTAAGCTACGCGGCTTCCGGATCGAGCTCGGCGAAATCGAGAAGGCGATTGAATCCAGCGCCGCACTCAGGCAAGTTGCCGTTCTTCTCCGTCAGAACTCTTCTGGCGATCCCGCGTTGGTCGCATACCTGGTACCGCAATCGAATGACGCAATTGACATCGAAGCCCTTCGCGCCGCGCTGTTCACCCGGCTTCCGGAATACATGGTTCCCTCGTGGTTTGTCGTCCTCGAGAAATTCCCGATGACCGCAAACGGCAAAGTCGATCGCAAAGCTCTTCCGCTGCCCGACTGGCAAAACGTCGCGCGAAAAATCGATTCTGTTCCTCCAACGACAAAGACCCAGGTTCTCATCGCGCAGATATGGTCGGAAGTTCTGGGAATTACCAATATCGGAATCGACGACGAACTGCTCTCCCTCGGCGCAGATTCGCTTCGCATGTTCCAGATCTCCTCGCGCTGCAACCGCAAGGGCCTTCCGGTGAATGTACGCCAGCTTATGAAGCTGAAGACGATTCGCGCCATCGAACATGAACTCGAGTCTTCAGCCGACACTGCGACCTTCACAGGAATGGGGCCAATTCGAAAGATCGCGCGCAGTCAGTTCAGCGTCTCAAACGAATCGCAGCCTGTGGCCGGCTGATAAAGGACCATTAACGAATTATGGCTGCCGACCCCGTTACCTCAGTAGGACCGCTCTTCGCCATCCCTGCTTCGGCGGCCCAGGATTACATATGCCGCTACGCCTCTGAGAAACCGGCGGCATGGAATGTCGCCGTTCGGTTCAGATTGCGCGGCGACCTTCAACCGGCGCAGCTTGAGACCGCAATCAATCGAGTAGTAGCCCAGCACGAAATCCTGCGTACAAGCTTTCTAATCTCCAGTCTTAGTATCCAGCAGCGTATTGCCGGCGCCTGCTTCGTTCCGTTGGCTTACTTTGACGTGGACGGCTCAGATCTCGATACTCTTTCCGAGCTTGACCGGATTTCAAAAGCCGAGGCACACCATAGCTTCGATCTGGAGCAACTTCCTCTCATCCGCGCGGCCGTGGTCAAACTCGCACCACAGGAACACGTGCTGCTGCTCACGCTTCACCATGCCATCTCAGATGGTTGGTCCATCGGCATCCTATCTGCGGAAATCATGGCCGCCTACGAAGCCGTTTGTGAAGGGCACCCATTTACCTATGACGACGCAGCTCTGCAATACGCCGACTATGCCGTGGCACAAAGCGACTATCGAACCTCACCCGAATACAAGGGCCACGCAGATTACTGGCAGCAGAAGCTCCAGAGACTCGCGCCAATTTCGTCCGCCAGGAGCGGCCCCTCTGGAAATTCCGAAGCCGAAATCCGTTCCCGCCTTCTTTCTCTGGCATTGACTCGCCAGATTGAGGAGCTCGCCCGCCGCGAGGGCCTCACTTTCTTTCAATCTGCTCTGAGCGCATTTGCCTGCGCCCGAATGCTCCACTCCGGCCGCCCCGAAGTGGCATTCGCAACCCCGGTTTCCGGACGCTACTCGGCCGAAACCGAAAATATGCTCGGTTCCTTTGTGAACTACCTGCCCGTCTCCCTGACGATCGATCCCGCCAGTACGCACGCCGAATTCCGGCGCCTGTGTTCCGATCTCATCACCGGCATGCAGGCACACGGCGAATTCCGCATGGAGGACATGCTTCAGACATCGGCGCAAACACTTGCGCCCCTGTTCGACCATCTGTTCATCTGCCAGCGCGACTTCGTCTCTGCCGTCCAGGGCGGACGCGTGGAACTCTCGGCAATACCTTCTGTAACTCCGGGCGCGCTCCACGCCATGACCTTCTTTCTGGTCGAGCGCTCCGATGGCTGGCGCGCATCGTGCGAAGTGGATTTGGCCGTCTACTCGGCTGCTGATGCAGAACAAATGTTGGATCATTTCGAGCGCGTCCTTGAATCATTCATTGATGAGCCGGCCTCCACCATCGCTGGCGCTCTCAATCTTGAGACTGCCAGCACGCCGCACACCCATCGTCCCTCCAGCGAAATACTCGATTTGCCCGCCAGTGAGGCCCAGCAGCGGTACTGGATGCTCCAGCAGGTCCAGACCGATGAAAGCTCGCTTCATCTCCGAATTCGCCTCACCATCAAAGGCGAGTTCGACGCCGATATCGCACACCGGGCATTCCAACTTCTCGTCGATCGACACGAGACTCTCCGGACTTCCTTTTTCACTTCGGACGACGTGCTCAAGCAGCGCATTCACCCGCCCGGCACTCCTCCAAACTTTGAATCGCGCGATCTGCCCAACGAGAACTCCGGCGATACTACCGGTATCGTCCACCGCTTGTTGCGCCAGGAAGATCAGCATTCGTTTACCGGCGACGATTCATCTCTGCTCCGCATTCTGATTCTCCGCACAGCGTGCTCTGAATCGATTCTCGCCATCACCCTACCCCATCTCCTGGGCGATGGATGGTCCTGCGGCTTGCTGCTGCGCGAGTTCTATGCCGCCTACGATTCATTGCGCGATGGGCAGCAACCCTCTTTCGAACCGCTCCCCATCCAATACTCCGACTTCTGCGCCCATGAGCAGCAATGGTCGAGCAGCGCCGGTATGCAAGCCAGGCTGCAGTGGTGGAAAGATCGCCTGCCCCCCAGGCTTCCCGCTCTTGATTTGCCGACAGACGTCTCACTCTCCTCCGGGCAGACGGGAATCGAGTTCTTTGTTCTCGATCCCATGCTGACTTCCGCTGCAAAGCAATTTGCACGCGATTACGAAGCCACTTCTTTTTCCTTGTACGGCGCGGCTCTGCTGGCTCTCTTGTCCATGTTTACGCGGCAATCGGAACTTTCGCTGGTAACACCTTTTGCGAATCGGACCACCGAAACCGAAGCCGTCATCGGTCCGTTTGCTACTCCGGTCCTTATCCATGCCACCGCCCAGCTGCAATCGAATTTTTATCAGTTTCTCGCCTTGTTCCAGTCCAATTCGATGGCGGCGTTTGAAAATGCCATCGCTCTGGAACGATGCTTCGAATTCACCGGCCTGCAGTCGCGGCTCGGTCGTCATGCGCTCAATCAGGTCAGCTTCTTCTTCCAGAAGGCATTTGTAGCCGAGACAACCACCGCCGGCTTCACCGCCGTTCCCATGCCTGCCGCCGTCACCAGTGCGGCCTTCGAGTGGCAGGTGGCCATAATCGATTACGGCTCAGAGGTTCGGGTCGAATTTCAATATGACGTTAATCTCTGGTCCGCTGAAAGTATCCGGCTCGTGCTTGAGCATTATCAGAGGCTTCTCAGCGATTGCATTTTCCATCCCGAAATCCCGCTGTCGCAAATCGATATTTGCAGCGAAGAAGAACACGCTTTGGAGGGTACTCCGGAACAGTTGCCACCCATCTCCCGGCGTGCCTTGAACCTGCCCGATCCTGAGAAAGCGCAGCCAACCCAACCTTCGGTTGCCCTCGCTCCTGTCGCCCCCGCCACAGCTATCGAACGGCAAATGCTCGCAATCTGGCAGGAGGTCTTCCGCTCCACCTCCATCGGAATTGACGACAACTTCTTCGATCTTGGCGGCCATTCGCTCATGCTCGCGCGCATTCAGGCGCAATTGAAAAAGACGACCGGCCACCGCATCCTCGCGGCTGATATTTTTGCTGCTCCCACGATCAGAACTCTCGCGGCGCGACTGGAATCCACGTACGAAAATCCCGCGCAGTCCCGCACTTTTCCCCTGCGCCAGCACGGAACACAGCCACCGCTCTTTCTCATCTCCCAAAGTATGGTTTTTCGCCGCATGGTTCAGTGGCTCCATCCCGACCAGCCCGTATTCACTGCCCTCATGCTCGACGAGGACCTGAAGAACGGCGTTCATACCACCTTTCAAGAGATCGCCTCCTATTATGTTTCCCTCATCCGGTCTGTGCGCCCCAAAGGGCCCTATCGCATCGGAGGATGGTGCGTCTCGTCCTCGCTCGCGTATGAGATCGCGCAGCAACTTAGGACGGGCGGCGAAGTCGTTGACCTCCTGCTGCTCGTCGACGGATGGGCCCCCGGATACTGGCGCAGAATAGGTTTTTCAAAGCGCCTCCTGGCCAAATCAAGCTATTACTGCGCTCGAATCGTGCGGCACTCCCGCGCCCTTGCCAAAGCTTCCGCCGAGCAGCGAACAGCCTTTATCGCAGAAAAATGGCGAATCATGCGCGCCGCTATCGCTCGCCAGCTCGGTACCATCTTCTACTCCGCCGGCGTAGATATGCAGGTGAAGATCGAAGAGCAAACCACCTTTATCGATCAGGTCGTCTATGCTGCCAGCCGCAGCTATCAGGCGCTTCCCGGCAATATTCCTGCGCTCGTATTCCGCAGCGAAGAGCAGCCCCAGGGCAGGTTCCTTCCATCCGATCTCGGCTGGAGCGCGCTGTTGAGTCGTGACATCACGGCCGTGCCTCTGCCGGGCGATCACCGCGAAATCTTCGACGATCCCGGTGCGCAAATCCTTGCGCAGCAAATCGCTTCATTCCTTGATCTGCCAGCCGGTACCCACTCTGAAGCGTTCCCCTCTGTACCGCACCAATTGCCCACGCCGGCTTGCGGCAATTCCGCTGACACCGCCTCGTGTCCACTGTTGATCTAGCAGATGAAGCCAAAGCATCGCACCCGGGCAAAGCTCCCGCCCACCGCGATGGCTGCGGCAAAGCCAGCTGCCGGTTCCAGATGTTGGAGTTGCCAGTCGTTGCGCATCTTCACGCCGGGCCGCACCTCGCGCAGCACAGCTCTCTGCTGCGGAATCAGCGACACATCAAAGCCGGCGAGTGGCAGATTCAACCCGCAGCCCTCCGCTTTTAGGATTGCCTCTTTGCGCGTCCAGCAGTTGAAAAACCCTGCAAGCCACTCCGTTTCTGCAAGAGTTTGCAGTTCAGCCAGCTCTCCCTTGGAAAAGTGCGCCTCCGCGACATCAACCTCGATCGGACGTATGTGTTCAACGTCCGCGCCAATCTCGCCCACGCGCGTCACCGCAAGAATTGCCATATTCTCGCTGTGGCTCAGGTTGAATCGGAGGGTCCCGAACCCCGCCGGTTCGCGCAGCGCAGGCTTGCCGAATTCATTCGCCTCAAACGCAATTTCTTGTGGCGCGGATCGGCAATACCCGGCAAGCAGAACCCGCAAATTCGCGTGGCAAACCAGATACCTGTGCTGGTCCTCCGCGAAGCGCAACCGGCTCATCCTGGCTCTCTCGTCTGGACTCAAAATTGCAGTCTTGTCACTGTCTCTTGTCTGGCCGGAAGTACGCCAGGCCCAGACATGAACATCTTCGGCAAGGTCCATGGGGTGGGTCGCGGAGGGCCAGAGAAGATTCATTGCGCTCGATTGCGACCGCATTCCTCTCCCATAGTACGAACCGAGTGAGAGAAGTCCTTAGGAGTCAACATGGCAACCATGATATCTGCAGCACCACCCAGCTCTCCGGCTTCTGCCGCCGACGAGGGAATATTTCGTATCCCGGTGGGTGAGTTCCAGCACCGTTTCAACAAGTCGGCCTTCACCTTCAGGCATACTCTTGCCGGCCATCCGGCGTTTAGCATGGAACGCCTCGAGAATCTGCTGGAGATGACCATTCCCCATCCCGAATCCCTTTATTGGGACGCGGGAGAGAAGCGCATCGATCAGCGCTGGAATGACAAACCCGGCCGGGACTTCTCTGTACAGGAAGCGTTCCGCCGAATTCGCGAAAATGGCGCCTGGATCATCCTCTTCTCCGCCGAACGGGATCCCGAGATCGCCAGAATACTCGAAGAAAGCATGCAGCAGGTGCAGCGCCTCAGCGGATACAACCTCTTCGATGATGTGAAAATTCGCAACGCCTACATCTTCATCACAGCTCCCCATCGCATCACCACTTACCACATCGATTTTCAGTGCGGGTTCCTGCTCCAGTTGCACGGGAACAAGACCATCCACGTCTTCGATCAGACTGACCGCGAATTGCTGAGCGAGGAAGAGCTCGAGCGCTTCTGGACAAAAGACACGAACGCGGCCGTATACAAACCCGAGCTTCAGTATCGTGCCCACACGGTTCTGCTGGAGCCGGGCATAGGTGTTCATGTTCCTGTCAATGCTCCCCATTGGCTGCAGAACGGTGATGATATTTCGGTTTCTCTCAGCATCAACTTCCAGTTCAAGAACACAAAGCTGGCGAATATCTATCGCACAAACTATTACCTGAGAAAGCTCGGATTGAAACCAACGCCACCGGGACGCTCCACAATTCTCGACACAGCCAAAGGATACGGAATGAACCTGCCGGTCCAAACAATGAAGTTGGTCAAGAAACTGAAAAAAGAAACCGGATCCCGCACGTAAGCCTGCGCTTTGAATTCAGCTTCTCGTGCCGGACCAGATGTTCTCGGGCCGCCGGGTGAGATCGAATCATACAACCAGAGATCTCTTCGACTGCACGAATGAGACCCGCCTCAATGGCGGGTCTCACTTTATCTGCCGAGTTGCAAATCTTTTTATCAACCGCTTTCTACGACACAGCCTCTGTTCGATATGCCACTGTTCTCGAGGACCGCTTGTGGGCACGACTTTGTAAATGCCTCGCAAGCAGCCGTGAGGTGTAATCCGCTCCGAATGCAAACTTCATCATCGGACCGAAGGAGTTCGCCGAAAACAACCCCACAAAATACAACCCCGGAACAGACGATTCAAAGCGGGAGGTCAGAAGCGGCGTATCGGAAACTGTGCGGAGCTCGCTTTGAATCGACTCACTAAGGAAATTCAATCGGCGCACACTCGCCCGATATCCCGTCGCTGCAATCACGTGATCGGTCAGGTGTTCCACACGCTGGCAATTCTTGTCCAGAAATAGCAACTGCACCTTGCCGTCCACCATATTGGCCGTCATATTCCGTGTTCCCAGGAACATGGGCACCTTGCCCACCCTCTCACGCATTGGCCAACCCGCGGCTGGCCCCAAGTGCTCGCGCACAATCTTCTGCCGCAGTTCCACCGGCAGCAGCCGGAAGAGAAACGGGGCATCTGTGTAAATTCTCGACTTCCACCCAGGCCCGAGGCCGGACGACGGGTTCCGAAGCTTTTCCCGGAATGTACGTGCAGTCAGCGCGGGGGGGTTGTGAAACTCGATCTCAGGTCGCCGCGCAACGATGCAAACTTTTGCACCTTGTTCTTGAAGTAGCGCCGCGAGATCAATGGCGGAAGCTCCGCCTCCGATGACCGTAACTTCCTTTTCCTGGAAATCGGATGGCTGCCTGTGCATTGAACTGTGTGTCACCAGGCCCGAGGGCAAGCCTGCAAACTGCGGCGGAATCCATGCGAGATTGCCCAGACCTGTCGCCAGCACCACACGTTTTGCCGCAAATTTCTCCCCATCGTCGGTTTCGACGACAAACGTCTCGTTGCCTCGGTTAATTCGTGCAACTCTGCGCGGATCGACTTTAGGAACCCACTGTTTCTGAAACCAGAGTCCGTACTCGACAAAGGTCTCCAGAGACACCGGGACACGCATGTCGTCGTATGGAATCCCCCGCAACTCACAGAAATCCTTAAGCGAATACCCCTCTTGCGGAGCGGAAAGATTCGAGGCAAACCCATCCGATTTCAATAGCATGCCTTGCGGCATCCGCTCTCCCCATGTCTCCATGGGGACTCCAAATAATTGATGCGCAACTCCTAGATGGCCGAGATGAGCCGCGATTGAAAGCCCATATGGCCCCGCACCAACAATCGCAACTTCGGTATCGTAGCTCACTTTCTTTCTCCGACACTGTCCCTGCAACCCGTCTTCCACATTCCCTCTTGTTCCACTTCATCCTTCGCGTCCACAGTGGCAGCCCAATTGCTCCTCAAAGTGCGGAGTTCCGTCCCTGGGAGTTCCGTGCAGTCTTTGATGCCGATTCTGCCTTTGCTATGCACGAAAGCCCGACTATGAAGCCCAGGATTTTGCTCGTTACCACCCGCCGGTGGTTTTCCGCCGCGCGGCTTGCCATGGCCTTTTCTGCCGCCGGCTGCAGGGTTGAGATTGCCTGCCCGGCCAATCATCCCGTCATGCTCATCCGGGATATCGCCGCCCGCCATCCCTTCGGTGCGCTCGCGCCGCTCCGCTCACTTCACTCCGCTATTGGCAGGTCGCTCCCCGACCTCATCGTGCCCACCGACGATGTTGCTCTCGGTTATCTCCATCGGCTTCACGAGCAAGCGCCGTCGATTGACGAAAGCACATCGTCTTTTGTTCGTTTGCTCCTGAGCCGTTCCATGGGAGAGCCAGATAGCTTCTCCATAGTCTCTTCGAGGACAAAGTTCCTTGCCGCTGCCCAGGCCGAGGGTATCGAGGCATTGCCGACAGAAGAAATACCCGACTTGCAGGCCCTTAGCCGCTGGTTCGCAACAAACTCTCTTCCCGCCGTCCTCAAAGCCGACGGAACCTCCGGAGGCGAGGGCGTAAAAATCGTGCGTACGGAGGAGCAAGGACGCCGCGCCTGGCGCAAGTTGCACGCTCCAGTCGGCCTGGCTCACGTGATCAAGAAGACATGTTGCGAGCGCGACCCGCACCACATAGTTCCCTGGGTTCGCCGGCGGCGCCGCGCCGTCAGCATTCAACCTTTTGTTCATGGCGACGACTCGAACGTCGCCGTCGCCTGCTGGAAAGGCGAGCTGTTGGGCACGATCTCGCTGGACGTCCTGCGCGCATGGAGACCAAAGGGTCCTGCCTCGCTGGTCGAGCTATCTCAAAACGACGAAATGATCGCTGCCGCGCGTACCCTGGTGCGGCGATTGCGCCTCTCCGGCTTGTGCGGCTTCGATTTCATTACCGATCACGCAACCGGGCGAACTCGGCTAATTGAGATCAACGCCCGCGCCACCCAAACCTGCCATTTGCCTCATGGAATACCACGCGATCTCATCGGATCGTTGGTCTCCGCACTGGCTGGCCGTTCTCTTCCCGCCCTGAATCAAGCGAGACGGCGAGGAATCATTGCGCTTTTTCCGCTCGCCTGGAAATCGGGCATTCCCAGCGAAATGCTTGACTCCACTCACCATGACATTCCTTGGGAGGAACCGCTTCTAGTTCAGGCCGGATTCGCTGAAAAAGACAAGTCCCTTTATGAAAAATGCCTGCAGATGTGGGCTCGCATTCATCCGCCCAGGGCATTCGCGGGAGAAGCCAAATGAAACCCCGAGTCTTACACCTGATCGGCAGCAACTGCATTGGCGGCCCGGAAAAACAGATCCTCCACCATGCCGTTTCCATGCAGGACTCGCCCTACCAAATCGAAATCGGCTCGTTTCACGACCTACTCGAATGGCCCGAGGTTCTTCGCGGCGCCGAGGAGCGCAACATCCCGACCTTCTGCCTCCAGGGGGGCCCTCGCCTCGAGCTGGTCTCCGAACTCGCCGCCATACTCAGGGAGCGTGAAGGCGTTCTGCTCTGCACGCACGGCTTCAAAGCGAACGTCGTCGGATACTTCGCCGCGCGCAAAACCGGGACCCGCCACATCGCTTTCCTCCGTGGGTGGACTGCGGAAACCATGCGCGTTGTCCTCTACGAAATGGCGGAACGCTTTGTGCTCAGCCGCGCTTCGCATGTTGTATGCGTATCGCGCAAGCAGGCCGAGCAGGTGGGTAGGCTGCGCCGCCGGAGCCGTTCTCAGCCTATCGTCGTGCCCAATGCCATGCTCCCTCCGTGGTCGCGGCTCGATCACAACCAACCTGTCACACGGGACAGCCTCAACATTCCGCATAACGCTTTCGTCTTCGGCTCAGTGGGTCGGCTTAGCGCGGAAAAAGGCCATCGCTTCATGATCTCCGCTTTTCGCGAAGCAAACGCAATCTTCGGTGCAGCGCGGCCCCTTCGCCTTATCGTTGTCGGAGACGGTCGCGAACAGGAAGCCCTCGAACGCCAGGCTGCGGATTACGGCCTCCGCGACAAGATATATTTCGCCGGCTTTCAAGGCAATCCCGGCGACTGGATGGCTCTCTTCGACTGCATGGTCCAGCCTAGCCTCACCGAAGGAACTCCCAACTCCGTCCTCGAAGCTCTCTGCCTCAGTGTCCCCGTAATTGCCACCGCAGTCGGCGGCGTTCCCGACCTGATCGCCAACGGGGAAAACGGTCTGCTCGTCCCGCCAAAAAACGCCGCCTCGCTGGCCAACGCAATGGGCCGGCTGATTCTCGACATTGAACTGCGTCTGCGCCTCGCAAATGCAGCCCACGAGACCAGTCGCGCCTACTCGCCATCGGCTCAAAAAGAGAAGCTGCTTGCGGTTTACCGCACCGTCTTCGCCTCTTAGCTGAAGTCCGTCACTTTAACTCGTGGTCTCGACTCGGTTCAGTTGCATCCCATTGTTCTGTGCCGCGCCATTCTCATGAGCAATGCGCGTTTGCCCATAACATGCGCCGTGAAAAAAGAAGATTCCGCTGAACTGCTTTCCATCGACGGCCACGAGGTGCGAGTAACCCACCCGGCCAAGCTCTATTTTTCCCGGAAAATCAGCCTCTCAAAGCTCGATCTTGTGCGCTACTATCTCGCCGTCGCGCCTGGCGCTCTCAGCGGCATTTGCAATCGCCCGCTCGTGCTTAAGCGCTTTGTCAATGGAGCCGAGGGCGAAGCCTTTTATCAAAAACGCGCGCCCGCCGATCACCCCTCCTGGATGCGAACCGTCACTCTTTCCTTCCCATCCGGTCGCACTGCCGAAGAGCTGGTTGTGAATGATGCCGCCGGTCTCGCGTGGATCGTGAACCTGGGATGCCTTGAGCTGCACCCGCATGCCGTGCGCTCCGACGATCTCGAGCATCCCGACGAGCTCCGCATCGATCTCGACCCCGGCCCCGGCGTAAGCTGGGCTGACGTCCGTCGCGTAGCCGTCGAAGTCAGCTCATTCCTCGAGGAGGTAGGGCTACGCGGCTGGGCTAAGACAAGCGGTTCGCGCGGCATGCATATCAACGTTCGCATTGAACCGCGCTGGACATTCAGTGACGTGCGTCGCGCCGCGCTTGCACTCTCACGCGAAATCGAGCGGCGCGTGCCTGCCCTCGCCACTTCGAAGTGGTGGAAGGAAGAGCGCCATGGCGTTTTCCTCGACTACAATCAGAACGCAAAAGACCGCACAACAGCATCTGCATATTCCGTTCGCCCCGTCCCCGATGCGCGTGTCTCAACGCCGCTTCGCTGGGATGAGGTTCCTGACTGCGATCCCGCCGACTTCACTGTCCTGACGGTCCCGAAACGGTTTGCCGGAATCGGAGATCCTCACGCGGACATGGACGAAGCGCCGGGCTCGCTTGAAAAGCTCCTGGAACGCGCCGCCCGTGATGAGAGCGCAGGCCTCGCCGACGCTCCCTGGCCGCCTCACTTCCGCAAGATGGAAGGCGAGCAGCCCCGTGTCGCTCCTTCCCGTTCCCGCGCAAAAAAAGAAGGCGCGGCTGGTAACGCTCCAAAGAAAAGACAGCCGAAGATGCCGCTATTGGTTGTCGCCAATTCCCCCGACAAAGAGGCCGCATTGGCCGGTCTCGAAAAATGGAAGAACAATCATCCAGACGCGGCGCAATTCCTGGCTGTTGACGACGTTCTCGTCGACTCGATGCGCGGCAGGTCCTCTACCTGGATTCGTATACGAGTAAACCTTCGCCACGTCCCCGAGGCGCAGCGGCCTCAGCAGGAAACTCCTGACCCCGACGACGATCCCACACGTGATGCTCCGCGCCGCAGTCCCAAGAAGCCTTCCTGATCTAGCGCCCACTGGAAAAAATCGTCTTCAGCTCTTGAGCGGGAACAACCTCAAGCTGGGCGTACGTACAGTCTTCCGGCTTTTTGTCATTGCGCCACCGCCGAAACTGCGCCATATGACGAAAGCGGTCGCCTTGCATGTGCTCGTAAGCCACTTCAACCACCAGCTCCGGACGCAGCGCCTCCCATGACAAGTCTTTGCCCTGGCTCCATCGGCTCTGCCCACCGGGCATCCGCCTTGCCGTATCGCCATTCTCGGTCTCTCCCCATGGGTGATCCTTCGCCGCATTCTCGCGATATGTCGCGAGGTACTCGACCAACTCTACGCGCTTCTCCATGGGAAAACTTCCGCACACCCCCACATGCTGGAGCGCGCCGGAATCGTCATAAAGACCCAGCAGCAACGAGCCCACCGCCGGCGTATCGCCCTTCCTATACCACCGGAATCCAGCCACGACGCAGTCGCAGTCGCGCTCGTGCTTCACCTTGAACATCACCCGTTTGTCAGATTCATATGTCCCGCTCTTCGGCTTGGCCATCACCCCGTCAAAACCCGCTCCCTCAAAGCGGCGAAACCAATCCATCGCTACCTGGCGATCCTCCGTCGCCGGCGTCAGGTGAATCGGCGGAGCAACCGACGACAGCGCCCCCTCCAACTCGCCGCGCCGAGCGCTGAACGGCTCATTCCGCAAATCGCGCTCTCCCACGCAAAGCAGATCGAAGAATACAACCGACGCAGGCGTCTGCTCGCTTAACAGCTTCACTCGCGATGCCGCAGGATGGATCCTGAGCTGGAGCGCGTCGAAATCCAGCGCGCCGCCCTGCGCAATTACGATCTCGCCATCCAGCACGCAACGCGTCGGCAACTTCGCCCGCAATGGTTCCAACAATTCCGGAAAGTATCGGTTCAACGACTTTTCGTCTCGGCTCTGGATGAGCAGTTCGTCGCCATCCCGAAAGATCAGCGATCGGAACCCATCCCACTTCGGCTCATAAATCCACGAATCGCCAGACGGCACTGCAGCGACTCGCTTGGAAAGCATCGGCAATACTGGCGGTTTAACCGGTAAGTTCATTTCGACAATCTATCGGATGCAATCGGCCAAACCTCAGGCTTCACCTGGTCGGTCTCATTGCAATTGGATTCGCCCTCATTTATTGCCGCTCACCCACGGGCAGATCAAAATACCTTCCATAAATGCCGGCACCGGAGAAAACTTTTGACACCGGCTTACCGGATTGGTTCAAGTTCGTCGTAGCCCTTGAGGGCCTGGTCGGAATCTCAATGATCAGATCCGCGAGCGTCTCCGGAGTCTAGTTCTTTTCGTCCTGGCCCGACGAACCCGTACGCTTGGGCGGCTTCGGTTCGCTCGCAGATGGATGCGCCGCCTTGGGCTGCGTCACAGACGCGTCTTCAGAGTCAGCATCTTGGGGGTCTGCTCCTAAGATCACAAAGTCTGGCTGCGCCTTTTCACTCCCGACCTTGGCATTACCGTTCGCTTGCGTCCGCTTTGTCCCCGTAGAGCGCTCGAGTTTCTCCTGTTTCCAGTGCAGATTCACGACGCCGCCGGAGGTCGACGTCTTGCTGCTCGAAGCTGTGCGAGCTCCCTGGTTTCTCATTGTCCGTCCAAGACTGTTGCCCAGTACCGATGCTGATGCCGACCCAGCGGTCGAAACACCTGCGTTCAAAGTAGCCGCCTCGCCCAGCGCCTGAGCCCTTGCGACATGCGGACCCGCTGTCATTCCCGCCGCTATAGCGGCCGCCACACACAATTGCAGCAGCTTCATGCCAGTGCCTCCTTTCTGGACCTGCCGGATTGCGTTACATGCTACCACTCTTTGGCAGCCGTGCAGCAGTTTAAATCAGCCGTATTGCCTCATTCTTGCTCTTGCAGCCCTTACGCCCGCGGCAAATCGCCCTTTTCCCTGTTGCTTTCCCAAAGGAAGTGTGTCATCCTCCGTGTTGGAAACCCAAAGGGCTACCGGATATGAAACAAAAACAAGACGTCCGCCAGGGCACCCTCGCTCTCATGGTCCTGAAAACCCTCGATGTCCTCGGATCTCAGCATGGCTTCGGCATCGCGCGCCGCATCGAGCAGATCAGCGGCGATCTTCTCGCCGTCAATCAGGGCACCCTTTACCCCGTGCTGCTCAAGCTGGAGCAGGAAGGCGCCATTGCTTCGGAGTGGGGCGCCTCTGAAAACAACCGCCGCGCCCGCTTCTACCGCCTCACCCGCGTGGGACATAAGCAACTCGAGACCGAGACCCGGGAATGGGAGCAAACAACGGCGATCATCGCGCGGTTCTTCGAAATCAAAGCGGGGGATTTGCCATGAGATTTCTCCGCCGTCTTCTCACCCGGGCTCTCAATTTCATCACTCGCCGCAGCGAGGATCAGCGCCTCCGCGAAGAAATCGACCAGCACATCGCCCTCCAGACTGCCGAGAATCTGCGCGCCGGCATGTCGCCCATCGAGGCGCGCCGCCAGGCCATCCTCAAGTTCGGCGCCGTAGAGGCGATCCGCGAGGACTACCACGCCGAGCAGGGCCTGCCCTTCTTCGAAACCTTGCTCCAGGACCTTCGCTTCGCCATTCGTATGCTGGCCAAGTCGCCCGGCTTCAGCGTAATTGCCATTCTCACCTTGGGGCTGGGCATCGGAGCGACCACGGCGATTTTCAGCCTGGTTGACGCCACGCTGCTGCATCCGCTGCCCTACCCGCACCCGGAAGAGCTGGTGCGCATCGAGGACGATCTGCCTGGCGCGGGCGCTGCGGACGCGGGCATCTCGATTCCGGAGTTTAAAGATCTGCAGCGTTCGGGAATTTTTCAGTATCTTGTGCTGGAGATTTTCGGGTCGGCGAACCTGACGGGTGTATCGCAGCCATCGCGGATGCAGTATGAGGGGGTGTCGCCGCCGTATTTTGCGATGCTGGGGGTGAAACCGGAGTTGGGGCAGACATTCGATCCTCAGGATCAAACGCCGGGGTTCTCCCTGGATGTGGTGATCAGTGACGGGTTGTGGAAGCGGGCTTTCGGGAGCGATCCGCACATTGTGGGAAGAAGTTTGCGGGTGGACAATGATTTGTATCGGGTGATTGGGGTCATGCCGCCGGGTTTTCGCGACCCGGGGCGAACCGTGGGCGAGAGGAATACGGAACAGTGGGCGGCGTTGGGCTTTTCGGATGATCAGGCTCGGGCCTCGAACCGCAGTTTGCGGTTGCCCCTGGAAACGGTCGGGCGCCTGAATCCGGGGTTGACGGTTGCAGCGGCGCAGGGCCAGCTCGACGCTTTGGTTGCTTCGTTGCGGAAGCAATTTCCGGGTGATTATCCGCCCGAAAGCAAGTGGACAGTACGGTTGGTGCCTCTGAAGGAAAACGTGGTGGGCAACGTTCGGCAGTCGCTGATCCTGCTGTTGGGCGCAGTGGCGCTGGTGCTATTGATCGGCTGCGTGAATGTAGCGAATCTGCTGCTGGCGCGGGCCAGCGCGCGATCACGCGAGATGGCGGTGCGCCAGGCGCTGGGAGCGGCACGCAAGCGGTTGGTGCGGCAATTGCTGACGGAGAGCCTGCTGCTTTCGCTGCTGGGCGGAGTGGCGGGGTTCGTGATTCTGTTCTGCATCAAGGGATTCTTGCTGCGGCTGATTCCGGAAAGCCTGCCTCGGCTCAACGATCTGTCGATCAACTTGAGCATGATGCTGTTCGCGCTGGCGGTTTCGATCGCCGCCGGGGTAACTTTCGGGCTGGCGCCCGCGAGTCAGGCAGGGCGGTTGAATCTGGCGAGTACGCTAAGGGTCGAGGGGCGTGGGTCGAAGGGCTCCACGGAACAGGCGCGCACGCGGCGCGTGCTGGTGGTGACGGAGTTTGCGCTGTCGCTGGTGCTGATGGTGGCCGCGGGCTTGCTGCTGCGCAGTTTTTGGGATTTGTACAAGGCGCCGCTGGGATTCAATCCCCAGCATGTGATGTCGGTCCAGTTGTGGCTGCCGAGCCCCAACGATCCGAAGACCGACATGTATGGAACGGCTGCTCAGGAGGCAGTGTTTGCGCGCGAATTGCTGCGGCGCAGCCGGTTGCTGCCGGGAGTGCGGGAAGCGGCGCTGGGAGCGGAGCCGTCGATTCCGCTGCACCACGACCGCAACCTGAGCGCGCTGATCGTGGAAGGACGCCAGACACAGAGCAACCAGCCGCCTATGGTAGAGCGGTCGCAGGTTACGCCGGAATATTTTCATTTGCTGGAGATTCCGGTGCTGCGGGGCCGTCTGTTCAACGACGGTGACGACGAGAATGCGCCGCCGGTCGCCGTGATCAACGAGGCGATGGCAAGGACTTACTGGCGGGGCGAGGATCCGCTTGGGAAGAGGCTGAAGGTTGGCCGTGGGAGGGCCGGGGTTGGCCAAGGTGCGAGCAAGACCTGGATCACAATCGTCGGGGTGGTTGCGGATGCTCGAACCGAGTCGCTGGCGAACCCGAGCATTCCGCAAATCTATCTGAGCCTGTACCAGGAGACGCCCAAGGAGCTGGCCATCTTTCTGCGTGGAGACCTGAATGCGAGCGCGATCCCGGAAGAGGTGCGGGCGATGGTGCAATCCGTGAACCCGGAGCTGCCTGTTTACGGCGCGCAGACGCTCGATGACGCAGTGTCGGCGTCGCTGGAGCAGAGACGATTCTCGATGGATATTGTGGCGGCCTTCGCGATAACGGCGCTGCTGCTGGCGGCGCTGGGAATTTACGGGGTGATCTCGTACATCGTGAGCGAGCGCACTCAGGAGATCGGCATTCGCCTGGCGCTTGGGGCGCGACGGGGGACGATCCTGCAGATGGTTCTGCGTCAGGGGCTAGGACTGGCGATGGCCGGCGCCGGGCTGGGACTGGTGGGATCGGTGATCGTATCGCACCTGATGGCAGGGCTACTCTATGGGATAATGCCCACAGATCCTCTTACATTTGTTGGCGTCACCCTGGTGCTCACCTGTGTGGCGCTTGCGGCCTGTTATGTCCCCGCGCGGCGGGCAATGCGTGTCGACCCGATGGTGGCGCTGCACTACGAATGAGGCCACCGCGGTTCAGCGAATATCGTTGCCCGTCTGTTCGGAAGTTAAGTGATGGACTGGTCATGCTGGCGATGCTCCGCAATGTGGATGATCGGCAGAAGAGCCACCATTTGATTGAAAGTATGAGATCGAATACCAGCTCTAGCTCCGGCAGACAGCTTAGTAAGCTATATCTCTATGGCTTGCTGGTGCCCAGAGGGGGACTTGAACCCCCACGACCGGTTAAGGTCTGCGGATTTTAAGTCCGCTGCGTCTGCCGATTTCGCCATCCGGGCTTGCTCTAATCCTATCCGAGTCACAGTTCCGAATTGCAGCATTCTCCGGTTCAAGCTCTCAGACTGACGTCTCCCCCTCTGCCTTCAGGCGCTCCGAAGTGAAATGCGTAATCAGCGCATCCACCACCGGCTGCAGCTTGCCATCCATCACTTCCGTCAGTTGATGCAGCGTAAGCCCAATCCTGTGGTCAGTGAGTCGGTTCTGCGGAAAATTGTATGTGCGGATCTTCTCGCTTCGGTCGCCTGACCCCACCTGCTGCTTGCGCTCCTTCGCCTGCGCCTGCTGCTGCCGTTCCATTTCCATCTCGTAAAGACGAGCGCGCAGCACTCGCATCCCCTTTTCGCGATTCTTGATCTGCGACTTCTCGTCCTGGCAGCTCACCACCGTATTTGTCGGCAAGTGCGTAATCCTCACGGCCGAGTAGGTCGTGTTCACCGACTGCCCACCCGGCCCCGAAGAGCAAAACGTGTCGATCCGCAGGTCCTTCGCCTCGATCTTCACATCCACCTCTTCCGCCTCAGGCAGCACCGCGACCGTAATGGCCGATGTATGCACTCTGCCCTGAGTCTCTGTCGCCGGCACCCGCTGCACCCGATGCACTCCGCTCTCATACTTCAGTTGCGAATAGACTTTGTCGCCTTCGATAATCGCAATCACTTCCTTCAGTCCGCCCACTGACGAGTCCGAGCTCGAAAGCACCTCCACCCGCCAGCGATGCAGTTCCGCAAATCGCGAATACATCCGGAACACCTCCGCCGCAAACAGAGAAGCCTCATCCCCGCCCGTCCCCGCGCGGATTTCAACCACCACGTTCTTCTCATCATTCGGGTCCTTCGGCAGCAGCAGCAGCTTCAGCGCTTCTTCAATCGCCGGCTGCCGCGGCTCCAGCTCCGCAAGCTCCTGTGCTGCCATTTCCCGAATATCTGGATCGCTTTCCTGCAGCATCCCGCGCGCATCCGCAATCCCATTCGCGATCTGCCGATACTCGCGAAACTTCTCCACTACCCCTTCCAGGTCGCGATGCTGCTTTGCCACCTTCTGATACTTCTGCTGGTCCCCGATCAACTCCGGATCGGCCAACTGCCGCCCCAGGTCTTCATACCTCGCTTCAATCTGTTCCAAACGCTCAAACATTGGGAGTTCCCTCACGCCGCATTGGCGCGGCTGTCACTTTGAAATGTAAGTGGAAATGGACGGAAAATGGCAACGGCGGCGGGAGCCGCTAGAGTAAGGCGCGAAAGGTGCGCGTGTGCCGCATAGGTCTATTCTACTGCCTTCGATGCCGGTCCGCGAAAAACGATGCAGTCCCTATATCCCCGCATACCAGGCATAACCTACGTCCGAGGCGAGGCCTCCCAGCCCTGGCACCTTATCCGCCACGGTCAGGTGCGTAATGAACTTTACGCTCTTGTAGCCGAGCTGCCGCGGCACTCTCAATCGCAAAGGGCCGCCGCTGGCAACGGGCAGGTCCCTGTCATTCATGGCATAGGTGAGCAGCGTCTGCGGGTGCTTCGCCTCGTCCACATCGATACTCTCCCACCACTCTTTCTGGATCGACCGATAAATCACATACCGGGCTTCCGGCTTCGCTCCCACCAGCTTCAACAGATGCGAAAGCGGCGCGCCGGTCCACTCAGCGACATACGACCAGCCCTCCTCGCAAGCCACCATCGTGATCTGGCTCCGCACCGGAAAGCTGCGAATCTCCGCCATCGAGAATGATCCCGGTTCTGCCACGAGACCGTCTACATTCAGCCTCCAGTCGCGAAATCTCGCCTGCTCCATGCGCTTGTACTCATCCGAAAGCTTACCGATCTCATTCGGGAACGGCGGCTGGCTGATCTGGCTGCGCGAATACTCATGCGCGAGCGTGTGGCGCATAAACAGCCGCTGCGTCGCATAGGTCAGCGTTTCGCCCGGTCCATACAAAGTGCCCGCGTCCGGAGGAATCAGCCCATATCGCCGCGCAATCCGATCCACGGCAGCGACTCCCGAGGCTCCCACGGCGGCCGTAACCCCTGCCTTGATAAACCTGCGACGCGTGATTGGATTCATGGCAGTTCCTCCTCGCTCTCGTCCGACTTTGCGCCCCCAACAATCATCCCGCGCGTGCGCCGGAGAAATCCGCAGCGCGCCACCATCACAACATGCACAATCACAAACACGGTCAGCGCAATCGCGTCGAAGAAATGAATCGTGCGCGCCGATTGCCGTCCGCCAACCGCTTCCCCGATCCACGGGAACGCTCCGTCAACGGTTGGCGACATGGCTAAACCAGTCCAGATGGCGAGCGGGAAAAGCAGAAACACCACGCAGAAATACGCTAGCCGTTGCAGCGGGTTGTACGGAGCTTCCCCATTCGACCGCCGAAAGTGCAGGTGATCCAGCAAAACCATCTTCCAGTCTCGCCGCGAGCCCACAGGCAGCAGATTGCGCTTGAAATGCCCATTCAACAAGCCCCACACAATATAGACAACTCCGGCCAACATCGAAAACCACGCCGCTTCAAAATGCAGGTAGCGACTCCATCCATTCTGGTCGGGAAGAACATAGTTGTAGCCCGTCACTACCATGTCTCGCGACGACGGCACATGCAATTGAAAGAGCGGCTTGGAAAGGACGTTCCCGGTTACTCCAAGATAGAAGCGCGGATGCGACAACAGAATCTCAACCCCATTGACCAGCAGCGCAAAAAAGCACAGAGCCGTGATCCAGTGCGTCACCCGGACTACTAAAGAATGTCTCGCCAGCGTCTCGGCGGCGGGTTCCTGGTTGCCGGAGATAGATGTCGCGGAGATGACTGAGTCAGCCACGTTGCGCGAATAGTAGCACCAACAATCCTGGCAAACAACATCTACTAGAATGGCTTTTCTCAGCTGATGTCCCATTTCCTCCAATTCGCCGAACTCTGCGAAGCGCTCGCCGCCACGACAAAGAAACTCGAAAAGCGCGCCCTCATCGCCGACGTCCTTCGATCCCTCACCCTGCGCGACGCCGCTCTCACCGCGCTCTATCTCTCGGGAACTCCGTTTGCCGAGACCGACCGACGCAACCTCAACGCCGGCGGCTCGCTCCTCTCCAAAGCACTCGCAGAAATCAGCCACGCCAGCCCCGCCGCCATGCACGCGGCCTATCGCCTCCACGGAGACCTCGGCGGCGCCGCACGCGACCTCCTCACCAGCCACAAACCCGCTTCCCGTTCCCTCACTTTGGAAGCTGTCGAGCAGGCCTTCGCCGCCATCGCTGAAGCGCGCGGTCCCGCTGCCAAACTTCCCCTGCTGCTTGATCTCCTTCGCCGAGCTCACCCCATCGAAGCGAAGTACCTCATCAAGCTGATCTCCGGCGACATGCGCACCGGAGTCAAGCAAAGTCTCGTCGAAGAAGCCATCGCCGCGGCCTATGGCGCGGAAATCGCGGCGGTTCGCCGCGCCGTGATGCTCCAGGGAGACCTCACCGTCGTTATCACCCTCGCCGCCTCCGGCACTCTCGATCGCGCCTCCATGAAGCTCTTCCACCCGCTCGGTTTCATGCTCGCCAGCCCCGTCGAAAGCGTCGAGAAGGCCATCGAACGCTTCCGCGACGAAACCGGAGACACCGCCTCCCCGCTGCGCCATGTCATCCTTGAAGACAAATACGACGGCATCCGCGCCCAGCTCCATTTCGGCGATCCCGACCAGCCCGGCCGTGTTGAGCTCTTCTCCCGAAACCGCGAAGACATCGGCGAGAGCTTTCCCGAACTCACCGGATCCTTGGCGCAACTTACCGAACCGCTCATCTTCGACGGTGAAATCCTCGCCTGGAACCCCCGGGAAAATCGAGCGCTTCCCTTCACCGCGCTCCAGCAGCGCCTCGGCCGCAAGCGCGTCCCCGCCGAAATGCTTGAGCAGACTCCCGTCATCTTCATGGCTTTCGACCTTCTCTATCGCGGCGAAAAACTGCTTCTCGAGTCCCCACTCTCCGAACGCCGCGCGCAACTCGAAAACCTGATCGCATGCCACGCGCACCTCACCGCAAACCCCACGCACCGCGAGCAATCCACGCTCTTCAACGAAAGCGCCGCCGCGGCTTACCCGCGCCTCATGCTCGCTCCGGCCGCACGTCTCGAGACCGCCGACCAGCTCGACCGCGCATACACAGAAGCCCGTCAGCGCGGCAACGAAGGCGTGATGCTCAAAGACCTCGCCTCCGCTTACCAGCCCGGACGCCGCGGCCTCGCCTGGCTCAAACTCAAACGCGAACTTGCCACTCTCGATGTCGTCGTCACCGGCGCCGAGTTTGGCCACGGCAAACGGGCCGACGTCCTCAGCGACTACACCTTTGCCGTGCGCGACGGCGACTCGCTCAAGAACGTGGGCAAAGCCTACTCCGGCCTGACAGACGCCGAAATCGCCGACCTAACGAAGTTCTTTAACGAGCACACCCTCGAAAACTTCGGGGGATTCCGCTCCGTCGAACCGCTCAAAGTTTTGGAAGTGGCTTTCAATAATGTCATGCGCTCGGAACGACACAACAGCGGCTTTGCCCTGCGCTTCCCACGCATCGTCCGCATCCGTGACGACAAGCCAGTGAGCGAGATCGACACCCTCGCCCGCGTGGAAGAAATCTACCACTCCCAGCCGGACAAAGCCGCCGAACGCTGATGGCTAATGATGATGCCCGTGTGAGCTGACAACCTCAACCGGCATCACGCACCCGTGCGCCACCGGACAGTTCACATGCTCGAACTGAATCGTCGTGTGATGGATATGGAAATTCCTCAGCAGCGCGTCATTGATTTCATCCAGAATCCGCGCGCTCTCCGAAGGAGGAATATCCGCGATCGTCACATGGCTGGCCAGCGCGTGCGTCTGCGATCCCAGACTCCACACGTGCAGGTCGTGCACATCCTCCACGCCCGCAATGGCCTCCATTTTGCCGCGAATCTCATGCAGCGAGAGCCCCCGCGGCGTGCCCTCCAGCAGAATATTCAGCGTCTCGCGCACGATCCCTATCGACGACCACAGAATCATCGCTGCAATCCCAAGCGAAAGCGCTGGATCGATCCACATTCGGCTCGTAAACAAAATTGCCGCGCCGCCCACGATGACCGCCGCAGTCGAAAGCGTGTCGCCCAGCATGTGCACGAATGCGCTACGCATGTTCACGTCATGGCTCACGCGCCACAGAAGCGCCGCTATCGCGCCGTTCATTACTACGCCCGCCGCCGCCACCAGCATCATTACTTGAGGCTGTAACTCAACTGGCTCCATAAAGCGGTGGACCGCCGCAACGCCAATCCACACGCTGACCAGGATCAAAGCCAGCGCGTTCAGGAAAGCTGCCAGCACTCCCGCCCGCTGGTAGCCAAACGTCTTCTGGTCCGTAGCCGGACGCGCTTGGAAATGTACGGCAACGAAGGACAGCAGCAGCGCCAGCGCATCCGACGCATTGTGGCCTGCTTCCGAAACCAGCGCAAGCGAATGCGCCCGCAGCCCGGCCACCAGAGTAACTACTACATAGATCAGCGTTGCCGCGAGCGAAAATTGCAGCACCCGCTGCATCTTTGCCGTCGGAGGCGCATGAAGATGCATGCCGTCAGTGTACGAGGGCTATATGGACCGCTTCAATCCGCTTGGAGGTAAGGCGGGTTAAGTCCAAATTGCAGCATAGGGAGGGTATCTAGTGCGCCCCGTCGCCCACGCCTACGCCCGCAGCCGTCGTCAGTTCCGCATACGCCGACACCGCAGGTGTTCCTCCCGATCTTGTCTTGCGCGGAAGTACGCGAACCGGCACCGAGTTGGCTGTATCCCGCAGCCCGGTCCAGTTCTCCGCGATCACAATGCTGTTCACCGGCCGCCGCGGGTCGTAGCGCACCGAACACGGAAATGACAGCCGGCAGTCGTGGATATTCACGTGCTCTTTCAGATTCGTAACCTCTTGCGAACACTCGTAAGCGACGCCTGCAATCTCATACTTATACAAAATCAGCTGCATCCCGCCCGATTTTCCGCTCGTAACCTCGTCCACATCCGATGTATCAATGATCGTGCCGTCAATTATCCGGCCCGTCTTCACAAGGTGCTGCCGCCGCTGCCGCTCCAGCTCCTCTTCCGTTGGCCGCTTCCGCAATTTTGACCAGGCAATAACACCGCTCGCACACAGACCTGCGGCAGCAAGAGCTCCAAGCACATGGGGGTCGCGCAATGTAATACCGTTCATTCAGTTACACCTGCTGAGATTAGTTGAAGCATATCCTAATCTTGTTCGGGTTTGGTATATAAATCATCGGGTTTCTCCGGCTATTTCACTAATTTTCCACAACCGCCCAGCGGCAGGCGTATCCTGTTGTGCATTCCGAGCCGCCCTCTCTCCTGTTCACCCGGAAAAAACCACCGCGAGAGGAAAATCCCATGCAATGCCCATCCTGCCGCCAGGAAGTCTCTGGCGCCTTCTGCAATTTCTGCGGAACGACACTTGCCGCTGCCCCTGCGGGCGCTGGCGCTGCTGCAATCCCCGCCACACCTGCGGCCAGCGGACTGTCCGACAACGCCGCCGCCGCTATCGCCTACCTCACCATTATTCCCTCCATCATTTTCCTGCTCATTGACCCCTACAAGCGCATCCCGCTCGTCCGCTTCCACTCGATTCAGAACATTGCCCTCGCCGTTGTCTGGGTTGCATTCTGGATTTCGATGATGATCCTGCACGTGATCCTGCATTTCATCCCCTTCATCTTTGTGCTCTTCATGCTCATCGAGATGGTTGCGGGCATCGCCTTCTTCATCGGCTGGCTGGTCGCGCTGATTAAAGCGAGCAAGGGGGAATTCTTCAAGCTGCCTGTAATCGGCGCCTTCGCCGCCAAACAGGCGAGGGTTTAGCCGCCAGAGCAGCGGCCATGCTGGGCCGGAGAAGAAATTGGCGCCGCGATATACTTAATACAGAATGTCGAAGCGCAAGGCTCCTCTGGGCGTCACTTCCGGCGCCAATTTCCACCTCGATTCCCCAGCATCCGCTCGCTCCCCGCGCATCCGTTCCACCACCGTGCTGTGCGTACGTCGCGGCAACAGCGTGGTCATGGCCGCAGACGGTCAGGTTACGCTCGGCGAGTCCGTCATCAAGCACTCCGCGCGCAAAATCCGCCGCCTGTATCAAGACAAAATCCTCGCCGGGTTCGCCGGCTCGACCGCCGATGCCTTCTCCCTCTTCAGCCGCTTCGAGGGCAAGCTGGAGCAGTACGCCGGCAATCTCGGCCGCTCCGCCGTCGAACTCGCAAAGGAGTGGCGCACCGACAAGATGCTCCGCAACCTTGAAGCCCTGCTCATCGTCTCCGACCCGCACCAGACATTCCTGCTCAGCGGATCGGGCGATGTGATCGAGCCTGATGAAGGCATCGCCGCCATCGGCAGCGGAGGATCGTTCGCGCTCGCTGCCGCCCGCGCCCTGCTCCAGAACACCGAGCTGCCCGCCCGCGAGATCGCCGAGAAATCCCTGCGCATCGCCGGACAAATCTGCATTTACACCAACGACCAGATCACCATCGAAGAGCTGCACGCCTGAAAGCTCGCAAGCCGCCCAAAGGAGGCAGGCACAATGGCCATTTATTTACCCGGAACCGCGGAAGACCAGGAACTCGCCCTTGAAGAACTCACCCCGCGGGAAATCGTAGCCGAGCTCGATAAGTACGTCGTCGGCCAGAACGCCGCCAAGCGCGCCGTCGCCATCGCCCTGCGCAACCGCATGCGCCGCCAGAAGCTCGCGCCTGAGATCGCTGACGAGATCATGCCGAAAAACATCATCATGATCGGCCCCACCGGCGTGGGAAAAACCGAGATTGCACGCCGCCTCGCCAAGCTGACCAACTCGCCCTTCCTCAAAGTCGAAGCCTCCAAGTTTACCGAGGTCGGCTACGTAGGCCGCGATGTTGAATCCATGGTTCGGGACCTCGTTGAAATCGCCATCGACATGGTCCGCGAGGAAAAGCTCGAAGAGGTCGAAGACAAGGCCGAGCTCAACGCAGAAGACCGCATACTCGATCTCCTGCTTCCGCCGCCGACCCCCACGCCCGTCCAGCCAGCCGCCTCCCACTTGGGCCCGCAGTTGATCGAGGGCAACACCACCGCCAGCAGCGACTCGCACCAGCGCACCCGTGAAAAGCTTCGCCAGCAGTTCCGCGAAGGCAAGCTCGATGAGCGCATCGTCGAAATCGATGTCCGTGAACGCAACATGCCGTCCTTCGAAATCCTCTCCAATCAGGGCGTTGAAGAGATGGACATCAACCTCAAGGACGTTCTCCCCAACATCTTCGGCCAGCGTACCAAGAAGCGGAAAATGAAGGTCTCTGAAGCCTTCGAGTACCTCATCCAGGAAGAAGAAGGCCGCCTCATCGACATGGATCAGGTGACGCGCGCCGCTGTTGAGCGCGTCGAAAATTCCGGCATCGTCTTCCTCGACGAAATCGACAAGATCGCCGGACGCGAAGGCGGCCACGGCCCCGACGTCTCCCGCGAAGGCGTCCAGCGCGACATCCTGCCCATCGTCGAAGGCACCACCGTCAACACTCGCTACGGCATGGTTCGCACCGATTACATCCTCTTCATCGCCGCCGGAGCCTTCCACGTCTCCAAGCCCAGCGATCTCATCCCTGAGCTCCAGGGCCGCTTCCCAATCCGCGTCGAATTGCACTCGCTCACCGTGGAGGACTTTGTCCGCATCCTCACCGAACCCAAATCCTCGCTCACCCGCCAGTACACCGCGCTGCTTGAAACCGAAGGCCTCAAGCTCGAATTCACCCGCGAGTCACTTGAAGAGATGGCCCAGTTCGCCTTCCGCGTCAATGAAACCACGGAGAACATCGGCGCGCGCCGCCTCCACACTATCATGGAGCGCGTGCTCGACGAAATCAGCTTCCTCGCTCCCGATCTGACCAAGTCATGGCCGAAGAGCGAAGAGGGTGGCCTGCAGCTCGCCGCCTCTACTGATTTCGGAGCCACCGTCCCGCTCCCAATCAGCGAACGCGAGTCACCGACCGGCAAGGACAAAGTCGCCGTCATCGACCCCGAATACGTCCGCCAGATGGTCGCCAGCATCGTCACAGACCAGGACCTGTCGAGGTACATTTTGTAATTGAGGCTGGTCTGCGCGCTCCCACAAGTGGGAGCCTCTTCGGCTTCGGATGACGGTCTAGTGTGAACTCACACGATAGATGGTGTCATGCGAGGGCAGCAGAACGCCTACGATCAGGCCACTCACTCCACCGATCACCGCTCCCACCGCGGCCCCGGTCCCTTTGCCGCCGGCGAATCCGTGCGGCTCCCATGCTGCCGCGGCGATCCCGCCTCCCGCGCCGGCGCCCATTCCTGCGCCAATAAGGCCATGGAGCAAACGGTGGCTGCTGTTCAGGAGTTTTACGCTCTTAACGTTTTGTCGCGGAACGCTTTCAGAGCCTGCGGCGTCGGTGAAGGAAATGGCCGAATCTGAAACACTGACGAAGGTTCCGGAATGTTTTTGCTCGGTGATTTCGAAGATCTGAATCTTCTGGCCCGGCGTAACCTTGCCGAGATTCTCCCAGGATCCCCGATTTGTTTGGGCAAACGTAGCGCAGGAGACCCCAAAGGCACACATCAAGAGCATGAACTTGCGCATGCAACTACCTCCAGTTAGGGGCGAGATATTGCCTGGGCCTGTATGGGGGAAACTGTCCCCGATCATATCACCGAGGGTGAAAGCTGATTTCATCGCGCCAATGCATCATTGCAGGTCCCACTTCAGGGAACGTCAGCACACGCTATGCTTCTTTGTAGTTGTTGCATGCCACCCACCCATGACCCTTACAACCGCCCTTGATCACGGAATCGCCCGCCTCGCGTATCTACCCACCGCCCGCCGCGACGCCGAGCTCCTCCTCCTCCGCGCCACCGGCGGGGACCACGTCCTTCTCCTCACCCATCCCGATACCGCGCTCACGCCCGAACAGCTATCCACCTATGACCAATGGCTTATCCGCCGCGCACGGCACGAGCCCATCCAGTACATCACCGGCGAGCAGGAGTTCTACGGGCTCACCCTCCGCGTCACACCTGCCGTGCTCATCCCTCGTCCTGAAACCGAACACCTCGTCGAAGCTCTTCTCCACCGCGTCCCACACAACGCCCCGCTCGGCGTCGCCGACATCGGCACCGGCTCGGGAGCCATCGCCATCGCTCTCGCACACCATCTGCCGAAAGCCGCGATCACTGCCCTCGACGCCTCCGCCGCCGCGTTAACCATCGCGCAACAAAATGCCGATCGCCACAATCTCACCAGCCGCATCCGCTTTCTCGAATCCGATCTTCTCAACGCAGTAGCCGGCGAAACATTCGACGCCATCGTCTCCAACCCACCCTATGTCCCCCAATTCGAACTCCTCGAGCCGCAGGTCCACGACTTCGAGCCGCACACCGCGCTCTATGCCGGCCCCTCAGGACTCGACATCTACCAGCGCCTCATCCCCCAAGCCTGGCAAGCCCTCAATTCCGGCGGCCTGCTCCTCATGGAAATCGGCCACGGCCAGCAATCGGCGCTCGCGATACTCCTCGCGCAATGGAGCCAAATTGAATTCATCCCCGATCTCCAGGGAATCCCCCGTGTCGCCATCGCCCGCCACCCTTAAACCGGCCGCTGCGCGATGATTCGACCAAAACAACTTTTCATCCCTGATCGGAGCGCAACCAAGTAAAAGACCTGTTGTTTCTACTCCAGCCACCAGCTCCCGGCTTTTAGGAAATTCGCTTCCCTCCGCGGGTTCGCTGCAACTCTCTGTACAGCTCGCTCTTTGAAACTCCGCGCTCCTTCGCCACCCGCTTCAGCGCATCCATCTCGCTCAAATTCTCAGCGCGCATTAATTCCGCGATCCGCTCCCGCACCGGCTCCGCACCGCTGCTCACCGCAAGAGGGCGCGTCTCTATCAGCAGGACCATCTCGCCACGCACGCGCTCGCGGTCGGCCAGCTGCGCCCGAACCTCTGCCACCGTTCCGCGAAGAAATTGCTCGTGAATCTTCGTAAGCTCGCGCGCCAGGACCACCCGGCACAGGCCGCCCCACACCGCCTCCACATCCACCAACGTCTCCACAATCCGATGCGGCGCCTCATACACCACCAGCGTCACCGCTTTTTCAAAACTCCCGCGGAGTTCCTCCAGCCGTGTTCGACGCGCTCCCGCCTTCGCCGGCAGAAAGCCCACAAACAGAAACTCGTCCGAACCCAGCCCCGACGCAATCAGCGCGCTGAGTGCCGCATTCGGCCCGGGAACGGGAAACACCGCAACTCCTGCCTCAATCGCCGCCCTCACCAGCAACATCCCCGGATCAGAAATTCCCGGCATCCCCGCGTCGCTCACCACCGCAATGCGCCCGCCCGCGCGAAGCTCCGCCATCAGCTCCCCTGCGCGAGCCGCCTCGTTGTGCTCATGCACGCTCACCGTCGGCTTCTCAATCCCGAAGTGGTTCAACAGCTTCTGTGTCTGTCGCGTGTCCTCGCATGCAATCCGATCTACAGACCTGAGCACGCGCAGCGCCCGCAGCGTAATGTCTTCCAGATTTCCAATGGGAGTGGCAACCAGGTATAGCCCCGGCGCAAGCGGCCTCAACTCCGGTTTACTTTCGTCGCCCACAATCAGTTTTCGCGCTCGAAGCGCCGATGCTCGGCCAGCAGGCCCATGCTGCTGCTCAGGTTCTGCCAGGTCACAATCCCCACAATGCGTCCCCGCTCAGAAATCGGCACCAGCGACATCCGGCCACCCGCAATGCGCCGGATCATCAGCCCGAGCGAATCTTCCGGCTCCGCTACCTGGAAAGACCGCGACATGATCGACTGCACATATCCGTTGCCGTCGCTGCGCAGCGCCTGCAGAATTCCCTGGCGCGAAACAATGCCGACAAGATTGGCTCCGCGCACCACCGGAAACTCGTCCTGCAGGCTGTGAATCGACTTGAATAGCGCGTCCGCCAGCGTGTCCGACGGCGACATGGTGGAGAACTCCGTCAGCATCACATCGCGCATGCGCACCGTTTCCACAACAGACTGGAAAACTACGCCTTGGTCCTCAAGCTGCCCGCCGATAAAGATGAAAAATCCCACCATGATCAGCCACGGTCCCAGTCCTGCGGCTGTTCCATTGTTCGGCAACGCCAGCAGAGCGAGCCCGGCAACCATCGCTAGCGCGCCCAAACCCTGCCCCACTCCCGATGCCGCCTTGGTCGCCTGAGCCGCGCCGCGCGTGCGCACAAAGCTGCCGCGCAGCACGCGGCCGGCGTCCAGCGGATACGCGGGCACCAGATGCAGCAATCCCAGAATTGCGCTGAGCCATACTGTGGAGCGCATGATGTGGTTGAACGTGATCAGCGGACGCGCAGTCAGCGAAACGCTGGGTGCCGCTCCGATCATCAACGCCGCAATCATTCCCGCAAACAGCAGGCTCGCCGCGGGCCCGGTCAGCGCCAACGCAATCTGCACTCGTGATTCGGCAGCACGCTCAGCGCTCTCCGGAGCCGCGTAGGAGAAGAGTCCCCCTATAGGCAACAGCAGAATGCTGCGGATATTCAGCCCGTTCCACGCAGCTGTAATCAGCCGCGCAATTTCGCGCACGCAAACCGTCAGCAGCAATGCCATCCACAGCGCAAAGCCGCGCCATGCGGCCACTCCGGACACCCCGGTGGACAGCAGACAGAACCCAAGCAGCAGCACAAAAAACATGTGAATGCGGATATCCACTCCGAACCAGCGCCCCAGTGGGAATGACCACGCTCGCATCGCTCTCTGCCGACCTGCCTTTCGTACTCTGTCTATTGTAGAGGCTTGTATAAAGCTTCGGCTTGCTACGATTGGGCCATGCGCGTCATCGCCGGACAATTTCGCTCGCGCCCGCTCGTCGCGCCACTTGGCCAGGACACGCGCCCCACCAGCGACCGCCTGCGTGAGACCCTCTTTAACGTTCTCGCCCCGCAAATATCTGACTCGGTCTTCCTCGACCTCTACGCCGGCTCCGGAGCCGTGGGCATCGAAGCTCTCAGCCGCGGCGCGAATGAGGTGATTTTCGTCGAGAAGGCAGAACCGGCCCTCCGCGCCATTCGCGCCAACCTGTCATCGCTCTCCATCCACGGAGGCTATACGCTCGAAACCCGCAGCGTAGCCGCCGCCCTCAAGCGTCTCGCTTCATCGGAACGCGCGGCCGACATTATCTTCCTCGACCCGCCTTACTCCGGCGCCGCCGAATACGAATCCACGCTCAACCTGCTCGGCTCCGAATGCCGCCCGCTCCTCTCCACCGGCGCCATCGTAATAGCCGAACACCTCAAAAAGCTTAACCTCGCCGACTCCTATGGCGCACTCCACCGCTATCGCACCCTGAAGCAAGGCGACTCCATCCTCAGCTTCTATTCATTGTCCTGAAATCGAGCCCTAACCTCCCAGGATGTGCTCCCCGGTATCCAGATCCACCCTGAACGGAACCTCGCTGTCCGTGCGCAAATCCCACCCCATCCCATAAAGCCAGCTTCCCTCAACTCCGGTAATCCGCACGCCTTCCCAGGAAATCCGAGCCGTCTGCCACGCCAATCCTGCCACGCCGCACGCAAGCAGCGCACGATGCCCCGCGAAGAGCAGCAGCCCTCGCTCCGCAAGCGCGCGCACCTCCAGCACCGGCCGATACTCCACCTGCGCGAACTCATCCGGGCTGCTGGTATTCACCAGATACGCATACCCGCCCGAGACCACGCATATCCAATGCGGATCAGGGCAGCTCCACAATCCGCTCGGCGCAGCCGGATCGGAAAACCCCAGCGCAAACGTTCCCAGAAACGGCTCCCCATCCGCCGGACGCACCATCACCTCCAGCGCGCCGCGCTCCACCTCTTCTGCATAGTGGGGATACACGAATTGCCGCCGCGGCAGAATCAAAGGCCGTTCCGGCAGAATCTCCGCCGTCCACTCATGGGCAAACGTGAGATCGACCGTCGCCAATACCCCTGCAACACCCGGAGTTCCCATCACCGCCGCCTTTCGCGTGATGGGGCGGAAACAAACTGCTCCACCCGCTCGCGCACGCTCAGCACATGCATCGGCAGATCAAGCCTGCTGCCCGCCTCAATCACCGGGATCAACTTATCAAACTCCGGCCCCGAGTGCGACCCTGTTAATGCAATCCGAACCGGATGAAACAACTCTTTGCCCTTCGCGCCCGTTTCCGGTTTGATCTCATTCATCCACAGTTTGAACTGCTCCAACCCCACACTCTCCGACGCCAGCGCGCGTTTCCCAAACGCCTCCAGAACCTTCGCGCTCATCTCCGTCGCCAGCACCGCCGCATTCTCCGCGTTCTCCCGCGCCGCCTCCGCATCGAACCGGAACACAATCTCCGCCTTCGCTGGCAACTGGTCCAACTGATCCACCGCCGGCAAAAACACCGCCACCAGCGACTCGAACCACGCCGCAATCTCCGCCGAAGCTCCCGCCCGCGCGGGCAAAAAGCCCGCGCTTTCAAAATAATCCCAGGCCAGCTCCGCCAGCCGAGACACCTCCGCCTGCTTCATATAGTGCCGGTTCAGCCAGTGCAGCTTCGCCCAGTCAAACACCGCTGGGGAAGCTGTCACCCGCTCCAGCTTGAACTCCCGCGTCAACTCCTCGAGCGTAAACGTCTCCCGCGTCCCGCCCTCCGCGCCCCAACCCAGCAGCGCCAGATAATTCACCAGCGCCTCCGGCAGAATCCCCATCTCACGAAAGCTCGCAATCGATGTCGCCCCGTGCCGCTTCGACAAACGCTCGCGGTCACTGCCAAGAATCGTCGACAGGTGCGCGAACTCCGGCGTGTTCCATCCGAACGCCTCATAAATCGCCACCTGTTTTGGAGTGTTCGACAAGTGATCGTCGCCGCGAATCACATGCGTAATCTCCATCAGCGCGTCGTCCACCGTCACCACATAGTTGTAGACCGGCACGCCCCCCGCTCCTCGCGCACCAGACCGCACCAGCACCGGATCGCTCACCGTCTCGCTCGCAAACTCCACGTCTCCGCGCACCATGTCATGAAAGCGCAGCGGATGCTCCGGAATTTTCAGCCGCACCGCAAACGGCTCGCCCAGCCGCGCCCGCTCTGCCGCCTGCTCCGCGTCAATGCCTCTGCACTTCCCCGAATACACCTGCGGACGATGCTCCGCCGCCGCCCGCGCCCGCTCCGCCTCCAACTCCTCATTCGTGCAGAAGCAGCGATACGCCTTGCCCTCCCGCAGCAGCCGCTCCGTATGCTCGCGATAAATCCCCAGCCGCTCCGACTGCCGATAGGGCGCATGCGGACCCTCCACTCCCGGCCCCTCATCCCACTCAAGGCCCAGCCAGCGCAGGTCTTCCATCAGCTGCGTCTCATGCCGCTCCTCGCTGCGCTCCACATCCGTGTCTTCAATCCGCAGCAGAAAATCTCCGCCCGTGTGCCGCGCGAATAGCCAGTTGTACAGCGCCGTCCGCGCATTGCCCACATGCAGCAACCCCGTCGGCGAGGGCGCAAACCGAACCCGCGTCTTCTTTTCCCTCATAGTTCGAGCTTATCAATTTGCATGCTATCGAGACTCAACCAATACCAATCCGCTGGGGTTGTGGAACTGCTGTCGGAAGCTTACAGAATTAATTCCGAATGGCCGACCGACCGGACGATTGCCCCAAGCGCCTTTCTCGATACTAATCCGCATAATCGGAAAGGCCTTCGCTGCTCAGGGTGGTGGCGAGTGGAATAATTGCACCATTTTTTTGCCTATAATCTCATGTTATGGCCCCGAAGAAAGTAGTGGCAGAACCGATTAAAAAATCGAATAAATTCCGCCTTGTGGTATTCGAGGGAGATTTCACTGACGGCAGCATATCTGAGATATCCCAGGCCCTGACCTCCGCCTTAAGGCCCACTGTCGCGCCTACCATGCGGCAGCTCGCCAACGGCAAGCCTGCTGCGCAGATTCTTCCGCCCGAGGCGGAAGAAGATCGCCTAGAGGAAGAGGAGGATGCCGGTATCGAAACCGAAGCTGGCGATGAGGGCGAGGAGGAAGCTCCTGTTCAGAAGGCATCGAAGTCTTCGCGTCCGAAGAAAACGAAGGCGCCCATTTATATGCACGACCTCATCAGCGACGGCAACGCCGCAAAGGCGTTTGCCTCTGAGAAAGCACCCGCGAGCAAGAATCGTCAGTATCTGAGCGCCATTTACTGGCTTAAAGAAGTCAATTCCACTCCTACTGCGAATCGCGATAAGGTTTACACGTTTTACAAGACGGTCGGTTGGAACGTCGGATTCAACGACTGGAATCAGCCGTTTCACAACTTGTTATCTGAAGATCTTATTCGCAAGGGTGAATCTGCGGGCGAATACGTGATCAATCCGACGGGCGAGGCCGTGGTTAAGTCGCTACCCGAATGACGCTCACGGAATTTGTGCTTGCGGTGCCAGGGTTTGCCGCCCTTTCAGACCCAGACAAAATCTTGCACTTCGGCTGGTACTTGCATCATTTTGGGGAGCAGACCGCATTCACCCAGGCAGACGTTCGCGGCTGCTACGTCGACCAGCATATCCATCCACCCAATCTCAGCGAGAATTTCAACCGGCTGCAGGCGAAGAAGCCCAAGGTTCTTCTGCCTGAAAAGGGCCGCTACAAGCTAGAACACAGTACCCGCCAGAAGTTCGCCGAGAAATACGGTGCCCATGAGACTACGATCGCCGTATCGAAGCTGCTCAATGACTTGCCCGGGCATTTGCCAGACGAGGCAGAGCGCCTCTTTTTGTCTGAAGCCATCAAAGTGTACAAGGTCCGCGCATTCCGTTCGGCAATTGTCATGGCTTGGAACCTAACCTACTCCCATCTGCTGCATTGGATTCTCAACGATCCGAAGCGGTTGGCAGCGTTCCAGGGAGCCATCGTCCCGGTTATTGGGCCGAAGCTCGGCACAGGTATGACGATCACCAAACGGGAAGACTTCGAACATCTCAAGGAGAGCCAAGTCATCACCATCTGCGGTACCGCGCGGCTTTTCACGTCCGTCAATACGAAGAAGATTCTCAGTATACAGCTCGACAAGCGGAATCTCGCGGCCCACCCTTCCCTCGTGATCATCGGCGCGCCCGAGGCCGAAGACACCATCTCTAGCCTTGTCCAGAACGTGATCCTCTCGCTCAAATAGGGCGCCATGGACATGGCTCGTTTCTTCTGTACTTGCCGACATTCACAGATTCCCGAGATCAGTCGTTACGCTAGGTCCCGATAGGTCGGCTAATCGGATGTGAGATTTGCGGTATCACCGGCAATACGGAAGTTATGCCGAGGACGGCCAAACCCCACCGGCTAACTTAGGAAGTTTTCGCAGTGAATAGGCAATGGCGACTTTCCGAAATGCTCCCACCCCCGCGCCTCAATCTCTCTGCGCCCGCTCTCGTCCTTCAACCACAGCCTCGGCCTTCCCCGCACCATCCGCCCAATCCGCCGCACCTCGACGCCCGCAACCCTCCGTGGAATCCTTGCTCCAGCAGCAGCAGTAAACAGCAGCTCATAATCATCCCCGCCATGCAGAGCCAAATCCAACGCCGAACCCACCCGCCCCTCACGCTGCGCCTCCACCGCTAATGCATGCACCGGAATCGCCGCCGCATCCAATTCCGCCGCCAGCCCCGACTCTTCGCACACATGCGCCAGATCGGTCGACAACCCATCGCTCACATCTATAGCGGAATGAACACGCCCCAAAGCAGCCAGCCGCGCCGCAACCCCCAACCGCGGCTCCGGAAACAAATGAGGGTGTCCCGCCGCCGCCGTCCGCAATCCAGCAAACTTCCGCTTCGACCGCTCCAGCTCGACCAACTCCGCCGCCGCCCCACCCAGCGCGCCCGTCACGTAAATCGCATCGCCGGCCTTCGCGCCTGACCGCAGCCACGCGCGCCCGCGCTTCACCGCACCCAGCACCACAATGTCAAAGCACGCTCCATCCGCGGCCCGCGCCGTGTCTCCGCCCGCCAGCGGAACCTCATAGCTCTCAGCCAGCGCCAGCAGCCCATCAAAAAACCGCGACACCCACGATCTACGGAGCGACGACCCTCCCCTCCGCGCCGCCCCCCACTCCTCCGGCACAGCCAGCGAAAGAAATGCCGCCACCGGACGCGCGCCCATCGCCGCTACATCGCTTAGCCCGCGCGCCAGGCACTTGTGTCCAACCGACTCCGGACTATGCCACTCCCGCCGGAAATGCACGCCCTCCAGCGAAAAATCCGTCGTGACCACCAACTCCTCATCCGGCCTCACGCGCAAGATCGCGCAATCGTCGCCAATCCCCACCCGCAAGCCCGAGCCCGAACCCCGCCGCCGATTCAATCCCCCCAGCGCCCGCCCGCGGATCGCCGCAATCAGTTCGCTCTCGCTCAAGCCGCCTCGCGCCATGCGATCAGAATAGCAATCGCGCAAATCTCCAACTGCTAAACTAAGCGCGATGCACGCGCTCACTTATTTTCTTGTTGGACTGGCTGCTTATCTTCTCGGTTCCATCCCCTTCGGCTTCCTGCTCGTCCTCCTCTTCCTCAAACAAGACATCCGCGCCAAGGGCAGCGGCAACATTGGAGCCACCAACGTGGTCCGCTCCGGCGCAAAAAAACTCGGCATCCTCACCTTCATCCTCGACGCTTGCAAGGGATTCGCCGCCGTCTGGCTCGCCACCCGCATCGTCTTCGCCCCCGGCATGGCGCCCGTCCCGCTGCAAAATGCTGAAGCCATCGCCGCCCTCTGCGCCATCCTCGGCCACATCTACACCGTCTGGCTGCGCTTTAAAGGAGGCAAAGGCGTGGCTACGGCATTCGGCGTCTTCCTTGCGCTTGCCCCCTTTGCCGCCCTCGCCGCCCTCGCCGTCTTCATCGTCGTCTTCGCGCTCTCAAAGTACGTCTCCCTCGCCTCCATCTTTTCGGCAATCGCCTTTCCCATCTTTGCCGTCGCTCTTCCGCACACCCCCTACCGTCCCCTGCTCATCGCCGTCATCTTCGTCGTGCCCGTCATCGTCATCGCCAAACACCAGCGGAACATCGGTCGCCTGCTCAACGGGACCGAATACCGCTTCGGCAAGAATTCCACACCGGGGCCAACGCACGCATGAGCAACATCGCCGTCATGGGTGGAGGCGCATGGGGCACCGCCCTCGCCCTTAATCTCGCGCAGCGCGGCGGCCATTCCGTCAGCCTGTGGACCCATTCCCCCGCGGTCGCCGAAACCATACGCGCAGTCGGAGAAAACACCGCGTTTTTCCCCGGCGTTCCGCTTCCGCCCTCCATCGCCGCCACCAGCAACGCCGGCGAAGCTCTGGGCGACGCCGACATCATCCTCAGCGTCATGCCTTCGCACCACGTTCGCGATTCCTTTGCGCTGTTCGCGCCACACCTCAACAACAAGCAGATCATCGTCAGCGCCACTAAGGGCATTGAAGATCAGACCGGCATGCGCATCAGCGAGGTCATCGAAGATGCGCTCGCCGCCCACGATCTTCGCATCCATATCGCCGTGCTCAGCGGCCCATCATTCGCCCAGGAAGTCGCCGCCGGATCGCCCACCGCCGTCACCATCGCCTCACGCGATCTCGCTGCCGCCACGCGCATCCAGCACGAATTCGCTGGCCCCACCCTCCGCCTCTACACCAACGAAGACGTCATCGGAGTCGAGCTCGGCGGCGCGCTCAAGAACGTCATCGCCATTGCCGCCGGAGCCGTCTCCGGACTCGCGCTCGGACACAACAGCACCGCCGCCCTCGTCACCCGCGGCATCGCCGAAATCACACGCCTGGCCGTCGCCTGCGGAGGCCGCCGCGAAACCCTCGCCGGACTCTCCGGCCTCGGCGACCTCGTCCTCACCTGCACTGGCTCGCTCTCCCGCAATCGCTGGGTGGGAGTCGAGCTCGGCAAAGGACGCGGCCTCTCTGAGGCTCTCGCCGGACTCCATGGCAAAGTTGCCGAAGGAGTCCTCACCACCTCTGCCGCCCTCGAACTGGCCCGACGCCACGACGTCGAAATGCCCATCACCGAACAAGTCCACGCCATCCTCTACCACGGCAAACATCCCCGCGAAGCCATCCAGGACCTGATGGGCCGCCCCGGCCGCGACGAATAGTCCCACGACGAGTCATCAGTTCAACGCTTGCTTTTCTTCCTTATCCTACGCAAAGTATCCTCTGCGTAGGAGAACGCCCGATGACTTACATAACGCGCAACCTGATGCGTAGGCTGCCGCAAATAGATATTTGCGACGGTCGCCGGGCATTTCTATCTTTCGCCTAACCCCCGAATAACTGCTGATCATTGCGCATAAAGCCTCCTTGCCGGGAGTGCCTGTTCTCCGAGCCCGTGCATGGCAGTGTCAGCGCGCAAATCAGAACAAGTCTGGTGCGTAATCACTCGACTTTCACTTAGCCGGTTTTTTCTGCCGGATAGAAAGGAACTTGCCATGGGCAAGATCAACGTTAAAGGAGGAACTCCCGTCGGTACGGTTTCAATGTGTCGCACCTGCAGTTGGGCACATATCATGACTGGTTATCGTGAATCGGAGATGGTGGTGGTCTGCACCAACTTGTCTCCAAATATCGCGGTACCGTTTACCGTGCGTGAGTGCTCCGGCTACAACGACAAGAACCGGCCAAACTGGGATCAGATGAAGAGACTGGCGATCGACGTGTTGCCAATCCGTTCTGGAAAACGGTCCGGTTTCGCTGCGCCCGAGCAACAGCGGCCGGGCGAAAACGTGAACCGGAACTGAGGAAGCACAACCGCGAAACCTTGGGAAATACCAGATGGTTCCGATGCCGGGTTCCTACAAAAACTTGTCAAGCCCCCTTCGCACCTAACCTCTCTTATTTCAGCAACTTCCAAATGCAGTTGAATTATCCCAAACTGCTATACTGGATATAGAGACCCAAAAAACAGAATTTTTCGCACAACGGCGCAGCCAAAAGCTGCGCCTTCGCTTTTTGGTGAGGCGCGAAGCGCGGTTGCCTGGAGGGCTAGTCCCGCAGCCAAAAGCCGCGCCCTTTCCATTTTCACGCACCTTTAACCCAAAGATCTTTCTATTACATAGCATAAGTAGCCTGTTTTCCATCAGTTGCAAAGAAGCAAAACACTAAGCTCAACAACGCCGATTACATAGGCAGAAAAAGGAAATCACCATGATCGAACTTTGCCGGCATACCTTCCTCGACGGACGCTTCTGTCGCGGGGCCGCCGTAGGCGGAACCTTCTTCTGCCGTCACCACGACTCCGTCAGAAAAACCCTCACTCAGCCCCGCCGCGCTGCCACCAGCGGCGTGCACCAGCTCCTGCCCTTCGCCTATCCCGAAGATCGTAAGGCCATTCAGCTCAACCTCTTCCTTGTCCAGAACGCACTCAATGAAGGAGCCATCGACCCTCGCCGCGCCAACGCTTTCACCAACGTCATGCGTGCCCAAATGAGCAATCTCGCCAGAATCGAAGCCGCCGAGGCCCGGGCACAGCAGAACCAGCCCCTAACCCAGAGCGAAACCCAGACCGAAACCGAAGAACCCCGGCTCGCCGCCCAACCCGCCATCCACCAGATCTATCAGATGGTCCTTACCCCTGAAGGCGAGCAGATCGCACTACCCCGCTACGCCCCGGAAGAGAACGACCAGGAAGAGAAAGAGGTTTCCCCCACCCAGCCCGAAGAAAACTCAGATGGTGGCCCGATTAAGCAAAGCTTGAGTGAAGAATTCCGCGAAGAGACGGGAAGACCGCTCAACGAGCTCGAAGCTATCCACTTCTCCTCGGTCAATCGCAAGCCGCCCGCTGTCGACTCGCCGGCCTCCTCTACCCGGAACTCTGTCTTTGGGAACTCCACGGCGGATAACAGCAGTCAGCGTCAGGGCGATCAGCAACTGGGAACTGCAAATGTCCGCGGTAAACTGGTTCCATGATCCAGACTCTCTTCGGCAGCCTGAAAGAAGCGGAAGAACCGACCAAAAAGGGCTTATTCGACCGCATGAAGCAGGCCGTCTCGCGCACCCGCGAGAACTTTGAGGAGCGCATCGAAGGCGTTCTCTCGCTCACTCGCACCATCGACGAAAGCGCGCTCGAAGATCTGGAAATGTCCCTCATCGCCTCCGACATCGGCGTCAATACCGCATCCGAAATCCTCGAGGCCCTGCGCGATCGCGCCAAACGTAAGCAGATTGAAAACGGCACTGAACTCAAGCTCCTGTTAAAAGAACAACTCAAGTCCATCCTCGATGAGCAGCAGCGCCCGCCGCGCGCCGTCGCCACCATCCCTGAAGTCATCCTCATGGTCGGCGTCAACGGAACTGGCAAGACCACCACCAGCGGCAAGCTCGCCGCGCACTTCCGCGCGCTGAACAAAACCGTCCTGCTCTGCGCCGCCGACACCTTCCGCGCCGCCGCCATCGAGCAGCTCGAGGTCTGGAGCCAGCGCAGCGGCGTCGATCTCATCAAGTCCCGCCAGGGCGGCGACCCCTCGGCCGTGCTCTTCGACGCTCTCAACGCCGCCAAAGCGCGCGGCAATGACTACCTCATCGTCGACACGGCCGGACGCCTACACACCAAGGACAATCTCATGGCCGAGCTCGACAAGATGCGCCGCATTACCCAACGCTTCATCCCCGACGCGCCGCATGAAGTCCTCCTCGTCCTCGATGCCACCACCGGCCAGAACGGCCTGCAGCAGGCGCGCCTCTTCACCGAATCCGCCGGAGTCACCGGCATCGTCCTCACCAAGCTCGACGGAACCGCCAAGGGCGGCATCGCCATCGCTATCGCCCGCGAGCTCAAGCTCCCAGTCCGCTACGTCGGAGTCGGCGAGAAGATCGATGACCTGCTCCCCTTCGACAGCGAAGCCTTCGTTGAATCCTTGCTCGCGGCCTGATCACGCCATGAACGACCAACAAGCGCCCGAAGCTGACACAGTATGGATGGCGCGAGCGCTCGAACTCGCGCGCAAATCCATCGGAGTCGCCTCGCCCAATCCCGCCGTGGGCTGCATTCTCGTCAAAGACGAAAAGCTCATCGGCGAAGGCTTCCACATCTACGATCAGTTCGACCACGCCGAAGTCGCCGCGCTCAAATCCGCCGGCCACGAAGCCAAAGGCGCAACCGCCTACGTCACTCTCGAGCCCTGCAGCCACACCGGCCGCACCGGCCCCTGCAGCAACGCGCTCATCGCCGCTGGAATCGCCCGCGTCGTCATCGCCACCGCCGATCCAAATCCCGCCGTCAATGGCTGCGGCATCGACCGCCTCCGCCGCGCCGGAATCGCCGTCGACGTCGGTGTCATGCAGCAGGAAGCCCGCGACCTCAACGACGGCTTCGCCCGCTACATCCAAACGCGCCTTCCCTTCCTCACGCTCAAGGCCGGCCTCTCGCTCGACGGACGCATCGCCCCCGCGCCGGAAACCCGCGCTCCTGGCGAATCCGTCATGCTCACCAGCGACGAATCGCGCGCCGAAGTCCAGCGCATGCGCCACGCCTCGGACGCCATCATCACCGGCATCAACACCGTGCTCGCCGACAACCCGCTCCTCACCGACCGCAGCGGACTACCGCGCCGCCGCCCGCTCCTCCGCTTCGTCCTCGACTCAACCCTCCGCCTGCCCCTCAATTCCCGCCTCGTCCAGACCGCCAACGACGACCTCATCGTCTTCTGCACCACACCCACAACCGAGCGCCGCCGCGCCCTGGAAGCACTCCACATCCGAGTCGAACAGATCGAGCCCGACTCCCGCTCCCACCGCGTTTCCTTGCAGCGCGTCCTCGAGCGCCTCGGCGAACTCGAGATCACTGCCGCCATGCTCGAAGCCGGAGCACAGCTCAACGCCGCCGCCCTCCCCTACGCCGACAAGCTCAGCCTCTTCTTTGCTCCGATCATGCTTGGCCTCAAGGCTGTCCCGCTCTTTGACTCCGATTCGCCCGTCCACCCGATCCGCTCCACACTCCGGCAATCCGGCCCTGATTTCCATGCCGAAATCTGGCTCCGCGATCCCTGGGCTCCAGTGGAGTTAACCTAAGCCTATGTTCACTGGCCTGATTCAAGCCACGGGAACCATCCTCTCCATCGAAGAGGGCTCCGGAACGCGCCGCATCCACATCGCCGCGCCTACGCTCGCCCCCAAACTCAAGACCGGAGACAGCATCGCCGTCAGCGGAGTCTGCCTCACGGCCCTCGACATCGACGCCACTACCTTCCACGCCGATCTCGCCGCCGAAACCGTGGCCCGCACCACCCTCGCCCATCTCCACCCGCACGCCACCGTTAACCTCGAGCTGCCCGCGCTCGCCGGAACCCCGCTCGGGGGCCACATCGTCCAAGGCCACGTCGATGGAGTCGGCATCCTCCGCGAGCTCAACCCCGTAGATCCAGACATCGACCCCAACCGCACCGACTGGTGGCTCAAGGTCGAAGTCCCCGAGAGCGTGCGCCCCTTCATGGTCGAGAAAGGCTCCATCGCCCTCGAAGGCATCAGCCTCACCATCGCCCGCTGCCATGGCAACGTCGCGACCATCGCCATCCTCCCGCTCACCTACAGCGCAACCAATCTGCACACGCTCAGCACCAGAGCACACGTCAACATCGAGGCCGATGTCCTCATGAAGCTGGCCCTCCAGCAGAAGCAGGAATCGGGCTTTGAACTCACAGTGGACTACCTCGTAGCAAACGGCTTCTAATTGGCAAGTCCCCATGTGGATACCGCATTTGGAATTCGGACCTGAACTTACCGCGCTGCTGCGCAGGAGGCGCTACGCTGATGCCGTCTCGTTCTGGAAGGGAGCGAAGCCGCTTGAGCAGCGGACAGTTCCGCCAGCTCACTTCCTGACGCAGGTCATGGAGACCGATCCGCCCTGTCTCGCCTTCCTTACCCCTCGTGAGCGGGACGAGATTCAGATCGCCGCGGGTTTCGCCTGTCTCGTCGGAGCAACGCGGCGCATGGGCCGCTTCGTGAGCCCAAAACTAATCTGGCCGCATCAGCTTTCTAGAGACGCCGCCGTCCAGAACCTCGTGGCGGCCTACAGGGTTCAGCAGTTCGTCGACCAGATGATTGCCGAGCACCAGACCCACAGGATCAGAGTCAAGGTTCAGAACTCCTGCGAGGGTGCCTGCATCACCTGCCTGCTCGCCAGCTCGCGCGACTTCGCGCTCGACCACTGCCCGCCCATCCCCATCGTCGGGTGCGTCAACTACGAGACAGGCTGTCGCTGCTCTGTTGCGATCTCAAGCCCTCAGACCAAATGCGAGGAGCCAACTTGGCTGTCGTGATCGCGAGCACCACGCGAGCACCCATCCTCGACCAGCGGGAGTGCCACTATCGCTCTCTCGCCATGGGCGCCGAAGGCGCGTGTGCCTGGACGGCCAGTCCCGCCGAAGGCGCGTGTACCTGGACGGCCAGTCCCGCCGAAGGCGCGTGTACCTGAACGGTCAGTTCTCCTCGCCGATCTTCAGCACTGCCAGGAACGCCTCCTGCGGAATATCCACTTTCCCGATCCGCTTCATCCGCTTCTTGCCTTCCTTCTGCTTCTCCAGCAGCTTGCGTTTGCGGGAGATGTCCCCGCCGTAGCACTTCGCCAGCACGTTCTTGCGCAGCGCGCTGACTGTCTCCCGCGCCACGATTTTCGACCCGATCGCCGCCTGGATTGCCACCTCGAACATCTGCCGCGGAATCAGCTCGCGCATCTTCGACACAAGAGCGCGCCCGCGATCATACGCGAAGTCGCGGTGCACGATGATCGACAGCGCATCCACCGGCTCGCCTGAGACCAGGATGTCGAGCTTCACCATTGGCGAATCCCAGGTGTCCGACAGGTGGTAGTCGAGCGACGCATACCCGCGCGACACCGACTTCAGCCGATCATAGAAGTCCAGCACGATCTCATTCAGCGGAAGCTCGTACGTGATCATCACCCGCGTCGGCGTGACATATTCAAAATTCTTCTGGCGACCCCGCTTCTCCTCCACGAGCTTCAGAATCCCGCCAACGTACTCCTCGTTCGTCAGAATGATAGCCGTGATCACCGGCTCCGCAATGGTTTCAATCTCCGTGGGATCAGGCCAGCGCGAGGGATTGTCCACCTCCACTACGGTCCCGCCTGTCAACGTGATCTTGTAACGAACGCCGGGAGCAGTCGTAATCAGATCAAGGTCGAACTCCCGCTCCAGCCGCTCCTGAATAATCTCCATGTGCAGCAGCCCGAGAAAGCCGCACCGGAATCCAAACCCTAGGGCTGCCGAGCTCTCTGGCTCAAAGAAGAACGAGGAATCATTGAGTCGCAGCTTTTCGAGCGCATCTCGCAACAGCGTGTGCTCATGCGAATCCACCGTATACAGCCCGGCGAACACCATCGACTTGATATCTTCAAACCCGGGCAGCGGGGCCGCCGCTGGCCGCGCGTCTTCCGTGATCGTGTCTCCGACCTTCGTATCGGCCACGTTCTTGATGGTCGCGATGAAAAATCCCACTTCCCCCGCCGAAAGCTCTTCAATCTCCACCGGCTTCGGCGTTAGCACGCCCAGCGAATCCACGTCGAACACTTTTCCGTTCGCCATCAAACGAATCCGCATGCCTCTGCGCAGCCGACCGTGAACAATTCGCGCCAGCACCACCACGCCGCGATACGCGTCGAACCATGAATCGAAAATCAGCGCCTGCAACGGTGCCTCCGCGTCACCGGAAGGCGGTGGTAGCCGATTCACTATCGCCTCCAGGATGTCGGGCACGCCCAACCCCGTTTTCGCGCTCACCGGAATCGCATCGGTGGCATCGATGCCCACCGCCTGCTCGATCATCTCCTGCGTGCGCGCAATGTCCGCACTCGGCAAGTCAATCTTGTTGATGATCGGGATAACCTCAAGCCCACCGTTTATCGCCAGGTACGCATTCGCAAGCGTCTGCGCCTCCACTCCCTGCGAAGCATCCACTACCAGCAGCGCGCCCTCGCATGACGCCAGCGACCGCGATACTTCGTACGAAAAATCCACGTGCCCCGGCGTGTCGATCAGATTCAGTTGATATGTCTGTCCGTCCTTCGCCGGATAAATCATCCGCACCGAGTGCGCCTTGATCGTAATGCCGCGCTCGCGCTCCAGGTCCATTACATCCAGCACCTGCGCCTGCATCTCTCGAGCCGTCAGCGAACCCGTAAGTTCCAGCAGACGATCGCTGAGCGTGGACTTGCCATGATCGATGTGCGCAATAATAGCGAAATTTCGTATGTGCTTATTGTCCATGCGAGAAAAGAGAGGAAGAGCGCCTTCAGTGTATGCAGCGGAAGAGACTGCTCCAATACCTCAGTTTATCATCGCGTTAGAGCGTGAATTGCCCCCGGAGCTTTCGCCATTAAGCATTCAGTGCGACTATTCTCTTTGTTTATCCGTCTTGAGAAATGTTCCGGCACGGAGAGTCCTGATGCGTCGCATTCTGCCGCTGTTCGCCGCCCTGCTGCTTCCAGCGTTCGCTGCGGCCCAGCCCGCCAACTCCACTCCGACCATTCAGGTCACCAGCCGCATCGTGTATGTCGATGTCATTGTCCGCGACAGCGCCGGACAAATCGTTCACGGCCTTAAGCAGAACGATTTCCATGTCTTGGAAGACGGCAAGCCGCAACAGATCGATTACTTCGCCGAGCACGTCTACAATCCCGCCGCGCGGGTTGCAAAAGCTGTTTCCGTTCTCGATTTCTCTAACACCAATACACCCGGCCAAGCCGACGCCATCACCATCCTTCTCTTAGACTTGCTCAACACATCTACTTCAAATCAAGTTGTCGCCCGCAAACAGATGCTGAAGTTTCTCAGCGCGCTGCCGCCCGGCCGTCGCATCTTGCTATTTACCCTGACAGACAAGCTCCAGATGATTCAAAGCTTCACTGGCAGCCCCGAGCTGCTCGCCGATGCAGCGAAGATGCTAAAGCCTGTTAGCGCGGGCCAGATGCCGCAAAGAGAAGAAGTGCAGCAGGAACAGAACGCCGCCGCGGAGTTCAATAGGGAAAGCTCACCTAGAGGCCACAGCCCATCTGGCGCAACGGCAATGGACGACAATGTCCAAACCCAGGACTCCGATGCCGGCCTGCGCACATACTCGACGATTGCAGCACTCACCCAACTTGCGCACATAATGAGCGGATATGAAGGGCGCAAGAATGTTTTTTGGGTTTCCGAGAGCTTTCCCATTGCATTGAACACAACAATAGGCGGCTGGGGACAGACCCTTTCCGTGGATGCGAAGAAAATGACGAATTTTCTCGCCAATGCTCGAATCGCCGTTTATCCGGTAAGTGTTTTGGGGCTGGACTTGGGGCCTTCACTGGCCGCCTTCGGTGGGACCTCCGCGAACTTGCCCGAATTCAAAGTTCCATTTTTCGCGCGCGGAAACCTCAAGACCACCATGAATACTATCGCCGACCAGACCGGCGGCCAAGCAATCGTCGGCACCAACGACTTCGCCGGAGAGATGCGGCGCAACCTAGATGACGGCTCCAACTATTACACTCTGGCCTATCAGCCACAAAGCAAGAAGTGGAACAAGCAGTTCCGAAGCATCCGCGTCGAGCTGACAAAAACCGGCAATTCGCTCGCCTACCGCCGAGGCTACTTCGCTTATCCCGACAGCCCCTCAATCCAGAACCCCGCACAGGAACTGCGCGCCGCGCTCCAGCCCGACACGCCCGAATTCACCATGCTCGCCTTGCAATCCAAAGTCGAGCCGCCCAACGCACAGCACTCAGGCGTTCTTGTGCACTCCGTCCTGAACGGCGCCAGCCTGAACCTGATTCCCAGCGCCGACGACCACCGTCGCGGTCAACTGATCGTGACGCTCGTTGCCTTCAGCGACAGTCCGGCCAAGCCTAAGCCCCAGCCCGAGTCCCCGCCGCAGACCTCCGGCGTTCTCAACCTTGACCTCGACCCCGCACAGTATCAGACCATCCTGAAAGATGGCATCGCCTTCACTCAGCAGCTCCAGCTTCCGCCCGGACGCTACCGCCTCCGCCTCGGAGTCACCGACACCGCCACCTGCCGCCTCGGGACTCTCGATATGGCTATCGCTGTTCCCGCGCAAGTGGCAAATCGCTGATCAAATATGCATTTCAATAGAGCTATCTTTTTCATCTCCTTCGTTTTACGATCTGCGAAAGTCGCGATTTGCCGCCCGCCCACTCGCGGACGCTACAATAGTCCGAACGGACCCTCCCTCAATGGTTGTTTTTCGAGCCGCTCTCGCCGCCGCTCTCGCTCTGCTCATGCCGACGATGTTGTGCGCTCAGAATGCGCCTCAGTCTTCCGATCAGCAGCGGCGTGTCGCGCAGATTATTCAGAACGTCGAAGCCGCCTACCAAAACGGCCTCTCCAATTACCACGACGACCATCTTGCCGCCGCGAAATCAAATTTCGACTATGCGGTTGACCAGATGCTGACCTGCGGAATCGACATCAAGAGCAATCCCGATCTCAGCGCGGAGTTTGACCGAATTGTGGATGCCGTCAACACCCTGGAGATGGATGCGCTCAAGCAGGGCAACGTTCTCGCGCCGGCGGCTGAGCCCACTCCCGTTGGAGTGGCCAATGACGTAACCTTCCCCATCGATCCAACCATCCGCGCCGAAGCCGAGGCGCAGGTCAGGACCACACAGTCCGATCTGCCCCTGGTTATGAACGATTACGTCGCCAGCTATATCAACTTCTTCTCAAAGAATAAGCCGGGCCACGGCACTATCGTTTCTTCCCTCGATCGCGCTGGTCGTTACGAAGCGATCATCCAGCGCGTGCTCAAGGAAGAAGGCGTTCCCCAGGACCTCATTTATCAGGCGGTCGCCGAGTCCGGCTTCCGCACTCAGGCCGTTAATGCGCGCTCGGGTGCCGGTGGCATGTGGCAGTTCATGCCGGGCGACGCCTTCGCTCCGGCGCGCAGTGCCTGGTACGACGAGCGCTTCGACCCTGAAGCGGCCACCCGCGCCTATGCGCGCTACATTAAGTACCTCTACAAGGAGATGGGTGACTGGTATCTCGCCATGGCCGCCTATGATTGGGGCGCGGGCAACGTGCAGCGCGCCGTGCAGCGCACCGGCTTTGCCGATTTCTGGGAGCTTTATAAACGCAACAATCTGCCAAGGGAAACCAAGAATTATGTGCCCATTATTCTCGCCGTCACTATCATGGCGAAAAATCCCCATCAGTACGGACTCGACGACCTCACTCCCGATCCGCCGCTCCTCATAGACACCGTCAAGACCGACTACAGCGTGGGCTTGCCGCTCGTAGCTGATCTCGTCGGCGCGCCTCCTCAGGAAATCGCCGCCCTCAATCCCAGCCTCTTGCGCGGAGCCACTCCACCCGATGAGTCCTTCGATCTGCATCTGCCCGCCGGCACTAAAGAGCTCTTCGAGAAAGGCATCGCCGGTGTACCCGTCGATAAGCGCCGCTACTGGCGTTATCACACCCTCGGCCCCGATGAAACACTCGCCGAGGTGGCTCGCTCCTTTCACGTCTCCGTCTCCGAAATCGCGAACGTCAACGAGTTAAGCTCCACCACGGATCTCAGCAATGTCGATGCCGTCATCGTGCCTGTGGCTCCGACCTCCGCGTCGTCAAACACCACCCTCTACCGCGCACGTCACGGAGACACGCTGGTAACAGTCGCCGACCGCTTCGGCGTGACCGTCACTCAATTGCGGCGCTGGAATCATCTCCGCCGCTCCGTGATCGAAGGGCCCCTCCCGGCTGGACGCAAACTTTACGTTGCCGAACCCGCGCATATAGCCTCCCGTCGGGGACGTCGTCGGGGTGCATCGTCTCACTCCCGCGGCTCTCATCAGTCGCGAAAATCCAGCGGCCGGACAACGAAAAATTCCGCGCGCAAATTGCCGAAAACACGGGCAGCTGCAAATTCGCATCGTGGCTGACGAGCCGCTGTATCTGCCAAGCATAAAGGATCAAAGCTTCGTCGGTGCTTGCGCGTTTTGACAATAAAACAGGGCTTTCTCCCGCTTTTCCAGGTGCGCCGGCCTGTGCTCCCGGTCCACCCCGATCAGGCAAGTACTGCGGCTACCCTTCCGGAACGGCAATGATCGGGCGAAATATTTCATCCTCTCGCAGGAACAATAGCGTTTTAATGGCGAGCCGTTGCGTGCTGTTGCTATAATTCGCGGCGCGGGCATTTATTTTTTATTGCCGCGATAAGGCATGCAGAATACAGATGCTGGGGCTTAGGCCCGGAGGGCAATTCCAATGCAAGACGATCGCAGATTCCACGCGCACAGCGACAGCGACTTTGAACCAGAGACCGAAGCCTTCCCCGAAGACACGGAAGGCAACTTTGATGAAGAGGAAGAAGAGGAAGAGATTTCTGTTTCCCTCTCCTCTGACGACGATGATGACCTAGACGACGAAGAGGAAGAGCACGGCAGGGCTGCGGCGGTCAGTTCATCGCCGTTCCGTTCCGAAGGGAACGACCAGCCCGCGAGTCGAAAAATGCCGACCAGGACGTCCCCGGCTAAGAGCGCCAGGAAAGTGGCCGCGAAAAAATCTTCTGCAAAGAAGACAGCCGCCAAAGCTCCGGCGAAGAAATCAGGAAAGAAAGCTCCGGCCAAAAAGGCCGCAGCCCGATCTGCCGCGAAGAAAAGCAGCAAACGCGCTGGCGGCGGAAAGTCTGCCAAGAAATCCGCAGCCCGCAAGAGGGCGAGCAGCAACAAACCGAACAAGAAGAGAGGTACCCGTTCGGCAGCTAAGAAAGCAGCAAAGAAGACGTCGAAGAAATCGTCAGCAAGGAAGTCTTCTGCGAAGAAGGCGGCAAAGAAGAGAGCCAAAAGGAAGTAACTCACCAGAAGTGAGGCAAGCGAAAGTGCCCGGCCAAGTGCCGGGCATTTTTCCGTCTGGGCAGCAGGCCGCCGAGTAGCGGCCCTGCGCTCGCTCCTTTGGCCTGAGGTCTTGGCCAAAAACGTACATACGAAAAGGCGGAGCCGCCGCAAATCACTACCCGTTGTTCACCAATCCTTAACCCTCGATTGTGGAAAGCCCGTTTCGGGAGCGAGCAAGAGTAATCGCGGATATCTTAAAGCTTCTTAACTCAAAAGCGAATGATAACTATCAATAATTCATGGGTATACAAAAATTGTTCATCTCTTTTGGGAGGACTAGAACTTCCTGTGCTGAATGCCCGTTCGTCCAACGGTCGGAATCTCCACATTTTTTTCCACAGGATGGCTTTGTTCGCGCTTGGCACTCGAAATCGCCCGGCCAGACAAAAAGGGCTCCGGCTTCCCGGAACCCTTCAATGCTTGAAACCCGTCCTAGTGGGCAGTGCCGGACGGATGGGCCGGGGCGTGGGTAGCGGGAGCATGCGAGGTCGGCGCTGACGGGACCTCCGGCGGCGGTGCGGGTACGCCCGATTTCACATTGTAGGCATCGATTACGGCCTTGGTGATGTCCGTACTACTCTGGTTCGCCCACAGAACTGTAGGAAGCTGCTGCTGCTGTCCGCCGCCTACGCTCGCGTCCAGGACCACTCCGATTCCGTGCTGGGTCGCGTAGGACTGCACTATTGCGTAGACTTTCTCCGCCAGTTGCTGGTAGGTCTGTTGCATCGCCTGTTCATACTCACCGGAAGCATCTTCACCGTCCCGCTGCAGGGCCTTTTCTTTTGTATCGATCGCAGCAGTTCGGCTCTGGCGCTCGGTGTCGCTCAGCTTGTCGCCCGCCGCCTGGAGCTGCTTCTTGAGCGTGTCGATCTCATCAGCTTGCGCCTTAAGTTGAGTCCGCTTCGGATCGAATTTTTTCTGCAGTTCCGAAACATTTCTTTTGCCCTCATTGGTCTGGAAAACAGCGGCCTGGAAGTTGATGACAGCTACCTTGGTGGTGCCCGTCGGCGCGGTTGCCGACACGGGAGCAGCCGCTGGTTGCGCAACGGCGCTAACGCCAAGCCCCGCAACCAGCAGGCCTGCAACGAAAAACGAACGCGAAAATACACGCTTCATGTAGATCAAAAATTCCTCCGGTTTGAATCAGATCGCCCGCTCGTGCGGAAGCGAACTTCGCTTCCTGATCTACCTGCTGCGTTGTTCGTAGAGGCGGATTCCAGCGGGAAAACAGCCGAAATGCAAGACGAGACACGATCAGAAGACATTTTCAGGAACTGAGCGAATTATAGGTGCGGGGTGCGCCATCGTCAACGTGACTGCACCCCGGATTTGTCGCGCTACGCCACTCACGGCGTCTTTAGAAGGTTGTGCTGACTGACAGGCGGAACGTCTTGCGCGGCTCTCTCAGCTGATACAGCGAGCCGTAGGCTTCCTGCGCCTCCGCGAAACTGAAATCTCCGGCGCCGCCGGCCGGGAACATGCTGCGTGTGATCAAATCCTGCGTATGAAAATCCTTATCGAGACGCAATGGGTTATATGCATAATAGACGCGGAAAGGAGCATGGATGATCGGCATCATCACGTCCACCTCCGCGCCCGCCGACATGCGGGGAACATAATTCGTTCCCGCGATTGGATTGATCGTATGGCTGAACGCGATCGGAACCCCGCCCTGGCACGCGCCATTGTTGTAATTGGGGCAACCATAGAGGGGCGAATTCAAAACTGCAATGCCCTGCGGGCTCTGCTTCAACTGGCTGTCGAAGACCGCCATATCCATCCCGAAATCATCGAAAATATTGAAGCTCGCCGTTCGCGCATATATCGGTATGCGGTACTCGAAGTTGGAAGTAAAGCTGGTGTCGCCGCCGATCGACGCGATGCCATACACCGGTATCGGCACTTGGATCGGACCCAGGGTCGGATTGGTGGGATCGCGCGGAACCGTTGTACCGTCGGGATTCGTCAGAGGGAGCAGCACTCGCGTCGGAACAAATCCGTAAGGAGTTGCCGAGCGGACATCAAATCCGCGGATGTCCGCATCACCGCCGGTATAGAAACGATCGAATGGCGGAGCAACATCGCCGCTGATGCCACGGATATACTGCGCCTGCACCCGGAATGCAAAGACATTCCTCCCGTCGGGATTGAACTTAAGTCCTTTGACCGGGTGATAACTCTGGAATTCGATCAGCGGTTGAATGTAGCGAACACTCCCCCATATACCCGCCACCTGCAAATCAGCAGAAATTTCATGTCCGCGATGTGGAAGATAGCTGCTGTCCTTCTTGTTCTCGCTATAGCTGAAGCTCATTGAGCTCGACAAGATGCCCTGCAACGCATTCTGCCCCTGGATGCCGCTCCGGAAAGACAGCGTCTGGAAAAAGTTATTCGACGCTGCGCTGTAAGTTGTCACCGAAGATTTGTCGAGGCTATAGGTCACACCCACACGCTTGAAGGTATGGCGTATCGGATAGCTCGCCGACACCGTGAACCCTGTCGACGTCTGGTCGTACTTCTGCAGCAGCGACTGCGTCGCTGCCGACAGATTCGCAGGATTGCCGCCGGCCAGCTTGTAATTCTTTGTCGCGTTGTAGTCGTACTTGCTGTTGAAGACCTGAAAACCCAGATTTAGCGGCCGATTGCGGAAATAGGGCTCGTTGAATCCGAAGCGCAGCTGACGGGAAACATTCCCGACATTGCCTTGCAGAGTAAGGGTCTCGCCTAGTCCTAGAAAGTTGTTGGTCTGGTAATTAATGCCCAGGAACGATCCGCCCAGCCCACTCACGCCTCCGTTCAGGCCAATCGAGTTCTTGCCCTTCTCCGTCACCTTCAGCAGCAGGTCCACCGTGCCATTCTCTGCGTTCTGGTGCGTCTCTGAATCTTCTTCTACCCGCAGTGGGTTGAAATATTCAAGCTGGTTCAGCCGTTGGATGCTCAGCTCCCACAGTTTGCTGTTGTAAATCTGCCCCTCCTGCAGCGCCAGCTCGCGCCGGATCACAAAATCACGCGTAACGGTGTTGCCCTGGAACTCTATCCTCGATACGTAAAAGGGCTTGCCTTCGTCGATGTCCACATTCCAGGTCACAGTCTTTTTCGCTTCGTCAATGGTAGGAGTTGGGACTGCCACAAAATTGATGTAGCCCAGTGAGCCGTATGCCTTCTGCAGATTTTGCAATCCCTTGCCAAATAGTGTCCCGTTGAACCAGGCCCCGTCCTTTTGGGAAAACTGCGCGCGCAACGCCTTTACGTTGTTCACGGCTTTGTTGCCAGTGAACGTAATCCCCGCCAGGCGATAGCGGCCGCCTTCGTCAATAGGCATCGTAATGTCGATCCGCTTGCCCTTCCTGGGACGGAATGTAAACAGCGACAGACCGCCCTCATTGCGGAGATGCGTCTGCGGATCGCCTACGCTGGCCCTGAAGTAGCCCCTGTCACGGTACGCTTGCCGCACCCGCTCCGAATCCTCCTCGAGCTTGCTCGCGTCGTATACACGGGGCAACAGGTTTTCAAGGAAGATGGAGTGGGGAATCCCAATAGGGCGCAGGTTCCTCATCGACTCGCGCAACACCCGCGAGCTTACATGTTCATTGCCCGTAAAGCGAATCTTTCCCACCATCACCTTCGGGCCTTCTTTGACGATGAAGTTCACCTGCACCGAGGCCGGCGGGATCTTCTTGATGTCGGCCCTGATTGTCGCGAATTGGTGCCCGTGCTCCCCCAGCATTTCCTTCAACACGGCAATCGCATGCGCAATGCGCGTGGGGTCATACTTGCTCTCCTGCGTGATCCCGACCTTTTCTTTCTTAAAGCGGTCGAGCACGTCCGATTGCGTAACTGAATTCAGCCCTTTGTAATTTATTTCGCGGATCGTCGGCTTCTCGGTCACATATACGTCCAGAATCACTCCCTTGGGAGTGTCCTCCTTTTCAATCCGCACATTTTCGAAGTAGCCTGTGTTCCACAGCGAATTGAAGTCGCGCTCCGCCGTCAGGGGATCGTAGGCCTCGTTCACCCGGCTGAACATGCGCGCCAGAATCGTTTCCTTGGGAATTTCGCGATTGCCAATAACCCGGATTTGAATGATCGTATTCGCCTGCTGCGCCCGCCCAAGAACGGGAACAAGGCAGCAGAGCATCAGGAAAAATTGCAGCGTGCGGCGCGCAAAACGGCGCAAACTCTGGCTCAGTTGGATTGGAGAGCTTTCGCCCCCACGTTCTACGCGAAAAATATGCACACCCTCACTGCAAAAAATCAGGCCAATCCTGCGCAAACTGCGATTATATGTGACAGAACAAGAAGACCCAAACTCCTGCCCGCTTATTCCGTCGCGCCGATAAATTCATATTGAATTCGCTTCCTAGTCTAAATGGAATTTAGGAATTGGGGGCTGCAATCAAACCGTCCCACCGCTTTCAACTTTTCTCACCTCGACCAGAGTCGAATAGAAAGTAGGCCCGCCGCCAAAATCCGTGAGCCGTTGCGAAGTCAGCAGGTTTACATTGTTGCCGCCCTTTGACAGCTTATTCCACGATAGCCGGGACGCCACTACGCCCTGCGGAACCGTCTTCATTACTCGTGCAGTCAACTCAATCGCTCCGCGCGCGTTGAAGACCTCCACACCGTCGCCGTCTGCGATACCGCGCGCTTCGGCATCACCCTCATGCATCTCCAGCGTGCCCATGCGCCCGCTCTCCATCTTTTGGTGCCCGGCTAGATTTGCAAACGTCGAATTCATGTAGTTGTCGGCCTTGCGTGGCAAAAATTCCAGTGGATACTCGCCGCTCCTTGCAGCCCCATTTCGCGATTCCGTCGGCGCAACAAAACCCGGCAGCGGGTCCAGGCCCTTCGCCGCCAAGGCCTCCGAATAGAATTCAATCTTCCCGCTGGGCGTCTGGAAACCTCCATCGGCGAACGGCAGAAATTTCTCGCCATCCGCCTCCGCCTCGAACTTCAGCCGGACATGCCCGCCAGCCGCATCCAGCTTCTCCGCGTCAATTCCCATCATCCATTCGGGCTTCGGCTTGCCCCTCCACAGCGCCTGGGCAATCAAGTCGTCCGGCGTGTCCGCAAAACATGACTCGGTAAAACCCCTTCGCCGGGCAAGCTCCGAGAACACCCACACATTCGAACGAGCCTCGCCCACCGTCTCAATCGCCTGGTTCGACAGCCCCACATAATAGTGCCCATATGCGCCCTGCACGTCCTTGTGTTCAAGAAAGGTCGTCGCCGGCAGTACGACATCGGCATAATCGGCGGTGTCCGTAAAGAACTGCTCATGTACCACGGTGAACAAATCATCGCGCTTCATCCCACGCAGCACCGCAGTCTGGTCCGGAGCAATGGCCGCTGGGTTTGAGTTGTAAACAAACATCGCGTGAACGCGCGGCTTATCCAGTTCCGTCAGCGCATGCCCAAGCTGCGCCATATTCACAATCCGCGCCGCGCGGCCCAGCGGACTCGATTCCATCAAATCCGGGCGCCTCACCGCATCCTCGTCAAATGAAAACGCCCCGCTCGTCGATAGCTGCAGTCCCCCGCCGCGATGCATCCACGCGCCCGTCAGTGCAGGGAGCATCATCACTGTGCGCGCCGCCGTCCCGCCGTTCTCACATCGCTGGATGCCATAGTTCAGCCGAATCACCGCCGGCTTCGTCGTCGCATATTCGCGCGCCAGCCGCTCGATATCCCCTGACTCCACGCCCGTCCACTCCGCGACCCGCTCGGGCGCATATTCCGCAGCCCGCTGCCGCAGTTCCTCAAATCCGTGCGTATGCCGCGATACATATCCGTAGTCGTAGAGCGACTCCCGAAAGATCACATGCATCATCCCCAGCGCGAGCGCCGCATCCGTTCCCGGATTCACCGCGATATGCCAGTCCGCCAACCGCGCCGTCTTCGTCTGATAAGGATCGATCACCACCAGCCGCGCCCCGTTGTGCCGCGCCTCTTCAATCCACGGCCACAGATGAATATTGTTGCCGTGTACATTCGCGCCCCAGGCCACAATCAGCTGCGCATGCTTGAAGTCCTCGGTATCCGTACCCAGCTTGCGCCCGTAAACCGAGATCAGCGCCTCCCCGCCGGCCGTCGAGCAGATTGTACGATCGAGTTGCGAGGCGCCCATTCGATGAAAGAACCGTCGGTCCATTGACCCGTACCCGAGCACGCCGATTGTCCCCGCATAGGAATACGGCAAAATCGACTCCGGCCCATACTGATCGCTGATCTTCTTGAGCCGCCCCGCAATCAGATCCAGAGCCTCGTCCCATCCGATGCGGTCGAAGACCCCGGACTCGCGCCCCTGTGCCAGCGGACCCTTTGCAACACCCGCACGTCGCTTCACGGGATATAGCAGCCGGTCCGGCGAATACACGCGCTCCAGGTACTTCGCCACCTTGCCGCACAAAAACCCGCGCGTCACCGGATGGTGGGGATCGCCCTCGATGCGTGTCGCCTTCCCCGAATCGTCAATGGTTACAAGCACTCCGCAAGAGTCGGGGCAGTCGTGTGAACACACCGTGTGAACTGTGCGGGAAGCCATGCTCTATTGTAGGCTCAGTGCTGCGGCTTTCAATCAAATTCGCCGCCGCGCTCTCGGAGAAATACCCATGCGTCCTCTGCGTTCCGCAATTCTCCTTTGCTGCCTCGCGCTACTCTGCACCACCGCCTTTGCGCAGGACTCTGCCGCCATCCAGAAGGTCCTCGACGATCAGCAGTCCGCATGGAACCGCGGGGACATCGATTCCTTCATGTACGGCTACAACAATTCGCCCGAGACCACCTTCATCGGCAAGACTGTTGAGCACGGGTATGCGGGCATCCTCGCGCGCTACAAAAAAACGTTCTCCACCCGCGCCGCCATGGGCACGCTCAAATTTTCTGATCTGATAATAAAAATCCTCGGCCAGAATTACGCCGTAGTCACCGGAAAATTCCACCTCGCCCGCACTGCTGCTGGCGGCGGGGACGCCAGCGGCGTCTTCTCGCTAATCTTCGCGCGTGAACCACAGGGTTGGAGGATTATTCTCGACCACACGACGAGTTAGATGAAAAAGCCGCTGCATTTACCGGCGGTTTTTCCATTTACTCACGAGTTAAAGCCCAGCGACCAACGAGAGCAGCCACGCGAGTGAGCACCGGGAAAGCGCCAAAGGCGCGTGCCGGGCGACGCGCAGCCGCGGCCAGTCCTCAAACCTGCATCACTTCGGCTTCCTTCTTCTTGCTCATCTCTTCCATGCGCTTGATCTCGTCGTCAGTCAGCTTCTGCATCTCGTCGAGCGCGCGCTTCTCTTCATCCCCGGAGATGGTCTTGTCCTTCGCCGCCTTCTTGATTGCATCATTACCGTCGCGTCGAATGTTGCGCACCGCCGTCCGGTGGTCTTCCAGCACCCGATGCAAATGCTTCACCACCTCGCGCCTCCGCTCCTCCGTCATGGGAGGAACCGGCACCCGCACTACCTTCCCATCGTTCTGCGGATTGAACCCCAGGTCCGATGTCCGCAGCGCCTTCTCGACCTCGCCGATGATCCCCGTATCCCAAGGCTGAATCTCGATCATGTTCGGGTCCGGCGTCCTCAACTGCCCCACCTGATTCAGAGGCGTCGGCGTGCCGTAATAGTCCACCCGCACCTGGTCCAGCATTTGGATCGACGCCCGCCCCGTCCGCGTCGAAGCCAAATTTGTCTGAAAATCATGTACCGCCTTGTCCATCCGCGTCTTCAATTGATGGAACGAGTCCTTGAGCGCGGGAATCCCCGCCATAACCGAGGGTGCCATAATCTTCAATGTCCTTCCGCAACACATTCCAAAGTGACTATTCTAATCGCGCTAGGCCAACACGCGCACGTTGCCGCTCGCCGCATCCGCCTGTTCGTGTGCATGGTATGAGGACCGCACCAGCGGCCCCGACTCCACATGCCGGAAACCCATCCGCAGCGCCTCCAGCTTCATAAACTCGAACTCTTCCGGCGTGTAATACCGAGCCATCGGCAGGTGGTCCTTTGACGGACGCAGATACTGCCCAATCGTCAGCACATCCACGCCGACGTTTGCCAGGTCGCGATAGACATCCAGCAACTCGTACATCTCCTCGCCCAGCCCAACCATCACACCCGATTTCGTTGCCACCGTCGGGTCCAGCTGCTTCGCAAACTGCAGCAGCTGCAGCGTCCGCTCATAGCGCGCGCCCGACCGCACCGCGCGATACAAACGCGGTACCGACTCCGTATTGTGGTTCAGAATCTCCGGATGCGCGTCCACCACAATCCTGATCGCCTCCTCGTTCCCCTGAAAATCCGGAATCAGCACCTCAACCTGGCACCCGGGAGCCTGCCGCCGAATCTCCTCAATCACCATCGCAAACGCGCGCGCGCCGCCCAGAACGTCGTCATCGCGATTCACGCTTGTGATGACGGCGAACTTCAGCCCAAGTTGAGCGACAGCTTCGGCCACCCGTCGCGGTTCATCCAAATCGATCTCGTTAGGCCGCCCCTTCGCTACCGCACAAAAACCGCACCGCCGCGTGCACAGATTCCCCAACATCATGAAGGTCGCCGTCTTATGGTTCCAGCACTCGCCAATATTCGGGCAATGCGCCGACTCGCACACCGTATGCAGGTTTAAATCCCGCGCCAGCTTCTTCAGGCTGTGGTAGTTCTCGCCTACAGGAGCCCGCGCCTTCAGCCACTCCGGCTTTCTCACCGGACGCTTCGGCGCAACGTCGATCTGCACAAGTACCGCGGCGTTAGCCATAACCCATTATTGTAACGGCGACTCGTCGCCAGGCGTACTGATCCCCGCCAGCATCAGAAACCTGGCGTTCTTCGGGTTTCTCTTCCGCCACTGCGCGAATGCCATTATCAATCCACGCCGCGCGGAGTATAGTTCCCATAGCAATCCCACCTCCACCGCCCGCTGGAGAAGTTTCATGCTGTTATCTCTGCCCCGTTCCGTCACCATGCTCGCGATCTCTATCCTGCCACTCGCGCTCACAGCGAAAGCCCAGACCGCTCCCGCTCAAACCGCGCAGCAGCCCGCCGCGACCACGCAGCCCGCGCAACCGCCAGATCCAGACGCGCAAATCGATAAACAGGCTGAGGCGGAGGTGATTGCGAGCCTTCAGGCCAGGAACTTTGATGCGGCGCTCACCGGAGCGAAAGCCATTTTGGATGTAAATCCCGCCAGTCCCAAGGCAGACAAACTCGTCGGAGTCGTTCTTCTCGATCAGCAGAAAGCATCCGACGCCCTTCCCTATTTCGAGAAGGCTCTCCAGCTCGCGCCCGATGACCCTACTATCCACGGGCTTCTGCTCCAGGCCTATGCCCAATCGGGAGACAAAGCCGACCGCGACCAGCAGCGCGCCATCCTTCGCGGCTTTCATACTGACGGAAAGCATCCCGGATTCGCGCAGATTCCCAGCTACTTGATTGAGACCATCCCGCTCGACGGAAAAGTCATTCAGGCGAACGAGTTCTACGAGCCCTCCGGAGAATTTCATTTCTATTACCGCTTCAATATCTTCGACTCCGCGGGAAACATCCAGAGCTTCATCGCGCTTGAATCCGATGATGCCGACCAGGCAAGTTTCGCGAAGCAGCACCCGAAACAAGCCGCCGCCGGAGAGCGCCGCTTCTCGCTCGATGGCTACTCCAAGAGCCCGGACGGCAACGTTACCCAGGCTCTCTACACTTTCTACGACGGACAGCCCACTTATGACGATGTGCGCGCCCTCGTCCTCAAGCTCGTTCAAACCGGCAAAGCGCCGGTGCCCCCCACGCCAGCCAAAGCCGCTAAGTAATTCCGGCGGAGCTGCCACAGGGAAGCTCCGCGCCGGCGAGCTCCAGCGCAGTGTCGCCTGCTAAAACGTTTGACTAATATCTCCGGCAAGTCGTAGGATGACTTCCGTTCAGCGCTCTACGGTTCAGCTAGTTCAAATCGCCTAAAGGAGAAGTCCACCTCGTGACTTCAAGAATCCAATTTCGCCTCGCGTCTTCCTTTCTCGCGCTCACCCTAGTGTGTGCACCCGCACTCCGCGCGCAGCGTCCGCCTCAGCCCGCGCCTCAGCACCACCCCTGGGACAATAAATCGCTCTCGCCCGACCAGCGTGCCGACATGGTGCAGAAAGAAATGACCCTCGACGAGAAAATCCAGCTCGTCCACGGCACTGGCTGGGGCGCACTCCGTCCCGGAGACCCCATCCTTCCCGGCGCTAACTGGGGAGCCAGCTTCGTCCCTGGTATCGCACGCCTGGGCATTCCCGACATCAACCAGCAGGACTCAGCCGTCGGTGTGCGTCTCTCTGCGATGATGGGCCGCTACTCCACGCTGCTGCCATCCGCGCTCGGAGCCGCCGCAACCTGGGACATCAAGGGAGCGCAGCTCTACGGCGATGTCATCGGACGCGAGCTCCGCGCCCAAGGCTTCAACATGTCCATCGGCGGAGGCGTCGATATCACCCGCGAGCCGCGCAACGGACGTAATTTTGAGTACACCGGTGAGGACCCGCTGCTTGCCGGAACCATGGCGGGCAATCTCATGAAGGGCGTCCAGAGCGAGCACGTCATGGGCGACATCAAGCATTACGCCTTCAATGATCAGGAAACCGGCCGCAATATTCTCAGCGCCAACATCGGAAAGCGCGCCGCCCGCGAAAGCGACCTGCTTGCCTTTGAGATCGCAATCGGCATCGCGCAGCCCTCTGGGGTCATGTGCGCCTACAACCGCGTCAACCAGGTCTACTCCTGCGAAAACGATTGGCTCCTCACCAACGTGCTCAAGAAAGATTTTCAATTCAGAGGTTGGGTGCTTTCCGACTGGGGCGGCACGCACTCGACCGTGAAGGCCGCCAACGCCGGCCTTGATCAGGAGATGCCCGGCGACGAGCATGGCGGCTACTTCGGCGCAGCGCTCAAGCATGCGGTGCAGGCCGGGCAGGTCCCTATGTCGCGCCTCGACGACATGGATCACCGCGTTCTCCGCAGCATGTTCGCCGCCGGAGTCATCGATGACCGCGTCATGCCGCGCTCCGTCGTCGATCCATTTCGCGGACGCGACGACGCCCAGCACATCGCGCAGGAGAGCATCGTGCTCTTGAAGAACCAGAACGGTGTCCTCCCGCTCAATCCTGATTCCATCCACACCATCGCGCTCATCGGCTCTCATGCCGATGTGGGCGTGCTCTCCGGAGGAGGCTCCGCGCAGGTCGACGCCCCGGGCGGCAACGCAGTTAATCCACACTCCGGCGGCGCGAATTGGGGAGAAAGTGTCTACTTCCCCTCCTCGCCGCTCAAGTACACCCGCGAACACGCGCCCGGCGCCAAAGTCGAATTCAACCCCGGAGCCGACAACAGCTCCGCCGCCGGCTTCGCCAAATCCGCTGATGTTGCCATCGTCTTCGTCAACCAGCCCATGCACGAAGGCATGGATCGTCCCACCCTCTCGCTGCCCGACGATCAGGACGCGCTCGTCTCCGCCGTCGCCGCCGCCAACCCGCACACTATCGTCGTGCTCGAAACTGGAGGCCCGGTTACCATGCCGTGGGCGGCCAAGGTGCAGGGCATCGTGGAAGCCTGGTATCCCGGCATCGGCGGCGCGCAGGCGCTCGCCAATCTGCTCTTCGGAACCGTGAACTTCTCCGCGAAACTTCCTGTCAGTTTCGCCAGAAGTGACACCAACCTACCGCATCCCGAAGTTCCCGGCATCGACCTCAAAGACGTTGCGCATGACGTGACCTTCGATCACAACGGGCGCAAAATCACAATCAAGATGATGGATAAGCCCCAGTTCGACGTCGACTACAACAAGGCCGGCGCCGCAGTGGGATACAAATGGTTTGAGCAGCAGCACATTCAGCCCCTCTTCCCATTCGGCTTCGGACTCTCCTACACCACATATGAATACTCCGGCCTGCAGGTTGATCCGCAGGGTCACACAGCCACGCTCACGGTGAAGAACACAGGCAAGCGCGCCGGAACCGAGATCGCTCAGGTTTACGCCGAGTTGCCCGCATCCGTCGGCGAACATTACAAACGACTCGTCGCCTTCGAGCGCGTCCATCTCGTTCCGGGCGGATCGAAAACCATCACTCTCGATCTCAACCGGCTCTGCCTCTCCATTTACAACGCGGAGAAAGACGCAATGGAAATGCCCCCCGGCGAATACAAAATTTTCGCGGGTTCATCCTCGGCCGATACTCCACTCACCGCGACCTTCACACGCTAAACAATATAAGCGGCGTCTTCGCCAACACGCCGCCCCACCCGTTTCATCCTGTAAACAAACGTTTGAGCGCGTTTGCCTGCCGTCGCTTCACACGCGTAGACTGCCTCTGATGCCGCTGTTGGGCTCACAAAACTGCTCGAAATCAGGAGAGGCTATCATGAACAAAATTTCACGGCGCGATCTTTTCGGAATGGGATTCGGTGCGGCGGCAACAGCGGGACTCGCACCATTGGCATTCACCACTCAGGCTCACGCCAGCAATTCAAATCCTTCCCGAGTAGACCCGCAAAATTTTCAGGACTCCGTCAATGATGCCTTCATCTTCCAAAACACCATGATGGACGCCTACGCTACCGGCGACACCGTCCGTCTCATCCAAAGCTATTCCGACCAGAATGGACTGTTATCGACCGCTTTTACCTACGACAATGCCGTCTCCATTCACGCTTATCTTGTGCGCGGCCAGCAAGACGATCTTGCCCGGGCCGAGGTCCTCGGTAATGGCCTCATCTACGCCCAGGCCACAAATTTTCCCATCAATGACGGCCGCTTTGCTCAGGGCTACTACGTAAACGTGGCCAATCCCGACCTCAGCGGAGCCTTCATTACTCCCGCCGCGGTGCCGTTTTTCTTCTACACCAGCGCTGTCGGCGATCAGGCATGGGCGGGCATGGCGCTCACACAGCTCTACCGCCGCACCGGCCAAAATAAGTACTTAACCGCAGCTCTCAAGGTAGCCAACTGGATCGTCACCAATACCTACAACACACTCGGGCCCGGCGGATACTCCTTCGGAACGGTTATCAACCCGGACAATACCTCGTCGCCGTCCACCAACGGCAAATCCACCGAGCACAACATTGACACCTACGCCTTCTTCGCAATGCTGGATACCCTCACGCATAACGGCAAAGCAGATAACGGCGTTCGCTGGTTCAACCTCGCCCAGCACGCTCTGAGTTTCGTCCTGGCGATGTACAACTCCGCTGGAGGCTTCTTTTGGACTGGCACTCTCGGCGATCAGGTCAGCATCAACTTCTTTCCTATCCCGGAAGACTGCCAGACCTGGTCCTACCTGGCGCTGCTCGACAACAAATTCAAGGCGACCATTGATTGGGCTCTCGCCAATCTCGAGAACACAGACACCGCATCAGCCACCAACAGTAACCTGACCGGGAGCGAAAGCATCTCCGGATTGGTTTTCTCTACTGCCACTTTTCTGGCCGCCTTTGGCGGAAGCGATCCGAACGCGGTCTGGCTTGAAGGCACGTCTCACACCATCGCCTCGCTCGTCGCGCGCGCCAACACCGGGAATCAAAACCTGGCTGCGCGTTTCCACGACATCCAGACCGCGCTCAGCCTCATGGCCAACTGCCGCACGGCCCAATCCGAACTCGGCACAGGCGAGACCGTCGGCGGCCTAGCGATCCCCGCCGGACTGGGTCTCCTGGCCGCCACCAGCACTATGGACACCGGTTTCGGCTTCACCTATGGACCGGCGCTCCACATCGGTGCTACAGGCTGGTACCTCATCGCGGCGCTCGGCGGAAATCCATTCCAGCTCGGCTACGCCAACGCAACCGGAAGACCACAACTCTGAGATCGAGCACTCCACACAACAGGGAGGGCCAATTGGCCCTCCCTGTTGTTCTTTGAAAAATCCTGATCGCAATTACCCACAGCACTCGTCCAACCAACACTCAGCTGAACTTTCGCACCCAGCCAGCCGTATCATCGTAATCCCGTAATCATCCTCCGGGCCCGCCCCAGGAGAAGCAAATGAGCACTCTGTTGAACGACATCAAACAATCCTTGCGCATGTTCGCCAAGAACCCGGGCTTCACCGTCGCAGCGCTCGCGGCGCTTGCCCTCGGCATCGGCGCCAACACCGCTATCTTCACCGTCGTCAACACTGTCCTGCTCAAGCCGCTCACATATCCTGAGCCCGACCGCATTGTCCTGTTCCAGCTCACATCACCCCAAGGCAATGACACCGTAGCGTCTCCCACAAACTTCAACAATTTCCGGCAGCAGACAAGCGTCTTTCAGAGCGTCGCTGCCTACGATTTCGGTGGACCCGGCTTTAATCTCACAGGCGACCACCCCGAGCAGGTCCACGGAATCCATGTTTCGCAGCAGTATTTCGCGCTCTTCGGCGCTCCCGTCATCCTCGGTCGCACCTTTACCCAGCAGGAGGACTCGCCGAACGGTGGAAAAGTCGTCGTCATAAGTTATGGCCTCTGGCAGCGCCGTTTCGGAGGCAATCCCAACATCGTCGGAACCTCCATTTCCCTCGGCAATGAGCCCTATACCATCATCGGCGTGATCGGAAAATCGTTCGACAGCGAACCCGAAGCCGACGTCTGGCTGCCTTTTCAGATCGACCCCAACAGCGACAATCAGGGCCACTACTTTCTCGCGGCCGCGCGCTTCAGACCCGGAATCACTCTTGCTCAGGCCAACGCCCAGCTCAAAATCGCCGCCGATCAGTTCCGCCGCCGCTATCCCGGATTCGTGGACCCGAAAAGCGGCTTCGCGGTGCAACCCCTTCGCGACTCTATTGTCAGCGACGTGCGCTCATCGCTTTTTGTTCTTATAGGAGCGGTCAGCTTCGTGTTGCTCATCGCCTGCGCCAACGTCGCCAACCTGTTGCTCGTCCGGGCCACCGGGCGAAGGCGCGAATTCGCGATTCGTGCCGCCATGGGGGCGGGACGTGCGCGCATTATTCGTCAATTGCTTACTGAGAGCGTTCTGCTCTCCTTTACCGGCGGAATCGTCGGCCTCATTCTCGGCTATGTCGGCGTGCGCGCCCTGCTCGTCCTCAGCCCTGGAGACATTCCCCGCATTGGTGAAAACGGCGCTGCAGTCGGCCTTGACTGGCGCGTTCTTCTCTTCACTATCGGAATTTCGCTGCTGACCGGAATCCTCTTCGGTCTCTTCCCGGCCATTGGGGCTGCGCGTCCCGACCTTAACTCCACGCTTAAGGAAAGCAGCAATCGCTCCGGTACCGGCTTTCGGCAGAGCAAGACGCGTTCCCTGCTCGTGATCGGCGAAGTTTCCCTCGCCCTCGTGCTCCTCATCGGAGCTGCGCTGCTTATCCGAACCTATGTCGCGCTGCGCAGCGTCAATCCCGGATTCAATTCGCACAACGTCCTCACAATGGAGATGTCGCTCACCGGCGACCGCTTCCAGAAAACGGCTGGCGTCGCCCAGCTCGTTCGCGATGGGCGCGAGCGACTTAACGCCATTCCCGGCGTCGAGGCCTCCGCATCAAGCTGCTGCATTCCCCTTGAAGGCGGATTTGGCTTGCCATTTACCGTCGTTGGCCGTCCTGTGAGCCAACGGTCTGACAATGGAGCCGGCTGGATGAGCGCGTCTCCTGGATACTTCGATGTGTTCAAAATTCCCATCCTTCGTGGCCGCGATTTCACCATTCGGGACTCGACCGGAGCGCCCGGCGTCGTTCTCATCAACGAGACCATGGCCAAGCAATATTGGCCCAAGGATAATCCTGTAGGGCAGCAAATCGTCATCGGCAAAGGCATCGGCCCGCAGTTTGAAGAGCCCGCACGCCAGATCATCGGCGTCGTCGGAGACATCCACGACGGTGGCCTCAACCGCAATCCGCGTCCCCTCATGATCGTTCCCCAGGCACAGGTTACCGATGGCATGACCGCGCTCAACGCCCGCATCGGTCCCGTCGCGTGGTTCGTCCGCACTCACGGCAACCCCCATCAGTACATCTCCGCGATCACCGAACAGCTTCGCCAAGCCAGCGGAGGCTTTCCAGTCGCCCGCGTCCGCTCTATGGACGAAGTTGTCATCCGCTCCACCGCGCGCGAAGACTTCAACATGCTTCTGCTGACCATATTCGGAGCCTCGGCGCTTATCCTGGCGGCCATCGGAATCTACGGCCTTATGGCCTACTCCGTGCAGCAGCGCACGCAAGAAATGGGCATCCGAATGGCTCTCGGCGCAGACCGTTCAAGAATTCGCAACCTTGTTGTTCGGCAAGGCATGCTCCTTGCCATTGCAGGAATCGTCATCGGAGTCGGTGCAGCCTTCGGCCTCACTCGGCTCATCTCCAGCTTTCTCTTCGGGGTCAAAGCCTGGGATCCAGTCGTCTTTATAACCGCTCCGGTAATCCTCGCCGCCGTCGCGCTGGCCGCCACCTGGCTACCGGCGCAACGAGCCTCAAAGCTGGATCCCATGAAGGCGCTGAGAGTCGAATAAACAAGCCTCATTCATATGAGCTGCCGGTTCCTACCAGACCCGGCACGAATTCTCCGGCATCATTGGTTGCCCTGGCTTGCAGCCGAACGCGCGGCCCATCTCCGGCATATTCTGAACAACGCCGTTGATGCGAAACGCGCGCGGCGAATGGGGATCGGTCTGCACCTGAAGCCGTAACTCCTCGGGGCGGTCAGTGCCGCACCAGTTCTGCCCATAGGCGACAAAGAACTCCTGAATGGGCGTATAGCCATCCTTGTCTTTCGCATTCAGGTCAATGCCCTTGCGCTGTGAGTCTGCAAGAAATGCCAGATACGCGAGCCGCAGGCCGCCGTTATCGGCTGTGTTCTCGCCCAGTGTAAGCTTGCCGTTGATCTTTACGTCGTCGACGGCATTGAAGTTGCCATACTCCTTCACCTCGCAGTCGGTCTTCGCATCAAACTTCTTTCCATCTTCCGGTGTCCACCAGCTTACGAGATTGCCGTTGCCGTCAAAAAGCCGTCCCTCATCGTCGAATCCATGCGTAAGCTCATGGCCCACAATCGATCCCACGTGGCCATAATTCTCCGCGTCGTCAGCATTTGGGTCATACAAAGGAGACTGCAGAATTCCTGCCGGGAAATTAATGTCATTCATGCTCGGGTTGTAATACGCATTCACCGTCGCCGGGGTCATTCCCCATTCCCCGCGATCCACCGGTTTACCGATCTTGTTCAGCTCGCGATGGTTCTCAAATTCCGTTGCCCTCTGCACATTGCCCAGCGCATCGCCGCGAGTAATTGTCAGCTTCGAGTAATCGCGAAAATGATCCGGATACCCGATTTTGTCGGCAACCATATGCAGCTTCGCCTTGGCCTTCGTCTTCGTCTCCTGACTCATCCAGTCCAGCGTGGCGATGTTCCTGTCCATCGCCCCTTCAATGTCGTGGACCATCTGCACCGTTCGGGACTTGTTCTCCGGCGAAAAATTCCCCTTCACATAAACTTCGCCTAAAGCCTCGCCCAGAGCGCCATCCGTGGCCTGCACGCAGCGCTTCCAGCGCGCCTGCTGCTGCGGCTGCCCGCTCAAATCTCTCCCGTAAAAATCGAAGGTCGCTTCATCCATCGCCTCCGGCAGCGTATAACTGGCAGTCGAATGGACAAGCTGCCATCGCAGATACGTCTTGATAGTCTCCAGATCGGTCGAATCCAGCAGCGAATTCAAACCCTTAAAAAAATCGGGGTTCGTCACGTTCAAATCGCTAATCGCCGGCGCACCCGTGCGATCGAAAAATTCGGTCCACGCAATCTCCGGAGCCAGTCCGCTCAACTGCGAAACCGGCATCGGGTGATACACATTCTTAGGATCGCGCTGGGACGTAATGTCCATTGAAACTTTGGCCAGCGCCGTCTCAAGCGCCATGATCTTCTGTGCATCCCTTGTCGCCGCCGCATCCGGCTCGCCCATAAGCTTCAGCATCTTCGTCACGTGCTCCACGTATTGTTGCCGCGTCTTCTCCGCGGCCGCGCCCGTCCGCAGATAATAGTCGCGTTCCGGTAATCCCATCCCGCCCTGATCAACCACGGCAATCTGCTTCCGCGCATCTTTGTAGTCCTGCTGCTCTCCGTAGTTGAAAAACGCGTTTACGTTTATCAACTGGAAATGCGCCAGCAGCGCAGTGAGCTGCTTCTTGTCCTTGAGCGCGTCGATGCGGTCCAGCTCCGGTTGAAGGGGCTTCAATCCCGCCGCATGAATCGAATCCTTGTCCATGCAAGAGGCGTAGAAATCTCCGATCTTCTGCTCATCCGGCGTGCGCGACGGGTCATCTACAGCCGCCTTTTCCAACAGCGTTCGGAGCACATATTCTGTGTGGTTGTAGACCATAGCACCCGTCCCAAACGACGACATGTCTGCCGGAATCGGGTACAGCTTCGCAAAATTTCCGCAAGCATACTGGGCGAAGTTGGTGCACGGATCGGCGCTCCTGTCGATCAACTTCGCATCCAGCCCCGGCAGCAGCTTGTAGTCATGGTCTGAACTCGCTGCCTTCGCCTGCGCAAAGCACGCACCCGCGCCCAGGCCGCCCGCAATTGCCAAACCAATCGAAATAATCCCAATCCGTTTTTTCATGGACACCCTCAAAACTCCCGCTGCCCACTATACCCGATTCACTCACCTTCCGTTCTGGCGAATTCCCCGCTCGTCACATAAATAATTTTCTTGACAATTTGTCAATTGTACTATTGTATTAGTACAAATGATTGTGCGAGTCCATCCCGCCTCCGGCGTCCCGCTCTATCTGCAGATCGAATCTCAGATAAAGCAGGCCATTGCCGCTCAGGCCGCCCGCGAGGACGATCCATTGCCGCCGGTCCGCAAGCTCGCCGCCGAGCTGCGCATCAATCCCAATACCGTCGCCCGTGCCTACCAGAACCTGGAGCGCGACGGAGTCATTCGCACCGTGCAGGGCGGCGGCTGCTACGTCAACGGCCAGGCCCGTCGACTGTTGAAACCGGAAAAAATCCGCCGCCTCAAGCCGCTCGCCGCGCAGCTCGCCGTTGAAGCAATGCAGTTGATGCTCTCGCGCGAAGACACCCTGCGGCTGGTCGAAGATTCGTTGAACGAACTGGAGAGAAAATCATGACCGAACTCGCCATTGAAACTCACGCGCTCTCAAAACGATACGGTGACCTCGCCGCCCTCGACCGCGTCAATCTACACGTCGAGCGCGGTTCTATCTACGGCTTCCTCGGCCGCAACGGAGCCGGCAAGACCACGGCCATCCGCATACTTGGCGGCCTCTCGCCGGCCAGCGGCGGCAACGCCCGCGTGCTTGGCTTTGAGGCAGGACCCGACCGTATCGAAATTCTCCAGCGCACCGGCTTCGTCATCGACAAGATGCTGCTGCCTTACATGAACGGCCGTGACCTGCTGCGATTCAATAAGGGATTTTTCCCCTCCTGGTCGGACGCGCTCGCCAAGCGCTACGCTGACGCGCTGGAAATTCCTATGGACCGCAAATTCAAGAAGCTCTCTCACGGTAGCAAAACCAAGCTCTGCCTCCTGATGGCGCTGGCGCAGAATCCCGAGCTGCTCATCCTCGACGAACCCACATCCGGGCTCGATCCCGTCGTCACCGACCAGCTCCTTCGCGTGCTCGTCGAAGACTTTGCCAATGACGGACGCACCATCCTCATGTCCTCGCATCATCTCTCTGAAGTCGAAAAAGTCGCTGACTGGGTCGGCATTCTCGACCAAGGCAAGCTGCTCCTCGAAGCCCGTCTCGACGACATCCGCGCCACCTATCGGCGCATCCGGGTCGCCGGCGAGAGCGCGCCATCAAGGTCGCCTGAGATTCTGACCACCAGTTCCTCCGGAGGCGTCACCGAATACGTCCTCTGTGCCGGAGAAGAACGCTTTACCGCGGACCTCCGCAACAACGGAGCCACCATCCTCGAAGTGCTGCCCATGAACCTCTCCGAGATATTTCTGGAGCTGGCCGGAAAGGAAAGCCATGTACCTATCGAAACAATGGCGTGAAAGCCGCATCATCTCAGTGATCGCCCTTCTGGGGCTGGCGCTTCTGCTGCTGCTCGTGATCAAGGGAAACATCGAAATCAACTCGCATCCGATTCATTCAGGCGATCACAACGACTTTGCTGGAGTGTTCGTTCCAATCTTTTACGTCGAAGCAGCGCTCGTCGCCTTCTGGGGATGGCTGGCCGGCGGAATCGGGGCTGGAAAGAATCTGGGCGAAGAGAGCGGATCATTTCTCTTCACGCGCCCACGGCGCCGCGCATGGTTTGTCTGGAATGACTGGGGCTTCGCAATGGCACAGATCGCAGCCCTCGTTCTGCTCACGAATCTTATCGTGGGCCTCCTGCTGGCTCGCATCCTCACCCTCATGCACTCGCCCGGCTTAGTCCAGTTATCCCGCGACGGCCAGCCCGTTCCGCTTATCACGATCATGCTGCTCGTCAGCGTGGGCGTGCTGCTCTTCGCCGGTCTGATCTACGGCCTCACCTATCTCTCCACTATCATCATGAAGCGCGCCGCAGGAGTCATGCTGGGTGCGGGCATTCTCGTTACTTATACCGTCTTCCGCGGAATCATGGGCCACTACTATCCCACCGTCCATATTCCAAATCTGATCCTCGACCTGTTCAACTTCGGGGAGCGCGCGTTCTCCGGGATCTCCGATCATCTCGGTATAGCGATCGCCGCCCGCGCCGTGCTCATGCTGCTCTTCCCGCTGGCCGCGCAGGTGCTCCTGGACCGGTCCGAGATCTGAAGTCGCGAGGCATTTTTGCCAGTGATCGCGGAAGGAAAAAGTGTGCACTCTCCTTTGTTTTGTTGGGGTTGAAGGCTTTACTGGAATGCAAGTCATTCGCTTTCAGTCTGTTACATTCAACTCTTGCCTTTTCAAGTACATAGCAACAAGCCAGTTAGCCTCTCGCCGATATGACCCCGCAGAGTTGCGGAGGCAAATCCTCCGATAAAAAGTTCCCGCTCTCCTTTTGTTTGTTCAACTTGCGGATGGGGGCCGCATACAAGTCCTCCGTCTTCACACACTTGCGTACAAGTCATCTGATGTCAAATACTTACCGCGCCCGGACATTCCGAAGATATGAAGAGTGTGGCTGTCAGAAATTCCCCCTATATTTAATGATAGCAATTTGGAGGTAATTCAACTGCATTTGGATGTAGCTGAATTTGCTTGATTTAGCTCGTGGAGGGGCTTGACAAGATCCAGGGTTAATTCCAGTAACTGCGGTCCAATGTCCGATACTGGATCGCCTCCGCAATATGCGCGACGTTCAGCGAAGCCGAATTTTCAAGGTCCGCAATCGTGCGCGCCACCTTCAGAATGCGATCATGCGCCCGAGCCGTAAGCCCCTGCTGCTGCATGGCGCGTTCCAGCAGCTTCTCGGCATCTGAACCCAGCTCGCAAAACGCGCGAATCTGCCGCGTGCCCATCTGTGCGTTGGAATAGATTTTTTCCTTCGCGCTCGCAAACCGCTCCCGCTGCAACGCCCGCGCCTTGAGCACCCGCGCGCGGATCACCGCCGAACTCTCGCTCGCAGCCCCTCCGCGAAGTTCGCGATACTGCACCGCCGGGACCTCAATATGAATGTCAATCCGGTCCAACAGAGGGCCTGAGACTTTGGCCACATATCTCTGAATCAGCGGCGGAGTGCAATGGCATTCCCGTGACTTGTCATTGAAATAACCGCAGGGGCAGGGATTCATTGCCGCGGCAAGCATGAACGCCGCGGGAAAACTCAGCGACATCGACGCGCGGGCAATCGTCACGCTGCGGTCCTCCAGCGGTTGCCGCATTACCTCCAGAACATTTCGCGGAAACTCCGGCAGCTCATCCAGAAATAGCACGCCGTTGTTCGCCAGTGATACCTCGCCCGGCCGCGGAATCGCTCCGCCGCCGATCAGCCCCGCGTCGGAAATAGTATGGTGCGGCGACCGAAACGGCCGCTGCGTCACCAGCCCGGCCTCCGCATCCAGCACCCCCGCAACGGAATGGATTTTCGTCGTCTCCAGCGCCTCGGCGAAACTCAGCGGAGCCAAAATCGAGGGCAGCCGCTTCGCCAGCATTGTCTTACCCGAACCAGGAGGCCCGATCATCAAGATGTTGTGGCCGCCCGCCGCCGCAACTTCCAGCGCGCGCTTCGCCGTCTGCTGCCCGCGCACATCGGCAAAATCCAGCGCGAAGTGCTGCTCCTCATCGAGAGCCTCTGACGCCTCCACACGAAACGGAGCGGTGTGGATTCCGCCATTGCCCGCAGCATTCAGCAGCTCGCGAACCTCATGCAGCGAAGCCACGGGATAAACATTCACGCCCTCTACTACCGCCGCCTCGCGCGCATTCGACTTCGGAATGATCAAGTTCTTGATCCCGCGCTCGCGCGCCGCAACAGCCACCGGCAGCATTCCCGGAACAGCCCGCAACCCGCCATCCAGACCAAGCTCGCCCACCAGTAGAAACTGGCTCAGGTCGCCGATCTGCAAAGCGCCGTAAGCGCCCAGAATTCCGATCGCCATCGGCAGATCGAAGCCTGAGCCTTCCTTCTTGATGTCTGCCGGGGCCAAATTGATCGTGATGTGCGTAGGAGGAATATCGAAGCCGGAGTTTTTGATCGCGGCCCGCACCCGGTCGCGGCTTTCACGCACCGCCGCGTCGGGCAATCCAACCGTATGGAAGTGGTCCTGGTCTGCGACCTTCCCTGAAAAATCCACTTCTACGTCGATAATGTTTGCGTCAATCCCGTAGACAGCAGCACTGAGAGCCTTGAAGAGCATACAGTTTGAAGCATAGGGTGCATGTCTCAAGCGCGACAGAACAATCCGCCCCACGCCTCCGTCGGCGCATTCCTTAGGTAACGTGCCAGCCACCTTCCCGCGAACAGGACTAAACTATCCTGTGAAAACCAGCCTCTTCGATCTCTACAAAATCGGTATCGGCCCCTCCAGCTCCCACACCATGGGACCGATGCGCGCCGCCCGCCGCTTCGCGCAATCTCTCGCCGACTCACATCTTCTCGACCGTGTCGCTGCCATGCGTGCCGAGCTCTACGGCTCGCTCGCGCTCACCGGCATGGGCCACGGAACCGATCGCGCCGTCCTCCTCGGGCTGAGTGGAGAAGAAGCCGCGTCGATCGATCCCGCCTCCATTGATCCAAAACTTGCCGCCATCCGCGCTTCAAAAACTTTACCGCTCCTCGCCCGTCACGATGTTTCGTTCAATGAACCAGAGGACCTGATCTTTCATCGCGACCAGATGCTGCCGCCCGGCGCGAAAACCCAGCACCCCAATGGCATTCGCTTCACCGCCTTCGATCAGAGCGGCAATATCATCGCTACCGAAACCTACTTCTCCATCGGCGGAGGCTTCATCCTCGCCGACTCCGAGACTGCCTCGCGTCCCACCACCACGAACGCCGCCGCGCTTCCCTACAACTTCAAGAGCGCCGCCGACCTGCTCGCCATCGCGTCGGAAAAAAATCTTGCCATTTGGCAAATCATGCTTGCCAACGAATGCGCGCTTCGGCCTGAATCTGAAGTCCGCGCCGGAATCGCCCATCTCTGGGAGGTCATGCAGGCCTGCATCGACCGCGGCATCGCCACCGAAGGCATTCTTCCGGGAGGACTCCAGGTCCGCCGCCGTGCCGCCCGACTCGCTCAGCGCCTACACGACAAGGAAAATGCCGGTACCGGTGGCAGCGACCCTCTCGCTCCACTGGACTGGGTTACCGTCTACGCCATGGCCGTCAACGAAGAGAACGCCGCTGGTGGCCGCGTCGTCACCGCTCCCACCAACGGAGCCGCCGGAGTCATCCCCGCGGTCGCCCGCTACTACCAGAACTTCATCGACGGAGCCGACGATGAAGGCATTCTGCGCTACTTCCTCACCTCGGCCGCCATCGGAGTCCTCTACAAAGAGAACGCCTCTATCAGCGGAGCCGAAGTCGGCTGCCAGGGAGAAGTCGGCGTGGCCTGCTCCATGGCCGCCGGAGGCCTCGCCGCCGCGCTTAACGGCACTAATGGAGAAGTCGAGCACGCCGCCGAGATCGCTATGGAACACAATTTAGGAATGACTTGCGACCCCATCGGCGGACTCGTGCAGATTCCATGCATTGAGCGCAACGCCATGGGCGCGGTGAAAGCCGTCCATGCCTGCCGCATCGCGATGAACGAAACCGAAGGCCACAAAGTCTCCCTCGACCAGGTCATCCAAACCATGTACCAAACCGGCCTCGACATGCAATCGCGTTATAAGGAAACGTCGCTCGCGGGATTGGCGCTGAATATCATTGAGTGTTGAGTGGACTCACTCGCACGATTGTGATCAATTGTTTCGTGAAGTCATCCTGAGCGGACACGCAGCTTTTGAGCGTCACAGCCGAAGAACCCCCATTTGTCTTGGGCCGTCTCTCACTCAATCTGCCCATAGCACACCGCCGTCTCATACACCATCCGCACCACACCATCCTGCGCATTCTCCGCAAACAGCCTGTCGACTGCCTGCATCATCGCGCCATAGGCCGGGTTCCCTTCCTGAGGCATGTAGGAAGAAGAGAGCACGCGCCCGCGCAATCCTTCGAGCGACATCTCCTGAACGTTCGGCAGCGTAACGCATTTCATCTCCGCCGGAGCGAAAAACTCCCGCATCTGGTCCTCGGCCACGTGATTGCTTTGCACAACGTGATAGTCGATCCCATACTCCACCAGCAGCCGCTCGTAACCCTCATGGAACGCATCGCCGCGCATCTTGCGATGGTTGTAGACAACTGCGCACCACCCGCCCGAACGCAACACCCGCGCAAACTCGTTGCGCGTCGCGCCAAGATCGAACCAGTGCATCGCCTGGCCCACCGTGATCATATCCACGGAATTTTCCGCCAGCCCGGTTGCTTCTGCGGTGCCGTCGACGCAATGCAGTTGCGGAAACCTCTCCCGCAGTTCCTCACACGCCTCCCGCATGGGTACGTTCGGCTCAACCGCAATCACTGGATTCCCATTCGCCAGAAAAACTTCGGCCAGCAGTCCGGTCCCTGCCGCGACATCCGCAATCGCCCAATCCGCCGCCAGCCCGCACTCCCGCTGCAGCACATCAACGATCTCGCGTGGATAACGTGGACGATGCGCGCGATACGCCTCAACCCGCGTCGAAAATCGCTCCGTAGGCTTCATTCGTCCTCGATCATACGGTCTTGTGCCCGCGCCCAACGGAAGCGACCAACACTCTAGACTTGGGGTGGCGCGAAGCGCGTGTGCCTGGACGGCCAGTCCTCATCGCTCGACGGCCATGGCCACGGAATTTCCGCCGCCCAGACACAGCGCCGCGACGCCGCGTTTCGCGTCCCGCCGAATCATCTCGTAAATCAGCGTAATCAAAACCCGCGCGCCGCTGCCTCCGATGGGATGCCCGATAGCCACTGCGCCGCCGTTCACGTTCAGCTTTTCCGGGGGAATGCTCAGTTCGCGCGTCAATGCAATCGCCTGCACGGAGAACGCCTCGTTCAGTTCGAACAGGTCCACGCTCTCACTTGTCCATCCCGCGCGCTCCAGCACCTTGCGCACGCCGGTGACGGGAGCCATCATCACCCACTTCGGCTCCACTCCGCTGGTTGCCTGCGCGCGAATGCGCACCAGCGGCTTCAACCCCAGTTGCTTCGCCTTGGCCGCCGACATCACTACCACCGCCGCCGCCGCGTCGTTCACGCCGGGAGCGTTCCCCGCCGTCACCGTGCCATCCTTCTTGAATGCGGGCTTGAGCGCGCGCAGCGCCTCCAAGCTCGCGTCCTCGCGGATCGACTCGTCGTGCTCCATGATCGCGGGCGGCTGGCCTTTCTTCTTTGCCGGAATCTCAACCGGAACGATCTCCGCCTGGAATCTTCCCTCGCGCCTTGCCGCCGCCGCCTTGCGATGCGAGTTCAGCGCGTACTCATCCTGCTCTTCGCGCGAGATGCCGTACTTCTCGGCAACGTTCTCCCCGGTAATGCCCATGTGGTAGTCATTGAACGCGTCCCACAGGCCGTCGTTGATCATCGAATCCACCACAACGGAGTTGCCCATGCGAAATCCGCTCCGCCCCTGCGGCAGCAGATAGGGCGCATTCGTCATCGACTCCATGCCACCGGCCACGACAATCTCGGAGTTGCCCGTCTGGATCGCCTGCGACGCCAGACCAATCGCCTTCAATCCCGATCCGCAGACTTTATTGATGGTCATCGCGCTCACTTCCGGCGGCAGTCCGCCATGCAACGCCGCCTGACGCGCGGGATTCTGCCCCAGCCCCGCCGAAACGACATTGCCCATAATGCACTCGTCGACCTTTGCTGGATCGAGCTTTGCCCGCTTCACCGCCTCGCGCACAGCAATCGCGCCCAACTGCGTTGCCGAAAATCCGGACAGCGCCCCCTGAAATTTGCCCACCGGAGTCCGCGCCGCCGATACAATCACAATCTCTTCCATAAATTATTTGCCTCTCTCATTCGATGCACCCGCTACACTCAGGATGCGAACACATGAAGGTATCAGAGAACCCAATCGACGCACCAACTACCACTGACGTCGCCTCAGCTGGACCTGACTGGCCCAAGCCCGGCCGCGCCGTTGCGCCGTGGTGGCACACAGCGCTGTTCGGCGCCATCGTTGTCGGAATATCCATACTGAGCAGCCGACAATCGAAAACCGCGGGCTTCGGCGGCAGCCACATCAAACGTTACGCCTTCACCATCGCGTGGGAGTGCCTGCTTGCGTTGTTCGCCTGGTGGGGCCTGCGCATGCGCGGGACGCCAGTACGCCAGGTCCTCGGCCTGCGCCGCAGCGGAATGAAAGAGTGGGCCCGCGACTTCGGCATCGCGCTTCTCTTCTGGATCATTGCCATCGTTGTGCTCGCCGCCACCGCAACGGTTCTGCGACTCGTTCATCTCATCGAGCCGCAGAAGGCCCTCCTGGCCATTGCACCGCAAACACTGGGGCAAATGCTCCTGTGGCTCGCGCTTTGCGTCACCGCCGGCGTTGTTGAAGAGTTCGTCTTCCGCGGATACCTCTTGCAGCAGTTCACCTCGATCAACGGCAAACTGTGGATCGGAGTCATTGCATCCTCGCTGCTCTTCGGGGCGGCGCATGGATACGAAGGCATCGGCGGCATGATCACCATCACTGTTTACGGAGTGTTGTTTTGCCTTCTCGCGATTCATCGACGCAGCCTGCGCGCCGGAATGATCGCGCACGCATGGCACGATTCCATCACCGGAATCGTGCTCGCCATCGCAAAACATTCTCATTTGCTCTGAACCAAAGCGAACCATCCCTCCCTCGAGGCGAACTCTCGGTAGAAAAAAGTTTGCAGAAAAGTAATTTTTTTCTTGACACCTTTTTTCGATGCTTCTATACATTCGTTAACTGCGACATTTGAGTCGCGGTAAAAAGGGAGAATAGAAAACAATGGCAACGAAAAAGGCAGCCAAGAAAGCGGCTAAGAAACCTGCAAAGAAGGCCGCGAAAAAGAAGTAAGCAATCCGTAACAGGCAACAACTAAGGGGAACGCGAAAGCGTTCCCCTTAGTGTTTTATGCAGTGTTTATGCGGGTTCTCGCATTTGCGACAATAGTGCTATGACGCGCCGCCGCTGGATAGCCGACACCTGGGATGAAGCCACCGCATCGCTCGCGGGCGAACAGGCCGCGCACCTCGTTCGCGTTCTGCGCGCTCAGCCGGGGATGGAATTCGACATCGTAGCCGGCGGCCGGGTATGGCACGCCGTGGTCGCAGGCATCACCGAAGGTAACGTCCGTTTCAACCTCATCGCCGAGGTTGGGTCCGATCCGGCGCTCCCTGTGACCCTCCTGCTCGCGGTCTTCAAATTCGATCGGATGGAGTGGGCCATCGAAAAATCCACGGAGCTCGGAGTGAGCCGAATTATCCCCATCGTCGCGCGCCGCACGGAAAAGCATCTCGCGCAGGCCGCGCTCAAGCGAACGGAACGCTGGCGCAAGATCGTGCACGAATCCGCGAAGCAATCACGACGCTCCGACGTCCCTGTCATCGAAGATGCAATCCCGCTCAAGGCCGCCGCTCAGCGCGAAGGCGATGCCATCAAGCTCCTGCTCGCAGAGCAGGAGCGCGCCACCACGCTGCGCGCCGCTCTCGGTGAAGCTCTGAAATCTGCGAAGGATGACTATCCTGAATTCCGCCTTGCGATTGGCCCGGAGGGCGGATGGACCCCCGAAGAAGAAGCCCTCTTCGACGACGAAGGTTGGAGGTCCGTCAGCCTGGGCCCCAGAATTCTGCGCGCCGAAACTGCAGCCATCACCGCAATGGCCATCGCCGCTGCCCTGCTTGAATAGCTGAATCGCGAGTTACTGCCTGATGGGCACGCAGCAAGTTCCTGTTATGCTGTTACCGCTTTGGCTGGCCAATTCTTTACGAATACTCCGAAGCGATCGAGCGCCCGGGAGAAATCATCTCCCGCGGCCGCAAAGCCCAGGCGAAAATGCGACGGCGTATCGAAGCAATCTCCGGGAGCCAGCAGGATTCCACTCTCCGCCGCGGCCTTGCAGAACGGGCGCGCGTCGTCTCCGCTTATCAGCCAAGGGAATGCCGTCATGCCGCCCTTCGGCGAAATCCAGCCGAGTACGTCGCGATGCTCCGCCATAAATCGCTCGAGCAGCGCGAGGTTTCGAGTGGCGATTGCCTGGGTCTTACCGAGTACCACGTCACGCTTGCGGATTGCGATTTCCGAAAGAATTTCTCCGGTGGTTGTGTTCGAGACTGAGAAGTAGGCGCGCGCGGTCCAGTATTGCTGGCGCCGTTTCGCATCGGGCTCGATCATCCATCCCGTGCGCACGCCGGGAATCGAAAATGCCTTGGAGAGATCGGCGATCACGGTGGCGTGCGGCAGACGCGCCGCGGACTTCGTTGGGCTTCCGTGATAGATGGGATGGTAGACTTCGTCGCTCGCCAGTTGGATTCCCCGCTCGGCGGAGAATGCGTGCAAGGCATCCATTTCGTCGTCGCTGATGGTCGCGCCAGTGGGATTGTGCGGGCTGTTGACCAGGATGAGCCTGGTCTTCGAGTCTGCGAGTCGCTTGATCTCGTCGGGGTTGATGCGGAAGCCGTTCTCGCGGCGCACGCGATAGAAGCGGGTCTCAAGGCCAAGAGATTCCGGCAGCGCCGAGAACGTAGTGAATCCAGGCAACGGGATGATCACGTTCGCGCCGGGCTCCGCTGCCTGCCACATCAAGGCCAGCAGCGCTTCGGCGGCGCCGGTCACGATTTGCACTGACTCTATCGGCACGCGCTGCATTTCGGCGATTGCCTGGCGCAGACTGTCGCCGCCGGCGGGACGGCTATAGACCAGCTTATGGTTCTGGAAGAGATGTCGCGTCTCCTCGTCGGCGAGCGCGAGGATGTCGTTCACCGTCCAATCCGGCCCGGTGCTCGCGGCCAGATTGAACTCTATATCGTGTTCGTACTGGTCGAGCCACGCATCAAGCAGAAAGGGTTTGAGCTGCATGCGAGCACCTCGAAGGAGAGATTGATTCTGCGGGATGAAAAGACGACGCTTCTAAATCCCTGAGCCCATTTCCTGAACCCTGCGGCTAGGAGAACATCTCCTTGACTTTCTCAAACAAGCCGCGCGGCGTGGGAGTGTTCTCCACCGTCAGCGTCTCGCCAAGCTGCCGCAGCAGTTCCTTCTGCACCCTCGTCAGCTTCTTCGGTGTCTGCACCACCACCTGCACAATCAGATCGCCGCGTCCGTGCTCGTTCAGGTGAGGAACGCCCTTGTTCCGCATCCGGAATTCTTTGCCGCTCTGCGTGCCTTCCGCGATTTTCAGCGGGGCCTCGCCTTCGAGCGTAGGAACATCGATCTCCGCTCCCAGGGCCGCCTGCGAAAACGAAACAGGAATCTGGCAGTGCAAATCGTATCCATCGCGCGCGAAAAACTTGTGCGCCTTAACCGTCAGCACAATATACAAATCGCCGGAAGGGCCGCCCGCACGTCCCGCATCGCCCTCGCCCTGGTAGCGAATACGCGTTCCGTCCTCAACACCTGCTGGAATGCTCACCTGAATCGTGTGCTCGCGCTCCACCCGGCCGTCGCCCCGGCACGTCTTGCACGGATCCGAGATCACCGATCCCGTTCCGCCGCAAACATTGCACGTCCGGGCAATCGAAAAGAAGCCCTGCTGGTACCTCACCTGCCCGCGGCCCTGGCACTGCTGGCAGGTTGCCGGTCCGCGTCCGTTTGCCGTGCCCAGCCCGCGGCAGTCCGCGCATGCCTCCATGCGCCGGATCGTGACCTCCGTCTCCTTGCCGAACACAGCCTCTTCAAATTCGATTGTCTGGTCAAAGCGAAGGTCGCGGCCCTTCTGTGCGCGCGACTGTCTCTTGCCGCCTCCGCCCGCATTGAAGCCGAACAGGTCGCCAAAAATATCGCCGAGGTCCTGGAAATCGACAAATGGACTGCCTTGCTGCCCTGCGCCCGACACTCCGGCATGACCGTAGCGGTCATACGCCGCGCGCTTATCCGGATCGCTCAGCACCTGGTAGGCTTCGGAGCACTCTTTGAACTTTTCTTCCGCATGGTGATCGCCCGGATTGCGGTCCGGGTGATACTGCATGGCCAACTTGCGATAGGCGGTCTTCAGCTCCTGGTCGGATGCCGTGCGGCTCACGCTCAATACTTCGTAGTAGTCGGCTCTGGTCACGTTTGCGCTTGTACTCATGCTTCCTTCTGTTGCGGATTGCTGGCGACACGCACCATCGCCGGACGCAGCAGCCGCTCTTTGATCCGGTAGCCGCGCCGCACTTCATCAAATACCCTGTGGTCGGGCACGTCCGGCTTCTCCACCATCTCAATTGCCTCATGTATGCGCGGATCGAACTCCGCGCCTACGGCCTCAATGGGCTGCACATTCAACGAGCGCAGCGCCTCTTCCATCTGCTTTACAATCAGCTCCACTCCGGCGCGCAACTGCTCCGCCGAACCCTTCGACTTCAGCGCAAGCTGGAAATTATCCAACACCGGCAAAAACTGCTCCACCGCCCCGGCCACGGCAAACTCGCGAAACTCATTCCGTTCACGCAGTTCGCGCTTGCGCGCGTTTTCAAACTCCGCCTGCAAACGCGCCATCCGGTCCAGCAGGGCGTCGCGCTCCGTCTTCACACGGTCGTACTCCGCCTGGTCCACCTGCGCGACCGGCGATGCTTCCGCCTCTCCTGATGATTCCTGAGCCGCCTCTTTCGGTTCAGCTTCAGGCGTTGTGTCCAATGCTTCTTCGTTCATCTTTTTTTCGACAAAAATTCTTGGGCTCATAACCGGCATTTCTGCGTCCTCCTAGTTTATCGTGAACCGCCGCGATTCCGGCTTTCCTCGAACCGTCATGGCGAAACTTTAGATTTTCTTTGATTTTCCGCCCATTTTGCCCTATTTGCGAGCGACAGAGCGTCTATAACAGCGCAAAACGCGTGCGAACGGACCGCCTCAATCCTGGAATATCCTGTCTGAAAGCTGCGCGATGTACGCCACCGCGTTCATCGTCTCCTCATATTGGATGCGCGTCGACCCGATCACCGCGAGCGTCCCCACATTCTCCGCGCCCATCCGCGCCGGCGACCCGATCAGCACCAGGTTGTTCATCCCCGGAATCGCCTCCTCGAGCCCGACCACCACTCGAACCGTCTGCTGCCGCGCGTCTACATACGCGTTCAGCAGCTCAATCAGCCTCTGCTTCGCCTCGAGCGCCTTCAGCATCATGCGCAGCCGCTCGCGATCGAGCTCGCCTGCCAACAGGTTGGCAACGCCTTCCACAAAAATCACCGGACCGGACGCGCTCTCCCCCTTCAGCGCCCCCTTGCTGTACAGCTCGCTCACCGACTGCATCAGTTGGTCGTATTCCGTGCGCTCGCGCTCAAGCCTGCGGTCAAGCTCCGCGCGAATGCGCTCAATCGACCACCCATGAAAATTCTCATTTAGAAATCGGGCCGATGCCTCAAGCTCCGCAAGCGGCATGTCGCGGTCCAGCAGCAGCACCCGGTCCTGCACCGTTCCCGACTTTGTCACCACCACGGCCAGCACCCTCGTCGGCGTCAGGCGCGAAAAATGGATATGCTCCAGCGCATGCGCCTCTCGCATCGACGCCAGCGCCACTCCCACACCGCGTGAAACCAGCGCCAGCACATGCGAGGTCCGCTCCAGAAACTGCTGGCTCGATCCCACCCCGGCAAAGCTCTCGTCAATCTGCTCGCGCCGCTCCTGCGTCAGGGTCGCCGGTCGCGCCGCTCCCGCCAGCTGCTCCACATAAAGCCGAAACGCTCGCGCTGTCGGAATCCGCCCGGCTGATGTGTGCGGCTGATCCAGCAACCCCGCCTCGCCCAGCGCCGCCATAGTGTTGCGGATGGTTGCCGCCGACATCCCCTCTTGATTGCCGAACTGGCGCGCAAGCGCCTGCGACGCCACCGGCTCACCCGTGGATATGTAATTTTCGATGATGCTGGTTAGAATCAGCCGCTCGCGCGTGCCGATTCGCACTTCGGCAGACATTCAGGCCCCTTTGCAACTGAGTCTAAGGGGCGCAAAACCACCGGTCAAACACAAATGCGAAGCTACTGCCCTATTCCTCCCGCAGCAGGATCATCGGATCGACCGCGAGCGCACTCCGCGCAGGAATCCATGCCGCGACCAGCCCCACCGCCATCATCGCGAGAATGACCCCGCCGAGCACAATCGGGTCCTTCGGCGTGGCCTGATACACGATGGAGGAAAGCACGCGCGCGGAAAGGACCCCGAGAACCATGCCTGCGGCTGAGCCAATCGCCAGCAGCCGGAAAGCCCGGCCCAGCGCGGCGGTGAGCACCTTGCGCTGATTGGCTCCTAAGGCCACCCGTATGCCCAGCTCGCGCATGCGCTTGCTCACCGTGTATGAGGCCATTCCGAAAATACCGGTAATGGCGAGCATTGCGCCCAGCAGTCCCAACACTCCCAAGGCTACGGTGGCAACGCGCGACGCGAACAAAGCGGAATCAAGCTCGCTGTTCCACGTTCTGATCTGGAAGGGGAGTGCCGAATCCAGTCCCCGCAGAACACGCTGCAGCGCAGCCGCGGTCTCCTGCGGATCGCGCTGCGAGCGAACCACCAGAAAAGTATTGCTGTCGGGCCGCTGCAAGAAGGAATAGAACATTGCCGGCTGCTTGTCTTCCGTAAGGGTTTGGTACTTGCCGTCTTCCACCACGCCAACCACTTCCACTCGCTCGCCGCCCCAGACCTTATAGTGACCGCCCAAAGCCTTCTCAACGGACCCGAAGACCTTCCGCGCAAACTCCCGGTTCACCACCGCGACCAGCGGAGCCTTGCTGTCGTCGTGCAGCGTAAAGGTGCGCCCGGCCAGAAACGCCGTCGCCGCCGCACGGAAATAATCCGGCGAAACATCGAACTGCTGGGCGTCGGCGATCGAGTGGGACTCGCGATAATCTGTCGTGCTGTCAGCGAAGACGGAGGAGTCGCTGCCACCGATGCTCAATGGCAGCCGGTTCGCATATCCCACCGTGTTCACGCCGGGAATCGCCGCCACAGCGTCCAGCATGCGTTGCTGCATTTGGCGGCTTCGCTCATCGTGGTAGCCCGCCATCAGCAGATCGGTATCGACCAGCATGGCTCCCTGCGGGCGGAAACCGTAATTGCTGCTCAGGGAGCGCTCCAGCCCGCGCACCGCAACCAGCGATGCCGTCACCAGCACTGCGCAGATGGAAATCTGCACCGCAAGCAGCACATCGCGCAGCGAAAAACGCTGCTGGCCCCCAACGCCGGAAGATCCCGATCGGATCACCTGCCACGGATCGGCTTTCAGCACCTGGCGAACCGGAACCAGTCCAAAAAGAAACCCGCTGAGCAGCGCCAGCCCCAGCGCCAGAATATAGGTGTTGAAGTCGGGATTGACCGGCACGTTAATCGGAATGCCGGGAACAGGCTGCCACGTGCTCAGCACGCGCAGAATGGCAATCGCTCCAGCCATGCCCACAACACCCCCGGCCAGCGCAACCAGGCCGGCCTCCGTGAAGAGCTGCCGGAAGATCAATTGTCTGCGCGACCCGAGAGCCATGCGCACAGCAATCTCGCGCGCTCTGTCGGCGGCGCGTGCGGCAAAAAGGCTGCCAAGATTCGCACATGCGGCCAGCAGGATCAGCCCGGCAAGCAGCATCAGTCCGGCCATAAAGTCGCGCGCAGGCCGTCCCAGCGTGTCGCCAACCAGCCCCGGCCGTGCCAGAACAAACTTCAGCCCATCATCTTCTCTGGGATTGGACTTCGCCAGCGAAGCGGCGATCATGTTCAGGTCTGCGGTTGCCGCCTCAGGTGTCACCCCTTGCTTCAAATGCCCGATCACCCAGGTAAAGTGGTCGCCCCGCGCATCCAGCGGATCCCATCCGGCAATCTGCGGCAGATCAAGGACAGGCACAAACAGCGCGGGCGCAAAGAAAAGCTCCGTGCCGCGAAAGTCCTGAGGCGCAACCCCGACAATCGTGTAGGGATGTTTGTTGAGCTGCACAGTCCGGCCGACCGCCGAGCGGTCGCTGTTGAAATGAGTGCGCCAGTAGTCATAGCTGAGGACCACATAAGGAACACTGTTCTTTCCATGTTCATCGGAAGCGTGAAGGAACCGCCCGAGATAGGGCTTGATACCCAGCGAGTCGAAGTAATTGCCGCTCACCATGTAGGGCCATACGACAACCGGATTGCCGCTGCCCGTGTCGAGCCCGACGCCGCCGGTGATGTCATATGAAATGAGAGACTCAAAGCTGCGGTTCCGATCGCGCAGATCAAGAAAATCCTTATAGGACTGCGATGGCTGGTTTTCGGCGCTATAGCTTCGCTCGACCATGTACAGGCTTTGAGCATTCGGCACCTTCAGCGGCCGTAGCACCAATGCGTTGAGTACGCTGAAGACAACCGCATTCGCGCCAATCGCCAGTGCAAGCGTGAGCACGGCGGTCACGGCAAATCCCGGCGCCTTGCGTAGCTGCCGCAGAGCAAGTCGTATGTCTGATTTCATGCGTCACCGTTTTGCGTCCGGGCGGCATGGGCCCATCTTGCATACCGCATTCCAGGTTCGCTTAGGGTGTATACGCCGGCTGAACGAGTAAAGTTCCGGCCGCGCCGACCTATTTTCTCAGGATCGCGACCGGCTATTGTGCTCCGTTTACTTCTTTGCTTTTGCCGGCGACACGGGCGGCAAATCGTAAATCTCAATTGCTCCGCCGCGCAGAATCGCAAAGCGCCGCCCATCTGCCGACAAAGCAAAATTATGCCCACCCGACAACATGGGCGAAGCGTCCTCCACCAACTCCAGCTTGCCCGTCTCCGTATCGAACACACCTACCGGCTCAGCCTTAACGTCCTGCTGACCGGGAGTGTCCAGCGTCCCAATGGGATGGTCCATTGCCAGCGATTCATACGCGAATCGGCTTCCGTCGGTCGCATAGTCGAACTCCGGCCAGATGTACTTGTCCGACCAGATGTCTCTCCACAGCGTTCCCTTTTCACTCGAAACCGCCGTCACCACGTGGTTCCCGAGCGTGCGATTCGCCGAGCAGTGGATCGACAGCACTACCGTCTCGCTCAGCGCCTCCAAAGTAGGAATGCAGGTGGAGCGTACGGTCCCGAACTCCTTCGGCTCGCCTTTGAAGTAGTTCTTACGCAACAACCACTGGTTCGGCTGCGCGCCTTCTATCAGTCCGATAAAACCGTCATCGGTCAGCGGCAGATCCACCAGGTGCGCGGACTCGCTCCGCGCCACCACCGTCTTATCGTCCGGCTTCACCAGAATCAGCTCCGTATTGCCCTGGCTGGGAGTCTGCACCCCATCCGCCGTAGATCCGGACCCGAGCAGCGACGGCCCATTGTGCGCCGCCTTCGCCGCGGGAGCAGCCGCCTCCGCAATTTCAAGCAGCATCATCTTGCGGTCAGGCGACAATTGGATCGCCTCAATAGCTGTGCCGAACGTCAGATACGGTTCAAGCTGCAAATGCTCGTCCGTCAGGAAAAGAGAGTTACCCTGCCGCACCAGAAATTTCCCGCCATTCAGCGGCCACAGATATTGGTTGCGGTCACGCATCCGCCAGTCTGCCTGCTGCGTAATTTTGCCGCTTCCAATGTCCACCACTTCCGCATGGATCATCTGGCCGTTATCGCCCGACCCGTCGTCTGGAATCCGCTGCATCAGGCGGTTGACATGAAAAGTGAACAGCAGATGTCCATTGTCGATAAAATCCACAGTGGTCAGCGCGTACCGCAGCCCCAGGTAGGTCGCGTTTGGCACGACGTATCCCAGCGAACCGGTTGGAATCCGCACCGAGGGAGCCATCTCCGCAACCTGCTCGCTTTTCGTGGTAGCGGTCGCCACGCCCGATGCCAGCAAGAGCGTCATCGCTGCAGCATATTTCCAACACTTCAATCCCGCACGCCCGCTCATCTGTTTCATTCTCCGCGACTGCACTCTCCGGGCGCAACTACTTCGCACTCCAGCAGGAACGCCACACACAAACCCGCTGCTTCTATCCGGTTAAACTTGCAATGAATGCCCGCACAGCTTCAGCCTCGCACGCAGTCCGCAACCGCGGTCCTCGGCTACGGCTCCTGCGCGCTCGCCGGCTGCTTCTGGGGCACCGGCTTCTTCTTCGGAAAAATCGCGCTCACCGAATTGAACGTGGGCCACATGGTCTTCTACCGCTTCCTCTTCGCCTGTCTCGGCATGGCGCCCATGCTGCGCCTTCCGCGCTTCAATCGCAAAGACTGGCTCCTGCTTCTTATCTCCGCGCTCCTCGGCATTCCTCTTCAGTTCCTCATCCAGTTCTACGGCCTCTCGCTCACCACCGTCAGCCACGCCGCGCTCATGGTTGGAACCATGCCCGTCATCCTCGCCGTCGGCGCAACCATCTTTACCCACGAGCGCCTCGACTGGAAGGGATGGCTCGCCCTCGGCGGCTCAACCTGCGGCGTCACCCTCATCACCCTCAGCGGCACCCGCCATCAGCACTCCGCCTCCGGCCCGTCCTTCACCGGAGACATGCTCATCGTCTTCTCGCTCATCATCGCCCTCGGCTGGGTGCTGCTCAACCGCGAGCTCATGTACCGCCACTCGCCCATGAACGTGACCGCTTACACCATCTTCACCGGAACACTCATGTTGGCCCCGTGGGTCTTCTTCACCGACGGCCTGCCCCCCATCCGCGGACTCAGCACAAATGTCTGGATCGCCTGCGCCGCCGGCGGTCTGCTTTGCACCTCCGCCGCGACTTTCCTTTGGAACTGGGGCATCCATCACGTCCCCGCATCGCGTGCCGGAGTCTTCCTCAACATCGAGCCCGCGCTCGGCTCCATCCTCGGCGTCGAGCTCCTGGGCGATAAGCTCGGCCCCGGCGCATGGCTCGGAGGCGCGCTTATACTCACCGCTGCCATCGTCCTCACCACCACCGGCAAAAACACGCCGGAAATGATCCTCGAATAAGGGCATGTGAAATGAAATTGAACCCATCTCGCACCCAGTTAGAACGGGAGATGCGCAGCGCGGCAGATCCCGTCCGCGCTGCCTTCCTCGCTGGCTACTTCAAAACCGGCAAAGGCGAGTACGGTGAAGGAGACAAGCTTCTCGGGATCACCGTCCCGATCCGGCGAAAAATCTCACGCCGATTTCGCACCCTGCCGCTCCCCGAGGTACAGATCGTGCTCAAGTCCGCGATACACGAGCACCGGGCCGCCGCCCTCGATATACTCGTCCTTCAATATCGGCAGGGCGACGCAAAGCAGCGGGATGCGATCGTAAAGTTCTACCTGGCCAACACGCGATACATCAACAATTGGGATCTGGTCGACGCATCCTGCCGCGCCATTCTCGGCGAATATCTCAAGACCCCCTCACGCGCCATCCTTGACAAGCTTGCCCGATCAAAAAATATCTGGGAGCGCCGCATCGCCATCATCTCCACCATGAGCTTTATCTCGGCCGGCGACCTCGACGACGCCTTTCGCCTCTCCGAAGCGCTTCTCAACGACAAGCACGATCTCATGCACAAGGCCGTCGGCTGGGTGCTTCGCGAAGCGGGTCGCGTAGACCGGCAAAGACTGCTTTTATTTCTAGAAGAGAATTACGCGCGCGTCCCCCGAACGACACTCCGCTACGCCATTGAGCACTTGCCGCTCGAGCAACGCAAAAAAATCCTGGCTGGAGATTTTGAGCCTTAAGTGAAATGCCAGATCGGAAAGATCCTGGGGTGCGGTTGGACTATGCGCTCACGACTAACGGATGGATCAGTGAGCCAGGCTCAGACTAGCCGAACCGGGCGCGGCCAACACCCTGCCGGAAATCCGCTCCGTGCATCTGCACCGTGACGCACATTTCGGCAAGTCTTGAACGCATGCGCTCGCCGATACGATCCCCCAATGTCTCTTCGCGCGCTGCGCGCTGCGCCACCGTTCCTCCGCCGCCGCCCGCCGCTGCGTCAGAATAGTTCGTCGTGATGATCGTCGTTCGCTCGTCGTTGTAGCGCGTGTTCAGAATGTGCGCCACCGTATCCCACACCCACTCGGTCGGCTTGGACGCGCCCAGCTCATCCAACACCAGCACCTCGGCCTCGAACACCGGACGCAGAATCTCGAGCTCCGTAGTCGCCACCTGCGGATTGTACGAGTGCTGAATCTCCTTCAGCAGCTCGCGGTAGTCGCAGAACAGCCCATGCACGCCCTTTTCAACGATCAGCGATCGGAGAATGCTCACCGCCAGATGGGTCTTCCCCACTCCGATGGAGCCGGTCAGCAGAAGTCCGTGCGCGTCGGTCGTCGCCAGATATCCATCTACAAACCGCTGGCCCATCACCTGCGCATAGGCGAGCGACGAATCAACACCGGGAAAATCCGTATGGTAGCTCTCGAACGAGCAGTGCTGGTAACGACGCGGAATCCGCGCCCGCTCCAGGAGCGCCGTAACCCGCGCCTCATGCCGGCAGTCGCAAGGCTCGGCTGCGGACTTGCCGCCGGCGCCCCGCACCACCAGCATTCCCATGCCGTCACACTTTGAACAAATTTCAGCCATGAATTCCAATTAGCAGACTATCTCAGCTCAGCCAGCGCGGATATACGTGGAAAAGAAGGACCGATTGAGGATTAGTTTGACTTGTTCGGCGCGGGAGCGTTCGGATGCGCATCATCCTGATTGACTTGGCAATTTTCAAACTTAAAGTTGAATTGCCCTACGTTTAGAAGTGCCACATTGAGACTGCTCAGTACCTGATAACCGCCGACCTCTTGATAGTCTCCGCGCAAAGTCAGATGAGTGCTCACCGGAGATCCAGTGCCATAGGTGCCGTCCAATCGTGTTAATAAAAGTCCTTCGGCTGACTTCGCAAAAGTAGGAAATAAATCGATTTCGGTCCCGTTTGTTTTAACGTGATATTCCTTCAGGGTGTAATCGGCTGAAAATGTTTCATCAAGAGAGGTTATACCTTGGCTCAGCGCCAAAAGAAACCCGCCATCTCCTGCGCGGGTGAGATGGAACTCTTGCTCTTGCGGCGACGGAAGGGCAGTCCCATTCAGGAAGACGGCCCAAAGCTTGGAGAACCCTCCAAGCATCTGTTCCGTGCCCTCTTTCATTCGACGTAATGCAGCGGCGTCCCCTGGAACCGGGCCTGACGGTGCATCCCAATTAGCTTCCGAATTTCCATCCAGCCTAAAGCGAAAAGATATACTAACCTGGTTCAAATAGACGAGCCGAGGATCATTTTCCGCCACATCCTTGCCCACAGCAGCGCTTTGGAGAACGCCGCGCCAGTCAACCGTAGCTCGACACGACACTGAGCGAAGCCCCGCCGTCGTTGGTGTGTTATAAAGCATTCGCATCTGCTGCACGACCTGGGCCTTGTCCGGCACCTCATTCTGCGCGTGACCAAAGAGAGGAAGGCAGAGAATCGATATGGCTGCTAAACAACCGCGCCTAAAAGAGCCGTGAACCATAGTGAGGTTTTCTCCTGGCCGCAGACCACTTGCATGCTAGCCGTTAAATCATGCGAAGGCTATGAAATTTTCACGGAGGCCGCCGTTCCTCTCACTTCCCCACACGCCTCTCCAAAAAGTCCGCCATCGTCCGGAACGCTTCCTTCGACTCCGGCAGCGACATATCATTCCAGAACGCGTGCGGCAGTCCCTCGAACACCACCATTGGAGCCTCCACTCCCGCGTCATAAAAATGCCGCTGCAGAATCGACGTCCCGCTCAGCAGCAGGTCGCGCGTGCTGGTGATAAAAAGCGTCGGCGGAAACCCATGCACATCCGCAAACAACGGAGACAGCACCGGATCGTTGCGCTCCGTCGAACCCACATAGCCCCCATCGTCTATGCCGCCCGCCTTTGGCACATCCAGATGCCCCGACAATCCGTCCAGCGCGTACATCGCCTGCGAGTCGCCCTGGCGGCTGAAATCTCCCAGCCCTGAAAACACACCCAGCGCCCCCGGCAGCGGCAGGCCAAGCTTTCTCAGCCGGACGGCAACCTCCGCCGTCAAAATCGCGCCCGCCGACGTCCCATACAGCCCGATGTTCTTCGCCGAATAGGTCTTCAGCAGCTCCTTATATACGGCCACCGTATCGTCCACCGCCGCAGGAAAGGGATGCTCCGGCGCCAGCCGGTACAGCACCGCTACCACCTTCGTCTTCGTCAGGTTCGCGATTGGAATCGTTTCGGTGAGCGATCCTGAATCCACATGGAAGCCTCCCCCATGCACATTCAGCATCACGCGGTCGCGATTCGTCTCCGGCATCTCCAGCGGAGTCACAATCCGCACCGGGACACCCGCTATCGTTCCCGCAGCCACATTTGCCGGGTACAGCGCCTTCGCCTCCGCGCCCGCCCGCGCCTGCCATGCATCCGTACCCCGGCGCTGCTCTGCCATGCTCTCCGGCTTAGCCGCGTCTGACTCCACGCGCCCAACCATTGTCCGGGCCTCGGGGCTCAGGGTCTCCGGCACCGGAACTACCCGGGTAATATGCGCCGTCCCCTGCGCATCGATCACGCTCGTATCTGTCTGTGGACTCGCCTGCGTTCCCGCCTGCTGTGCGCAACTCAGCGCCGCAAAAACAAACACCGCCGCGGGCAAAAAGAAAATTCGCTTCGTCATCGGCTCTCCAGCAACATACCCACCGAGCCTACCGCATCACCGGCACTCGCGCGAGCAGCACTATTCGGCGCGCAGCGCCTCCACCGGATTCACCGAAGCGGCGCGCTTCGCCGGGAGGTAGCTGGCCAGCACTGCCGCAGTCGCCAGCACCAGCGCAGCACCCACCAGTGTCGATACATCCCACGCGTGCACGCCGAACAGCAGGCTGCGCATCAGCATCCCCGTCCCGATCGAGCATGCCAGTCCAGCCCAATGCCAAGCAGTGCCAGCCAGCCGGCCTCGCGCAGAATCATCCCGTACACCCTGCTCCGCTGCGCACCCAGCGCCATCCTTACGCCGATTTCGCGTGTTCGCTGGCTTACCGAGTACGCCACCACCCCATACAGCCCCACCACGCCCAGAACCAGCGCGATCACAGCAAAACCGCCCACCAGCCAAGCAGACATTTGATGGATGATCGCCACCGGCGCTGCCTCGATCAGATCCGACATCGTCGATTCGTTGTACACCCCCAGAATTGGATTGATCCCGCGCACCGTCTTCACCATTTCCGGAAGCAGCGCCCGCTCGTCTCCATTCGTCCTCACCACCAGCGAGAAAAAGTTGTCGGGCCCGGCGAGGAAAGGAAGATATTCTGCGGGCAGTGGCCCATCGCTGAGCGACGCCTCACGTACATCCGCGATCACGCCGACCACTTGCCGCATCGACTTCGGATCGAGCGTGGTGCCCCCGATCATCTTGCCGATGGGGTCCTCGCCCGGAAAATACTTTCGCGCAAGCGTCTCGTTGATCACCATCACCAGCGGATGCTTCGCGTCATCCAGCTCGGTAAACATGCGTCCTCGCACCAGCTTTGCCCCGAGCGTGTGCAAGTAGTCAGGGCTGGCGTCGCGCTGCAACACTTCATTGTGTTCACCATGGAATGGCTTGCCGGCAATCCGGATCCAGTCGGTATCGCAATTGCATCCCACCGGGAGTTCACTCGCAATGCCCACCGACTGCACGCCGGGCAAATGCGACACCCTCGCCTCAATTTCGCGGTACAGCGGCAAGAGCTGTTCCGGTTTCGAAAATGAATCCGGAGTCATCAGGTTCACCGTCGCCACATGCTCCGGATTGAAACCCAATTCAACGTGCAGCAGCTGGTAAAGGCTCTTGCCCAGCAATCCCGCACCAGCCAGCAGAACCACGGCTATCATCAGCTCAACCACCACCAGGTTGGCGCCCAGCCGCCGCCACAGCTTTCCTGCCGCCCCGCGTCCGCTCTCGCTCAACCCCTCATGAATATCGCTGCGGGCAAGCCGCAATGCAGGAGTCACAGCCATCATGAGTGCCGCCAGAACCGCCACTCCGCCGGCAAACAGCAGCGTATGCGCGTTCAGCCCCACGTCCCTTACAAACGGTGCGTTCTGCAAAATCACTTTTGGAATAAGCCGCTTCAGCAACACCACGATCAGTTCGCCCGCCAGCAGCCCCGCGCCGCAGCCTGCGAACGCCAGCAGCAGCCCCTCCGTGAGAAATTGCAGAACCAGGCGCATCGGCGTGGCACCCAGCGCTCCCCGCACCGCGACCTCCCTCCTGCGGCTCTCCGATCGCACCAGCAGCAGGCTCGCCACATTCACGCATGCAATCAGCAGCAACAGCCCTGCTCCGCCCAGCAGCATCAGCAGAATCGGACGCACCTGCCCTTCAATCAGATCGGAAAGCGGCTGCACACTTGCCCCTTGATCGCGATTCGTTACTGGATACTGCAACGCAAGTTGTGCCGCAATCTTCTTCAAGTCCGCCCGCGCCGCCTCTACCGTCACGCCATCGCGCAATCGTCCCACTCCGAACAGGTTGTGGCAGCTCCGGCGCTGCTCGCAAATGGTCCTGTCCAGCAGCGGCAGCCAGAACTCGACATTGCCGCGCGGCGCAAACGCAAAGCTCTGCGGCAGCACCCCCACAATCGTGTAGGCGTCGCCGCTCAGGCGCACCGTCTTGCCCAGCACATCGCGCCGTCCGCCAAACCGCGCCATCCACGTCGCATACGGCAAAATCAGAATTTTCGGCTGCCCCGGCTTGTCTTCGCCGGGACGAAAATCGCGCCCCACTATCGGCTTCACGCCCAGAGTATGAAAGAAGCCGTCGCTCACCCGTGCTGCCGGAACCGGCTCAGAGGTCGAACCCGTCTGTAGCAGATAGCCACCGCCCCCGTACACATCCAGCGAAGCGAGCGTCGTGTTCATCCTCTTCCAGTCCTGGTAGTCATCGAACGACAGGTTGGAACGCGGAAACACCGCCGCGCTTTCACCCACATCCACCAGCCGGTCCGGCCGCGCATACGGCAGCGGCTTGATCAGGGCCGCGTCCACAAACCCGAAGATCGCCGTGCTCGCACCGATACCCAACGCCAGCATAAGAATCGCCGTCATCGTGAATCCGGGATTCTTCGCCATCTGCCGCAGCGCAAAACGAATATCCTGCCACACGCTCTCCGCCGCAAATCCCGTGGCCTCGTGGCTTTGCTCTTTCAATCTCATTTCGTTGCCGAACTGCCGCATAGCCGTGTAGTGCGCCTCTGACGGATCGATGCCGGCTTCAATCAGATCCCGCTCTTTTTGTTCGCGATGAAAAGCCATCTCTCTCTCCAGTTCGCGATCGAATTGATCCCGACGAAAAAGAATTCCCAGCTTCCGAAAAAACCTTCCCAGGACACCCATGCACGCCTCCTATGCGCCCTGCAGAACCCGTCCAATCACCAACCTTAGATTGTCTATGGATAGAAAGTCAACGGCACCGCCAGATACGTCCCGCTCGTGAGAAAGTTCCACCTTGCGACTAATCTCGCATTCGCACATCAAAAGAAGTATCCCGAAACGATCGGGAGTCCTTGCCCGGATGCAAAAGCCCACGTAAACTAAAAAGATTGCAGGAAAGGTTCTAATCGAGCGATGCCTAAAGCCGGAATTCATCCCAACTACAACGAAATCCGCGTGATGTGCGCCTGTGGCGCCAGCTTCCCCACGCGCTCCACCCACAAGGGCGACATTCACGTCGAAATCTGCGCAAGCTGCCACCCGTTCTTCACCGGCAAGCAAAAGCTGGTCGACACCGCGGGACGCGTCGAGCGCTTCCGCCGCAAGTACGCCAAAGCGGAGCCGGCCGCGAAGTAATCGCAGCCAAACGGAATTACACCGAAGCCTCCGCCAGCGCGGAGGCTTTTCTACACTCATAAGGGAGCGCGCCATCAAGAAGAACTGGGACAATCCGATCGAGCACGCCATGCCCCACACCGCGCGCGTGCCCGCATCCGTCTCCATCGGCGGAGTCCACGTCTCCCCCGCCACCGCCCTCGCACCCATGGCCGGAGTCACCGACACCGTCTTCCGCCGCTTCATCCGCAACGCCAGCCTATTCACCAGCGAGTCTCCCTCGTCCTCAGCCGCGAACGTCGAGGCCGCCATCACCAATCAGCAATCCGGTTGCGGGCTCATCATGACCGAGTTCACCTCTGCCGACGGCCTCTCCCGAATGCGCGAGTCAAAGAGAAAAAGGTACCTCACCTTCTACGACGACGAGCACCCGATTGCCGCGCAGATCTTCGGCTCCAACCCCGAGACACTCGCCGACGCCGCCCGCATCGTCCAGGACACCGGCTTCGACATGGTCGATCTCAACCTCGGCTGCCCCGCCAAGCGCGTCGTTGCCTGCAACGGAGGCAGCGGCCTGCTGCGCGATCTCCCGCTCATCGCGGAGATCTTCAAGACCATCCGCGCCGCGGTCTCCATTCCCTTCACCGTAAAGTTTCGCCTCGGCTGGAATGACAACCACATCGTCTGCGTCGAGCTCGCGCGGCTCGCGCAGGAGTCCGGCCTTGCCGCCGTCTCGCTCCACGCCCGCACCCGCGAGCAGGGCTACACCGGCCAAGCCCGCTGGGAATGGATCGCCGCCATCAAGAACGCAGTCACCATCCCTGTCATCGGCAACGGAGACGTCCGCACCCCCGAGGACGCCGCGGCCCTCGTCGCCGAAACCAACTGCGATGCCGTTATGATCGGCCGCGCCGCTCCCGCTAATCCCTGGATCTTCCGCCAGATCGCGCAGTACACCTCGTCCGGACGGTACGACCAGCCCACTGACGATGATCGCTACCACATGATCCGCACTTATTTTGAAATGCTGCTCGCCGAATCCGACACGAACGGCAAAGAAACTCAGGGCAAGATGAAGCAGTTCGCCTCCTGGTTCACCCACGGAGTCGCCGGCGGCGCAGCCCTCCGCAGATCCATTTACGAAGCGAAAACCGGCGAAGCCATCCTCACCGCCGTCCAGCAGTTCTTCGAGCAAAAAGCAATCAAGCCGGTCGATGATGTCGGCGCTCAAGCCTCTCTTGCTTGAGGGGGAATTATTGCCTGTTGCCTGTTGCTTATTCAAGTGACCAAAGGCTGGACACCGGCAACTCTACACTGGCTATCGCCCGCCGTTTCTCGTAGCATCAAGACATGGCAAGAGGATGGGAAAGCAAGTCCGTCGAAGATCAGGTTGCCGAAAAAGATACCGGCACCGTCAGTATTGATGAGGCCGCCCGGCGCACCCGTCTAGCGAATGCCCAGCATGAGCGCGATCGCCAGGCCCTCGAGCTCCAGCGTGAACGCATCCTCGACGAGCGAACCTCCAACCCCAACCGCCGCGCCGCCCTCGCCGCCGCGCTCTCCCACATCGAAGAAAAACTCAAAGCTTTCTCCTAGTCCCTACAATCTAAGTCCGCACAACTTAAAAGGACCTGCCGTACTGGCCGGAGCGCAGTTGCCCCGACAGCTAGTGCCTGTTGAACAGCAGCGAATTCGCCTGGTCTACTGGAGTCAGCAGTACCCGCGCGATATTCACATGCGCCGGTCGCGTCGCCGCCCACACAATTGCGTCCGCAACATCCTCCGGCTTCAGCGGAGTCAGCCCCTTGTACACCTTCGCTGCGCGCTCCTCATCGCCGTGAAACCGCACGCGGCTGAAATCCGTCTCCACCATCCCCGGATCGATCGACGTCACCCGCACCGACGTGCCCAGCACATCCTGCCGCAGCCCGTCGTTGATCGCGCGCTCTGCCGCCTTGGTCGCGCAATACACTGCGCCATTCGGATAGGTCATCTCGCCCGCCGTTGATCCAAGGTTAATCACGTGCCCGCGTCCGCGCTCCACCATTCCCGGAACCACCGCGCGCGTCACATAGAGCAGACCCTTAACGTTGGTGTCGATCATCTCTTCCCAGTCTTCCACCTTGCCTGCGTACAGCTTGTCCAGTCCACGACTCAGCCCCGCATTATTCACCAGCACGTCAATCGCCCGCCACTCCGCCGGCAGATTCCCCATCTCCCGTTCCAGCGCTGCCCGGTCTCGCACATCAAGCGCCAGCGCGTGAACATCCGCCGCGCCTTCGTCCAACAGCTTCGTTCGAATCGCCTCCAGACGATCGTTTCGCCGGGCCGCCACGAGCAGCCGCGCGCCCTCCGCCGCAAATGCAAAAGCGCAGGCCTCGCCAATTCCTGCGCTCGCGCCCGTAATAAAAACTACCGATCCATTCAGTTTCATGCACACAATCCTAAAGTCACGCCGCCGCCTTCGTCATATCGCGCGTCAACTTGTAATATCCGCCCGCCCAGTCCGCGTCCTTCATGCCCGCTGCCATCGCGCGGTCCAGGTATGCCTTGAACGTGTCCGCCAGCGGAGTCTTCACCTTTGCTCCCTCCGCCGCCTCGCGAAACAGCCGCAGGTCCTTCTCGCCCAGCTCGATCGTCCCGCCCGGCTGCGCCGGCGGATCCAGCATCAGCTTTCCATAGACCTCATAAAACGGCGACCGGAACAGAGCCCCGTTGATCGTTTCCATGAACACTCCCGGATCCACTCCCAGCGCCTCGGCATACACCAGGCTCTCCGATAAGGACGCAATCATCGCCGTAATCAGAAAATTTCCACCCAGCTTCACCGCGTGCGCCGCCGACGGCTTTTCTCCAACCACGGTTACCATCCGGCTAAAGCTCTCGAGCAGCGGAGTCACCTTCTTCACCGCATCCGGATCCCCAGCGACTGCGGTCGCCAGCTTTCCCTCTTCGGCGACGTTCGGTCGCCCAAACACCGGCGCCGCCACAAACGCCAGGTGCTCCGTGCGATGCATAATCGTCAGGCGGTCACTCAATGCCACGCTGATCGTGCTCAGCGAAACATGAATTGTTCCCGGCATCATCGCCTTCAGCGCCTCGCCGCGGAACAGCACATCCTCGAGCGCCCCATCGTCGAACACCATGGTGAACACCACATCCACTCCGGCAACCGCTTCCGCAGCCGACTCCGCCACCTTCGCGCCGCGCTTCGCCAGCGGAGCCGCATTGGCGCGCGTTCTGTTCCACACCGTCAGCTCATGCTCCCCGCCCATCAGGCGTCCCGCAATCGCCGACCCCATCTTCCCCAATCCCAAAAAAGCAATTCGCATGTCCGCTCCTCACACACAAGCTTAGGATGACTCCCTGCGGCAATCGACGCAAAACAGAAGGCCATCCGAAGATGGCCCTTGCAAAAATCCAATCCGCCCTACATGCCCGGAGGCACATTCGATGTGCCCGTGGGATTGTCTGGCGCAGGCGGCTGCGGCGGAGGGGCGGTCGGTTGTGCGGGTGGATTCGGCGCGGCCGGCTGCGGGTTCCCTGCACCCGGGCCCTGCTCCTGCACCCCAATCGCATTACCTGAAACCACCAGCTCCACTCGCCGGTTCTGCGCTCGTCCCGCTGCCGTCGAGTTCTCTGCAACCGGATCGCTCATCCCGTATCCCGCAGCCGAAATATTGTCCTGGCTCACGCCCTGCGACACAAGGTAATCGCGCACCGCATCTGCCCGCTCTTCTGACAGCTTCTGGTTGTAGTCTTCCGAACCCACATTGTCCGTGTATCCCTCAACCTGCAGCTTCAGGTCGGGATACGCCAGCAGTATCCCCGATATCTTCGCCAGCTTTTCCCGAGCCTCCCCCTTCAGGTCGTACTTGTTAAACCCGAACAGCACGTCCGACATATTTACGATCAGCCCGCGCGCCGTCTCCCGCGTCTGCAGGACCGAATTCAGTTGGTTCTTCAACTGCTCGCGCATCTGCTCCGCCTGGCTGTTCGCCTGCTGAACCTGTGCCTGCGCATCTCTCTGCGCCGCGAGTTGGTCGGCCCGTGCCTTCTCCGCCGCTGCTTCCGCTTCAGCCGCCTGCGCGTCGGCGCGAGCGCGCGCCGCAGCCTGTTCCTGCGCCGCCATGGCCGCCTGCTGGGCCTGCATCTGTGACTGCTGAGCCTGCTGCTCCGCCTGCACCTTCGCCTCGCGCGCCCGCTCCATGTCTGCGTCGCGCATCTTACGCACCGTCATAATGCGCGCATCCTCTGCCGCCTGCACCGCCTCGCGCGCGTAGGTAATCTCAAGCTTCTTCTCCTTTCCGCGCACATCCATGTCTCGCGCGTTCCGCAAGTCCTGCTTCGCGGAAGTCAGCGTATCCGCTGCGTACTCGTCCGCTCCTTCCGCCTCGGCAATCTGCACTGCGTTGATTGCCTCATATAGCTCCAGCGGAGAACGATCGTTCCGCGTAATCGGATGCAGCACCGAATGCTCCCCGGCCGTCTGCACATAAGCACCACGCGGCAACAGCGAGTAGTGCGCGTCCACCGTCTCCAGAATTCCCTGCGTCTTCTCCGGCAGCACCTGGTTCTGCAGCACCACCAGATCGCTCGGCATCGTCACCGCAAAATACGGCTCCGCCGTCACAATCAGCCCATATGCCTGCAGGTCCGTCGTCACCGTAATCTCGCTCTTCGATCCCTGCGGGAGCACCTCGCCAAGATTGACAGGCCGGCCCTCCGGCGTAATCGCCCACAACACGTAGGTTAGATACTCCACTCCAAAGCTGTTCGCCGGAACCAGCCCGTCGAACTTAGCGTGAATCGTCATCCGCCCGCGCTGGCTCTCGACCGTAGCCGTCCCTCTGCCCTGCGGCAGCAGGCTCGTTACCCGAAACCCGATCCGAGTCGAACCGCTGCGATGAAAGTAGTTGATTGCCGGAATATCCCGCGCCACCACCGTGACCTTATATACCGGTACGTTCCCGCGCATTTCCATCTGCGGCTGGTTTTGCTGCTGATCCTGTGGCCATCGTTCCGTCGCCGTAGGATTCTGCTCCTGCGCCCCCGCAACCCCGCAAACAGCGCACACCACAAGCGCCATCAAATATTGACTTCTCATTTTCTCGATTCCCTGCTCCGAAAGAGTTGAATTTCTCCGCGCCCCAAAACATCCACGTAAAGCCGTTACTTCAAAATGGATGCGGACTGCAAAAGGCAAGATGGCCCAATTCCCCCTTGCTAGGCACGGCAAACACCCTCTTATCTATTTAATGCCTAAATTCCGGCGGAATTCTTCCTATTGCCTGATAAAGTATTCAGCGATGGAAGACAATTCTGCGGGCAACCTCGAACAGCAGGTCGCGCGCCTTACCCGACGCGTGTACCTGCTCGAAGAACTCATGCGCCGGCACGGACTCGTCAGCGATCAGCCCGCAGCGCCCGAGGCAAACGCTCCGCTTCCGCCAGTTGCTCCGTCGCCCATCCTGACCCAGCCGTCACCTGCTCTACCCGCAAGGCAAGCCATCACGCCGCCGAGCTTTTCTCTGCCATTCGCGAAAACGGACCGCTCTCTCGAAAGCCGCATCGGCTCGCAATGGTTCAATCGCATCGGAATCCTCGCTGTCCTTATCGGAATGGCCTGGTTTCTCAAGCTCGCCATCGACAATCATTGGGTGGGCCCCACCGGACGCGTTCTCATCGGCCTCATTGCCGGATCCGGACTGATCGCGTGGTCCGAGCGCTTTCGCGCGCGCTGCTACACAGCTTTTTCCTACTCGCTTAAAGCTCTGGGCAGCGGCATTCTGTACCTCTCGTTGTGGGCTGCCTTTTCTTTCTTCCACCTCGTTTCCGCCCCGGTCGCTTTTGCCGCAATGCTCGCGGTCACGGCTTTCAACGGCTTTATGGCGTGGTCACAGGATTCCGAACTCCTCGCGCTCTACGCCATCGTAGGCGGCTACAGCACGCCCCTGCTGCTGTCCACCGGCGAAAACCACGAGATCGCCCTGTTCTCGTATTTGCTTATTCTCAATCTGGCAGCGCTGGTGCTGATATCCCTGCGGCCCTGGGCGCGGTTGCTCCTCGGTTCCTTCGCCGGTTCTGTTTTCTTCTTCGTGAGCTGGTCTCTCGAGTTTTATTCCGACGCTCAGTTCGCGCCCACAGCCTTCTTCTTGTCTCTTTTCTTCCTCCTCTTCGCCTTCGCTCCGCATCTGGTCCGGCTCGGCCAAAAGATTGAGCCGGGCACTCTCGCAACTCGCGATGCGGTGGCACTCCTCATTCTGCCGCTTGCCAACGCCGCTCTGGGATTCCTAGGTTTTTACGTTCTCGTCGACGGTCGCGGCAGCTCGTCTGCCCAGGCATGGATTGCGGTCGCCTTCGCAGCGTTTTATCTGATTCTGTTGCGAGCGCCGGTTGTCCCGCAGCACACCCTCCCGCCAAGGTTGCGGTCGCTCGATCTGATCATCGCCGTCGCCTTCCTCACCATCGCCATTCCCATCAAGACCCGCGGCCGCTGGCTGACCATCGGGTGGTTGGTTGAAGGAGCCGCGTTGCTCTGGCTCACCCGCATTGTTCCTCAACGGTTGTTGCGCACGCTCGCGCTGATTGCGCTGGCGCTTGGCCTCACGGCGCTGCTGGTCATCAATCCGCCGGCTTCCACTACTATCCTCTTCAACCAGCGCTTCGGAACCTACCTCGCAGGCATTGCCGCCTTTACCTTCACCGCGATCTTCGCTCATCAAGCGCACGAGGGCGACGCCCCGGACTACCCGCTGAACTGGAAAGCCACATCGGCGCTCGCCGTCCTGATCGTGAACGCGTTAATCCTTATCGCAATTGGCCGTGAAATTCACAATTACTGGTGGATGCTTCGCTACAGCGGCAACTACAGCCTCGTCCACGATTACCGGATGTACGCGCAGTTCACCTATTCGGCCCTTTTCATGTTGTTCGGAGCCGTCCTTCTGCTCATCGGCTTCGTCCAGTCATCAGCCTTCTTCCGCTGGCAGGCGCTGGTGCTGCTGGCCTTCTCCATCGGCAAAGTCTTTACCATCGATGTGAGCCAACTCAGCCAGGGCTATCGCATCCTCAGCTTCCTCGGTCTCGGAGCGCTTCTGCTCGCGGTCAGTTTCGCTTATCAGCGCGACTGGCTCGATCTCCGCACGGGAGAACACCAAAGCTGATGGCTTTCCACTACATCGCTCTCCTCCTGTTCATCATCGCGGCGTCTCCCGTAACGCATTTCCGTTACGACCGCCCTGTGCTGAGCAGTCCGCCGCAAAGGCAGCAAGCGTGCCTGGTCCTCGATCCGGCAACATTCAGCCACGCCGGTCCGCAACTCTCCAGCCTCCGCCTTTACCGCGCCGACGCTGAGACCCCATACGCCATCGACAACGCCATCCCCGCCGAATCTTCTGCGAAAAACATCGCCCCGCTGAATACCGGCGTCCGCGATGACGCTACCTCTTTCGACGCGGCAATGCCCGACGGATCCTACAGCAATCTCGATCTCAAAATTGAGGCAAAGGACTTCATCGCGACCGTATATGTCTCCGGCAGCCAGTCACAGAAGGGCGCTGCCACAACCAAGCTCGGCTCTTACACCATCTTCGACTTCACCCATCAGAAACTCGGCCGCAGCACCGTCCTTCATCTCCCTCAGTCGGACTTTCGATATCTGCACTTTCGCATCGTCGGGCCTATCAGCCCCGATCAGATCACCGGGCTCAGCACTGCGCGGCTGTCACAGAGCCATCCGCAATATGTGACCGTCGCTACCTCCTCCACAGTCCAGCAAAAAGGCCGCGATACCATAATCGAGTTCACCGTCCCCGGCGACGTTCCGGTAGACCGCATTCTGTTCACACCCGGCGCGCAGCCCATCAACTTCAGCCGGGAAGTAGCGATCACCGTTGCTCCCGTCTTCGTGCGCCCCGCTACGGATGCCGAAGAGCCGCCTCGGCCGTCCTTCTCATCCGGCAATCTGCTGCGCATTCACAGCACCGAAAACGGACGCAAAATTGACGAAGAGGACTTGGCCGTAGCAGCGCCGGATATCAACTCGAGTCTCGCGACTAAATGGACGGTCGCCATCCACAACCAAGATGACGCTCCCCTCGATCTCCAGTCCGTCACCTTGCAAATGGTCGCCCGCACGCTCTGCTTCAGCGCGGATCAAGGCGCAAGCTACCGGCTTTATTACGGTGACAGCGCCCTCAACCCGCCTCGCTACGATTACGCAGCTCTGTTTTCTCGGGAAAAAAATGCAGCCCGCGCAAGCCTGGGGCCCGAGGAGCAGAACCCGCAGTATCAGCCCCCTCCTGACATGCGCCCCTTCACCGAAAGACATCCCGCGCTTCTCTGGATTGCGCTGCTCGCCGCAATTTTTACCCTCGGTGTGATCGCCTTGCGCTCCAGCCGCCAAATCCAGAAACCGTAGACAGCCCTCCAGGCAAAAAAAAGCGGCCCCAAACTTCCCCCGGGGCCGCGTCAAGCAAACTCTAGCGAAGAGTAGTTTCCATCTCGTTCAGCCAGCCCGGAGGCTTCAAAATCTCACGTGGCCGTGATCCATCCGCCGGTCCCACAATCCCGTCCCGCTCCATCATGTCGATCAGGTGCGCTGCGCGTCCGTAGCCAATCCGCAGCCGCCGCTGCAGCAGCGAAGTCGAAGCCTTGCCGAACTCAAGCACCAGCCGCACCGCGTCCTGAAACATCTCATCGTTCTCGTCATCCCCGTCGCCAGCCGCATCCGCGTCGCGTCCCGATGCATCTTTCGGAGCCTCGAGAAATCCCGACACATACTCCGCCTGTCCCTGTTTCTTCCAGAACTCCGTGACCTTTGCAATCTCTTCTTCCGTCACAAACGGAGCGTGCACGCGCTGCAGCCTCGACGTTCCCGGCGGCAGAAACAGCATGTCGCCGCGTCCCAGCAAACTCTCCGCGCCGTTCGAATCCAGAATCGTCCGCGAATCCACCTTCGTCGCCAACCGGAACGACATCCGTGTCGGCACATTAGCCTTGATCAGCCCGGTAATCACATCCACTGAAGGCCGCTGCGTCGCCAGCACCAGATGTATACCAACCGCGCGCGCCATCTGCGCCAGCCGCGTAATCGCCTCTTCCACGTTGGCCTTGTCCAGCATCATCAGATCGGCGAGCTCGTCGATGATGATGATGATGTAAGGCAGCGGCTCCTCGTCCGGCGAATCTTCAAACAGGCTCGGAGTATCGCCATCAAATAATCTGTTGTACTGCTCGATATTCCGCACGCTCCGCGAAGCCAGCAGCTTCAGCCTGCGCTCCATCTCGCGCACCGCGTTCCGCAACGCGTTCGCCGCCAGCTTCGGCTCGGTAATGATCGGGGTAAACAGGTGCGGAATGCCCTCATACATCCCCAGCTCCACCCGCTTCGGATCCACCAGAATCATGCGCACCTGCGCCGGAGTCGCCTTGAACAGCACCGACATGATCATGGCGTTGATTGCCACTGACTTGCCCGAACCCGTCGAGCCCGCAATCAGCACGTGCGGCATCGTCGCCAGATCCGCCGTCACGATCGACCCGTTAATGTCCTTGCCCATCGCCAGCGTCAGCCGGCTCTTCGAATTGCGAAAACTCTCCGCCTCAACTACGTCGCGCAGCCAGATCGTCTCCCGCGTGTGGTTCGGAACCTGCATCCCCACCGTGCTCTTGCCCGCCATGCGCTCAATCAGAATGCTCTCCGCGCTCATCGCCAGGCAGAGGTCCTCCGCCAGCCCGGTCACGCGGCTGTACTTCACTCCCGCCTCAGGCCGAAACTCAAACGTCGTGACCACCGGCCCGGGGTTGATCCGCACCACCTGCCCGCGCACATCGAACTCCGCGCACTTCTCCACCAGCATCTGCGCTTCGTTCCGCAGCTCGTCCTCGCGCACAATCTGTGCCTCATCGCTGCGGTGCAGCAGCGTGCTCGGCGGCAGCTTAAAGCCGCTCACCGACTTCGGAGTCACCGTTACCGATCGCGGCTCCGCATCCGCGCGCTCGCCTACCGCAATTGAACGTTCCGACTTCACCAGCATCGGCCTCAGCGGAACCGACGGCTCGGGCTCAAGCGCCAGCTCCTCCATTACCGGCTCAGGCTCTCTATCCGGAATCGTCGCCCTCGGCATCTGCTCCCACAGCGTCTGCGGCGGAGCCTCTTCCTCATACACCTCCGCAAACCCGCCGCGCCTAGGCTTCAACTCATCGTCCATCGTACGGTCGTCGTCCATCGCCGCAACCGGGGTCGCAGCCACAGCCGCTGGGGGAACGCTCTGCTCTGCCAGAACAGCAACTCCGCCCAGCTTCCGCGCAGCCTTCGCGGCTTGCTTCTCGCGAGCCCTTTCCGCCTTCGCCTCCGCCCGCTCTTCCTTCAACCGAGCCCGCCTAAACCGCCGGTTCTGCCACCGGTCGCGCCACGCAAACAGGAACGCGAACCGCACCGCGAGCCACTCCCGCGCGGTGTTAAAGCTGAAGGTTGTCGAAAGATAAATCGCAATCGCCACCGCGCAAAACGCCACCACGCATGCGCCAGGAAAATTCAGCCACGCTACCAGCGCGCCCGAAACCAGCAATCCCACCACGCCCGCCACCGGCAGCCCATGCAGAAACTGCAGATGCCCCGGCGCGAGGCCCGCCAACGCCGGCCCAAACACCATGCACAGCGCCACGCCAAGCATCTTCGCACCCGGCGAACCCGCCGGACGGGACTTCAACCATGCCCAACCCAGTCCGCCCACCAGCAGCGGAAGGCAAAACGCCGTCACGCCTTCAATCTGCAGCAGCAGATCGGCCACCCACGCGCCGAGCACGCCAATCCAGTTGTGCGCCGTCAGTCCGCCGACAGTATTAAAGGATGGGTCCGTCGGACGATACGAAATCAGAGAGAGGAAAAGGAGGATCGCAGCTGTAAGCACCAGCAGTCCCACCAGCTCGTTGAGCCGGCGGTTGCGCGTCGGAGTAGTAACCAGTTGAAGGGCCTTCATCGAGACGCGAAGCAGCGCCTATCGCCAGCAAGGCGAGGAAACGCCAGCAACACACCAGAGCATCCCCATTATCCCAGAACCGCGCGGGCCAACCCCACAAAATCAATAGGGGGAACCGAACTGGAAACCATGGTGAGTTTCCATCGCTTTTTCTTTTCGATGTCATCTTGCCCCGAGCGCAGCTGCGGTTCGTTCGTTTCGCCGCGAATCCCGTCGCCGATGCCATCACGATCTACCTGTTTACCGTCGCACTCGATTCGCAGCGCGCCTTGATCACCGTAAGGATGCTCTGCTGCAAATCCTTCATCACCCGCATCCGACCAGAAACCCGCATACCCGTTGAAGTCCGTCGATACTCGTTCTTCACTGGAAAGATGCAGCACCACATCTCGCCAGCTAACTGCTCTAATCGATAATCTCCGCGAAGCACATCAAAAAATTGGCCTCCGATCGTAACGTGTGAATCCAGCGTTGTAGGAGGAATGTCTTTTGTGTCCGCACGCAGCAATGGTCACGTATCCAGCGGCAAACGGGCCTAACGTCAGAAACGGCCACCTCATGACCGGCGCAGCAGAGGCATGGCTCTTCCATGGAAGTTGCTCTCCGCCGACACTCCCGCGCCCGTCAGAACAAAAAGCCGGTCCTCTGCGGTAGCAATCATCAGGCGTTCCGGTCCTCATCCAGGCTCAGCAGAAACACCGACGTAAGCATCGCAGCAGCGACGAAGCCCCACAACCTGCGGTTGGATCGGAAAGAAGGGAGCATGCACTCAATTGCTAATATATGCTGACTACCTGGGCTGGATTTTTTCGGCTCGGGACTATAATCCTCCCTGCCCGGCATCGCTTTGCCCAGACGCCGCAGTTGTTCAACACCGGAATAAGTCATCACGAGGAAAATTCGAATGTGTGGAATTGTCGCAGCCTTTTCGCGCCGTGAACCGGTCTCCACCGACGCAATTGTGCGAGCCGCTCAAAGCCTCTATCATCGCGGCCCCGACGGGCAGCGCCACTGGATGGCCCGCGACCGTCGCGTCGCTCTCGGCCACGCGCGCCTCAGCATCATCGACCTAGCCACCGGTGATCAGCCCATCGCCAGCGAAGACCAGCGCACTCGCATTGTGGTCAACGGCGAATTCTACGGGTATGAGGCGATCCAGCGCGAGCTCGAAGCAGCAGGCCACCACTTCCGCACCCGCTCCGATAGCGAAATCGCCCTGCACCTCTACGAAGACTTTGGCGCCGAATGTCTTCACCAGCTTCGCGGCGAGTTTGCTTTCGTCATTTGGGATGAAATCAACCGCACGATGTTCGCCGCGCGCGACCGCTTCGGCATCAAGCCGCTCTTCTACGCCCTACACAATGACACGCTTTACTTCGCCTCAGAAGTAAAGGCCCTGTTTGCCGCCGGCGTTCCCGCTCGCTGGGACGCAGAATCCGTCTTCCACTCGGTCGATGGCGGCGGCCACCAGTCGCGCACTCTGTATGACGGAGTCTTTCAGGTTCCTCCCGGCCATTACGTGCTCGCCAGTGACAAGCACATCCAGATCAACCAATATTGGGACTTCAACTATCCCAGAACCAACGGCGCTGCGCCCCATCGCTCCGACTTCGAGTATGCCGCCGAACTTCGTCACACGTTGGAGGAAGCCGTCCGCCTGCGCCTGCGTGCTGATGTCCCCGTGGGCTGCTATCTCAGCGGAGGCCTCGATTCCTGCGCCGTTCTCGGCCTCGCGGCAAAACATCATTCCGATCCCGTCCGCGCCTTCTCTCTCACCTTTGACCATCCGGACTACGATGAAGAAAAAGAAGCGAAACAAATGGCCGCCAGGGCCGGCGCGGAGTTTTACCCCATTCCTATCCGCCAGGACGATCTCGCCGACAACTTCTCGGGCGCAATCCTCCAGTCGGAAACATTCTGCATCAATGCCCACGGCGTGGCGAAATATCTCTTGAGCCGTGCCGTGCGCCAAGCCGGCTACAAGGTCGTGCTCACCGGAGAAGGCTCCGATGAAATCCTCGGCGGCTATCCGCACTTCCGCCGCGACATGCTCCTTTACAACCGCGACGGCCAGAATCCCGATGAGGTCGCCGCGCTCCTCGGCAATCTTGAAAGGCTCAATCCCGTATCGCGCGGGCTGCTGATGCCCGACGGAGCCGCCCGACCGCTTGAAAATGTCAAGCGCCTGCTTGGCTTCGTACCCTCCTGGATCGAAACGTTCTCCGCCCGCTCAGCCAAAATGCAGGACCTGCTCGCCCGGGAGTTCGCCGAAAAATTCGGCGATTGCCAGAGCTACCACCCTCTATTCAACGGCCTCGACGTTCGCGGACAGCTCACCGGCCGCGATCCGGTGCATCAATCCCTCTATCTGTGGTCGAAGACACTGCTGCCCAACTACATCCTGACTGTCCTCGGGGATCGCATGGAGATGGCGCACTCCATCGAAGGACGGGTGCCCTTCCTCGACCATCACGTGGTCGAAGTAATCCGCTCGCAACCCGTCAACCAGAAAATCCACGGGATGACCGAAAAGTATGTGCTCCGCGAAGCCGTCCGCGACGTCATCACCGACACCGTCTACCGCCGGCAGAAGCACCCGTTCCTGAGCCCGCCCTCGACCTTGAATCCCAAAGAAAAACTCAGCACTTTGGTCAATGACACGCTCCGCGGTCCCGTTCTCGCCTCATTACCGTTCTTTGATCGGAAAAAAGTCGTCGGCCTGCTCGATCGCCTCCCCACAATGGACGAAGGCGCCCGGGTGTCTAACGATCAGGCCCTCATGCTCATGGTCAGCGCCTGCGTTCTCCAGGAAGGGCTTCAACTCTCCGCCTGAAGCAAGTTCCACGGCGCGAAGCGTGTGCCTGGACGGCCAGTCCTCAGCGCAGCAGATCCTCCAGCGCCGAACTCAGCTCCGTCTTCTCGTCCCGGTACTTCACAATCACTGGAGTGTAAACGCTCAGCCCCCACTCAGCAGCCTTTCCCTTTTTTACCGCGCGCGCTCCCGGAACCGCCACCGCTCCCTCCGGAATAATAAGCGGCCGCTCGCCCTGCGCCCGCAGCACCTCGCCCCTCACCACGTCATACACCGGAGTCCCGCGCGTCAGCACCGTTCCAGCCGCCAACACCGCGCGGCGCCGCACAATCGTGCCTTCGTACACACCGCAGTTGCCGCCTATCAGCACATCGTCCTCAAGAATCACCGGACTCGCATTCACCGGCTCCAGAACCCCGCCCACCTGCGCCGCCGCGCTCAAATGCACGCGCTTGCCAACCTGCGCGCAGCTCCCCACCAGCGCATGCGAGTCGATCATCGTGCCTTCGTCCACATACGCGCCCACATTCACATACATGGGAGGCATGCACACCACGCTCTTCGCCACGTACGCTCCCGCGCGCACCGCCGAGCCGCCTGGAACTACGCGCACCCCGTCCTCAACCGCAAACCGGCGCGCCGGATACGTATCCTTGTCCACAAATGAAAGCCCGTTACCCGAACTCGACAGCGTCCCCAGGCGAAACCCCAGCAGAATTCCACGCTTCACCCACGCATTCACGCGCCATCCGGTAACGGAAGCCGCATCCGGTTCGGCAGAACGAACTTCGCCCGCCTCCAGCGCCGCGCGCAATTTCTCAAACGTGTCCATTGCGCGCGAATCACCAACCGCATCCGCGCCGGCCGCAAAATACTTCTCGATTTTCAGGGAAAGTTCGTCAGAATTCACAACCGGAGTCTACCAGTGTTCGCCACCCGGGCACACCCGCTCTGCGCTGTTCGCTCCCTTTGGGTCGTAGAAGAAACAGCTCGTGCGCCGTTCGATCTCGCACATCCGCCCCAAGGAGGGAAACGTCGCCCGCTCTGCCTTCGCAGCGTGCGGGCGATCTAGGCGCCGCTGGCAGCCCCAGCGCCAATCACCGCAATCGCGGGGTCTTCAGGCAGCACTTCCAGCGAATAGCTCTGCAGCGGACTCATCTTCACCATCTTGTACAAATTTTCTTTTAGCGAAGCCAGGTCCAGCCGGTCGATATCGCGCCCGGTGAAGTAGAACTTCCCCGGCCCTTCCAGATGAATCTGCGTCGCCGTGGCCGCCGCCAGCGCGCGGTGCCACAATACTACAAACTCGGCGCATCGCTTATCGCCCCCACGCGCGTGCTCAAAAATCTCGTGCGGCTCAAGATCGAAGAACCGCAGCCGCATCGCCCGATGACCGATGATGCCTTCCAAATGGCCCTTCCCGCCGCACGCGCAGTAGTTCTCACGCGGATCGAGCGTTACTACCGTATGTCCGCCCTCCCATGGATTCTCGCTGTTCGGAAATCGTCCAAACCCAATTCCGTTTCCGATGGTCCACACCCGCACCAGCTTGTCCATCTGCCCGCGCATTGCCGCCAGCCCAGCCGCCACTGCGTCCGCATCATTCAGCGTGCTCACCGCATAATCCAACCCGCGCGCAGCCAGTCCACTTCGAATCGCCTCCGCCGCCCTTGCCCCCTTCAGCTGCGGCAGATTCGGCGAATCTTCCACCACTCCATTGCGAATCATTCCCGGCATCGCCACGCCCACCGCCGCCACGCCTGAACCCTTCGGAGCCAGCGCCGCCACTTGCTCGCAGATCGTCTTCCACAACGAATCCGCCGGAAGCTCGATCAGCGCGCCGTCGTCATCCGCATCCTCTTCCGGCTTGTCCGGGAAACACCGCAGGCCGCCGGAAATCTTATGGCCGTCAATCAAGCCGGCGACAATCCGCTCCGTCATCACTACGCCGACCGTCTTAGCCATCGCACCTCTCCCGCCGTTTCAACTCAATGTTCGAACCGTGCCAACCGATTGATCCCGTTGAACGCCGCCGCTTTGTAGCACTCTGCCAGCGTCGGATAATTGAATACGCTGTCAATGAAGTAATCCACTACGCCGCCCAGCGTCATCACCGCCTGCCCGATATGCACCAGCTCCGCCGCGCCTTCGCCGATAATATGCACACCCAGTATCTGCCGCGTCTCGCGATGGAAGATCAGCTTCAGCCGTCCCGTCGTGTCGCCGCGAATCTGCCCGCGCGCAATCTCGCGGTAGTACGCCACGCCCACCTCATATGGAACATCCTCCTCCGTCAACTGCTCTTCCGTTTTGCCAATAAACGAAATCTCCGGAATCGTATAAATCCCGTACGGATAAAAGCTAGGGTTCGATTGCACCGTCTCATCGCCGAACGCCCGCTCCACCGCAATCCGCCCCTGCTCCATCGACACTGACGCCAGGCTCGGAAACCCGATCACGTCGCCCACCGCATAAATATGCGGCACCCGTGTGCAAAAATCCTTGTCCACTGGAATCCGGCCGCGCGCGTCGGCTTCAATACCCGCTGCCGCAAGGTTCAACTCACTTACGTTGCCCTGCCGCCCCACCGCGTACAGCAGCGCGTCGCCGGAGATGCGCTTCTTGCTCTCCAGATTCGCCACCACCGTTCCATCGGCCAGTTCCTCTACGCTCTCGACCTCTTCATGCAGCCGCATCGTTACGCGGCTATCCCGCAGGTGGTAGCTCAACGCCTCCACAATCTCCTGATCGGCAAACTCCAGCAGCCGAGGACGCTTTTCCACCAGCGTCACCCGCACGCCCAACGCCGCAAACATGCACGTGTACTCCACGCCGATCACACCGCCGCCCACAATAATCAGCGTCTTCGGCAAAGTCTGCATCTCGAAAATCTGGTCGCTGCTGATGATCGTGCGACCGTTGAGCGGAACCTTCGGCGAATCCGCCGGCTTCGTTCCCACCGCAATCACAATCCGGTCGGCCTCGAGCACGTTCTCGCCGTTTACGCCCGCAACCCGCACGTGGCGCGGGTCCACAAAACTCGCCACGCCGGTCAGCACGTCTACGCCGTTGCGCGAAAGCTGCGCCTCCGTCACATCCACTTCCGTCTTAATCACGTGCTGCACGCGAAATGCAAGATCTGCCATTGTGATCCGCTCCTTCACGCGATAATTCATCCCGTAAATCGAGCGGTAGTTGTATCCCGAGAGGTGCAGCACTGCCTCCCGCATGGTCTTGCTGGGAATCGTGCCGGTGTTGATGCAAACGCCGCCCACTACGCTGCGCATCTCGATCAGCGCCACGCGCTTGCCCTTCTTCACCGCCGACACCGCGGCGCGCTGCCCCGATGGTCCCGATCCGATCACCAATAAATCGTAACTAGCCATGTTTGATTGAGGGGCCGTACCCGACGACAGCGCCACGCGCTATCTTAATCCCATCCTTCACACTGCGTTTACTTCTTACCATCCTGAGTGCTCGAAGTGCCTGCCCTGGAGGTTGCGAACGGACCCGCGTTGGCTGAACCATCTACGATACTCACCTACACTTAAAACGATGCAGCTCTACGCCATCACAAATCGCGCCATGCTGCCCGGAATCGAACCCGAACGCCGCTGCGCCCTCATTGAACTCGCCCGCATCTGGGCGAAAAACGGCATCGACTACATCCAGATCCGCGAAAAAGACCTCACGCCCAGCGAACTCCGCGCCCTCGCCGAACAAGTCGTAACAGCCGTCCGCACCACAAACCCAAGCACCCGCGTCCTCCTTAACGGCCCGGCGCAAACCGCCCTTGAGTGCGGAGCCGACGGAGTCCACCTTCCCGCCAACTCGCCTCGGCAGGCGACCGAACTAGCACGCAATCTCTTCGCCCGCCACGCACGCCACGCTATCATTAGCTATTCCTGCCACTCCCGCGAAGAAGTTCTCAAAGCCAAGGAAGAATCCCAGCAGGGCACGCAAGCCGCCACAACTAAAACGCTCATCCTGTATGCGCCCGTCTTCCAAAAAGTCACCCGCGAAAGTAAGCTCCCGGGCCATGGCCTCGAAGCTCTCCGACATGCTGTAGAAGCCGCCCATCCCATTCCCGTGTTCGCTCTCGGCGGAGTCACCCCTGAAAACGCCCCGGCCTGCATTGCCGCCGGAGCCGACGGGATCGCCGGAATCAGAATGTTCCTGGATGGCGGCCTGCAATGCTTCCGCTCAGCGTGCCCGTGATACTCTCGCTTCCACATGCACAGCTTCCGCTCCGTTGCTCTCTTCGCTCTGCTGCTGTCCGCCTCTTCCGCATTTTCTCAAGCCGCTCCTGACCAGCCGCCCTATACTCGCCTGAACACCTTCGGCATCTTCGGCGAATACTCCAACGACTCCAGCAGCATCTTGCTCGGCACCTCTCAAAACCGTAAACTGCTCGACTTCGGAGGCTTTTACACTCGCCGAGTGCTCCTCAACCACTTCGTCGACGGACAATACATGCTCGAACTGCGCCCCATCATGCTCGAAAGCGACCCCCTCTTCCACGAAACGACTGTCGTCATATCGCCACCCCCCACCTCAACCTTTACGGATGATGCCGCCAGTTCGGAAGCCTGCCATCCATTCTCCAAGACATTCACCAATGTCGTTCAGGGCGTCACCTTCTCCGAGGCGGTAACCATCACCTGCGATCGCCGCCAGTGGACCTTCGGCGAAGGCCTCTCTCCCTTCGGCTTCAAATGGAATTTTCTTCCGCGACACTGCCTTCAACCCGTCCTCACCACGCTCGCCGGATATATGTTCACTACCAAACCCATCCCCATAGCCACTGCGGGCTCATGGAATTTCACCCTTGAAGCCGGCGTTGGCCTCGAATTCTATCGCTCGGCAACCCGCTCCATCCGCGTCGAATATCTGTATCACCACATCTCCAACAACTACACCGCTATGGAAAATCCCGGCATTGACAACCAGATGGTCCAGATCACCTACGCCTTCGGCCATTGACCAGAAGCCATCCATGCTATACTTGAGCCACGCTCAGTTGTTTGGTTCAGAGCCGCTCTTGCTTTCATCCAGTAAGATCGCCCTCCAGAAATAGTTTCTCCAAGCCCCTCAGCGGAATGGCCCGATTCGATCGTCTATCCGGCCAGGTCTGCAGCGCCCCAGGCGCACCGCAGCCGAAGACGCAGCGTGCGGCAGAGTTGAGGCAACTCAAAGACTCCCTACGTAAGAAAAATTCATTTCCCCGCGACTTACAAACCGCGCCGGGAACCATCATCGCCCGCAAGTCGCTCGTAGCCCTGTTCAACAGGTACGTGGATGAACGCGACCGTCGGCTCATAATCAAGGATCAAAAACCAAGTGAATCACTTTTCAGATTTTCAAATCTCCGCCAGCCTCAAAAAGCAATTGGCCGCGGCAAATTTCGTTACCCCAACGCCCGTTCAGGCCCAAGCCATTCCGCCAGCGCTCGAGGGACGAGACGTTCTCGCCACCGCGCAAACCGGCACCGGCAAGACCCTCAGCTTCCTCATCCCGCTGATCGAGCGCATGCCCCAAACCAAAGGTGAGACGAAAGGCTGCTCCGCGCTCATTCTCCTTCCCACCCGCGAGCTTGCCATGCAGGTTGAGCAGCACTATCGCAAGCTCACCGGCAGCTACAACTCCATTGCCCTCGTCGTAGGAGGTATGGCCGAAGGCCCGCAGCTCCAGGCCATTCGCCGCGGCGCACGCATCATCGTCGCCACCCCCGGGCGCCTTGAGGATTACCTCGACCGCAAGCTGGTGAACCTGAGCGGCGTAAAAATGCTCGTCCTCGACGAAGTCGACCGCATGCTGGACATGGGATTTAAACCCGCCATCAAGCGCATCGCCGCCGCGCTCCCAACCGAGCGCCAGACCATGTGCTACTCCGCGACTATCAGCCCGCAGATCAGGGAAGTCGTCCGCGACTACCTCAAGAATCCCGCGCGCGTTGAGATTGGCTCCGTCCTCAAGCCATGCGAAAACGTCGAACTGCAGACCTTCGAAGTTCCCGCAGACAAAAAGCCCGAGCTGCTCGAACACCTGCTCGGCAAGCACAACGGCAGCTTCCTCGTCTTCGTTCGCACCAAGCATGGAGCCGACCGCGTAGCCCGCCGCCTCTCCCGCGCCGGACATGCTGCCACGCAGATTCACGGCGACCGCTCACAATCGCAGCGCAACGCGGCGCTCAAGAGCTTTTCTCAGGGACACCACCGCGTACTCGTCGCCACTGACGTAGCCGCGCGTGGCATCGACGTCGCCGACATCGCCCACGTTGTCAATTACGACATGCCCCGCGAAGCCGAAGACTTCGTCCACCGCATTGGCCGCACCGGGCGCAACACGGCACGAGGAATGGCATCCACCTTCGCCGCCCCCGACGAGAAACACCTCCTCCGCAAAATGGAAAAGGCCCTCGCCATCACCACCAAACACTTCCGAGTCAAGGCGAATCAATCTGCAATGCAAACCGCGTAAGTGCAGCTTCAGGCACGGCGGTATGTCCGTCCGTGCCTTGGTTTGCATTCTGCAGGATTAGACTTTCGGCATGCTATTCGCTAAACGACTTCGCCAGGGAGTTCGAAGTGGCGAGATCACATGCAGCGTTCGAATCTGGATGCGCCCTCGTGTGACAGTTGGTGGTCGATACCGCATGGAAGAAGGCGAGATCGAGGTTGACTCGATCGAACCCATTGGGCTGCCGGATATCACTCCGGAGCTGGCGCGCGCCTCAGGATTTCTCGGCGTCCTCGATCTGCTCAGGATTGCGAAGCATGGGAAAGGTGAAAATATATACCTGATCCGCTTCCACTATGTACCGCGCTCTCGATCCAGAGTGAAGCAATCAAAGCACGCGCATTAACGCTCTAAAGCGCGGCTGCTTCGCGCTGCTCGTTCCATGGCTTCGGGCTGGAGAGATGAGCAGCGCGGGCCGACAGGATCGGCCACTCCAGAAAATGCCACGACAACATTGAAAAGAGCACGGCGACCACGAACGCAATCGCGGTCCCAACCGATTGGTGATGCTGGGTTCGGCGTGATTTAGTGCGAACGCCCTCATCCGACTGGTGTAGATGGTGGGCATAATGACTCCCATCCTTCGGGCAAGAGCAGTCCGAAGGATGGGGCATCCTCATTCTCAAGTCAGAGTAGAGAGCTGAAGGGAGTTTCCGGAGTGATGCGGTGCGCTGAGATGTTGCCGCTAAACGACGCATAGACATTCCCCGAGGTGTCGTAGGCGTGCAGGGTAAAGGTACCGGTAAAAGCGTCCCCGTCGGGGTCGAGCGTCAGCTTCTCAATGATCTGAACTCCTGCCTGAGGTTGGCCAATGGTGCCAGACGGCGCCGTGGGGTCAAACACATTTCCCATCCACGGGATGTGGTTGAGGTAGTAGGTCCGAGCTCCCGTTCGTTTCCAGACACCGAGGCAGAAGTTTCCATCCTGTGCCGAGCGAGCGGAATTCATGATTTCGGTTCCATCGCTATGCCAAACCGATACGGCGTTGTCGATTACCACGCCGCCGGGAACGGGAATGGCCTCTCCGTTCTGCTTTGTCGCCTTGAATACCACGTGCCACATGCCGACGATGGACGGTCCCTGGACGTCGTCAGAATCGAAGGCTGCGCGGAGCAGCGGGTTCATTAACCGACTTTGCGGGTGCCAACTCATTGGCTTGATTGGTTTGTTTGGCAAGCCGCACTCTGCTGCAGCTCCCGGCACCAGAGCCAAAGCAAGGGCCGCAGCACCGACGAAGGACACAAATTTTAAACATCCCGTTCTCATAATTACTCCCTCCAAGACCGGGGTTCGCCGGCCAGGTCTGCAAGTGAACTCCGAAACCGTGGGCCAAGGCAATGAACAGGCGGTAAAGCAGGAGGTAAAGTTCTGGTGAACCGCGAAGTCCTTTGGAACTACGCATTTCCTGTGGCATACTGGGTGCGCGGGGAGGCTCTTTTGCCCAGCACTCTGTCCGGTTCGGTCCTCCAATTCGGTGAATATCGGCTCGACTGCGGCCGCTTTGAGCTGCGCCGCAAGGATCGTCCTCTGCCCGCTCAGCGCAAGCCAATGGAGCTGTTGATCCTGCTGGCCTCGCGAGAGGGGCAGCTAGTGACCCGGCAGGAGATTGCGGAGCGGCTATGGTCCAGTGAAGTGTTCGTTGACACCGAGCACGGGATCAACACGGCGATCCGGAAGCTTCGCTACCTGCTGCGCGACGATACCGACAATCCTCAGTTCATCCAGACGGTGACCGGGATGGGGTATCGGTTCGTGGCACCGGTTTCGGTGGTGCCCCCGATTGCTTCGGCGATGCCGACGCAACCCTTATCGGAACCAGCTTCCCCGATTGCGTCGCCCGCGCGGCATCGGGCGGTTGCCTGGTGGTCTGCGGGAGCGGCGGCCTGCGTGCTCCTGGTGCTCGGCGGCATGTTCTTGCGGTTGCGGCAACGTCCGCCGGAGGTCAAATATACCCAGCTAACGGACTTCACGGATTCGGCGGTGGCTCCGACGATATCGCCGGATGGGCGCATGGTCGGATTCGTCCGCGGTGGGAATGCCTTTCTGAGTTCCGACCCAATCTATGTGAAGATGCTGCCGAACGGGGAGGCCAGGCAGGTGACAGACGACGGCCGACCGAAGTATGCGCTGGCGTTTTCGCCTGATTCGTCGGAGATCGCGTACACGGTGCTGGACTCCTCGGGATTTTCGACCTACGTGGTGTCAGCGTTTGGAGGCGAGCCTCGTCTTTTGCTTGCCAACGCTGCGGGACTGGTGTGGTTGGATCCACAGCGGCTCCTTTTTTCCGAGGTCCGCTCGGGGATCCATTTGGGCGTTGTTACGGCGACGGTGACACGCGCCGGTTTGCGTGAGATTTATTTTCCCGCGCATGAGCGTGGCATGGCCCACGACTCAGTTCCGTCTCCGGACCGCCGCTGGGCGCTGGTTGTGGAGATGAATGGAGACGGTCAGTGGGCGCCGTGCCGGCTGGTGGGTTTGGAGGGGCAGTCCTCGCCGGGACCGGTTGGACCTTCAGGCGGATGCACGTCCGCGGGCTGGTCGCCGGATGGCGGCTGGATGTATTTCACTGCCACGGTGGGAGGACAAAGCCACATCTGGCGGCAGCGTTTTCAGGATGGGCCGCCCGAGCAGATCACCTTTGGCCCAACCGAAGAGGATGGATTGGCGGTTGAACCCGGGGGACGATCGCTGATCACCTCAGTGGGAGTGCATGAGAGCGCCATCTGGATTCATGACCCTAGTGGAGAGCGGCCACTGTCTTCGGAGGGCGAAGTCGTTGATGCCCCCTCTCCACCGGTCTTCAGTCCCGATGGCCGCATCCTTTATTACCTGCTACGGCGCGGCGAAGGTGGGGGCGCGGAGTTGTGGCGCACGATGGTGGATTCGGGGAAGAGCGAGCCGGTGTTCCCGGGAATTTCAATGATCTTCTTCGATATATCGCCTGATGGGAAACAGGCGGTGTATACAGCCGCTGCGCCGAATGGAAGGACACAGTTGTGGCTCGCGTCGATGGACCGAAGCTCGCCTGCGACAAAGGTGGGGATTTTCGGCGCGCAGTCGCCCCATTTTGGCCTGCACGGTCAGATTCTGTTCCAGAAGATCGAAGGGAATTCGAATTATCTGGAGCAGACAAATGCTGACGGATCGCACCTGGCGAAGGTGCTTCCTTATCCAATCGTGGAGTTCCAAGGCGTTTCGCCAAACCGGCAGTGGATGATGGTGGTGCTCCCCAAGGGCGGGCAGAATAATCTTCCGACGGTGTCGGCAATTCCGCTGAAGGGCGGGGCCGCTCGGCGCGTTTGTGACGGCTACTGCTATCCTCGGTGGTCGACGGATGGGAAATTCCTTTTCGCGGGGTTAGAGAACCCATCTCGTAGTGGACCGGGGAGGAGCGTGGCGATTCCGGTCGGTCCGGGGGAAAGCCTGCCGGATTTACCGCCGGCAGGCTTCGCGGCGTTGACCGATCCGGGGAGGGTTCCCGGAGCGGAATCGGTTGCGCGCGGGTGGCTGGTTCCGGGCGCGGATCCCGAGCACTATGCATGGGTGAACACCACGGTCCACAGGAATCTGTACAGAATCTCGCTTCCCTGATTTTTTCAAGTAATAGAATCATAATGGTTTGTGAGATGCCTCTCTCCTTTGTGATTGGAAACATTGAACTTAGTTCTATGTAATAGACGCTGCGCTATTTGCCGCTTTCACCCGCGATTTGTCAGCGTGGAACATGCTGCAAAAATTATGGGCGGGTTTGTTCCAGATGATTGATTTCAAACGGCCTTCCGAACCTCTCAACTTTCTACATTGAATCTAAAGGGCTTTCCGATGGTGCTCTCCCTCCAAGTCATAGAAGCAGAACACCTTTCAGTCGCAGACAAAGCGAGTGCTATTCGAAGCAATCATTCCTCCTGTGGAAATGAAAAGGCGCAGCCTGCGGCTGCGCCTCTTTTAAAATTCGGACTATATATCCAGTATAGCAGTTTTCGAAAATTCACCTGCATTTTTAACGGGCGTGAAATGAGCGGGTTAGGGGAAAATGGGCTTGACAGCATTGCTTGTCTGGGTGAGGCGTTCTCCGGACTCATTTTTGAAGGCTCGCCGTATCACCGGCAGACCCCGGAGACTTTCAGGCCGCGGGGCGGAGTAGGGCCGATGTCTTAAAGACGAGACAAGGGGCACCCGCTTATTCCGTGCCTTCTTCAGTGAGGCGGCCCTCACGGTTCGTCGCGGTAGATGCCTATTTCTACTTTGCCGCCTTGCTTTAGTTTGGCGCGGAACATTCCCGGGGTGTTGTAGGCCCACGCTTGCTGGCCGTCGGGTGTGATGGCGATGACGCCTCCGTCTCCGTGGATGTTTCCTACCTGTGTGATCACATCTTTGACAGCGGTTTCGAGGCGAATGTGTTTGTACTGGACCAAAGCGCAGATGGTTCGGGCCACGGTAAGGCGGATGAAGAATTCGCCGGTTCCGGTGGCGGAGACGGCGCAGGATTCATTTGACGCGTAGGTTCCGGCTCCGATGATGGGCGAGTCGCCGACGCGATCCCAACGCTTGGCGGTGAGTCCTCCGGTGGAGGTTCCGGCGGCGATGTTGCCATGCTGATCGAGCGCGACGACGCCCACGGTTCCATATTTATGGTTGTCGGGGGTCTCGAAAAATGCCGCGCGGCCCGAGGGCGGGGATGGGGCTCCGGCGGGACGCGGCGGGATGGGCAGGTTCTCTTTCTTGAGCTCTTTGATGAGGCTCTGCCAGCGCTCTTCGGTGAAGAAGAAGCTGGGCAGCTCCTGCTTGAGGCCGACGTGGAGAGCGAAGGCGTCGGCGCCCTGACCGATCAGCATGACGTTTTGCGATTTGTCCATGACGGCGCGGGCGAGTGCGATGGGGTGGCGGGTGTGCTGCACATCGGCGACGGCTCCGGCCTTCATGGTGGCGCCGTCCATGATGGCGGCGTCCATTTGAATGGTACCGTCGGCGGCGAATACGGCCCCGCGACCTGCATTGAAGAGGGGATTGTCCTCCATGATCTGGATGGCCGCCTGCACAGCATCCACGGCGGAGCCGCCTTTGTCGAGTACGGCGCCGGCGGCAGTGATGGCCTGATTGAGTCCGTCGCGGTACTTGCGTTCAGCGTCGGGTGACATGGAGGAGCGCTCGATGACGCCTGCTCCGCCGTGGAGGACGATGGCCCATTTGTGCGGCTGGTTTGCGGCGGCTTTGTGGGCACGCGCGGTGCGGGTAGATTGCGATTTGCGAGTCTGGCTTGGGGCGGACATAGTGAGGGCGATGGTGAGCAGGGCTGCGATGGGGTAGCGTTTCACTGCTGTGCTCCTTTAGATGTGGCGTCGTTCCTGTAGACGATTCCGTTTTTCATGACGAAGTGGACGCGAGTGACTGCGGAGATATCGCTGAGCGGGTCGCCGTCGATGGCAATGACGTCGGCGAAATAGCCGGGGCGAAGCTGGCCGATTTTACCGGCCCAGTCGAGAAGGTTGGCTCCGTTGATGAGGTCGGCGCGGAGGACATCGGCGGCGGGCATTCCGTATTGATTCATGAGCACGAGCTCGCGGCCCTGGGTGCCGTGCGGGAACGGGCCGACGTCGGAGCCGACGGCCATGGGGACTCCGGCTGCGACCTGCTTGCGGAATTGCGCAGTGTGGAAGTCGAAGAAGGCGCGCTCATGGGCGGCGGCTACGGGATTGGGCGCGTGGTCGGCGAAGTATTCAAAGATAGTGAGCGTGGGTACGGCGTAGATCTGCTTCTGCTTCATAAGCGCTTCGGTTTCGGGGCTGAGGTAGAGGGCGTGATCGATGGAGGCGACTCCGGCCTGGGCGGCGTAGAGAGCGGCGGGCTCGGTGGTGCAGTGGACGCCGATCCGCGTGCCCATGCGTTTGGCCTCAGCGACGGCGGCGGCGAGCTGGGCCTCAGTGAATTGATACGGCGCGACGAGCATGCCGTTGACCATGGTGTCGCGGCCGGTCTGGTAGATCTTGATGAAGTCCGCGCCCTGCTTGAGCTGGGAGCGGATGACGTAAATGAGCTGGTCGGTGGAATCGGCGTAAGTCGCGTTTGAGGAGATGTGCTCAGCAGGGTTGAAGCCCATCGCGTCTTCGTGGCCGCCGAGGATGCTGATAGCGTTTCCACTGATGCGCATGCGCGGGCCGGGGATTGCGCCGGAGTTGATGGCGTTGCGCACGGCGGTGTCGGCGGAGCCTGCGCCTTCGGTGCCCATGTCGCGCTCGGCGGTGAAGCCGCCCATGAGATCGTCGCGCGCCTGGAGCGTTGCGGTGATGGTGCGCTCGGGAACGGATTCGTCTACGGTCTGAAGATTTTCATCGGGCGCGGGATGGAGGAAGAGATGGACGTGCGCGTCGATGAGGCCGGGCATGAGCGTGAGCGCGCCGAGATCGATGACGGATGCGCCGGCGGGATGCTGGACGGAAGTTCCGACGGCGGCGATGTGATCGCCCTGGATGAGGACTTCTCCGGGCGAGACCAGCGCGCCCTTCTCGACGTCGAGCAGGTGCGCGGCGTGGAGGACGATAGGTGGGGGCTGAGTATCGGCGGCGGTTGTGGACTGGGCGAGAGCGGAGACCGGCAGGAGGGCCGCTGCGAAGAGAGAACGAAAGAAGCGTCGCGCAGGCATGGCAGACATGGTACGGCATTTTGGAGAGGGGCCGCGCTGAAAGTGAAAGGGCCCTCGCGAGGAGGGCCCGTGATTGCATGATTGGCTTCGTTTTTAGTGACCGCGATGGCGGCTATTCACGACGTGACCACGACCGTCACGCATTTCATTGCCGCGGAAGCTGTGATTGAAGTCGCGGTGACGGTTCCAGTCGGGGCGGTCTCCGCGGTGCGGACGATCGCCGTGGTAGCCGCGATGCTCGTCGAAGCGATTATCTACGTGACCGCGAAAGCGTCGTGGGCCGTGGAACCAGGGACCGGCGCCGATGAAGACGCCTCCGTTGAACCACTCTGGGCCGTAATAGCCGTAAGGGGCGCACTCGTAAGGCGCGTAGTCATAGTATCCATAGGGGCACACAGGCGCGGGGCCAATCTGCACGGCAATTTGAGCCTGCGAGCGCGGACCGGGGAGCAAAAAAAGGAAACTGGCTGCTGCTGACAGTGCTACGAATTTTAGTGAGCGCATTTTCTTACCTCATCTCATTTGAGGTGAGGTAACGGCGGAAAGGGTTGTGTGCGGAACCGGAATCGCTTCGATATGTCACAGCGAATCTGTGACTTAGTATTGGTTGGCATTGCACATCTCTCCGAGCTTTTAGGAAGCGGGGGATGTCGCTTTCGGAGGGGCTGAACAACGTGGAGAGCGCGAGTGGATTTCGTCTGGAGCGGTTTGTTGAGGCGCAGCAGGGCGTGTTTGAGCAGGCTTGCGCGGAGTTGCGGCGCGGACGGAAGACCGGGCACTGGATGTGGTTCGTGTTTCCGCAGATTGCTGGGCTTGGGTTCAGCGAGACGAGCCGGAGATACGCGATTGGGTCATTGGCGGAGGCGCGGGCGTATGTGGCGCATCCTGTGCTGGGGCCCAGGCTGCGGGAGGTGTCGGCGATTGTGTTGTGGATTGAGGGCCGGACGGCGTATGAGATTTTTGGGTCTCCGGATGATATGAAGCTGCGTTCGTCGATGACCTTGTTCGCGCGTGCGGCGGAGGAGAATGGGGTCTTTGTGGAGGTGTTGCGGAAATATTTTGGTGGGGTGGAGGATGAGAGGACGGTGGAGTTGATGGGGCGAACTGAGTAGTTACTTCAGGCCTTCTTGAAATTGCAATTGCGGATCTCATGATTGAAGAAGATCATTGCTCCAGTGCAACCTGCGAAGCGCGCGTTTGCAAGATCGTTACTGAGTGGTGTGATCCTTGGCGCCTTAACAGGATTATTCTTCCGATCAGGAGAGCGGGCTGGCGACGTTTCGCGGGTCGGGCGGCCTTTGGAACGGGCATCGCGTAGAGGATGTCGCAACGCCGGAAGGTTGGCGAGCGAATCCTTCGCTGGTGTGGCATTTTTATTCGATGTGACGGCGGGATGCGTTGGCGGCGATACCGAATGCGGGGCATACGGCGTTGGCTTCGTTGGAGCAGAAGATTGGCGACAGGTTTTACCTGTGCACGCAGAATGTGGACGATCTTCACGAGCGTGCCGGGTCGCGGCGCGTTCACCATATGCACGGTACGCTGTTTAAATCGCGCTGCGTACGCTGCGAGAAGCCTTTCCCGGACAGGGCTCTTTATGAGAGCGCCCACGAGCTGCCGAGGTGCCCGGAGTGCGGCGAACGTGTAAGGCCCCATATTGTGTGGTTCGGCGAGGTGCCGCTGGATATGGATGGGATTTATCGGGAATTGGATCGCGCGACGGTGGTGCTGGTAGTCGGCACCTCGGGATCTGTATATCCGGCCGCGGGATTTGTGAGCATCGCAAATCGCCGCGGACTGCGGACGATCTATGTGGGCCCGGAGGAGCCGCTGAATGCGCACGCCTTTAATGAGGTTGTGCTTGGTAGCGCGGCGCAAGTTTTGCCAGGCTTGCTGCATAAGACGAGCTTTCGGAGTTGAGATGACAATGGAAATTTCAAAACAGGCGCGCGTGGATGCGATTGCGTCGATGCAGCGGTATTTTGAGGAGAACATGCCGCAGCCGCTCGGTGAGCTCCCAGCGGGCTTGCTGCTCAATTTCTTTCTGGAGGAGGTTGGGCCAGCGATTTACAACCAGGCGATTGGGGATGCTCAGGCGCGTATGGCGCAGCGTGTGTCCGACCTCAGCGGTGAGCTGTACGCGGATGAGTTCCAGTACTGGCCGAAGGTGGATGCGAAACGGAAGGGGAAGCGGTAAGGAAAAACGATCGCACCGATCTCGCGTCAGAGTACGGCGGTGGTTCTCGATCGTATAATCGCGCTCATGCAGGGACTTCTTCGAGATATTCGTTTTGGCGCGCGCATGCTGGGCAGAGACCCCGGGGTGACGGCAACTGCCGTAGTGACTCTGGCGCTGGTGATCGGAGCAAACACCGCGATTTTTTCAGTGATGAATGCGATGCTGCTGCGGCCTTTTTCTTACCGGCAGCCGCAACAACTGGTCAGTCTGGACGTGAGGGACGATGCGACGGAGCACGGCGGAACACTGCTCCGCTACGAGTTGCTGCGCGACAAGGCCCGGTCCTTCGAGGGTGTGGCGGCGTGGGCCAATGACAACTTTAACCTGAGCGGAGGGGGAGAACCGGTACAGGTCCCCGTGGCGCGCGTGACGCCGAATTTCTTTTCGCTGCTTGGGGTGATGCCGGCACTGGGGCGTAGCTTCTCGGACCAGGAGGGGCGTCCAGAGGGCGCGCCGGTAGTAGTGTTGAGCAATTCGATTTGGAGAAGCAGGTTTGGCAGCGATCCGAAGATCGTTGGGCGGAAGGTGATGCTGGACGGCGTGCCCAATATCGTAGTGGGTGTGCTGCCGGGGGGAGTGCAGTTTCCTTTCGTCGGTCCGGCGGATGTGTGGACGCCGCGGTACTTCGAGCTGACGCTGATGACTCCGCAGCGGCTGCGGAGTGGCGTCGGATATCTGGGCTTTCTTGCGCGACTGCATGCGGGCGAGACGGTGGCGCGGGCGGACGCCGATCTTGCAACAGTAAATCAGGAGTACCGGAAAGAGAACCCCACGGCCCCGGATTCCGGAGATTCGGTGCGGATGACGGCGGTGCCGTTGCGCGACCTGGTGGTGGGGGATCTTCGCGCGAAGTTGTGGCTGCTGATGGGTGCGGTCGCGGTGCTGCTGCTGATCGGCTGCGCGAACGTGGCCAGCCTGCTGCTGTCGCGAGCGCTGGCGCGAAAGCGCGAGTTGGGGGTGCGGACGGCGCTGGGGGCGGCCCGAGGCGTGGTGATTCGTCAACTGCTGACCGAAGCCATGCTGCTGGCGATTGCCGCGGGATCGCTGGGCATTGGACTCGCGTGGATTGCGGACCGGGCATTCGGGCACTGGGGCGCGGCGCAACTTCCGTCAGGAATGGCGATTACGATGGACGCGCGGGTGCTGCTTTTCACGATTGCGGTTACGGCGACGGCGGGAATGCTCATCGGGATCTTTCCCGCGGCCCAACTTTCGCGCCTGGATCTGAATTCGACTCTCCGGGAGGAGGGACGCGGCATTTCCGGCGGACGCAGCCGGGCACGGCTGAAGAAGCTGCTGATCGTGGGGCAGGTGGCGCTGTCAATCCCATTGCTGATTGGCGCGGGGCTGCTGGCGCGGAGCTTTGAGCGGCTGATGCGGGTCGATCCGGGATTTGATGCGCACAACGTGCTGACGATGGAGGTTTCGCTGCCCACAGAGAAGTATGGACAGCCGGAGCACCAGGTTGCCTTTTTCGATGAGGTCCTGCGGCGCGTTTCCGCACTGCCGGGCGTTCGCAGCGCAGCGATTTCTGCAGCGTTGCCGATGGTTGTGAAGCGGATTAGTCCGGTGCTGCCGGAGGGGCAGCCGGATGTGCCGCTGACGCAGAGGCCGTTCCTGGACATCGAGGCGATCAGCCCGCAGTGGTTTCGGACGATGCGAGTCCCGCTGCGGGGCGGCCGTGATTTCACTGACGGCGACCACGCACATGCGCCGAGGGTGGTGATTGTGAATGAGGCATTCGCGCGGCGATTCTGGCCGGGGGAGAACGCGCTTGGCAAACACGTGGTGGTGGGGCGCGGCCCGGCGGCGAGTGAAGTGGTGGGAGTGTCGGCGGATGTGAAGAATGCGGGTCCGGCGCAGGACTCGCAGCCGCAGCTCTATCTGCCATTCGCGCAATTGCCGTGGGGAGACATGAATCTGCTGGTGAGGACGGCAGTGGCTCCGATGAGTATGGCGGGGGCGGTGCGGGCGCAGGTTGCGGCAGTGGACCCCGACCAGCCGGTGAATGCGGTGCAGACGGTGTCCGATCTGATGGACAGCTCACGGGCGCAGCCGCGGTTTATGACGCTGCTGCTGGCCGGGTTCTCAGCGACCGCCGTAGGGCTGGCGGCGATCGGGCTGTATGCAGTGCTGGCGTGGTCGGTGACTCAGCGGCGGCAGGAGATGGGCATTCGGCTGGCGCTGGGTGCGGAGCGCACAGGCATTTTGCGGCTGATTGTGCGCGAGGGATTGTCATTGGTGGTGGTGGGGATTTTTATCGGCTTTGGGTTGGGGCTGCTGTTGACGCGGTATATGGCCAGCGCGCTGTACAACACAGACGCGCATGACGCGGTCAGCTTTTTACTGGCGCCGGTGCTCTTCCTGTGCATTGCGGCGCTGGCCTGTTATCTGCCTGCGCGGCGGGCGACGCGAGTGGATCCGGTGGAGACGCTGAAGATGGGCTGAAGAAATGTGCATCTCAGGGAAACAGTAGAATCTGGAATGTAGCGCGAAGCGCATGTCCAGGGAGGTTTGCTTGTGACCCTGCTCCTTGTTCAAATGACGGTGGTTTTGCTCCTCGCCTTGCTGTGCGGATGGATCGCGCGCAAGCTGGGGCAGGCGCGGGTTGTTGGCGAGATTGTCGGCGGCATTCTGATCGGCCCCTCGGTGTTCGGGCGCTTCGCACCCCATGCTTCCGAGAGATTGTTCCCGGCGAGCTCGCTGGGGTCGCTGGAAGTGCTGAGCACGATCGGTCTGATTTTGTTCCTGTTCCTCATTGGGAGCGAGCTCGACTACGGGCATTTGCGGCGGCAGCGCAAGACGGCGGTATATGCCAGCGCAGTAAGCATTTTCTTTCCCTTTGTGATAGCGGCTCTGGTGGCGCATTCACTTCGCATTCGCTTTGCACCAACTGGGATCGGCCGGATTCCTTTCGTGGTCTTTCTCGGAATCTCGATGAGCATCACGGCGTTTCCAGTGTTGGCTCGCATTCTTGAAGAGCGAAAGTTGCAGTCCACCTCGCTGGGAGCGACGGCGCTGATGTGCGCAGCGGCGGACGATGTGGCTGCTTGGCTGCTGCTGGCATTTGGCCTCACGCTTCTCGGCGGGAACGCCTCCATGAGCCTGGCGATGCGATTGCTGTGGCTGGTTGCGTATCTGGCGGTGATGCTGTTTGTGCTGCGGCCGCTGGGAAATCGGCTGGTGCAAAGGCAGGCGGCGACGGGACTCTCCTACGAACTGCTGGGCGTTATCGTCGCGGTGGTGCTTGCTTCAGCCGCTGCGACGGAAGGGATCGGAGTACATCCGCTATTTGGGGCGTTCATCGCCGGCCTGTGTTTTCCACGAATCGAGCGATGGCAGACGGCAGTCCGAACGCGGCTGGATATGTTGGTTTCGGTGCTGCTGCTACCGCTGTTTTTTGCGCTGACGGGTATGCGCACGCGACTGGACCTGTTGAGTGGGCCGAGGATCTGGTTGTGGACGGGCGTGGTTCTGCTGGCTGCGGTGGCGGGAAAGATGGGCGGAGCTGTGCTGGCAGCGCGGCGGACGGGGCAGTCGTGGCGCAATGCCTGGGCGCTGGGCGCTCTACTGAATACGCGCGGCCTGGTTGAGCTGATCGTTTTGAATATCGCCTATAACGCACACGTATTTTCGCCGACGCTGTTCACGATGCTGGTGGTGATGGCGCTGGTGACAACGATGATTACGACACCGCTGCTGAACCTTATCGGCGTCGAAGACCATAGCAAAGAGGGGCAGGATTTGTCCGTCATCGAGGCGGCGTGAGGGTTTTGAGCGGAGGTAGGCGCAACTAGGCCCGTGCTGAAGATTGCCGCCCCGGAGTTTTGATGGGGGCATCACACCTGCTAGCATCATAGCTTCCGATGACTAACTCGAAATTACAGATTATTCCGCTGGGCGGACTGGGCGAGTTCGGCATGAACTGCCTCGCCGTGCGCTGGCAGGACGACATTATTGTTATCGACGCCGGGCTGATGTTTCCTGAGTCGGAGTTGCTGGGCGTGGATATTGTTGTGCCCGATATTTCCTATCTGGTGGAGAACAAGCAACACGTGCGCGCCATTATTCTGACGCACGGGCATGAGGACCACATAGGCGGACTGCCGTGGATATTGTCAGAGCTGAATGTGCCGGTGTACGGCACGGAGTTCACGCTGGCGTATGTCGAGGGCAAGCTGGAAGAGCACAAGATGCTCGACGATACGGAGCTGATTGAGATTGCTCCGGGAGCAAAGTTCGGATTGGGGCCGTTCACGATTGAGGCGATCCGGGTGACGCACAGCCTGGTGGATTGCGTTGCGCTGGCGATTGAGACTCCGGTGGGAGTAATAGTGCACACCGGCGACTTCAAGATCGATCTGTCGCCGCCGGACGGAAAGGCCTTCGACCTGCACCGCTTTGCCGAGTACGGCAAGCGCGGGGTGCTGGCGCTGCTGCAGGACTCAACCAATGTGGACCGACCGGGATATACACCCAGCGAGTGGTCGGTGAAGCCGCGGCTGGATGAGCTTTTTTCGCGCACGAAGAAGAAGCTGTTCTTCAGCTGCTTTTCCTCGTCGATTTACCGGATCCGGATTGCGATGGACCTGGCGCACGCGCATGGACGCAAGGTGGCGGTCGTGGGTCGGTCGATGTTGGAGTCGACGGAGGTGGCGCAGGACCTGGGCTATCTCGATCTTCCGCCTGGGTTGCTGATTCATCCGGGTCAGATGGGCGATTTTGCGCCGGAAGAATTGATGGTGCTGATCAGCGGGACGCAGGGCGAGCCGATGAGCGCGCTAAGCCGGGCGGCAGTGGACAACCACAAGCACGCGCGGATTCTGCCGGGCGATACTGTGGTGCTGAGCTCAAGGGTGATTCCAGGCAACGAGAAGAGCATTTACCGGGTTATCGACCATCTGTACCGGCGCGACGCGCATGTGATTTATGACGATGGGGCGTCAGGGCTCATCCATGTGAGCGGACATGCGAGCCAGGAAGAGCAGCGGCTGATGATCAATCTGCTGAAGCCGAAGTTTTTTATTCCGGTGCATGGGGATTATCGCCATTTGAAAAAGCACGCGGAGCTGGCGCAGAGCGTTGGAGTAGTGGACCTGGCGCTGGTGATCGAGAACGGCGACATTCTGGAACTGGACCGCGCGAATGCGCGCAAAGCAGGCAAGGTGACGGCGGGGCGCGTGTGCATCGATTCCGGATCGGCTGGAGATGTGGTTGAGGATATTGTGATCCGCGACCGCAGGCATTTGTCGGAGGACGGATTTGTATTGCCGATTTTGACGATCAATAAGCTGACTGGAAAAGTGGAGCGGCAGCCGGATGTGTTCACGCGCGGATTCGTTGCCGATGAGGGGCTCATGGATTCGGCACGGCAGGTGGTAGCGAAGACGCTGGAAGGCTCGAGCGCGGAGGAGAAGGCCGATTACGGCGTGATCAAGGAGAAGATCCGGATCGATCTGAAGCGATTCATCCAGAAGAACACGAGCCGGCGGCCGCTGATTATGCCGGTGATTCTGGAAATATAGAGAGCGGCTGAGGCGGCCAGCTAGCAAGAGGTGAATTGAGAGCGGTTAGTGCACTGCGCGGGCTTCGGAGGCAAGTATGAAAAAGATTTCTTTTGTTCTGGCACTTCTTGGAGTGTGCTGTTTCGCTCCTGCCCTTAACGCGCAGACTGCTGCGGGCGCGTGTCCATCGACGAAGACGATTGACGAGCTGGTTTCCGCTCTTGACGCTGCCGTAAGCGGGCCCGCGGACAAGGACCGCACCTGTTTCCGGCGGGTGTTTACAGAGGATGCGCAACTTGTGCCCTTGGCGAAGGGACCAGATGGAAGTCTCGTTCCGAGAACACTGACAGTGGATGGCTGGATTGCTGCCGTGAAGAAGCACGGCAGCGAAGTTTTTTACGAGAAGCAGATCAAGTACACGTCCGATGTGTACGGGCATATGGCGCAGATATGGAGCACTTACGAGACGCGCTCGACTCCGGACGGGAAAGCGCTTGATCGTGGCATCAACAGCATTGAAGCCGTGAAAGACGGACAGGAATGGAAAGCTGAACACATTCTCTGGGAGGCGGAGAGGCCCGGGGAAACAGTGCCTGAGCAGTATCTTCCCGCCCAAAAATGAATCGCGATGAGCTCGTCACTCTCGGCGAAATACGCAACGCACAGGCGCGGATTGCGGGCGTGGCGGTGCGGACTCCGTTGGTTCGATTGGCGGCGTCGCGCGCGTCGGGTGAAATCTTCATTAAGAATGAGGGTTTGCAGACTACGGGCAGCTTTAAGCTGCGCGGGGCTTACAACAATATCGCTCAACTCCCGCCGGAACGGCGCGGGAACGGCGTGATTACGTATTCGAGCGGCAACCATGGACAGGCTGTGGCGTATGCAGCGCGGTCGCTGGGCGTTAAAGCGGTGGTGGTAATGCCGTCGAATGCGTCTGAGATGAAAAAACAGGCGACGGCCGTGCACGGCGCGGAAATTGTGGTGGTCGGTCCGGCGAGCCTGGAGCGGAAGCAGAAGGCGGAGGAACTGGCGACACAGTTTGGATACGTGGTGGTTCCTCCTTATGACGATGCGGCGATTATTGCCGGGCAAGGGACGTGCGGGCTGGAAATTATGGAGGATCTGGCGGATGCGGACCTGGTGTTGGCGCCGGTGAGCGGCGGCGGATTGTTAAGCGGAGTCGCGGCGGCGGTGAAGCACTCGAATCCGGAGGCGCGCGTGATCGGCGTGGAGCCAGAGCTGGCAGCGGATGCACGGGAGAGTTTTCAAGCAGGCAAGCTGGTGACCTGGCCGGCGGAGATGACGACGCGCACTATCTGCGATGGGCTGCGGACGCAAAGTTTGGGCGGTCTGAATTTCGAGCACATTCGTGCGTTTGTGGATGACATTATTACGATCTCCGAGGACGAGGTGCGCGATGCGATGCGGGCGCTGGGTAAAGCAGGGATCACTGCAGAGCCGAGCGGCGCGGCGGCGACTGCGGGGGTCCTTTTCCATGAGACGGAGCTGTTGCCGTATCGCAGGGTTGTGGCGGTGATGAGCGGCGGCAACTACTCGCCATAGGTCACATGGCGCCTTTCAGCGCCCTAAAGACTGGTTTTCGCAATCCTTCCTATGGTTGGGTTTGGGCTTATTGAACCGTTCGGAACCGTCTCGCGTATGCTGGCTTCGAGACGTTTTGCGGATTATCTTCGTCTCATTCTTAAGATGCGAAATCGATTTTCTTATCTGATTCTTCTTTTTGCTTCGATTGTGGCAGCGCAGGGGCAGAAGCGCATGCCGCAGGAGCAGGTCCCGAAGAATGGGCCGAAGGCGACCCTGGTGCGCCAGGCGAACCTCTACGTGCAGCCGGACGAGAGTGCGGACCGAGTGTCGGTGATTACGCCGGGACGCGAGATGGTGATTGTGGAGCGCAGCGGCAAGTGGCTGCGGGTGTTCGCAAACATCGACGCGCCAGAGTCGCGGCAGTCGGACATGCCGACCATGGAAGGCCAGCAGGAGGTAGTTCCGCTATCGGGCTGGATGGTAGATAAGGGCGTGATCGATGTGAATACGCAGCACGGCGACCAGATTCTTTTTGGCGAGGCGGTAAGCGAAGAAGACGCCGCATCGGAAAGCCATCCTCCGCCGGGCGCGGCAGAGGCTGCGCGGCTGCTGTACCGGCGGGTGGTGGAGATGTTTCCGCGATCTGCGCTGACGCCGGAGGCGATGTGGCGGGCGGCGGACATTCGCTGGCAGATACAGAAGGCGGATGCGGCGACGCTGCCTTCCGCGCACGAAAAGGAATCCTATTTGCGAGAACGGATGGACGACAACGAGATGAAGGATGTGGAGAAGTATTTTCCGCATTCGAAGTGGGCGTATTTTGCGGCGTACGATTTGATCGATAACAAACTATGCGGCGATTGGCAGGGCTCGGAGAAGTGTCCTGAAAAAGAGGCTGGGATTTACGTGAAATATGCCGATGAAAATCCGGATTCGCCTCGCGCTCCTGCAGCCCTTTACAACGCCGCGTGGAGGTTGGCGGCGGCGGCCGATATGTGGACGGCGGACGGCAACAGCGATCGGGCCAAAGATGACCGCGGACACGCGACGGATTTGGCGGGTCGGTTGGAGGGCAAGTATTTGGATTCGGTTTACGCGGCGCGGGCGGCGGACCTGGTTTACAAAATGCAGTCGGGGATTCCGGTGTACGGGAGCGACCGGGAGTAGGTTGCGCAAAGGTTTGCGGGGGCTGCTCAGGGCGGCGTATAGTTTGGCAATCAGGAGGGATGATATGACTTCCTTCTCTAAATTTTCCCTTACGCTGGTTGTTGCGGGGCTATTGAGCGCCACAGCCGGCTCTGCTCAAACGACAAAAACTCAGACGATTGTTATTCCGCCGCAATGGAGTGCGACTTGCCCAATTGCGATGAGTGCGCAGCACGGAATTGACGGCGGGACGCTGGCAGTACGCGGCGGCGCGCACAAAGGCATGGGCCAACAACTTCAATTGACGTTGAATAATTCGGGTAAATCGGCGATCTCAGCAGTCCGAATTATCATGAATGGCTGGAATGCGAAGGGGCGCACGCTCCGCGCCCTCGAAACTAATTCGAGCGTTACGGATGCATCGGAGACGGTGGACCTGCGACTCAGCGTTGATGCGGGCAAGACCGTTGACACCAATGTGTGGGTCAGCGGGTTGACTTCGGTGGATTCGATCGACCTCGTGGGCGTGAGCTACGCAGATGGAAAGAACTGGAAGGCGGCAGGCGCCGAGGCTTGCCGGATCACGCCCGATCCGGAGATGCTGATCAGCAGCCGCTAGAGAGCGCTGATGGAGTAATTGCTGTTTCGCGGCCGCTCCCGTTGAAGCGGATTGTCTGTTAGTCGGCGATGCCGGCGTTGGGCGGATCGATTCCGAGAGCGGTGGCGAGAGCGATGAGGTGGTCCTGCTCGTCGATCAGGATTTCGCGAAGGCTTTCGGCGATCGCGAATTCATTGAGCTCGTCAGCCTGCTTGACGCGGCGGCGGTACTGGCGGATGGTCTCCTTCTCATTATCAAGATCGAAACGAAGCATGTCCTCGGCTTTCTCTGATGTTCTGACGGGCTTGGGCGTGACGGATGGCATGCCGCCGAGATAATCGATGTGATTTGAAACTTTGAGGGCGTGCGCCAGCTCTTCAGTCGCGTGGACAGCAAGTTCGTCCGCAATGTTCATGTAGGCGGCGCCCTTGAGCACCTGAGAATAGTTCACATAGGAGATGATGGCCTGGTATTCGCGGGAGAGGTCTTCGTTAAGGGCGTCGATGAATTTTTCGCGCGTAAGTTTGGTGTCAGAGGTCTTGGCTGGCGCCGTTGGCATTTCATTCTCCGTTCGGATGTTGAGTTGGTTCGACTTTGGATTGGATGCAGGTCAGGGTTCGGTGTCCAGTCTTGCAGAGCTGAATTCCCATAATTTTATCCAAAGCCCGCGTCAATTGACCGCTGCCGGGACGAGACCAGCGTGCGCGGGAGGCGGTCTTAAGCTGCCACTTCCCGCAGCTCGCGCACCTTCTCGCCAATCGCATACTTCAGTTTCTCAATCCCCAGCCCGGTCACCGCCGAAATCTCATAAAACTCCAGCTTCTTCCGCTTCGCCATCGCCTTCAACTTCTTCAGCTTCTCAGCATTCGCCACGTCCGCTTTCGAAGCGATCACGATCATCGGCTTCTCATCGAGCCCGTGCCCAAAGCTCTCCAGTTCGCCCATGATCACCTTGAAATCCTCAACCGGATCAGGTCTCCCGCTTCCATCCGATACATCCACCAGATGTGCCAGCAGCCGCGTCCGCTCGATGTGCCGCAGAAACTGCATTCCGAGACCCGCGCCCAGGTGCGCGCCCTCGATCAACCCCGGAATGTCGGCAACCACATAGCTCTCTTCAAAAGGAGCCTCGCCAATCGATACCACGCCCAATTGCGGTTCCAACGTCGTGAAAGGATAATCGGCAATCTTTGGCTTCGCCGCTGAAATGCGCGAGATCAGCGTCGACTTCCCCACATTGGGATATCCGACCAGCCCAACATCCGCCAGCACCTTCAGCTCCAGCCGATACACGCGCTCCTCGCCGGACTTTCCCAGTTCATGTTCTCGCGGAGCCTGATGCGTCGATGTAGCAAAGTGCTGGTTGCCACGGCCCCCTCGCCCAGCCTTTGCGATCACCACGCGTTCGTCCGCATGAGCAAAGTCATGCACCAACTCGCCCGTTTCGGCGTCATAAAGCTGCGTGCCCACCGGAACCTTCAGCACCACATCCTTGCCTTCGCGCCCCGAGCAGTTCGACCCCATTCCATGTTCGCCACGCTCGCCCTTATGCTCCGGATTGAAGCGGAAATACATCAGCGTATTGTGCCGTTGCGTCGATTCCATGATCACGTCGCCGCCGCGGCCGCCGTCTCCGCCTGATGGACCTCCGCGCGGAACAAACTTCTCGCGACGAAAGGCCATGCAGCCATTACCTCCGTCACCCGCCTTCACTCGAATTTTCGCTTCATCGATAAACATTTTGTCCTCTTCAGTCTACCGAATCGAGTACCCTTCACTCACGAATTCCCACGAAGCATAGCTACACGACCAGGGTGCTCCATCCCTGCCGCGCTCCTGCGGCAGAGATGCGAGCGAAGCGCGGGGAGCAGTCGCATCAAATCTCGATTCAGCATTGCCGGGCCCATTTGCTTTTTCCTCCTGCTGCTCGCCCCTTTCCTTCAAGTGGCCCACGCGCAATCCGATACCGCAGGCTCCGTCGCCGGACAAATCGTCAGCATCTCGGGCAGCCCCTTCCGCGCGCTCGTCACCCTTCGCAACACTGCCACCGGCGATCAGGTCGAAACCCTCAGTGACTCGCAGGGCAGTTTCCGTTTCGCCGCAGTGGAGCCCGGCAGCTACACCGCTCGCGTCAACGCGCCCGGAGCCGCCCCTTGGCACGCCTACAACGTCACCGTTGAAATCGGCCGCACCACCCAGCTCGCTCCCCGCATGACAGTCGCCTTCTTCGATCGCCCGCGAAAAAAACACGAGTATCACGCCCCACAATCCGATCTCACGCCCGCCGTCCGCAGCAACGTCGATCAGAATTTTGTCGACAGCCTGCCCAGCAACGCCGGCCACTGGTCCGCCTTCGCCGCGCTCGCCGGCGGAGTCGCGCCCGACGGCGGCGGCTCTAACGCCCTCAGCTTTCGCGGACTCAGCCCGTTGATGAACGGCATCACTCTCGATGGCGCCGACAACACTCTCGCCTTCCACGCCCGCGAGCGTGGCACCGGCACAGGTCAAGGCTCCGGCTACGCCACCGCCAAAGGCGCCGTCAGCCAGTTCCAGGTCAGCGCCTCCAACTTCTCCGCGCAACACGCCGGTGCCGGGGGCGTCATCAGCACCATCACCCGCAGCGGCAGCAACCGCCTCCATCTTGAGGCATCGTTCAACGACCGCAACTCCGCATGGGGCGCAATGAATGCCTGGACGCGCATCATGCAGACCGAGCCCGCCGGCACCGCTATCACCTCCACCGGAACGCCCGTTCAGTATCTCAACGGACAGCCCATCACCTACATCGACACGCCCTTCCGCGCTCCCGATCAGCGCCTCCATGTTGCAGTCAATGCCGGCGGCCCTATCCGCCGCGACAGGCTCTTTTGGTTCTTCGCCTCGGAATACAGCCGGCGCGACTTTCCCGGCATCGCCCGTGCCAATGAAGCGGAGACATTCTTCGCTGCGCCCTCCGCGCAAACCATTCAAACCCTCGCCGCCCGTATTGCCACCAGCACAAATCCCATTTACACGGGCTGCGCCACATCGCCAACTGACCTGAACGCGCAGGCCGCCTGCGCCTACACCGCCGTGCAAAACCAGCTCAGCAAAATCCTCGGCTCCGTTCCGCGCACGTCAACGCAAATGATCTTCTTCCCCAAAATCGACTGGCGCATCAACAACCGCATCCACCTCACCGGCCAGTACAACTTCATGCGCCGCAGATCGCCCAATGGGGTCCTCAGCGGCGCTACCGAGACCTACGGCATTGGCAGCTTCGGCAATAGCAGCAGCAGCGAAGGCGCCGGCGCAGCGCACGTTGAATACTTCTTCACTCCCAGCCTGCTCACCAGTCTGCATTACGAATACAGCCGCGACCTCCTCTCCCGCCTCGCCGCCGCGCCCACCAGCATCGAGCAGCAGTTCGCCGCCAATGCCAACAACCGCGCCCCTGAAATTTCCATCGATCGCAGCGCCGGATTTGCCTTCGGAACCCCTTCCAACCAGGCCAAATCCCAATATCCGCTCGAAACCCGCCAGCAATTCGCCGACACCGCGACCTGGATCCACAGCCGCCACGCCCTCCGCTTCGGCTACGACTACAATCACGTCTCCGACAGCATCAACGGCGTGAACGGACAGGACGGCGAATACTCCTACTCCACACTCGCCAACTTCGTCGCCGACATGCTCGCCCCCAGCCACTGCGATGGAACCACCACCGGATCCGGCTCCTACCCCTGCTACTCGTTCTACCGGCAGACGGTCGGCTCCTCGGTATGGCAGTTTTCAACCGGTGACTACGCCGCCTTCGCCGCCGATGAATGGAAGGTTGCACCCCGCTTCACCTTCTCTGCCGGCCTACGCTACGACTACGAGCGCCTGCCCGATACCAACAAGCTCGTGGTCAATCCTGACATCCCCCAAACCGCATTCCTCCCGCACGACCGCAACAACTTCGCCCCCCGCGCCGGCTTCGCGTGGGACATCTTTGGCTCCGGACGCACTGTCATCCGCGGCGGCTACGGCCTTTACTACGGACGCGTCTCCAATGCCACGGTCTTCAGCGCGCTGACTTCCAGCGGCTCCGCGCGCTCCGCCCGCACCTATTTCTACCGTCCGCTCGACGCCGGGGCGCCCCCCTTCCCCTACGCTTTCTCCAGCGATGAAACGCCCTACACCAATCCCAGCGAGGCCGACGCATTCCGCTCCGCGCCCAACGCCGTCTACTTCGACAAGCATTTTCAAAATCCGCAAATCGACCAGGCCGAGCTCTCCCTCCAGCAGCAGCTAGGCCAGCGCACCGCCCTTACCCTGTCGTACATGGCCTCCTACGGACGCGAGCTCCCCCAGTTCCTCGATCGCAACATCGACCTCAACTCCGTCGCCACCCTCAACTACACACTCGACTTCAGCACCAACCCCCAGCATCTCGGTCCCCTCAAAAACAACTTCACCAGCCCCTTCTACTACGCGCGCGTCAATCCGAACTATGGATCTATCACCGACATCATCAGCGAATCCAACTCCCAATACCAGGGAGCCGTCCTCCGCCTCTCGCGCCGCACCGTGCGCAATATCGACCTCACCGCCGCCTATACCTACTCGCACGCCATCGACGACAACCAGAACCAGGCCACGTTCGCCAACTTCAATAACGTCTACGATCCCGCCAACCTCGCCATCGAGCACGGGACTTCCAGCTTCGATATACGCCAGCGCGCCTCCGGAGCCATCGTCACCCACGTTCCATGGCACTTTAGCGGATTCACCGGCTCGCTCCTCAACGGCTACATGCTCTCGACCTACGGAGAATGGCGCACCGGTCTTCCCTACACCATGCGCACCATGGGCTCTGTCCCCGCGTCTGAGTGTTCCTTTCAGCAATGGCTGCAAGCTGGCGGCCCCATCGGCGGCGCAAACTGTGTCCTCAGCAACAGCAACCCCGGCTTCATCGAAAATTCAGGAACGGGCGTCCCCATACCCGCCATCGGCCCCAGCCTCAACGGCTCTGGCGGACAGGACCTTATTCCGCAGGTCGGCCGCAACACCTTCCGCTACCCCGGAGCTGTCGGCCTTGATCTCCGCGTCGGAAAACGCACCACCATCACCGACCGCATCTCAGTCGAGCTTTATGCAGAGGCCTTCAACGTCCTTAACCACCAGAACGTCACCAATATTCAAACCATCGGCTACAAAATCACCAACGACCCCGCCGATACCAGCACCGCCAGGCTCTCCTATCTGTCTGGAATGCGGACCTACACTACCACCAACTCCAATGGCAATCCGCAAACCCAGCTCATCCCCGGCCCAACCGCAGGCTTCGGAGACACCACCGCCACCAACAACAACGCTCTCTACCACGCCCGCCAGATCCAGATCGGCGCCAAGCTCTTCTTCTAAGACCGCGCCGCTACAATAGGAGAATGCCCTTCACCGAACAGTACGACGTAGTCGTCGTAGGCGCCGGACACGCCGGCTGCGAAGCCGCCTTGGCCTCCGCGCGCATGGGCCTGCGCACCGCCCTCTTCACCCTCAATCTCGATCTCATCGCGCAAATGTCCTGCAACCCCGCCATCGGAGGCATCGCCAAAGGCCATCTCGTCCGCGAAGTCGACGCCCTCGGCGGCATCATGGGAGAAGTAGCCGACGCCGTCGGCATCCAGTTCCGCCTGCTCAACACCTCGCGCGGGCCCGCCGTCTGGTCGCCTCGCGCCCAATGTGACAAGCAGCAGTACCGCACCAAAATGCGCGAAGTCCTCGAATCGCAACCCAACCTCTACATCAAACAAGCAGAAGTGATCGGGCTGATTATTGAAGAACAATTGTCGTCCCGCCTGTCAGAAGGAAAATTGTCGTCCCGACCGGAGCGAAGCGGAGCGGAGGAATCGGCAACTTCGTCCATCACTGGTCTCAAGCTCCGCGACGGTCGCCTCATTCACGCCCGCGCCACCGTCATCACCACCGGAACCTTCCTCAACGGCCTGATCCACTGTGGCGAAGAGCGCTACCCGGCAGGTCGCAGCGGCGAGCCTCCCGCCATTCTGCTCGGCGAAGCGCTCAAGCAGCTGGGCCTGCGCGGCTGCCGCCTCAAGACCGGAACCCCGCCGCGCCTCGACGGACGCACCATCGATTGGTCCCGCTTTGAGGAGCAGCCCGGCGACCCCGAGCCCACGCCCTTCAGCTTCCGCACCAAAGAAATACCGCAGCGCCAGGTCTCCTGCCATATCGCCTACACCACGCCCGAGACCCTCCGCATCATCCGCGAGAACGTCCATCGCTCGCCCATGTATTCCGGCCAGATCGAGGCCATCGGTCCTCGCTACTGCCCCTCGATCGAAGACAAGGTCGTCAAGTTCCCCGACAAGTCGCAGCACCAGTTTTTCCTCGAGCCCGAAGGTCTCAATACCCACGAGATCTACATCAACGGCATGTCTACTTCGCTGCCCATGGAGGTCCAGGCCGAGATCGTGCGTTCCATCCCCGGCCTCGAAAACGCCGAGATGCTTCGCCCCGGCTACGCCATCGAGTACGACGCCATCGATCCGACGGAACTCGACCGCACCCTTCGCGTGAAGAAATTCACTGGACTCTATCTCGCCGGACAAATTAACGGAACCTCGGGTTACGAAGAGGCCGCATGCCAGGGCCTCATGGCCGGCATCAACGCCGCATTGTTCGTGCGAGGCCGCCAGCCGTTCACCCTCGACCGCACCGAAGCCTACACCGGCATTCTTATCGACGACCTCATCAGCAAAGGAACGAACGAGCCTTACCGAATGTTTACCTCGCGCGCCGAGTTCCGCCTGCACCTGCGCATCGACAACGCCGACCGCCGCCTCACGCCCCACGGACGCCGCCTCGGCCTGATCGACGATCAAGCCTGGGCAGATTACGAGAGCAAGCAGGCCCGCGCCGTCGCGCTCGAAGAACTTCTCGTCACCCGCAAAGTCAATCCAGAAAAATTAGCCGCGCTCCTGCCCGAAGCAACCGCGCTCGGCAACATGCAGGGCCAGACCTACGCCCAGATCCTCAAGCGCCCGGAAGTCACGATCGAAGCGGTCTACCCGCTCATCCGGGACGAACTCCGCACCCTCGAAGGCTCAACCGTCTTCGCGGAATGGCTGAACGGGTTTGCAACTCCTGACGGCCAGTCCCGCAGCGGCCTCGACAGCAAGTCCCACAACGAACTCAAATCAGTTGAAACCGAAATCAAGTACTCCGGCTACCTCGACCAGCAAAAAAAAACCATCGAAAAGCTGAAGAAAGCCGAACAGCGAGCCATCCCCGATTGGTTCAACTACCAAGCCGTCAGCGGACTCTCCCGCGAGATGCAGGAAAAGCTCACCCGCGTCCGTCCCTCCACCATCGGACAAGCCAGCCGCATCCCCGGCGTCACCCCCGCCGCCCTCACCCTTGTCAACGTTTACATAGAAATCCAGGCGAGCAACCGGCAGCAGAGTAGCGCCGTTCCGACCTAAAAGGCCTCCACCTTCCGTTCAAAAGATGGAGGCCGAATATTGCAGACGAGCCTGTAAGCCGAATTCTGTCGAGGACGGCCATTCCTCTAGGCGCGACATTACTGCCGCGCTCCAGCAACCTACCCGGAGGTTTCCGCCCCGCAACGGCGCAAGCCGAAGCAGGTAGCCCTCGTGGGCGCGCCGGGCCGGCACGCACTCGCAGCCAATCGGGCCGTGCCGCGAGATTTCCTCCCTATTTGGTCTTGCTCCGTGTGGGGTTTACCATGCCTCCGCCGTTACCGCCGGAGCGGTGCGCTCTTACCGCACCTTTTCACCCTTACCTGCCGCTCGTTAGAGCGGAAGGCGGTCTCTTCTCTGTGGCACTGGCCGTCTTGCGGCCTTGACGCCGCAATCCCGGACGTTATCCGGCACACTGCCCTGCGGAGTTCGGACTTTCCTCTCCCGTATCCACTCGCGCGAACACGGCAGCGGCCGCCCAGCACGCCTGCATGCTCTATTGTATGCAAGGTGCAGGCGATCCGCATTGCCGATGCCAGAGTAGAATGCCGCCTATGCTGCACCAGCAGGATTGGCCTGATGAACTCGACGCCTTGATAGCAGCCCCGCGGCACCACACGCTTCTTTTGGAAAATGCCTTCGTGCGCGTGCTGGATACACGGGTTCAACCGGGACAAACGGTTCCACTCCATACACATCGATGGCCTAGCGCTCTGTACATCATCACAAGGAGCGATTTCGTGCGGCGCGATGCCCAAGGTCAGGTCCTGGTGGACAGCCGCATTGTCGGAACGACTGCGCCGGGCAGCTCTCTGTGGTCCGGCTCGCTGCCTCCGCACACCTTAGAGAACGTAGGCGAATCCGAACTGCGGGCCATCAGCGTTGAATTGAAAACCATCAGCTGCTGAGTGAAGAAGAGTTGCTGAATTCCGCTCCCCATCCGAATAGGGATTATGCGAGAATCCATTGATTTCGTTTTCGGGTCCGCAACCAACCACGGAGGGCGGCAAATGAGCGGCAATTCTTCGACAACTCTCACTTTTGAAGTCGATCGGTCCAGCGATGTTCCCGTCGTGCGGTGCCACGGGAAGTTAGTGGCGGGCGTGAGCGACATGTTCTACGACAAGATCCACCAGCTCATCCCAGGCACAAAGAGAATCGTCCTCGATCTCTCGGATCTCACTCGCATGGACAGCATGGGTCTGGGCGCGCTGGTCCGCCTGTATGTTTCCGCAAAATCCGCGGGCTGCCGCCTGGAGCTCGTCAACCTCGGCAAGCAGATTCGAGAACTCCTCGGCATCACCAACCTCTGGAGCGTTTTCGCTTATATCGGCGAATGCGGCACCAAAATCGGCTGACGGAATGCAAAAGTTCTGTTGTTTCTTTGCGCGCGTGACAAAGAAATGACAGTCTCCGCATGCGCAGATTCGCTAAGATGATCCCGCAATGCAACCGATCCGGCCGCCAGCCCTGATTTTGCTATTCGCCCTCCTGCTCTTCTCGCCGGCATTCGCCCAGCAGGCCGCGAAGGCCCACTTTGTCGGGTCAGAAAGCTGCCGGACCTGCCACACCGCCGAGTACGATGGCTGGAAGCAGACCCGCATGGCCAACATCGTTCGCGACCCGCGCCAGCACCCCGAGGCCGTCCTCGGCGATTTCAAACACCCCAATCCGATCGTCACCTTCACGCTCGACCAGGTCGCCTTCGTCTACGGAAGCCGCTTTAAGCAGCGCTACTTCACCCACCGCGGCAACGACTACTACCCTCTGCCCGCGCAATGGGACATTCGGAAACACAAATGGCTGCCCTATCACGTTGAGAAGGGCACCGATTGGTGGGAGCCCTTCTACGGCCCCTCCAACTTCGACCGCCCCACCGGCCCCACGTGCGATGGATGCCACTCCGTCAACTACAACATCCAGACCCATCAGGTCACCGAATGGAATGTCGGCTGTGAGAAGTGCCATGGCCCCGGCAGCCTGCACGTCCAGCACCCAACCAGAGCCAACATCGTCAATCCTGAAACCCTCGACTTTGTCCGCGGCTCCGACATCTGCATGCAGTGCCACACCCAGGGCCGTCCCCTTCACAATCCCATCGCCGGAAAATACTACGACTGGCCGGTCGGCTTCCTGCCCGGCGAACGGCTCGCTGACTACTGGCATCTCGAAGCCCTGAGGCCCGGGACCACCAACTTCTTTCAGTACACTGACCTTACCGCACACAAAAATCGCATGCAGGGAAACGATTTCGTGCAGAGCACCATGTACCATCGCCAGATTCGCTGCTTCGATTGCCACGAAGTTCACAGCAATCGAAATCCATCGAATCTAAAAGTTGTCGGCAACGCCCTCTGTCTGTCCTGCCACAACAAAGACAACCCCGCCGGCCTCAAAGGCACGGTCAGCGAGCATACCCATCACGCCGAAGGAAGTGCCGGAAGCCAGTGCGTGGCCTGCCACATGCCCCCAATCGAGCAGACCATCAAGGACAATTACGTCAGCGCCCACACCTTCCGGTTCATTACTCCGACTGAAACAGCGCAGTCAGGCATTCCCAACCCTTGCACCTCATGCCACGCCGACAAGTCCACTGCCTGGGCGACAGCTCAACTCAAGAGCTGGTCCACAACTTCTCCCTGGAGAGTCGGCCAGTAACTTTGCTTTTTTTTAAAAATTGGCACGCGTGGGACTAATTTCGTTAGTTATTTCGCAATATCGCGGAGCTATCTCTCTCCCGAAACCACCGGCAGATGCGCCGCCTCCCATGCCGCCAGCCCGCCGGCAATCTCCGCCACATTCATAATTCCATCTTGATGCAACAGGCTCGCCGCGATGGACGACCGGTAGCCACCCGCGCAATGAACGGCAATCCGTCTGTCCCGCGGCACCTCGCCCATCCGCTCCTGAAGCCGGTTCAGCGGCAGGTTCACGCTGCCGGTAATGTGCTGCGTCGCCCACTCGTGCGCCGTGCGAACGTCGAGCACCACCGGCGGAGCCTCACTCGCAAGCTCCTCCGCTGCAATCAGCACGCTTATCCGCTCCGTCCGGCTCACCAGGTCGGCGCGCACCGCCAGCGCCTCCATCCCGCCTTTCAAATAGCCGTTCACATTGTCGAACCCGATCCGCCCCAGTCTCACCGCCGCCTCCTGCTCGCGCCCCGGCTCCGCCACAATCACGATCGGCTTCGCGCGATCCAGCACCGTGCCCGCCCAGGTTGCATACTGCCCGCCCAGCCCAATGTTGATGCTGCCCGCAAGGTGCCCCTTGGCATATTCCGCCGCGTCGCGCACATCCACCACCTGCGCGCCTTGCGCCACCATCCGCAACGCCTCGTCGAGCGTCACCGGCTTCCATGCCTCTTCCAGATTCTTCTCCAGCGTCGCGCGCTCCCGCGTATTCAAAATGGCGTCATAGGTGAAGTACGGCGGAGCGTCCGGCTGGTCCGCCGTAATCAGTCGAACAAACTCCGCCTTCGTCATCGGCTTCAACGCGTAATTAAAGCGCCGTTGATCGCCCATCGAAGATACCGTATCGGAAGAGATCTGCCTTCCGCACAGCGAACCCGCACCGTGCGCCGGATACACCAGCGTCTCGTCCGGAAGCGTTAGAAGTTTGCCATGCAGTGATTCATATAGATGACCGCCCAGCTCTTCCGCGCTCCAGCCGAGCGACGCGCGCAGGTCCGGTCTCCCCACATCACCGATAAACAGCGTGTCGCCCGTGAGCACCGCGTAAGGTTTGGCCGCATCTTTCTTCAGATCGAAAACCAAAATCGAAATTGACTCGATCGTGTGCCCCGGCGTCTCCAGCACCTGCAGCCGCAGCCCGGGAAAATCCAGCGTATCGCCGTCCTTCATCGCCCCGAACGCATACTCCGCGCTGGCCCTCGCGCCCAAATGGATCGCGGCTCCGCAACGATCGCGCAGCTCCAGATGCCCGGCAATAAAATCAGCGTGAAAGTGGGTGAGGAACACATGCCGAATGTCCAGGTCAAATCGCTTCGCATCTGCCAGGTACTGCTCGACATCGCGCTGCGGGTCCACCACAATGGCTGTCGCACTCTCCTCGTCTCCCAACAAATAGGAGGCATGCGCGAGGCACCCGAGATAATACTGTTTCAAAATCATCGCGGCCTCAGAGTGTAACACCGCGTCTCAGCGAGTGTCTGGGATTCCGGACCCGATGATAGCGGGCAGACCATCGTCCTGCGACTTGTCTCAACTCGCCGCTGGCATGGCATTGTTGCTTCCGCTGCAGGATGAAGAGAGACTATGCGGCCAGCCAGCGCCTGCGCTACAACTCTTCGCTCACCACCGGCAGGCGCAAGTGGTCCCGCACCTGGCCCTCGATAAATATAAGGACCTCGTCCAGCGACATATTCGTCGAATCAATCACAATCGCATCCTCCGCCGGCTTCAACGGAGAATCCGCCCGGTTCCTATCCCGCGCATCGCGGTCGCGCAGCTCCTTCGCAATCGCGGCGTGAGCATTCTGCGCCCGCGCAGTTGAGTCAGACTCCGGACCATCTGAAGTTCCATTCGCCGGACTCACCTGCTCATACCGACGCTGACTCCGCGCCTCCGGCGAAGCATCCAGAAAAAATTTCAGGTCCGCATCGGGAAACACTACCGTCCCGATATCGCGCCCCTCCATCACTACGCATGCGTTCCGGCCGAGAGCGCGCTGCATGCCCACCATCCATGCCCGGATCGCCGGATGCACGCTCACCCGCGACGCCCCCTGCGTGACCTCCGCATCGCGAATCCGCCCCGTCACGTCGACGCCGTCAAGCAGCACGCGATTACCGCCTTCCGCCGCCTCCAGCGCAATCGCCGTATGCGCCGCCAACTGCTCCAGCGCCGCCGCATTGTCCATATCCAGGCTGCTCTCCAGCGCCTTCAGCGCAAACGCTCGGTACATCGCGCCGGTCTCCAGATTCAAAAATCCGAAGTGCTTCGCCAGATGCTTCGCGACCGTGCTCTTGCCCGCTCCCGCCGGCCCGTCAATCGCAATGATGCAGGACCGCGCGCTCATTCCTCATCCTTGCGCTTGCGAAACGGAGGCATGAATCCCCCCGCCTTTTTTCGGACAAAGCCGGGCCGTGGCGATTTTCCTCCCGGCCTTGCTGACTTACCGAACGGCTTGCCCGATTTTCCAGAGCCGGCTTTTCCGAACGGTGGTCTGCCGCTGCTCTTCGATCCCGGTATGCCCGCACGGTCGGAGCCTGGCTTCTCCGACGGCCTGAACCCAGGCTTCCCCGCTCGCGAAAATCCGCCTCCGCTGCTCTTCGGCTTCCATCCGCCCGCGCGCCTCGCAGGTCCCGCTCCCTCAGAGCGAAAATTGCGGGGACGCTCCTTCCCATCCGCACTCTTCGCCGGACGCTCCCGGAAAAAAGGCCGCTCCCCACCGGGAGTCTCCCGCTTGAATACGCCCGAAAACGAAGGCCGCCCCGAACCAGAAGGACGCGGACCAGAACGCGGTCCACCGCCCGGCCCCGAATCGTCCCGGCTCCCAAACTTCGGACCGCCAAATTTTTTCGGGCCGCCAAACTTCTTTCCGCCACGATGATCGCCGCCCCTGTCGCCACTCGTTCGCTCCCGCTCACCAAAAGAACGCGAACGCCCGCCCTCTGCACGTTCCGGTTTCGGCTTGTATGGCCTCGGGCGATCCGCGCTGCCTTCGTTCCCCCGAGGGCGAAAACTCCGCTGGCCCTCGCTGCGCGAACTCTCCAACGGACCGCCCTCCCCACGAGGTTTCCAAGCTCCGCGTTCCTTCCGCGGACGCCCATCGCCTGCCCCGCGGCCAAATTTCTTCGGCCCAAACTTCCCGCCGCCGAACGAACGCCGCTCTCCGCCGCGCTCGCCTTCAGATGGTCGCGCACGAAGCGGCCTCGCGCCTTTTTCGAATGGCTTCTTGCCGAATCCGCCGCGCTCGCCCTCACGCGGGCCCCGATTTTCTGATCCTCGATTTTCTGATCCCCGATTTTCCGCGCCGCCGTCATTCGGCTTCCGAAATGGCCGCTCGCCTCCGGTCTTTGGATTGCGTGCCGCAAAACGCTCCGCACCAGGCCGCCCAAACCCTGCCCTCTCACGAGGAGGTCCGCTCCGTTCACGTCCAGCTCCGCCGCGACCGCGCTCGAATCTCGCTCGCTCTTCATGCTCCGGCCGAGCCTCTCGCTTGATAGGCGGCCGCGCCGCGCCCTCTTCACGCTCCTCGCGCGGTTTACGCGGGCCGCGCTCCAGCATCCGCGGAGCAGTCTCCGGCGCAGGCGCCGCAACCGGCTCCTCTTCGGCGAACTCCGGCAGCGATCCTGCAACATGCAACAAAGGCTGCGCAGCCACCGACACAAGCCCCAGCTGCCGCGTAGCCAGCAGCCCGTTCACCACCTCGCGCACGCGCGACCGCGAAGCCAGTGGCGACAAGAATGTCTCAATTTCTTCGCTCGCCGCGGCCACCACCGCCTCGAGATACAGCGACACCAGCGCCGACAACGCCGTGGTCTGCGCTACCTTCTGTGATGCCGTCATCTCCGCTGAAAAGCGCGCCTGCGTCAACTCCCATTTCGTGGCATCTCCGCCATATACCGGAATCGCGCGCAGCCCGTGCCACAACTCCATCAGTCCGCGCAAAACCGCCGCTTCCGTCACCTCCCGCCCGAGGGTCGTCTTAATCTCGGCCGCCGTACGCGCGTTTCCGTCATTCAAGTGCGTCCAGATCTCCATCATCAGCGGAGAAGCCTTCCCGCCCGGCCCGCTCTTCCAGTTCCGTCCGCCAATTAGGCTGAACACATACGGCAACGCCTCGCGCGTCACTACAAAATCCGGCTGGTCCGAACTTGCAGCCGCGCCGCCGTTCACTACGAAACCGGCCGCCGCCGCGAACAGATTCAACGGAACAACCGCCCCCTCCGCTGTCAGACGATGCAGCAACGCCGTCGCATTCTCGACCGTCTCGCGTGACGGAGCATCGCTCAACGACCCAGCCACCGCCTCCACAAACGACGGCGCAGGACCAAACCCCGCCGAGTGCGCCGTTCGGGAACGAAAAAGACACAGCCCGACCCCTTCGATCCACGCCCGTGCGTCATCTTCTGTAACCACCGGATTCGAAGCCTGACGCCACCGTTCGGCGCGCGCACTCTGGAGTTGTTCGGATGTCAAAAACACTCATTTCCGCCCGCAATGCGAGCCTCAGGCGTCGCCTAAACCGCCCATAGTCGTGCCTAGGCCACAAAATCCAGCCCAAACCTTCATCTCTCAAGTATAGGGCCGAGGATTGCGCCCTCTCGTCCCGCGATTCGGAGAAGATCGATCGGCGGTTGTCTTGACTACTGATGAGTGGTACGGGCTATTGCCTGTTGGCGATCGCCGCCATCGGAGACGCGACCTGCGTGTACCCCGCCGGAACCTCAAACGAAGACTCCGGAACCGCGCCACTCGAAAAATTCGACTTCTGCGTCGTCATCGACATCAGCACTACGTTCTGCGTTCCCGCCACGCTGCCATTCGCCGCCCCTGCGGGCGCCGAGCCGGAAGACCCATTCCCGGGGGCCGGAGGCGCCGTACTCGCATCGGAATCCGCCGGCGCAGGCTTTGCCTTCTTTCGGTGCCACGCGCTCATCATCGATCCGCCCAGCGCCGAGCCAAACGACCCCATCCTCCTCGATGATTCATCGGTCGCCGTCTGCGCCGCGGTGTCGCCGGCCACCTGTCCCGCAGTAGAACCTGCTGAGTTCGTCTGCCCCTGCGGCGATCTTTGCGCCGATCCCTGATCTGGTCCGCCCGACCCTACCGGAACCACCCCGCCCATGCTCATCACCTCCAGCACGCGCGTGCCCTTCAGCTTCGCCACTTCCTTCGCCATCTGCGCCATCGCGTCGGACGCACCCGGCTTGCTCCCCAGCAACTGCGCCACCCCTGCATTCGAGCTCCGCATTTGCCCCAGCCACGCCTCTGCATCCACGCCCTCCATCATCTTCTGGCCCAGCCGCGCGTCGAAATCCGCAATCTCCTTCACCTGCGGCGGATCGGGCGCAATCCACGCATCTGTCGTTAACACGTACGACATCGAGTTCGGTTGTGCATTCGTCCCTCCACTCCCTCCACTTGCTGGAGCATCCAGGTCTGTCACCGTCATCGTCAGCGTCACAATCTGCTCCTGCGCCATCAGCCCATTCACTTCCTTCTGCGCGCCCGTGTTCTTCACGTCCACGCTAAAGCTCGTCTTCAAATTCGGCTTCGGCTGCTGCGCCGGTTGCGAATGCTCTTCCTGCGCCTGCTGCTGCGCCTCCTCAATACGCTGCGGAATCTGTTGAACCGCCTGCCGCATTTGCGCGAACGTCACCACCGAATAGGTCTTCTTCACCGTATCAATGTGGATCATCTCTTCCTTCTCCAGATCGACAATATCAATCGAGTCCGCGCCGACCACCGCCTTGCGATTGCCGCTCACCAACGTCGTCGTGCTCACCGGCTCGAACATCTTCTTCATGGTCTTGCCCATGAACGGAATCGACCGCAGCGAATCCACCAGCGTTCCGCCTGTGATCTGGGTTGACGACTGATAGCTCGAATCCCCGTACGCCGCTTGGCTCAAACACACTCCGAGCAGGATTGTCATTCCCAATGCTGATATCTTGATTGCCGCTGTGCGTGGATGCATCGCATACCCCCTCTGACTCCCAGCCTTACCGCAGGCCAGCCAGACCGATGTCCACAACGCACTACCAACTCACCGCCCGCCACAACCCGAGGCCCCGAACTCAGCGTTCAGAAAAAGCGCCGACCAAAGTCATCGGAATAATACTCCGGTTTCATTCACCGCGGCAGGCGATTTCCGTAAGCTCGAATCGGCAAGCCATAGAGGCCCGACCTATGAGTCCTACTGCTCCACAGGCCCCACCGTGCCCTTGTTCTCCCCCGCCGTTGGGTCCACTCCAAACGCCCACACATCCAGATTCGCCTGCCGCGGGGACAACACTTCCACCAGCGCATACTGCCCGAAGGCCAGCGTATTCCGCGGAGTCACCTTCATCCATCGTCCGCCCGGCAGAATCTCGCTCGTCGTATTCGTTACATTCACGGGCTGCCCACCGCGCAGAATCGCATCCACGTCCTCGGCTGTCGCCTTCCGCATGTTCTTCCCACCCTGCAGCGCCAGAATCACATATCGGCTCTCCGGGGAGCTGTGCGCGTGCTTGTCGTCCGGAACCGAGCTTGCTCCGCGCGTGTCCACCGTCAGCGGCTTGCCGATCGACTCAGCCTCCGTCGCTCCCTTCGGAGCATCCAGGCTCACGTAGAACACCGGCTGATTCACATGCAGTTCCACCGGGGCGGTGAAGCCGTTGATCCGGATCAGATCGCGCGCCCCCCTCTGTGCCCCCGCCTCATACGGCAACACGCTGTGCTGGTACGCGCGATTTAGATCGCCATTCGCCTGCGTCAAGTGAGCCAGCTCCGGCCTGTCGTTATACGTGTCTAGCACCCACACGCCGCTCTCATCCGGAAGCCGCAGCCCCGGCAGGATAAACGGCATCCTCGCCAGCTCCGCCGCCCGCGCCGCACGTTCCTCCGCGTCGATCTTCGCCACCTCCTGTTGCTCCGGATCGTTGGCATTCGTCTGCGTCACCATCTGGTCCGCATTTCCCGCCGACCCGTAATCGTGCTTCCAGCGCGCCGTCGCCGCCCAGTCCACCAGGTCCTTCGGAATCTCCTCCCAATCGTCGCGCTCCGCGCTAAAGAACCTCACCCGGTCGCCCTTGATCTGATATTTCGTAATTACCTGGTAAGTGCCGTCCTTCAGGATAAGGCGGTCGCCATTCACCTGCGCCCAACCCAGTCCGGCCACCAAAAGAGAAATTGCGGCAAAAGTACTTAAGCGCTTCATTAAAGGTCTCACTGTCTATATATAGACGCCTCGGATACTCTTGCGTCTCCCTCAACCTATATCCCGTGATTATGCAATTTCGCCGACAACATCTCTACCGCAGCCTCAGGATCGGCGACCTCCACAATCAGCTGCTGATACCTCTCATCCCGCAGGTCGATCACGATTGTCTTCTCCGGATGGTGAACGTCCCAGAACACCCGGCTGCCGTGCTGATAAAACGTGCCCGCCGTGATCACCCCCGGAATCTGAGTTCCGGGCATCCTCACCCCATGCCACCATCCGCGCGCGACCTCTGGATCTGCTCGAACCCCGGCAATGTGAAACAGCGGAATCTCAAGCGTGCTCTTAAGCGCCCACAATTCATCGAGCCCTTTAACGTGGAGAATCAGCCTGCCTTCCGCAATTGCCAAATCAACCATGAAACATCCTCCACCTGTTCTCCGTCATCACTATGCTTCTTTCCTGTACCCTGACTGCGGAATATGACGACTATCTTAATCGCCGGGCTGGCCGCCGGAACTCTTGATCTCGCGCTTGCCATCACCTTCTTTACTATCTCTGGAGCCCCGCTCGACGCTGTCCCGCACGCCATAGCCAGCGGCCTGCTCGGCCCCCGTGCCTTCCTCGGAGGCGTTCCCACCGCCATCCTCGGCGTCGCGCTGCACTACTTCATCGCCCTTACCGTCGCCGCCGTCTACTACTTCCTGAGCCGGAAAATCAGGCTCCTTAACGTTCGCCCCTATCTCGCCGGAACCGTCTACGGGCTCGCCGTCTTCACCTTCATGCAGCACATCGTCCTCCCGCTCTCGCGCGAGCCGCGCTCTCACCCTACGCATGCCTGGCTCGTCGCCGACGTCGCCTCTCACATCTTCTTCATCGGAATCACCATAGCGCTCATCACCCGCTACTTCGCGGCCCGACTTCTCCGATAATCAAACTAGACGCCAACGAACCGATCCCAACCCCTATTTTCTGTTGGCTGCTCCTCTATTGATACAATCAAAGTAAAGGACTTACCGGAAGCACAACGTGAATCTCTACATTCTTCGCCACGCCAGCGCGGGAACGCGCCGCGCGAATCCACTCATAGACCTGAAGCGACCGCTCGACAAGGAAGGCAAGCAGCAGTGCATTCTGGTGGGTAGTTATCTGAATGCGCTCAAGGTGCAATTCGACCTCATCGTCTCCAGCCCGCTCAAGCGCGCCCTGCAAACTGCTTCGCTTGTCGGGACAGAAACCGGATACGACACCAAGATTGTCGTCTCCGAAGCGCTCACCCCCGCTGCCACGGTCGCCGCGTTTGAGAAGCTGGTCGCCAGCCTCTCCCGCTACGAGAACGTGCTGGTGGTGGGACACAATCCGAATATCGCCGTATTCCTCGGCGCCATTGTCGGCGCAAACAACGTGAACCATCTGGGGATCACCGGGCCGGCCCGCCCGAACATTCGCCTGCGCAAAGCGGCCATCGCTCGCGTAGATTGTTCAAAGCGGCCGGGCACGCTGCACTGGCTCGTCGACCCGCGCATTCTGCGCGGAGTCTACGGCAGAGTGGCCAAGAGCTCGCGGCGAAAGACCTCGCGGAAGTAAGCCGCTTCTTTTCGCAGTGACCAAAGCTCCAACTCCGCGCCCGTGCGCCCGGGAAGCAGCTCCAGCAGCACCCGCCGGGGATACACCCGCGCACGCACCCGCAGAACGTCGCTGGCGCGGTCCTGGTTGAGGGCCACTGCGAGCCGCAGCAGCACCACCGCTCGCTTTACATGCTCATGCTCTTCGGTCGGGACCTGTCGCATCGTTCGCCCCTGCGGCTCCGGGCGGCTCTTACCGATGTAGCGCGCAATGGCTGAAGTGATGACGCGCTGGCCCGGAGTGAAGCCGAAGATTTCCGAGTTTGCGATGATGTACTGCGCGTGGCGATGGTGGCCCTGGTAGTTCATGAACTTGCCCAGATCGCGCATCATGGCCGCGGCTTCCAGCCAGGTGCGGTACTCCGGCGGCAGCTCGTGCACCGGGGCGAGAACGCGAAAGAGCTGGGCGGCATGCGCGCGCACTGGCTCAGCCTGCTTGAGGTCAACGCCGTAGCGGCGGCAGATTTCGAGGACCGCCTGCCATCGATCGCGCTCGTACTGCTGGTGCGCGGAGGTGCGCGCATCGCTCTCGGCCAGCATTTGCGCGAGAATGCCGTCGCGCAGGCCCATCTCGGAATAGCGAAGGCCGGGGAGAGCGAAGTGGTCCAGCAGCTCGGCGAAGACGTGCGCCCCGGCGACGATGATCTCCGACCGGCGCGGCCCGATGCCGGCAATACCGCTGCGCGCGCCATTGTTCATTTTAGTAAGCCGGGCAGCGAGCTTCTGGATGTCTTCGACCGGCGTAAGATTTTCGCGCTTCGGCCGGCGCCCCTTGTGCATCGCCATGCTGGCGATGGAGAGCGCGGCCGCGGTGCCGGAGGTGCCGATCACGGTTTGCACACGCACCGGATTGATGGCGCGGGCACCGCGCCGCAGCTCGCGCGCGATGAACTGCTTCATGCGAGCGATTTCATCCTTCGTTGGGGGATCGCTCTTGAGAAATTCCTGCGTCAGCCGAACTGCGCCGAGCGGCAGGCTTACGGTCGCGCCGATACGCTTCTGGTCGGAGAGAGAAATTTCGCAGCTTCCGCCGCCAATGTCGATCAGCAGGCAGCGGCCGGAAACACCCGGCTCGTTGCTCATTACGCCGCGATGAATCAGCCGCCCTTCTTCGAGTCCGGAGATGACTTCAACGCTCCATCCGGTCTCGTCCTTCACCCAGGCGAGAAAGGCGCGGCCATTGCGCGCGTCGCGCATGGCAGAGGTTGCCACCGCGCGAACCTGATCGACACCGCGCATCTGCACGGCCTTGTAGAAACGCTTCAAAGCTCGGAGCGTTGCCTCCATGGCGTCGGGAGAAACCAGCCCCGTCTCGAAGACACTCGCGCCCAGCCGGGTGACTTCGCGGTCTTCATGCAGCACGCGTAGCCGATGCTGCGCGACACGCGCAATTTTTAGCCGGCAGGAGTTGGAACCGATGTCAATCGCGGCAAACGTCAGCATCACTCGACGCTTATCTCAAAAAGATTTGGCTTACTCCTGCAAGATAGCAGTGTTGTCAGCCACGCGCAGAAGCGAAAAGGGCGAACCATGAGGCTCGCCCCTGTGAAGACATGAGATCAGCGCTTAATCCGCACCCACGGCCTTTGGCTCCTTCGCGCGGATCTCGGCCACCCGTTTGGCCAGCACCTGCTCCAGCGTTTCAAGCGACTTGGAAAATCCCTCGATGCCTTCCTTCAGCTTGTCATGCGCCATGCGATCGGCGGCGTGCATCTTCTCGAAGGTTGCCTCGTCCATGTGCATCCTTTCGATATTCATTGCCTTCGCCTTCGCCGGATCGAGTTTGCGCGGCAGCTCTTCCTGAATGGATTCGAGCTCGTGCAGCAACTGGGGCGAGATGGTCAGCAGGTCGCATCCGGCCAGCTCGCGAATTTCATCGATGTTGCGGAAGCTGGCGCCCATGACCTGAGTCTTGTAGCCGAACTTCTTCAGGTAGTTGTAAATCTTCGTTACAGATTGCACGCCCGGATCGTTCGCGCCCTGATAGTCCTTGCCCGTGTCTTTCTTGTACCAATCGAGAATGCGCCCGACGAATGGCGAGATCAGCGTAACCTGCGCGTCGGCGCCGGCCACTGCCTGGTGAATGCCGAAGAGCAGCGTGAGATTGCAATGAATGCCTTCCTTTTCGAGCTGCTCGATAGCGCGAATGCCGGCCCACGTGGACGCGACCTTGATCAAAATGCGTTCTTTGGAAATTCCCTGCTCCGCGTAGAGTTTGATGATCTCCCGCGCCTGCTTCACCGTCTTCTCCGTGTCATAGGAGACCCGCGCGTCCACTTCGGTGGAGACGCGGCCGGGAATGATGGACAGGATTTTCTTGCCGAAGGCGACGGCGAGATGTTTGAAAGCCTCCGCGGCAATCTGCTTGTCGCTCGCATCTTCGCCCATGCGCTTGCGGGCGTCGGCGAGCACGCGGTCCACAATGGGGGCGTACTGCGGCATCTGCGCGGCGGTCGTTATGAGCGACGGGTTGGTAGTCGAGTCCTGGGGCTTCACCTCTTCGATCGCATCAATGTCGCCCGTATCGGAGACGACCGTAGTCATTCCGCGAAGTTGTTCGAGCAGATTCTTCGGCATGCTTCCTCCTTGCAACAGCTATCTCTTTTATTATCGGCCTTCGCCGGGAAGAAATCGAATCGGCCTCAGCTCGATCGAAGAAATGATTTTGCGGCATTGCTGATTGGTTAGATGCGCGGGGAGGCAAAGTCAGACTATGGGATTGGCGAGTGTCCCAATGCCGGGAACAGTGACCTCAACCCTGTCGCCCGGGTGCATGGGTGCAACGCCAGCGGGCGTTCCTGTCGGGATCACATCGCCGGGGTACAGCGTCATCGCCGCCGTAATATGGCGCAGCAGCACATCCACAGGAAAGATGAGGTCGCGCGTGTTGCCGTGCTGCTTTGTCTCGCCGTTCAGCCGCGTCTCTACCGTCACTCCGGTTTGCAGATCGATCTCGTCGGTGACGAGAGGGCCGAGGGGGCAAAATGTGTCAAAGCCTTTGGCCCGCGACCACTGGCCATCGGATTTCTGCAGGTCGCGTGCGGTCACGTCGTTCACGATGGTGTATCCGCGGATGTAGGGCTTCACGTCTTCTTCTGCGCCAATGCGGGATGCGGTGCGGTCAATAACCACGGCGAGTTCGCCCTCGAAGTCGATACGCTGCGACTGTGGTGGAATGCGGATCGCCTCTTTAGGCGCGATTACCGACGAGGGAGCTTTCAGGAACAGCAGCGGCTCTTTTGGCACATCGTTGCCCATCTCGGCCGCATGGTCACGATAGTTACGCCCGATGCAGACAATCTTGCCCGGCACTACGGAGGCGAGCAGCCGTACCGAATCGAGCGGCACCGGAGCGAAGCTGCCCGAATACAGTTTCGTCCAGGGATCTTCTTCGAAGGGCGGCAGCAGGCGCTCGATCCACACTACTCCGTTGCGATCGGCGATTGCGCCGTATTGCGGACCACCTTCCGTTTGAAAGCGGCAATATCTCATCGGAGTTCCTCCTCTATTGCTGGGGCAGAGTCTCCTCGACTTCCGTCGAGCGCGAACTTTCGTTTCCGTCGTGGTCGATGGCACTGACGGAGTACTCATAGGTATGGCCGGGCACGACGTTCGTATCGCGGAACGACGGCTCCGGTTGAGATGGCGGCGATATCCGCTGCGGCGTCGCGTTCGATCCCGCTTCGCGTCGGTAAACGGTGTAGCCGGCGAGATCGGCTTCCGTGTCCGGCTGCCAGGAGAGATCGATGGCGCGCGCTTGCGGGTCGGCAACCGTCTCAAGTCCGCTCGGGACCGCGGGAGGAAAAACGTCGCGGGCATCGATGCTGACGGAATCGCTGAAGGCGCTGTCGAGCTCGACCGATTTGCCTTCGAGGATAGCCTTCGCCACGCGCTGGACGGTGTAGGTGTAGGTGTGGTCGAGCGCGGCATCGGGGTCGAGAACCCAACCGTGTTCTTTCCCGGAAAACTCAAGGGTTTGTTCAAGTGGAAGCGAAGATTTTCCTGCGCCAGACTTTTCGACCAGAGCGCGATGAATGCGAATAGTGTCGCTCTGGCCCTGTGCCGGCCAGATGAGGACAACTCCATCCGTCATAGCTTGCGCGTGGAGGACTGCAATCTGAGGAGGCGCTGCTCCGGCAGCCGTGACGGCAATGTTTGACGGGCCGGCGCTGCGACCCGAGCGATTTTGAAGCATGACGGTATAGAAGAGAGCGCTGGGCGGACCAGCCGTGAGCGCGGCGGGCAGACGGTCGGAATATTCGCCATCGGCGCCTGGTGCGAGCAACAGATCGCCTGCAGGCATGCATGTCGACTGCGCTAAATTGCGGCACACCTGGACCTTCTGATCGCCGGAGAGCGGGAGCTTGTCAGTGGAGTGCTTCGGCATTGTCCAGCGCAGCAGAACTTGATCTGCGGTGCGCTGCGCGGTGAGGTCTGTCACCGGTTCCGGCAACTTAAGGCTGGGCGGCTGAGGCGCGGCGATCATCCCGCATCCGGCTGTCATGAGTATCGGCAGGCAGAGTGAGGCTGCCGCCAGGCGCAGGGGTAAGTTCATTCCATTGATTAGCGTAGCAGAGCGACTTGGCTCGATTGCCGGCGGGCGCGCGGCTTGACAGGTGTCCAGCGATGCTACGAGAATCCGTTGCGCAGTTCAAATCCCACAAATCAGGAGATTTTGAATGAAAAAGCTACTCGCAGTAACCGCCGTTCTACTCACGGCGTCTTTGCCCAGCGCCTTCGCGCAGAACAGCGCGAAGGGCAGCTGGAGGTTCGACGCGGCGCAGAGCGACTTCGGCTCCCAGCCCAAACCCAAATCCATGCATCTGGTCATCACCAAAGACACACCGGAGATGCTCGCCTGGCATCTGACGGAAGTCAATGCGGAGGGTAAGACCACGACCGAAGCCTGGAGCGGTGCGAAAGACGGCACCATGCACCCCATCAAGGGCTCAGAACAAGGTGGTCAGGCCAGCTTTCAGGGCAGCGACAGCGATCTCACGATCAATGAAAAAATGGCCAGTGGCGGCTCAGCGGTGAGCCACGTATCCATGTCTGACAACGGCACTACCATGACGGAGCACCTCACTGGCACCGATAAAAGCGGCAACCAATTTACCCAAACCATTGTCTGGCACAAGGTGACAGGCACAAAGAAGGCGGCGAAGGCCGCCAAGTAGGAGCCGCTCTTCCATGCAGCGCCCGCCCCCGCCCTGAGAAGCGGGGGCTTTTTCCGCCTGAATGCCTGGGTAGCATCCCCCGAAACAAGGCCCGACCTCAAGAAAAAGCCTTCCTGCTGCAAACAGGCGCGCAAATATTTGCATCCAAACCACAACACAGGCGCGAGGGCAGCAATGGCAGCGAAGAATTCGGCGACAAAGCAGCATCGCGTCCCCACGCAACTCGTTGAGCACAGAGTTGATCCCTCGTCCGCGGAAGCTTTTATCGCCGAGAGACGAATCGGAGAGCGAATCAAGCGTTTGCGCCTCAAGAAATCCATGGGGCTGGTGGAATTGGGGAAACACACTGGTCTGTCGGCGAGTTTTCTTTCGCAGCTCGAGACTGGGCGGGTAGTGCCCACGCTGCGCAACCTGGCGCGGATTGCCATGGTCTTCAGCAAGGACCTTTCCTACTTTTTTGAGCCGGAGCCACATACACTCTTCCGAGTGCATAAGCGCAACGAGCGGGTGCGCATGCCGCAGACGGGCGTGGAGAATCCTACTTACTATTTTGAAAGCCTGGCATACCAGGTGCCGGATCGCCATCTTGATCCTTATTACGCCGAGTTCGTTCCCTTGAAAGGTCCCGGCGAAGTGCGTCCGCATGTCCATTCAGGCTATGAGTTTCTCTTCATGCTGGAAGGCAGCCTTGAGATCAAACACGGCGACAAAATGAACGTGGTGGAAGACGGAGACGCGGTTTATTTCGATGCAAGCACCCCGCACTCCTACCGCTGTGCCGGCAATGCTCCGGCGATGGCCCTGATTGTCACAATGCACCAGATCTCGCTGGCGCAGCCTGCGCTGAATCTGCGGCCGATGGGAGCACCGCTTGGCACCCGTCACGCGCAGAACGGGGGCGGCGCGGCTGCATTGCGAGCGCCGGAACGACAGATTGACGCGATCACGCCCGTGCGCAAGACGAGCTGACAACTCCAGGGAAATTCCGCGGACGATAGACGATAGTAGGACGCCCTCCGGCGGCTAGGCTCGGGCTTTGTTCTTTTGCGCTGCGGGTAGCGGGTCCGGCTCGGGTGGCTTTTCATTATCGAAATAGAGCAGGCGTCCGCAGCTTTCGCAGGTCAGCAGCTCTCCGCCCCTGACTTGGTTCCAGAGTTGCGGCCGAAGGGCCATCTGGCATGTGAGGCACCGCTGGCCTTCAACACGTGCAAGGGCGGTCCCGCGCGAGCTTGAAATGCGGTCGTAGTTGGCGAGGGCGGATTCGGATATCTGCGTTCGCAGGCGGGCGCGTTCCTGCTTGAGCGCGGCGAGGCGCTCCTGCTGCTGGCCGGAGGTCTTGCGCGCTGTCTCTTTTTCGATTTCGACCACTTTCGCGTCGTCGCTTAGCTGCTGCTGGGCTGCGCGTACCTCACCATCCAACTGCTCCGATCGTTCCATGCTCTCCAACTCGCGGTCTTCGATTCTGCGAATCTCCGCTTCGGCAAAGCCGATCTCATGTTGCAGCGCCTGGTATTGCTCGTTGGTTTTCACGCTGCTGGTCTGTTCGCGGAACTTCAGGATTTTCTGCTGCAGGTCTTTCAGATCGCTTTCGAGGCGTCGCCGTTTGGCTTCTTCTTCTTTGATGGCCTTGTTTGCCGCGTCCACTTTCGCCTTCTGTCGCGCAAGCTTCTCCTCGAGCGCGGCGAGCTGCCGCGGGAGCGCGCCGATCTCGGAGTTGAGTCGGGTGATGTGTTGATCTGTGTCCTGGAGTTGGACGAGCGCAAGCAATTGGTCATTCATGGCTGAATGTCGAGTTTAACTGGTTTCAAGCGGCGGTGCGCCGGAACGCGAAAACAGCAGGCGAAAGGAAGGGAGCACAAAGAGTTAGAATGCTATTTCGCTTTCGGACGCTCTTTCTCATCTCGGAAACGCTCATGGCTCGTTCCGGGAACCCTTATGAGAAAGGCGGAAGACGGTGAATACTCTAGTCACATGGAGCTGCAATTTGCGTCCATTCTGCGCCTCGCTTTTATGCCTGCTGTTCATTACAGGAGCTTCGGTCTCTCACTCGCAAACGGCTGCTCAGCCCTCTCATCCTTGGACGGTGCAGGAAATTTTCGGGGGCGCCAGCCCGACCGGCGCTCCGCCTGAAGGCATGAGCTGGTCCCCGAACGGAACGCGGGTGACATACCTGGGTGAGGGCGGCGACGTAATGCAGATTGAAGTTACCGACGGCAAGCTGAAGAAGCTGATCGACCACTCAAAAATCGCCTCCCTCATCACTGCCGAGATCGGCGAACAGGACCGTGACCATCGCGCGCGGTACAACCAGCCGGACTATATCTGGTCGCCGGATTCAGAGCATCTGTTGTTTGATACCAACGGCGAGTTGTGGCTCTATGATCTGCGCACGGGCACTGGAGCCGCGGTGGGCAATTCGCACATGCAGAGCGGCGACGATCCGAAGTTCTCACCCGACGGAAATTCCCTCTCCTACGTTCGCGACCGCAATTTGTTCGTGCAAAAGGTGCATGGATCTGAAACTCCGGTGGCGCTCACCGCGACTTCCGATCCTGCGCTGCTGAACGGCCAGATCGACTGGGTATATCTGGAAGAACTGGACGTGCGCAGCAATTACTTTTGGTCGCCGGATTCAAAACAGCTGGCGTACTTGCAGATGAACGAGACGCATGTGCCGCTGTATCCCATCACCGATTGGATCCCCGTGCACGCGACGGTGAACGAGCAGCGGTATCCTCAACCGGGCGATCCGAACCCGGCGGTGCGCGTTGGCGTGGTGGACGCGACGGGGGGTCAGACGCGGTGGCTGAAGATTCCACTCGATGCGGGCAACGATTACATTCCGCGTTTCGGATGGGTGAATGCGAACGTGGTGTGGGTTGAGGTGCTGACGCGCGACCATAAGCACATGAACCTGTACTTCGCCGACACCCGCAGCGGTGCGGTAAAACTGGCGCTGGCGCAGACCGAGCCGAAGTACTTCACCCTCACCTACGACGTGAAATTCGTGGGCGACCACCAGTTTTTGATACAGAGCTGGCGCGACGGCTTCACCCACATGTACCGCTACACGTTTGACGCCGGCAATCCCATGGGCAGTGAAGCGCGGCTTGCGAATGAGCTGGAGCACGGCCCCTACGAGGTCACAAAAATAGGCACGGTGGATGAGGCGACAGGAACGCTCTACTACATATCAACTGATGGCGATTCGCGCGAGGAGCAGATATGGGCGGTGCAGCTCGACGGATCGGGCAAGCGCCGCGTGACCAAGACGCCGGGCGTGCATGAGGCGGACTTTCCGCCGAAGGGCGGCTTCTTCATTGATACGGCTTCGAACATGACGACTCCGCCGAGCGTAAGCTATTGCACGGCCCAAGGAGACTGCACGCCGTTCTGGCAATCGCACGCCATTGAGGGACACACGATCGTTGCTCCGCAATTCCTGGCATTGAAGGCAGCCGATGGCAAAACGATCCTTTATGGAACTCTGCAATTGCCAGCCAATGCGACAACCCCAGCCAGTGTGCCGTTGATCGTGAATCCCTACGGCGGCCCCGGCGTGGGCGAAGCCAAGAACCGCTGGGGCGGCCGAGGGTTCTGCTTCGACCAGTTGCTGGCCGAGCATGGATTCGCCGTGCTGCATATAGACAACCGAGGCATGGCCGGACGAGGCCGCGCGTTCGAGCAGGCGGCGTACCACGACTTTGGCCCCGTGCAACTCGCCGACCAGCTTGCGTCCATCGATCAGGTGCTGGCCAAGTATCCGCAGGTCGACGGACACCGGATGGGTTGGTCGGGGTGGAGCTGGGGCGGCACCTTCACCCTCTACGCGCTTTCGCACTCCGACCGATTTCTCGCCGGAGCGTCGGGTGCGCCAGTGACCGACTGGCGGAACTACGATTCGATTTACACGGAACGCTACCTGGGACTGCCATCGCAAAATGCCGCCGCATATCGCGATGACTCGGTGGTGAACAGCGCGGCGAAGCTGAAGGGACGGCTGATCCTGTTTCACGGAACTGGCGACGACAATGTTCACTTTGCGAATACGATTCAGTTCATCCAGAAGCTACTTGATGCAGGCATTCCGTACGACTACAATATTTTTCCGCGTAAGACCCACTCGGTGGCGGGCCCGGTGTCACAAACGGAGCTGCATAACCGGCTATTGTGGCAATACGAAACCTATGTGAAGGATGCCAAACCGTCGGAGAGCCACTGATGCATCCCGCGGAACGGCCCGGAACGGAGGATCTCGTCCGGGGCCGCACTACCGTGGGCGATTTCGAGCTTACGGTGCTCAGCGATGGAAGCTATTTCCTGGACGGGGGCGCCATGTTTGGCGTTGTTCCCAAGCCGCTATGGGAGAAGCGCGCGCCTGCCGATGAGAAGAACCGGATTCTGCTGGGGCTGAATACGGTGGTCGTCCGCACCGGCAAACATACGGTGGCCATTGAGACCGGAATCGGAAACAAGCTGGGCGAGAAGCTTCGCGCTATATTCGGGGCGAAGGAGCAGTTGCCGGGCGCGTTTGCAGCTGCCGGGATTCGTCCGGAAGAGGTTGATATTGTCATCAACTCGCACCTGCATTTCGACCACTGCGGATGGAACACGACGCGCACCGCTGACGGGCGGATCGTGCCGACGTTCCCTAACGCTCGCTACTTCGCGCATCGTGGCGAGGTGGAGCATGGGCATCTGCAACTGGAGCGCGACGCGGTCAGCTACAACAGCCCAAATTACGATCCGCTGATTGAGAGCGGGCAGATGACGCTGCTCAATACGCGTCCCGGCGAAGTGGAAGAAATCGTTCCCGGAATTTCGGTAGAGGGTTATCCCGGTCACACCGCGCAACTGATAGCCATCAATATCGATTCAGGCGGAAAGCGGGCCTGCTACATCTCCGATCTGATTCCGACGAGCGCGCATCTGGATATCACCTGGGTGATGGGGTACGACCTCGATCCGCTGACCTGCATTGAGCAGCGAAAGCGGTTCTACTCGCGCGCGATTCCCGAGGAATGGCTGGTGCTCTTTACGCATGACCACCACACGCCGATGGGTTATCTGCAGCTAAACGACAAAGGCAAGCCGGACCTGAAGCCCGGCCGTTGACGCCTCTACTTCGCCAAGGCGGCGGCGATGGCGGTTCCATTCGGCGAGCCAAGGCCGGTGCAGGCGTCCCAGCCGGGGCCTGCTTTGAATGCTTCATTATTTCCTGAGGTGATGTCGCGAAAGGCGCTGGGCGCGGCGTACAGGGCAGGGTTCGCGAAGCCGACGGGCGCTCCCCTTTTTTGATTGACCAGCGCAATCAGCCCTGCCCATAACGGGGCGACGGCGCTAGTGCCGCCCACGATTTCCTGCTGGCCATCGACGAGGATGTTGTAGCCGGATTCGGGCGAGGCATCTCCGGATACGTCGGGCACTCCGCGGCCTCCGCTGGAGCTGGCTGGTTTGGGGACGCCGGCGTTAGCCTGCCAATCGGGCAGCGGGAAGTCGTTGCTGACTCCGCCACCGGTGGCGCCGCCCTGGCTGCCATCGTTCCACACTGTTTCGCTGGATATTTTCGTCCCGCTGCCGGTGAGTTTGGTTCCACCGCAAGCGAGGACGTGCGGGCTCGACGCGGGAAAGTCGACATTGTTGCCGCTGCCGCCGTCGCTCGATCCGTTATCTCCGGAAGCGACGGTGACGGTGACGCCGAGCGCGCCGGCAGACTGACAGGCGTCGTCCAGAGCAGTGAGGGAAGATTGCGGCCAGCTTGATTCAGGACCGCCCCAGCTGATGGAGATGATCGATGGCTTGTGGGTGGTATCGTGAACGGCGGTGGTGATGGCGTCGATAAAGCCCTGATCGGTATTCGGAGCGAAGTAGACAGCGATTTTCGCGCCGGGCGCGATTGCTCCGGCAACTTCGATATCGAGCGCGACTTCCCCGTCCGCGCTGCTGGGCGTGGTGGGGGCGTTGGTTCCGCCATCGACGGAAACGGAGATGACCTCGGGCGGCGTGAGTTTAAGCGAGGAGAAATAAGCGGAGACATCGCTGGTGCGATAGCCTCCGCCCAGCTCGATGAGGCCAATGGTCTGGCCTGCTCCCGTTACACCAGCCGGAAAGCTATAGAGCGTGGCCACTTGCGGCGGAGAGTAGCTGTTGCTGGTGGCCCGCTGGGCGACACTCAGAAATCGGATGTGGGGCTTTGCCATGGGCCTCGCATCGAGACCGAGTACCGCCTCCACCATCTCCGCGTGTTCCTGTGGAAGAGAAACCATTCCCGAAAAGCCGTGAAATTTTTCCTGATCTCGCTGGTACTGGTGCAGCTCCACGCCAAATGCATTTTCCAGATGCTGGGCGCTGCCGCGTATCACGAAGGTGCGCCGGGACAGGCTTGACGCGGCTTCGTCCACGGTCAGCGCGTGTTCACGGGCGAAGCGGCGAAGCTGATCGAAGTCCTCGGGGCGGGCGCCGAATTTTGCACCGAACTCTTCGCGAGAGAGGATTCGGCCCCTCAGGTCCTTTAGCGCGAGCGGTGTCTTTCGGCGCACGATGAGAGAGATGCCGATTATCTGTTGGGGCGGCGTCCGACCGGCGTCTGTCGTGCTGGGAGGAAGCTTGCGCTCACTGCGCGGCAAATTGACTCGTTTGGGGGATTGAGCCATTGACTGCACCTCATCGGGGTTTCAGAGTAGGAGTGCGCTGAGGCGATGCGGGTTGCCGGTTTGTTGGACGAGAAGGGGACTTAGGTACTGCGACACTCAGAGCCGGGCTCACAAGGGTATATTCCCGTGCTTCTTCGGAGGATTTTTGTCGCGCTTGCCATCCAGCATTTCAAGAGCGGCGATCAGGCGGCGACGCGTTTCGTGCGGCAGGATCACCGCATCCACATAGCCGCGCTCGGCAGCGATGTAGGGATTGGCGAACTGCTCTCGGAACTGGTGGACTCTTTCCGCGCGCGCGGCGGCGAGGACTTCGGCTTTGCGCTTTTCGCTTAGCTTGCCTTCGGATGCTTCTGCCTGCTGAACGGCCTGCTCCAATTCGCGCCCATATACGATATTCACCGCGCCCTCGGGCCCCATTACAGCGATTTCCGCCGAGGGCCACGCGAGGTTGAGATCGGTGCGGATATGTTTGGAACTCATCACGCAGTACGCGCCGCCATAGGCTTTGCGGGTGATGACGGTAAGCTTGGGCACGGTGGCTTCGGCGAAGGCAAAGAGCAGCTTTGCACCGTGGCGGATAATTCCGCCGTATTCCTGCTGTGTGCCGGGCAGAAAACCGGGAACGTCTTCAAGGGTAATGAGCGGAATATTGAAGGCGTCGCAGAACCGCACAAAGCGCGCGCCCTTTACGCTGGCGTCGATGTCGAGGACTCCGGCAAGAAACGCTGGCTGGTTGGCCACGATGCCGACGGGACGGCCATTCATGCGGGAGAATCCGACGACAATGTTGCGGGCGAAGTGTTCATGCACCTCGAAGAAATAGCCGTCGTCCACCAGTCGCTCGATTACCAGCTTGATGTCGTAGGGCTTGTTCGACTCGAAAGGCACGAGCGTATCGAGTTCGCGGTCGGCGCGGTCGGCAGGATCGCTAGTCGGACGCCGAGGAGCGTCTTCGAGGTTATTCGAGGGCAAAAAGCCAAGCAGCTCGCGGACCATGGCGATGCACTCGCGATCGTCCTGCGCCATGAAATGCGCAACGCCGGAAACTTCGTTATGGGTTGTTGCGCCGCCGAGCTTTTCCTTCGTCACCTCTTCGTGTGTGACGGTCCTGATGACATCGGGGCCGGTGACGAACATATAGGAGCTCTTGTCGACCATCAATGTGAAGTCGGTGATGGCGGGCGAATAGACGGCCCCGCCCGCGCAGGGGCCGAGGATGGCTGAGATTTGCGGGATGACTCCGCTGGCAAGCGTGTTGCGGAGGAAAATGTCGGCGTATCCGGCGAGCGATACCACGCCCTCCTGAATGCGCGCTCCGCCGGAGTCGTTGAGCCCCACGATCGGCGCGCCGACGCGCATGGCCATATCCATAAGCTTTACGATCTTGGCGGCATTCGACTCGGAGAGCGAGCCGCCGAAAACGGTAAAGTCCTGCGCAAAGGCGAAAACCGTGCGACCCTCCACGCGTCCGTAGCCGGTGACAAAACCGTCTCCGGGGATGCGCTTTCCACCCATGCCGAAATCGGTGCAGCGGTGGGTTACGAACTTGTCCGTCTCCTCAAACGACCCTTCGTCAAGCAGCAGGTCGACGCGTTCGCGAGCGGACAGCTTTCCCTGGGCAGCCTGGCGCTCGCGGCGCTCACGTCCGCCGCCCTCCTCAGCAAGCTTGTTGCGGCGCGCAAGTTCAGCCGTAGCGTGGTCTCGGTTCGCCATTCTGGAGGATTATAGAGGGACTGCGCGTCCGGCGGCACGCAGCCTGGGAGGCTAGACGACTTCGTGATGGAAGAGATCGTCGTTCTCTTCGCGGGGTTCGCAGACGCAGCCCACCGCGCATCCGATGAGGACCGCCACGCCGAGCGTCACCAGAATGGCCGGCAGGTAGTTGCTCAAGTGCGAAAGGTGAGCCAACACGTCAGATAGTCTCGCGAACCACATCGATAAACACCCCTCTATCGCTATTAAGAAGAGGAAAATCCCGGTAAGGTTTCCCGCGACCGGCGGCGACGGGAGCCCATCGAGGCAACATCATCTCATTCTAAGTGATGCAGCGACAGGGCCCGATCGTAACAGGCGGATTTGGCAGACGGGAAACTGCGTGGAAATGTGGAAATCTCCGAAAGATTCTATTTTGAGTAATTTACGATAATCTTCCTCGGCGCGCTCAATGGTCGCCTATCACTCGGCGGCCCATAATGGAAGGGATGGACGGTTATCGCGGACGCTTGGCTCCTTCGCCCACCGGATTGCTTCATCTCGGGCACGCAAGTACCTTTTTAGCGGCATACGCACGGGCGCGGGAGGAGAACGGGACGCTTCTCCTGCGGAATGAAGACCTTGACGCGCAGCGGGTGAGACCGCAGTATTTTGCGGCGATGATCGAGGACCTGCATTGGCTGGGGATCCGTTGGCAGGAGGGACCGGATATTGGCGGACCGTACGGACCATACTCGCAGAGCGAACGACGAGAGAACTACGCGAATGCATGGCGAAAATTGCTCGATGGAGGATTCATTTACCCGTGCCGGTGCTCGCGCAAGGATTTGGAGACGGCGGCGAGCGCGCCGCACGATGCTGGCGATGACGAGCCGGTATATCCGGGAACGTGCAGACCGGACAACAGAACGGCGACGCCTTCAAAAGACCCAAGCGGCATGAACTGGCGCTTTCGCGTTCCCGGGGGCGAAACCATCCAATTCAGCGACCGGAATTTCGGCGTGCAGCAATTCATCGCCGGACGAGACTTCGGCGATTTCCTGGTATGGCGGCGCGATGACGTGCCTTCGTATCAGCTTGCGTGCGTGACCGACGATGCTGCCATGCGCATCACCGAAGTTGTGCGTGGCGCCGACCTGCTGAAATCTACGGCGAGGCAGATATTGTTGTACCGCGCGCTTGGGCTGGAGACACCCTCGTGGTTTCACTGTGAGCTGGTGGCGGACCATAAGGGCGAGCGGCTGGCCAAACGCCATGACGCGCTCTCGATCCGCGCGCTTCGCGAGCAGGGCCGTCAGCCGGGCGATCTGATTTCCCGCCTACGCCTCTGACTCCACCGGTGCGCACTCCGCCTGAGCTACCTCTTTGCCGCTGGTCAGCTTGGACGAGGTCACGAGCGCGACGGAGATGATGATGGCAACCATCCCGAAGTACTCCGTGGGCGCGAGCTTTTCATGCAGGACCACCGCACCCAGCACCACCGCGATCATGGGATTGACGTAAGCGTAAGTGGCGACCTTTGATACGGGCACGTGGGCAATGAGCCAGATGTACGCGGTGAACCCGAGCAAGGATCCGAAGACAATCAGGTAGCCTACCGAGACTATGCTGAGCGAATTCCAGACGGCGTGCGGCCACTGCCGGAAGACGGTGGCAAAAAATACGTTGGCAATGCCCGCGGCGAACATTTCCCATCCGGCGGCGACGAGCGGATCGACGGGCAGGTTCATGCGCCGGGAAAGCACCGAGCCCGACGCCCAGCAGAAAGATCCAGCCAGAATGGCCATGATCGCTATTATCTGCATGGGATGACCTTCCACGCCGTTGCGCAGGCTCGGCCAGAGCAGCGCGAGCAGCGAGCAGAAGCCCAGCGCAAGGCCGAAGTAGCCCTGAGGGCGCAGGCGGTCGCCCTTGGGCGAGGCGATCTCGATGATCGCCACATACAGCGGCACCACAGCGACAATGAGCGCTGCCAGTCCGCTGGACAGGTACTTTTCGCTCCAGACCAGGCCGATGTTCCCGCCGAACAGCAGCATGACGCCGAGCAGCATCAGCCGGCCCATGATGTTGCGGGCGTAAAAAATATTGCGCCCGCGCATCGCGCAAAACCCGAGCATGATGACGGCGCCGATGAGCATCCGCACCCCGGCAAGCACCGTCGCGGGCAGCAACTCGACGCCCACGCGCATGGCGGTGTAGGTGGCACTCCAGCAGAAGTAGACGCTCAGAAAGGCGAGAATAATGGACAGTCTGGCTGGCGTACCGCGCAGTTGGTTCATGATGAAGGTGCATCCATGGTATCGGATACGGACTGTCCACCTGATGCGTGGGAGTGGTATCCTCGGGCTGAACGCGATACTCATGCGAGCCGCCTGCTTCAATCCGCCGTGCCGCTCCAGCCGCCAGTGCTGGAACCCTCGCGTTATCTCGCCTCGCAAGCATCTGCGCGTGCTGCCTACCCGCACGCGACCTAGCCTCTTCGGCAGCGACTAGTCGCCGTTGCCCGCTGCGCGCCGGACTGACGGTCTTCCCCAACGTCAGTGCGAGGCGCACAGCGACTGGAGAGGACTCTCTCGCCCGCACACGTTCCCATGTGAACGCCGAAAAAGGCACCCAACCTCAGGAGAGAACCATGAGCGCCACGACTAAGAGCACCGCGAAATCTGAAATGTTCGAGCAGTACGGGCCGAAGATTAGAACCGAACTGCCCGGCCCCAACGCGCGCCGCATTGTCGCAGCCGACGACCGATACATCTCGCCCAGCTACACGCGTTCCTATCCGATGGTTGCGAAGCGCGGCCGTGGGCTTCGCGTAGAAGATGTCGACGGAAACGAGTTCCTCGATTTCGCAGCCGGAATCGCTGTTGTATCCACCGGCCATTGCCATCCTGAAGTGGTCAAGGCAATTCAGGAACAGGCGGCCGAGTTGATCCACATGTCGGGCACGGATTTCTACTACGAATCTCTGGTGACGCTTTCCGAGCAACTGTCGCGCATCGCGCCCATGCCCGGACCGCACCGTTTTTACTACGGCAACTCCGGCGCGGAGGCCATCGAGTGCGCGCTGAAGGTGGCGCGCTACCATACCGGACGTCAGAACATCATCGCCTTCTTCGGGGCCTTCCACGGGCGCACCATGGGCGCGCTCTCGCTTACCGCGTCGAAGCCGCAGCAGCGCCGGCGCTTTTCGCCGCTAGTCCCCGGCGTGACGCACGTGCGCTATCCGTATGCATATCGCGGCTGCAGTGGAGGTCCGCAGGAAGAAGAGGCGTTTGCGCTCGGCTGCGCCCGCTTTATCGAGGACAAGCTTTTCAAGACCACGCTTGCTCCGGAAGAGGTGGCAGCCATCTTCGTCGAGCCGATCCAGGGCGAGGGTGGTTATGTGGTTGCGCCCACAATTTTCATGCAGGAGCTGCGGCGCATTTGCGATAAGCACCGGATTCTGCTGGTGGCCGACGAGGTCCAGTCCGGGGCCGGGCGAACCGGCAAATGGTGGGCCATCGAGCATACCGGCGTGCAGCCGGATATCGTCTGCATGGCAAAGGGAATTGCGTCGGGCATGCCGCTGGGCGTATGCATGACGCGCGCGGAGATCATGGATTGGAAGCCGGGCTCGCATGCATCGACTTTCGGCGGTAACCCCGTGTCAATGGCCGCGGCGTTGGCGACCCTCGATATTCTGGAGCGCGAGGGCATGGCCAATGCCGCGAAGATCGGCGGCGAGATGCTGAGGCGGCTGCATGAATGGCCGCAGAAGCACAGCATTGTGGGCGATGTGCGCGGGCGCGGCCTGATGATCGGCGTCGAAATCGTGAGGGACCAGCAATCGCGGGAACCGGGCGGAGCGTTGCGGGATCGCATCGTGGAGCTGGCATTTGAGCGCGGGCTGCTGATTCTGGGCTGCGGTGAAAGCTCCATCAGGTTGGCGCCCCCACTGGTTGTGAACGAGCACCAGGCCCGCATTGCGCTGGATATGTTCGAGGAGTGCGTCGCGGAGACCGAGCGGGAGCACATTTCCAAAAGCCCGGGAATGCCAACCGGAGCCTGAAGGTGAACGGAGCGGATGGCGAGATGCGTCCGCTTTAAGAACCCTGTTTGTGGAAATATATCCCGACTGCCAGAAATGTTGCCGACACCACGGCTTCCAGCACGCCCCAGCTAAGAACGTGGTGATGCAGACTGAAGGCCGCGTCGAAGAACCAGGCCGCCGCGCCCACAAACCATATCCAGTAGAAATTCCGCTTCACTTTATTGAAGATGCGAATATGATTCGCCAGGTTCAGAGCCATTATGCCGCAAAGGAATTACCTTTGGTATTTCATTGAGTTTCGGTATGGTAAGCCTTAAGCGGAATAGCTTCGTGGACGAGCCCGGCCAGCCTTTTCTGGATTCGCCTGTAGAGTTCCCAAACCAAAGGACTAAGAGCCTTCGCACATTGTCTCGTTTTTCTCCCCGCCGATGTTGCACCTCTATGCACCCGCTTGTTCGCTCCTCGTACCGGATGAGTTTGCTTGTTGCGCTGGCGCTGACTGCCTGCTGGCCGGCGTGGACCCACGCATGCGCGCAAAGGACTGAGGGAACGATTCGCGGGGAAATTGGCGATCCCTCCGATGCGCTTATAACCGGCGCGCACATTTCCCTGCTGCAGGGCGGCCAGATCGTTCAGAGCACTCTGTCAAACGAGCTCGGCGAGTTTATATTTCGCCAGGTTTCCGCGGGAAAATATTCGATTGATGTAACCGCCAGCGGCTTCCGCGAGGAGGCGCGCCAGTTTACGGTTGCGGCGGGCGAAACGGTGAATGTTGTCATCCGGCTGAAGATCGAAATTCAACGCCAGCAGGTCTCGGTGCCGGGGGAAGAGCTAAGTTCCAGCCCGGACCGCAACCTGGGAGCGGTGATCCTGCGCGGCTCTGACCTGGACGCGCTGGCTACGAACCCGCAAGACCTCAAGCAGCAACTTGAGGCCATGGCCGGCTCGGACGTGAGTCCGCAATTTTATGTTGACGGTTTCACCACGAATCACCTCCCGCCGAAATCATCCATCCTTGAAGTTCGCATGAACCAGGACCCATATTCCGCTGAGTTTGAAACGCCGGGCGCGGAGCGGATTGAGATCGTCACCAAACCCGGCAGCGAGAAACTGCACGGCAATCTGGCGCTGTTTGGGGAACTTTCCCAGCTCAATTCGCGAAACCCGTATGTCGCCCGCCAGCCTTCTTACACGGACTTCTATTCGCAGGGGGATTTGAGCGGGCCGCTAAGCAAGAGCAGCTCGTGGTTCATCACCGACGCGCAACAGAATTCCGACACGCAGTCTTTCATCCACGCCATTTCATCTTCGACCGGGCCGGTGTTTACGCAGACGGTTTTCAGCCCGCAGCTTGCGGGCGAGGTCGCTCCGCGCATCGATTTCCAGGCAGGCAAGGTCCAGACCTTCAGCATCCGGTACGATCTGGACCGGGAATCGCAGGACAACCTGGTTCAAAGCCAGTTTTCGATTCCGACCCAGGCCGTCGACACGCGCCACGACGAGCAGACCTTGCAGATCACCGACAGCCAGGCCTACGGACCGAAGCTGATGAACATGACACGCTTCCAGTTCATGCACACGAATGACAGGATGCTGGCGCGGAGTGGAGCCGCCAGCATCCTGGTGCAGGGCGCATTCAATGGCGGCGGCAATAATCTTGGGCAGTCGCACGACGGCCAGAACCACTACGAGCTGCAGGATTATGTTTCGCTGCTGGCAGGCAGTCACCTGCTGCACTTCGGCGGCCGCCTTCGCGAAACGCAGGACGGCAATACCTCCACAGGCGGGTATAACGGCGAGTTCATCTTCTCGTCGATCCAAGCTTATGAAGCCACCCAGCAGGGAATCGCACAAGGTCTTTCGCCGGCGCAGATCCGCGCGCTGGGCGGCGGCGCGAGCGAGTTCAGCATCACCGCGGGAGGTCCAAAAATTGCTGTTAATGTCGCCGATGCAGGCCTCTTCTTCGAAGACCAGTGGAAGCTGAACGCGAATATGACGCTGACGCCCGGGCTGCGCTACGAGACCCAATCGAGGATTAGCGACCACTCGGATTTCGCACCGCGGCTGAGCTATGGATGGTCGATCGGCGCGAGGGACGGCAAACCGGCGAAGGTGATCCTGCGCGCGGGCGCCGGGCTTTTCTTCCAGCGGTTCACCTCCGATCTGGTACTCAATGCCGCGCGCCAAAACGGGGTTCTTCAGCAGCAATTCGTGGTGCAGAATCCGGATTTTTATCCGAATCTTCCGCCGCCCAGCGCCCTGGGGCCGGCAACGCAGCCCACGATTTACAGGATCGATCCGCACTTGGATGCGCCGCGGCTGCTGCAGCTCAGCACCGGGGCGGAAAGGCAGTTTGGGAAGCGATTTTTTCTCTCGGCTGACTACACTTACTATCGCGGAACCGACCTGCTGCTCACGCGGAACATCAATGCCCCGCTGCCCGGAACCTTTGACCCCGCTGCTCCTGCTAGCGGAACCCGGCCCCTGGGTACTCTGCAAAACATCTACGAGTACGAATCCGAAGGTGTATCCAAGCGCAATGAACTCCTGGTGAACATGCGATACACGACCGCCCCGGTAATGCTCTATGGCTATTATGTGCTGGGCAAACGCGATACCGATACGCAGGGGGCGAGCACCTTTCCGTCGGACCAGTACGATCTGCATCAGGATTACGGACGCGCCATCAATGATCTGCGCAACCGCGGCTATCTCGGGGGAATCATCAATTTGCCGCGCCAACTCGTGCTCAATCCGTTTCTGATCGTGCAGTCGAGCGCACCCTTCAACATCACCGTCGGGCAGGACCTGAACGGAGATTCGCAATTCAACGACCGTCCCGCGTTTGCCACCGACCTCAGCCGCCCCAGCGTCTACCGGACGCGCTGGGGGAATTTCGATGCTGACCCTTTGCCCGGCCAGAAGATCATTCCCATCAACTTCGGAGTGGGGCCGTCATTGGTGATGTTGAATCTGGGCTTCTCGCGGAATCTTTCCTTTGGCCCGAAACTCCCGGAACAGCCCGCAGCGGCAAAAGCGGCGCCGGGCAAGAAGATTGCGCCACAGCCGACAGCCCGCCGCTTTCAGACCAGCGTGGGCCTTGAGGCGCAAAACATCTTTAATCATGTAAACGGCGGGCCGCCGGTGGGAGTGTTGGGTTCGCGGCTCTTCGGCCAATCCACCAGCCTGTCGCCAACCCAGTTCTCTAACGCACAGGGAAACCGGATCTTGTATCTGCACATGACGCTCACGTTTTAGGCATTCGAGCCCGCATCGGAGAGATGAAAGAGCGGCGGCGCGAATGCTACTCTCATCTGTGGCGCTCTTTCCGGAAACACTCGCAAAGAACAAGGGAGAATCTTCCATGACCGGGGCAACGCGGCTGGTGCGTGCGTGCCTGCGGAAGCCCGTGGACCGCACCCCGGTATGGTTTTTGCGCCAAGCAGGCCGGTACATGCCGGAGTATCAGGCGGTGCGGAAGCATCACTCGCTGCTGGAAATATGCAGGCAGCCCGCGCTGGCTTCGGAAGTGACGATCACGGCTGCGGAAAAGCTCGATGTGGACGCGGCCATCATCTTCGCCGATTTGCTGCTGCCGTTTGAGAGCATGGGGCTGGATTTTGAGTTTCAGATGGGCGAGGGACCGGTGATCCACGCGCCTGTTCGCACAGCAGGAGCGGTTGCGCGGCTGCGCACCGATCGTGCTTCCGAGTTGAGCTATGTGGGCGAAGCGATCGAACGAGTGGCTGCGCATTTCCGCGACCGGGTGGGCGTCATCGGATTTTGCGGCGCGCCCTTTACGCTGGCCAGCTACATGATCGAGGGCGGCGGCTCGCGCAGCTATGTTCAAACTAAAACGCTGATGTATCGCCAGCCGCAGACCTGGCGCCTGTTGCTGGAGAAGCTGGCGAGCGTGCTGCGCGAATTTGCGCGGCAGCAGGTTGACGCCGGCGCGGACGTGATGCAGATTTTCGATAGCTGGGCCGGTGCGTTGAGCGTGGAGGACTATCGCGAGTTCGTGCTGCCGGTTACAAAGCTCCTCGTGCGCGAGGTACAGGCGCTCGGGGTGCCGGTGATTTATTTCGGAGTGGAGACCGGGGGCTTGCTTCCTTCAATGCGCGAGACCGGCGCCGATGTTTTGGGCCTCGACTGGCGGGTACCGCTGGGCAAGGCATGGCACGAGCTGGAGTATGCGTGCGCCGTACAGGGAAATCTCGACCCAATTACGCTGTTTGCCGAGCCGGAGTTGATTCGTAAGCGCGTGCGGCAGGTATTGGCGCAGGCCGGGGGACGGCCCGGACACATCTTCAACCTCGGGCATGGCATCGTTCCCGAAACTCCGGTTGAGAACGTGCAGGCGGTGGTGAAATATATCCGCGAATATGGCGCGGAGCCGCGGGCGTGAGCGGAAACACCGCCGTATTGCTGCTGGCGCATGGCACTCCAGACGCGCTCAACGAAATTCCGGAGTATCTGAGAAACGTGACCGGCGGACGCCCGCTGCCGGAGAGCGTTATCGAGGAAATTCGCCATCGATATTCGCTGATTGGCCCCAGTCCCCTCACCCGCCTCACAAGGCAACAGGGCGAGCGGCTCGCGCAGCAACTCGAGATTCCGGTGTATGTGGGCATGCGGAACTGGCATCCCTACATCGCCGATGTTGTGCGCACGATGCGCGCCGATGGGATCACAGAATTTGCCGCGCTCTGCCTTGCCCCACAAAATTCCCGCACCAGCGTGGGACTGTACCGTCGCGCGGTGTTTGCGGAGAGTGGCGGCATGCGCGTGGATTTCACCGAGGCATGGGCCGATCATCCGCTGCTGGTGGAGGCTTTTGCGGAACGGCTGCGCGTGCTGTGGACTCCCGGAACTCCGGTCGTGTTTACCGCGCACAGCGTGCCGTTAAAGACAATCCAGGGCGGCGCCGGGGAGAGCGCCGATCCGTACGCGATGGAAGCGAAGCAAACCGCGGCCCTGGTGGCGGAGCGAGCGGGGCTGTCCGAAGATGACTGGGTGTTCGCATTTCAAAGCCAGGGCATGTCCGGCGGTCCGTGGATCGGACCAACGGTTGAAGATACGTTGACCACCCTGCGCCAGCAGGATTTCGAGCGCATAATTGTGCAGCCGATCGGCTTCCTTTGCGACCACGTTGAGATTCTCTACGACATTGATATCGCCTTTCGCCAGTACGCCGCGAATCTCGGAATGAAGCTGCTGCGCCCGGAATCGCTCAACGATTCGCCCCTGCTGATTGAAGCTCTTTCCGACCTGGCGCGACAGGGACTGGCGCGGCTGGGCTGACCATGAGGCGAGTTGCAGTGATTGGCGGCGGATTAAGCGGGCTCTCCGCCGCGTATCAGCTTGCGCAGAATGCGCAAGTTGAACCCACATTGTTCGAGGCTTCCACGCGGCTGGGCGGGATTGTCGAAACGGTGCGCCGCGACGGCTTTATCGTTGAGTGCGGCCCCGACTCATGGGTGACGGAAAAGTCATGGGCGCGCGAATTGGCCATCGAACTCGGGCTTGAGGCAGAGCTCATCCCCTCGAATGATGAGCGGCGCCGCACCTATCTGCTGCAGCAAGGTCAGCTCATCCCCATGCCGGACGGAATGCGGATGATGACGCCGACTGACCCAGCTTCGGTGGTGGACTGTCCGTTGTTCAGCGCTCAGGCCCGGTTGGCTTATCAACGCGAGCCGCAGCGGGCGAGCCAGTTGAAAGCCGCCGCACTCAAAGGCAACGAGGACGAATCGGTCGCGAGCTTTGTGCGCCGGCACTTTGGCGATGAGGTCGCTCGCACAATAGCGGGGCCGCTGCTGTCAGGCGTTTTCGGCGGAGATATCGAAGCATTAAGCGTGCGCGCCGTTATGCCTGCTTTCGTCGAAATGGAGCGGGAGCATGGAAGTTTGATCGCGGCTTTGCAATCTCGCGCGAGAGCCAGCAAGAACGCGGTGTTTACGACTTTGCGTTCCGGGCTGGGCACGTTGATCGAGCGGCTGGCTGAGTCGCTGCCCCGCGGATGCGTGCGGCTGGACAATGGCATTCTCGCTATTGAACGGATGGAACGGGGCTGGTACCTGCGGACCACGGCGCGCAAGAGGGACGCCGACGAAATTTTTGACGCGGTGATCGTAGCTGCGCCGCCGGAGGTGGCGCGCCTCCTATTGCGCCGCGTCGACGAACAATTTGACAGCCTGATGGCAATGCAGGCGACCTCGGCGATTGTCGTGGCGCTGGCGTTTACGCCGGAGCAGGCGCGTGGCCTCCAGGTTCCGCGCGGATTCGGATATCTGGTGCCGAAACAGCCTGGAAACGATTCGCAATTGCTGGCCTGCACCTTTGTCGACCAGAAATTCCCGCATCGCGTTCCCAAAGGCGGCATTCTGCTACGCGGCTTTTTCGGCGGCGAGACAGCGGCGCCGCTGCTGAACGAAGCGGACGAAACACTGAGCGCGCTCGCAATTCGGGGAATCGCTGAAGCGAATGGGCCATTGCCGGCGCCGCATTTCTCCGTGGTGCGACGCTGGCCCCGATCGCTGCCGCAATACGGTGTCGGGCATCTTGAGCGGATGGCTCGCCTGCAGGCGCTGCTCGCGTCGTGTCCTGGTCTATATCTGGCCGGCAATACGTGTTGTGGCGTCGGGCTGCCGGATGTGGTGCGCGAAGGACGCGAAGCGGCGAGACGCGCAGCGCAGGCCTGATTTCTTTGCACCCCGCACATTCGCGATCGCATCTTATCCATTATGACCACACACGCAAACGCATCCGCGAGCGGCACTTTCAAACTGGGTGGCGATCTCGAGATTAATCGCCTCGGCTTCGGCGCCATGCGCATCACCGGCGAAGGCATTTGGGGCGAGCCGAAAGACGCAGAGAAGGCCAAGCAGGTGCTGCGGCGCGCGCTGGAGCTGGGCGTGAACTTCATCGACACCTCCGATGCGTACGGGCCGGAGGTGAGCGAACGGCTGATAGCCGAGGCGCTTTATCCGTATCCGAAAGGTCTGGTGATCGCGACCAAGGGCGGACTCACGCGCTCCGGACCGAACGAGTGGGCCCCTCTCGGAAGGCCTGAGTATCTTCGCCAATGCGTGGAGATGAGCTTACGGCGTCTGAAGGTAGAGCGCATCGACCTGTGGCAACTGCATCGCATTGACCCGAAGGTTCCGGTGGAGGAATCGCTGGGCGCGATAAAAGAATTGCAGAGCCAGGGAAAGATTCGGCATGTTGGCCTGTCTGAAGTTTCGCCAGAAGAGATGGAGCGGGCCATGAAGACGGCTGCAATCGTAAGCGCACAGAACCTGTACAACCTTAGCGATCGCCAGAACGAAAAAGCGCTTGCTTATTGCGAACAACACAAGTTGGGATTCATCCCGTGGTTCCCTGTGGCCGCGGGCAAGCTGGCGCGCGCAGGCGGCCCGCTGGCGCAGCTTGCCACACAGCACAACGCAACCGTGGCGCAGATTTCGCTGGCATGGCTGTTGCACCGCTCGCCGGTCATGTTGCCGATTCCGGGAACGTCTTCGATCGAGCATCTGGAAGAGAACGTCGCCGCCGCATCTCTGCGATTGGGCGCGGAAGAATGGAAGACGATTGAAGAGGGCGGACGGAAAGCGGCGTAAACGCCCAATCGGCCTTCCCTCATGCAAAGCGCGGGCTGCTCAGGGCACGAGTTTGGCAACCATTACCCCGCACCACACTCCCATAAGCCCGAGCAGAATGCTGGATGCGACATACAGACCCGCGATGGTAAAGCTGCCGAGTTGCAGGTTGGAGAACGTCTCCCACTCAAAGGTTGAGAAAGTGCTGTAAGCGCCAATGAAGCCGGTCGGAATCATGTACCTCCACGCGGGATTGATCTCGGCGTGTTTGCCCAGCATCTCCACGGAAAATCCGATGACGATGCACGCGGTCAGGTTCACGACGAAGGTCCCGTAAGGGAACCTGGTTCCCAGCTTGCCGGCAACCGCTGCACCGACCCAGAAGCGGGCGATCGAGCCCAGCGCGCCTCCGAGCGCGATGTAGAAGTATTTCTGCAATGCAATCTCTCCTTGCTTGAACGCTCCATCACATTCGCAGAAAACTCCGCGCATGCGCACGACGCGCTCAAGAATCTAATTTTGCTGGGATACCTTCGGGCGAGACTCCCCGACAGGATTCCCTGCCAGGAGTCATCATCTGCCTGTCAATGTGTAACAGCTGGTTGCTGCGACAGGCAGCGGTTAAAGGTGAACTCCTTCACCGCAACACATTTATTTTGTACGTGCGGCGGCCGAGGTTGTCAACTGATTCGCCCCGGAGACCGCTTCGCCACACACCGACCAACGGACCGAGAAAAAAGAGGCGTCCTCAGATTTGGTGGTGGAGGCAGTCTCGAGCAAGCCGCTCTCTCGCTGGATTTTCCCTGCTAACAGGGAATTTAACAGGGAAATCCTGAGATTTGGGCTCCCTCTCACGCATGCCACCGCTGGCATGATGCACAATTAACTGTGCTTAGGCGATCCGGGGAGCTTTCGGAGCTCAGAAAAGAACAGGGAATTTTCTCAAAACAACAGGGAATTGAAATTCCCTGTTACGGGCTCATGTAGCGAAAGTTTTCTTTTGATCTCGTCGCGAAAAATCAGGCGGGTAAACAATCACAGGCGCAGAGCCATAGCTCTCAAAGATGCGCGCGCCCGCACGCCTCCGCTTGACATCTAAGCGCGCCTGTATGTTACTATCAGTAACACCATGAAGGCGGAGAGACAACGACGTCATGATCCGGCCGAGTTGGGAGAACTGGAGAGCAACATCCTGTCGCTTGTGTGGCGTGAGGGATCAGCTACGGCCGAGCAGATACGCGAAGGACTTTGCCGAAAACTGACAGATTCCACGGTTCGCACCATGCTGCGTCGGCTCGAAGAAAAGGGCTACATTGCGCACACGGTGGAAGACCGCGCTTTCGTCTATCGCCCCGCAGAGTCGCGACAGCGCGTTGCCGGCCGCGCCGCGAAGCGCATCGTGGATTGGCTCTGCGAGGGATCAGTCGAAACCCTGGTCGTGGGCTTGGTGGATTCGAAAATGCTGGATCGCGCGGAACTTCAGCGGCTCGCACAACGCATCGCCGCCGTGCGCGAGCAGGACAAACGCAAGAACGAAAACAAAAACTAGCGTGGTGATCGAAATTTGGTTCATTCTTGCTACGAACTGTGGGGTAGGACACTAGTTGGAGGTTGATTCATGCTAGCCGCCTTGATCGAAGCCGCTCTTCGTTCCCTCATCCTTGCACTGGTTGTCTGGGCGGGCCTGAGTATCTTCCGCATCCAGAATGTCGTTTCACAGCGCTGCGCATGGACCGCAGTCCTCATTGGCTCGCTGCTTATGCCCTTTGTGCTCCCCTTCACTGCGCGTTGGCACGTCCTCCCGCTTGCAATGATTCCCGCGTCGGCTTCGCTCGATCACCTTCAGTCAGCCTTGGCCCCTGCAGCTTCAACAGCCGCTTCATCCGATCCCGCGACCGTCCCCGCGCCGCAGAGCGGGCGCCGCACTCCACCAACTGCAATGCCAGCAATCAACCGCTACTTCATAAATGCCCCATCCTCCCATTTCGTTCAGCCGCCCGCTTTAAGCACTGCATCCCAGGTTGGCGGGCATTTCTCCGTGGCCGGCAGTGCCGCCCTGCTCACATACTTCCTAATCGCTGCCGCGCTGCTGGCCCGTTTGTTTTTTGGCTTCGCGTCCGCGCTATGCCTCTGGAATTCTTCTAGTCCCGTTCCGCTGGGAAGCACGCAAATTGGCGCAGACTTCAACCTGCGCTTCAGCGGCCGGGTCTCAACTCCCGTCACTATCGGCTCCGGCATTGTCTTACCCGCAGGCTACACAAGCTGGACTGAAGAGAAGCTTCGCATCGTTCTGGCGCACGAGCGCTCGCACGTGAGGCAGCGCGATTTCCATGTGCAGATTCTCGCCTCGCTCTACGCCGCTTTGAGCTGGTTCAGCCCCCTAGGGTGGTGGCTCAAATACAAACTTTCCGATCTTGGTGAGTCTATCGGCGACTGCTCTGGTCTCGATGCGGCTTCGAACCGCTCGGCATACGCCGAGATTTTGCTTGAATTCGCGGCTATGCCGCGCCCAACCCTTATAGGAGTCGCCATGGCCCGTCCCAGCAGTATTTCTCGTCGCATTGAACGGCTGCTCAATGACAGCTACCTGCGCCACGCAATCTCCGGCGGCGCCAGCGCTCGTGTCGCTGTTCTTGTGATTCCCACTGTGTTGTTCGCCGCAGGCGCCTTGGTCCGTGTGCAGGCAGCAACGCAATCCGACCCAGTTATGCCAACTGCGAATGCAGCGACAGCAGTTCCGGTGGGTGTGCGTGCGGATCCAGGATTGCCTACTACTCCGGGCGTTCCGTCGACGTCAGTCGCCCCGGCAATGATCGCGGCCTCGCCAAAGTCAGCAAAATCTCCGGCGGCCTCACCTGCAAACGCGGCCGTCCTTTCGATTCCTGCTGTTCCTCCCGCTCCGTCGGCGGTTCTAGATGACAGCTCAACCCAATCCGGGGCCACCTTCGATCGTAACTTGACGTTCAATGGCAAGCTTGATCTCTCAGTCGGCACCGCTTCGGGCAACATAACCCTCACTCGCGGATCCGCCAATCAGATTCATATTCACGGCGTCGTCAAGGCAAATGAGAATGGTGACCCGGCGCGGGTGCAAGAGATCGCTGCGAATCCGCCAATCGAGCAGGAGGGAATCACGATCCGCATCGGCGAACATGGGGAGAAGCTGCACAACATCAGCATAAGCTACCAAATTGAGGCGCCCGCTGACACTACGCTCAATGCCGCAACCGCTTCCGGTGACATTACCGATACCGGCGTCGGCGAAGGAGCGAAGCTGATCACAGCATCGGGCAACATTACGGCGACCGGGCTTGATGGTGGATTCAAGATCCAGACTGGGTCCGGCAACATTGCGATCGACAACCCGGGCCAGGGCGATGCAAATGCACAGACGGGCTCCGGCGACATCGAGCTGAAAGGCGTGAACGGTGCACTCCAGGCGCAAACGGGATCAGGCACAATCAAGGCGGCTGGAACGCCCTCCTCCCCTTGGAAGCTCCAAGCAGGTTCCGGCAACATTGAGCTGGCAACCGGAAGTGCCCCAATGGATCTCGACGCGTCAACCGCATCGGGTAGCATCTCGACAATTTCCGCGACCGCGATGCAGAGCTCAGCGGATCATCATCATCACCTCCACACGCAACTGAACGGAGGCGGTCCTGAAGTCCGTATAGAAACCGGCTCAGGAGATATTCGCGTCGATTAGCTACTCAGGGTAATCCGGTTAAACGAACCCGGTTCGCTTCCCGGGCCTCGGATGGCATCAAATTACTCCGATTTTTATCGTGTGGCCGGCAAGCCCAAATGTGTTGAGGTAAGGCAATGAGAGTTCTGTTGCAGGATCTGGCTTATGCATTCCGCCAATTGCGCAAGACACCGGGGTTCACCGCTACCGTACTCCTCACGCTCGCGCTCGGCATTGGTGCCAACTCGGCGATTTTTACTCTGGTCAATGCCATTCTTCTCCATAACCTGCCTGTAACAGATCCCAAAACCCTCATCCGTATCGGCGACAAGGACGACTGCTGCGTCAACAGCGGCTGGAACGACAACGGTGACTATTCGCTCTTTGCTACAGATACCTATTACATGTTCAGGAAGAACCTGCCAGAGTTCGAAGAGCTGGCCGCGATGGAGTCCGGCTACGCCTGGCGGCCTATTACGGTCCGCCGCTCCGGACCGCAGACTGCAGCGAAATCCGTCATGGCGACCTTCGTATCGGGCAATTACTTCCGCGTCTTTGGTCTTTCGCCGGCGGCGGGCCGACTTTTTGTGGATCTGGATGATCAAAAGGGCGCACCCATTACCGCCGTGATGAGTTTTGACGCATGGAAGCAGGCGTATGCAGGCGATCCAAGTGTGGTGGGAAGTACGTTTTACATCAATACCAAGCCGGTCACGATCATTGGTGTTGCGCCAAAGGGTTTTTACGGGGATCGCATCGATACCAATCCGCCCAAGTACTTCCTTCCCATGAACTCGATGGATGAAATCATCGGCGCACCGTACTTCACCGACCCCGACGCTCAGTGGGCCTATATCATCGGTCGCATTAAGCCTGGAACTTCCCTGCCGGCCCTCCAGGCTAGAGCCACCACGCTGCTCAAGCAGCAATTTGCGCCCCTTAAAACATTTACCGATACGCGTGCCAAGCAGGTTCTTCCGCGCACTCATGTGGTACTCACCTCCGCCGGGGGCGGCATCCAGAACATGCAGGATGGGTACAAGGACCACCTGAAGCTGTTGCAATGGATCGCCGCATTGGTTCTTCTCGTCGCCTGCGCCAATATCGCGAATCTGCTGCTGGTGCGGGGCATGAGCCGGCGCGCCGAGCTTTCCATCCGCTCGGCGCTTGGCGCGCAGCGCAATCGTATTGTGCGCCAGCTTCTTACGGAGAGCGTTCTTCTCTCCGGAATGGGCGGCTTGCTCGGCCTCGTCATCTCCTTTCTCGGAGCACACGCGCTACTGGCGCTCGCATTTCCCGATCAGCATAATATGCCGGTCGCTGCTGCGCCTTCGCCTCTGGTCATCGAGTTTGCTCTCGCGCTTTCGCTCGTTACCGGCATCCTCTTTGGTCTTGCGCCGGCGCTTATGGCCGCGCGCACACAGCCCGCTGAAGCCCTGCGCTCGAATGCGCGCACGACCGCTCGCGGAGCATCCTTTTTGCAGCGCGGACTCGTTGTCGTTCAGGCCGCGCTCTCTCTTGTGTTACTCGTTACCGCAGGCCTCTTTGCCCAGAGCCTCAGCAAGGCCGAGAACGTGGACATGAAACTGGACGCAACGAATCGCTACATCGCCCACATCAATCCGCAGGCTGCCGGCTACAAAAACACAGAGGTCGAGCCTCTCTACCAGACGATCGTCGACCGCTTCCACACGGTTCCGGGAGTGCTCAAAGTCGGCCTCGCCACCTACACGCCAATGGAGGATAACAATTGGGGGTCTGGCGTAAAGATTGAGGGCGAGCCAGATCTGAATAAAGGTGCATCCTGGGTGAAAGGTAGCGCGGAGTATTTTGACTCCGTGGGCACCCACCTCGTCATGGGCCGCGGCTTCACAGCGCAGGACATGCTAAACGCGCCGCCCGTCGCTGTCGTCAACCAGGAATTCGTCAAGCAGTTTTTCGGCAAACGCAACCCGATCGGCCATCGCTTTGGTTTTTCCGGGCCGGGGCAAGCGGGCAGGGATGGAGCGCATGAGATCGTCGGCGTGGTGGAGGACACCACTTACACAAGCGTTTACTGGAAGAACCATGCCATGTACTTTCTACCGCTTACACAGCGCGCCGGCAGTGCCAACGACCCCAATGACCTTCTCGAAAAAGACCAATCGATGTACGCCGGAGCCCTGGTTATCCAAACCAGCCACCCCGTTCCGGGGTTTGAAAAAATCGTCGGCGATACCCTTGCGAGCATCAACCCCAACCTCGCCATCGTAAAATTCCAGACATTCCAGCAGCAGATAGACGATCGATTCGTCGAAGAGAGGCTGATCGCGCGCCTCACGTCTCTCTTCGGCCTGCTGGCGCTTCTGTTAGCTGCCATCGGTCTTTATGGCGTCACGGCCTATACCGTAGCCCGCCGCACACCGGAAATCGGAATCCGCATGGCTCTTGGGGCGGCGCGGATCCGCGTAATCGCAGCGGTGATGCGCGGAGCGATGCTGCAGACAGTCGCTGGCCTCGCTATTGGTATACCTGTCGGAATCTTCTGCGTGCGATACGTCAAGTCACAGCTTTATGAGATTACTAACGTGAATCTTTCGGTCATGGCCATTGCCATTGGAGTGCTGGCGCTTGCGGCTGTCATTGCCGCCATCATCCCAGCGCGACGCGCCGCTTCTATCGACCCCGTGCGGGCCTTGCGAATTGAATGAGGTCCGCCTTTACAACACTCTTGGCTATCGCTGAACAGTGTGCCTCGTAAGGGAGGAAGAGGGAGCAATTTCTGCGGTTAGTGAGCGGCGAACGGAATTTGTTTGCTGCAATCTGCCTGAATGTAGATAGCGCGGCTTTCACGCTTTAGATTCGCGGCAACAAAGTAATGTAGACCGAGATGCTTTTCGGCCCGAAAAGGCAGAGTGCCGATGCCGCATTTACACCGACACTCTGTTCCACTGCCTGACCTCTTCAGAGGGCAGCCGGTCAGCCCGCCCACTAGTTGAGGATGGTCGTGTACACGCCACCAACCGATCCTTCACGGAGGGCCGGATTACTCAATCCTGGTGACCCCAGCACGAACAGGGTAGTGCTGCCAATGTGGGTCATCGTCACAAGGTTGGCAAATCGCTGATTGGCCACACCGGGCCCCGGCAAACCATTTTGCTCCGGAGCCATCCGGAGGTCCGATTGCTCCGTCCAGGTGCTGCCGCCCTGCCGGTACACAAACGCTGTACCTGTCTGCAGCTCGTCAGAGGAACGGAAATCCTCGTAGGCGCCAATCAGCAGAACGTCTCCGATTACCTTCAGGTTCGTGGCAAAGTCGGAATCCGAATTCAAGACAGGCCCGGTGATTTGTTGTTGGAGTGCCCAAGGCCCATTGTTCTCGCTAAAAACAGAAGCCGTACCGATGCCCGGCGCACCCACTGCGGCCGTGCTTCTATCGAGACTCACTCCGGTACCAAAAAATGCATCCTGAGCGACGATGGGAGGCTGAAGGTTTGCCTGCTGGGTCCACCCTCCATCAACGCGGGTGTAGATAAATGCCGCTCCCACCTCACTGAGACCCCCAACGGAGGAGCCGGGTGCTCCTATAAGCAGTGTGTCGTTTTGGAGGGACAGATCAAATCCGAGCTCGGCGACTTGCGGATCATCAGGCACTATATGGGCCTGCTGCTTCCATACCCCACCATCGTTGGTAAATACATAAACCGCACCCTGCTGGAGGACAGGTGCGAAAGAGTCCGGCGCATCAGGCGCGCCGACCGCGATGGTATTGCCACTGATGCAGATGGGACTTGCGCCAAAGCCAAATCCAATTTCATGGTTCGTATCCTGGGGTGAAAGTTTGGCTTGCAGCGTCCATGTCCCATTAGTGTTTACAAATACGTAGGCAGCGCCGGTCTGACCGCCGGTACCCATTGCGTTGGGCGCGGCGGCGACAAGCGTGTTTCCTTGGATCGCAACGCTGCGTCCGAACTGGTCGTTAGTAAATCCGTCAGGCGCATGCAGAGTGGCCTGCAGCACCCAGGAAGGGTGTCCGCCGTTTGTTCCTGGAACGAGCTTAAATATGTAGACGGATCCTGGACCAACGAAGTCGTTGGTTGCACCGACCGCCAGCAGATTTCCGTCGGCTGCCACGCTGATACCGAATAGTTCAAAAGCCGCAGGTTGAGAGGATTGAAGGAATGCTGTGCTGGAAAAGCTGTTTGCGTACACTTGTGACGTAAAGATGAAAGCCATAAGCGCGACAATCGCGCCCATAATGATATGACTGGGCCCGCGAAAACGGATACCTACTGAGGAAGCGAGACTCATGAAAAACTGCTCCTTGGGATTTAATGGGTTTGGGCTGCCTGGATTGGCCTCTCACACGAATTGAAAGTCATTCGGTCGAGCGTCACTATTAACTGTGCTATTGTTTGCAAACGCCATGTGGACGAGCGCGGATACTTACTCCATTAGTAGCTAATAAGACGCTTCAGATTGCCTGGATGGCCTTCCAACGAATGGTGAAGATAGGTCATTCTAGGGAGCATCAATACTGTGAGTTGTCACTAGACTGTAAAAAGAAAGTAAGTTGCGTGAGACAACATCGCATTACGATCTTTTCCTGAGCGCAGGATTATGCGCGCTGCAGTCGCGAACGCGATACCGCCGAGGATATCGCCTCCGCTGAACTCACCGTCTTAATTCACCGGCGCGTAATTCACATTTGTTCTTTTGCGAATTACGCGCCTGCGGATCTCCTAGGTCACTGCCTCGCGCTTTACTTCAGTACCAGGACTACGGTGGCTTTGTGGATCAAACGTCCGGAAGTAGCAGTAAACGTCAGGGTGGACTTGCCCTTCGAAGCAGATTTGGGAGGGGTAACATCGATCACCACTTTGGCCGTCTCTGATCCTGACACCAGCGTGACCTGCGAGGGTTTGATCGTGCAAGTTGATTTGGCCGGACCGCCGCTGCACGCCAGTTGAATTGTCCCTTGGAATCCGTTATTTGAGGACAAGGTTATTTTGTAGCTCGCCATGGCTCCTACGCCGATCGATTCAGAGGCAGGAGTTGCCGAGATTGTGAAATCCCCCGCCTGCACCGAAGCCGACGCCGTTCCACCCGTGCCACCGTTGGTTGAGGTAACCGGGCCAGTTGTGTTGAGGATCGCACCTGGTGAAATTGCCGTTACATTCACGGTGATGGTGCAGGATGCGCTCGCGGCAACTGTTCCGCCGCTCAAGCTAATGGACCCGCTCGATGGCGTTGCGGTCAGAGTTCCTCCGCATCCATTCGTCGCAGCTGGTGTCGCAGCAACTTCCAAACCGGAGGGGAAGGTGTCCGCGACTGCCACTCCACTCAATGCCACACCCGTGTTCGGGTTGGTTATGGTTAAAGTCAGGCTGGTCGTTCCGTTGACGGCTATAGTGGCCGCGCCAAATGCCTTACTGATGGAAGGCGGGGCCACCACCGTGAGGCTGGCCGAAGCTGTTCCGCCCGTTCCGCCTTGCGTTGAGGTGACGGCGGAGGTGGTGTTGTTTTTCACTCCCGCGGTGGTGCCCGTTACATTGACCGAGAACGTGCATGAGGCGCTTGCCGAGAGGGTTGAACCTGACAGGCTGACTGTCCCTCCGCCCGCACTGATGGTCCCGGCTCCGCAACTGCCGGTGAGTCCATTAGGTGTGGAGACGACCAGGCCGGCCGGCAGAGTATCGTTGAACCCGACTCCGGTGAGTGCAACGGCATTGCCATTTTGGATGGTGAAGCTCAGGCTCGTGCTCCCATTCAGAGGAATACTCGCTGCCCCAAAGGCCTTGGTGATAACCGGGGGACCAACCACCGTGATGCTGGCGTTCGCAGTATTCCCTGTTCCCGCATTTGTGGAACTCACGGTGACGCTGTTGTTCTTCACGCCCGCACTCGTTCCCTGAACATTTACCGAGACGATGCAACTTCCCGAAAGCGTGGCGCCAGACAGACTCACGGCTCCGCCCGTAGCCGCAGCCGTGCCACCACATGTCGAGCTCAAACTATTGGGAGTGGCAACAATCAGCCCAGCGGGCAGAGTGTCAGTGAAGCTGACTCCGGTCAGGCTGAATCCGCTATTCGGATTGGTGATGTTGAACGTGAGGCTGGTAATTCCGTTCAAGGGAATCGAGGCCGCTCCGAAGGCCTTCGTAATGCTCGGCGGAGACGCCACAGTCAGGTTGGCACTTGCGGTATTCCCTGTCCCGGCGTTGGTCGAAGTAACCGACCCAGTGGTGTTGGTGAACTGCCCGGAAGCCGCTCCCGTGACGGTTACGCTGAACTGGCACTGGCTGTCGGTTGCGATGGTCGCGCCGCTAAGCGCAATTCCAGTAGGCGCGGTGGTAGTCAGGGTTCCACCGCAAACCGTCGCCGAAGCCGAGGCCACAGTCAGCCCTGTCGGCAAGGTATCCGCGAATGCCACCCCGGTGAGCGCGGCTGGATTGGCCGACGGATTTGTGATGGTGAACGTGAGCGAGGTGGTCGCATTCAGTGCGATTGCCGACGGATCAAATACCTTCGCGATGGAAGGAGGTGCAACTACCGTGAGGCTGGCCGAAGCCGTTCCGCCCGTACCGCCTTCGGTCGAGCTGACCGCGGATGTGGTGTTGTTCTTTAATCCCGCGCTGGCGCCGGTTACATTGGCCGAGAAGGTGCATGATGCGCTCGCAGCCAGTGTCGCGCCGGACAGGCTGATGGTGCCGGTCCCCTGGGTCGACGTGATCGTCCCGCTTCCGCAACTGCCGGTGAGTCCATTGGGTGTGGAAATGACGAGGCCGGCCGGCAGAGTGTCACTGAATCCGACTCCAGTAAGAGCAACGGCATTGCCATTTTGGATCGTGAAACTAAGACTCGTGCTCCCATTCAGCGGGATACTCGCTGCCCCAAAGGCCTTGCTGATAATCGGAGGCCCAACCACCGTGAGGGAAGCGTTCGATGTATTTCCAACGCCTCCTTCTGTGGAGCTGACCTGAACGGTGTTGTTCTTCACTCCCGCGGTTGTTCCCTGTACGTTCAAAGAAACGGTACAGGACGCGGCCGACGAAAGGCTCGCATTCGTAAGCGCTACCGACCCAGAGCCGGCCACAGCCGTAGCCGTGCCTCCACAGGTCGAGCTCAAACTATTGGGAGTGGCGACAATCAGCCCAGCCGGCAGAGTGTCAGTGAAGCTGACTCCGGTCAGGCTGAATCCGCTATTCGGATTGGTGATGTTGAACGTGAGGCTGGTGGTTCCGTTCAGCGGAATCGAAGCCGCTCCGAAGGCCTTCGTGATGCTCGGCGGAGACGCCACAGTCAGGTTGGCGCTTGCGGTATTCCCTGTCCCGCCATTCGTCGAAGTAACCGACCCAGTGGTGTTGGTGAATTGCCCGGAAGCCGCTCCTGTGACCGTAACGCTGAACTGACACTGGCTGTTGGTTGCGATGGTCGCGCCGCTAAGCGCAATTCCAGTAGGCGCGGTGGTGGTTAGGGTTCCTCCGCAGACCGTAGCCGTGGCGTTGGCCACAGTCAGCCCTGTCGGCAAGGTATCCGTGAATGCCACGCCGGCGAGCCCGGCTGTGTTGGCCGCCGGATTAGTGATGGTGAACGTGAGCGATGTGGTCGCATTCACCGCGATTGTCGACGGATTAAATGCCTTGGCGATGGAAGGAGGCGCCACTACCGTGATGCTGGCCGAAGCCGTTCCGCCTGTCCCGCCTTCGGTCGAACTAACCGCGGATGTGGTGTTGTTCTGCACTCCTGCGGCGGTGCCCATTACATTGGCCGAGAAGGTGCACGATGCGCTCGCAGCCAGTGTCGCACCGGACAGGCTGATGACGTTGGTGTTCTGAGTCGCAGTGATGGTCCCGCTTCCGCAACTGCCGGTGAGCCCATTGGGTGTGGAAATGATGAGGCCCGCAGGCAGAGTGTCGCTGAACCGGACTCCAGTGAGAGCAACCGCATTACCATTTTGGATCGTGAAGCTCAGACTCGTGCTCCCATTCAGCGGGATACTCGCTGCCCCAAAGGCCTTGCTGATAGTCGGAGGCCCAACCACCGTGAGGGAAGCGTTCGACGTATTCCCAGTGCCCCCATTTGTGGAGCTCACGGTGACGCTGTTGTTCTTCACTCCTGCTGTTGTGCCAGTCACGTTTGCCGAAACCGTGCAGGACGCGCCGGGAGCAAGACTCGCTCCCGCAAGCGCTACCGACCCAGACCCGGCCGCAGCCGTAGCCGTGCCTCCACACGTCGAGGTCAGACCATTGGGAGTGGCGACAATCAGCCCAGCCGGCAGGCTGTCAGTAAACGCAAGCCCGCTCAGCGTTGTGTTGATATTGGTATTGCTGACAGTGAAACTCAGACTGGTACTGCCATTCAAGGGGATCGAAGCCGCTCCGAAGGCCTTCGTGATCGACGGCGGATTAATCACCGTCAGGCTCGCTGAAGAGGTCGATTGCGCTCCAGTGCCGGCAGCCGTCGAGTTGATGGTCACGGAGTTGTTGTAAACGTTGTCAACAGCACTGGCTACGTTGACGGTAATCGTGCAGGTGCCAGCCGCGAGGCTGGCATTCGAAAAGCTCACAGTGCCGCTACCCGCAGCAGCCGTAACCGTGCCGCTGCATGTGTTAGTCACTCCAGGCGTAGATGCCACCACCAAATTCGCCGGCAAAGCATCGGTGAAGCTGCCATCAACGGCAATCACGTTGGGATTATCTACGCTAAAGGTGAGCGCGCTGGAAGCATTGATGGCAACCGTGGCCGGTACAAAGCTCTTGGTGATCTTCAGTGGCTCAAGGATCACAATTGGCGCAGTAACACTTTGTTGATCCACCGTCGCATCAGCACTGCCGTGGCCGCTGGTCCCGCCGGCGTTGAATGTAGCCGTGACGGTGGGGACCGGGTTGCCGAGCGTTTCCGGCTGCGCCTGCGGGATACTTCCCAGCACAGGATTATCAAAGGTGACCGGCAGGCCAACAATTTCATCCAGATTGCCCGATAGTGTGGCGCCATTGCCGTGGTTGTCCTTGCTCATGTCCGCCGTCAACGTCGTGCTTTGATTGATTTTGATCGTGCTCGGACTAGCAGTATGCGTAAGCTCGATGAAAGGATCGAAGGTCGTCGTTCCGGCGCTGTTCCCCATCGTATTGGCGGGCGTGTTCGTCCCCCACCAGTTGTTGATAACGTTCGCTACTGAGTGGTCTTCAAAAAAGTTGCTGCCGTCGGGGGCTGTATTGGCTGCCAGCCGGCTGAAGCTCATCGTCAAATCACCCGCGCCTGTACCGTTCCCGTGGTAAATACCACCCCCGTTGCCGGTCGCGGTGTTGCCGGTGATCGTAACCTTGGTCAGCGTTGCGGTGTCAGTACAGGCAGCCGGACAGCCATTGTTGGAGGGGTTGATCCAGAGTCCGCCGCCGTTTGTGCCGTTTGCCTTGTTCGCTTCCCCCGCGCTGTTGTTGCTGATAATGGTGCCCTGATCAATGAGCAGGCTCGACTGGTCGTGGATTCCGCCGCCATTTCCGCCGGCATGGTTGCCGCTGATGGTGCTGGCATGAATCACCGTTTGCCGGGAGTTGCCAAGCTTCGACGAAACGGTGATTCCGCCGCCTTCACCCGCCACCGTTCCCGTATTAGAAACCTGGGTGGCGTTGTTGTCGATAACCTGGCTGTTGCTCATTAACATGCGCGCTGGATCAGAAACCCAAATGCCGCCAGCAGTGGCCGCTACGCCATCAGTGGTATCTACAGACGAGTTGTTCTGAATGATGCTGTTGGTTATGGTGACCAGGCCGTTGCCGGGATGTGTGACATTGAATATCGCGATGCCGCCGCCGTTGCCCTTGGTCGTGCTGCACGAATCCAGGGTGACATTAGTAAGCGTGAGGTTGGCAGTGCCGCTAGAACCCGTATCGAACTCCATACAGCCGCCGTCACCGTCGAAGCCGTGAGTTCCCCTGTTCGTGCCAAACTTCAATGTCAGATTCGAAATGCTGGCGGTGGCACTTGTGAGCTGGCAACTTGAGGTACCCAGGTCTTCATTGACCGCCGCAACAAAGTCGATACCGTTACCGGCGCTGGAACCGGCTTCAATAATCGTGGTCGCCTGCCCAGCACCCACAATATTCACTGAGTCATTGATATAAAGTGCTCCATGCTGGGCTGTACAATCGCCGACGACCTTGGGCAGCGTCAGCGTATAGGTTCCTGCAGGAACCATGATCGTGTCCGTACCGGCTACACTATTGGCTTCAATAACCGCTTCGCGCAGTGTGCACTGGCCGGGTGTGGCCGCAGCGCAAGCACCTGGGTGGATGGCATCAGTCGTCGAATCAACGATAAATGTGGGGTCGGGCAGAGGCATCAAGACAGAAGGCGCTATCTGTCCTTGATGAATGGAAACAACTCCTGCCCGGCCATCCACGTTTACGCGCATGGTGATTGCCGCCACCGGCGAACCGTTATACGGGCGGAAAGAGATCTCTCCCGGCACAAAGGTGGTGTCGCCCGGAGCAAGATCGGGATGGGCGATTAGAGTCATCTGCCGCCCTGCCGGGTTCAGCACCATGACATCGTCCGAACCATTGTCCGAAATGCGAGCACGCAACAACACCGGAGTTGTTCCAGAAGACGCGATACCAGGGATGGCTTCGACGATTTTCCAGCCGTTTCGCGGAACATTCCTCTGTCCTAAGGCGCTTGTAGACCCGCGAAGCGTTCCACGATGGACCTCCCGAAGCTCGTCCACCGTATACGAATGTGGATCGAACTCGTTGTGCACAGCGAAGTTTATACTGCCGTCGGAGCCCAGAATCGCCATCTGCAACTGCGCGTTGCGATCGTATATAAACGAGCCAACAACCAGCGCCTTGGCTGCGACCGGCAGCGACAACGACTCAAGCCGCATGGTTGAAGAGTGCAGGATGGCAACCTGGCCGCCAGCTATCACAACCGCGTCAGGGCCGATATCTCCCAGGTCGGCAAATTCAATGCTCGCCAAAGTAGCCTGCAATGGCAACACCGTCACTCCGCCAAGACCGTTGAGCATTCCCGCATAGACCATGAGATACGACCCGCGCCGATCGCTGATTCCTACAAGCAATTTGCTGTAAGCGCCCCTTCGTCCAAACTCGCCCGCAGACATTCCAGTGATCGGCCCGCCTACGTTAATTGCCTTCGGAGCGGCAAACTTGCCCTTGCCGTTGTTGCTCAATAAATAAATCGAGCTGCCGCCGCGTTGCGCGACGATGATGTCCGGATAGCCTTCGCCATTCAAGCTGCCCACGGTTACAAAGTCAGGGCGCACCGGAAGGTCAAACAAATTGGCGGTCGGCATAAATGGCGAAGGAAACTCGCCCCGGCCGATCGCTTCAAAAGATTCTTTACTCTGTGGCGCAAAGGCATCGACGTTGCCGTGATGCAGCGCCAGAATTCCGCCGTTCCCGGATGCATATCCGACGATGAGGTCTTCCACTCCGTCCGCATCAAAGTCGCCCCTGGCAAGCGCCAGCGGCTGCGCCGACGCAAGGGCCTGCACCAATTTTGCAGGCCCGGCGTGCTTGACTGCAATGGTTTGCGCATCTCTCAGCCAAATACGCTTGCCCACAACCGCCGGAGTAGCCGTGCCCTGTTGCGATGCGCCAGCCCACAATGGCAATGCCGTCAGCAGAACGAGCACCAGATACAGCGGCGCAAATTGACTGTATTGAGACAAATGGCGAACGCACGAATGGCGCAAAGGCATTTCCAACCTCCAATAATTCGCACAGAATTCTGGGGAGGAAAATTTCTGGGCGGGACTGCTCGATAATGGCGAAGTTTAGGTAATTAGGGCGGAACTTCTCGATTTGTTCTACATCAAAGAACAAATTCCGGTCAAGCTTAAATCTAAAGAAGGCGCGGGATCTGTCCCAAAATTGTAAAATCTGCTGGCGGGCAAGTTGCGCCAACTCAGATCCCCGAGCCATCGACGGAGTTTCACGATTTGTCCTTTGACAAACAAATGCAACGCGGCGATCTTCTCGGATCGCTTGAGCATATTGTCCTGCTAGCGCTGATCCGCTTGACCGGTACCGCCCATGGAACATTGGTGCGGCGGGAAATTGAAGTGTGTACTGGCCGTGACGTTTCCATTGGCGCCATTTATGCGACGTTGGAGCGACTCGAAGCAAAAGGTTACATTAGCTCGCACATCGGCCCACCTACACCGGAGCGAGGCGGTAGATCGAAGCGTCTGTTTCATGTCGAGGCAGCGGGACAGCAGGCGCTCCAAGTCTCGAGAGAGACGATACGAAGCATGACGGCAGGCGTGAAGGATCGTCGCGGAACAAGGGGAACAACATGACGCGACATTCACCCCCAGCTATTGCCTGCTTATTGCTGAAATTTTTCCTTCCTCGAGACACCAGGGAAACTATTATCGGCGATCTCCTCGAGGAGTACGCTCTCAAAGCCACTACGAAATCAAGGTTCGAAGCTTCGCGTTGGTTTTGGAGTCAGACCTGCCGCTCGATTCCCTTCCTAGCATGGTCATCGTTGCGAAATGCGTGGTACTGGAAGGTACCGAGCGGCGGAGGCCAATCCCATGGTGGTGCTGAGTTAGAGAGAGAAAGAAATATAGAAGGACTGGTACAAGACATTCGGTATGCAGGGCGGAAGATGTTGAGAACACCGGTGTTCTCGCTTACCGCTGTTCTCACCTTTGCGCTGGGCATTGGAGCGACGACCGCTATCTTCTCGATCGTTCAGGGCGTGCTCCTGCGCCCACTGGCATTTCGCGATCCGCAGCGCCTTGTCCTTTTGGGCGACCGCGTCGGCGATAGCCTGCAGCTGAGCGTCACTGCACCGGAAGTCGCCACTTACATGCATGCGTCTCGCGCCTTCTCATCAATTGGCGCCTATAGCAGCACGTCCTGGGAGCTCTCTGGTGGCCCAGTTTCCGAATCGGTGAACGGCGCGCGCCTAACCGCTGGTGCCTTCCCCACGCTCGGCATCGCGCCCATCATCGGCCGCGTCTTCACGCAGGAGGAAGACGACGCTCACACTCCTGTCGCTGTCATTAGTTACACACTTTGGCTCAATCGCTTTCACCGCGACCCGCAAATCGCGGGCGCCACGATTACTCTCGACCGCAGGAACTACACCATCATTGGTGTCATGCCGCGCCGCTTCGAATTTCCCCTCCTTCCCGGCAGGCTCGACCGGGCGCAGTTGTGGGTTCCCATGAGCTTCACGGCCGAAGAGCTTTCATCCGCTGGCGCATGGGGCGCCGGCCTCGTTGCGCGCCTGAAGGATGGTGTCACTGTGAACCAGTCCGCGCACGACGCCAACCGCGTTGCGCAGCAGATCATGCGCCACTTTCCCCCGGAGATGGCCGCCATCCATATCAGAGGAGATGCCGTCCCCCTGCGGGAATCCGTGGTCGCCGGTGTAAGGCCTCCGCTCCGTACGCTCTTTCTTGCCGTTTGCATCGTGCTGCTCATCGTTTGCACCAACGTAGCGACCCTGCTTCTTCTCCGTGCTATCCGCCGCCGCCGTGAATATGCCGTGCGCCTCGCACTCGGAGCCCATGCGGGCATCATATTCCGCGAGTGCGTTAGCGAAGGTCTTCTTCTAAGTTTTGCGGGGGGCCTTCTCGGTCTGGCTCTTGCGGCGATCGCTCTGCGCGCCATTGTGCCACGACTCCCCGAGTCCATGCCGCGCATCGATGCAATCTCCATCAATGCCAATGTAGTGGGTTTCGCTCTCATCATGATGGTAGTAACCGGAGTCCTTTGCAGCCTTGCTTCGGCCTGGGCTGCGGTACACACCAACCTGCTCGATGACCTTAAGCAACACCCCCGCTCGTGCACCAGCAACTTGCACCAGAACTGGCTCCGCTCGTCTCTGGTCGTCATCGAAATTACCATTGCGACCATCCTGCTCTGTGTTTCACTGGCCTTCCTACGCAGTTATCAGCAGATGCTTGCGGTCGATCCCGGCTTCCGCCCCGACCACGTTCTCATCGCCGGATACCAGCTGCCCGCGCAGCAATACGCGACCGAGTCGTCCATCGCCACTTTCAATCGCGAGGTTGTCAGCCGACTGGCCGCCCAACCCGCGACCATCGCCGTTGGGCTGGCCAACATGCTGCCTGACGCCGGCGGAGGAGGACTCGGCGGCTTTACCATTGAAGGCGCGCGCAGCGCTGGATCGAAGCTAAGGTTTGCTCTGTTCATGGAAACCTATGGCGATTACTTTCGCGCTCTCGGCATTCCCCTCATCGCCGGCCGCTATTTAACGCTTCGCGACCGCTCCGACGCGCCTCTGGTCTGCGTTGTTGACGAATCCATGGCCAAACGGGAGTGGCCCGGACAGAATCCTATCGGGAAGCGCCTGCACTTCGGCAATCCCAAACACACCCTTCCCTGGGCGACGGTCGTAGGAGTGGTACCTGACGTGCGTGTCACAGCGCCCGATCATCCGGCGGGCGAACAGTGGTATTTCCCCTTGGAGCAGCCTGCGATCATCGAGGGCTCTGGCGTCACGGGCATGTTGGACTTGTCCAGCGGCTGGATCGCGCTCCGTTCCTCGCTGCCGCCCGCGCAGATGATCAATACCCTGCGCTCGGTGATTGCCGGCATCGATCCCCGATTGGCTCTCGATCCCGTGCAGCCCATGGCCGAAGCTGTCTCCACGGTGGAGGCCCCGCGCCTCTTCAATACGGGCCTTATCACAGCTTTTGCGATCGCCGCTTTGCTGCTTGCAGCCCTCTGCATCTACACCGTCATCGCTTTCAATATTTCGCAGCGCGCGCAGGAGATCGCCATCCGAATTGCCCTCGGCGCACAGCCCGCCGGCATCGCGCGGCTTGTGCTCGGATCCGGCGCTAAAATCGCAGCTGCCGGTTGTGCTCTCGGTATTTTGGGATCGTTTGCCGCGTCTCGCTTTATCGGCGCGTTCCTCTTTGGAGTGAGCGCCACCGATCCGATTGTGTACGGCGCGAGCGTGGTAGTCATGCTGGTGCTGTCGGTCATCTCCTCGGCACTACCGGCACTACGCGCCGCGGCCGCCGATCCTTCCCAGGCTTTGCGTTCGGAATAGCGTCGGCAGCCCCGAATTTTCACTTCGCAGTTGCTCTTCGTTAACAGCAAGTGATTTATGAAATCCTCTAGTCCCGTGGCAGCGACCCATTGGACGGTAGACCTGAGCTGCTGACAACCTCGCCGGCGGCGCGCACCGGATGCCGCATCTATCGAACACGATACCTCAGGCAAGGATCGCCATCTGTGCATGTGGCCGATTTTTTGTGCCAAAATATTATGCACTTGACTTGAATCATCCGCGACTCGCCCAGCCTCTTATCGCCTGTCGCAAGGTCCAGGAAAACGGTCCGCCCTATGTTGACCTCGAAACAATCAGACCCAGGTCGGATAGACTCAGGTCGGACGCGGCCAGCTGCGACTCGGCCCTTCATTCTTCTTTTGACCATACGTCTGGTTGTCGCTGGGCCGCGTTTCCGCAAACACGTACAGCCAAGTATTCAGGCAGCCCCTGGTGGAGGGGCCAACTTAAGCTTTCGTGATCACAACAGAATCGAGGCCTCCCATTTCGGTTAAGCGCATTGCGGCAAAGATGCTCGCGAGTCCATCGGGGCTTCTGGTGAACCCGATCATCACCATCGAGGGCCCGCATATCCTCGAAATCTGCCCCCGAGATGCGAAATGGACCTCCCACGTAGACTATGAGTTTCCGAACGGAATACTGACATCCAGTTTCTTTGATATCCACTTCCACGGTATCGCGGGCCAGGACGTGATGAATGCCTCTTCCGAAGGGTTTCAGAAAATTGGGTATTGCCTGGCGCGCGCGGGCGTGGCCCGTTTTCTTCCTACTACGGTCACCGCCTCACTGGATACGACACTGTCCGCGCTGGAGAGGATGGCAGAGTACATCGAATCAGCCCCAAGTGCTGGAGCATCCCAGGCAGTTGGCATCCATATAGAAGGGCCCTTCCTCTCCCCTGCCAAGCGTGGCATGCATTCTGCGGAGCATCTACTAAGGCCTACACCAGAGCTTCTCAATCGATTTTGGGAAGCTGCCCGTGGCAAGATTCGTCTGATGACGATTGCGCCTGAATTACCCGGAGCGCTTGAGACAATCCAGCACGCGACGGTTCTCGGCATCCGTTCGGCTATTGGACATTCGATGGCTACGCATGAGGAAGCGATTGAAGGTATAAGAAGCGGTGCTGTCTCCGCGACTCATACTTTTAACGCGATGCGCGAATGGGATCATCGCGAGCCTGGCATCCTCGGCGCGGTCCTTGATCAGAACGATTTGTACGCCGATCTGATTTGCGATAACTGCCACGTTGCGCCGGCGGCGGTGCGTTTATGGTTCAAGGCGAAGGGACCAGAGCGCGCGATCCTTATCACGGACTGTCTGTCGGCAGCCGGCATGCGAGACGGCCGGTTCCTAACGGGAGAAACCATCGTGCACGTTGAGGGAGAAGCCTGTCGCACCGAGGCTGGCGTGTTGGCAGGGAGCGTGATCACTCTAGATCGGGCAGTAGCCAATTTTATGAAGATCGCTCGAGCCGACCTGCATATAGCAGCCCAGTTGGCGTCCATCAATCCTACAAGAATGCTTGGTCTTCCTGAACTGCTGGTGCCCGGTGCACCTGCGGACTTCAACGTTTACGATACAGAAGGTATCCGATGCCACACCTTTATCCGAGGATTGTTATCCGAGTGACATCTGGAAGTTGATTTATCGTCGCTCAGGCCGCCCGCGCAGCCGGGGACATAGTGGACCTCTCAGCTGTGTGGTGGATTGGTCACCCGGCGAGCAGCAATTCAGCTCTGCTTTGCGGGAATGCAGCAGCGACGAGCAGCGTCAGATTGTTTAAAACCGTCGCCGCGCCACGGTCCTCAGCAGCATATCAAGCGGTTGGCAGTTGAGTACGTCCGCCTTTTCAAGGCCGGCACGACGGGACTGCTCGATCCCATAACAAATCGTACGGTACTCGCCAGTGCTGTGTGAATCAGTGGAGATAGCGATCCTGATGCCTGCCGACCGAACCAGCCTTGCGTTTTCAGCAGACAAATCGAGTCGATCGGGGCTAGAGTTCAGCTCGAAGAAGCAATCTCTATCTTTCGCATGCTCGATGATGCGTTCGAAATCCAACTCATAACCGGGGCGCTTGAGGAGCAGACGTCCTGTGGCGTGGCCCAGAATCGTGAAGTAGCGGTTGTCCATGGCATGTAAAACACGCTCCGTCTGCTGCTCCCTATTCATGGCAAAGCGCGAGTGGATGGAACAGACGGTGTAATCGAGCTCCTGCAGGATATCGTCAGGAAGGTCGAGCGTGCCATCTGCGAGAATGTCGACCTCAGCGGACTTGAGCACCCTAAAACCGGAGAGGCGTGCGTTGAGCTTGTCGATAGCACGGATTTGGGCTCGCAGATCTTCGATGGATTGCCCATTGGCAATTTTCAGGCTGGGCGAGTGATCAGTGATGCCAATGTATTCGTAGCCGAGTTCCCGGGCAGCGCGCGCCATCTCTTCAATGGAATCGCTGCCATCGCTGGCGGACGTATGGGCATGCAGATCGCCACGAATATCCTGCTCTGCAATGAGTTGCGGCAACGCTCCCTTGCGTGATTTGCTGATCTCGTCGAGACCTTCACGGAGTTCGGGCGGAATGAACTGCAAATTGAAGCGCTTGTAGAAAGCTTCTTCACTTGGGAAAAGGCTGACGTCCTCAAGAGCTGTGAGACTGCCGCTTATGCGGGTCAACTTGCGCAGATGCGCCGCAGAACCGGTTCCGCGGATCAGAGCGAGGCCCCAGTTCTTCTCAATGTGCTCAAGGCAGAGAAGCGGACCGGAAGGCAGCGAATACGTGGCTGTTGTTGCCGTTGATTGGACCAGAGGTACGTGGCCGCCATAGCGCTTTATCGTTTCAACTATCTTGCTGAAGTCGCGCGCCTTAATCAGGAAATCAAGCCTGCCGATGATCTCTACGCGACGACGGTAGTCGCCAATGGCTTCGACGCGTTCTGCGCCTGCTTTCCTGAGTAAGAAATTCTCGATGGATCCGCATAACGCATGCGCGTGATAGAGCAGGATCGTCTCGGTCTCGATCAGTCCGTAGCGGATGTGCTGCGCCATGCGCGGACCGAACGTGCGTTCTATCTGGCCTCCGTCGAGAGCGGAGCGGAGCGCTTCGATAGTCGAGATGCTGAGTTTCTTATAAATTCGCACCACGCGTCGAGGATCGAGGCGCGGATAAGCGCTGAGCTCGACGAGTTCGGGACTGGCACCGGACCGGAGCTGCTCAAGACTCTTCAAGGTGCCGGTTTCAATGATCTCGCGGATAGCGGCGCTGATAGCGGGTCCAATGCCTGAGTAGACGCGGAGATCGGAATTACTACGGACCAACTCGTCGACGCTCTCGCCAAGTCCCCGGATAACGGCTGCGGCGCGGCGATATGCGCGAGTCTTGTATGGATTCGCCTTCTCCATAGTAAGCATCTGTGCCAGCGAGGAGAGACGGTCTGCGATTTCCGCATTACTCAGAGTTCCGGATTCCATGCTCTGCGACACGCTTGGTTGGATGCAGCCGTGTACACCAACTGAGCCCGCAGTCGCCCCGACCTGACCAGTCGTCACGTCAGTGACTGCATCAGTGATGCCTGAGAATGTATTTCCAAGGAACGCATTGCTGATGCTCGCAAGGATCGGATGAGCTTCCTCGTTGATACCCAATACACCGGCAATGCTGAACTGGTTTGCGACCTTGGAAGCGCACTGAAGAATCTGCTTGGTTCGACTTGCGTTATTTGGGGTTCCGAAGCCCTGCTCATTTGAGCAATCGATGTAAGTAACGCTGGAATAGCTTAGGCCTATCCCAGCACCGTTGTTGTCTGCACCTCCGTTTACCTTCTCATTTTGGGAATCTGAAACGATCTCCCCGCCATCCGATTCACACTCCTCGGCAGACACATCTTCCCAATTATCAGGTCCGCCTGGCGATGGCGCCTCGGAGGTAACCGGGAACTGATGGATTTGGCCTGGAACAGCGTGCCCGGATAGTTGCCGGTGTTCAGAGTGCTGGTGACAAGCGACAACTGATCCGCGCCGTCATACGTCGACGTCAGGGTAAACGCTGGGCTGGCCGCGCCGTCCGACATCGACTTCACGTTCCCGGCATGATTATAACCATAGGTCAGCAGGTAGTTCGTGCAGGCCGTGGCCGAGCCGGGCACGCATCGGGCTGCAGGACCGGAATCAGGCCAGCGGTTGGAACTCATAGCGTTCCCCATCAGCAACTTGCGCTCGCATCTACTGGCGTTATTCTGTTCAGTAAGTTCCCGCACAGGAACTATGGTTACTCGCAGCATCCGTTCCGGGATGACGTGTCCCTGTTATTCCGATGGTCTGCGGATGCTGGCTGGACACGGAACCATACGCCGATAACGGCAGCAAGGCGGCACCGGAAGTCGGCCTCGCGATTGCGTTCAACGTTTCAGGCTGAGCACATATCTCTCTAGCCAGTCTTCGCGACGCACAACAGCAAGTGATCTTGCTAGAACCAAACAGCTTGCTCCATAGGATGGATTGATCTCGAAGATTTTCCACCCCTGAAGACGAGCTTTTTCCAAGAGATCGGCACCCTGAGTTTCTCCGGCTGAGCCTTCTTGAAGTGGATATAGGGTCTGGATGTCCCGAGGTAATACCTCCTCGGGACCGCGCTCTAAGACCTCGAAAAGGATATTACCCGCCTAGACTCCATCGATAGCCAGTGCCGCTACCCCTTCTGCCACCACCGTAAATTGTTCTCGTCCTTCGGTTGCTAAAAACACATGGGCTGTCTTGCCATCAAGCCACAGCCCTTCAAACGAGCCATCATGAAACTCACCAAAATTTTTCATCCGGTTCTAGTCCTCACGGTTGTGGCTTCGGCGGCGGTTGCGGCTTTGGGTCTGTGGGCTGCACGGGGCGTGCAGGACGTCTATCGGCATCAGTTGGCGGACTGCCATCTGTGGGCCTTCCCTAATCATGTGCGTGTGGGTCACCCTGCCCCTTGTGGTCATGACCAGAGTCTACGTCCGTTTGCGGATAACCGTCGGAACCGTATCCTCTTGTCTGCTTCGGAGTGCCATCGGGTTGCGTTGTCGTGGAAGTTGATCCTGGCTCTCCCTGCATTGGATTCGACTTCGGCTGTGCTGGCCCAGTCGGGTTGTTCTGACCACCTTGACTCGCCTGCTGTCCTGTTGCCGGTGCCGGATTAGAACTACTCGATTTGCTGCTGAAGAAGCTCTTGATGCTTGAGATCGAATTGGAAATTGACGCGCCCGCCGCCGACGTGAACGTACTGGCGGACCATTGTCCAGACGGTGTGCTTAAGTAGGCTTCAACTCCGGCAGTTGCCGCAATTCCAAAGAACAACCAGCCAACACCGACTTTTCCGGCCTCAATGTCCGCCATGATCTGCCTGAGCGCCGGCCGCTCCATATTGCCGCCGGAGTAATTGCCGTCATCGTATTGAGTGCTAATCGCTTGCCAGCCCTGGTGCTGCTGACTCTTAATGTACGACTCGCATGCCTCGCGTTGGGCGTCGAGAGAGTTGAAGGTTCGCTCCAACCCTTCGTCGGTCGACTTGCGAGTGTAGATCGCACAACGGATACGTTGATTCATTCAGTCAGTTTCGTTGAACCAGGTACGTCAAGGTGAAAACCCTGCTCTTGGAAATACGCCCACCTCGCTGCCATTTCGACGACTTGACCGCTCAGAGGTATTCCCGATTTCAACGATGCACCCGCGCCCAGCAGCAAAACAGGAGTCGCGAGATTGGCTTGCAAAAAAAACGACTTGAGACGTTCACTGGGCTGCATCGTGCTCCTCGAACTATGCTCCAAGGCTTGCAATAGACGAGTAGCCCACAAATCAAGAGTGTTAATCGGGCCCTAGCGTTCGTTACGCACCATCCCTCCAGTATAGAGAACAAAACGCGAAGCCCATGCAGATACGAGCTTAGGTTCGGGATATCTTCACGGAAGCGGTCGATGAGGATTTACTCGTAGAGATCCCGCGCGCAAGCTTAAGGTGCGGCGAAACAAACACCTACCTGCACGTCTACTGAGAGCACGCTACTCAGAGCAATCGCCTCGCCCCGCGAGACATCTGGATTAGCTATGGGGCTTTTTCCATGTAGTCCAGCTGGGTAGCGAGTTTGTACCGAAGCTGTCGGTAGGTCCTGATTCCCTGCATTTCCACTTTCGGAAGGACACTCGGCATTTCCCGATCAGAGAATCGATCTGTTTAGGAGCGGCTTTTAGTACGCGGAGAATTCTCTCCCGTGTCCTTCACGAGCAAAGGCAAGCAATTTGCCGGGACATCTGGGGATTTAGCAGCTTAATATGCAGATTCTAAAATACTTAATATTCTTTGGTGGAGCTAGACGGGCTCGAACCGTCGACCTCCTCGTTGCGAACGAGGCGCTCTCCCAACTGAGCTATAGCCCCACAATAGCGGGAGACACTTTGTAGAGTTTACCAGCGCGGCTCTGATTGGAAAAGCGTCGGTGAACGAGGCGCGCACGCCTGCAATGGGTAAAGCTACGCCGCCGAAGGTGGCCCACTTACAGCAAAGCTGACGCGCGAGCGGATCGATGTTTCCAGGTCCGCCGTTACTTTTTCCAACTGGTCCATCGGTACATCGGTCTGCGCCAGCTCGGCTGATCCGCCCGCTCGCAGGCCGCGGCTGGCAAGCGTGTCGCGCAGAAGCTCTCCGCAATGCAGGTTCAGATCGCGGCTTTTGGCCAGAACCACTCTGGCCGGCCAGTTTTCCGCCGATATCAACAGGGCGACCGTATGCGGGACCGAAGCTCCCAAATCAGACGCGAGCAGGCGGACGTACTCCGCATCTCGATCTCTGAAAACGCGGCACACAAAGCGCAGTCCGTCGTGCGACTGCTCCTCTACCACCAGACGAGCAGTGTGATAGCGGGCGAGATCTTCGCGCAGCCGCTGACGTTCTTTTTCCGAAGTCTTCGCTTCCGTCTTCAGCCGCTCGATAGCCGAAGGAAATTCCTCTCCGCCGATGGAGAGTAGAGCCGTTGCCCGATTAAGAATTGCGAGGTCGTGGCGTGCGGCTGCGACGGCGCGCAGTCCGCAGACGAAAGAAACGCGTGAGCCGCGGCTTACCTTTTCCACGCCACGCAGCAACAGGCTACCTATTTGTCCGGTGCTGCGAACATGCGTTCCTCCGCATGCATTCAAATCATAATCGTCAATTTCGATGAGGCGAATGCTTCCCTTGCGCTCCGGCAGTTTGCGAAGTTCACCCGCGGCCAGCAGCGCTTCGGCCTTCGCTCGCGTGACTTTGCGCGCGGTCACAGCGCGGTCCTCGGCGATAAGTTCGTTGGCCACACGCTCTACCCGTTCGAGGCTGTGTTGTGCAATTGGGCCGGAGGCAAGGTCGATGGAGGAAATGCTTTCGCCGAGATGGAACGACACTGTATTCGCCTTCAACTCGCGCGCAAAAACGGCTGAAAGCAGGTGTTGGCCGGAATGCTGCTGAATGTGATCAAGACGGCGCGGCCAATCGATCGTACCCTGTACTTCCGTACCGGTCGCCAGCGGCTTGCGCGTAAAGTGCCAGACAATTCCCTGCTCATCTTCTTCTACGGATTCGACCTCAGCCTCGAGCACCGCTCCGTTGCGTGAGCTCGCCTTCAGTGTCCCGGTGTCGAATGGCTGCCCTCCGCTGGTGGGATAGAATGCGGTGCGATCGAGCGCGATCTCCCAGATGGATACTCCTTCGGCGCGGGACGTTTCCCGAATATCTGTGACGTGCGCAGAAAACTCTCGCAGGAAGGAATCCGAATAATAGAGCCGGTCCGTCATAGCTCCAGTTTAACGCGTGATTCGTCCGCTGACGCGGCGGCCACTTAGACAATAGAGCGAATTCGGGCGTGCCTGGCCGCTGTCTCCTCCTCCAATCGTTCCTGCGCGCTCCCATGGCTGGCCACCAGCGTGAATCCTACGGCCACCTCCGCTGCACCAATACAGCGGAGCATGTCGGGATGATCGGAGAGGTACGCCATCAGGTCCTTCCAGAATCGAGGCCCCATGCTCCAGGTGCGGGCGTCGCGGTGCGGGCGCAGCATGGCCAGAACTCCATCTCCTATCAACATCATGGCCGTCAGATACTTCAGCTGAGTCCAGTTCATGGCATTTCTCCTGATGGGTTGAAGCCATCGCGCTTTGTGGAGTTGCCTCACCGTTTTGCGCGGGGCGTGCCAACTTTTTTCCTGAATTGGCGTTTACCAAACTATGCTTTTCTTTCGCCGCATTTCTCCCCTCCTGCTGGCCCTATTTATGCTTTTCCCGATGATTTCTGTTGCCCAGATCGGGACGAATCCTGGTGACGATTGGGTTCCTCAAAGCGTTGAGGCGCTGGCGCGCCGCGCCACATTTCACACCGATTTCACCTTCGACAGGCAAATGCTCCAGCTCGCCAGCGGCCTTACAGGAGACCAGGAAACCCAACGTGTTGTGGCCAAGCTTAGAGGCGTGTCGGTGCATCTGTTCCGCTACTCTCAGCCGGGTCTTTATAACCCCGCAGCTTTGGAGACGATCGGCGCGCAGTACAGCCAGCGTGGATGGCAGCACCTGTCGAACGCGCACTCCAGCACCTCGGGGGAGCACACAGGCCGCACCGATGTGTGGGTCCGGCTGGACCACGGAAACGTCGAAGGCATGGCGCTGCTGCTCTCGAACCCGACCAATGTAGATGTGGTGGTGGTCAACGGCACGCTGAGCCCTCTGGACCTGATGCATCTGCGCGGACACTTCGGGATTCCCCGCGCGCAGAACAACGATTTCGGCGGCGACCATTTGACACCTGACAGGCGCTGACGGCCGCGGTGCGTCCTGTATTTTCTGCTGCTCCTCTAAATGGCGTTCGGGTGAGTACTAAAAGCGCCCGCACTGGCGGACGCTTCTGTTCAGTGCCGGCCAGCTTCTAGATGGAGCTCATGTTCAGCAAAAACTCCGCATTATTGCGAGTTTTGCCCAGCTTGTCGACCAGAAGTTCCATCGCTTCCACCGGCGAGAGCGGATTGAGCACCTTGCGCAGAACCCAGATGCGCTGCAGGTCTTCCTTCGGGATGAGCAACTCTTCCTTGCGCGTGCCCGAGCGCTGAATGTCGATCGCCGGGAAAACGCGCTTGTCGACCAGCTTGCGGTCGAGGATAATTTCCATGTTGCCCGTGCCCTTGAACTCTTCGAAGATCACTTCGTCCATGCGCGAGCCGGTATCGACCAGCGCGGTGGCAATGATGGTTAGCGAGCCACCTTCCTCGATGTTGCGGGCAGCGCCGAAAAACCGTTTGGGGCGCTGCAACGCGTTCGAGTCCACGCCGCCCGAGAGCACCTTGCCCGACGGAGGAACAATGGTGTTGTAGGCGCGGGCGAGACGGGTGATGGAGTCGAGCAGGATGACCACATCGCGTTTATGCTCGACGAGCCGCTTGGCTTTTTCAATCACCATTTCGGCGACCTGCACATGGCGCGCAGCGGGCTCGTCAAAGGTGGAACTGATGACTTCGCCCTTGACCGAGCGCTGCATGTCGGTGACTTCTTCCGGGCGCTCGTCGATCAGGAGCACGATCAGTACGACTTCAGGGTGGTTGGTAGTAATGGAGTTGGCGATAGACTGCAGCAGCACGGTTTTGCCGGTGCGCGGCGGGGCCACAATGAGTCCGCGCTGCCCCTTGCCGATGGGTGTGAGCAGGTCCTTGACTCGGCCGCTGATGTTCTCGCGAACCGTCTCCATCTTGACGCGCTCCTGCGGATAGAGCGGCGTGAGGTTGTCAAAGAGGATCTTGTTGCGCGTTTCCTCGGGAGACTCGAAGTTGATGGCCTCGATCTTGACCAGGGCGAAGTATTTTTCCCCCTCATGCGGCGGCCGAACGTTCCCGCTGATGGTATCGCCGGTCTTGAGATCGAATTTGCGAATTTGCGAAGGGGACACGTAGATGTCGTCGGGGCCGGGCAGGTAGTTGTAGTCGGGGGAGCGGAGGAAGCCGTAACCGTCAGGCAGAATTTCCAGCACGCCCTCGGCGAAAATATGGCCTTCCTTTTCACTCTGCGCCTGAAGGATGCGGAAGATCAGGTCCTGTTTGCGGAGCCCGCTGGCACCGGGGATTTCAAGCGTGCGCGCAATGCGGCTCAGCTCGGTAATATTCTTTTCTTTGAGTTCGGAGATTGTCATTCATTACCTGCGATTTGATTCTGGATGGGGGTGATGCTCAGGAGGGTGAACCAGGAGAGAGGTTTAGAAGGGAAGTTTCTCAGAAGTCGGCGTTAGCGCAGCGAGGTGCTGCGCCGCGCTTATGCGGCGCGGCGATCCTGAACAGGGGCGGAGTGTTTCGTCGTGACAGCCGGAGCGGCCGGATTGCTGGACTGAAAGCGAGTCAACACGTCGTTGGTCGTGTCCTGCAGCCGGGTGTTGGGCTTGTGCAGCTTGCGGGTGGCCTTAGCAGCCAACTGGCAAAGCTGATAGCGGTTCTTAACATGGGCAAGCGCCCCAAAAATCAAATCTGAACGCATGTGTATCTCTCCTTTATGTTCTTCTGACTGCTTTCAGGAGCACGCGAAAACACGAGTACTGAAGCCGCCATTTCCGGTTACATCTTTAGACGCGCGAAGAACGCGTCCCGATCAAATAATTTAACTCGGTAGTTCACAGCTGCTGCGTGGGGACTTCTGTTATTACCCGCTACGGTTCCCGACTTCTGCGGCCCTTTGGAAGGATTGCAGGCGAAGTAGATTGCCTGGGGATAAAACTACACGCGCCGGAAGTGCTTTGAGAATTTCCCAGTGCCTGCCGGGTGTGGGACCGGCAAGCCAGAAGAATGGTCATCCATCCGGCTTTTTCAAAAATAACCTCGACTGCTTTTGCGGTCAACACTTTTTTTCATAGATTTTCCACCGGCTCCATTCCAGTAACTGGAAGCGGCCGACAGAGGCGGAATCTTTTGTTATTTGCAGCTTAACTAGAAATTTGCACACATTTGAGTGAAGAAATATATGATTTTTAGTATATTTAGATAATCTGAGATATGGCCTTTTATCCAGCGCGTGACGGCTGAGCAATGCACTGCGCGCCGGGTTCTTCGCCCGATGCGCCCCGGTGCATTGTCAGGAGGTAAATTGCCAACGCAAGCAGTGCAATGATTTCAACGGAACCATCAACCAAGGTCCGCTCATGAAGATCACCTTTTCGCAGACAGCGGAGAACCCGCGTGCACCGTCTCGGAGCGGTCGAGCATGGCCTGGATCAGCAGTTCGGAATGAATATCTGCGAGCGATTGCGCGACAAGCAGCTTGCCGGACCGCGGAGGTCCGGCATCGCTAGGCGCGCGGGTTAGCGCGTGTGTAAGATGTTGTACTCGAGTCCGATGCTAAAGCCGTGAGGCGTGAGGCCATCGTTCGGCTGGCCGGGAATATTGGGAGCGGAAGGTAGTAACTGATATTCATAGTCGCCGCGAAGATGAAATCTGTTCGAAAGGCGGTAATCCACAAAAGCGCCCGGCGCATAAGCGAAATAGCTGCCCTTGCCAATATCGTCGGGAAACTTAATCCATACGCCCCCGATCATCCCTTTGACATCAAAGTCAAACTTCCGCCAACGGTAGAGCCGATATTTGCCGCCGATCAGATAATCTCTCTGAGTTTCTCCAATGTCGCCCGCGTTGTGCCAATCGAGCCAGCGAGCCTCGCCGACGACGCCTATCTTCGGCGTCACGTTAAAGTCGAAAATTGCCGCGGGACCGAAAAGGGACGTTGACCCATAATCGGGCCGGAAATCGGAGAATTCACCGCCCGCCCACAAGACGCCCTCGCCTCCAGTAACCGACGTGGCGACCTGGGCGTAAACCCCAGCGGCGCTCAATACAACACTTAAAATTAAAATCTTCCTGATCGCTTTAATCACGGTTTAACTTTCTCCGGAGTTGGAATTCTTTCCTCCCCTGCTCTTGGGAGCGCTGGACCCTGTAATCCAGCCCTTCATTCACGCGTTCCTTCTTCCCGCCAGGCCGCCCTTCTTCTACTGAAACACCTGTGGTTGAGGTTGGTTGCTATTCGCCGGAGGCGGATTGGACGTTCCATTTCCCTGATCCGGAGCAGGCGGATTTGGGGGCGTGGGACCAGTCTGGTAATTGTCCGGTGGCGGATTGGACGTGCCCGTTCCCTGGTCCGCTGCTGGCGGATTGGGCGGCGTCGGTCCACCAGGCGCAGCCTGAGTGTTGTCAGCCGGAGGCGCAGCCTGATTGTTATCCGCCGGAGGCGCAGCCTGGTTGTTATCAGCAGGAGGCGCAGCCTGATTCACATCTCCTGGAGCCGGAGTAGCTGTGCTTCCAGCCGGAGACGCCGCACCTGCGGGCGAAACTGCGCCACCGGGAGCGCTGTTGTCCTGCCCCTGCGGCTGTTCTGCTGCCGGAGCAACTGTCGGTGCCGGCGCAGCCGGAGGCTGGTATGCCTCGAGGCGGTAGAAGATCGGTGTGATCTGAAAGGGCATCTTGTCGCCGGGGTTGAGCAACGGAGCAGGCTTCACATTGAGCTGGTAGACCTTGTCATCCCAAGGGTCAATCCGCAAGCGGCTGTTCAGCGGCAATGCGGCAATCTGGGTCAGGTCGTCCACATTCAGCCTGGGTGCTCCGCGGGTAAGCCCGGAGAGCCATGGGGTTCCATCGGCGCGAAGCAGAGGATCGCCCAGCCGCGGAGTCAGAAGCGCGCTCAGCGCCTTCTGGCGTATCGCCAGTTGCTGGAAGTAGAGACCCACCTCGCCCGACTTGCCAGCGTAGATGGAGGAATTGAACAACTCTACCCCTTTTTTCGCGGCGGCCTCGTCGTCAACAGTCGTGTGGTTCATCGTGATCCGCTGGAAGGTCGCCTCGTCCGGGAAGAGCAGACGGTCGTTAAATGCGTAGCGGGTGTCGATGTGGTGTCCAAGAACGATATGCGCCAATTGGAAGCTGAGAACAGCGGCCAGGTCAGCTTCGGTAGGCAGCGTGTCGATCAAGCCCTTGCTGACCAGAATCGTGTTGCCTACAGCCAGCGACTCAAGCGGTGTGGTGAGCATTACGCGGCAATGGATATCGTCCGGGAGGTTCAGCTTGCTGCCGATGATGATGTTGTTGGTGACCGTCTCCAGCACCTTGTCAAAATCGCTGACCGGCGCGATCAGGCCGGCCTGGGTCAGGCGGTCGAGCACGTTGTCCTGCGCCTGCGTTACCCACATGCGCTGCGCCTCAAGTGGGCTTACATCCTGGGCCTGCCCGCTCTGGTCCTGGGCATTTTCTACCTCAATGGATTCGTTCGTGCCCTCGTTCTGCGGCAGCTTGAGCGAATAGCCCCAGAGGTAGGTCTGGGCGCGGAAGCCTACTGCATGCTTGTCAACGCTGTTGTGCGTCTCTTCGACGTATATGGCTGCGGGTAGCCACGCGCCCGGCTGCATGTTTGTGCGCCAACTGTCGAAGTGGAAGTAGTGCGCAAACTCCTCATCGTGGGGACCGGTGAAGGTGCCGTTGAAGCGGACAATGTTTCCGTTCTCGTCCTCGATCCAAATGCGCCCAAAGAAACGCCCGTAGCCCTTTTGTTTCTCCTTAGGCCGAACGTCGAAAACCCAGGTACGGATGGAGCCAAGGAATTCACGACGCACATAGATGAAGTCGTAGTGCTGCCGGTCGAAACTCGTCGGATCAAGGAACATCATGTCCATGAACCCGGTCTGCGAGTATTCCAGATGGAATGCCTTGGTAAGGTCGCTCAGGTACTTCGTCGTGCCGTGGAAGAACCCCTTGTGATGATGCATCTCCCGTTCGTCGTAGTTATTCGCGGTGAATGTCCTGTTGAAGTCGACGCGCGCGATGCTGTACTGGTCGCTGACCGGAATCGCGTAAAGCTTCGGGTCAGGGCGCATGTTCTGGATATAGGTCTGCACTACCGGAGTGCTCTTCCGGATCATGGCTACAGTGGCGTGTTCCCGCACAATCGCCTTTTGAATCAACGCGGACTGCTGCGGAGTCAGGGGTACGAGCACAATGCGCCGGTGCGTTTTTTTGGCTTGCGCCGCGCTCACGCTTAAGGCCATTGCCAATCCAAAAATCCAAATCTTGCGGAAGGACATTTTTTCCTAGCTCCTCAAAACTACTGGGCAAATATTTACAAAACCGCCTTTTTGCAAAAGCACTCGCGGCATTCTGGAAAGACTCTACGCCAATTGGAAGGTAACATGGATGACGGTAACTTCATCGATCGCGCGGCCGTCGCGGGTCGCTGGCTTGAACTGGATGCGGCGGGCGGCGTCCTGCGCCAGCTGGTCCAGCCCGTATCCCAGGCCGCTGACCACACGTAATACATCAACCTGTCCAGACGCGGTAAACCTCACCTGAAGCGTTACGTCTCCTTGGATCTTCAGTTTACGGGCCTCTTCGGTATAGCCGGGACGAGGCTTTGAGAGCAGCACCAACGGAGTGGTGTGCGCCTCTTCCACCTTGTGGGCGGCCGGAGTCGCCTGACCGAATCCGCTGCCTCCAAGGCCGCTTGGCTCGACAGCGCGGCCGGTGCCGCCGGGTTTACCAGTCCGTCCGATCACGCCCTTGCCGAAGCCTGCGGACGCTACCGTTCCGCGGTCCTTGCCACCGGGCACACCATTAGCCACTCCGGAGCCGAAATCCACCCCGTGCACTGAACCGCGACGCGCCGATCCTGCGCCGGGAGCGCCGACGCCGGGTGTTCCGGCAAATGATCCAGCCGCCGCAATGTTTGCCGGGCGGGTGGCGTTTGGATTGGGATGCACTCCCTCAGGGTCGCCGAATCCGCCTGTCTTCTCGGTCGGCTTCGCCATATTATTCGCCACTGCTGTGGGGTGCGAGCTGCTGAACAAGCCAATCTTCGGCTGCGGCGGTGGCGTTACCCGCCGCGGAGGCGCAGGGGCGATCACCGGCGCCAGTTCCGGCATCTTGATCTCGGCTACCTTGGGCGGCTCAACCACCGGCTTCGGCGGTTGAATCCTCGGATGGTCGATCGCGAGCTTGGGCGGCGGCGGAATCACCTTCACCCTCGGCACCGGAGGAGGAGGAACAGGTTTCGGCACAACCGCCGGAAAGACCAGTATTGAGGTGCTTTCCTGCTGTTTCTTGATCTGGTGGACACGGGCTACGCCCAGCAGCGCGGCAAGTGCAACGATTGCCACATTGACAACAAGGCTGACGCCAAATGAGCCAAAACGCCCCCCCTGATCGTGGAGGAGCCCCAGATTTGCATGATTCAGTAGATCTTCGTTCACCATGGTTGTCTTAGATGTAACAATTCACTTCCCGGAAGTGCTACGACGTGCCAGCGGATCCAAATCTAATTTTGCATTCCTCATTCCAAAGTTACGGCGAGAAGCGTGGCCCGGTTCCGATTGTTGTTACAACAGTTTCCGACAGCCAAACCCTCTATTCAGTAAAGATGGCATCTCCCAAACTCTGCGAATTTGATGCTGACGGTTCCGCATACATCAAAAACGCCGGTTGAGAGCCGCTCTAAAGAGCGGATATAAATAGATCATTCCGGAAAAGGCAAGAACAGGTGAATGTCCTTATATTGTAACCGCCTAAGCCGCAATGAGTAACCTTTACCATCTCACGTATCGGAAAGGTAAAATTTTCCAGAAAAAACCATCTCAACCCACTCTCTTTAGTTTTGTTATCTGACGTTTCTTTACCGTAGACGGTTGTATCGGGACCCCACTTCAGGTTCCCAGGGAGAATTCCATTGCGAATCGTGGTTACCGGCGGAGCCGGCTATATCGGAGGTACCGTCGCCCAACTCCTGCTCGACCGCGGCCATAAGGTCGTCGTATATGACAACCTCTGCCACGGGCACCGCTCCATGGTCCCCGCTCAGGCGGAGTTCGTGGAGGGAGAGCTGGCCGACCGCGCCGCGCTCGAAAACGTCCTGCACAAAGGAATAGACGGAGTCATGCACTTCGCCGCTCTGATTGAAGCGGGCGAAAGCATGAAAACTCCGGAAATTTATTTCCGCAATAACAGCGCCTCTACCCTCAACCTTCTTGAATCCATGCTCTCGGCCGGCGTTCGCCGCCTCGTGTTCTCCTCGACCGCCGCCGTCTATGGCGAGCCGGAATCAACTCCTATCCGGGAAGACGCTCCGCTGCGCCCGACTAATGCCTATGGCGAATCCAAGCTTCTGGTCGAGCGCATGCTCGAATGGCTAAACCGAATTCACGGCTTCCGCTATGCCAGCTTGCGCTACTTCAACGTAGCCGGAGCAATCGCCGGGCGGGGCGAGGCCCACGAGCCGGAGTCGCACCTGATTCCGCTGATTCTCGATGTTGCTCTGGGCCGTAGGCAGCACATCAAGGTATTCGGCCGGGACTACCCCACATCCGACGGCACCTGCGTTCGCGACTACATCCATGTGCAGGATCTGGCACGCGCGCACCTGCTCGCCTTCGACGCGCTCAACGAACGCGACCGCCTGATCTACAACATCGGCAATGGAGTCGGCTTCACGGTGCGCCAGGTGATCGAGTCCGCGCGCCGGGTGACCGGTCACCCCATTCCTGTAATAGAGGAGCCGCGCCGCCCCGGCGATCCGGCCGTGCTCATTGCCAGTTCCGAAAAAATCGGTAAAGACCTGGGATGGACTCCTGAATTTACCGAGCTCGATGCCATCGTGAAGAGCGCGTGGGAATGGCACCAGCAGCGCTACTCAAAGGCGCAATAAGTCTCGTCTCCTTCCGGTGTACGCATAATTCCATCTTTCGGTTGACGCGCTTTGTTGAACGCTGTGGCTAGAATTGCTTTGATTTTGATCATGCCGCGAACCCCCAGGATGACGCGAAGCAGGAAGGACCGACGCCGTTGAAGATTCGAGTATGGCTGCGGCCCCTGCTTTTTCTTTTTGTGCTGCTCGCCATCTGGCAGATTGCCGTTTTGCGCCACCCGCAGCAACTGCTGCCCGGCCCGTGGAAAACGGCCGGCGGCATCGCCGATCTGGTGCAGCACGGGCTGCTGTTAAAGTACGTCGTCGCGTCGCTATTTCGCGTGACCTGGGGATTTTTTCTCGCCGTCATCGTCGCCGTGCCGTTGGGCCTCGCCATTGGCTGGTATCCGCGCGTTGAAATGGCCTTTAATCCCATCCTGCAAATTGTGCGTCCCATCTCTCCGCTGGCATGGATTCCAATCGCGATCCTCTGGTTCGGCGTGGGCGATCTGGCCGCTATTTTTCTCATTTTTGTCGGATGTTTTCTGCCGCTGCTTCTCACCGTCATCAACGCCGCGCAGGCCGTCCCGGCGGTTTACATCAATGCGGGAAGGAACTTCGGCCTCGGCCCCTTCGCTCTCATGCGGCGCATTCTTTACCCGGCGATTGTTCCGCGCCTGATGACCGGGCTGCGTATCACGCTGGGCGTCGCCTGGCTGGTCGTGGTCGCCGCGGAGATGATCGCAGTTAACTCCGGCCTCGGTTTTCTTATTGTCGATGCGCGCAACGCAGGCAATCGCTATGACCTCGTGGTTGCCGGGATGGTGCTGATCGGAATCGTTGGGCTGCTGCTGGATACCGGCGTGCGCTCGCTTGAAAAGGCGAAACCGCTCCGCTGGGGATACGTGGACGAGGGCTGATGGCTACTAAATCTGCAATGGAAATCGATACGGTTGCACCCGCGTTCCGCACCAAGCTGCGCGCGCACGCCGTCAACATGAGCTTCACCCGTGAGGGCAAGAACCTCCCCGTACTCGAAAACATCGATCTCGATGTGGGCGAGGGCGAGTTCCTGTGCGTGCTCGGACCATCCGGCTGCGGCAAGTCGACATTGCTGAGCGCCATGGCCGGCTTCTTCGCGCCGACCAGCGGAGAAATCAGCATTGATGGAGAAATCGTCCGCGGCCCCGACCCGCGGCGCATCTTCGTCTTCCAGGAGCGCGGAGTCTTCCCCTGGCTCACCGTCGAAGGTAATATCGGTTTCGGCTTGGCAAAGCTGTCGCGCAGCGACCGGAGCCGGCGCATCGGCCACTACATCAAAATGGTCGGCCTGGAAGGATTCGAAAAATCCTATCCGCACGAGCTCTCCGGCGGCATGAAGCAGCGCGTCGAGGTCGCCCGAGCCCTCGCCGTCAATCCCGATGTGATGTTTCTCGATGAGCCGTTCGGCGCGCTCGACTCCATCACCCGCATGGTGATGCGGGGCGAGCTGCTCCGCATATGGCAGGCCGAGCGTCGAACCATCCTCTTCGTCACCCACGACATCGACGAAGCTGTGCAGCTTGCCGACCGCGTCGTGGTGATGAGCGCCCGCCCCGGCCGGGTGCAGCAGATCGTCCCGATCGACATCGCCCACCCACGCGACATCAGTTCCACCCGCTACCTCGAGCTGCGCGACGGAATCCTCAACCAGATCGGGCTGGCGCACGGAATATGAGAGCGATGGCCGAGCCACGGCGATGGGAAAGGCTGCTATGGCCGCTGCTCGCCTCCGTTCTGTTCCTGATCTGCTGGCACTACGGCGTTCGATGGACGGCCACAAAAATTTTTCCATCTCCGCTCGAAGTGGAGCGCGGGCTGTCCGAACTGGTCCACCAGGGCGTCCTCTATCGCGACATCCTGGATTCGCTTCGCCGCGTCGCTATCGGCTATTTCGCCGCGGTGGCCACCGGAATTCCACTGGGGCTGCTCTTCGGCTGGTATCCCGCCATCAATCAAGTAGTGAATCCCGTTGTCCAGTTGCTGCGGCCCATCAGCCCCATCGCCTGGATTCCCGTCGCCATCATCTTCTTCGGCGTGGGTGACTACGCCGCTATCTTCCTCGTCTTCCTGGGCGCGTTCTTCCCGATCGTCGTCACCTGCGTTGACGGGGTGTCCAACGTGCCCCTCATCTATCGCCGCGCCGGGCGCAACTTCGGCCTCACTCCCGCACAGCTCCTGTCGCGCGTGGTTTTTCCCGCCGCGTTGCCGCAGATTCTGGTCGGCCTCCGCATTGCCTTCGGCATCGCGTGGCTGGTCGTCGTCGCCGGAGAAATGATCGCCGTTGATTCCGGGCTCGGCTACCTCATCATCGACTCGCGCAATTCCGGCAAACGTTACGATCTGGTCGTCGGAGCCATGCTGCTGATCGGCATAATCGGGCTCGCCCTCGATTTTCTCTTCCGCCGGATCGAAACAATAAGACCGGTCCGCTGGGGGTTCCGCAATGCCGCTTAAGACCCACGCGACCCGGCTCCGAACCATTGTGCTTTGCTGCGCGCTCGGCTGGCTCGTCCTCATCACCGGACTCCACAGCTATCTCAATGTCAACTGGGCCGTGGTGCTCAACGACTATCGTCCCCCTATGCAGCGCAAGGTCGTCGTCGGTTACATCCCCGTAACCTGCCAGCTCACCTGCCCGGTGACCGACTACATCTCCAAATACTCCGAGAACGGCGAGATGTTTCTCCCGCGCATGTTCCAAGGCTTCCCGGAGATTAAGGAAGCGCTGATTTCGAACAAAATCCAGGCCGCCTTCATCGTCGCTCCGCTCGCCATTGCGCTCGCATCGCAGGGCGTTCCCATCAAGGTTGTCTATCTTGGCCATCGCTACGGCAGCGCGCTGGTGGTCAGCAAAAATGGCCCAATTAAAAAATTCTCCGACCTTCAGGGCCGCACCATCGCCATTCCCAGCCGCTTCTCCGACGAGCGTCTCATTGTGTACCGCGCTATGCAGGTCTGGGGCATGAAGCCCGACTCCATCAAAATGGTCGAGATGGCCCCGCCCGACGTCTCCGGCGCGCTCGAAGCCGGAGCCATCGACGGATTCGTCATGGGCGAGCCCTTCCCTTCCCAAGCCGAGCTTGGCGGCTACGGCCGCGTGCTTTTTCAGGCACGGGACTACTGGCCTGACTACATGTCCTGCATCCTGGTTGTGCGACAGGACCTCATCGACAAGCGCCCCGACGCTGTCCAGACGCTTGTTGACGGCATCGCGCGCTCCGGCCTGTGGCTCGACAAAAGCAAGCCCCACCGCGTAGACGCCGCCGATTTCGTCGGCCGCTTCTACTACCGGCAAAAGCCCGCGCTGTTGCGCTGGGCGCTCACGCATCCCATGGACCGCATCACCTACAACACGCTCGGCCCGCGGGAGGCCGACTTCAACATGGTCCGCGACATGATGATCCAGACCGGAGTGCTCAAAAAGAAGATTCCCTTCAGCGCCTACACCGATACGCGATTCGCCGACAACGCAAGTATTGAGACCGCGTGGAAGTATGAGCCGGGCACGGCGACGGCGAAGTAATTCATTCGCGCCATTCAAATCCATTCACAGTGAGGAACGAGTCCGATGGTTCGTAGGCAATTTATCAAGCTGGCAGCGCTCACCGGAACAAGTGCCGTTGCCTCGCTGGCAACCCTGGACCAGATCGATAGAACCCAGTCGGAGAGACCCATGGAATGCAGAAGCATCACCTGGCAAGTTGGCGGATTCACCTGTGTGACCTGTGCCGTCGGGTTAAAGGTGATGCTGCGGCACCAGAAGGGCGTAACCTCCGCCGATGCCAGCTATCCCGATTCCACCGTTACAGTCGAATTTGACCCGCGTGTGGTGGACGAATCGACACTGCGCTCCTACGTCACCGGCCTCGGCTTCACGCTCGGCAAAGAGAAAGGTTGATCTCCTTGGAGAATTACGGAAGACTCGCTCAAAATCTTTCCAAAAGCCTTAACCTCGCCCAGCCGCCGATCGCCGTCTGCTTCGCGGACTCCATTCCCGATTCCGTTCCGGCGCATGCTGGCCGCGCGCCTGCCGGATGCCGCTTCTGGGAGGATGCCGTAGCCGGTGCCTTCGCGACCTCGTCTGCCGATCACAGCCGCTGCGCCATCGGCGTGCATACGCACAATCTTGAGCCATCCCCAGCACAGCAAACCGATCTCATGGATGCGCTGAAGATCTTCGGCGAACTGCAGTACGTGACTGAGCGCGATCTCCCGCAAATTCCCGTACTGCAATCGCGCCCGAAGCACGTAATCTACGCGCCTTTGGCGGAGACTCCGCTGCCCCCGGACGTTGTTCTCCTGTTTGTAGACGCGAGCCAGACCCTCATACTCGCTGAAGCTGCTCAGCAGGTCGACAGCCAGGTTGCGCCCGCTATGGGACGACCCGCATGCGCTGTCATTCCGCAGGTCATGAACACCGGACGAGCCGCGCTCAGCCTCGGATGCTGCGGAGCGCGCGCCTATCTCGACGTGCTCACCGAAGGTGTCGCGCTGTTTGCCATTCCTGGAGCCAGGTTGGAAGCCTACGCGGATAGGATTGCGGCGCTCGCCGAAGCGAACGCGGTGCTTTCCCGATTCCACAGCATACGGCGGCGTGCCGTGGAAGCGGGTGAAACACCCACAATCAACGACTCGCTCGTCGCCATGGGCTCATAGAGATTACTTAGCCCGGACCGAAGCCGCCGCGCCGGAATATTCAATACTCTGGTCTGCCGTTGCCGTAACTGCGCCGCCGGCTCCGTGGTTTTCTCCCACAAAAACAACATTGAACCGCCGCTGTTCTGGCATTCCCGCATAGCTCCCCGCCCGCGCCCCAATCGTCAGCGTGCCCAACGCATCGTTCCAGTCAATCGGAATCACAGCGCGCTCGCCCTTTTCATAGTTATAGGTATCGCCTCGGTCTTCGTATAGATCGAAGTGGCCGTCGGCGCCGCGATAAACGCGCAGCTCGATCGGTGCATCCGGCTTTTGCTGCGCGTACTCAATCTCCGGCCCCATCGGCACAATCGCTCCCGCCTTCACGTATAGCGGAATCCGGCCCACGGGCGCAGCCGCCGCGATCCGCTGCTCTCCGTTCAGCGACTTGCCCGTCCAGAAGTCATACCACCGCGCCGCCGCAGGCAGATAAACCTCGCGCTCCGTCGCGCCTTCCTCCGTTACAGGACTCACCAGCAGCGCCGGGCCGAACATGAACTCGTCGCCGATGTTCCACACCTTCTCATCCGTCCGCCAGTCCATCACCAGCGGACGCATCATCGTCCCATCGTCATTCGTCACGTTCCACGCCAGCGAGTAGATGTACGGCAGCAATCGATATCGGAGCCTGTCGTAGTCCACCAGCGTCGCCGTCGCCGCGCCATAGCTGAACAGCTCGTTCTCGTTATTCGCGCGATGCCCGTGCGTGCGGAAGATCGGACAAAAGACGCCGAACTCATACCAGCGCGTGTAAAGCTCCTCATAAGCCGGGTCGTGCGTGTCGCGTGCGTACGGCGGCCCATAGCCCGCGATATCCGTCGTCCAGTAAGGCATGCCCGAGAGCGCAAAGTTCAGCCCTGCCGGAACCTGCCGCGCAAATGCCTGCCATGTGCTGAACACATCGCCCGACCACGTAGTGGCCGCATACCGCTGATCGCCCGCGAATCCCGAGCGCGTAAGAATGAACACCCGCTTCAGGATCGTCGTGTCGCGCCAATGCGTGTAGATGTTGCCCGTGTGCATCAGCGGAAACACATTGGTATACAGCGCACCATTGCCGATGTGCAGCCGCTTGTCATAAAGCTCTGCATCGCTCTCGCCGCCATGCAGGTACGCTGCCTCCGGCTCCGAGCTGTCCAGCCAGAAGCCGTCCCACCCCTGCGCGAACAGCTTTCCGATCAAATGGCGCCAATAGAAATCCCCAGCCGCCGGATTCGTAGCGTCGTAGTCGGTCGTGCCCGGAATCGTAAGCCCCTGCGCCTTCATTTGCTGAAAATTTTTCGATTGCGGATCGAAGATCGCCCACACGGAAATCATTGCGTGAACGTGCTCGTCGTGGAGCTTCTGCAATGTCCCCGGCACGTCGGGATACGCGTCCGGACGGAAATCAGGATCGCCCTGATGCACCCACCAGAACCAGTCCTGCACAATGTTGTCGAGCGGCACATGCGCATCGCGATACGCGGCGGCAATCTTCAACAGCTCATCGTCACTGCGGTAGCGGTCCTTCGACTGCCAAAACCCATATGCCCACTCCCCGTACAGAGGAGCGTGCCCCGTCATCTCGCGATACTGATGGATGATTCGGTCGAACTCCGGCCCATAAATAAAGTAGTAGTCAATCGCATGCGAGGCGTTTGAGGTAAACCGCATCTCCGATGGAAAGCGATTGTCAAAATATGAAAGCGCCGCCGTGTTCCAGAAAATCCCATAGCCCTTTGTCGACAGCATCAGTGGAATCGTCACATCCGTATTGGCCTGCCCCAGCTCCAGCACCGTCCCGCGATAATTGAACACACCATTCTGGTGCTGCCCGAGCCCATAAAGAGCCTCCTGCACCTGGGGATAGAACTGCTCCTTCACGCTGTAGAGCTGCTCGCCGTTCACTTCTGTCTTCGTGTAGCGCCGCGCCGCATCCTGAAATTCCTGCAGCAAAGGATGGCCCTGCTCGTCCTGAAACTCCAGCGTTCCCCATGCCAGCGTGATCCGCACCTTCAGCGCGCCCGTATCCACCGTGGCCACCGCCGGATTCCACAGCTTGTCGTTCTCTGATTGCGCTGCCGTCGCCTGCGGCATCGTAAGAGTGAACTTCGCCGGCGTGCAGCTCTTAATCAGCCACGGCTGCTTCGGAGTCGCATCCTCCGCGCTTCCATCGGGGCTTGCGACAACGTGGACCGAAGTCGGGCTGCATACAGTAATCCGCAGCGTGTCGGCCGGGGTCTTTACCGTTACCACGCCACTCGCCTGCTGCGAAATTTCCACCTGCGCAAACACAGAATTGCCCACCATAAGCACGCCTGCAGCAAGCGCCAGCGACAAAGCCTTCCCAAATTTCATCGTGTCCCTCAGTCACTAAGAACTGCAGCAACATCATCGCAGATGAATCCCGATCCTGCCGCACGCGCACAACTACAAACCGCTAGCATGCCTCTGCGATACTGGTGCTTTCGCCCTTCAGCCAAAGATGACGCAACGCCAGGCCCAAATCGCCGAAGCGCCCAAGCCCGCCGTCCACGTGCGGGAGTTCGAGCTGCTGCTGTGCACCGCGCGCACTGTCCCTGACACGGCGCGCATCCACGCCCTCGTCCGCGAAGGCATTCACTGGCGCACCTTTTTCGATCTGGCCTCCGAACACGGCCTGCGCCTGCTTGTCTATCAGTCTCTGCGGGCCACCTGCTGGGACGACGTGCCCCCCGACATTCAGAGCGAATGGCAACAGGCATCCCAGATCCTTACCCGCAGAAATCTCTTCCTCACTCGCGAGTTGCTGCGCATCAACGCCGCTTTCCAGTCAGCCGACATTTTTCTTGCCTTCATGAAAGGACCCATCGTCGCGGAAATGTGCTACGGAGACTTCGCCCTGCGCGAGTTCGCCGATCTCGACCTGCTGATCCGCGAAGCAGACTTCTCACGCGCAGTCGAGTTGCTGGAGCGGATCGGATATGAACGGCCCTGGAAACACAGCAACAGCAAGATGCTCTCCTTCCTGAAGAACGTCGGCGAGTACGCCGTCTCGAGTGACGCCCTCCAGACCGCCATCGATCTTCATTGGCGAGTCGCCACCAAAGCCACGGCTCTCTCACCACGCCTCGGCGACTTCCCCTCCGGCTTCCATCCTGTTCCCATCGCCGGCTCCAGCGTGCTCTCCTTTGCGCCGCAGGATCTGCCGCTCTATCTCGCCGCGCAGGGCGGCTGGGATCGCTGGTCCGACCTCCGCAGAATTTGCGACCTCGCCGAATTCATCCGTGCCTATCCCGTGATCGAATGGGAGCCGAATCTCCAGGCCGCCCGCCGGCTCGGCGGCCTCAGGTCCATGCTCACCGGGCTTTCTCTGGCCTCACAGCTTCTTGGCGCCGAGCTTCCCGAAACAGTCGCTGACCACATTCAACGCGACCCGATCGTCGCCCGCCTCGCGGAAGAAGCCATTCGCCATCTTCAGGGCCACGCAAGCGCAAGCGAAGCCATCAGTCGCTATTTATTTCAGCTCCGCGCCAAAGAAGGGCGGCGCGGAAAAATCGCGCTCGCCTGCAGCATTTTGATGGATCGCACCGCAAAAGACGCAACCTGGATCATGCTGCCGCGGCCGCTCTGGTGGCTGTACGGCCTGCTTCGCCCGATGCGTATGAGCGGAAAGTTCCTGCGCCGGCTCTAGCCAGCCACAGCCTATTTTTGTCGAGGGAGCAACGCCACGACCAACGGGAGTGGCCAAAAAATCCCGCGGTGGAATTGGCGCCGAAGGCGCGTGTCGCCGAACGCGAAGTTCAGCGGCCGTGTTCTTCGAGATACTTCTCGACTTCGAGCGCGGCCATGCAGCCTGATCCGGCGGCGGTAATGGCTTGGCGATAGCGCCGGTCCTGCACATCTCCGCAGGCGAAAACTCCGGCCACGCGCGTGAAGACGTGATCCGAAGTCTTCACGTATCCATCCTCGTCGAGATCGATTTGTCCAGCAAACATCTTCGCGTTCGGCTCGTGCCCGATGCCGAGAAAAAGCCCGCTGATGTGGAGAATCTCTTCATCGTCCGTCACGGTGTCGCGCAGGCGCACGCCCGATACTTCCTTCTGCTCAACGCCGAGCACCTCTTCGACAATCGTGTTGGTGCGGAAGGCGATCTGCTTATGTGCCGCCGCGCGCTCCAGCATGATCTTCGAGGCGCGGAAACGGTCCCGCCGATGCAGCAGCGTGACCTTCGTCGCAAAGCGTGTGAGGAACAGCGCCTCCTCCATCGCCGAGTCGCCGCCGCCGATCACCGCAATCTCTTTTCCAGAGAAGAAAAATCCATCGCAGGTCGCGCACGAGCTTACTCCGTGCCCAATCAGCGCCTGCTCCGAGGGCAGCCCCAACCAGCGCGCTGATGCGCCGCTCGCGATGATCAGCGTGCGTGCGTGGATGAGATCCGCGCCGACCTTCAGCGCAAACGGGCGTTTGCTCAGGTCCGCCGTCGACAGATGCCCCATGCGGAAATCAGCGCCAAATCGCGTCGCCTGCTGCTTCATGTTCTCGATCAGCTGCGGCCCCTGAATGCCCTCCGGCCAGCCGGGAAAATTCTCCACCAGCGTGGTAATCGAAAGCTGGCCGCCCGGCTCATGGCCCTCAATCACCAGCGGTTTCAGGTTGGCGCGCGCAGCGTAAATCGCCGCAGTCAGCCCCGCGCAGCCGGAGCCCAGAATGACGGTATCGCGAATCGTGTCTGCCATGGAGATCGTTTTCGATTGTACCTGCTGACCAGCGCGCGGGCATAAGATGGATATATGGCAAACCTAGCGCTGGTCTATGGTCTGCGCCTGCTTCCCGCTGACGAGCTCGCCGGGGTGGGTGAGGCCTCCATCGACCTCAAAAACGGAAACTCCGCGCGCGTAACCATGCATCTGCTCGAAGGATCGCGCGAACAGATTGAAGCCCAGTTGCGCCAGAGCATCGACGCCTTCTTCGATTTCTTCCCTGAAATCTAGCGCTCGGCGGATTGCTGGCGTCCCACGCTCCGCAGCCCGTCATCTGTCGCTAACGCCGCAGAGTTTTCGCTGCCTGTCCCGCCAGAAATGCTCCCGCAAGAAGAATCACAATTGGATAGGCCTCCAGCGTATAGCGCTGCTCCGGCGCGGGCATGAGTGCCAGCAGAGCGCACCGCAGCGCCACATACGACACCATGAAAATCAGCCAGGGAACCCGCCGCAGCGCCGCTCCAGCTGCTGCCGCCGCGAGATATGCGAGGTTCAGCAGCCCCAGCGCAATCGCCGCCGCGCTCTGCCACGGATGCTGTCCCCACCACCACCAGAACACGTCCAGGTTGAACGCCTCCGTGCGCGGACGCAGCCACATGTCCGCCACGCGCAGCATCGGAAGCCAAAAATAATACCGCACGGGATTGGCAGCAATGCGCTCATCCGCCAACTGTCCAAACTTTGCATCCAGCTCCGGCGTCATTAGCTCGTGCTCGTTGTACCGGTCGAAAAGTGCCGCGGTCTGCGCATATTGCGCGGCAGAATCGAATGCCCTCGGCGGTAGATCGCCGATATCGAAAATGTCGCTGTCCAGGTTCCAGTAAATGTTTCCCGTGCTGCTGAACTCGACCGCCCACGTCTTAAACCACCGGATGAATCCGTAATCCACCCGCTCGCCGGGGTTGTTCGCGTATTCGGGCGCCAGCGGCTGCACCACGTGAAACACGCGCCAGTTCCGCACCGTCCACGGGACCAGCGGCGAGAGCGCGAGCGCCGCGAACAGGCAGGAGACGAGCGCAGTCCGCCGCCGAAAATCGCGCCCGTACCAGAGCAGCCCGATCAGAATCGCGCCGAAGAGCAGAAGTCCGTCAGGCCGCAGCAGGAGTGCCAACGCGGCCGCTGCGGCCAGGGGCAACACGCTCCTTAACAGGCGGGAAAAATTCGCCAGCTCGCTCCTCGCCGCGCTCCGCTGCAGCTCGCCGAAAGAATAAATTCCCAGGCTCACCGCAAATATCGAAAGGCTCTCCGCCAGGCCGGTCGCTGCATATGCCGCGGTGAAGATGCACAACGCGCCCAGCCCCAGAGCCACATCGCCTGCGCGTTCTGAAATATTTCTCGCCGCAAACAAATACACCAGCCAGCAGCCATACAGATCGATTGCGGCCTGCGCCAGCAGCATGAGATGGAAGTGGCCCGCGAACAGCGCCAGAAAAATTGGATACCCCGGCAGGCGGATCAGTGAAGGAACAATTACCCCGCCATGCTGCAGCCCATACACTCCGTGGCGCAGCAGGTTCGTCCCCAGCTCGGCATAGGTCGAAGTGTCAGGATCGTAGGTGCGCGGAAACCAGATGAGGAGAATGCGCAGCGCCGCTCCCGCGAGCAAGAGCCACACCACTAGCCGCCTGCGCCTGCTCTGCAAACCCGCGTCTGCCCTGAACTTTCGCAACATAAATATTGCTGCGCCCAACTTATCAAAGTTTCCCGTTTGCCGATGAATCATCCAGCGCAACAAGAATTCTTTCCTCGTGACACAGCGCAATTCCATTTTGGAATCGCCCGATAGTCCCGCCCCATTCCGGTCATGAAGCCTTCAATTCCGCCCCGAATTATCTCCAGTTCTCTCGCGCGCGTGGCGGAATGGACTTACAGCCGTCGCAAGTCGCCGCGGCGGAATTGGGAGCCTCCAATGAAATGCCTCCGCCTCGCAGCTTTCTTTGCCGCCTTGCTCTCCGCCTCGGCCGCTCACGCCGGTGGCCCGCGCTACGTTGCTGGAACAACCTACTTCAATCCGGCAATGACCGGCAGGCCCATCGTATGGGCCAACGGGCAGCTCAAGTACTACACCGATATCGGAAGCCTCAGCGCTTCCGTCACCCAGTCGCAGGCCAACTCCATGGTTGCCGCCGCTGCGGCTGTGTGGAACGCGGTCCCTACTGCCGCCGTCAACATCTTCTCCGGCGGAAGCCTCAGCGAAGACGTCAACGGAACCAACGTTATCTCCAGCGGCGGCAGCATCACAATTCCCGCCGACATCCAGTCCGGCGACACCGCCAGCCCCATCGCTTTCGTTTACGACGCGGACGGATCCGTCATCAACGCATTCTTTGGCCCCGGAGCAAGCTCCCCGGCCACCTGCCAGCAGGACGGCGTCTTTACCTTCCTCGACAATCTCGCTCCCTCCGGCAACATCGCGCATGCGCTCGTGCTGGTGAACGGCTTATGCGCCACGAACGCGGCGCAAATTGCCATCCTGCAATATCAACTCGTCCGCGCCTTCGGTCAGGTACTCGGCCTCGACTGGTCGCAGGCCAACGAGGAAATGTTTTCTGGGGACCAGGACACATCAGAAGGTCTGCAAGCATGGCCGATCATGCATCCCATCGAACGCCTTTGCAACAAGAGCGGCGTAAGCTGCATGCCCAATGCCACCACGCTGCGGCCCGACGATATCGCCGCCCTCAATCGTCTCTATCCCGTCACCGCCGCAAACTTCGCCGCCTTCAGGAACAAAAAGCTCACCGCCGCCAACACTCTCTCCGTCACCGGGACCATCATCTTTCGCAACGGCCAGGGCATGCAGGGGGTCAACGTCGTGCTGCGCCCCATGCTACCCAACAGCGATCTTCCCGACATTCGCTACACCGTCACCGCAGTCACCGGAGTTCTGTTTCACGGCAACGCCGGTAACCTGATCACCGGCCCCAATGACGCAAACGGAAACGCGCTTTCCCGCTTTGGAAGCGCGGACGCAACGCTGGAAGGCCCCTTCGATCTCAGCGGAGTTCCCGTTCCCGCCGCCTACGCCCATGACACCTGGCAACTCAGCTTCGAGCCCATCAACCCGCTCTACACCGGCTGGGATTCCGTTGGCCCCTACACCACCGGCCAGGTCGCGCCTTCGGGAACTCTGCCCACCTTCGCGCTGCCGGGACTTGCCGCGGGTTCCAACGTCATTCAGAATGTCACCATCGGCAACTCGGCAGGCGATTCGCTCAGCGGGAACGATGGTACGATCGCCGCGCCGGTCACGGTTTCGCCCACGGGCGAGTGGACCGCGCGCCTCGCCGGCTACGGCCACGCAAGCTGGCTTGAGTGGTGGGCCAAGGCAAACCGCGAGTTTACGGTGGAAGCCTACGCCCTCGACGACTCGGGCAAAAACACGCTTACAAAATCGCAAGTAGTGCTCGGCATGTGGAATGGCACCGACGCCATCACCAATTCACCAGTAATAAATACGCCGCAGCCCTTCAATGGAGCGGTGGCCGGTCTCACCACTCTTCCTGTGCTCACGCTGGCCGATAGCGAGGTGCGCCTCGGCGTCGCCGACATGCGCGGCGATGGCCGCCCGGATTATCTTTACCGCGGGCGCGTGCTCTACGCCGACAGTGTGCATCCCGCAATTCTTCCTGCCGCAGGCGGTCCCATCGTGATTAACGGAATGGGCTTTCACGCCAACTCCGTCGTCACAGTGAACGGAGTCAACGCCGCTGTCACCAGCGTTTCCCCCACACAGATCACCGCCGTCGCTCCTCCATCGGCAGGCACAACGGGCAACGTTCTCCTCGAGGTGCAGGACCCGCTGACGCTCGGCATCGCCGCCATCTCCGACGGCCTGAGCTACGGCGCGCAGAACAATGACACCATCAGCATCGTCGCCGCGCCCTCAGGTCTAGTCCCTCCCGGCGCGCCGCTCGCCTTCACCGTCGCCGTGAAGAACGGCACATCGGTCGCCGCCGGAGCGACTGTAACCTTCACAGTTACACAAGGCACCGCCACCCTCGCATGCGGCCAGCCATCCTGCTCCGTCGTCACCGCCGCCAACGGGACCGCAACCCTCGCCATAGCGGCCAACTCAGCCACACTCGCATCCGTCACGGCAACCGTCGCCAATGGTGCCAGCGTCTTCACCCAGTTCACCGCCGCAACCGGCGCGGCGCCCGCGATCAGCGCCCTCACTCCCAACCTTTATCTAGCCGCCGAAGCCACAGCGCAATGGACGCCGCAGGGTCTCGTCCTCCAAAACGGCACCCCCGCCGCCAACGCCGCCGTCACCTGGACTCCCGTCACCGGCGGGGTAACCGCGCCCACCACCGCCAGCCTCAGCGCAAGCAACGGCATCGTTACGCAGCAGCTTGCCGCCGGGACGCTCGCCGCGGGCCGCATCGTCCCCGTCAACGCCTGCCTCTCCGTCAGCGTGTGTGCGCAGTTCAACGTTGTCTCCGTTTCTCCAGCAACCGCGCAGCTCACCCCAATCGCAGGAATCGCGCAGACTATTTCCGCGGCACAGCCTTTCACCCCGATCACACTCGAAGTCACCGACCCCGCGGGCGATCCCCTCGCAGGCGCAGTCGTCACCTTCTATGAGACTCTCAACGCCTGGACGCCTCCCTGTTCCGCGCAGGCCTATTGCCCTCCGGCTCCGCTCATCCAACAAAGCAGCGTGCAGGTCACCTCAGGAGCAGACGGAATGGTTATGCTGAATCCCATCTCCAGCCCCGGCCAGCCCGTCCGCCTCTACATCACCGCCGTTACCGGAAGCTCCGCCCTGCTGAACTTCGCGCTCGAACAATTTCCGTAAGTGCCTGGACGGCAAGTCCTGGCGCCGAACGCGCGTATGCCTTGACGGCCAGTCCTGGACGATTCCGCGCAACTTGGCTTAGGCTTTGTGTGTCTCATTGAACAGAAGAAGATTCGTACAAAGAAAGACGAGGCTGGACATGAACCCGCTAAAACACCCACGTGATTTTTTCTCTCCCAAGTTGCAGGGCGTTACTCTCAACATCGGCAGGAAGGCGCTGGCCTGCTGCCTCGCTTATCTTATGGTTCCACTCGGAATAGGCGATCTCTACGCGCAAAGCGCGCCACCACCACCGGATCAGCAGCAGTATCAACCGCCTCCGGATCCGAATCAGGATCAGCAATATCAGGATCAGGCGCCTCCGCCTCCCGATCAGCAACAGGATCAGGATGACCAGGACCAGGACCAGGGCCCGCCGCCTGAGGCCTACAACCCGCTCGCCCCGGAGCAGCTCGATCAGATGGTTGCCCCCATTGCCCTTTACCCTGACGCGCTGGTCGCGCAAATCCTTGCCGCGTCCACGTACCCCACGCAGGTCGCCGATGCGGACCATTTCCTGCAGAGCAATCAAGGCGCGCCTCCCGATCAGCTCGCAAACATGGCAAACGGAATGAACTGGGACCCAAGCGTGAAGGCGCTGATCGCCTTTCCCTCCGTGCTCGCAAACCTTGACCGGAACTTTGACTGGACCACCCAACTCGGCAATGCCTACTACAACCAGCCGCAGGACGTGATGGCCGCGGTGCAGGACATGCGCCAGCGTGCCTATGCATCCGGCAATCTCCGCTCCACTTCGCAGATCGCAGTCGACTACCAGCCGGGAGACATCATCATCGCTCCGGCAAACCCGAACGTCGTTTACGTGCCCTGGTATGACCCCTGGACCATCTACGGCGAGCCTATCGCCCCTTGGGGTGGCTACTATGTTCGTCCGCGTCCCGCTGGACTCGTCTTCGCGGCCGGAATCGGCCTCGGCTTCGGCATCGGAATCGGCATCGCCTCATGGAACCACTACGGCTGGGGATGGCACAACTGGGGTGTGGGATGGCACGATCGCACCGTCGTCTACCAGCGCAACGTCTACATCTCCAATAGCGATCACGTCAAAAACCATGGCTACTACGGCCATTTCGATCGCAACCCGCAAGCACGCATAGCAAACAGAAACATTGCCCGGCGGGCGCCGAATTATCGGCCGGCGAACATGCGCGGACCCGCGAACAACCGCCCGAATAACAACGTGCGGACCAACAATAATTTCAACCGCCCGAACAATAATCAGCGGCCGGCGAACAACTACAATCGCCCAAATAACAATGCTCGGCCGGCTTACAACAACGGCCGCCCCGAAAACAATCGACCAAATAACAATTCGCGGCCAGCCTACACCAACAATCGTGAGCCTGCGGCGAATAACCGTCAGCCTGCGACCAACAACTACAATCGCCCGAGTAACAATTCGCGGCCAGCCTACACCAACAATCGTGAGCCTGCGGCGAATAACCGTGAGCCTGCGACCAACAACTATAACCGGCCGAATAACAATGCGCGTCCGGCCTACAACAACAACCGTCCGCCTGCGGAGAACAACCGCCCCGCCGCCCGCCCTGAAAATAACCCGCGGCCGGCCCAGAACTATAACCGTCCGCAGCCTCAAAGCCGGCCACAGCCTCAGGCCCGTCCACAGGCTCGCCAACAGAGCCGCCCAGAATCTCGCCCGGCGAATAAGTCAAATGACAAGGACAAGGAAAAGCCGCACTAAACTCAAACCATTCAACATCAACGGGACGGAGCCTGCGCTCTGTCCCGTTTTTCTTTGTAATAAACCTCCAGCAGCCCCACCGAAGCACCCCGCTACCGCATCCCTTAAGATAGACAAGGAACGGAGATCGACATGGCCGGGACCGCAGCGTTACGTAAAGTTGAGATTCCAGCAATCAATGAGGGCCGCCGCCCACGCGTCCTGATCATCGGAGGCGGGTTCGCCGGCACTCATGCCGCCAAGGCCTTGGCCAAACTTCCTGTCGATGTCACGCTCATCGATCGCCGCAACCACTTCACCTTCCAGCCGCTGCTCTATCAAGTGGCGCTGGCCGTGCTTTCGCCTGCCAACATCGCATCTCCGATTCGCGGCATCGTCCGCCGCGATCGCAATGTCGAAGTATTAATGGATGAAGCAGTCCGCTTTGATACCGAGAAATGCCGCGTATTTCTCAAGAGCGGCGCAGTGATGGATTACGATTACCTGATCCTTGCCGCTGGCGCCACCCACTCCTACTTCGGCCATGACGATTGGGCGCAGAACGCGCCCGGACTCAAGACCGTCGAAGACGCCATCGAGATTCGCCGCCGCGTGCTGCTGGCCTTTGAACTGGCCGAGCGCCAGATGCTCGAAACCGGCTCCCACCCGCCGCTCAACTTTGTCGTCATTGGCGGCGGCCCTACCGGAGTCGAGCTCGCCGGAGCCATCTCCGATATAGCCAAGCTTTATATGCGGCACGATTTCCGCCACATTGACCCGTCAAAAGCGCGCGTGCTCCTCATCGAGGGCGGCCCTCGCATTCTTCCCACCTATCCCGAGGTCCTATCCCGCAGGGCGGTCGAGCAACTCACCTCGCTCGGAGTCGAAGTCCACACCGGAGTTCGCGTAACGGATGTAAAGCCTGGCTACGTCGTCTCCGGAGATCGCCGCCTCGACTCCGTCGTGACACTATGGGCTGCCGGTGTTGAAGCTTCTCCGCTAGGCAAGCTGCTCGGCTTCCCACTCGATCGTCGCGGCTGTGTCATCGTGAACCAAACCCTCAACCCCGCCGGAACCCCGGAAATTTTTGTATGCGGTGATCTTGCCCATTTCGAGCAGGATGGGAAACAGCTTCCCGGAGTGGCCCAACCCGCCATGCAGATGGGCGATCACGTCGCGCGGATCATTGAGGAGGATCTCAATCACAAACCCCGCACCGCCTTCCATTACTTCGACAAGGGCGACATGGCGACGATCGGCCGCATGGCAGCCATTGCGGATGTCAAATGGCCTTTCAAGGCTAAGCTCAGCGGATTTGCAGCCTGGGTTACCTGGCTTACCGTCCACATCTTCTTTTTGATCGGCTTCCGCAACCGCATCACTGTTCTGATCGATTGGATTTGGAACTACTTCACCTTCACCTACGGAGCGCGCCTCATCACCGGCAGCCAGGATCTCCCCGGCTGGACCCAACAGGAGGGAGTGCAGCAGGCCCAGGCAATCACCCCACTCGACAAGGCCACTCCCGGCGTCCGCTCCAAAGTCAAAACCGCCTGAGTCTTCGCCGTTCGCCTGAACGGCCCGTGCCCAGCCATAACGCGATACCCGCGATCTCCGACACCACCAGCGCGATGAACACCGCTCCCATCCGGGTATTCATGCCCACCGGATCGGCGAACGCCATCGCAATCAGCCCCACCGCAACAAAGAGAACAGATGTAATCAGACCCCACGGCCGCTCGTAACTATGTGTGCTTCGGGACATGTCGACACGCGCGCCTCGCTTTTCCGGCAACTGCGCCGCAACTCGCGCGGCAAAATCGGAAGGGATGCGAACCTCCGGCTTCGCGTCCAAAGCCTCCGTCACTCTCGCGTCCAGCGATGCTTCGAGGCAGGCGTCGCAATCCTCAACGTGCGCCGACTCTTCTGCCGTCAATGCGCGCGCCCCCGCCAACGCATTCCGCAGTTCATTGCAACTCACCGCGTCACCACTTGTATTCCGCATGCCGTCCTCCTCTCGCTTAAATGCTCCTTTAAGCTCTCTTTCAGCTTCTGCCGCCCGCGATGCAGATGCGTCCGCACCGTGTTCAGCGGCAGCTTCAGCGTCAGCGCGATCTGCTCATACGTGCAATCTTCTTGATGAAACATCACAATCGCCGCACGCTCCGGCTCGCTCAACTCGGTGAGTGCGGCGTTCACCGCGTTCATCGATTCTCTGCGGCTCAGGATCTGCTCAGCATTGCTTTCGCTTCCTGAAATCCGCTCCGCCCAGCCCGCATCCGGATCATCGAAAGACGTATTCGCCTGCTCTTTCTTCCGCCGCTTCCACTCGTCCTGCGCCACATTCAGAGTGATGCGATAGAGCCACGTCGTCAGCTTCGACTCTCCGCGAAAGCTTTCGATTCCGCGATACAGCCGCAGAAATACCTCCTGCGCCAGGTCTTCCACCTCGCTCGCCCCCGTGAGTCGCGCCAGCGTGCGGAACACGAACTCCTTATGCTCCTCAATAACCTCTTCGAATTGGAGGGACGCAGCCATGCTCGCGGAAGAGTTCAGACTTCAGTCTGCGCCAAAAGTTTCATCTCCGCCCCTGAAACTTTTGCCTATGCTGTCGGTCTAAGGCTGGCGAATTCAGAAAGGACCCGCAAAATGCACTGGAGCTACAGCCCGTTCATCGTCCCCGTTGCCGCCTTCGCCATGGTTCTCGGCATCGTCATCGTCGCCAATATTTCCAACTACCACAATCGCCGGCTCAAGAGCGAAGAGCGCATGGCCGCGATAGCAAAAGGCATTCCTTTGCCGCCGGACCCGGAAAACAACCTCGCCGATCTGGTCGACGTGGCCGGAAGAGCGTCCGTCATGGGCGGCACGCATAGAGCGCGCGGCCTGCGTAGTGGTGGAGTTGTGCTCATTTCCATCGGCGTCGGCCTCGGGCTTTTCTCCTTGTGCCTCAGTTGGATCATCCAGGAGCACGACGCACTCGTCGTGGGGGCCGCAGGCATCATCCCGCTCGCCATCGGAGTGGGACTGCTGGTCGACTACGCGCTGCGCAATCGCAGCGACAGACCTAACGCCGATTAGTCACCACAAATTTCAGGTAAATCGTCGGAAAGCCGCACACTGGCTTCGCTGCATCGAAATAGATGCAGCGAAAACTCTTGATGTCCCCTTCTGCCGATTCCAAAGCGCCCTACCGTCGCCACAACCTCTCCGGGGCCATCGCGCTCGCCGTCATCCTCGGCCTTCTCGTCGGTGTCGGCGCAATCGCCGTCTTCGCGCATCGCGCGAGTCGGGGCGTATGGGATCGCATCGCTACCCGGATCACCGGCCGCACCCTCGTCTTCGACGCAACCCAGCCCACTGTCGTCAGCCGCATCCAGCGTCTGGAACGCCTTGAGACGGTGACCTACACCATGGACAAGGTGGTAGAAGGTCAGCGATCCAACGCCATTCTTCCCGACTTCCTCGTCGGAGACAAACTGCTGCTTCTCGTCCATGGAGAGGCCATCGCCGGTGTCGACCTCCGCCAGTTAAAGCCCTCCGATGTGGCCGTAAGCGGAAAAAGCGTCAATGTACATCTGCCTCCGGCGCAGGTCTTCATTACGGCGCTCGATGACAGCCGCACCCGCGTCTTTTCGCGAAGCACCGGATGGTTCGTCCAGGCCGACACCAATCTTGAATCGGAAGTGCGCGCACGCGCCGAACAAGATCTGCTCAACTCCGCTATGACCGCCGGAATCCTCTTCACCGCCCACAACAACGCCGCTTCCACGCTCACCAAGCTGCTGCTCGGTTTCGGCTTCCAGAACGTTCATATCCAGTGAACCATCTGTCGCAGCTGCCCGCTTACGCGCCCAAAGGAGGGGGTGCCAGCGGCGCGATTCGCCGGACGCACAGTTCCGGCCAGCACCTGTGATTCAATAAGCTTTGTGAGCCACGAATTTGAAATTGGTCCAGTTCATGTCGGCTCGGGCCGCCTCTTCCTCATCACCGGACCCTGCGTCATCGAAAGCGAAGCCCACGCCCGCAAAATGGCGGACGCGATTCAGCGCATCACCTCCGACCTCGGCGTGCCTTACATCTTCAAAGCTTCCTACGACAAAGCCAACCGTACTTCCGTCAAAAGCTTTCGCGGCCCGGGGTTAAAAGAGGGCGTCGCCATCCTCCGCCGCCTCGCCGAAGCCACCCGGCTGCCTGTGCTCACCGATGTCCACGAGCCCAGCCACTGCGAAATTGCCGCTGAAGGCGCGGACGTTCTGCAGATTCCCGCATTCCTCTGCCGCCAGACTGACCTGCTGATCGCTGCCGCAAAAACCGGCCGCGCCGTCAGCGTAAAAAAGGGCCAGTTCGTCGCCCCTTGGGATATGAAGCATGCCGTTGAAAAAGTCACCGAAAACGGCAACCCTCGCGTCTTTCTCACCGAGCGCGGGACCACCTTCGGCTACAACAATCTCGTCGTCGATATGCGCTCGCTCGCCATCATGCGCAAACTCGCCCCCGTCGTCTTCGACGGGACCCACTCCGTCCAGACCCCCTCCGCCGCCAACGGAGTCTCTGGCGGCCAACCCGAGTTCATCCCCCTGCTCACCCGCGCCGCGGTCGCCGCCGGAGTAGACGGAGTCTTCCTCGAAGTCCACGACAACCCTGCCGAGGCCAAATCCGACGGTGCCAACGCCCTGAATCTGAACAACTTGAAATCTGTCCTGGAATCTCTTCTTGCGGTGCATAAGGCAGCACAATTGAGAATTTAAACGTTAATACCATTTACAATGGTAAAATGGCATTATGAATGCCACCGTAACCATCGACAAAGCCGGGCGTCTCGTTGTTCCAAAGCCCATGCGCGATGCCCTCCACATCAAGGCCGGCGATGCGCTGGAAATACAACGTGAAGGCGAACAGCTTACAATCCGCCAGAAACCGGCACGGGCCAAAGCAATCATGGAAAACGGTGTTTGGGTGTTCGACACCGGAGGCCGAATCACAAATCAAATGGTGAACGACGTTCTCGAACAGACTCGGCGGGAACGAGAGGCGAGAATTCTCGGCGAATGACGACTTTTTTCGACACATCCGTGTTCGTCAGCGCTTGCCAGCGAAATCACGAGTGCCATGCTTGGAGTCTCAACGCTTTCGCCTCCGCCAACAAAACCTCGGCCGCCTGCAGCGCGCACTCGCTTGCCGAAGTCTACGCGGTGACAACAGGAATGCCGCGAGAATACAAAGTGGCTCCGGAAGACGCCTCGTTGTTTCTTCGACAGATCAGCGAACGATGTCAATTGATCGCGTTGGATGCGGAGGAGTACCTCGCAGCCGTGGACTCTGTCGTCCACAAGCAACTCCCGGGCGGCATCATCTACGACGCGCTTCTCGTCGCATGTGCCCGAAAATCACAAGCAGATCGCATTCTGACCTGGAACCTGAAACACTTCAAACTACTCGCGCCTGACCTCGCAGAACGCATCATCACGCCGTAAGCGTGAACCAACGGAGGAAGCTCATCCCGCAGCAATCGCCGCTGACGAGAAAACTCTGGAATTTTCATTCAGGCTCGCCCGGCTCCCATAGCTCGCCTTCACAAAGGCGCTGAAAATCGGATGCGGCTCCAGCGGCTTCGATTTGAACTCAGGGTGGAACTGGCAGCCTAGGAAAAACGGATGCTCCGGCAGCTCCACAATCTCAACATACGTCGCATCGGGAGTCGTCCCGGTAATCCGCAGCCCGGCGCCCGTCAGCAACGCCTCGTACTCGCGGTTGAACTCATACCGGTGCCGATGCCGTTCGCTGATCTCCGTCTCGCCATACGCAGCAAATGCACGCGAATCCGGCTGCAGCACGCACGTCCATGCCCCCAGCCGCATCGTTCCGCCCATCTCTTCCACGCCCGTCAGCTCGCGCAGCTTAAAGATCACGCGGTGCGCCGTCGCCGGATCGAACTCGCTCGAGTTCGCGTCCGCCAGCCCGCACACATTGCGCGCGAACTCAATGCAAGCCGTCTGCATCCCCAGGCAAATTCCGAAGTAAGGCACGCGATTCTCGCGCGCATATCGAATCGCATTCAGCATGCCCTCAATTCCACGCTTGCCGAAGCCGCCCGGAACCAGTATCCCGTCAAAGCCAGCAAGCTGTGACTCGTAATTCGCCGTCTCCAGCCCCTCCGCCTCAATCCACGTCACGCGAAGCTTCAGGTTGTGCGCCAGCGCGCCATGTACCAGCGCTTCTTTCAGCGACTTGTAGCTGTCCTCATATTCGACATACTTTCCGACAATCCCAATCGAAACTTCATCCGCCGGGTTATACGACCGCCGCACAATCTCCTCCCAGCGGCTCAGGTCCGGCTGCTTCGTTTCAATATGCAGATACTTCAGCGCCAGCGCATCCACGCCCTCACGCGCAAACGTCAGCGGAACCTCGTAGATTGAGTCCACGTCCTTCGCCGTGATCACCGCCTGCTCTTCCAGATTGCAGAACAGCGCTATCTTGCTCTTCAGCTCCCGCGACAGAAAGCGGTCTGTCCGGCAGAGCAGAATGTCCGGCTGAATCCCGATCGACAGCATTTCCTTTACCGAGTGCTGCGTCGGCTTCGTCTTCAGCTCCTGCGCAGCCGAGATCCACGGAACCAGCGTCACATGCACAAAAACCGTATTCTCGCGCCCCAATTCCTGCCGCATCTGTCGAATCGCTTCCAGAAACGGCAGCGACTCAATATCGCCTACCGTCCCGCCAATCTCGACAATCGTTATATCGTTGTTCGCCGCGACCTTCCGCATCGCGTTCTTAATCTCGTTCGTCACATGCGGAATCACTTGCACTGTCTTGCCCAGATAATCGCCGCGCCGTTCCTTGGTAATGATCTGCTCGTAAATGCGCCCGGTGGTCAGGTTGTTATCGCGCGAGAGGTGCGCGTGCGTAAAGCGCTCGTAGTGCCCCAAATCCAGATCGGTCTCCGCACCGTCGTCGGTCACAAAAACCTCGCCGTGCTGGAACGGCGACATCGTACCCGGATCCACATTCAGGTAAGGATCAAACTTCATCAGGTTGATGCGCAACCCGCGGCTCTCCAGCAAACAGCCGATCGAAGCCGCAGCCAGTCCCTTCCCGAGACTGGATACAACTCCGCCTGTCACAAAAATGTACTTGGAGGACATTTCTGCTTTACCTTCCTGAATTGTTTTTGATGGTCGTACCGGACGGGCACAACCAAGTATAGCCGGAGGCAATCGGGAAAGATAGAAGGAAATTTGGCGCCATAAGCGGCCAGAATTGACGGCACCACTCGCGACTGGTCTCGTGGCGTCATCAAAAGACAGCAGGCATTCCAGAATTGCCCTACGCACTTTGGGAACATCTTTTATTGACTGCGCCCTGACTCCTCCCTAAGATGATCGCATTATTCGAGAATTGAGCCACTTGGCATGATCGGCCAAACCATCGCCCGCTATCGCATCGTTGAAAAGCTCGGGCGCGGCGGAATGGGCGTCGTGTACAAGGCCGAGGATCTGACTCTCAGTCGTTTTGTCGCTCTCAAATTCCTGCCTGACGATGTCCCAAACGATCCCCAGTCCCTGCTTCGCTTCAAACGCGAAGCGCGCGCGGCCTCCATGCTTAACCACCCAAACATCTGCACGATCTATGAGATCGGCGAAGACGCCGGCCGGCCCTTCATCGCGATGGAGTATCTCGAAGGCGAAACATTGGCCAATTGCATCTCAGGAAGGCCACTGCAATCCGACTTACTGCTCTCCTCCGCGATCGAGATTGCTGACGCGCTGGACGCTGCGCATATTGCGGGCGTCATTCACCGCGATATTAAACCCGCAAACATCTTCATAACCCGGCGCGGGGCCAAGGTCCTGGATTTTGGCTTGGCCACAATCCTGTCCGCCGCCCTGGCGGCCGATGCAGAGCGTACAACCGTAGCCGCTGACCATCTCACCCACCCGGGCGCTCTCCTGGGAACTGTCGGCTACATGTCGCCCGAACAGGTGTGCGGCAAAATGCTCGACAATCGCACCGATCTGTTTTCTTTCGGTGCCGTCCTCTATGAAATGGCAACCGGAACACAGCCCTTTCGCGGACAAACTTCGGCAGTAGTCTGCGAAAAGATTCTGAACCGCGACCCGGCCTCCCCACTCCGCGTCAATCCCGACATTTCCCCGCAGCTCGAACACGTTATCACCAAGGCTCTGGAGAAAGATCCGAATCTGCGTTACCAACACGCCGCCGATTTGCGGGCAGACCTGACACGGCTTAGGAGAGACAGCAGCCGAAATCAGCAGGAAGTCACTCTGCCCGAACCCACAAGCAGCTATGCCATCACAGCAACGGCAACCCCATCCACAGAACGCTCCGGAATTAAGATCTACTACGCAATTGCTGGACTGGTTATGGCCCTTTTCCTGGCAGGAGGCACAACTTTCTGGCTGCACCGCTCCCCTCCGGGCCGTCCGCCCGCCAGCAGCCAATGGGAGCAGCTCACATTCTTTAGCGACTCGGCCGTCTACCCCACATTGTCTTCCGATGGGCGGATGCTCGCCTTCATTCGCGCGAGCAATTCCTTCATCGCGGCGGGAGACATCTACGTCAAAATGCTTCCCAGTGGTGAGCCGGTGCAACTCACCCACGACCCAAGGGACAAATTAGCCCCCGCATTCTCTCCCGACAATTCCCTCATCGTCTACAGCATCCTCGAGCCCTGGGATACCTGGGAGGTCCCCGTACTCGGAGGCGACCCTCGCCTGTTCATGCCCAATTCTTCATCGGTGAGTTGGATCGACGGAGGCCGGCGGCTGCTCTTCTCAGAAATCCAACCAGGGTCAGGATTGCATATGGGTATCGTCGCGACGGACCCGAACCGGGGAAACAGCCGCGACGTTTACTTGCCGGCTGGCTCTCGAAGCATGGCCCACCATTCATATCTTTCTCCGGATGGCCATTGGGTACTGGTCGTTCAGATGGGCAATCAAGGAGACATCCTGCCCTGCCGTGTTGTTCCCTTTCACGGGATGGCCGAGCCCGAAATCGTCGGCCCTCGCGGCACATGTCTGGCCGGCGCGTGGTCACCGGATGGGCAATGGATCTATTTCACTGCAAAGACCAACATTTCAAGTGAGGAGCAGCGCCTGGACGATTTCCATCTTTGGCGGCAGCGTTGGCCAGGTGGAGAGCCGGAACAACTCACCTTTGGACCCACCTCAGAGCAAGGCATTGCCATGGCGCCAGACGGCCGATCCGTCATAACTTCCGTCGGCTCGGAGGACGACTCGGTATGGCTACACAATAAAGATGGAGACCAGCAGATCAGTTCCGAAGGAAACACCTCGTCTCCCGCCTTCTCTGCAGATGGACGCAGGCTCTATTTCCTGATGACCAACGGCCCCACACGCGACGAGGAGTTATGGGTCAGGGATCTGGCCAGCGGCAAAATGGATAAACTGCTGCCCGGCGTTTCCATGCAGGGATTCACGGTTTCCTACGATGGGAAGAAAGTGGCCTTCGTCAATACAAACTCGAGCGGCCATCTGGACCTGTGGATCGCGCCTACAAACCGCCGTTCCGCTCCGGTACGGCTCTCGTCCGCTTCGGCAATAGACGACTCTCCCTCATTCCTTCCTGATGGAGATCTCCTTTTCCGTTCCAGCGAAGGCGGATCGAATTACATCTATCGCATGAAGCCCGACGGCACCGATCGCCGGAAAGTCAGTTCGCGGCCCATCCTGGACCTTGATGGCGTGTCACCGGACGGCCGCTGGGTCGTGGGAGTGGCGCCAAATGCGGATGAACAATTAACCGCTTCGACGACTGCTTTTGCTGTCGATGGAAGCGAAGCCGTGCCCCTGTGCCTTGGCTATTGCACCATCAGTTGGGACGCCACTGGGAAATACATCTATCTTTTCTATCCTGATGTGCTGAGCGCAGACACATACATCATTCCCGTAAAGGACGATGTGAAACTCCCCACAGGGCTCCGGCACGGTGACGACGTGAAAAAGAAAAGAAATAGCGCCACTGTGCCCTGGTTTGTCGGGACAGGCAACGGCCCATCAAACTACGCTTACGTTCGCCGGACTACGCGCAGCAATCTCTACCGCATCCCGCTGCAATGAACGTGCCTAACGCGACTGGGTCGCGGCCTAATCTGTCTTCAATACCCGAGCCCCTTGTTCACCACATTCAGCAGATATTTGCTACCGGGCAAGCCGCCAGATTCTAAAGCCTCCATCAGTTCCTGTGTGGAGAGCTTTCTGCGAACGTTTCTCTCTGGGCCTGTGGATTCAAATTGACCCACTACCAAATTGCCCGCTCAAAACACCCGTCTTTCGCCAATCGGGGTGCGTCTAGGGGACAGGATCCCCCGAATTTCAGTAGTAGAGCTTAGTTCGCGCCGTCCAAGGCGAGTTCGGGAACCGATGGTGAAGCATTTCAAAAGCCGCCTTGCTTACTGAAGTATTGTCGAAAGCGGCCTGCTTTTGCTCCTTTGCCCACGACAGGCAGGCGTAATGCGTGGCACGAACAGTAAGCGCGAGGGCTTCGGGAAGATTCGGATCATTGGGGTGCTCTTTCGCGTAGTGAAGCACGCGCCGACCGAGGAACTGCGGCGCACAGGGCAAGGCAAGGACCCGGGCATACTCGCTGGCGCCGGCACGTGCTTGCTGCGACGAATAAAAGGACGGCACAGGAGAAGGAGGAGGAACCATCCTGCCATCTCCAGAGAACTGCTCCCAATCCCAACACCACCAGTTATCTCTTAACTGATCCAATGCTCCTGGATGGTTCAGGTGGGAAATGCCCGGTTCAACATAAGGGCGCAGCCCTGGATTCCGCAAGATGATCATTACAGCAGAAAATCCCACGCTATCGCTGGAACTCGCGTGAAGAGTGGCCGGTAATAGCGAAGCAAGTTTTGCCACACTCGCCTCATCGTCCAGCACTACGCTTCTAGTCCACGCCGCAGCTGCAACCTCCTCGCGCAGGTTGGCCGGGAGTTGCGTTGAATTCGCCGCCTCGATCAGCATGCGGATCGGAGTGCGATTCAGAACGGCGGCCGCATCCGCGTCAAATTCGACGGGATGGTCGGGGACGCAGGCCTCTTTGTAAGGTTCATCGAGGAACGGTGGGCAATTCATCCCGTCGTACCATGCTCCTTCGGAATCTCTTCGCAGCACTGTACGCGGCGCAAACTCGAGGAATTCGGGAAAGGTGCTTGCCACGGACATACGTTCCGCGAGAAAGCCATTCAAAGCCGAACTGGCAGCCTGACGACGCATCTCTGGCAGAAACTCTTCGAGCAGAGCACGCGCTTCCTTGGAGCGCCCAATGCCGGTCAGCAGCCGGACCCGATGGAATGTTACTGTTTCCCACGCGGGTGAGTCTGGGCGAACGCGCTGGGCCGCCCTAAGCAGTTCACTGGCGGACGGGTCGGTCGGCTGAGCTCTCATCAGAGCGGCAACCAGCCATGGCAACGATGGCGTCTGCTTCCAGGCGAGCAATGCGTTGACTGGATTGCTGCTGCGCAAGGAGGCTATCCAAGCGTAAAGAGGGGGGGAATTGTGTGTCGGAGCTTTCGTGATCAGGTAGCTCAGGTCCTTCAGATCCTGATCAAAATTATCGTCAGTGCGCGGCCCTGTGAGCGCTGCGCAGATTTCCTCGAACCGCACCCCAGGCTGAGTGCGCAACCGAATGAAACTCAGCTCCTGAAGAATAACTCTCCGCGGTAGGCCGGGATCATGCTGCGCAAGCAACAATTGGAGCATCTGCTGAGCGCGCTGCATCAAGGGCATGCTGAATCCTGCGACTTCATTGCTCCAGGGATCGGTTTTCGGCCCTGCGGCAAAGGCCGCCCGAACTTCGGCACGGGCAGCGAGAAAACCGCCCCACATGTGCCATGGGGATATGTGGTCCAATGCAATCGCCTCAAAGCCCTGCCGAGCCAGGTCATAGTTTCCTGCATAGAACTGCGCTGCGGCGTCCTGGTAGGCGCGGTCGGCCTTGAGCAATGCTGGGCTGCCGGGCGGTGCGGGCGAAGGCAAACTACGGCTCTTCATGTTGCAATTCGAGAAGACCGCCTGCTGTGCGTTGATCCAGTCGACCAGCCATAAACTCTTCCGGCCCCAAGTCTGGGTGCGACGCGCAAGCGTCAGCGCAGCCATACGAAAGGCCGGCGCAGTGCAATTCGGATAGTCGGGATTGTAGTAGAGCGATTGCTCCGCCCAGGCTTGTGGCTGGCGGCTTTCCCCCGCGCTCATTGGCTGCCGCGAAGAGTTTCCTTCCAGCGCGTGCCGCCAGGCAAACTCTGGTGCCGCTTCCTCTTCGACCTCCGACTGTGCAGCCTGCGCTTCGCGGAGTTGTTGCGGACTCAGATGCGTCCAGTCCTGCACTGGCTGCGGAGGAGGCGCGTACGCCTGCTGTTCCTGCGGCGCCAGTTTGCCGCCGTTCAAATATCGATACGCGACCGCCAAATCACTGGAATCGTAGTCAGTCTGGAGGATTCCCAGGTGGCCCTCAGCGAACGTGTGCCGGTTTTCTGGGGAATCGGTGCGAACGAACACATCGGGCGAAAAGTCCGGTCCGCAGGCCTCGACCGTGACGATTTGCATGAACAAGAGAGCACAGCAAAGAACAAGTAGCCCGCGAACTTTCACTGGACCCTCCGTTTAAATCGAACAGTCAGGTCTTTGCGCCATCCATGATCGGAAAAAATATAAATGCGCTTGCCTAAAACCCGGGTTGGCCATGGCTCTCCGGTCGAAACTCCGACGGAATCGCGGCAAAGGGGTTCGCGCATTTGAAAGTCGGCGAAGTCAGCAGGTGCACGCCGCCGGGCAGGCTCCATCCTGAAGAACATCGGCACTGCTTCATCCACAGGGAGGCCGCGCACCCAATCGTCATACGAGCACCATGAAGCAAGAGCCGTGATCGACAATGGAAGCTGCGGCGGCATCTCCCGGCGGAGCTCGACAATCAGCTCGCGGTACCATTCCCGCTGAGAGCGGGTCGCGTCGAAATCCACTTGCAGGGCGCCGATGCCCGGCGAACGCGCAGATAGGAGAATCGCCTGAATTGCTTCGGAGCGCGTCTCAGCATCAAGCAGCGCATGCCGGGCGGTCTCGATACGGACCACCGGAATCCGAGTTGCATTCGCCGCGAAAATAATCGGGTCACGTCGCGGATGCGCCTGAACGGTGAGCCCTATAGTCAGCGTCTGATCGAGATACGCGATCGCGAACAGTGCCGGGTCGGCAGGGCTGAGGTTTTCGGAACGCTCCCATGCCCAAAGAGTTACGCGGGGCAGGCGGTCCATACGCGAGGGCGGCTGCGATGCAGTGTCCGAGCGAAGGCTCACGCAAGCCGGAAGAGCAGCAATCGCAAGCAAAGCCGCCTTTGTAGCGCGAAGAAACATAGTTCAGAATGCAGGACAAACTATGCACTAGTTTGCCCCCTGGATCAAGCGGCGCTTGTCACTTAGGCGAAAGTGGGCTCGCCCGCTGCCCAGCCTCAATACCCAAGCCCCTTGTTCACCACATTCAGCAGCGGCTGATTGTTCCGAAACCTCGCGTACTGCTCCAGAAAAAAGCGCATCGCATCCTCGGTCCAGCCCCTCACCATATCGGCGCAGTGGGGCGAAAGCAGAACGTTGTCCATTCCATACAGCGCATGGCCTGCCGGCAATGGCTCTGGATCCACTACATCCAGCCCCGCGCCCCTGATCCGCTTTGAGTTCAGCGCGCGCACCATCGCGTCCGTGTCAATCACCGGCCCGCGCCCCACGTTGATGAGAACAGCCGTCGACTTCATCGCTCCAAATTCAGCGTCGCCGATCATGTGCCGCGTCTCCGGGGTAAGCGGCGCGGCAACCACAACGTAGTCGCAAAGCGCTAGCATTGCCCGCAATTCGGCGGGAAGGAAGAAGCGCTCAATCAGCGGATCAGCCTCCTGAGCAGGATGCCGCTTGGTCGCAAGTATCCGCATCCCCATAGCGTGTGCCCGCGTTGCCGCCGCGCGGCCGATATCTCCATAGCCCACAATTCCTACCGTCTGCCCGGCAATCCTCTCCATCTCAAACGGAGCCCACTTCTCAGCCGCCTGATCTCGGCGCAAACGCGGAATCTCTTTCGCGAAATACAAAATCGCCGCCAGCGCAAATTCACCCAGAGCCGCGCTGTATACGCCCTTGCCGTTGGTCAACACAACTCCGCTGCTCACCAATTCAGGAAACAGCAGGCCATCCACGCCCGCGAATCGTGAGTGTATCCATCGCAGATTTCTGCATCCGGCGAATGCGTCGCGCAGTATCGCCCGCGTGCCCGACCAATGCAGAATTGCCGTTACTTCTCCCCTGGCCGCCGCCGAGGAATCATACGACAACACATGCGGCACGCCCTTCAGCCTTGCAAACTCAGGCTCGTCCCGCTTCGCAAGAACCAGTACCTTCTCCTGATCGTTCATGCCTTAATCTTGGCACGCCAGAGAGAGAAGCATACGGACTTGGAAACCCGCGGCTGTCGCCTAGGAAAGCGACTCCGCCCTTCGCCATCGCCAGATCACATATGGCATGGCCACGATCGCAAACGTCACCAGCATCCCAGCGAGATTCTGCCCAGGCGCAAAAAAATCCATGCGAATATGTCCGAGTCCACCAGGAACCGCCGTTCGGCTCGCCTGAATGTGCGCTGTGCTGCCCATCCATGCGATCAAGGCAAGTCCCCCCGCCAGCCACACTGCCCTCACTCGCTGCCGAGCCCCGACCCACGCCATTCCCCATCCCACCAGGACCGGCGCCGCAATGTAGAAGTATTTTCCAGCCTGAAAACAAATATTCTGCCACCCATATATCGGCCCGGCGTTTCGCTGGCCGAAAGGGGTATCGGCTCCCGGCAAGAATACCTGCCACAGAAACCACAGATATGCGCACGCAACAAAATACGCCGCCGCCAAAACCAGCAGCGAGCCCCCGCCGAACACCGCCCACGGCGCACGGGCGCTCCATGACCGCAACCGGCGTTGCTCCGTCATCGCCCTGCAAAGATCCTCCATCGCACCCAGACGCCTCATCGCCGCCGATTCCGCATCGGCCCGGCTGCGGCCCCCGCGTTCCTCTTCCGCAATCAAATCCGCAAGGTGATCGGAAAGTTCCCTCAGATACCTCGCTACATGCCGGGGAGCTACACCCGCTCGCAGCAGCCGCTCACGAAGTTCGTTGAATTGCTTCGCCATCTTGACCTCCCGCCAGCATCTTGTGGATCGCCGCCGCCAAGCCCTTCCATGTCGCCGATAAATCAGCGAGTCGGCGCGAGCCTGCGCGCGTCACGGAGTAGTAAATCCGGCTGCGGCCATTCACAGTGCCGCGCCGCGATTTTAAGGCCCCATCCCGCTCCAATCCATGCAGCACCGGATACACCACACCCTCGCCAACTGCGATCACCGCGTCTGTGCGGTCGCGGATCGCCTGCACGATCTCATATCCGTACATCTCCTCGTGCTCGAGCAGCCGAAGTATCAGCAACTCCGGCACACCATTCATAAAATTCGGATTTGTCTCGCGCGCAGGCATTGGAGACCCATATTACATCGAGGTTCTAGGTATGGCAAGCTATAGATCGCTGCCAAACTTGAATTGATACACATAAATGTGAGATTCTTACACATCGAGGACTCACACTCATGCGCACAAATATCGAACTCGACGACCAGCTGATTCATCAGGCTATGCGCTCCAGCGGCGCACGCACCAAACGGGCGGCTGTCGAAGCTGGCCTCCGCCTGCTTGTGAAGACGCACTCCCAAATCGCCACTCGCCGCTTGCGTGGCAAGGTCCAATGGGAGGGAAACTTGAACCAGTCGCGCCTCAGCCGGGTTCGGGAGTAGCTCCCCGACGTGACTATCGTGGATACAACCGTCTGGATTGACTATCTCGCTGGGACCGTCAATCCCCACACAGATTGGCTTGACCGGGAACTTGGCCGTCTGCCTCTGGGGCTCACTGACCTCATCCTGTGTGAGACCCTTCAAGGCATTCGCGCCGACTCAGCCTTCACGCGGGTACGCCGGGAGCTATCCCGGTTCGAAATTTTCGATACCGGAGGAGAAGCGCGGGCGATGGCCTCGGCCCAGAACTACCGCTTCCTCCGCGCTCATGGCCACACAATCCGTAAGACCATCGATTGTCTGATCGCTACTTTTTGCCTGACCGAAGGCCACTCCCTTCTCCACCGCGATCACGACTTCGATCCGTTTGAGAAGCATCTCGGTCTGCGCGTCATCCACCCGTAGACGGAACAGTTAGTTCAAGAACATCGTCCGATACAGCGTGTCTCGCTGCACCGGCTTGAATCCGGCGTCTCGAATGATCCGCCGCAGCTCTTCTTCCGTCGTGCAGTTCGACGTTCCCGCCGCCTTCACGACATTTTCTTCCAGCATCACCGAGCCAACGTCGTTCCCGCCGAAGCGAAGCCCCAGTTGCAGCACCTTCAGCCCCTGCGTCACCCAGCTCGACTGCACATTTTCGATGTTGTCGAGATACAGCCGCGAAATCGCCAGCACCTTCAGGTACTCAACCGAAGTCGCTTCATCCCAGCCGCGGCCGCCCAGCGCCGTGTTGTGCGGCTGAAAGCTCCAGGGAATAAACGCGGTGAATCCGCCCGTCTCTTCCTGCAACCGCCGCACCTGCTCAAAGTGGTTTACGCGCTGCTCCATGGTCTCGCCCACACCAAACATCATGGTCGCCGTGGTCCTCATGCCCAGCTCGTGCGCCGTGCGATGCACCAGCACCCATTCTTCGGTCCCGCACTTCAGCCGCGCAATCCTGTGCCGCACCTCGTCGTCGAGAATCTCCGCGCCGCCGCCCGGAATCGAATCCAGCCCCGCGTCCCGCAGCCGCATGATCGTATCCCGCACCGATAAGTCGCTGTACTCGGCAATCGCCAGAATCTCCGACGCCGAAAAACAATGCAGCCATATCTGCGGAAACCGCTGCTTGATCCCCCGCAGCAGCCGCTCGAACCACTCGATCTTCAGGTCAGGATGCAGACCGCCCTGCATCAGCACGCCCGTCCCGCCCATCTCCAGCGTCTCCGCAATCTTTGCGTAGATCGTCTCAAAATCGAGGATGTACCCCTCGCTCGCCATCTTGCCCTTCAGCGGACGATAGAACGCGCAGAACGTGCAATACTCCGTGCAGAAATTTGTGTAGTTGATGTTGCGGTCGATGATGTACGTCACCACGCCTTCAGGATGCAGCCTGCGCCGCACCGCATCGGCCTCCATTCCCAACCCGATAAGGTCATCGGAGCGGAAAAAATCCAGAGCCTGCTCTCGCGTGATCGACATACTTAAATCTTAGAAGAAATTGTGCGCCCGCGCCAAAAGCGCAATCAATCGGCCTGATTCAAATCCGGCGCTAGTTCAGCAGTCTCCCTTTTCACGGGACTGAAGTAAAGCCAGCGCAGCAGAATATACCAAAGAACTGAAAGTAGGACGAACTCCACCACTTGCGGAACTGCGAATTCGAGTGGGGAAGGTGAAGGTGGTCTCATGCCCGATAGCGGTTTTAAATACTCGTACCGCGCAAACCAGCCCGCAACAGGCGAAGAAAAAATGCTCACAAAATGCAAAATGGTCTCTGCCAGTAAGTATCCGAGCCCGATTGCGCCGACGTAGCTCTCCACCAAGGCAGGCTTCATCCTATCCAGCATTGCTTCTCCTTGCCAGCGCGTTTCGATAGTGGCCTAAGCTTTGGACCGGACCCGCTCCAAAAATCCAGCGCGACAGGAACCACGCCGCCGCAAGACTGATCAACCCGTCGAAAAAATACAACGATGTATTTGTCAGCATGAGTCGGTCAGATAGGGTCAAAGTTCGAGAAACATAAGGCACATCACGAATTGCAACTGCTGTGAACAAGAAGATCGCGGCGCGGCAAAGTGGACCCCATAAGGCTATGCATCCCGAGATGACGGATTCGAGGAGAAGCACCGCAATCGCAACCGCTGCAATGTGGGAGTCGGCCAGAATTTCGCGAATATAGCCCATGCTTTCCGGCCGGTGGGCTACGCGTGCGCCATCTGCCCAATTGCCTTGCGGCTCAGCGCCTGAAACAACGGCGCTAGCGAGGCGGCGGAAAGGCTTCCCATCGTCGCAATCTGTCCCCAGCCCCGCTTCTGCAGGTACGACGACTCATGCGCGATCTGGTAGCCCGCCTCCAGACATTGCCACGGAAACTCCGCCGACGGCAGCGCAAATGTCGTGATCGTCGGCGCGGCAATCTCCTCCGCGGCCAGCGGAGTCAATCCCGCCACTCGCAGCGCGCGACGCGTCTGCACGCCCATCTCCCGGTGCTCGCGGAAACGGCGCGCCAGCGCCTCCGGCGATCCGCAGATATCCTCAAGCGATCGCGCCAGCGCAAACAGCAGCGGCGACGGAACTGTAGTCAGCGGCCCGCACGTCTGATGCATGCGCAGCAGATCGTATGACGGGCACAGCACCTTCTCCGCCAGGAGCTCCCGGCATTCGCTGCTCAGGTAAACAAACGCCAGCCCGGCATAGGAAGCAAGCGCCTTGCCCGAGACTCCGCTCGCCAGCAGCAGATTTCCCACGTTTGCAATCGGAGCTGCCCCCAGGCTGCTCACGCAATCCAGCGCCACCGAGCTGCCCGCATCCGCGGCGAGCTGCTGTAGCCGTTCAATATCGTTCAGCACGCCCGTGCTCGTCTCCAGGTGGACAGCCCACACCCACGCCGGCCGGCGCTCCAGCGCCTCCTCAATCCCGGCGCGCGACCACGGCTTCCCCCACGGAAATTTCAACTGCTTGAACTTGAGCCCCGCGCAAGTCGCCTGCTTCGCAATCCGCTCGCCGAATTCGCCGTTGCTCAGAACCAGCCCTTCTTCATGGCCGAAGATCGCTTTCAGGTTCGCCGCCACCGCGTCGTTGGCCAGAGTTCCGGCGCCGGGAAAGAGCGTTACTTCCATTCCCTTCACCAGCCGATTCAGCCCCGACCTGACCTCCTCATAGCTCTCCGTAAACGCCGCCGAGCGATGCGAAACCGGTGGCGAAGCCCACGCCCGCGCTACCCGCGGATGAATGCACACCGGCCCCGGCATCAGGCTGATCGGCTCCCGCATTCCATCGCTCTCGCGCGTCCCGCCTGTCTCCCGCTCTACAAACCGGTTCCATCGCCGCTCATGCAGGCAAACACGCTCCGTCTTGTTTCGTTCGCCGATCGCCATCGCCATGGGAATAAAACTTGCCGACCCTTCCTCAACCGCCGGGCCCAGCGAGAAGAACCCCAGCTTCCGGTACATCCGCTCCCGTTCGCTGATCCCCGAAATCAGCATGTGAGAAAAGCCGTCCGACACCGCAAAGTCATACACCTGCCACAGCAACCCGGCCAGCACCGTCCGGTTCCGCGCCTCGGGATCGATGGCCAGCAGCCGCACCTCCACCGGACGCTCAAAGCTCTGCAGCAATCCTGGATCCGGCAATCGCCGCGTCACCGAAAACTCCGGACCGTCGTGCGCCGAGATCATTCCAATCACTCTGCCGTCCGAAACAGCAACAAAATAACGGTTCTGCGTGTTGAAGCGGTCGACCAGCATTCCCGAGGGATGCCGCGGATGTTGCGCGATCTCTTCGGCAAAAACACGATGGTTCAACGCGTGGATCTGTTCGAGCTCGGTCGGGCTTTCGACTTCTTTAAACAGGATTTTCGACATGTAAAAGCAACGGCTCCCGCGGACAACGGAATCTTACAGGCAAACTCCCACAATGGAAACAGCTTTTAGCGGGAGTTACCATACTCAACAGAGGTTCCAGCCGCAACGCGGCTACACTTTCGGAATCCCCGACATTAGAATCAGGAACAAACCTCGGCCCAAAATCCGATCTCAGGGAAAGAGACTCTTCTATGCATAGGAATCTGACCACCCGCCCTGTCCTTTTTGCTCTTCTGCTTGCGCTTCTTTCCTTCACCGCCATTGGCCTTTGCCATGCCGACTCACCCACGCTATTCGGCGGCGGTAAAACTAAGTCAGCACCCAAGGCCGCGCCCGGGCCGCCTCCCGATGTCATCATCTTCATCAATGGAGACCAGCTCTCCGGCACCTTCCTCCGCGAAGTCGGCGGCAAAGTTACCTTTCACAATGATATCGTGGGCGACATTATCGTTCCATGGGACAAGATCAAAGAGCTCCGCACCAGAACAAAAATGGCCGTCATGGATAAGAACGCGACACCCCGTCGCGGCAAGCTCCCGGCCAACCTTCCCGAGGGAACCCTCACCATCGCAGACAGCCTCATCACCGTTCATGCCGACAATAACGCCACCATCCAGCCCATCCCGGTAAACGACGCGCAGTTCATCATCGACGAGGACACGCTCAACCGCGAGGTCTTCGGCCATCCCAGCCTCTCTACCGGGTGGAATGGCGGCCTCACCGCTGGCGCCACCATCGTCGAAGCCACCCAGAAGCAATACACCTTTACTGGAGCCGTCGCTCTCGCGCGCGTCATTCCCAGCATCGACTGGCTCGACCCTAAAAACCGCACCACCGTCGACTTCAACGCCTCTTACGGAAAAATCACCCAGCCCGCATTCACCACCGGCGGCGTTTTCACTCCCGCCAGCAGCACCAAGAGCGCCATCTACCACGCCGAGGCCGAGCGCGACCAATACTTCTCGCCCCGCGCCTACGGACTCGTCCAGACCGCCTTCGACCACAACTTCAGCCAGGGTCTCGATCTGCAGCAGATTTACGGCGGCGGCATCGGCGATACCATCCTCAAGCACCCCAATGAAGAGCTGGACATCAAGGCCACCATCCAGTACGAAAAGCAGAGCTTCATCAACTCCAGCGGCGCCAGCCAGAACCTCATCGGGTCCACCTTCGCCGGAGTCTACCTGCTCAAGCTCCCCAACGGCCTCCTATTCAACCAGCAGGTCGAATTCATCCCCGCCTACAACAATTCCAGCGCCTACTCCGCGAACGAGTCCGACACCCTCGCCATCCCCTTCTACAAAAGCCTGAGCTTCTCCGTCGGAACCCTCGACAGCTACCTCAACAACCCTCCGGTCTCGCTGCCGCCCACAATGAAGAACTCATTCCAATTCACCTTCGGGGCAACCTACGTGATTAAGTCGAAGTATTAAAACGCATTTCCGGCGTTGATTATCCTGTTGACGTCCGGCACGATCTTCCACGACTCGCGCATCCCGCTCTCGAAACGGTTCACGGCAATCTCGCTCGTCATGGACGCAAAGAAGGGAATCTCCGCGAAGCAGCTTCAGCAGCACGTGGGTCTCGACTCCTATCAAACCGCATGGCTCCGATCTATCCTCATACTGAATACTGAACCACTTTACAAAAAAAACTTCAAACGCTGCTCTATCCACCTTGCCTTCAGCCATAGGGCAACAGATAATTGTGAACAGAGAAAAGCGGAGAAGCCGTCCAAAAGCTCCTCCGCCCTCGTTTGTGCTTGCTCGGCACACTTTACCGGCGTCCAAAACCGGCTTTTCTTTTTTGGAGAGAGTCCGCTTCGTGGTCCTTGCAGGGGCCTTATAAGCCTCCATGGGTAGCGTTCACGGCGCTACGGGTTCAATTCCCACTCTCTCCGTTCAAGTCTCAAAATATCTCTTGACATATTTATTATGGCAAAGAAATTCATTTAATTGGCGAAATTAATTATTAAACCCGCCCCAATTATTATTTGGCCATTATATTTATGACAATTTGTCCAAGAAGTAGCGAACTGCGACAACATGTCGTTTTTGCCGTTGTGACATTTTGTCATTCGCCTTTATTACCCCCTCCCCCGACTCAAATCTAGTATCTGTGTGAACTGGACAATTGTCTTTCCGGCAAGCAACACTCTCCCGAACAGGCAACTTGAAGTCAGGGCTTGACATCCATACCAACCATCCGGTATGTTTCATACCGAACAGTTGGTACACCATAAATGAGCGCCAAACTACACACCACCCACGCCCCGCACGAATCAAAAACTCGTATCCTCAACTCCGCCCTCCAAATCTTCCGCGCGCGAGGCTACTCCGCCACCCGCATCGAAGACGTCTGCGAAGCCGCTGGCCTCACCAAAGGCAGCTTCTTTCATCACTTCAAAGGTAAGGGGGACCTCGCCCTCGCCGCCATCCAGCACTGGAACACCCTTACCGGCGGCCTGTTCGCAGGCGCGGATTACCGCCTCCACTCCGACCCCCTCGATCGTCTCCTCGCTTATATCGATTTCCGCAAGGCCCTCCTCGGGGGCGAGCTGCCCGACTTCACTTGCCTCGCCGGAACCATGGTGCAGGAGGTCTACCTCACCCATCCCGAAATATGCGATGCCTGCCACCAGAGCATCACCAGCCACGCTGCCACTCTTGAGTCCGACATCGCCCAAGCCATGCAGGAATACGCCGTCCATGCCGACTGGACCCCGCGCAGTCTCGCCCTCTATACCCAGGCCGTGATACAGGGCGCATTCATTCTCGCCAAGACCGGCGAAGGCATCCCCATCGCCGCCTCCTGCCTCGATCACCTCCGCCGCTATGTCGAAATGCTCTTCAATCGCCCTGTCACCCTCGCATCGGAATTAGCCCGCCTGCACACCGACGAACTCATGCGCTTCCAGCAGGAAGAAAATTAAACAGGAGCCAATCATGCCACTCAACGAAAAACCCGACACCGTCACCTGGCCGAAAACTCACTACGTCTACGTCGAGAAAACCGGCCCCTTTCAGACCAGCGCACCGCAGGCCTGGCAGCAACTCCATCAACTCACTCCCGCCATCGCGAAACACAACACCATCGAGAAATATTTCAGCCTCTACGACCGGGAAAGAAAGATCTATCGCGCTGGCGTCTCTACCGCCGCCGAGCCCAAAGAACTTCCCAAAGGCCTTGAGCACACGCTCTTCGACGGTGGAAAATTCTCCCGCTTCATTCTTACCGGATCCTTCTCGCAACTCCCCGAGGCCTCAGGCCGCGTCTTCGAAATCGTTGCCGAGAAAAAGATCCCGCTCCGCCCCGGCTTCAACATTGAGCATTACGTCAACGATCCCCGAACCACGCCCGAAGACCAGCTCGTCACCGAAATCATGTTCCCTTCCAGGTAGTCCTGCTTTGCAGGAACGCAAGCTGCAACGCCAATCCAACGCCTAAGGAGAACCGCCATGAACACAGCAACCCTCAACCCCTCCGCAGCCGATCAAATTACACAAGACCAGACGGCCATCCTCTCCCTTCTCGAAGAAACATCCAAAGCGCACCGCAACAAGAATGCGCGGGGCATCGCCGCCCTTTACACCCGCGACGCTGACATCTTCAATCTCGCTCCGCCGCTCGTCCATCGCGGCATCGACCTCAGCGAAAAGCAGGCTTGGCTGGATTCCTGGGAAGGCCCCGTCACCATCGAGCCGCGCGATTTCCAGATCACTGTCAGCGGAAACAGCGCCTTTGCCCACGGCTACATGCGCCTCAGCGGAAAGAAAAAGGGAGCCGACCAGCCGGTTGACTTCTGGATGCGCGAGACACTCTGCCTCGAGCGCGTCTCCGGCGATTGGCGCATCGTCCACGAGCATAGCTCGGTTCCGTTTTACATGGATGGAAGCCTGCGGCCCGCCTTCGACCTCCGGCCCTGAAAACTCGCGCAGCGGCGCGGTCCGGAACTAGCCCTCGATCCCCAGCTTCTTCCAGATCGCGTCCACCCGCGCCTTCGTCGCCGCGTCCATCTCGATCAGCGCCGGCCACGCCCTGCTGAAGCCCTCCGCCGCCCACTTGCGCGTCGCGTCAATGCCCATCTTGCTTCCGAAGTTCGGCATCCGCGATGCGTGGTCGAGCGAATCCACCGGCCCCAGCGTGAACTGGATATCGCGCTCCGGATCGATGTTGTTCGCCACTCTCAGCGTTACCTCTGCCAGGTCCTGCACATCGCAGTCCTCGTCCACCACAATCACGCATTTGGTGAACATCGCCTGGCCCATCGCCCAGATCCCGTTCATCACCTTCCGCGCCTGCCCGGCATAGCTCTTCCGCATCGACACGATCATCAGGTTGTGGAACACCGCCTCCACCGGCAGATTGATGTCCACAATCTCCGGCAGCGTCAGCCGCATCAGCGGCAGAAAAATCCGCTCCACCGCCTTTCCCATCCACGCGTCCTCCATCGGAGGCTTGCCCACAATGGTCGACGCGTACACCGGGTCCTTGCGATGCGTAATGCAGGTAATGTGGAAGACGGGATACTCCTCCTCCATCGTGTAGAAGCCGGTGTGGTCGCCGAACGGCCCTTCGCTCCGCAGCTCGTCCAGCTTCACATATCCTTCCAGCACAATCTCCGCATTGGCCGGAACCTCCAGGTCGACCGTCTCGCACTTCACCAGCTCCACCGGCTTCTGCCGCAGAAATCCCGCGATCAGGTACTCTTCCACCTCTGGAGGAGCCGGCACAATCGCGGCAAACGTTGTCCCCGGATCCGTCCCGATCGCCACCGCCACCTCCAGCCGGTCGTCTTTGAAATTGCCCAGCGCTATGTTTGCGGTACCTCCCGCAGTCTCCGCCATCGCGTTGACCTGCGCCGCCGTCGTACCCACTGCCGCCCGCAGCCGCTCGCGCAGATGCTCCGCCGCATTCTTCTGCCGCTGCCAGTGCATGCCCGTCGTCCGCCCGTCATACACCTGCATGCGATACATCCCCACATTGCGCTTGCCCGTCTTCGGATCGCGCGTCACCACGCAGGGCAGCGTAATAAACCGCCCGCCGTCCAGCGGCCAGCACTGCAGCACGGGAAAATCCAGCACGCTGAAGTTCTCCCGCTTCACCACCTGCTTGCACGGCGCGTCCTTCGCTGCAATCGTCTTGGGAAAGTACTTCCCGACTTCGGCGAGCATCGGCAGCATCTTCAGCTTTTCCAGAAACCCTTCGGGAGACTTCACCTCGAGCAGCGCGCGAATCCGTCCGGCAATCTCATCGAGCGAGTCAACACCCAGCGCCAGCTTCATCCGCCGCTCGCTGCCGAACTGGTTCATCAGCACGCTCGCGCCCGGATACCCCTTCACCTTCTCAAACAGCAGCGCCGGTCCGCCGAGAGGGGAGCCGTTTTTTACAGCCCCTCGTTTTCCGGATTTCGAAGCCCGATCGGTGATCTCTGCGATCTCCAGCACCGGGTCCACTTCCTCGCGAACGCGCTTCAACTCGCCCGCCCGCTCCAGCGCCTTGATCCACTCTCTCAGGTCGTCGTATGCCAATAGAAGCTCCCACGCACGAAACACACAAGCACAACACTCATACTAATTGGCGGTTATGCGAGAGGCTCCGTAAGAACGACTGCCGACTGCTTGTTATCGGATTCTCCTACTCCGAATGGCGGCAGCCGAGTAACTTCTACGCCATGGACCTCCGTGGGCGAAGGGTGGGGTTGGATCATTCCAGTTGCAAGTGTTTTAGGAAAAACTCAAAATCGGCGATAGCGTGCGGTTCGATGGAAGACGCTGTGTCAAGAGCGATAGTTTAGTAGAGCTTGCCTGGTATACGCCCCAGCGTTTGGTTGGGCCGCGAAAACTGAGTGCCTGATGTGGAAGGAGAAGCTGGCGGGGCTTGAGGAGATTCAAAAAGCAGTCCGGGATATTGAGGCTGATCCCGTTCGAACGCGATCACCCGAGGAAGGCTGTCGCCGTCTTTACCATATATGCCTGACTCAAATCCGTCTGCGGCGAGACAAGCGGAGGCGGGGCAGTATAGCGGTTGTACGGTTCTAAATGTGCCTTTTTGAGTGAACCGGTGCAGGAAATCAGCCAACGTCTCCTGATTCACCGGCCTTCTTACGATAATGACGATCTCCGGACTCAGCAGCCCCCCAGGAGCACTGTAAGGTCCTGTGGAGAAAACTGCTGCGCATATATCCTTGTCGAGTTCCAGACGGTCCACTCTCCATGTTGAGGGAACGCGGAGCCGCAGTCCGCATGCAGTTGAGGTGAAATCCCAATCCGAGGCAGCGGAGGTTGAATACCAAGCCTCTTTTGCATCGTAGTTTTTCTTGGGGTCAACAGATACAAAACTATTGCGCGCAAGTTTCGTATAGAAGGTGCGCAGATCATTGGACGCGGCGTTCATCTCTGCTAGGTTGTCCGCGGCTCTGAGCACGTGGGCTGGCATATTCGTAACCAGAGTGCAAGCCATGTAATTGTCCCAGAACGCCGCAGGTAGATCTTGCCGCCGGTGGGCGGCCTCCAGGGCAAGAAAAGCATTTGCGCCGGGGACAGGACTGTCGGTCTGACAGATGAAATCCGCGCGGAACCATTCTGGGCGAATGTCAGAAGGACGAAGCTTTGCCGCCTCGGTCAGAGACTGGAGCACCAGGTCATACACATCGCCCGCGTCAACGTTGTAGGCATAGTGAGCGACGAGGGCCGTGAGGAGAAGAAGTTCCTCATTGTCAGGGTGTTCTTTCACCGCGGCCTTGAGAATACCGAGATCCATTCCCAGATGCTCAGCGGCCGCCTGCTTCGGAATGGGATAGCTCCAGTTCGCGACCCAGTGATCTGTATACGATTCTAGTTGCTGCGCGTTGTCGAAGGCTGACATCACGCTCGCGGTCTGCGGAAGGCCCTGGGTATGAATTGCGGACAAGTCCGCATGCGCGGGAGCGCATGCGCTCAGAAGGATCATGATCGAAGCAGCGACGAGTTTCAATTGGAACTCCAAACAGCAGCTTATCGCGGTGAATGAAAGAGTGTGCGTAGATCGCTAAATGACCTACAGGAAATTCAACTGGCAAACCAAACGCGAAAATCCCCCCGCTACTCGCCCACCATATGCATCCAGCGATCGAGCAGTGTCTGCGCGCACCGCGCTCCGCACAAATGCTTCGCCGTGGCGTCATGGGACAGGAACTCGTTCCAGTGCGTCACCTTCATCACCGGCTGCTCGTCATTGGGAGTAGGCGAGACCTTCTCCTCCCACGCCAGCCACCAGTCGTTCGCGTCCTCGCGTTCTCCTTTCCCGCACACGTTGCAGGAAAAGGATTCGGTCCAGGCCATGCCGCTCTCCACAACTGCTGGAGATAGCATAGGGCGCGCCCCTCATTTCCTCAACCGCCAGCCTCTAAACCCTGTCAAGCCCCTGAAAGGCGCAACCTCAACAAAACAGAAACGATACTCAATGCAGTTGAATTACCCCAATTTGCTAAACTAAATATAGAGGGCAAAATTCCTCGCAAAAGCGCAGCCGCAAGCTGCGCATTTTCTTTTTGCCGAGCCAAACATAATGAAATGACATTCATAGCCGCAAGTCGAATCATTACACATGCTTACCGGTCAGTTTCCGTTAAAGCATCTAGAATCAATGACCATTGAAAATTCCGCCAAAAGAAAGGCCCGACCTCAAAATATCGCCGAAGTTTACAAACCGTTGGTGGGAGGTCCTAGGCTCCGGCCCGTCCTCGTCCGCAGCAGCAACCGCCAACCAATTGACTTGCTTGGAGATATACACAGATGTTGATATCTTGGGACTTATACTTGGAAGCCGCGGCTAAATCGAACAAAACAGAGGAGACCGCAAGAAAGAGAGCGCAGCCGCAAGCTGCGCATTTCCTTTTTTGCCGATCTAAACAGAATGGAATGACACTGATAGCCGTAAGTCGAATCACTACACATGCTTACCAGTCAGTTTCCGCTAAAGCATTTAAATTCAATGACCATTGAAAAATTCGCCAAAAGGAAAGGGCATCGCCAAAAGAAAAGGCCCAACCTCAATGCCGCGGGCTACAAAGGGGTGCAGCTTTCTGCCTGCTGCTTCGCATGGCCAGAGATGACCAGCAACCGCAAACCGATTGATCGGCCTGGAGATATAGGCAGATAATTAAAATCTTGGGACTTACACTCGGAAACCGCAGCTAAACCGAACAAAACAAAGGAGAGCTCAACAAAATTTCAAGCCGCGACGGGAGCTATGTCCACCAGCGGATACCCCAGCCGCTTCCACTCGTCGAAGCCGCCCAGCAGCGGGCGCACCCTATAGATCCCCAGCTTGCGGATAGCCAAGGCCGTCTTCGCCGCCGTTGCCTCGCTCGGGCAGGTGCAGAACAGCACCACGTCCCGGTCCCGCGGAATCTCCTCGCTCTGCGCCATCAACTTGTCTGGGCTCAAAAGGATCGCGCCCGGCAGCGTCCTCGGATCGGGCAGGTAATCGAGCGGATGGCGCAGGTCAATAATATAGACGGGCTGGCCGCGATCGAGCATCGCCTTCAGCTCCTGCGGGTCTAGCCGCGCCATCCGGAACTCGCGCAGAAAAGCGCGCTGGCGGAAAAACCGCCAGATAAAAAATCCCAGCAGGAGCAGGATGAACAAAACGAACCCGAACCGCGCCACCCACGCCAACGCATGCGGATGCCGCGTCAGCACGACGCCGAAGAACCGTCCGCCGACCGTGAAGCAGATGGCCCACAGCAGAATGCCGGCAATGTCATAAATCGCGAACAGGTGGTACCGCATGCCGGTTTGCCCAGCGATGGGCGCGGCCACTGAGCCAAAGCCGGGAACGAATTTCGCTACCACCAGCGCGCCCGCTCCATGTTTGGTGAAGAGGTTCTCGGTGCGGCGCACGCAGGTGCTGCTCTCCATCGAAAGGCGGCAGAGCAGCTTCACTACGGTTCCGCCGTATCGCTTGCCCATCCAGTACCACGCGCTGTCGCTGACCAGGCTGCCCAGCAGAACCGCGGTCAGCACCAGCGGCAGATTCAATTTATGGGTCGCGGTCAGGGTGCCCGCGGTCAGCAGCAGAGGCACGCTGGGGATCGGCACCCCCAGTTGCTCCACCAGCACCCAGACGAACAGGACCAGGTATCCGTATTTGAGAAAAAAATCTAACGCGACCGGCATGGCTCAAGAACAACTATGAAGAAGATGCCGCCAGAAGGGAAATGATTCTGTGAATATCAAAATGCCGAGGCCCGCCTCAGGAGCGGACCTCAATGTGGCTCGACCGCTGCTAGTCCTTCACCCTCACCTTGGGCTCGACCGACATGCCGGGGCGCAGCAGGTGGTTGGAGATCTGATTCGGTTTGGTGAAGTCGATCCGTACCGGAACCCGCTGCACCACCTTCACATAATTGCCTGTGGCATTTTCCGGCGGAAAGAGGCTGAGCACAGAGCCGGTTGCGCCGCCGATCTGCGTCACCTTGCCGTCGTACTTGCGGCCGCCATAGGCGTCCACGCCAATGGTGACGAGTTGTCCCGCGCGCATGTGGTCCAGTTGCGTCTCTTTGAAGTTGGCCGTCACCCAGATGTCGTCGAGCGACACCAGCGTCATCATGTTCTGACCGACGCCGACGTTCTGGCCCACTTCCACGCTCTTGCTGGTGACGATGCCGGCTTCCGGAGCGACGATCTTCGTGTAGCTCAAGTCCAACTTGGCTTGCGCAAGCTTGGCCTGCGCCTGCTGCACCATTGCGGCCGCCTCGTCTGCTTTGGACTTCTGAATCGCGACCTGTTGCGGTCCCGTCTGCGCCGTCTGCAGACTCGCCTGCGCCTGCGCCACCCGCTCATGCGCGATGCGGACCCCGTCCTCCGCGCCCTGAAGATTGGCCTGTGCCTGCGCCAGCGCCGCCTTGTTCGCATCCGCTGTGGCAACCACCGAGTCGAACTGCTGTTTGGAGATGATGTCTTTCTGGACCAGAGGCGTGTAGCGCTCCAAATCGGATTGCGATTTTGTCGCGTTCGCCTTGGCCTGCGCCACGCCGGCACGCGCCCCCTGCAACTGCCTCTCCGCCTGCCCTACCGTCGCCTCGGCGCTCGATACATCCGCGCCCGCCGACGACAACGTCGAGCCGGTGTTGATGTGGATGACCGGCACGTCCACGCGCGCGGCCTCATACGCCGCCTCGGCGCTTGCGAGATTGGCCTCGTCCTGCTGGACGGCGTTCTCAAAATCCTTTGGATCGAGCTCCACCAGTACGGTTCCGGCTTCGACGTTCTGGTTGTCCTCAACGTTGACCTTGACCACGTTGCCGGCAATGCGCGAGCTCACCTGAATCAGATGCCCGTTCACCTGCGCGTCATCTGTGCTTTCGTAAAAAGTGGAGTGCCACCAGAAGAGCAGAGCGCCGACGACAAGAATCGCGACCACGCCGATGATGATGAACCTGCGGCGTGATTTCGCGCGCGGATCGGCCGGCTCGCTCTCAAGCTTTTCTCCGGTCTTCTGCGCATTCTGGTTCTGCGCTTTGTTGTCCTGCTCGGGGTTTTCGTCCGCCACAATTACTTTCCTCCAACGTAAGTCTTGTAGTCATTGCCGGCCACACCGAGCGCGCGCGCCAGCGAAAGCTTGGCGACATTGTGCTGGTAAAGGCTATTCACATACTGGTTGTCGGCCGCGGCCAGCGCGCCAAGCGCCTGCGACACTTCAAGGTTATCGGCCACGCCGGCTTTGAAGCGCTGCTGCGATTCATCCAGCGCCTCTCGCGCCAGCTCCACATTGCTGCGCGATACCGCGACCTGCTTCTGCGCGGCCTGGATGTCGAGAATGCTGTCGCGCACGTCGGCGCCGATCTGCCCTTCGAGATCGCTCAGCCGCGCCCTCTGCTGATCGAGCTGCGATTGCGCCTGCTGTGCGTCCCCGCGAAGTTTGGCCTCCTCGAAGATCGGCGCGTCGAGCGTTCCGGTTGCGTTGCCGGTACCGTGCGAGTGTCGCACGTTCACGCCGATGTCGCCGTAGTCGCCGTTGAAGCCGATCACCGGCAGCCGTTCGTCCGTGGCGGCTTTGCGCGAGTGCTGCGCCGCCGCCACCTGCTCGCGCATGGATTTCAGGTCGTTGCGCGAGGCCAGCGCCTGCTTCACGGCAGTGTCGGCGTCGAGGTTGTCGAGAGCGGCGTAAGGCGCCTGGTCCGTCAGCTGAAATTTCTGCTCGAGGGATAGCCCGATGGCGCGGGCGAGCGCGATGCGGTCCTTGTCATACGCGTTATGCGCGGTGATAAGGGCCTGCTGTTGCGTTTGGTAATCGACGCGCGCGCGCAGTTCGTCAAGCAGCGGAGAGATCCCCGCTTGGTGATTGCTGACCGCCTGATTGAGCGAAATCCTGGAAGTATTCACCTGGGCTTGCTCTTCGACGATGCGGCTCCGGTCAGCGATGCAGGTGAGATACGCATTGCCCACGGTGAGCACCACCAGATCGCGGGCGTCATCGATCGAAAGCTTCGTGCCCGCGAAGTTGTGCTTGGAGGCAAGATAGTTCTGCAGAGCCGACAGGTTCAGCAGCGACCAGTTGAGCGTGGCGCGCAGGTCAGTGTATCCGTAGGGGCCGATAATCGCGGGGAATCCCGGGATGCGCAGGCCCTCAGCCTGCAGGTCAGTCTGCTGAACCGCTTCTTTGATGTTGCCGTCAACCGCGGGCAGCAGCGCCTGCAATTGGTCGAGTTGCTGTCCGCGCGCGGAGAGGCTGCTCTGGCTGGTGAGAATCAGTCCGAGGTTGTGCTTCAACCCGCGCGCGATGGCGTCGCCAAGCGAGAGTGGCAAGACTCCAGCGACGGGCTTTTCCGTCGTCACGCTTCCATGAAAGCTCGTGCTGTTGATCTGCGGCTGCACGACCGGAATCGGAGGCGCCGGTTGCGCGGTCGACCCGCCGCCCGACTGCCCCAATTGGAATCCATAGGCCGAAGAGGCGGCCATCGCCAGCAGCAACGCGGACAATCCGCTGCCGCCAAGACTTGCTTTCAACACGAAATCACTCCATCGGCGGAGAACTCAAACCCGCTCTAACTGAACCAGATGTCCATTTCAGGTTACGTGGTTTTGGATGCGGAAAGGACTGCAAGTATTCAAAAAAACGACCCCACCGGCGGCAAGCAGCGCCGTTTGGCAGCGGGAGTTCGGCCCGCCTTGCGGCAAACTAGTTTGGTTCAGACCTGCGCCGCCGCGGAATGCACGAGCGAGTTCGCCAGCGAGCAGAGGGCCAGCCGGAAGAGCTCGCTGATCTGTCGAGGCTGCCAGGTTCGCCGCGCGGCCTTGCTCAACGATGCGGCAGCCGCGGCATTATCCCATCCGAGGACTGCGCGTTGCACGAAAATTGCCCGCTGGGCGACAGGAAGCTTCTCCAGCCAGTCACGCAGCGTGCGCCGACCTGGTCCGGTGAGCATTTCGGAGAGCTGGCTAGGGGAAATCCCGGCTGAGGACAGGTCGTCGTCCTCGATGCAGCTGCCGGCGTTTTCTGATAGAGCCGGTGCATCAAAAGCCTTTGGATCGGCCTGGCTGAGACGCGCGACCGCCGTCTCGACCAGGTTTACTCGCGCGGCTTCGATCGAGGCTTCAGCCTCCGCGCAGGGATCGATGGCAGTCTGGGCCACGGCCGTCTCAACTGCTTCGACAGCCTGGGACTCATCTGCCAGCATCAGCGCCGCGATTTGATACAGCTCGATGGCCGCGTCGTGCGCCGTCAACCGTCCACCTTCGCAATCGTTATCGCCCATTTCGAACTCCTCGCTATATTTTCATCCTCAAGGCTGCTGGCCCGCGAGTCAACTGGAGGAAGCCGGAGCTGCACCGATATGGCCGCTGATAGCGCATTATCCGCACTGTTTTTCATCTTCCATTTACATCGAACGGTTACAAGAGCTATCAGCTTTCGTGAAAATGGCTAAACTTAGAGCTTGCGATCTGAACGCTAAACCCTATGCCCGGAACACCCGCCCGCAAGCAAAGCCGCTTTATAGGTAGAGACGAGTCATGGCTGGACTTTAACCGGCGCGTGCTGGAAGAGGCCGAAGACGCGACCAATCCCCTGCTGGAACGGGTGAAGTTTCTCGCCATCACAGCCAGCAACCTTGATGAGTTCGTAGAGATTCGTATTGCCAGCATCCTACAGCGCACCGAAGACGGCTACTCCGAAAGCGATGAGGAGGGAGTAACGCTCGAGCAGTCGCTCGCGGCGATCAATCGCAACACTCACAAATTTGTAGAAAGACAATACGCGTGCTGGAACGAGCAATTATTGCCCACGCTGCGCTCCGCCGGCGTTCGCGTGCTGGGCTGGGACGAAATGGACGAAGCAGCCTGCGAGGCAGCTACGACTTTCTACCAGCGTGAAGTCGATCCACTGCTCACGCCGATCACGATTGATCCGGCGCATCCGTTTCCGCGCGTTCTGAACAAGGCTTTATGCATCGCGCTGCTGCTACGGCGCAAGCGCAAGGGAGCAGCTGGCCCGGTGCTGGGTGTAATCACGGTTCCGCGCACGCTGCCGCGCCTTGTGGCGCTGCCCTCAGCCTCAGGCACGCATGATTATCTGTTCCTCCATGACCTCATCGAGCGCAATGCGGCGGGCATGTACCGCGGCTACCAGATTCTGTCGAAAGCCGCCTTTCGCGTCACACGCAACAGCAATCTTTACTTTCAGGAAGAGGAATCGCGCAACCTGCTGGAGACAGTGCGCGCCGAGTTACATAACCGGCGCAAGGGCGATGCGGTGCGGCTTGAAATCGAGCAATCGGCGGACGCGGAAATCGTGGATCGCCTGCAATTGAATTTCGAGCTCGACGAATCGCAGGTCTTCCGCACCGACGGGCCGGTGAACCTTTCGCGCCTCATGAATCTCTACACCCATACGCCGCGCGTAGACCTTAAGTATCCGCCATTTGTATCGCGCGACCTGCGGCTGAACCGAAAATCGACCGATTTGTTCGACGAGCTGCGACATCGCGACATCCTGCTGCATCATCCTTATGACTCATACGACGGCGTATCCGGATTTATCCAGGCCGCTGCGCAAGACCCCAATGTCCTCTCCATCAAGCAGACGCTTTACCGCACCAGCGCCGACTCCACCATCTTCAACGCGCTCACCGAGGCAGCGCTTACGAAGGAAGTGACGGTGGTGGTGGAGCTGACGGCGCGCTTCGATGAAGCGTCGAACATCCGCTGGGCGCGCGATCTTGAAGACGCCGGTGTGCAGGTGTTCCATGGAATCGTCGGCCTGAAAACACATTGCAAGATGGCTCTGTTGGTGCGGCACGATCCGGACGGCGTGACCCGATCGTACGGACATCTCGGTACCGGCAACTACAATCCATCGACGGCGCGCTTCTACACCGACCTGAGCCTGCTTACGGCCGATTCACAGATCACGGCCAGCATGCACGCGGTCTTCAATTACCTGACCGCGCATTCGGAGTCCGGCGATTATTCGCCTCTGCTGGTCGCGCCGCTCACGCTCGCCGAAGGGTTCATCCGCATGATCCATCGCGAAACCGACCACGCTAAGGCCGGACGCCCCGCCCGCATCATCGCCAAAATGAATTCTCTGCTCGAACCCGCGATCGTCGAAGCCCTTTACGCCGCATCCCAGGCAGGAGTCGAAATCGACCTGATCGTGCGCGGCATCTGCTCATTGCGCCCAGGCGTAAAGGGGATGAGTGAGAACATCCGTGTTCGGTCGATCGTCGGACGCTTCTTGGAGCACAGCCGAATTTTCTACTTCCTCAATGGCGGCCGCGAAGAAGTCTATTGCGGCAGCGCCGATTGGATGCCGCGTAATCTCTTCGAACGGTGCGAAGTCGTGTATCCGATTCGTGACCCACAGATCGGGGTGCGGATGAGGCGTGAGATTCTGGCCGCACTGCTCGCCGATCGCGCCAAGACGCGAATCCTCAAACCATCGGCAGCATATGAGCGCGTCGCAAGCAAGCAGGAACGGCAGCGCGCCTTCAATGCCCAGGATTTCTTCATTCAGGTAGCGGAAGGGAAGGCATCGCCAGAGGACATTCCCGAGGCGAAGGAGCGCAAACCGGCGGCGCCTGCCGCGAAACGGCGCGGAAAGACGATTAGGCGGAAGTAAATCCCGAAAATCTACCTGCCGTTCGCCTCTGCCCCCCGAATTGGTTTCCTGACCCCTCAAAAGAGACTTGCACTTTCCCAAAACTTGCCCCGGAAGCTGGTCCGGATGGCTTTGAGAGGCCAAACGCGCTCCAAAATTACTCATTGGTAAACATCAGCTAAAAATAATTAAAAAAAAGTAGTGCATTTTGGGAATTTTAGGACTAAAGTCATCCACGAGCTGCAAATTGTAGATGCAATTTTGCAGAACCCGTGGTATACGGGCGAATTTCAAAAAGCGCAAAGCGCATATCCAAGGGGAGAACGTCAATGTCGAAGTTAAATTTCCGTACGGCTTTAATTGCTGCTGCTGCTCTTGTCTGGACAGGGTCTGCCTTCGCGAGTCCTTGCACGCCTTCGCCACTGCCACCTGCAAGCCACGGAAGCGCATTGGCATTCAGCCCAGCGACGCCTTCGCCGCTTCCGCCAGCAAGTCATGGAACACTAAGGTAACGTATTTCCCTTTTTAGTACTTCATCTCAGGCCCTTTTACGGATATCCTCAAGTGATTACAAGGGCTTGAGATGCACCCTACCAGCATAGATACAATACTGTGGCTTCTCGGCATTGTCGGCGAGGTTCTTCTCGTTACAATTCTGCTTTTTCGCCGCAGCTATCGTATTTTCCCCATATTTTGTGCTTGGGCTTTGCTCCTATTGTTGACAGAGCCAACCTTTTACTGGGTTTCCCTCAAAGCCTCTCAAGCGACCTACGACAAGGTATATTTCGCACTCAATTTCCCGCAATATCTGCTCGAAGCGGGAGTTCTGGCGGAAATCGCTCTAAACGTGACGAGCCCGGTGAAGCGGTCCTTGTCGAAACCATTAATGATCGCCTTTGCAACCTCCATGGGATTGATTGCGATCTGTGGTTTCCTGGTAGCGGCGACATTGAATGCATCAACTTTGGCAAATCCCAGAGCATTCATGGTGATCAATACGACAATGGCAATCCTTCGCCTGGCCACATTTCTTCTGATTGCCGGCTTTTCGCAAGTTCTGGGCCTAAATTGGAAGAATCACGTCCTTCAACTTGCCTCCGGTCTGGCGTTTTACGCGATAATCACCTTGATCGTCGATTTCTCTCAGAGCCACCTGTGGGCTGGCCCAAACTACGCGAGCGAGTTCTTCGCCCTGGACCATCTCCGCATTGCTGGTTACCTTTGTGCACTGTACTTCTGGTGCTATGCCTTTGCAAAAAAAGAAGCTCCCCGCAAAGAATTTAGTCCACAAATGACGAAATTTCTGGTATCAATATCTGGAAGCACTAAAAGGCAACGCGCTGTACTTGCTCGTACAAGAAATTAAGAGCTTATGATTCTGCCTATTCTTTCGATCGCAGCAGTTGCAGTTCCGGCGGCATACGCCATCTACTGGCGCCGCGCCGTGGCCAAGCGCCGCAGTGCGGACTGGAATTCCATTGTGGCGCGCTTTCGCGCCCACAGCGAGTTCGGATTCGCCGACATCACCGAACGCTACCTCTATAGTCCAGGAATCCAGGCCACGCCCCAAGACATCTGGCCGCGCATTCAGGGTGCCACTGGACTCTGGGCCATGTTCGTGAATGCCGGCGTGCTGATGGAGCTTGCCGACTATGCGTCGGCGCATGGCGGCGAAGCAGTTCCCGAGATGCTTCTCGAAGAGTTGAGGAGCGACGCGCTGCAACTGCGCCTTGCGGTCCTCATTGCAATAGCTCGCTATGGCTTCTCGCGCTCCGGCGTCTCCGCATCGGTCAATGCGCATCGCGCGGCCTGCGCCTACAGTGCCATGCTGGCGCACATGACCACTCTCTTCCAGGAGCATTCGGCGCTATTCTTTCCGCGCTTCCTCGAAGCCATGTAACTGCTAAGCAGGTTGGCTGGTAAGCGGTCAGCTAAGTTCCGGGTTGGTAAAAAGCGGTTGGCGGATCGATTCCGCCGGCCGCTTTTTTGTCAGCCCAGACATTCGCTTCCTTGCATACTTCGTTCACAAGCGTTTCTTATCGTGGCCTTTATCGTGGCTTCTTATCTGCCCCTGTTTTAGCTGCCTGGAACTTAACTGGCCGGCCCCGAGCCAACCGCTTTATCCGCCGATTGCATCCTTCCTGATGACGCGTACCTAAGGCTCCGGCCGGGCCTGAAGGGCGCGATTCAGACGTAAGGCTGGCATGGGGCGCAGGTTTTCGCGATTTCCTCTGCTTGTCACCGGCGAAGGAGAATCGCGGGCAGCCGGTGGACCCTCCAGCCCGAAAAAAAGAGGCAAAGATGACCCGAGGCGAACCCAAAGAAAGCATTCTGCGCCGATATCTGGAGGATGCGATCGCGGCGGAACGTAACTTCGAGACGCACCTGAACAATATGTCCGGAGAAGGCGCCAGCACCGCCGCCCGCGAATTGTTCGCAAAGCATGCCCAGGAGACCCGATCTCAGTACCTGCGTTTGCAGGCAAGACTGGAAGCTCTCGGCGGAAGTCCTTCAGGATTCAAAACCATGATGGCGCATCTGTTCGGTATGTTTCCCAAATCCGCGCAGACGGGTAACGATCAATCGGAGATCGCCACCCAGAATTTGATAATTGGATATACGGCCGAGAATTCAGAGATCGCCATGTACGAGGCACTGGCCTCGATTGCGGCAGCGGCGGGAGACCTGCAGACGGAGCAGCTGGCGCGCGAGATTCAAGAGGAAGAGCGGCACGCGGCCAAGATGATCTGGAACCTGATCGCGCAGTGCGCGCGCGAGTCTTACGGAAAGATCTCCGACGCGGCTTAGACAGCGCATCCCGCCGATTGGATAATTTTGTAGGCGCCAAGGGCTGTGCGATACTTCCATCAGTCACGACCGAAAGGCCGGGATGGCGGAACTGGCAGACGCAGCGGACTCAAAATCGTCCAAGACAGTATTTAGAGTGCCATCAAATAACTAAAAATAAACTACTTATACGAAAAATGTCTTAGGGCTTTCTGTCACAACCCTTTCACACTTTGGTGTATGTTGGAGGTGTCAGGAGGTGCTTTCGCATGTCCGAACACCACACCATCCTCGGTGGCAAGGTTCACGTCTACAAACGTCCAAATAGCTCAAGCTGGCAATGCGCGACGTATCTAGCTGGAAAGAACCGGCGCACAACAACCAAAGAAGACAGCCTCTCGAAAGCAAAAGAGTTTGCTGAAGACTGGTACTTGCAGCTGCGCGGTAAGCTTCGCGACGGCGAGCTGAAGACCGGCAGAATGTTCCGTGATGCAGCGAAGCTATACCTGCGCGAGTTTGACATCATGACGCAGGGACAGCGCAGTTCGAAATATGCTTCGGGACAACATGCGCGTGCAAATGTCCATCTGGTGCCGTTCTTCGGAAGCATGGTTCTTCCCGAGATCACCGCGGGCAAAATCAATGAATATCGCATCCATCGACTAGAAGAAGCCAAGGCATCCCGGGGCAAGCCTCCAGCACATAGCACGATGCATCAGGAGATCGTGACACTGCGCCAGATTTTCAAAACGGCGTTGCGGCACGGATGGATCGACCATATGCCGGACATGTCCGCGCCCTATCGAGCGTCGGCCAAGATTTCTCATCGAGCTTGGTTCTCACCGGAAGAGTATAAGCAGCTTTACGAAGCGACCCGCAAACGGGCGCAACACCCGAAACAGCCACGATTCCGTTGGGAAGCGGAGCAACTTCACGATTACGTCTTGTTCTCCGCAAATACCGGGCTGCGGCCCGATGAAGCGATGCGCCTTCAGTTTCGCGATGTGAAGATCATCGAAGATGAAGGCAGCGGCCAAACGATCTTGGAGATCGAAGTTCGAGGCAAGAGAGGTATTGGCTTCTGCAAGAGCACAGCAGGAGCGGTGCGACCATTCGAACGGTTGAAGACTCGTCCTCGCCCTGATGGTGGACCCGGACGGGCAGGAAGCCGTAAGGAAAGCGGCGAATGGCAGCAACCAGGACCAACTGACCTTCTGTTTCCGAAGTGGTCGCGTGATTTGTTCAACGCAATTCTTGAAGAAGAGAAGCTGAGGGTTGATCGCGATGGAAGGCCGCGAACGGCTTACAGCCTTCGGCACACCTACATCTGTTTGCGGCTACTGGAAGGTGCCGACATCTACCAGATCGCAAAGAACTGCCGGACAAGCGTAGAGATGATTGAGAAATACTATGCGGCCCACCTGAAGACTCAGCTTGATGCCTCTGCGATCAATGTGATGAGGCCGCGCCCAAAGAAGGACGTGGCAAAGAAGGGACCCCGGCGGGCCGAGTCACAGACGTTGGCAGATGCGATGTAGTTGTTTTGCCCGGATGGAAGCATCCGGGTTTGCTTTGGCACCGGATCAGGGCCGCTGCGGTCCGCTTTGATCCGGTGCCGTTTCTGCACACGAGCGTGTGCCAGTTGTGCTTGCCTTATAAACAAGTCAAATGTCTTGAAAACTACCTAAAAGCCTTATATATTAGTCATTATGTTGCCTATTGCGACCATTGCCGAGCATATTGCGCGCAAGCGAAAAGAACTTGGTCTCAGCCAGTCGGCGCTCGCCAAGAAGGCTCATATTGGTCGGTCGACTTTGGATGCGCTTGAAAATGGACGCATGGGAGAGTTGGGCTACACGAAGATCAACAATATCCTCTCCGCTCTCGGGCTTGAGCTGAGAATTCAAGAAATTGCTTCTCGCAGACCAACACTAGAAGAGCTAATGAGCGAGGAGCACCATGATTAAGGTTTGGACGGATTCTCAGGAAGCAGGAATGCTGGATCGGTTAGGCGAACGCGGCAGCAGCTTCGCCTACGTACCGGAGGCTCCACCTGCTCGCGCCGTCTCGGCGACGATGCCTGTTCGCCTTCCATCCTGGGATATAGGTTTTGGATTGCCGCCGATCTTCGAAATGAATCTTCCGGAAGGTGTGCTCCGTGAACGGTTGCGTCTCGCCTTTGCGAAAGCTACAGGAACCTTCGACGAGTTCGATCTCTTAGGTGTCGTGGGACGTTCACAAGTTGGGCGCATTCGGTATACCGGACAGCGTGAACAACTCCTGGAAGATGTTCCTTTCCAGTCGGTCGATGAGATTCTGGAGCACCGACGTGGTGGCGACCTCTTCCGTTACCTCATTGAGAAGTTCGCTACTTTTTCCGGTATCAGTGGAGTACAGCCCAAGATCCTCGTGAGAGACGAAGCCGCCTTCTCTGCGTTTGGTGGCTCAGGCCAGCGTTTCTCAGAGAGCTATCGGGGTGCAACGCACATTGTGAAGTTTTGGGAACAGAACGAGTATCCGCAGCTTGCCGCAAATGAATACTTCTGCCTCGAAGTGGCCAAAGCTTGCGGCTTGGATGTGCCTTCGTATCGACTTTCAGAAGATGCCCAGGCACTAGTAATCGACCGTTTCGACCTGCGCTCCGATGGCACGTATCGAGGCTTCGAAGATTTCTGCGTGCTGAATGCCAGGCGCACCGATGAGAAGTATCGCGGAAGCTACGAAACATCCATCATGAAGCGGTTTGCGCAGTTCGCGAACTCTCCGCACGTTGTCGAGGACACTGAGCGCCTTTTCACGCTTATTGCTCTCAACTGCGCTTTACGCAATGGTGATGCTCATCTGAAGAACTTTGGCATTGTCTATGACGATGTTCAACGTGAAGCGCGACTCGCTCCTGTCTATGACTTAGTGACAACATCTGTTTACCTGCCAAAAGACAGCATGGCTCTTACGTTGAACGGCTCAACCCGATGGCCTAGCACGAAAGACCTTCAACGCGTGGGCGAGACTCGCATGGGTGGTTCCCCGTCCAGAGTTGCGGCAATCCTCGAACAGATTGCCGACGCAATGACTGAAGTTGGATTAGCGATGAAGCGCTATATCAAGGCTCACCCTGAGTTCGAGCACATCGGTTCTCTCATGCTGAGGGAATGGCAAACGGGGCTTGAGTTTTCTATCAGGAGAGGACCGCAGCCCGCACAATAGTGGGCTTTCGACATAGGAGTAGCAGCATCGGTATCTTTGATATACAAGGCGTCTGTGCAAAAAGCGAACTGAAGCAAGAGATAGTTCTCAGGAAGGTTTGGCCCGTTGAACGCGGTCGAGATTGAAGAAGCGATATCGCAACTCGCAGAGCAGTCGTTTGATGCTGCGAACTTTCCGTATGCCTTTCTTGAAGCCTTCGGCAACAAGGAGACGACGATCAAGCGGCTGCGCGCGGGGGCGACGAACAAGTCCGATCTTGGCGGGGTTCTTCAGACCGGAAGCATTCACATTGCCACATGCAATGCGGGGCAAGTCACACAGACGCTCCAGGCGCTGAAGGAAAGCCCTGCGACTACCAAAGCCAAAGCAAAGTTCGTACTGGCGACCGACGGCGTGGACTTCGAGGCCGAAGAACTGGCAGGCGGGGAGACCGTTGCTTGTGCCTATGAGGACTTCCCCAACCACTTCGGTTTTTTTCTGCCGCTGGCCGGTATCACTACCGTTCAACAGATCAAAGAAAACTCGTTTGACATTCGCGCAACGAGCCGTATGAACCGGCTCTACGTCGAACTGCTGAAGGACAATCCGGCGTGGGGTAAGGCTGAACGCCGCCATGACATGAACCACTTCATGGCACGGCTTATCTTCTGCTTCTTTGCAGAGGATACGGACATCTTCATTGGCAAGGGGCTGTTCACCGACACCATTGCGCAGATGAGTGAGCGTGATTCCTCGAATACTCACGAGGTCATTGAAGCACTCTTCCGTGCGATGAATACAAAGCATGAAGACCGGGCGCACCTTCCGCGCTGGGCGGTGTCATTCCCATATGTGAACGGTGGTCTGTTCTCCGGCAATATGGACGTGCCACGCTTTAGCAAGATTGCGCGGTCGTATCTGTTGCACATTGGTGGGCTGGATTGGACGAAGATTAATCCCGATATCTTCGGCTCCATGATTCAGGCGGTCACGGAAGATGAGGAACGCGGCGCGCTTGGGATGCACTACACCAGCGTTCCGAACATCCTGAAGGTGCTCAACCCACTCTTTCTCGATGACCTGAGGGCAAAACTTCAGGAGGCGGGCGATAATCCGCGCGCGCTGCTCAACCTACGCAAGCGCATGGCAAAGATCCGTGTGTTCGATCCTGCCTGCGGTTCTGGGAATTTTCTGGTCATTGCGTATAAGCAAATGCGCGAGATCGAAGCGGAGATCAATAAACGGCGTGGCGAAGCAGAGATTCGCAGCGAGATTCCGTTGACGAATTTCCGAGGGATCGAGTTGCGTGATTTCCCGGCAGAGATTGCGCGACTTGCGCTCGTGATCGCCGAGTATCAGAGCGATGTTCACTATCGTGGGCAAAAACTTGCCTTGGCAGAATTTCTGCCGCTCCGAGCGGAGAATTGGATTACTTGCCACAATGCACTCACTATCGACTGGTTGAGCGTTTGCCCACCTACGGGGGCAGGGGTGAAATTACAAGGCGATGACCTCTTCAGCACTCCGCTTGACCAGGCAGAGATCGACTTTGCCAACGAGGGTGGGGAGACGTTTATCTGTGGCAACCCTCCATACCTTGGCAACACATGGCAGAGCGCAGAGCAAAAAGCTGACATTCGTACCATCGTCAATGGCCGCACCGGATCGCCCGGCTTTCTGGATTACGTGAGTGGCTGGTTTATCAAGGCGTCGGACTACATTCGCCGCACTGGTGGCATTGCTGCCTTCGTCAGTACGAACTCCATCTGCCAAGGGCAGTCTGTTCCTATCCTTTGGCCAATCGTGTACGCGACTGGCTGCGACATCCTCTTTGCGTATACCTCTTTCAAGTGGGCGAACCTCGCAAACCATAACGCGGGCGTAACGGTCGCCGTGGTGGGAATCGCAGCAACAACATCCGGTACGCTTCGCCGACTGTACGAGCATCAAGACGATGGGACTGTCGTCGTGCGCGAGGGTGCTTCGATTACACCCTACTTAACAATCGGTCCTCGCGTTGTTGTCGAGAAGCGCAGCGAAACTATATCCAAACTGGCTGCGATGGAGTTTGGCAACAAGCCTAGTGATGGTGGCCATCTTTTGCTAAAGCGTGACGAACTCGAAGCTCTCGGGCTGACGGAGCTGCAGCGTGACTTACTGATTCGTCGCATCTACGGTTCGGAAGACTTCATCAACGGAGGCTCACGGTTCTGCATCTGGATCGAGGACGAACAGCTTGCAGTTGCCGAAGCGATCCCTGCGCTAAAAGCGCGCATTGACGCAGTGCGCGCCTTACGGCTCGCCAGTCCGGACAAGGGTGCCCGAACCATTCTGGCTAAGCGTCCTCATCAACTGAAGTTGATGCGCATAGGGGCGCATAGAACAATCGTTATACCGGGCGTTTCATCTGAACGCAGACAATATCTTCCCGTTGGTCTTGTTGACGACCGTACGGCGCTCACAAACCTAGCTTTTGGCATATACGATGGCCCGTTGTGGAATATGGCCCTGATTGCGTCAAGGTTGCATCTTGTTTGGATCGCGACCGTCTGCGGCAAGTTGAAAACTGATTTTCGTTACTCCAACACCCTCGGTTGGAACACTTTTCCCGTCCCAGCACTGACGGAGAAGAATAAGTCTGACCTTACACGCAGTGCGGAAGACATCCTATTGGCGCGTGAACATCATTTCCCCGCGACCATCGCCGATCTTTACGATCCTGAAAACATACCGGAAGACCTGCGTCAGGCGCATGAGCGCAATGACGAAGTGCTGGAGCGTATCTATATTGGCCGTCGCTTCAAGAACGACACCGAGCGGCTGGAGAAGCTGTTTGATCTTTATACGAAGATGTCTGAGTCGGCTGCACCGGCAAAGAAAGGGAAGGTGAAGTCAGAGGCATGAGTCCTGAAGCGAAGATCATTCCATCTGTTTCCGTTACCTACGCCCGCAACGGCAGTTCTACGAAGTCCAATGCTTTGGGTATGCGGCCCATGCAGGAGCGTGCCTATGAGAAACGTGGTGAGCAGTTCCTTCTGCTCAAATCGCCTCCGGCATCTGGCAAGAGCCGTGCGCTGATGTTCATTGCGCTCGATAAGATTACGCATCAGGGCTTGAAGCAGGCGATCATCGTTGTGCCGGAACGCTCCATCGGGGCGAGCTTCAATGACGAGCCTCTAAGCAAGTATGGGTTCTGGGCAGATTGGCATGTCGAACCGAAGTGGAACCTCTGCAACGCTCCGGGCGGTGAGAATGGCAGCAAGGTAAAGGCGGTTGGCGCATTTCTTGAGAGCGACGACAAGGTTTTAATCTGCACGCACGCGACGTTCCGCTTTGCCGTGGATGAGTATGGCGTGGAAGCCTTCGATGACCGCTTGATTGCGATTGATGAGTTCCACCATGTCTCTGCGAACCCGGACAACAAACTCGGTGCTCACCTCGGGCAGTTCATTGCGCGTAACCGGGTGCATATCGTGGCCATGACGGGATCGTACTTTCGTGGGGATGCAGAGGCTGTGCTGTCTCCTCAAGATGAAGAAAAGTTCGATACCGTCACCTATACCTACTACGAACAGCTCAACGGTTACGAACATCTGAAGCAGCTCGACATGGGCTACTACTTCTATAGCGGTTCGTATATCGAGGACATTCCGAAGGTCCTTGACCTCTCAGAAAAAACCATCATCCATATTCCCAACGTCAATTCGCGTGAAAGTACGAAGCGCGGTAAGACAACGGAAGTCAGCGAAATCATGGGTGCGATGGGAAGTTGGGAGGGCAAAGACCCTGAAACCGGCTTTGACCGTGTGCGTGTGGCGAATGGGGATGTGCTGAAGATTGCCGATCTGGTGGATGATGGCCCAGAGAGACACGCTAAGGTGCTAGCTTCTTTGAAAGACCCGGCGCAGAAGCATAACCGCGAGAACGTGGACATCATCATTGCTCTTGGCATGGCAAAGGAAGGCTTCGATTGGATTTGGTGCGAACACGCACTGACCATTGGATATCGGTCGAGTCTGACGGAGATCGTACAGATCATTGGCCGCGCAACACGCGATGCTCCCGGCAAAACCCGCGCACGATTTTCCAACTTGATTGCCGCGCCGGATGCCTCGGATGAGGCCGTGACCGAGGCAGTGAATGACACACTGAAAGCCATCGCAGCCAGCTTGCTTATGGAGCAGGTGCTTGCACCACGCTTTGAGTTCAAACCTAAGAACCCAGAGAATGGCCCTGTGCCCGGCTACGACTACGGTGAAGGTGGCTATGATCCCGGCAAGTGCAATGTCGGCTTCAACGAGCAGACGGGACGCTTCCAGGTTGAAATCAAAGGACTGGCTGGCCCGAAGAGCACGGAGGCTGCACGTATCTGTCAGGAAGACTTGAACGAGGTGATTGCGGCTTTTGTTCAGGACAAGACTGCGGTGGAACGTGGTCTGTTTGATGAGGAGCTGGTGCCGGAAGAACTGACGCAGGTTCGCTTGGGCAAGATCATCAAAGATAAATACCCGGAACTGGATGCGGAAGATCAGGAGGCGGTGCGTCAGCACGCGATTGCCGCGCTCACTCTAACTCAGCACGCTAAGAAAGAAGCTCTTGGTGGGAGTGGCACGGAGCCGACGGCTAATACCGCGCTGATTGACGGTGTGCGCCGCTTTGTAAATGTCCGTGACTTGGATGTTGACCTGATCGACCGGATCAATCCTTTCGGTGAGGCGTATGCCATCCTCTCCAAAGCGATGAATGAGGACAATCTGAAACAGGTTGCTACTGCGATTTCCGCCAAGAGAACGAAGTTGACGCCGGAAGAGGCAAAGGAACTGGCAATCCGTGCTGTGAAATTCAAAAAGGAACGTGGCCGGATTCCGGCTATTGATTCTCAGGACGCCTGGGAACGACGGATGGCGGAAGGTGCTGCCGCGTTTGTACGCTACAAGGATGAGGGCCGTTATGAGCGAAATTGATCTCGATGAACTACGCTCGGAACTCAGTGACTTTGCGCAGCCGGAGAAGAAAGGTGGCCGTTCTCCTCAAGAAGAGCGCATCATTGCGGGCTTTGAGGAGATACAGCGGTTTGTGGAGAAGCATGGTCGTACTCCCAGGCATGGAGAAGACCATGAAATCTTTGAGCGGCTTTATGCTGTGCGCCTTGACCGGCTGCGTTCGTTAGCGGAGTGTCGCTCACTGCTTGCGCCGCTAGACCATCAGGGGTTGCTCTCCGGTGGGGAAATCGTTGTGGACGCTTCCTCTGACGCTGTTGATGACGAAGAGCTGCTTGCGGAATTGAAGGACATTCCAGGTGCTGGGAACATCACTGAGCTGCGCCACGTTCGCAAGAGCGTAGACAAGCGTGCCGCCGAGGAGATTGCGAACCGTGTCGTCTGCGAGGACTTCGAGACGTTCAAGCCGCTCTTTGAAAAGGTACAGCGGGAGCTACAGTCCGGCGTTCGTGAATCCATTCCAGTTCAGACGATGGATCAGATCAAGATGGCCGAGATTCAACAAGGCCAATACTTCATTGTCGGCGGTCAGATCGCATATGTTGCTGAAGTAGGAGAGGGCTTCAAGACAGGCTACGACCGCCGCGACAGCCGATTGCGCGTCATTTACGACAATGGGACAGAAAGCAACATACTGATGCGATCATTCCAGCGATCTCTGTATCCCGATAAAGAGCAGGCTGGCCGCATTATCACCAACCCAGAGATGGGACCGCTGTTTGCGAGTGAACAAACAGAAGATGATTTGGCGAGTGGAACGATTTATGTTCTTCGCAGCAAATCAGAGCATCCAGTAGTCACTGCGAACCGTGCTGTTCTGCATAAGATTGGCGTGACGGGAGGCAAGATCGAGACGCGCATTGCCAATGCAAGCCTCGATCCGACCTTTTTGATGGCTGACGTGGAAGTGGTTGCCACGTATCAGCTATTCAATATCAACCGCGTAAAACTCGAAAATGTTATCCATCGTGTGTTCGGCTCTGCTCAGATGGATATTGAAATTCAAGATCGATTTGGCAATCCAGTCAAGCCACGCGAGTGGTTCCTTGTGCCGCACTTTATTGTGGATGAGGTCGTTGATCGTATCAAGGATGGAACGATTACAAGATTTGTGTATGATCCCAAAAGCGCGCGACTTATTCGCGCAGTTGTTTGATTCTTGGCGGTAAAAAGCCCTACAGGCTATTTTCCAGATCGTGTCCGAAGCGTACGCGTGAGTGAGTGAAGAAAGTGCTAGTTGAAGGATAGAGATAGCCTGTAGGGCTTTTTACCGCTAGGGATGGCCGGGATTCACCGCTCAAGTACACTTCGCATCTTCGCGCCAGGACAGCCACGATGCTAGGGATGGCCGGGATTCACCGCTCAAGTACACTGAGCGCGGCCAGCGACAGAGGCGGAAGCTGGCTAGGGATGGCCGGGATTCACCGCTCAAGTACACTGGCTCGCTGCTGCGGGCGCGGTGGGGCCCGGCTAGGGATGGCCGGGATTCACCGCTCAAGTACACTTACCTGAATACGCTGCGCTCGCTGAGTTACGCTAGGGATGGCCGGGATTCACCGCTCAAGTACACTGCTTATGCTGGTTGGGATGCTCCAGGGCGCGCTAGGGATGGCCGGGATTCACCGCTCAAGTACACTAAACAGCCGGTTCGCCTCGCGCAGCTGGTCGCTAGGGATGGCCGGGATTCACCGCTCAAGTACACTGGCGCCGATCGATGTACCATCCACCTTCAGCTAGGGATGGCCGGGATTCACCGCTCAAGTACACTGCTACGCGAGCGTTGGACCTGTCTCTCCCCGCTAGGGATGGCCGGGATTCACCGCTCAAGTACACTTGCGTCGGGACGATAACGGCCGCGAGGTCAGCTAGGGATGGCCGGGATTCACCGCTCAAGTACACTCGGGCAAAAAATCGATAGCGTCACACCTATGCTAGGGATGGCCGGGATTCACCGCTCAAGTACACTCCAGCAGCACGATTCTCCGTGCTCTGCGCAGCTAGGGATGGCCGGGATTCACCGCTCAAGTACACTGCTACGCGAGCGTTGGACCCGTCTCTCCCCGCTAGGGATGGCCGGGATTCACCGCTCAAGTACACTATCACCACTGCGGCAACCAACACCGCAGCGCTAGGGATGGCCGGGATTCACCGCTCAAGTACACTCTAGAGGACCTCACCGGAGTTGCCGCTGGGCTAGGGATGGCCGGGATTCACCGCTCAAGTACACTAGATGCGTGGAAGACGTATATCAACGCATCGCTAGGGATGGCCGGGATTCACCGCTCAAGTACACTTACGATCCCGGGTGATTCCTCTACCACCCGCTAGGGATGGCCGGGATTCACCGCTCAAGTACACTAGGTTCAGGCCTATGGCGTGCACATCCTGTGCTAGGGATGGCCGGGATTCACCGCTCAAGTACACTGAGCATCACGATCACTCCATGCATGGCGAGGCTAGGGATGGCCGGGATTCACCGCTCAAGTACACTACAAGGAGCAACAGATGAGTACAGCAGCCAGCTAGGGATGGCCGGGATTCACCGCTCAAGTACACTGCGATGTACTGCTCACGGTCGAAGAGGTCGCTAGGGATGGCCGGGATTCACCGCTCAAGTACACTTCGAAGACCAGGTTCTTCAAGCGCAATTCTGCTAGGGATGGCCGGGATTCACCGCTCAAGTACACTCTGTGGACCGGAGACTTCCAGACCTTCCAGGCTAGGGATGGCCGGGATTCACCGCTCAAGTACACTGGCGCCGATCGATGTACCATCCACCTTCAGCTAGGGATGGCCGGGATTCACCGCTCAAGTACACTCATTCCTGAAACAGACCGCATTCCCATTTGCTAGGGATGGCCGGGATTCACCGCTCAAGTACACTAGCGTCCTCGCGCAGCTCCGCTACCTCACTGCTAGGGATGGCCGGGATTCACCGCTCAAGTACACTTGGCGAGCCGTGCTGGTGGTGGGATGATGACGCTAGGGATGGCCGGGATTCACCGCTCAAGTACACTGGGTCGAGAAAGCTCTGCTCGCGGAGATCCGCTAGGGATGGCCGGGATTCACCGCTCAAGTACACTCCATTCCTGAAACAGACCGCATTCCCATTTGCTAGGGATGGCCGGGATTCACCGCTCAAGTACACTCGCCGTCCCGCTCGGGTTCGGCTCCAGATTGCTAGGGATGGCCGGGATTCACCGCTCAAGTACACTAGGATTCGGCCGCGGCCACTGGATACATGAGCTAGGGATGGCCGGGATTCACCGCTCAAGTACACTGTGAAAGCGTAGGCATACCAGCGTGTGGGAGCTAGGGATGGCCGGGATTCACCGCTCAAGTACACTCTGTTGCCTGAGCTGCGCATTTACGATCTGGCTAGGGATGGCCGGGATTCACCGCTCAAGTACACTCTTTGGAATGCGATGGCCGCGCAGATTGCGGCTAGGGATGGCCGGGATTCACCGCTCAAGTACACTCAGATCAACGAGGCGCTGCATTTGATTCAGCTAGGGATGGCCGGGATTCACCGCTCAAGTACACTCTGATGCGCAAGCTGGCCATCCTCTTGCAGGCTAGGGATGGCCGGGATTCACCGCTCAAGTACACTATGCGATCAGGACGCCAACGCAAAGCGAATGCTAGGGATGGCCGGGATTCACCGCTCAAGT
>DASUHR010000001.1:0-251632 GCA_036273415.1 Silvibacterium sp. | reverse complement strand
TTCTCCAGGTTCTGGACCTTTTCAAAGAAGGTGACGAAGGCCTGCGGATCGTAGCCGGCACGGAACATGTACTGGACGCCGAGGTAGTCGGCCTGGGCTTCGAATTCGCGGGAGAACTCGAGGAAGGTGATGGGGATCAGCAGCTGGGTGGCTTCGTAGATGCCGTAGCCGGTCCAGCTATAGCCGGTCATCATGATGAGCGGCACCATGCCGATTTGCGCATAGTTGGCGCGGGTCATTTCGCGGGCGGCGTGGTGGGCGCAGACGTGCGCAATCTCGTGGGCCATGACGCCGGCCAGTTCCGCTTCCTCATCGGCGGCAAGGATCAGGCCGGAGTTGACGTAGAAGAATCCGCCCGGCAGCGCCATGGCGTTGATCTCGTCGGTGTCGATGACCTTGATCGTGAAGGGGACCTTGCAGTCGGAGTTCTTGACGATGTTCTGGCCGATGCGGTTGACGTATTCGGCGATGACGGGGTCGGTGATGATGTGGCTGCTCTTCTCGACCTCCATGGCGTACTGCTTGCCCATTTTGATTTCGGTCTCGACGGAGTACCAGTTGCCGGGGCCACGCGCGCCGATGGTGCGGTCGCCTACGGCGTTCACGTCTTCGATGCTGCCCTTTTTGACGCCGGGCATGGTCTGATCGTCGGAAGCCGGGGCCGGGTTGGATGTGGCGTCAGTCGTGGACGGAGCCGGGTTGGCGGCGGGAGCAGTTGTAGCGGGCGGCGTGGATTGCTGCGCTGAGTTCTGGGCCGGGGTCTGTGCGGGGTTCTGGGCCGGTGTGGCAGTGGGCTGCGCCGCCGCAGGTGTTGTGGTTGCGGGAGCGGGAGTAGACTGCGTGGTCGCTGCGGGCGCGGGCGGTGCCGATGGACTTGCGGTCTGCGCGCCTGCGGCGGAGACGGCCAATGCGGCGATGGCGAGCGTCGGGATGATTCTTGAAAAATGGTTTAGCGAATGTGTTGGCATGGGGAACCCCCGAGGCGGACGTAACTCCGCAATCATTAGACGTTAGTATGCGCCGTTTGGTGACTCGAAGAACAGGGATCAGGGAAGCTGCGAAAAACCAACAGGGTAGCCGAGGTGGGCGGGTGTCGTAAGCGTGGGTGTGGGTGTTAGTTGTTGCGAGGGGTACGGGAAGCGGAACGGTCTGAAAGTGGTTCTGAAAGTGGTTCAGGCGAGACTGCCTGGGAGACAGGATGAGAGAGACTTCCCGTGATTTGCAGGGATTGGGCGTTGGCTTCGTGGGAGGTTTGGGAGTGGCGGCCATCGCGTTTCGATGGGGCTTGCTCCTGAGCGCGGGGGCGTTTCGGGTTCCAGATGAGGTTGAGAGTGCGATCGAAGGCGATGGTTCCCTGGGCTGGGCCTTTGGTAAAGGTGAGGGTGCGGCCGGCGATGGTTCCGGCAGCGGTCCATTGGGTGGGGACGGGAACGGCGACCGGGGCGGACGAGTCGCCGGACTGGACGCCGGACTGATCTGGTGCAGGAGCGGTGGTTTCAACATCAGCCTGGTTGGGGGCGTGGCCGGCGGCCCAGTCTCCACCCCATTTGCCGGTGAGGTTGAAGCGGAAGTCTCCTGTGGCGGAGGCGGCAAGGCCGGAGTAGCCGTGGAGGTTGAGGGCAAGCTGGCCGGTGAAGGCTGCGGGGCCCCAGTTTTCGTTGAAGAGGTCGGCGGCGTCGGCGAGCTTGAGTCCAGTGCCGGTGATGTTGAGGGCATAGTTGGGCCCATCCGACGAGGGCTCGATGGTGCCGGTGATGTGCGCGGAGCCGCCGAGAGTGGCGGCGTCAAACGAGACGATGTGAACGCGATGGTCACGGACGGAGATGGTGGCTCGCGCGTTGCTGAACTTGAGGCGGCCAGCGGTGAGAGTTGCGGCACGAAGGGTAGCGTTGAGGGGCGGCCAGGGCGGAGCGGGCGATTCGACGGTGGAGAGAATGGCGTTGAGGAATTCGCCGCGGCCTGCGCCGAGGAGCGCCGATTGGAGCGCGGCGGCGTCGAGCGAGGGCAGGTCGAGCGTGACTTCGGCAGGGCATCCGGCAGGATCGAGGCAGGTGGCGGCCGAGGAGGCGGAGGCCTTGGCGGAGATTCCATCGAGGGTGACGTTGGCGTTGGTCCAGGTGATGGTTCCGTTGGCGAACTGAGCGGTGGCAGTAGCGATCTCGAGCGGGTCAGGCAGCCACGCGGGCTTAAACGCGGCGTGCTGGACGCGGGTCCAGCCCTGGATGATGGCAGGAGATGCGGCTCCGGTTTCGGGGTTAGTGGAGGGGAGCCAGGGGCCGGCGAAGATAAGGTCGGACTGAGCGGTGCCCTTTGGCTGTAGGCCGGCAAGGGTGTGGAACTGGGCGAGATTGCGGAGGAGAGGCTGGAGTCGGGCGAGGGAGCTTGCGCCGGTGAAGTGGAGGCTGAAGCCAGAGCGGGAGAATTGTCCGGTGACTTGCATGGGAATCGGGAAGCCGGTAGGAAAGGTGGCCGGTTCGAGAAGGATTGTGGTGGAAGGGGCGAGTAGGGGTGTCAGGCCGGGTGTTGGCGCGGGCGGTGTCAGGGTGGTGGAGAACTCGGGCAACGGGGCAGGTTCTTCCGCTTCGCTCCCCGCTCCAGTGCGCGAAAGCCGCGCGCGTTGAGCACCATGGTTGCGCTCCGGTCGGGATTTTGCTGCGCTGCGCTCGGGAGAAAGATCCGGAGTGGAGAAGCGGAGGGCGGCGGCGAAGGTTACGGGAGGCGCGGAGCCGCCGGTATCGATGGAGACATCTTCGGCGACGGCGTGGCCGGTAAGGATGTTTTGTGACGCAGCGCTTTCGGAAGATAGGTTGGGTGTCGCGGGTGCCGCGCGTTTTGTTTTTTGGGCCAGAGGCTGAGCGGTTGCAACCTGAGGAGCCCAGTCAAAGCTGCCATTGATGGTTCCGCTGGCTGAGAGAGTTGGAGGCAGGGTGCTGCGCACGAGTCCGATGGCGGTCAAAACCAGAGACGCGGGTGTGTGGTTGATTTCGAGATTGAGGCGCGGCCGCGGGTGGGTGAGGTCGCGGACAGAGCCGGTAAGCAGGAGGTGTCCATCGCCGGTGGGGAGAAGACAGGTGAGGTGGTCGAGAAGGTGCTCGTCGCGGCGGTAGGTAGCATCGCATGCGGCGTCGATGTCGAGGGTATGGAGTGGCGTGAACTCGACGCGGTGAGCTCCGGAGACGCTGAGACGGATGCGCAGAGCTAGATCGCTGATGGTTCCGGTGATGTCGGCCTGAACGCGAAGATCGCCGCGCCATTGGCTGTCGGAGCCAAGCATGAGGCGGCTCGCCTGTCCAAGCTGTGCGCCGGTCCATTCGGCGTGGAGGTCGAGAGGGAGCTCACTGATCGAACTTGCGCGAGTGAGAGAACCTTCGAGGCGAACGACGCCGGTATCGGCAAGCTCGAGGTTGAGATCGGTGCGCGCGGGCTGGGCGGCGAAGCGGATATGCCACTGGTTCGGATTCGCGAGCCAGACGGAAGCGTCGGCGTTGAGAAAGGACAGAGCTTTTTTCTCGGCACCCTCTTTGAAGTTGATGCGGGCGGCGCTGAATTCAATGTAAGGGAAACGCGGCGCAGAGCTGGGGCGGCGCTGCGCGGTGGGAGCGGTAGGAGTGCGCGAGGCCTGGAGGAGCAGCGAGGAAAAGTTCCAGCGGCCGGAGGGATCGCGGGCGAGATTGACGCTGGCATTTTCGAGATTGATGCGGCTGATTTCGAGGCGTTGCCGCCAGAGCGATGAGACGCGCAGGAAGACGGTAACGGTAGGGGCGTGGAGGAGCGGTTCGGCGCCGAAGCTGGGGTCTTCTTCGACGGTGAGGTCGTGGATGACGAGACCGGGGAGCGGGAAGACCGCGAGGTTGACGGAGCGGAGGTGAACGGTGTGTCCCAGGCTGCGGGTGAGGCTGTCGGCGATGGTGCGGTGATAGCCGCCGAGACTGATGAGTGGGAGGAGGAGACCGTTGAGGACGAGGAGAAAGACGAGGGCGGCGACGATCCAGCGGGCGCGGTGGCTCTGGGTGGGAGCTTCGACGGGGATGGGCGGCTGAGAGATCATTTATTTCGGGAGAGGAACGAGATTGTTCCCGTGTCAAGCAGAGGCAGCTTGAGTGAGCCACACGATTCAGAGGCCTGTTCCCCACTCAAGCAAACGCCGCTTAAGTGGGCACCTCCATGTTACTTCACCAGATGGAGTGTGCGTTCCCATCGGGTTCTGCCAAAGAAGTGGATGGCGACCTGGCCGAGGGAAATGGCACGGTCGACGAGGCTGGTCTGGTCATAGTCGGATTCGTCAGACTTGAAGGACCAGTAGACGAACATGGGACGGCCGACGATGTTGGCTCGGGGAACGAATCCCCAGTAGCGACTGTCGAGCGAGAGGGGACGGTTGTCGCCCATGGCGAAGTAGTAGCCGGGGGGAACGACGATGTCACCGTTCTGCACGTGATTGGGCAGATCGAGGGCCCATTCGGCGGTGACGTTGCTATCGGGTGGCGGCGGGACATCGGGAAAATCGTCGCGGTAGGGCAGGGAGTCGGTGGCGACCTGGGCGTAGGGTTCATTCTGGGCAACGCCGTTGACGTACACGGTGCCGTCGACGAGATGGATGTGGTCGCCGGGGATTCCGATGACACGCTTGACGAGGTAGAGGCGCTCGCCGTTGGATTCGAGGACGGGCTTGTAGAAGACGATGATGTCGTGGCGGCGGGGCGCGCGGTAATAGATGAAGGGCGCCCAGTGCGAGGCAGGCGCAAGGGTAGTGCGGTCGACGAGGACGTGGTCGCCGATGAGCAGAGTGTTCTCCATCGATCCGGAGGGGATGGCGAAGTTCTGAAAGATGAAGGTGAGGGCGAAGAGGCCGAGGACGAGGATTCCGCAGATGGAGGCAAAGGCTTCGAGCGGCGTCTCGTCTTTTTTCTGGTTCGCGGCGGCGGGCGCGCGTTCGGCAGTCTGCTCCATTGCTTGTGCTTTTGTCTCTACTTTCAAATCAGCGAACCATGCGCAGGATACGGTTCCAGCGGGCGAAATCGACGACCTTATTGAGGATGGAGTCGGAGATTCCTTCGTGTTCGAGTTTATCATCCTGTGGCGGCAGGGCGGTGTCTCCGGGCAGCTCGGGAAGATCGGTAGTAGAGGGGCGGCGAAGCGAGAAATAAATGACGAAGGGGCGGCCCACGATGGCGGAGCGAGGCACGAATCCCCAGTAGCGGCTGTCGCGGCTGTGGTTGCGATTGTCGCCGAGAACAAAGTAGTGACCGGCGGGAACGATGATGTCGCCGTTGGATTCGATGCGGTGGATCTGGAGCCACCACTCGGTGTCAATGCTGGGATTGGTGTAGGCGCCGGAAGGGAAGTTGTCGCGGAAGCTGTCGGGGTAGGCGGGCTCGTTGACGACGTAGGGTTCGGTGAGCGGCTGGCCGTTGCGATAGACGACGCCGCTGGTTAGGTGAATGCGGTCGCCGGGTATTCCGATGACGCGCTTAACGACATGCTCGGATGGATTGAGGGGGAAGTGAAAGACGATGACATCACCGCGTTCGACAGACTGGTAGGGGAGCAGCGATGCGAAATGACCGGAAGGGCCGTAGATGGTTTTGTTGACGAGCAGGAAATCGCCGACGAGCAGCGTGCGCTCCATGGATTCAGATGGAATGCGGAAGGGCTGCACGAGGAAGGTGAGGACGAAGAGGGCGATGACGAGGAGGGTGAGGAGAGAGCGAAGCGCCTCAAGCGGGCTGGGGTAGAGGATGTGATGGCGGTGAGGGGCGGTTGCGACAGGCGAGACTTCGACCGCGGGCGAGGTCACGGCGGGATGGCTCACGATGGCTCCCCGGATGCGGGGTGCAGTTTGGCGATGGCGCGGCGGGCGGCTTCCTGTTCGGCATTTTTCTTGGTGCTGCCAAGGCCGCGGGCAAGGGCTTTGCCGCGGACTCCGCTTTCGCGGGCCCCGTTTTCGCGGACGTAGACCTCGACAAGGAAGCGCTTGCGGTGGTCGGGGCCGCTCTCGGCCTTAACGGCGTACTCAGGCTGGCTGTGATTGCGCGACTGGAGGAGCTCCTGCAGCGCGGACTTGTGATCGCCCATGCCGTTGCTGCCATGCAACCGACTGCGGAGAGCGGGGGCGGAGGGCTGGATGATCTCGCGCAGGATGAAATTGCGAGCAGCTTCAACGCCGCCATCGAGGTAGAGCGCAGCCATCACAGCCTCGATGCAGTTGGCGAGCAGCGCGGATTTTCTACGTCCACCGCTGCGCTCTTCTCCGCGGCCGAGGAGCATGTATGCGCCGAGGTTGAGACGCAAGGCGATCTGGCCGAGGTGCTTGCGGCTGACCAACTCGGAGCGGAGGCGGGTGAGCTCGCCCTCGTGCAGATCGGGGTAGCGGTGGCAGAGGTCTTCGGCGACGAGAAAACCGACGACGGCATCGCCGAGAAATTCAAGCTGCTCATTGTCGGCACGGGGATCGTTCTTAGCGTGAGGCTCGGCGGAGGCGGGGAGCTCGGGCGAGGCGAGTTTTTTTTCGTAGGCGAGCGAGCGGTGGGTGAGGGCGCGGGTCAGCAGCTCCGGCTGAGCGAATTTGTGCTGCAGCAGAGATTGGAGTTCGTCGCGGGATCCCGGTGTCTCGTTCAATACGGCGTGCTTCCTCTTATTGGGGTTGAGTTGCGGCCGGTGGCTGAGGATTTGACGATGGCGGCGCGGCGTTGCTGCTGTGATCGGCTGAATCGGGCTGGTCCGGAGCCGGGCGATCGGGCAACGTGAAGGGAGTTGCGATCCCTTTTTCGGCAGCGGCTTTGACGTCGGGCTGAATGTCGGGGACCGCGAGGGCGGCCTTGTACTCGGAGACAGCCTTGTCGCGCTCGTCATTTACGTCGTGAATCTGGCCGAGATAGATGTGCGACCAGGCGAGAAGGCGCGGATCGCTCCCGAGCCGGAGCGCCTCATCGAACGCGGCGGTGGCGTCGTCCACATTGCCGGTGAGCAGGTCGGCGCGGGCGAGGATGAATTGTGCGCGGGCCGGGTCGGGGCTGTGCTGTTTGAGAGCGGCCTGGGTGAGAGTGGTGGCGGCTTTGGGATCGTGCTTCTGCAGGTCGAGCTCAGCCATGTCCAGCGGAGAGGGCTTGATGGTGACGGGCTGAAGGATGTCGGGCGTAGTTTCTTCAACGAATTCGAGCTTACGAAGATGGCCGACTTCCTGCGACACATCCATTCCATAGACCATCTGGCCGATGGTTTCTTTAAAGCTGACCGGAGTCTTTTCGAAGCCGATGAGCTGGTTGAAAAAGTATTGCGTGAGGACGAAGCCCTCTGACATGGAGCGGCTGACGGTCCGCTGGCGAATAGCGCCATCCTTAGCGAGTGCGGCGTTGTGTTCGCGATAGGCGCGCTCAACGTCATTGCGGGCGATGTTGGCGGGAATGGGCTTGAGGTCAACGCCGGTGTCCATAGTGCGGGCTTCGATGGCGCGGATGATGCATTCGACGACGAGGGAGTCGATGTCGGCGCGGTAGCGGTAATCGATGGGAGCATCGCGCACGACGCGAAGAAAGGGCTCGAGGCGATCGATGGCTCCAGAGCGGGCGTAGATGAGCGGCTCGATATCGTAATGGAGATAGGAGTGGCGGACCTCGCGCATGTGCAGGGTTCCCTCAGCGGAGGGCGAGGCGACGACGACGTAGTTGGTGCCGTAGATGCGGGCGTTGGTTTCAGCAGGCGAGAGCATGGGCTCGAGGACGACGAGGAAGCGGCGGTCGTTGTAGGCGCTGGCCGGCATCTTGAGATAGACATTCGTGTCCACGATCATTTTGGTGAGCGGGTCGTGGAGGCGGGCGATTTCGTCGTCGTAGGCGGCGCGATTGGAGACCCAGATGAGGTGAAGATCGATATCCTGCGCGAAGCGGCGGAGGATGGGGAGAATGCCTTCGACGGCGGTGGAGTCGGGCGGCATGTCGGACTCTTGAACGCTGGGGGCGAGCGCGGGGGGCGGCGTGACATAGAGGGCCAGGGAGACGTATTGCGCGATGTCGAGGGCGGACTCAGTGAGATGGTGCTGGTCGATAAAGGCGCAGAGCTGAAGGCGATCGGCCTGGGCCTGGGGCGATTGCGCAACAGCCTGATTGACCTGGTCGCGAACTTGTGCGCGGACCGGCGCGGACTGGGCGAGGCCGTTGTCATACCCGCAGGCGTTGAGGGCGACGGCGATGTCGAAAAGGGCTTCGCTGTCGTTGAGACTGACAGATGGTCCGGCGGGATCGACGAGCGCGGGCGCGGGAGCTTTGGGTGGCGGGAGCTGCGGAGGCGAGCTCAGCTTTGTCTTTTGGGCGAGGGACAGCGGAGCCGAACATACAAGCAGAGCGGCCAGAAGGGCGGTGTGGCGATGCGGCATAGTTTCAGGCTACAGGGTATAAGGAGCGAGGGAGCGGCACAAGTCGCTCTATTCGGTTCGCAGGGCGACCATGGGATCGACGCCGGCGGCACGGCTGGCGGGGATGACGGTGGCCAGCAACGCGGCGACGGCGAGCAGGACAGTAGCGATGGAGAGCATGACCGGATCCCAGGGGCTCACTCCGAATAGCTGATCGCTGATGACCTTGCCGGCTGCGATGGCGGCAGGAATACCGATGGCCAGCCCGATCCCGACCTGCAGGAAGGCTCCGCGCAAAACCATTCTGACGACGCGCCGGCGATCCGCGCCGAGCGCCATGCGAACACCGATTTCGCTGGTGCGCTGCTCGACGGTGTAGGCCATTACGCCATAGAGACCCACGGCAGCGAGGACAAGTGCGAGCGCGCCGAAGAGCGCGGTGAGGGTGGCGATCATGTTTTCCCTTTGAAAGTCGGCGCTTAGGATTTCGCCATAGGGATCCACTTCATAGAGGACAAGGTTGGGATCGACCGCGGCCAGCGTTTTGCGGACGCGCTCTTCCATGCCCGGCGGGTTGCCGGGCGCCCAGATCACGATGTTATAGAGATAGTGCGACCAGGTTTCGCCGGCCATGAATTCCTGGTCGCCGTAGTTTACGGTTTGGGACTCGGCTACCCAGAACATGGGCTGGACCGGGTTTTTGTAGTCGTAGACCAGGTAGCGTATGTCCTTGACAACGCCGACGATTTCGAAGCTGGAGGCATATTGGATTCGGTCAATTCCGAAGTGCTGGCCGAGCGGGTTCTGGTCTTTGAAGAATCTTTTTGCGAACGCCTCATTGACGACGGCGACGTTACGGGTGGCGGCGGTGTCCTCGTCGGTGATGGGCCGGCCGAGGAGGATTTTCGCGCCTATCGCATCGAAGAAGTTGGGCATGACGCGCGCCCATGAGGCACTCGTATTCTCTTTCGGAGGCGGCTCCGGCCTGCCTTCGATGCGAATGCTTTCATTCCAGCTATCGCCTGTCATGGGCGCGTAGAGAGCGGGCGCGACCATGCGGACACCGGGAATCCCGCGCAGGCGGTCGTCGATTTCACGAAACAAAGGCTCCATCTGCTGGGGCTTGTAGTTGCTCAGCAGCGGGTTGATAAAGGCGATGTAGCGACCGTGCGTTTCAAAGCCGAAGTTCTGGTGCTCGAGGTTGCTGAGGCTGCGCCCGAGCAGCGCGGCGGCGGAGAGCAGCACGAGCGACATGGCGGTTTGCGCGATGACCAGCGATTTCTGCGCCCAGGAACTGCGGCCGCCGACGGAGCGGTTGGCGCCGCGCAGCGCCTCGACGGGCTCCGCACGCGAAGTGACCCAGGCCGGAGCAATGCCAAAGAAAATTCCGGTAAGAAGGGAGACGCCGAGCGCGAAGAGCAATACGGCCCATGAGGGGTTGGCGTTAATAGGGACGTAGTTGTTCTGCTCACCGAATTTAAATGCGAGATGCAGAATGAGGCGCGTGGCACCGTAGGCGACAGCAACGCCGAGGGCTCCTCCGATGACGGAAAGCGTGACACACTCCACAAGCGCGCGGCGTACCAGGCGACGGCGAGGAGCGCCGAGCGCGACGCGGACGGAGGTCTGGGCACGGTTCTTCAGTCCGCGAGCGAGCATGAGATTGGCAAGATTGCCGCAAGCCACCAGAAGGACGCAAGCAGCGGCGACGAGCAGCAGCTTGAGACCGTCCTGGTACTGGTCGCGCATATCGGCGACTCCGGAGCCGCCGGGAGTGAGGTGCAGGGTTTGCTGCTGCCACATCTGCTTCTCGGCGGGTTCCATGTCGGACACGTGACTGGCGAGCCAATCGTGCAGCTCGACCCTGAGCTTCGCCTCAAGCGACTTGGGATTCACGCCGGGGCGCAGGCGCCCGATGATGTCAAAAGAGCTTGCGTTGGGTCTTTTAATCCGCGATGTGGCTCCGTCGATCAGGGGTTCGGTGGCGAGCGGCAGCCAGAAATCGGGCATGCCCGAGCCGGCGAGCTTGGCTCCATAAAAACCCGGCGGAGCTACGCCGATGACGGTGAAGGGGTGTCCGTTGATTTGATAGGTTGCGCCGGCGACGGAGGGGTCGGAGCCGTACTTCTGCTGCCAGATGTGATAGCTCATGACGGCGACGGGAGGCGCGCCTTCCTGATCGTCGGCGTCGTTCATGAGGCGGCCAACCCAAGGCTGTATGCCGAAGGTGCGGAAGAAATTTCCGGAGACATACTCGCCGTTGCGTGTGTCGACCGGTGATTGTGACCCGGCGCGGCGGACCCCGAGCGGCGCATTGCCGGCCTGGAGCGCGGCGAGATCGGAGAACTCAGGCGTATGAGCGCGAAAGTTTTTATATGCCTCCCAGGAGAAGAGAGAGAAATCGTTGTCATTGCCCTGGGTGAAACCGCCCCAGTTGCAGCAACGAATTTTGTCTCCAATGCGCCAGAGCTCGTCCGGCTTTACGACGGGGAGCGACCTGAGCATGACCTGATTGACAAGCGTGAAGATGGCGGTCGTCGCTCCGATGCCAAGAGCCAGCGTGATCACGGCCGTTGCCGTGAAGCCGGGAGCTTTCCGCAGTTGCCGCAATGCATCGCGTAAATCCGCCAGCATATTCCCCCTTGTGCAGTCTGAATCTATTTTGCAATACGGAAGGGCCTGGGTGGTGGTTCCCGGTGTTGATAAGACGAAAGCGGAGATGTTGCGGCAGGTGCAGAAGGTTGTGAGTCCGGAAAGCTGAGGACCGTGGGGAACTGAATGCGCCAGCCAGTGCAATAATTGCTGTCGAAGCGAGATGATTCGAGCGAGATCATGCGCACGAGGAGGCGAAGTAAGAGCATGCGTCGTGAATGGATTTCAGGCATTTTTCTGGCGGCTGTCTGCACGCTGGCGGGGGGCCAGGCGCCTGCGGCGCACAAGCATACTTTCAGTGCGAGGGATTGGGCAACGCTGCGCTCTGCGAATGCGGCGGCGGTTTCGCCGGATGGGCTGATTTTGTATGTCGTGGTGCATGGCGGCGATCGCGGACCGACGCAACGGGAGTGGTGGACGATTGCGGCAGATGGTTCGCACGCGAGCAAGCTGACATTGCCGGAGGAATTTTCTCCGATGGGCTTCACCCGCGACGGACACGGCTTGTATGGCGGATGGAAGGTCAACAATCTTAATCAACTGGCGATCTTTCCATTGCACGATGGGAAGACCGCGCCGGTGCCTACGACCGTGGTCCTGCTCCCGCGCGGAGTCGATTGGGCGCTTCCGTCACCGCAGGGAACGCAATTTGCGATTGTGGCCGATCCGCGGCCTCCTGACTCCCTTGATGATGTCCGGCATGTGCAGGAGCCTGGCGAAGGCAGCATTTACGTTGTGAATGCGGACGGCACGGGAGGAAGCTGGAGGTGCCCCGATCTGAAGCACGTTTCAGGAGGGGTGGGGGGCGGAGGCGCGGGCGCGCTTGCCTGGAGCGCGGATGGAAAGTCTCTGGCCGCGCTGTCCTCCCTGCCACGCATCGGTCATCACGACGTCGCGACTGATATCGATGTGTGCTCGGCCGCGGGCACTCGACATGTGACAAGGATTTCGAACAGCATTGCGGGGCTCGCGTGGATCAATGGAGGAAGCGATATCGCGTTTCTGTCAACGAAGTCGGCGGTGCTGACACCGGAGCATGTCTGGAGCGTTGCCGCATCGGGCGGAGAGGCGGCAGACCGCACGCCGAATCTGGATGGCACTGCGGTGACTCTGCGGGCCGACGCGCGCGGGCGTGTGTGGGTGTTGGTGGACCATGGAGTTCGAACTGAAGTTGATGAGTTTCAAAACGGCGGACTCGGCCGCGCCTACAGCTGGCCTGAGGGCGTGCTCTCCGATCTGCCTGTCAGCTCTCCGTACGCGGGCGCGAGCAATCAGGTTGCGTTTACAGTGGGCGATCCGGAAGATGCGGCGAACGTGGCGGTGCCCGATGGCGATCATCTGCGGAAGATAACGCATGAGGGCGAAGCGGAGATGGCGGCGATCGATCTGGGACCGATTCGCGACGTTCACTGGAAGAGCAAAGAAGGGATTGCGCTGGAAGGGATCGCGACATTTCCCGCCGGCTATGTCGAGGGCACGAAGTATAAATTTCTGGTTCTTCCGCACGGCGGCCCTGAAGGAAACGACCTGTTTGAGCTTGATGCGTTCGCACGCATTTTTGCCGGGCTGGGCTACGTTGTGCTGCAGCCGCAGTATCGAGGATCGACCGGCTACGGAGCGGATTTTCTCGCGGCCATCTATCAGCACTTCGGCGATCGCGCTTATAGAGACGTAGACAGCGCGACCGATTTCGCGATTGCGCAGGGATGGGCGGACCCGAATCGGCTGGCGATTTTCGGCTGGAGCGCGGGCGGCTTTATGACGTCATGGACGGTGACGCAGACAGGGCGCTACAAGGCGGCGATTGAGGGCGCCGGCATCACGGACTGGGGACCGTTCCTGTGGACGAGCGACATACAACAGATCGACTATGACGGGCGTTGGACGGATGAGGCTCCGGAAGCTTTCCGGCAATTTTCCGCAGTGGACTTTGCGAAGAATGTAACGACGCCGCTGCTGATTCTGCACGGCGAGGCCGATCACCGCGTGCCGACGTTTCAGGGCTTCGAGTATTTCCAGATACTCGCAGCGCGCGGCAAGACGGTAAGGATGGTGACCTATCCGGGATCGCCGCATTTCCCGGTGTTATGGGAGCAGCGGATCAATGTGATGCAGGAGATGGCGGACTGGCTGGCGAAATATAACCCCTAACCGAGCGCGGAACTTTGCGGGAGCGTAAACGTATTGCACACCAGGAGCATGACATGGCAGCTGGGAGTGCGGTTTCTCCATTGAAGCCGGGGAATCAGAGTGAGCCGGCAGGGCCTCTGCCGCATTTGGAATGGGTGGCGCTGGTTGTGCTTTGCTCGGCGAAACTGTTGTTGCACGTGTTCACCAGCGTGCAGCGGTATGGGCATTTTCGCGATGAGTTGTATTACATGGACCTGGGCCGGCATCTGGCATTCGGATATGTGGACTGCGCTCCGCTGATTGCGGTGTATGCGCGGGTGGCGCTGATGCTGGGCGGATCGCTAGCGGCGCTGCGGATTTTGCCGGCGCTGGCGGGGACGGTTCTGGTGGCGCTGTCGATTTTGATTGCGCGCGAGCTGGGCGGCAGGCGGTATGCGCAGTGGCTGACGGGCGTAATTGTGCTGCTGTGTCCGGCGGTGGTGATCGGAGACAGCCTGCTTACGATGAATGCGTTCGAGCCACTGTTCTGGACGGGCTGCGTTTGGGTGGTGGCGCGGTTCCTGCGGACGGGCGATTCACGGCTGTGGATCTGGTTTGGAGTGCTGGCGGGGCTGGGACTGGAGAACAAGCACTCGACGATGTTCTTTGGAGCGGCGGTAGCGGCGGCGTTGCTGCTGACGGAGCACAGGCGCGAATTTCTAAAGCCGTGGATATGGATCGGGGTGGCGGCGATGCTGGCGCTGGCAGCTCCGAATGTGGTGTGGCAGGCGCGGCATCATTATCCGATGCTCGAAGACATGGAGAACGTGAAGCGCACGCACAAAAATGTGGTGCTGGGACCGGCGGCGTTTGTGTGGCACCAGATTGTGGACGTGCATCCGATACTGTTTCCGGTGTGGTTGGCGGGCGCCATATGGTTGCTGTGGCGGCGGCGTTGGCGGGTGCTGGGGCTGACGTTTGTAGTGCTCTTTGTGCTGATGGAGCTGATGCATGGGAAGGAATATTATCTGTTTCCGATTTATCCCATGGTGCTGGCGGCGGGGGCAGTGGCGATTGCGGGATGGCTGGCGGGGCTGCGGAGGCCGGCAATGGCTGCGAGTTTGCGCGCAGCCATTGTGGTGGTGATTGCTGTGGCAACGGCGGCGTTTCTGCCTTTTGCGACATGGATGCTGTCACCGGAAAATTTCGTTGCGTACGCGCGGGCGATCGGATTTATGCCCAAGCAGATGGAGACGCATCAGCGGGCCGCTCTGCCGCAGCCGATGGCGGACCAGTTCGGGTGGCCGGAGATGGTGGCGCAGATCGCGGGAATTTACGATTCGCTGCCGCCGGCTGAGCGCGCGAAGACGGGGATTATTGCGGGAAATTATGGCGAAGCGGGCTCGGTGGATTTTTGGGGACCGAAGTACGGGCTGCCGACGGCGATCTCCGGGCACCAGAATTATTTTTTCTGGGGGCCTCCGCGGGAGCACTATGACAACTTCATCGTGATCCAGTGGAGCGAAGGGGATGTGAAGGAGGCCTGCACGTCATACCGCGGCTTTCCGCATGAGTCGGAGTGGGGAATGGACGAGGAGAACACTCCGATTTATCTGTGCATGGGCGCGAAGTTCGATCCGCGTGTGCCGCGGGTTTGGGCGGAGTTGAAGCACTGGAATTAGGGACCGGGCGTCAGGCCTTGAAGCAGGCGAAGTCACCGGTTGCGGGCTTCAGCCGGAGGTCGTTGCGGACGTCGTTCTAAATGATAAAAGGATTGAAGAGTCTCAGAAGTCTATACCGCCAGGTTTATACCGCCGCGCACGCCTAGAGGAATCGCCCATGGTTGCCATTCAGTTGGAATATCAAGGAGACCTGCATTGCAGAGCTGTGCATGGTCCATCCGGAACCGTTCTCACAACCGATGCGCCGAAGGATAATCAGGGACGCGGAGAGAGCTTTTCGCCGACCGATCTGGTGGCGACGGCTCTTGGCAGTTGCATGCTGACGATAATGGGCATCATGGCGCGCTCGCTGGAGCTCGATATCGCGGGAACAACGGCGAGAGTAGAGAAAGAGATGACGAGCGGGGCGATAAGAAGGATCCAGAGGCTGACCGTCAAGATCCACGTGCCGCTGAAGGTGAGCGAGGAGCACAGGCAGAAGCTGGTGAATGCGGCGCTTAGCTGCCCGGTGCACAAGAGTCTGCATCCTGATGTCGAGAAGCCGCTCGAATTTACCTGGGCATGAGCGGGGTTGAGGGGTGATTATGCGTGCTCAGGCGAGCGGGATTCTGACGATGGCTTCGCAGCCCTGAGTGTCGACGCGATTGCGGAGCTCGAGGGTGCCTCCGTGGGCTTCGGCGATCTGGCGGGCGAGCGCGAGTCCTACTCCGGTGCCGGATTTTTTTGTGGTGTAGAAGGGCACGAATAAGTTGCCGGGGTTGGTGAGGCCGGGGCCGTTGTCAGTGACGGTGATGGAGAGGAATCCGGCGCGCGGTTCTGCTTGAATGGACACCTGGGGAGCGAGCGCGACGTGGCCACGCGGGGGCGGGGCCTTGGCGGCGACGGCGGTGGTGACGGCTTTGGCGATAGATTCTTCGCGGGCGATGTAGGCGGCTTCGACTCCGTTGCGAACGAGATTGATGAGGAGCTGTTCGATCTGGTCGGGATCGGCGAGGATTTCGCTGCCGTGGACTTCACTGGTCTTAATGTTGCGACCTTTATTTTCGCCGGCGCGGACATCGTCATTTGGAGCTGCGGGGGCGGACTTGATTTCGACCTCCAGACGCTGTTCGAGGCTTACGACGCGTTCGAGCAGCGGGCGAACGGCGACGCGGCGAAGGTTGGGCGCGGGGAGTTGCGCGAGTTGGCGGTAAGCCTGGACGAAGCGGTTGAGTGATTCGGCGCGGCCCTCGATGACTCCGAGGCCTCGATCGAAGTCGGGGAGCGAGCCGTTCATACCCTGCTCATGGGCCTGGGGGAGGCGGGCGCGAAGGCTTCCGGCGATGGATTTGATGGGGGCGAGAGAGTTGGAGATTTCGTGGCCGAGGACGCGGATGAGGCGTTGCCAGGCGATGCGCTCTTCTTCCCGGAGGGCGGTGCTGACGTTGGTGAGCAGCATGAGAGTATGCGGGACTCCACGCTGGCGGAACTCGGTAGCGTGGACGATCCAGCGTGAGGGGCTGCGCGCAAGTTTCTCGTCGATCTGGATCACTTCTTCGCCGTCTGCCTCGGTGAGCATTTCAAGATGGAGGTCGGCGGCAGTGCGTCCGAGGTCGCGCGCGGCGTTGATGTTGAAGAGGCGCTCGGCGGCGGGGTTGATGAGCCGCAGGCGGTTGGATTGATCAAGGGCGAGGACGGGCGCGTCCAGCTCGGCGATGACGCGGCGGAAGAGCGCAGCGGCCTCAAGCGCGCCGAGGCGCTGAGACTGGTGCATGTCGGCGAGGGCGTTGATTTCGATCGCGAGATCGCCGAAGGGGTCTTCGCTACGCGCGCCGCGCGCGCGGAAGGAGTAGTCCTCTTCACGCAGTGCGGCAACGACGTTGGCAAGAGTTTGAAGCGGACGGATGATCTGATCCATAAATGCGGCGACAGCGAAGAGCAGGGCGATGGAAACGATGACCATGATGCTGATGATGGCGGTGGCGGAGAAGCGCTCGATGAGCAGCAACGCGATGAGCAGGCCAAGGATGGGGGCGCAGAGCAGCGCGCTGTAGAGGCGGAGGCGGGCTTCGAAGCGGAGGCGCTCAGTCTTTTTCCTGGATTTGGAATTAGGCTTAGGCATCATCGCTGTTTGCGCTGCCTTCCCAGAGCTCTTCGCGAAATGGGCAGGCGAGTTTCGCACCCGGCTGGACCAACGTCGCGGGCACGCGGAGCCTGGTTCGAATCAGGATGAAATCATTAGTGGGTGGCCTGGATGCCATATTTTTCCATCCGCCTGTAGAGCGCGCCGCGGCTGAGGCCGAGGGCGTCCGCGGCCTGGCTCACATTTCCGGCGGAACGCGAGAGGGCCTTGCGAATGAGGATACTCTCAACGGATTCGAGACTCATGTCATCGAGCGCGGGAGCGGCAGAGCGGGCGGCGGCTAGGCCGAGGTCGGCGTTTTCGATGAGCGGGCCGCGGGCCATGAGGACGGCGCGCTCGAGGGTATGGTCAAGCTCGCGCACATTGCCGGGCCAGGAGTGGGCGAGCAGCGCCTGGATGGCGGAGGGGTCGATGCCGGAGACCTGCTTGCGGTAGCGCTGACCGTAACGGGATAGAAAATAAGCGGCGAGGGGCGGAATATCTTCGCGGCGCTCGCGCAGTGGCGGAAGATGGATTTCCACGGTGTTGAGGCGGAAGAGAAGATCGGCGCGGAATCGTCCTGCCTCAACCTCGGCGTGGAGGTCGGAGTTGGTGGCGGAGAGGACGCGCGCGTCGACACGGCGGGTTTTGGAGGAGCCGACGCGCTCCAGTTCTCCCGACTCGAGCACGCGCAGGAGCTTGGCCTGCTGGCGCGGCGGGACGTTGGCGATTTCGTCGAGAAAGAGGGTGCCTCCGTCGGCCAGCTCGAAGCGGCCAATGCGCTCGGTGCGGGCGTCAGTGAATGCTCCTTTGACGTGGCCGAAGAGCTCGCTTTCGAAGGTGCCTTCGGGGAGAGCTCCGGTGTTGACGGCGACCAGCGAGCGGGCTGCACGGGCGGAGATGGCATGCAGGGTTTGCGCGACTACTTCCTTTCCGGTGCCGTGCTCGCCGGTGATGAGGACGTTGGCGTCGGAGGGGCCAATGCGCGCGATGGTGGCGAGCACGGACTGCATGGCGGGCGCGGTGGCAATCATCTGCGGCAAGCCTTCGGCGCGAAGGATGCGGTTTTCCGCTTCGAGGCGCTGGGCGCGGCGGACGGCGTGCTGGAGATCGATCTGGGTGCGCAGGATGGTAAGCAGGCGGGCGTTGTCCCAGGGCTTCTGAATGAAGTCCTGCGCGCCGCGGCGCATGGCTTCGACAGCGACTTCGACGTTGGCCCAGGCGGTCATGACGATGACGGGCATCTGCGGATCCTGCGCTTTGATCTGCGAGAGAAGATCGAGGCCCTCTTTGCCGGAGGTGGTGTCGCGGGTGTAGTTAAGGTCGATGAGGAGCGCGTCGAAGGAGTCGGATTTAAGAGCTTCAAGGACGATGTAGGGGGAGCGCGCTTTCTCGATGCGGTAGCCTTCGGGCTCGAGGAGAAACTCGAGTGCGTCGAGGATGTGGGGCTGGTCGTCGGCGACCAGGAGTGAGGGCTTGCGGGACAAAGAAGCTCCGGAACCAGCCGCTTCTGCAGGCTCAGGGCGGGCCGCCCAGGCGGACGCGTTCCGCGCATTGTCGCGAGGGGAGCGGTCTGGATCGGCGTTTTTCATAGGCTTGATCTTATCCGGGTTAATAGATCTCGCACGTTGGCCGTTACGGCATATGGGTTACGACCCCGCTCTTGGCGTCATCGATGGATACGTGCATGCGATCGAGGGTGGTGCCGGTGGATTGGTCGAGGGCTGCTTTGGCTTTTTCGAAAGCGGCCTGCGCCACTGCCAGGGCGGATTCGGAGACGGCGAGTGCCTGTTCGGCGCTGAGCGTGTCGTAGCGTGACATGGCCCCGAGTTTTTGCTCCTGCTTAGAGATGTCGAAGGTACGCTGGGCGAGATCGCGGGCCTTCTGGGCAGCATCCACGCGCGCTTTGGCCTGCTCGAGCGCGTACTGCGAGTTGCGGACATCGAGCAGAATGGTTTTTTTCTCCTGCTCATAGGTCAACTCGCTCTGGCGGAAGTCGAGGACGGCGCGGAACTGGTCGGCTTTGGCGAGGCGGTTGCGAAGGGTGACCTGAAGGTTGAAGCCGACCGCGTATTCGGGCGAGCTGTAGTTGAAGGTGTTAGCAAAAGCGCCGGAGAACGCGGTGGGCAGCGAGGTGGTGCACTCGCCTGCCGGAAGCTGGCAGGCGGGATTGAGCTCCCCAGCGAAGCCAGACCCGATGTATTGGCCGAAGAGCGAGAGTCGCGGCAAAAGCTCGTTCTTGATGGTCTTGAGATTGTTTTGCGCGATCTGCATGGCGATCTGGTCTTCGGAGACGTCGGGGCGGTTCTTCTCGGCTTCGGCGATGAGCTGGGTGATAGGCTCGGTCGCGTTGGGGTCGGGTGCGCCGATCAGGTCGAGAGGGACAACAGGCATTTCGGCAAGAGCGGGATCGGCGATGGTCTTGGTGAGCGCATTCTTGATAAGGAGCTCATTGAGTCTGAGCGTGGCTTTGGCAACGGTGAGATCGCCTTCGCTGGCCGCGACAGCGGCCTGATCTTTCATGACCTGCATGGCGGGAATGCTCTGCAACTGAAGCTGCTTCTGGTCGTCGGAGAGGGTTTCGTTGGCATATTGGAGAGAGCGTTCTTTGACCTGCTCGTCCTGATAGGCGCTGACGAGGTCCCAATAGATATTTTCGACCTGAGTGATGGTGGCGATGACCTGCGCGTTGAAACCGAGATCGGTAAGCTGCAGATTCTTTTTGGCGATGTGGATGAAGCGCTGGTTGGTGCCAAGCCCGAAGCCCTGGAGCAGCGGCTGATTGATGGTGAAGTTGAAGTTGGTGGTGAGCTGCGGGCTAAGAACGTTGAAGATGCTGTTTGTGGTCTGGCGCAGGCCAAAGTCGGTAACGGTGAAATTTGTTCCCAGCGAGAAGGCCTGAGAGTAGCTGGATTGAATTTCGATGGTGTTCTGCTTGAGGATGGGCACGCCGGAGAGGATGGTGTTGACCTGCACCTGCTCCTGGTGATCGACGAATCCCTGCACCGCGAGCTGCGGGTCAAACGATGGAACAGGAGCGCCGCCGCCCAAGGTCGATTGAACGAGGCCTCCAGCGCCGGCCGCAGTGACTCCGCTCGACGACCCACCCCCGCCTCCTCCGATGCCGGAGGAGTTGAAGCCGCCCTGTGTCCCTTGTGCGATGCCGGTGTTGACGCCGTTGGCGAGACCTCCCGCCTTGGTGCGCAGAAGATCGGCCTGCGCGGTCGGGAAGTTGTAGCGGAACCGAGCGATGTCCAGATTGTTTTCAAGTGCGAGGGCGATGGCATCCTGAAGAGAGATGTAGAGCTTGCCGTCACGCTCGAGGTTCTGAAGGCGCGGTGAATTGGTGAGATTGACGGGCGGGACGGTGCTGGCCAGGTAAGCGGCGAACGGGTTACGAGAGTGGGGCAGCCGGATGTGAAATGGCTGCTGAGGTCCGGCGGTGACGGGCTGCACCTGCTGAGCGGCGTTGGCCTGCTGGGCTATCGTTTGCGTCGGGGTTTGCGAGGGGGTTTGCGGCGGCGGCGCGGATTGTTGAGTGGGAGCATTCGGAGGCTGATTCGTCTGCTGCGCGAGGCCGCATGGGGCGATGAGAACGGAGAGGGCGGCAGCGCTCAGCTTCTTACACCAGCGAAAATCCATACGTGCTCCTAGATAAGCCCCGGCGTGGCCTGCGCCATTTCGGGGTGGGCGGAATCGTGGGTCATCCAGCCGTCGCGGACCTCAATAATGCGAGTGCCGTAGCCGGCGTTCACGTCAGAGTGCGTGACCTGGACGATGGTGGTTCCCTCGTTGTTGAGCTCGCGGAAGAGCTCCATGATCTCTTTGGCCTGGCTGGAATGAAGGTTTCCGGTGGGCTCGTCGGCGAGCAACAGAGAAGGCTTGTGAATGACGGCGCGGGCGATACCGACGAGCTGCTGTTGTCCGCCGGAGAGTTGCGATGGGTACAGGTCTTTCTTGCCGACAATATTGAATCGGTCGAGGGTGTCGGCGACGAGTCCCTGGCGCTCGGCACGGGGCATGTTTTTGTAGGAGAGCGGCAGGTCAATGTTTTCTGCTACGGTGAGGTCGTCAAGAAGGTGATAGCTCTGGAAGACCATGCCGATGTTGCGGCGGGCGAGATCGGCGCGTTGCTTGCGGTTCATTTTGTGGATGGGCTCGTCATTGAACCAGTATTCGCCGATCCACTGGTCGTCGAGCAGGGCGAGAATGTTGAGGAGCGAGGATTTTCCGGCTCCGGAAGGGCCCATGATGGTGACGAACTCGCCCTCGCGGATGTCAAGATTGATGCGGCGGAGGACCCAGGTCTGGGTGGGGCCGGTCTTGTAGCTTCGCTCGATATTTTTTAGCTGAATCATGTCAGTTCACAGTTCGCATTGGGAATCCCCGGTTTTCAGTTGCCAGTTCTCAGTTGCCATATTCGGGCAGAGGAGTTCGTTCAGCCAACCAAGAGTTGACCAACGACTGGGGACCGGCAACGGCAACGGCTCTTTTATCTCGACTCGAGCACCTGTTCGAGGGCGTCTCCTTCGGCGACAACTTTGCCGTCGAAGAGGTGGACCTGGCGCTCGGCGTGGCGGGCGAAGCGGGGGTCGTGCGTCACCATGCAGATGGTTGCGCCTTCACGGTGCAGGTTCTGGAGCAGCTCCATCACGGCTTCGCCGTTGCGTGAGTCGAGGTTTCCGGTAGGCTCGTCGGCGAGCAGAATGGAGGGCGAGCCGGCGAGGGCGCGGGCCACGGCGACGCGCTGCTGCTGACCGCCTGAGAGCTGCGAGGGGTAGTGCTTCATACGGTGCGCCATGCTGACGCGCTCGAGCGATTCCTGAACCCGGCGCTTGCGCTCGACCGACGACATGCCGGTGCGATACGTGAGCGGCAGCTCGACGTTCTCGTAGACGGTGAGGTCGCCGATGAGGTTGAAGCTCTGGAAGATGAATCCAATTTCCTGATTGCGGATGCGCGAGCGCTGGGCGAAGTTCAGGTTTTCGACGGCGTGGCCGTTGAGCAGGTACTTGCCTGAGGTGGGCGTGTCGAGCAGGCCGACGATGGAGAGCAGCGTCGACTTGCCGCAGCCTGAAGGGCCGGACATAGCGACGTACTCACCTTTAGAGATGGTGAGATGGATGCCGGAGAGCGCGTGGGTCTCGATCTCGTCGGTGTAGAAGACCTTGGTGAGGCCCTCAATCTCAATCAGCGATTGTCTTGTTTCCATATACATGCCCTCCTGGTGCTGCGTTATTCGAGACGGACTTTGTCCGTGTTGTCATATCTCGACATGTCGGAAAGAATGACGCGGTCGCCTTCTTTCAGTCCGCCGAGGATTTGAATCTGCGTAACCGATGCTCTGCCCACCTGAACCTGGACCCTGGTGGCGGTTTTGCCGTCGGGGTCGTAGCGGAACAGGCTGATGGTCGAATTTTCATTGCCGAAGGCGGGACGGCCGACGTACAGCACATCTTGCAGGCGCTGGAGGTCGATGGTGCCGTCTACGCTCAACTGCGGAACCGCGCCCGAGGGCAGGGCTCCATCGAGTGTTACGTCAACGGTGCGGGTTCCGTTCACTACCGCAGGATCAATTCTGGTGACGTGGCCGGGAACGATGCCGTTGTGGGTGTCAACTTCGGCGGGCTGGCCGAGCTCGATGTCGTGCGCCTGGGTTTCGGCGATCTGCAGGGCAGCCTTGAGCTTGTCCGGCTCGACGACTTCGGCCAGAGATGTGCCGGCGGTGACATGCTGGCCGACCTGGAGCGGAGTGGCGAGCGGGTTAAGAACGCCAGAGATGCCGGCCCGGACCTGAAGGGCGTCCTTCTGCTTTTGATAGAGGTCGAGGAGGGCCTTGGCCTGATCGATTTTGGTCTGCGAAGAGGCTAACTGCACCTCGATGGCCTGCTGGTTGACGTCAAGCTGCTGCTGGCTGAGCTGGTGCTGCGTAGTGAGCTGGTCGGCGGTGCCCTTGGATTTGGCGTAAGCGATGCCGGACATGACGCCGAGGTCGTAGAGCTGCTTGTCGGTTTGGGCCTGAAGCTGGTCCTGGGCGTAGTTGGCGTTGACTTCGGCGGCAGCGGTCTTTTTGTCCATCAGCGTGCTTTGCAGGGTGGCCTGCTGGCTCTTGTAGTCGGCCTCGGCCTGCTTGAGCTGCAACTGCGCGGTGAGCAACTCCTGTTGGAGTTGTGGGTCGGCGAGGTCCATGAGGACGGTATCGGGCGTGACCTTTGAGCCGGGGAGAACGCGAATGCGGACGATGGTGGCGTCAGTCTGCGCGGGGATGAGCTCGATGGAATCTTCGCGGGGAACCAGGGTGCCGAGGCCGCGGACCTGACGGACCATGTTGCCGCGCTTAACGGTATCAGGCCAGACGGTGCTTGCGTCGACCGTGGGAATGGCAGGCTTGAGGCGGTAGACGCCGACGGCGGCGCCGGCCAGGACAACGACCGCGACGGCTCCCCATATTATGTTGCGGCGAAGTTTCTTCTTCTTAATGTCGGGCCGGGTTATGTCCATTACGGTTCTATTGTTGCAAGTGCTCTGCCAAGCGGGTTCGTGCGTTAAGTATATGTAAAAATGATGGTTGAACGCAGGAAGGCGGGCACGGGCGGGGCTGGAAGTGACCGTTTTTGGAATTTGGTGTCCGGAAATGGACAACGGCAGGGCAGGCGGCGATATGCGCTTTGCGGTGGTTTCTGCGAAGGGTTCGGGGGCAGCGCGGCCGAATCTTTTCAAGTAATTCCGCATCTTTATAGCCGACGAAACGAGGATCTATATATATGAATACGACTGATGTGAGGACCAAGGCTGTAGTGGAGGTCCGGGGAGCGGGATCGAACCATTGGGTGGGGGACGGGTTTCCGGTGCGGAACCTTTTTCCTTCGAATGGGATTGATGCGCAGGTGAATCCGTTTTTGATGCTGGACTATGCGGGGCCGCTGGAATTCAAGCCGACGCAGCAGCGGCAGGGAGTGGGAGAGCATCCGCACCGCGGATTTGAGACGGTGACGATTGCGTACCAGGGCGCGGTGGATCATCGCGACTCGGCGGGCAATGCGGGGACGATTTTCCCGGGAGATGTGCAGTGGATGACGGCGGCCAGCGGCGTGGTGCATGAGGAGAAGCACGAGCGTGCGTTCGCGGAAAAGGGCGGCGTGTTCGAGATGGTGCAACTCTGGGTGAATCTGCCAGCGGCGCAGAAGATGTCTGCTCCGCGATACCAGGCGATTACGAAGGAGCAGATTCCTTCGGTGAAGCTTGGGGCGGGCAGCTACGCACGGGTGATTGCGGGCGAGCTGAACGGGGTGCGCGGGCCGGCGAAGACGTTTACTCCAGTGGATCTGTTTGATGTGCGTGCGAAGGCGGGAGAGCGGTTCGAGCTAGCATTGCCTGCAGGACAGAATGCGGCGGTGGTTTTGCTGAAGGGAAGCGTGAGGCTGAATGGGGCGACTCCGCTGGAGGGCGAGGCGCTGATTGCGGTGCTGGATCGCGAAGGCGAGGCAGTGAGCGTGGACGCGAGCGAGGATTCGACGCTGCTGGTGCTGAGCGGCGAACCTATCGACGAGCCGGTGGCGAGCTACGGTCCGTTTGTGATGAACACGCGGGAGGAGTTGGCGCAGGCGGTCGAGGATTATCGCAGAGGGAAGATGGGTAGACTGGGCTAATCCTTTGACTGCTCACCGGAATTTGTTGTAGCTGGATTTGGGTGCAAGGAGGGCCTCCGACGCGGAGGCCTTTTCTATTCGCGATTAGGGCAGCTTCCTACGCAGTAGACAATCTACAGCCACAGGATGTAGATTGTCTGCATCATGGCTCAGCGCGAAGACTATCGCAACAAAATTGAGCTGCTGCAAGGCACGCTCGATCTGCTTATTCTCGAAACTCTCCGTTGGGGGGCGCAGCATGGTTATGCAATTAGTCAGGCCATCCGCGCCCGCTCGGGAGAAATTCTCCAAGTCGAAACTGGATCGCTTTATCCCGCGCTGCACCGCATGGAGCGCCAGAAGTGGATTGCCAGCGAATGGCGAACCACCGACCAGAACCAGCGCGCCAAATTCTACAAGCTCACCAAAGAGGGCCGAAAGCAGCTCGCGCTTGGGCGCACCAAGTGGGAAGCGATGGTGGGCGCTATTGGCGGAGTCCTCAATCCGCAGATGGAAAACTGAAAGGCGAAGGAGCACCGCCATGCGTTTCTCGAAGCTATTTCGCGCAGATGATAAGAAATCCGAGCTAGACGAAGAGATCACAGCACATCTTGCGATGGCCGCCGCCGAAAAGCGCGACCGAGGAGCCGATGCGGAGACGGCCGAGCAGGAAGCCCGGCGCGAATTCGGAAATGCGGCGCTCGTGAAAGACGTGACCCGCGAGAGCTGGGGATGGCTGTGGCTGGAGCGGCTCCTGCAGGATCTGCGCTATGCGGCGCGCCAGATGCGCAGATCACCCGGGTTCGCTGCCGCCGTGGTTGGGACTCTGGCTCTGGGGATTGGCGCGGCTACGGCGATGTTTACTGTGGTTGATCGCGTGCTGCTGCGGCCATTGCCCTACCCACATCCGTCGCAGCTTGTAGATGTAAGTGAAGGCGAACCAGGCGGCAATGCATTCTGGTACGGCGTTCCCTATCTCGATCTGGCCGCATGGCGAAGTCAATCGAAAAGTTTCGCCCAGATCGCCTACTACACATTTAGCACTGGCCGCAGCTTCCTCGGAGGCACCACCGCATCTACGGAAATCTCCTTTGTCCACGTGAGTTCAAACTTTTTTCAGGCGCTCGCAGTCGGACCGCAACTCGGCCCGGGACTTCCCCGGGCGCCGGAAAGCTTTGCGAAATCTGCAGCCGCCAACACCATTGTTCTCAGTGACACTGCATGGCGTACGATTTTCGCCGCCGATCGCAACATCGTTGGGAAGTCCGTCGAGGTCAACGACCAGCCCTATACCGTCGCCGGAGTTATGCCGCGGGGTTTCAACTTCCCTTACGACTCACATGCACCCGAGGCGTGGTCGCCACTCCTGCTCAGCCAAAAAGATCAGGTCCGCAAGAGTGACTCATCCATGTATAGCGTAATCGCACGTCTTCGGCCCGGTGTAAAGCTGGCGAGCGCGCTGGCCGAACTCAACATTTTGCAAAAGCGCATCGTGCAAAACTACACCGACCCCGATGCGCGTTCCTTCGCCAGCCACGTGCAGATGGCACCCTATTCCGCAGGTCTCGTGGAACAATCTACCGCACGCGCGCTTTACGCTCTGCTCTCCGCGGCCCTCCTACTCTGGCTGATTGCATGTGTGAATGCCACAAACCTGCTGCTCGCCCGGGCCATGGCCCGCCAGCGCGAAACGGCGATGCGCAGCGCCCTGGGCGCCAGCCGCTGGCGCGTCACACAGCAGCTTATCGTGGAAGGCTTCCTATTGAGCGGCACCGCCGCACTTATAGGAGCGGGGATGGGGTCGGCGCTGATTTTGCTCTTTCATCATGCGCTTAAAAGCCATCTGCCCTTTGACGTTCCGGTCTTACTTAATCTTCCCGTGCTCGCCGGTCTCATTGTTCTTACGCTCGTCTCGGCAGTACTTGCAGCGGCATGGCCGGCATGGATCGCGTCACACGCTCCCATCGAACCTGGACTTCGCCAAGGCGGCCAGCAGAGTGGAACGTCACGCGCGCATCACCGCCTGCGCGGCGGTCTTGTGATCGCTGAAATTGCAATGTCCCTGACGCTGCTTGCCGCCTGCGGGCTCCTTCTGCGCACCATTTATGCGCTCCGCCATGTCCCGCTCGGGTTCCGCACCGATCACATCATCGTCGCCAATCTCCAAATTCCGACCTACCGCTTCACCCGTATCAATGCGGACTCCGACCTTTACGAACCCTTGCTTGAGCGCATTCAGCACATGCCCGGAATCGACGGCGCTGGCCTCATGACGGAGGTTCCACTTGGCCATACGTTCAGAATGACGCTCTCCCTTTATGGCGATGCCAAGTCGGGCCATTCCACCGTCCAGTCCAACTTCAAAGCGGTCAGTCCCAATCTCCAATCCGTTTTTGGTTTTCACATGCTAGCCGGGCGATACTTCAACGCGCAGGACACAGCCTCCAGTGATCCTGTTGTCGTTGTCAATCAGGCTTTCGCACGGGCCTATGCGCCCGACCAGCAGAACCTCAGCAAAGTTCTCGGTATGCAACTCATAAAATTGGGTAAGGGCAAGGAAAGTAAATCCGGAACCATCATCGGAATTCTCGATGATTTCCGTCAGGCCTCCGTCAGTCAGGCCGCTACGCCTGAGATCGAAGTGAACCTGCCTCAAATCACCCCAACCAGCGGCTTTTACACCGTGCTCGAAGGGATCGCCATGGACCTGGCGGTGCGCACGCAGCGGCCGCTCAGCGTGGCGATTCCCGAGATCCGCGCCGCGCTTCGCCAAGCGAGCCCAGAGCTGGCGAACTCAAACATGACCACCATGGACCAGATCGTCGAGGACTCTTACGGCAGCCAGATGCTGGCCGCGAGGCTGCTGGAGATCTTTGCCGGATGTGCTCTGCTGCTATGCGTTGCCGGACTTTATGGCCTGCTCGCTTATGTTGTGAGCCAGCGCACCCGCGAAATGGGCGTTCGCTTCGCGCTGGGGGCGCAGCGTGAAGACGTCATCTGGCTGATCCTGCGCCACGCCGGGACGCTTGTGATCACTGGAGTCGCTCTTGGACTGGTGCTCGCCTTCGTCTCTACTCGCTTCATCCGCAGCTATCTTTACGGCGTCTCCGCCCACGATGCATGGACGCTCGCCGCTGTGGCTCTTGTGCTGCTGGCAAGCGGGGCCGTCGCGGCATACCTGCCCGCCCGCCGCGCAGCGCAAGTCAACCCGGTCGAGGCCCTCCGCGCTGAATAGGGGAGGACTTTTGGGTGTGCATTTCCCGTCCGTCTAAAGGGTACGCGCTAGTCCCATCCGGGAATTCGCCAGTTCAATGCTCAATGTACGGCCGATTCGAATAATGTTGATATGACTCGACCTCAATTTGATCGGCCGAGGCGTCCGTGGGGTGAAATGCCGCTACTCGAAATATCCACATTCCCTTTGAGCCCAGAGAGACAATCCTATTCGCGATCTCCTCAGTGGTTGCTTCCTTCATAGGCGTCAATGTGAATCGCTCATCGTTCAGCGATCCCCCGATGCTACTTAAAGAACCTTGCGCTGGATTAATCGCGGCCCACATCCATTCGTTCAGGTAAGCTCCCAATTCCACGGTTGTCGCGCCTTGCGAAGGGTTGAAGTACGCATATCGATGCATTAGCAGCTGCTGCTGCCGCCTCGTTATATCTCCACCAAACAAAATTGCCACATGATTTTCTTCCCTGAGTGAGAAGGTGGTTCCTTGAATCGCTTCCAGCAATGCATCTCTTGCGTTGACGTTTTCCAGGTCGTAGGAGCGCACAGGTTTCGAGAGCGCGTCGAGGTCTTCTCCCAGCACGACGCCTATTGGAAACCGGGTCTGCTGACCGGTAGCGCGAATTAAATCCAGGGGAGTGGCATGAGCGCATTTGAATGTGACCGTCGAGCCAGCGTTATTGACGAGCAGCGGAGCAAATTCCATCGGCGCCCTGCATTCACGCGAAGCTGTGTTCTGCGAACACAGACAACCAGTGCTGCCTACAAAGAAAGTGACGACGAACACCAGTAGTCGCAAAAATGACCGCCCCATGCACATGAATGTACTCCCCAGACCGGAGTACCGATGCTTTTGGGCGAATTCAATTGCTGGATTGCGCGCCGAATTTTTTGAGTTGTGCATTTTGCGCGCAGGGGCTACAAAGGCTGTTATGCCTAGACGGAAAGAAGTGAATTCCGGGACGGAGCCGAGTCCGTTTCTGCCGGGGCGGCCAATCAGTTTGAAGGTGCTTGGCGATTATCTTGATCTTTCGCCGGCAACGATTTCGCTGGTGCTGAACAATGCCCCGGGGGTACGGTCGATTCCGCAGGAGACGCGCGACCGGGTGCTGGCGGCGGCAAAGAAGTTTGACTATCGGCCAAGTTTTTATGCTCGGTCGCTGCGGCGGCGGCAGAGTTTTTCCGTCGGCGTGCTGGTTCCAGAGTTGAGCGACGGCTACTCGGTGCTGGTGGTGAACGGCATCGAGGAGGTGCTGATCGAGGAGGGGTATTTCTACCTGACGGCGAGCCATCGTCGCAAGGCAGACCTGATTGAGGAGTATCCGCGGCTGCTGATGGACCGGTCGGTGGAAGGATTTATTGCGATCGACACCGCACTGCAGCACCCGCTGCCGCTGCCGGTGGTGGCGGTTTCAGGGCACAGGAAAATCGAAGGCGTGACCAGCATTCTGCTGGACCACAGGCGGGCGGCGGAACTGGCGCTGCGGCATCTTTACCAGCTTGGGCACAGGCAAATTGCGTTTATGCGGGGGCAGACATTCAGCTCCGACTCGGAGGATCGCTGGCAGAGTTTTATGGGCGTGGCGAAGGAGCTTGGGCTGCACGTGCAGCCGGAGCTGGTGATTCAGCTGGAGCAGAATCTTTCGTCACCGGAGCTGGGGTATCCAGTGGTGCAGCAGTTGCTGGCGCAGAAGCGTCCCTTCACAGCGCTGGTTTCGTTCAATGACATTGCGGCGATCGGGGCGATTCGCGCATTCCGCGACAAGAATATTCGCGTGCCGGAGGATGTATCGGTGGTGGGCTTCGACGATATTCAGGGCGCGGCGTTTCACAATCCCAGTTTGACGACGATACGCCAGCCCCTACACAACATGGGAACGACGTCGGCAAAGATTTTGCTCGACCGGCTGCGCGGGAAGAAGGATTATCCGGAGCAGGTGGCGATTGTTCCGGAGCTGATTATTCGCGAGTCGACGATGCCGCCAAATCCGAAGCGGACGGCGCGCCACGGCTGAGGCGATGCCTGCGCAGGGGCGAAGGTTTGAGTCGCTGCCGGCGATGCCCTTTTATTTCGGGCTGGCGCTGAGCGGGCTGGCTACGTGCCTGCTGGGGCCAGTGCTTCCGGTGTTGAGCGCGCGGTGGTCGCTGAGCGACACCCAAGGCGGATGGCTGTTTGCCGCACAGTTTGCGGCTTCGACGCTCGGCGCGATTGTTTCTTCGTACTCTCCGCGGCGAAGTGTGGCGCTGGGGTTTGCGGCAATCGCCGCAGGCATGGCGCTGCTGGCGAGCGCGCATTACGGCGCGGCTCTGCTGGCGTTTGGGCTGATAGGGGCGGGGCTGGGCGCGGCGGTGAGCGCGACAAACCTGATCTTTGGGACGGAGTATCCGGAGCGGCGCGGCGCGCTGTTGACAGCGGTGAATCTGTGCTGGGGCGCGGGCGCGGTGCTGGCGGCAGGCCTGGTGGCTCTGGCTGTGCGGGAAGGCGCGCTGCGGATTTTTCTGCTGCTGCTGGCGGCGTGCGCGCTGATATTGCTTGCGGCTTTCGCGCCGTTTTTGCGGCGGCCGCAGGGCGGAGATGATTTGCGCGAACGCAGCGGACTGGATTCAGGGACGCGTTTTGATTTGGGAGTGTTTCTGCTGTTCAGTGCGGTGCTGTTCTTGTATGTGGGCGCGGAGACGGCGGTCGCGGGATGGATCGCAACGTATGCGCATCGGCTTGGCGGCCTAAATGTGGAGCAGGCGAGCCTGTTTGCCTCGGCGTTCTGGCTGGCGGTGGTGGCGGGCCGGGTGGCGGTGGTTCTGCTGCTGCGCGTATTTGCGGAACGAGTGGTATTGATGAGCGGACTGGCGGTGGCAATGGCCGGTGTTGCGACGCTGCTGTTGCCGCATGCGCCGGCGGCGACGATTGCCCTGGTCGTAGTGGCGGGGTTGGGATTTGCGCCGGTGTTTCCTTTGCTGGTGGCGCGGATGCTGAGCCGGACCGGGCGAACGCGGCACGCGGGATGGATTTTCGCGATCTGTGGATCGGGCGGGGCGGTGGTTCCGTGGATTACGGGGGTGGTTTCACAGTATGGAGGCGGCCTGCGCGAGGCGTTCTGGGCTCCCCTGGGCGCGCTGGGCGGTATCGTCATCTGCGTGGCAGCCGATGCTGCAATGAGCCGGGGGAGAGGCAATTTTAATCAGTAATTAATCGTTTTACTAATATCGCCTCCCGATGCTAGGATGTTCCTGCTTCGAGGAGGTACCTTCGCTTTGATCAATCGCCGCCAGTTCTTGAATTATGCCGCCGCTGTTGCAGGAATGGCCAGCTTGTCGCGCTATTCCCTTGCCGCCAACCCATATTTCATGCCCCAGGACTCGAGCATTCCGCCGCTGGATATTGCGGGAGCGCGTTTTCCCGAGCACTTTCTTTTTGGCACGGCGACGGCGTCGTACCAGGTGGAGGGCGCGTGGAAGGAGGACGGCAAGGGCGAGTCTATCTGGGACCGCTTTGCACATACGACGGGCAAGGTAAAGGGTGGAGACACGGGCGACGTGGCATGCGATTCCTATCATCGCTACAAGGAAGACATTGCGATCATGAAGCAGCTCAACATGAAGAGCTGCCGGTTTTCCGTGGCATGGACGCGCATCCAGCCGAGGGGCACGGGAGCGGTGAATCAAGCGGGCATCGATTTTTACAGCCGCTATGTGGACGAGCTGCTGGCTGCTGGGATTCGCCCGTTGTGCACGGTATTCCATTGGGACCTGCCGCAGGCGCTGGAAGAGCAGGGCGGGTGGCCGAATCGGGATTTGTATAAATACTTCGCGGACTATTCCGGGATTGTGGCGAAGTCGCTGGGCGATCGCGTAAAGACGTGGGCGATTTTTAATGAGCCGTGGGTGTTCACCATGCTGGGCTATGGGACAGGCGTGCACGCGCCGGGCAAAAGCGATATGAACTTGTTCCTCAAGGCCGCGCACACCGTGAACCTGGCGCAGGGCGAGGCATTTCGTGCCATGAAGGCGGCGTCGGGGCAGGCGAAGATTGGGACGGCGTACAGCATGTCGCCGGGGTCTCCGGCGACGGACAGCGCGGGGGACAAGGCGGCGGCGGAGCGGTTCCACGCGATCAACAATATTTTCTTTCTGGAGACGGCGCTCAGGGGGCGGTATCCCGATGCGTTTGAGGGCAGCAAGGCTCCGTTCGAGACTATGGGCATGCGGGCGGGCGATGACAGGATCATGCAGGCTCCGCTGGACTGGATTGGAATTAATTATTACAACCGCCATATAGTGTCGGACGCAGGGCAGGGCGGCGAACCGGTGGGGCACTTTAATGAGTGGATGCCGGCAGTAGGACCGATCACGTACAACGGCTGGGAGGTGTGGCCGCGCGGAATTTACGACATCGTGACAAAGATTTCGAAGGAGTACAACCGGCCGATTATCGAGATTACGGAGAACGGCTGTTCGTATGCGGATGGGCCGCTGCCGGAGGATATGGAGAAAGTTCCGGATCCCAGGCGGACGGAGTTTTATAAGGGGCATCTGGCGGAGCTGGCACGCGCGATCAAAGACGGAGCGGACGTGCGCGGCTACCATGCGTGGAGTTTGCTGGATAATTTCGAGTGGGCCGAGGGTTACAGCCAGCGGTTTGGGCTGACGTATGTAGATTTTCGCGATCAGCGACGCACGGTGAAGGATTCGGGACATTGGTACGGGAGGGTCGCGGCGTCAGGGAGGCTGGAGGTTTAGGGGCACACGCGCTTCGCGCCGGTCGGCAACATCATACTTATTCTCAAAGGTCCTTTGCGTCGTTATTGCTCGGTGATATTGCGCTGATGGATGTCGGCCTGGACTTCGGGGACGGTTCCGTCGTTGACGATGACCTGGTCGGGCTGGCCCTGGACTAACATGCGATGCACGGTTCTGGTTTTGCCGGGCAGCAGGACACGCTCGGTGAGGGTGTTGCTTCCCGAACGGACGGTGACGGGGACTTCGGTTTCGGCGAAACCGTCGTTCATGATGTCGATAGCGGCGAGGTACAGCCCCTGATGCGAGGTCGGGGTGGAGTGGAAGGCGGCGATGGAGAGATCGGGGAGGCCGCGATCGTTGTAGACCCAGTTATCGAAGAACCATTGCAGGTCCTTTTTCGCAGCGGGTCCAGATGCGCGCTCGACTAGTTTTTGGAAATAGTCAGGCGTGGTGTCGGCGACGGAATCGTAGGTCTGGAGGGCGGCGGCAAGCGCTTTTTCTCCGACCAGGTCGCGAAGCATCCACAAAACGAAAGTCGCTTTGGCGCGGTAGTAAATCGGAGCTGAGGCGTGAAGCAGGTCCTCGCCAGGGGCGTTGCCGGGCGTGGCCGGTTCGGCGAGAGCGAGGGCGCTGCGCTGGGACTCGAGCTGCTCGAGCGCGTGGGTGCGGTCGGAGGTGTGTTCGATCCAGAGTGTCTCGAGAAAATTTGGAACACCTTCGCTGAGCCATTCACGCGGCGACTGAAAGTATGCGTGGGCGAGCGCGTCGGCCATCATGGTGTTGTTGGTGGCGGCGGGCTGGTCGTAGATTCCGGTGACGAGAAGCGGGCCGTGCTGCCAGGGGAGGTCCTGCGGCTCGGGAAGGTCAATGATAGTGAGCGGCGATTTTGGTTTTGCTCCGAGCCATTGCGTGATGACCGGCTGCACCTGAGTTGCGGCAGTCATGAGCCCCGGAGCGTTGGCCTGGTCTTCCGGGCGGGCGTAGATACGGAGTCCATTGCTTTCCGACAGGGCGGCGCTGGTGAGGAAGAGCGAGGGCGCGCCGAAGCCTATTTTTGTTGGCGAAAGCGCGACGGTGATGATTCCCGGGTACTGCTGCGTCGGGGTGACGGTTGGTTTAGGGACAGAGACGGAGTTGCCGTCGAGGACGATGGCGGTAGGTGGCGCGAGGTAGTACTCGATGGTGAGGCGCAGGGAGACGGTGGCGTCTTCGTCGCGGAGTTTCTGCTTGCCGATTTCGGCGAAGACCTTGTCTCCGTCGCCGAAGAGAGCGGGGATGGAAGCGACGGGATACCATACGACGTTGCCGAAGCCACGGATTCCGGTGAAGTCCTCGGAGATGCGGTCCCAGTCGGAGTAGAGGGCTGCGTCATCGGGCGTGCCGAGCTGGACGAGGCGGCGTGCGTCGGTGTCGATGATTCCGCTGTAGACGACAACGAGATTGACTGAGGCCTTGGGCGCGAGCGGCGTGGATAGTTTAATGGCCGCTTCGTGAAGGAGCCCGGTGTGGTCGGTGTCGCTGTTGAGGATGAACCGGGTGAATGGCAGACGTTGACCGTTGAGGCTGACTCCTTCGAAGTTGAGGGAGGAGGAGAGTTGCAGCGGGATGATGGTGAGCGGCTGAGCAGCGTCGTTGCGGATCTGGAGTTGGGCGCGGGCGGAGAGGGTGTGGTCGCGGGGGACGAGGTGGAGGTCGAGGTCATAGGCAGTGAATACAATGGCGGATCGCTGGGCATCTGTAACTTTGTCGGTGACCTTTGCAGGCGGCGGAGTGACGGTTTGCGCAGATGTCTGGTCATCGGACCTTGAATAAATGACTTTGGCGTTGGGATTTGCGGGCGTGGTTTGCTGCTGGGCCGCCGCGATGCACAGGGTGCCGCAAAGAACGAGTGCGGCAAAGTAATTCAACTTCATTCAGGAACCCAGACCTTTTTGTTTCTTTCGGGGTGCGGCCTCTGCGGGCTTTGCATGAGATGGGGCGCGGCGCTGGCGTGCGGCCTCGAACATGACGACGGCGCCGGCGGCGGATACGTTGAGCGAGGAGACGGCTCCAGCCATAGGGATGCGCAGCAGGTGATCGCAGGTGCGGCGGACCAGTTCGTGCAGGCCGTCGCCTTCACGTCCGAGGACGATTACTGTGTTGGACGTGAAGTCGTACTCGTCGTAACTGGTGGCGCCGCGCTCGTCGAGGCCGACGCACCAGATGTTGCGCTGCTTCAGTTCTTCGAGAGCGCGGACGAGGTTGACGACGCGGGCGATGCGGACGTGCTCGGCGGCTCCGGCGGAGGCTTTGACGGCGACAGGGCTAAGCGGGGCGGCGCGGCGCTCGGTGAGCAGGACGCCGTCGATTCCGGAGGCGTCGGCGGTGCGGAGGAGCGCGCCGAGGTTCTGGGGATCTTCGATCCCGTCCAGGGCGAGCAGCAGGCGGGGTTCGGAACTACTTTCGGGCGGCGCGAGCAGGTCTTCGAGATCGAGGAACTCGCGGGTGCGGACGACGGCTACGATTCCCTGGTGGGCGGTGGTTTTCGCCAGACGGGTGAGCTCTTCTTTGGGCTCGAAGCGTAGGCGAAGGCCGGATTCGCGTGCTGCGTCAATGACTTTCTGAAGGCGCTGGTCGTGACGCTCGCGGGCGACGCAGAGGTGGTCAAATTTCCTGCTACCGGAGCGCAAAGCCTCCTCGACCGGGTGCAGCCCGTAGAGAATCTCCATTTGTCTAGCTTAAATTGTTAGGGAGAAAAGACATCGCGAATGATCGTGGCAAGGCTTTATCGGTGTGGCGACGTCCCAGAATCGGCTATTGCGCGCGGCCGGTCATCTGCTTCATCATTGAAGGGTTAGCGAGTAAGAGCGAGCCGCTCGGTTGCGGCCGCACCTCGCAGGACATTGAGGAGAAATGCGTGGGAATTTCCCGCAAACTCGAAAATCTAGTTGCCCGGAGCGTCTTTCCGCGCGCTCTGTCCGTCTCTGAAGACGAGATGAGCACGTCGGCGCTACGAGTGATGGACCGGGCATTGGCTGACCAGGCGCGCGCAGAAAACCTGGCGGTGGCGCGGGGATTGAAGCGCCACGATGCGGAACTGGTGGACCGGCTGATCGTGCAGTATCAGCATCGGCTACTGCGGTATCTGCTGTTCCTCACCGGCGACCGCGAGACGGCGGATGATCTTTTCCAGGAGACGTGGATGCGCGTGCTGACGCGCGGGGCGCAGTACAACGGTGCGGCGCGCTTCGATACCTGGTTGTTCACCGTAGCGCGGAACATGCTGATCGACCTTCGTCGCAGGCGAACGATGGTGAGCCTGGAAGACCTGTGCACGGTGGAGGGCGAAGATTTTACATTTGAGATTGCGAGCCAGGGGCCGAATCCGTTTGACCGGTACAGGAGCCAGGAAGAGGCACGCGACGTTGCGGCCGCAATGCTGGCACTCGATCCCCTGCATCGCGAGGTGCTGACGCTGCGCTTTCATGAGGAGCTTTCGCTGGAGGAAATAGCTATGGTGACGCGGTCGCCGCTGTCGACGGTGAAGTCGCGTCTTTATCGCGGATTGGCGGCGCTGAAGCCGCATCTGGAGGGGAGAGCGCAGTGAGCGAGACTCCCGATCCGAAATTGCTGGACGCGCTGGCCGGACTTGACGCCCAGTCGGACATGATGGTGGTGCAGCGCACGCGGCGCGCGGTAATGGAAGCGGCTAGCCAGATGCGCGAGGCGCAACGGCGTGGACGCTACCAGATCGGCCTAGTGCTGCTGGCATTGGGCGTGCTGCTGATGCTTCTGACTCCGACGCTGTGGGTGTTGGCGGAAGACCTGTTCAGCGGCGAGTTGTGGATGGACACTCCGGCATTGACGGCGCTCCTGGTGGCAACCACGCTTTCAACGATTTTTGCAGTGGTGCTGGCGCAGTGGAATGGCCGCTCGAGCGGCGAGCGCGCGTAATTTTTTGAAGGCTAACGAGTGATATGGGCGATCCCTGGAAGAGAGACGAAAACCGGTTCTCCGACGAGCTGCGGCTGATTCCGCATTGGGCGATTTTGGGCGCCCTGCTCGCGTTCGCGCTGGTCGAATACTATTTCTGGGTCGTGCTGCCGTCTCACAGCGGTCATCCGAGCCGGCTGCCGTTTGCTCTGAGGTTCTATCTCCTGATTTCGTGGGGAGCGCTGGCGGCGTTCTCGATGCTGGTGATCGGCTACATCAGCAAGGACGCTCCGCGGCGCGGAATGAGCGCGCGGCTATGGATGATCTGCGTGATCATTCCAGGCGGCATTGGAGCGGCGCTGTATTTTCTGTTGAGACAACCGATTCTGGCCTCTTGTCCGGCTTGCGGGGCGCATATTGAAGGCGATTACCACTATTGTCCTCAGTGCGCGTACCAGATGACGGCGTGCTGCGGCAACTGCCACCGAAGCGCGCGCATTACAGATATTTTCTGCGTTCACTGCGGACATGAACTTGCAGCCGATCATCCTCCGGCACGGCTGCACGTCTTCAGCAATTAGGTGCATGCGACAGATCAAGCCGTTTAATTTTCTTCTGACATGCCATGTCAGCCCACTCGGGCATCCTATCGGCTCAAATCCGGAGAATTTTCATCTAATTGCGCCGTTTGAATTGAGTTCCAACACTTGGATAGTGATGTCGTGGGTCGATCAATATACCGGAAAGAAATTCAAGATCACAACGCAAAAGAATTACAGCAGTAGAGTCACATGCAATTCCCTGTCTCAATATGACTTCACGGTTAGGGTAACGGGAGCTGAGTGCGTAAGAGCCGTGCCACTTCCTGTCGTCGCCGTCACTAAAACCTGATACACGCCGGTTGGGGTACCGCCAGTGGCTCCGGGTGGGGATCCGCATCCGGCTAGCATTCCAGCGGCCGCAAACAAGACGTTGGCAGCCAGAAATACAATTAGCATCTTCGCCAGCAAGCCCCGCCGCCGACGCCAACCGAGCATGATGACAAATGCCAGCACTCCAGGTATCCGTGCGATCCCAGCCGCTGCGCTGGCCGGAAGCCTATGTGGAGGCGTCGTCTGAATCACAAGCGCGGACTCTCCCTGCCCGTTCGTCATGGAATCTGGACTGAACTGGCAAGATGTCTCCGCAGGAAGTCCCGTACAGCTCAGTGCAAGCTGTTCACTGAAGCCCCCCGAGCTAGCCACATTCACTTTCGTCTTAGCTTTATCTCCGGGATAGACAGAAACCGATCCCGGCTTCACGTTAATCGTAAAATCCCCCGTGACTGGAGGAGCCTGGATGACGACCGGAACCAGATTGCAATTGCTTACAGAGTAGATGGAGCTTCCACTATATATGCAGGTGAGGTTATAGCTTCCGTCGGGAAGGGAGGCTGGAGTCAGGCTTGCAATTCCGTTTACGAGTGTGGCGGTGCCGACGGCAGAAGCGCCGTTGTAGAAAGTGACAACGCCAGTGGGAGTGCTGGGACCGGGCAGCGTGGCGGGGGAGACGGTTGCAGAGAGCGCGACCGGGGAACCGTAGGTAGAAACTGCCGGAGTGACGGTCAGGACAGAGGTTGTCGGAAGGGGGTTGACAACTTCGGAGCAGGTTGCCGAGCTCGCGGCAAAGGGTCCGGTCGGCGTGTAGGTCGCTATAACGGTATGTGTCCCGGCGACCGAGCCGGTGTAGTTGAATCCGGTTGCGCCGTTGAGAAGAACTTCTGTTGCAAGTGCGGCTCCGTTGTCGGTAAACGTGATGGCACCCGTGGGCGTGCCGTTGGCAGACGTAACGGTGGCGGTAAACACGCTGGTTTTGTATACGTCGATCGGGGTCGGCAGACATGAAAGGGTGGTGGTGGTCGCGTACCCATTGACCACCTGAGTCAGCGAAGCCGTGCCCGCGCTAAAGCTTCCTGTAGGTTCATAGTTCGCACTGATGTTGTGACTGCCGATCGCAAGCGAACTTGTGCTGAAGCTGGACGATCCAGTACTCGAAACCGTCTGGGTCGAGAGAGGAGTGGTCCCATCCAGAAACTGAATGCTGCCTGTCGGTATGCCTGAATTTGTAGTTAGTTGGGCTGTAAAGGTGACACTCTGTCCAACCGCGGAAGGGTTGAGGGAACTGGTCAGCGTCTCTGAGGTTCCGCAATTGCTGGCTGCGCCAGGGTATTCGTAGGCTCCCATGTCGATGATGCAACCGGCGCCGGTGGCATCCTGCACGCGGGGGTTGCCATCAAAGTCCTGCGTAAAATCCAGCCCGGTCATAGTCTTGAAGATTTGCTGGATGTTGTTTTGACCGCTATCGATTGCTGGCGATGTTTCTTTCAGGCGGTAGGCATGCGTCGAGGAACTGACAAACTGTGGATCGGCGGCGATGTTGTTGTATTTGCCCGAAACATCCACACAGTAGGATCCAAAGAACGGGCCTCCGGCGTTGTAGAGGATGTTGTTCTGAAATGTAGGCTGATCCGTCTCGCTGGGCGGGTCGTACCAGGAGCAATTGACAGCCGGATAGGAGGTCGAGCCACTGACAACGTTGTTGAGAATGAGGACGCCGGGACCACTCGATCCATAGGAATAAGGCCCAGGATATATCTGCGCGATCGCGGTGCACTCTGAACCGCCAGAGGCCTTTGGCGTCACGTTATCGACAATCGTGTTGTTGCCGATGAGGACGAGCGGAGTGCCCCCCGCCAAACCTGCATCTTCAAATCCGAGTGCGCCACCGCAGGTAGAGGTATTGTCGTAGATCAGGTTCTGGACGATAACGGTGCCTTCACTGTTCGCGGAGGTGAAGGCGCTCCCGGGGTCAGGAGAGTTATTGTTTCGAATGGTGTTGTTCATGATGAGCACATTTTGCGCCGCCCATATGTTGATCCCCGATCCCGTCAGGTTGTTCTCAATGGTGTTGCTAATAATGGTAGAGCCCAGGTTATTTAATAAATAATCCGTGCCTTGCAGGTGGATTCCACTTCCAAAGGTGCAATAGCTCTCATCGGGGCCGAATTGTCCGCTACTTTGCAGGACTCCCGAGACTTCGTTATTCAGGATCGTTGCGTCTCCAAATTCCACGTCGATGTTATGGCAATAGTTGTCGGTGACAATATTGCCCTGGATGGTTGGCGATGCGCCGCCGACATAGATACCACCGTCGCTCGTCCCGGAGAAGATAGTGTCGCCGCCGCCTCGGATCGTAAACCCTGAAATAATGCTGGTCCTCGTTTCCCCGGTGGCGAAGACAACTGTGGCTACTCCAGCCTTGTTGCCTCCGTCGATAATGGTGCTGGCAGCGCCACCGGAACTGGTGACCGTGATAGCTTTGCCATTGAAGTTGACGTTTTCGTTGTAAGTGCCGGGGGCGACGAGAACCGTGTCGCCATTATTGGCCGCGTCGATGCCGGACTGGATGGTAGTGTAGGTCTGGCCGGGGCCAACGTGGATCGTTGTCTGCGCCAAGGTCGCGGTGGCGACCAGCGATAATGTGCAAACGAGAGCGAAGCGCAGCGTGAGAACGAAGTTCGAGAGCATTCGGGGCCTTGGTTGTTTTGGCCGAAGTATAAATTGCGTACTGCGGAAGTGGTACTAAAATATGCAGATTTCACATGACTTCTAGATCAGGGCCGGGAATCCTGTGCCTCCACCCATTGTTTGCTGCCCGGTCGGCGGGTTACCACTTGAGGAGCCCGAGCGAGCGGTTGCACCTTTCCCGCTTCCTAACTCCTACCCGCGGTTGACCCCGCTTTCTGCCGCTCCCTATACTCAAGGCTTGACAGCGAGCCCTGCCATGACCGCGCTTATTGTTGACGACGAGCAGCTTGCGCGCGAAGAGCTGAAATATCTGCTGGATTCAGTTGGCGGCGTAGATGTGCTGGCGGAGGGGAAGAACGGCGTGGAAGCGGTGGAGCTGATCCGCGAATACCAGCCGGATGTCGTGTTTCTGGATGTGCAGATGCCGGGGCTCGACGGATTTACGGTGCTCAAAAAGCTGATCGAGCATCATGACGAACTGCCGCAAATTATCTTCGCTACGGCGTTTGACCAGTATGCCGTGCGGGCGTTCGATGTGAACGCGATTGATTATTTGCTGAAGCCGTTCGACAAAAGTAGGGTGATGCAGGCGCTCGACCGGGCGCGGCTGCGGCTGCAGGAGACGGCGCTGACGGAGGGTCCGCGCGCGGCGGAGATTAAAGTGGACGCGCTGCTGCGGCTGATTGAGCAACAGCAATCGCCTCGTCCGCAGAGCGCGAAGATTGTTTTGCAGGCCAATGGCCGCTTGCTGCTCGCGGATCAGAAGGACATCTGCTTTGCGTCAATTGACGACGGCGTGATTTCAGTGGTGACGCCGACGCTGGAGGGCCAGTCGAAGTGCCGCACGCTGGAGGAACTGCTGGAGCTGCTGAACCCGAGTGTATTCTGGCGCGCGCACCGGTCATACGTGGTGAACATCAACCACATCAAAGAAGTGGTGCCATGGTTCAAGAGCAGCTATCAACTCAGGATGGCGGATAAGAAACAGACGGAGATTCCAGTGAGCCGGGCGCAGACGAAGCGGCTGCGCGAGCTCTTCAAGCTGTAACGGTGCGCGCGGATTTTCGCCTGGACGCGGACTGAAAGAGATAGACAGAAACGATGGCGATGAGCGGCTCGAGGGGATGGCGGAAGCGCGCGTTGACCGTGGTGAAGTAGTAGGTGAGCGGCAATAGCAGGAAGGCCCAGGCGAAGAGTCCGGCGGCAGGCGCGCGATTCTTGAGTGAGAGCAGGAGCCCAAGAACACCGGTGATGCTGAGGAAACAGTAGCTGAGCTCGCGGAAGAACTCAGTGGCGGCGGAGCGCTCGACCGGGTGCGGAACGCTTGCCCAAAAAAAATAAAAGCGCTTGAGCGTAATGCGCGCGTAGTGCCCGGGGTGCGCCGCGATGAATGTTTTCGCCATTGCGCCCTGGAGCCTTACATACCTTATTTCGCCGAGCGATTTGTAGAGCATGGTGTGTGGTTCGCGCGCGACCAGCGGCAGTGTTGCGATGACGGGGAATCCATTGGAGCCCGGGCCGCTGCTGGCCTCAAGCTCCGGCCCGAGGTTATCGCGCAGAGGAACGAAGGTGTGGAAGGCGCGGAAGTTTCGGACGGTCCAGGGTGCGAGGATGGCGAGGAAGAGGAGCGCGGCGAGAGCGGCGTTGCGAAGACTTGCGGGGCGGAAGGGCGCGGCAAGGAGAAGCCAGATTCCGCAGACGGGGAGAAACAGGAGCAGCGTGCTGTTGGAGAGAGCGATGAGTCCCCAGAGAAGTCCGAAGAGCAACCATTGGCGGGTTGTCTGCCGGGTTTGCTCCGGACCGGCTTCGATGGGTTGGATGCCGCGCATTTTTAGGGCGAGGGCGAGTGTCCAAGTGAAGAGGAAGGAGGTGAGGGACATCTCCCACACCCAGTGGACGGCATACTGCATGGCGGCGGGGTAGAGTGCCCAAAGCCATGCAGACCACACGGCAACTCTGCGGCTGTAGCAGCGCGCGGCTATCTGGTAAATGAAGAGTGCGGTGGCGGCGGAAAAAAAGCTGTCGACGACAAGGATGACCCACGCGGAGAGCGCCGTATACACGCCGAAGAGTTTGAATACGCCCGCGAGCATGAGCGGAAAGAGCGGCGGAACCCAGGCGGTCGGGCCGGTGTGGCCGACGAAGGGATCGGCGTATCCGTAGCCGGTGGCGAGCGCGCGGGCGACGCGGCCCATCTCCCATCCGAATTGGAAATGATCCTGCGCGAGACGGATGCGATACGTGTGCGCGAGAGTAATGTAGAGCACGCGCACGAGGAATGCAGCCCAGAAGATGAGCCACGGGTTGTGAGCTGCGAAGCCGTGCCGGCCAGATGATGCGGCGTTACGGCCGACCAGCTTTTCGTTCACGAGAGCCATTTGAGAAGGCGAATGGCGCCCATTGCCGCAGGCATGGAATGAGCGGAGACATTCTTGCGCTCGTGAATTTCCTGCCGCTGCTGCGCATAGTAGCTGTAGGCGCGGATGAGCATCTCTTCGTTGGAGAGCGTGGGCCGCCAGCCGAGGGTGTCTCGAATTTTTGTGGTATCGAAGGAAAAATCTTCAGCAATCATGCGGTAGTGGTAGGGGCCGAGCGGCGAAATCCTGAGGGTGTGCGCGAGCCGCATGGCGGAGATGGCGGGACCTTTAGGCAGAGAGGCGACATGCGAGCGGCTGTGCGCGGCGTCAATGACGGCCTGGTAGATTTCGCGGAGAGGGCGCACGTGGTCTGAGCCGACGTGGAAGACGCCGGAGCCGTCGTATCGCATGGAAAGAATACAGGCGGTAGCAAGGTCCTGGGCATAAACGAACTGGTAGCGGTTGCTGCCATCGCCCACGACCCAGATTTTTTTCCCTTCCTGAATGAATTCGAAGAGGATTGCGAGCAGGCCGAGGCGCCCGCTGTCGATGATGGTGGGGCAGCGGAGAATCACGATCTGGAGCGCATCGGTGTAGTCGGCCAGGAGCTGCTCGCCCGCGAGCTTAGAGCGGCCATAGGTTTCGATCGGGGCTGGCGGATCGTCTTCGCGGACGGGGCGACCAAGGTTCGATGCCCATAGACAATTGGACGAGATGAAGACCAACTTGCGAACTCCGGATTGGCGGCAGGCGTCGACGAGGTTGCGGGTTCCATCTACATTCGAAGTCCAGAGGTCTTTTTCATCGACGGAGCCGTGCGCGAGCAGCGCAGCGCAGTGCATGACGGTCGAGATGGAGTGCTCGCGGAAGAGCGTGGCAAGCAGATTTTTGTCTCGGAGATCGCCCTTGATGCTGATGAGCTGCGGATCCCGGTCGGAGTCAGGGACAAGGTCAATGTTGATGCAGGAGAAGCCGTCAGCCAGAAGACGGCGTTTGAGGATTCCGCCAAAGAAGCCGGAGCCGCCAGTGATGAGGATGCTGGACATGTGGTTCAAGCGTAGTGAAGGGAAGTGGAACGCGCAATGCTGCTTCTCACGATTTCGTAAAGCGCGAAACCACACTGCACATGATTCATTTAAGAAGAACGGGCCTTTCTGGGCTGCGCGGATTGGATGAGGAAGACGCTGAGAATAACGATGAGCGGTTCCAAGGGATGGCGGAAGCGTGCCCCGGGGGTTATGAAGTAATAAGTGAACGGCAGCAGGATGAAAGCCCAGAGAAAAAGCGCGGCGGCGGGAGTGCGGCGTTTGAGCGAGAGCGCGAGGCCGAGGATGGCAAGAATGTTGGGAACGCAGAAGTTGATGTTGCGCACAAGCACAAGAAACGTGTGCCTGGTTTCGGCGTGCGGGACGGCGCTCCAGAAGCAGTAGAAGCGCTTGAGCGAAAGCTCGAGGAAGCGGGTGGGATGGCGGGCGATCCAGCTCTTGGCAAGCGAGCCCTGTTCGTTTGCGTAAGCAACTTCACCCATCTGGGTATAGCGTCTGACCTGGTACTCTCCGTTGACCGTTTTTCCCCACGGCATGCCGTCGGCGGCAGGGTTGTTGCCCATATAAAGTTCCGCGCCGAAGTTGCTGCGGAAGGGAACAAATTCGTGGAAGACGCGGTAATTGCGGATCATCCAGGGCGAGACGACGGCGAGAAATACAAGTCCCGATGCGAAGGCGCGGCGAACGGCGGGAGCTTTATTGCGAGCGCCGGCGAGAATCCAGATTCCGCACGCGGGTAAAAAGAGGAGCAGGGTTGAGTTGGATAGGCTAATAAGCGCCCAGAGCAGTGCAAAGAGCAGCCATTGTTTTGTGGTTTGCTGCGATTTTTCGTCGCGTGGTTCGTCCATTGCGCCTTGTCCGCGGGGCGTGATTCCGCGCATTCTGAGCGAGAGCGCGAAGACCGCGGTAAAGAGCATTGCAGTGAGTGCCATCTCCCATATCCAACGCGTGGCGTACTGCATGGCGGCGGGATAGAGCGCCCATATCCAGGCAGACCAAAGGGCGACCTTGCGGTTGTAGCAGCGCGCGGCGATTTTAAAAACGAAGATCGACGTAGCTGCGGAGAAGACGCTGTTCAGGGTGAGAATGACCCAAGCCGAGAGGGCGGTGTAGACACCGAAGAGCTTGAACACAGCAGCGAGAAGCAGCGGATAGAGCGGCGGAACCCAGGCGGTGGGGCCGCTGTGACCGTTGAAGGGGTCGGCGTAGCCGTAGCCGGTGACCAGCGCGCGGGCAACGCGGCCCATTTCATAGCCAAAGTCGAAGTGGTCCTGAACGGGGTTGATGCGGTAGGTGTGCGCGATGGTGATGTAGAGGACGCGGACGATGAGCCCCGCCCAAAAGATCATGCGTGGCGCGGCAAAGATTCGCGAACCGGTGGCGGCCGGGGGCGTGGCTATATCTGGCGGACTGGTGCGGGTGATGAGCAGCGGCTGTTCCTTGCAGGTATTCGCATATTTTACCGGGGAGCAGGAAGAGGCCCACCTTTACCAAAGTTGGAAGGGAAATGTTTCAGGGCAAAGAGGAGGCGAAGGCGGGCTTAGAATATCGGAATGCTGTCTCCTGTGATTCCTGTTGCCGAGGTTGTTCCAGAGAGTTTGCGCTGGGCGCATCCGGTGGTGCAGGAGTGGTTTGTGCGGCGGTTTGTCACGCCTACCGAGCCGCAGGAGCTGGGCTGGCCGCATATTCTGGCGGGGCGGCCGGCGCTGATCTCGGCGCCCACGGGCTCGGGCAAGACGTTGGCGGCTTTCTTGATTGCGATTGATGCGCTGCTGCGTCAGGCGATTGAGGGCCGGTTGGAATGCGCGACTGAGGTGGTTTATGTTTCGCCACTGAAGGCGCTCTCGAACGATATCCAGAAGAATTTAGAGACGCCGCTGCGTGAGATTCAGGGGCTGGCGCTGGAGCGGGGCTATTTATGTCCGCAGATTCGAGCGGCAGTGCGGACTGGGGACACGTTACCGCGCGAACGGGCTGCAATGCTCAAGCATCCGCCCCACATTCTGGTAACGACCCCGGAGTCGTTGTACATTCTGCTGACTTCAGAAAAGAGCAGGCAGAATCTGCGGCGGGTGAGGACGGTCATCGTGGATGAGATTCACGCAATCGCGGACGACAAGCGCGGGTCGCATCTGGCATTGACTCTGGAGCGGCTGGACGCGCTGGTGCGCGGCGAAAACCGGATGAACGCGGCAGATTTGATTATGGGGCATGCGGCTCCGCAGCGGATTGGGTTGTCGGCGACGCAAAATCCGATTGAGCTGGTTGCGGAATTCCTGGGCGGCGAACGAGCGCCGGAGGTGCAAATTGTGCAGGCGGGGCAGCGGCGCGATCTGGACCTAGCGATTGAGGTGCCGAACGATGAACTAGGCGGCGTGGCCACGTTCGCCGTGTGGGAGAGCGTGTATGCGCGGCTGGCAGAGCTCGCGATGGAGCATCGTTCGACATTGGTGTTTGTGAACACGCGGCGTATGGCGGAGCGGCTGGCATTTGCGCTGGGGGAGCGGCTGGGCGCAGAGCATGTAGCGGCGCATCACGGATCACTCTCGCGGAAGCTGCGGCTGGAGGCGGAGCGGCGGCTGAAGGACGGCGAGATTCGGATGCTGGTAGCGACGGCTTCGCTGGAACTGGGAATCGACATTGGGTTTATCGATCTGGTTTGCCAGGTGAATTCGCCGCGCGCAATCGCCGTTGCGATGCAGCGTGTGGGCCGGGCGGGGCATTGGCGAGGGGCTATTCCAAGGGGCAGGTTTTTTGTAACGACCCGCGATGACCTGATTGAGAATGCTGCAGCGTTGCGCGCGATGCGGAGCGGAGTGCTGGACAAGCTGGAGATTCCCGCGAAGCCGATTGATGTGCTGATGCAACAGATTGTGGCGGCGTGCGCAGCAGAACCGTGGGAAGAGCGGCAACTGTTCGAAGTGCTGCGGCGAGCGCAACCATATTGCGAGCTCACGTGGGCGGAATTCGAGGAGGCGCTGTGCCTGCTGGCGGACGGAATTGAATCGAGCCGCGGGCGATTCGGCGCGTACCTGCTGCGGGACCGTGTGCATGGGCGCATCCAGGGACGGCGCGGCGCACGAATCACGGCGGTGACGAACGGGGGGACCATTCCGGATACTCCCCTTTTTCCGGTGATCATGCAGCCGGACGGGGTGCAGATTGCGACGCTCGATGAACACTTCGCGGTGGATTCGTCGCCGGGCGATGTGATTCTGCTGGGAAACACGAGTTGGCGCATCCAGAAGATCGAACCGTCCGGGCGGGTGCTGGTGGAAGATGCGCAGGGGCAGCCCCCAACTCTGCCGTTCTGGACGGGCGAGGCTCCGCAGCGGACGCGGGAGCTGTCGGAGTTTGTGTCGGATTTGAGATTGGAAATTGACGCGCGGACACGCGAGGTTGCCCCGGGGTTTGTGAGCCAGACTAACGCGTCGGTTGCGGAGACGGTGGCTTGGCTGAAGCACGAGTGCGCGGTGAACGACGCGGGCGCGGAGCAGATGATTGCATATGTAGTCGCCGGGCGCGCGGTGCTGGGAACGGTTCCGTCCGTTTCAACAATTGTGGCCGAGCGGTTTTTCGATGAAGGCGGAGGGATGCAGTTGATCCTGCATGCACCGTTCGGCGGGCGCGTGAACAAGGCCTGGGGGCTGGCGTTGCGGAAACGTTTTTGCCGCGGATTCAATTTTGAATTGCAGGCGGCGGCTACAGACAACGGGTTGAACATTTCGCTGGCGGAGCAGCATAGCTTTCCGTTGAGTGACGTGTTTCAGTTTTTGACCACGCAGACGGTGACGGAGCTGCTGGAGCAGGCGTCCCTGGCTTCTCCGATTTTTAAGGCGCGCTGGCGTTGGGACGCGGGGCGCGCGCTGCAATTGCTGCGCTTCCAGAAGGGCAAGAAGGTTGCGCCGCAGATTCAGCGCACGCGGTCGGACGATCTGCTGGCGAGCGTTTTTCCGCAGGTGGCGGCCTGCCAGGAAAATGTTGAGGGCGATATTGAGATTCCGGATCATCCGCTGATTCGCGAGGTGATGAAGGACGTTCTGACGGAAGCGATGGACCTTCCGGGCTTGAAGGATGTGCTGGCGGGGATGGATGACGGGCGCATTTGCTGCGTTGCGGTGGATACGACGACGCCCTCAGTGTTTGCCCACGAGATTCTAAACGCCAATCCGTACGCGTTTCTCGATGACGCGCCGCTGGAGGAGCGACGAGCGCGCGCGGTGGCAATGCGGGGAAGGTTGCCGGAGGCGTCGCTGGGCGAAGCGGGGCGACTCTCTCCGGAGGCAATTGCCGAGGTGCGCACGCAAGTGTGGCCCGATGTGCGCGACGAGCACGAGCTGCATGATCTGCTGTGCTCGCTGGTGCTGGCTCCGGCGGAGGCGCAGTGGGCGGCGTGGTTTGAGTTGCTGGCCCTGCGCGGTCGGGCGGTGGTGGCTTCGATCGGCGGACGGAATTACTGGGTGGCGGCGGAGCGCGCGGAGGACGTCCGGCTGCTGAGGCCTGAGGTTGTGTTTGCGTCGGAGGTGGTGCGGGTTCCGGCAGGTTTTACCTCCGCCGAAGATGTTTTGCGGAAGGCGGTGCAGGGCTGGATGGCAGTGCTGGGACCGGTGACATCGCGCGGACTCGCGGAGCAGTTGGGCGTCAGCGCGGGCGATGTATGGAAGCAGATGCTGCGGCTGGAGATGGCGGGAACGATTTTGCGCGGCGCCTTTGAGATTGCGCCGAGTGCGGCGGCACTTGCGGATGGAGATGTGGAATGGTGCGAGAGGCGGTTGTTGCAGCGTATCCATAAACTGACGCTGCATTCATTGCGGAAGCAGGTGGAACCGGTAACTCCGGCGATCCATATGCGGTTTGCTCTAGAGTGGCAGCACCTGGGAGCGCAACGGCAGCTTACCGGCGAGCAGGGATTGCTCGAAGCGTTGCGCGGGCTTGAGGGATTTGAGGCTCCGGCGGTCGAGTGGGAGCGGTCGCTGTTGCCGCAGCGCGTGGCGAATTACGATCCGCGCTGGCTGGATGCGCTGACGTTGACGGGCATTGTGGGGTGGGGAAGGATTTCGCCGCATCCGGCGTTTGCAGCGATCGAGAGCGGCGGGCCGAAGCGAATTGTGCCGACGGGAATGGCTCCGATTACGTTTTTCGTGCGCGAAGAGGCGCTCTGGATGGACCTTTGCCTGGCGCAGCGGGAGATCCCGGAGATGAATTTGTCGTCGACGCTGAGCGACTTGGCGAACCGCGCGCGGAGTTATCTGGGCGAGCGGGGCGCGATGTTTCCGGGGGATCTGGCGCGTGCGCTCGGGGCCTCGGCAGAAGATGTGAGTCGCGCGTTATGGGAGCTGGTGGCCGCGGGGCTGGTGACTGCGGACGGATTCGACAGCTTGCGGGCGCTGGTTGATCCACGCCGGAAACAGATGTTTGCAACGCCCGCGGGGATCAAGAGACCGGCGCGGCCTTCGGCGGGACGATGGTGCATGATGCGCGGACCGGATGCTGCGGAGCAGAGCGCGGCGTGGCGTGAGGCGGCGGTGGAGTCGGCGTGCGGCGTGCTGCTGCGACGGTACGGCGTGGTGTTCCGCGATTTGATGGAGCGGGAGACGGCGATGCCGCGGTGGCGAGAGCTGCTGGGAATATTTCGGCGGATGGAGGCACGTGGGACGGTGCGCGGCGGACGTTTTGTTTCCGGATTTGGGGGTGAGCAGTTTGCGTTGCCGGAGGCTTTGGAGTCGTTGAGGATGTTGCGTAAGCGCGAGAACGTATCTGCTGCGATTACGTATTCGGCGGCTGATCCGATGAATCTGGTTGGCATTGTGATACCGGGCGAGCGCGAGGCTGCGATTCCTGGACGACTTGTCACTTATCCAATTATGAATATGTCTGTGCAAACAGAAGCCGAACCTGCGATCCCATCGCCGGGAGCGCTGCCGTTTTCTGCGGCGATCGAGGGCGGTGCGCTTGCCTGATCCGCCGCCGCTCATTGAGGGCGAGGATTACGTGATGGAGGGGCCGTTCATGGTATTTACCGCGGCTTACCATCTGAAGCGCGGGTATTGCTGCCAGTCGGGGTGCCGGAATTGTCCCTGGCGGGCGGACGCGCAGGGTTCTGAAGAATCAAATGAAAATGGCAGGTGAGGTGGAGGGACAAGGTGGTTCTCTGCTTCTGCCAGTCGGCAAATTTCTCATCCCATTTGTGTAACTTATTGGAGCATTTGTACATCCGATAGAGAACCAGGGTTGGTTTTCTCGTTGGGCGCGTTGCACTGCTTCTGCGGTGGACGAGTCTCTAACGCAGGGAGGAGTCACGTTTGAGAAAGACAGTGTTGGACGAGGGCGCGGAACTCGGGCAGCGCTTCTGCAGCGTGCGGCGGCAGACGGAGGCGCATTGCGACCCGCTCACTCCGGAAGACATGATGGTGCAATCATGCGAGGAAGCGAGTCCGGCGAAGTGGCACCTGGCGCATACGACGTGGTTCTTCGAGACATTTCTGCTGTCGGAATTCCTGCCCGGATACAAGCCCTTTGACCCAGATTTTCACTGGCTCTTCAACAGCTACTACAACGCGGTTTCCGACCAGCCGGTTAAAAAACTGCGCGCTTCGTTTTCGAGGCCCTCACTTGAGGAGATTCTTGAATACCGCAGCCATGTTGACGCAGCGATGGCGCGGTGGATACGGGCCGGCGTCGCGGGAGAGGTGGAGCGCCGCATTACGCTGGGGCTGCACCACGAGCAGCAGCATCAGGAGCTGCTGGCCTACGACATCAAGAACGCCTTCTGGTCAAATCCGCTGCATCCGGTGTATCGCGCAGGCGCGTTGCCAGAGGCGGACGCGGCGCAGCCTGTTTCGTGGATCAGGCACGAGGGTGGCCTAGTGGAAATTGGCCACGACGGGGAAGGCTTCTGCTTCGACAATGAGCAGCCGCGGCATAAGGTCTATCTTGAGCCGTTTGCGCTGGCGTCGCGGATGGCGACATGTGCCGAGTATCTCGACTTTATGCGTGGGGGCGGGTACGAGCGCGCGGACCTTTGGCTGTCGGAAGGATGGGAGCTGGTGAAGACGCAGGGGTGGCACGCTCCGCCGTACTGGTTCGAGTCTGAAGGCGAATGGCGGGTATTTACCCTGCGCGGGCCGGTTGACTTGCGGGCAATGCTGGCTGCTCCGGTTTGTCATGTGAGCTATTTCGAGGCGGATGCTTTTGCACGCTGGATGGGGGCGCGTTTGCCGACCGAGGCTGAGTGGGAGATTGCGGCTGAGGGTGTTCCGATCGAGGGCAACTTGCTGGAGTCGGGAAATTTGCATCCTATGGCAGCACAGGCTGGGAGCGGATTGCAGCAAATGTTTGGAGACGCATGGGAGTGGACGGCGAGCGCGTACCTGGGTTATCCGGGCTATGCGTCGCTGCCCGGCGCGCTGGGCGAGTACAACGGTAAATTCATGAGCAATCAAATGGTATTGCGGGGTGGGTCGGCGGTGACTCCGGCATCACACATTCGCAGCACATATAGGAATTTTTTCCCGCCTGCGTCGCGCTGGCAGTTCAGCGGTGTGCGCCTGGCCAAACGTCAGGAGTAGACGGGACCCTCATGCACACAATCTCTCCAGTTGTTGCCTTGCCCGAGGCGGCATACACGCCAGTAGGCTCGCAGGTTTATCGCGGCCTCACGGCGCGGCCGAAGACGCTTGCACCCTGGCTGTTTTATGACGAGGCCGGGTCGCGTCTGTTCGAGGCGATCACCCGCCTTCCGGAGTATTACCTGACGCGCACCGAGCGCGGCATCTTTGCGCGATATGCGGATGAGATTCTGGAAGCCGGCGGTCATCGTCCGCTGACGATGATTGAACTGGGAGCGGGCACGGCGGCAAAGACGGGGTTATTGTTGCGAGCGGCGGTGCGCAGGCAGAGCACTGTCGATTATGTGCCGATCGATGTTTCAGAGAGCGCACTGGCAGAGGCCAACAACCACATTCAATCGGATATTCCGGGTGTTCGCGTGAGCTCGCGCGTGGCCGATTACACGCAGGGCATCGGAGAAACACCAGCGGCTGGGCGGCGTCGGATGGTCTTGTATATCGGGTCGAGCATTGGAAACTTTGAGGCTGCGGATGCGGTCCAGGTGTTGCGCGAGGTGCGGCGCAGCCTATCTCCAGGAGACCTGCTGCTGATTGGCGCGGACCATGTGAAGGAGCGCGAGACTCTGGTGCGCGCCTATGACGATGCGGCCGGAGTTACAGCGGACTTCAACAAGAACTTGCTGGTGCGCATCAATCGCGAGCTGGGAGGAAATTTCAATACGCGGCTGTTTCGGCATCGCGCACGGTGGAATGCGGAGCGGTCTCGCATTGAAATGCATCTGGAGAGCCTGATCGCGCAGCAGGTGACGGTCGCAGCTCTTGAGCTTCAGGTGCGGTTCGCGCGCGGCGAGACGATTCACACGGAAAACAGCTATAAGTTTTCAGCGGATAGCATTGCGTCAATCATGAGCCGGGCCGGTTTCAGAGTGACGCATTCGTGGACTGACGAGCGCGAATGGTTTGGGGTTTATTTAGCTACTAGTTGCTAGTCCTAGCTGCCGGCCATCAGGGATTCGATGTTGCTCGAAGATAATCTCCGCTTTTGCCTCCGGTTTTTTCCCGGAGATGGATGTCGCGGATCACGATACCCTTGTCCAGCGCCTTGCACATGTCGTAGACCGTGAGGGCGGCAATGGAGGCGGCGGTGAGCGCTTCCATCTCGACGCCTGTGGGCCCAGTGGTTGCCGCCATTGCGAGAATTTCGATTCCACCGTTCACAATTTTTGTGGTCACGTCAACGTGCGTCAGCGGAAGCGGATGGCACATGGGGATGAGCTCCGCGGTTCGTTTGGCGGCCTGGATTCCGGCGAAGCGTGCGATCTCCAATGGATTGCCCTTTGGATTCTGCGGGAGCGCCTGCAGCACCTCCGGTGACATGCCGACGAACGCGACGGCTTCCGCGGTGCGACGCGTTTGCGGTTTATCGCTAACGTCGACCATCCGTACGCGGCCTTCACTGTCGTAGTGCGAGAGAGGCATACAAGAAAGGGTATAGGGGAAAGGGCACAGGGTACAGGGGGGTGCTCTGGTACGAGGGGGTGCTCTAGAGATAGACGAAGGTTGCTGCCTCTCCAGAGTTGAGTGTGGTGTACTCGGGGACGACGAGGAAGCTTTCTGTTTTTGCGGCGGCGGACTGGTCGCCGGAGCCTTGCCAGGGTATGGGCCGGATGGTTGCTCCGGCGGCGCTCGATTCGACATGAGCGGGCAGAAAGCGGGTGAGATTGGGCCTGCCTTCGACGGTCTGCGTGAGCCTTGCCTGCGCGAAATGTGGGCCAAGCTCTGTTTGTCCTGCGAGCGCTGCCAGCAGCGGAGAAGCGAATAATGTGAAGGTCACGAGCGTGGAGACAGGGTTGCCGGGAAGACCGAAGAAGTAGAGATTGTTTTTCGGCAGGCGTCCGAAGACGACGGGCTTGCCGGGCTGGATGCGCGCTCCGGTGAAGAAAAAGTCTGCATTCAGATTTGCAAGCGCCTGCTCGACAAAATCGTACTTGCCCATGGAGACTCCACCGGAGAGGAGCAGCAAGTCGCAGTGGAGCGCGGCGCGAATTGCTGCCCCGCTTGCTGCAAGGCTGTCGGGCACGACGGGATGGAGTAGTGGATGGCCTCCGTGGCGCGTGACCTGTGCGGCGAGCGAGTAGGTGTTGGAATTGCGAATCTGATGCGGCATTGGCTGCTGGCCGAGCGGGACAAGTTCGTCTCCCGTGGCCAGAATGGCGACGCGCGGGCGATGAGAGACGGAGAGGCTTTCATACCCGCAGGCCGCGGCTAGCGCAATGTGCTGCGGGCGAATGCGCGTGCCGGGCTGGATGAGGATTTCACCGGAGCGGGCTTCGGCTCCTGCAGGGACGATGTTGTCGCCGGGATCGAGTTTTCGCGATGGAGCGATGCGGTCGGATTCCACGCTGGCGTGCTCGACCATCAGCACGCAGTCTGCGCCTTGCGGAACGGGCGCGCCGGTCATGATTTCGATGCACTGTCGGGGCTGGAGTGCGGGGCCGGCCCATGCCTCGCCCGCGCGCAGATGGCCGGCGATCGCGAGCGGCTGCGACACTGAAAGATCGGCGGAGCGGCACGCGAATCCGTCGCGCGTGGAGCGGGCGAACGGAGGCTGGTCACGGTCGGCGACGACAGGAAGTGCGAGAACACGATCGAGGCTGTCAAGCAGAGGAACGGCCTCGGCGCCGGAGGAGCGCAGGTCGGCTGCGTGTTGACGCACAGTGCGCGCTGCCTCTTCATAGGCGAGCACCCGATTATTTTCGGCGGCAGAGTTCACAGGCGAATTGTATGCGAAAGAGAAAGGACGCTCACACGGAGCGTCCTCTCAGGTGGGAAGGGATGGAGCTACGACTTACCACCCTTAGTCGTCGACAGCTCGGCCAGGATTGATTTGGCGTCGGCTGCGAATTGCCCGTTGGGGGCGAGTTGGAGATATTTCTTATAAGCCTCGGCGCATCCCGGTGGTGCGACAATCTTGCCCGCTTTGTCCATCGTGGCTTTACTGATGAGCGCCTTTCCTTTCAGATAATAGGGAATCGGCTTGTTCGGGTCAGCTGCAATGGCTTTTTCGGCAGCAGCAACGGTTGCATCTACATTGTTGGCCCGGTCCATCATGATCGCTTCGTTGCCGTAGTACATGGAGGCGCCCTTCGGGTCCAGCTTGGCGGCGTCCTCATACGCGGCCTGGGACTCGGGGATTTTGCTCTCACTTGCCAGAACCTCTCCAAGGGTATTGTCGGCGGCGGCTTCAACGTCGGGATGCGGTTTCTTTGAAGCGGCGTCGAGATCGACGGCCTTCTTCAACGAGGTTGCGGCCTGGTCGTATTTCTTTTCGCCCTGCTGCGCCTTGCCCAACTCGACCCACAGCAGCGCCTCGTCGGGCTTCGCGGCAAGGTCTTTGGTCATCAGGGCGTCCGCGTCGGTGTAATTCTTGGCGTCGTTGCTTTTGCGCGCCTGGAGCAGATCGGCATTCAAATTCTTGATGGTTGCGTTCTCTTTATTGATGGTGGCGTTCTTCGCCTTAATTTCCTCAAGCTGCTTCTTTTGCTCGGGAGTCATCTTTGCGATATAGTCGGCGCGCGAGAGGTCGAAGTCCTGGGCTGTGTCGGCTCCGGCGGTGATCTTTACATCATTGAAGCGGTCCGCGGTCTTCTTGTCGGTGGTTACAAGGGTCGCAGTGTAAGTTCCCACGGCTACGCCATCGCCCTTATAGTCGCCATTTGCGTCGGTGGTAAAAGTGAACTTGGCGGTCTGGCCACCGTCCGAGCTCAGCTGAACCTGTGCGCCGACGATTGCGATGCCGAGCGGGTCCTGCACATGACCGTGGATCTTGCCCGTCTCCTGGGCGAAAAGCGATGGTGCGGCGGCGATGACGAGCAGGGCCGCTAAGAGCGACGCCGGCCAGAGTTTTGTCTTACGCATGGTTTTTCTCTCCTTCAACAATCTTATTCCCCGGACGCCTTCGGCTGAGGTCGTCCCCGGTCAGGAAATCGCGCGTGCATAGGGAATGGGATCGCGCGTACCCGCCTCGCGAAACGCGCGCAGGCGGAGCACACAGCTTTCACATTCACCGCAGGCCGCCTCCGAACCTGAATAGCACGACCAAGTTAAATGGAAGGGCGCGCGCAGTTCAAGGCCGAGCGCCACAATTTCCTTCTTGCGGAGATGGATGAGCGGCGTGGAAATTTCGATGCTTCCCTCGCGTGTCCCGGTGCGAATGATCTGCTGAAAAGCCTGGTAGTAAACGGGGCGGCAGTCGGGGTACCCGGAGCTGTCCTGCTCGACCGCACCGATAAAGATCGTCTGGGCGCCCAGCACTTCCGCCCAGCTTACGGCGGCGGACAGGAAGTGGGCATTGCGAAAGGGGACGTAGGTGAGGGGAACCGATTCGCCGATAGGCTCGTGCTGGGAGGCTTTGGGGACGGCGATGCGCGGGTCAGTGAGAGCGGAGCCTCCGATGCGGCGGAAGAGGTCAAGATTAAGGTGCAGAAAATCGCGGAAGCCGAGAGTTTCGGCGACGGCGCGAGCGGAATCAAGCTCGCGCGCCTCGGTGCGCTGCCCATAGCTGAAATGGAGTGCGTAGGCGTCGTAATCACGGGCGGCGAGCGCGGCGCAGACGGCTGAGTCCATACCTCCGGAGAGGCTGACGACTGCGCGCGGTCGGACGGCGGACATGGGTTCAATGTTAACGAAGATGCGGAACGAGTAGTATCCCCGCATGAGCCGTCACTTTGTGCTGCGGTGATGAATGAGGAGAGATTTCTTCAGGATATATAGGAGGAGAAGTGGCCACACTGGAAGCTCATCAACGATTCTTCGCGGATCTGATCACGATGAGCGCAGGAGTAACAGACACCAGAATTACATCCGCCTTTGCGAAAGTGCCCCGGGAGCATTATCTCGGACCCGGTCCCTGGAAAGTATTCACCGGACGAGGATTTGTACAGACTCCATCTGATGATCCAGCATTTCTGTATCAGAACCTTCTGTTCTCTCTGGATGAGAAGCGCAAAATCAACAACGGCCAACCCGCGCTGCATGCGCTCTGCCTCGCCGCGCTGGATATAAAGGAAGGCAATGTCGTCGTCCATATTGGCGCCGGCACCGGTTATTACACTGCAATACTGGCCGAGCTTACCGGTACGTCGGGATCCATCTTTGCCTATGAGATCGAGGAAAGTCTGGCTAAGAGGGCCGCCGAAAATCTGGGCGCTCTGCCAAACGTGACGGTGATTGCGCGTTCAGGAGCGGCGGACCCGCTGCCCTCATGCGACGTTGTCTACGTGAATGCCGGAGCCACAGCGCCGTTAGACATCTGGCTTGATGCCCTGCGCCCATCGGGGACGACTGGCCTTCCCGCTTACTCCTAATGGCCCCGGAGGTGCGCCGGGAGCGGGAGGCATGTTGCTGGTAACCCGCGTTGCGGAGGATAAATTCAACGCGCGTTTTCTTTGTCCAACGATGTTCGTTCCCTGCAGCGGAGCGCGTGACGCTGAGACGGGGCAGAGGCTGGCCGAGGCGTTCGAGCGCGGAGACTCCAATAAGGTGCGGTCCTTGCGGCGCGGAACCCCGCCTGATGAAAGCTGCTGGTTCTCTGGGAATGGCTGGTGGCTTTCGACTGCTGAAAATCGATGAGGCAGAGGCTTATAGAGGGGCCCCAGGCTGATTGAGTTTCTGCCGGAGGTCCCCCGCCAGCTCGGCCATCAGCTTTAGTTTGCCTGCAAGTTGCGGCGGAATTGCGGGCTCGGCAAGCGCGAGCTGCGATTGCAGCAGGAGTCCGGCGACAGTATCGCGCAGACTGGTTTCGAGCGTGGTGGCTGCGGCGCGCGCGGCGACCGCCTGCTCCAGTTGCCGGCGACCGAGGGCCGCGCGAATTTCGCGGACGAGACGGCCGCATCCGGAGATGGCAAAGTTGACTTCGAGCGGAATGGCGAGTCCGGAGTGCTTGAACAGGGAGTCGGAATCATCCTGCGCAACCTCAAGCAGCGAGCTGTCGAGCACCACGATGGCGTAAGTGTTGCGGCGGAGCGCGGTAAAGGCTTCTTTGCGGCTGGAAGCGGTCTGGACCGCGAGGCCGAATTGCTTGGAGACGATGGCGGCGCAGTTCTCCGCTTCGGCGATGGCGGTGACGAGCAGAACCTGTTCGGGCATGAGAATTCCTCAGTGTTACAGGCTGGCGGCGGCGTCGCCGATGCCGTATTCCTTCAGCTTGCGGTAAAGGGTGGTCTTACCTATTCCGAGCAGGCGGGCGGCGGTGAGCTTGTCGCCGTTCAGCTGGCGCAGCGTGGTGAGAATGGCCTGGCGCTCAAGCGCCGCCAGCGGGGTGACCTCGGCAACGGAGATGCCGGCGGCTTTATCGGTAGCCTGAGATGCCGGCGTTCGCCAGGTGTGCAGGTGAAAATCCTGAAGCTGCGTGGGCAGGTCGCCGAGGCGCAGCACCGGACCGGTGCATAGGGCACATGCGCGCTCAATGGAATTTTCAAGCTCGCGCACGTTACCCGGCCATGCGAACTCGCTGATGGTGCGGAGTGCGTCGTCGGAGAACACGTATTTGGAGCCGCGACTGCGGTTCACGCGATTGAGGAAGTGCGCGGCCAGCAGCGGAATATCATCACGGCGATCGCGCAGCGGAGGAAGGCGCAGCGCCACCACATTCAGACGGTAATAAAGGTCCTTGCGGAAGCGGCCCTGCTCGACCATCGCTGCCAAATCGCGGTTGGTGGCGGCGAGAATACGAACGTTGATGGGCACGCGGTGGGTTGCGCCCACCGGGCGAATCTCTTTTTCCTGCAGAGCGCGCAGCAGCTTGGCCTGGAGGTCGAGAGGCATCTCGCCGATCTCATCGAGGAAAACAGTGCCGCCTTCGGCGGAGGCCAGCAGGCCTTCCTTGTTGCGGGTTGCGCCGGTGAAGGCACCTTTGACGTAGCCGAAGAGCTCGCTTTCGACCAGTGTGGGAACCAGGGACCCGCAATCGACCGGCAGAAACGGCTTTGAGGCATTCGGGCCGTTGGAATGGATGGAACGGGCGATCAACTCCTTGCCGGTTCCGCTTTCGCCCAGGATGAGGACAGGATGGGTGGTCTGCGAGACTTTGGAGAGGATGCGGTATATCTTCTCCATCTCCGGGCTGCTTCCGATGAGCGTTCCAAGCCCCTGCTCGGAGCGAAGTTTGTCGCGCAGCACCCGGTTGGCCGAATCCACGTTGCGGCGTTCGGCGGCACGGTCGAGCACGGTGGCAAGGTCATCTACTGAGAAGGGTTTAGTGAGATAGTCGTTGGCCCCGTTGCGCATGGCCTCGACCGCGGAGGTGACGGTGGCAAAGGCGGTCATCACGATGACGGCGACGTCGGGATGGAGCAGCTTGACCTCTTCCAGCAACTCGAGGCCGGCTCCCGCCGGCGATTTCAAATCCAGAACGAGGATATCGATGCTGTTGCCGCGCAGCAGGGTGCGCGCGTCGGCAAGGTTGTCGATGGCATGAGGTACACAGCCGCGGGAGGTGGCAATTTCACAACAGGCGGAGCGCACGGCATCGTCTTCATCGACGACAAGAACGTGCATCCGGCCGGAACGCGGGGGGAAGGCAGTTTTTTCACTCATATGTATTCCGTTTGGCTGACGGTAATCGAATTCTATGCAGGCTTTCATCGGGTAGTCAGCAGGAATGCGCTGTTTGGGGGTGCGGCGCAGGTATCGGAAGTAATGCTTTCAATGAGAGGAAGGGTGATCTCAAAGCGCGCGCCGCGTCCTGGCGCGGAGGTCGCGCGCACCGCACCTCCAGCGGTCTCAACCAGATTGCGCACGATGCTGAGCCCGAGACCGCGACGGGAAGGAACAGGCCAGTGCGCGGCTTTGCTGTGAGTGTGTTCATGACCGGTGCGCGTGGTGAACCCAGGTTCGAAGACCTGCGCGCGCAGCGACTCGGGGATGCCGGGACCGTCGTCGGTGACGGTGAGAAGAATGCTGTACGGCTGCGAGGACGCGGGCGCGGGAAGGTCGCTGATGGCTGCGAGAAAGCTGAAGCCCTCAGCATATTGCGCGGTGATGCGTATGTGTCCGCCAGAGGGCATGGCGTCCGCAGCGTTGCGAACCAGGTTGACGAGAATGCGGGTGAGGTCTTCGGAGGCGAGGGCGATGCGCCCGGCGCATGGCATGATCGCAACCGAAACCGGGATGGCCGGCCCGGCGATGGCGCCCAGCAGCGGTTGCAAGTCGCGCAGGTTCCGGGCGGCGTCGGTTACGGGAACGGCATGCTGATTTTTGCCGGGGAGGAGGGACCGGGTTTGTTTCAGCATGGCAGCGGGCGCGCTCTGTGCTGCGGCCATGCGCTCGACGATCTGCGCTGTGGACTGGACGATGGCTGCGAGTTCGCCGGCATAATGACCGTTTTGCGCAGTTAAGACTCCGGGGCCGCCCAGCAGTTCGCAGTAGAGCATCAGCCCGGAGAGGATGTTGCGCGCGTCGTGGGCCAAGCGGTCGATCTCTTCGCGGCCGGCGAGACTTTCTGGTTGCAGCGATGAAGGATGAGTTTTTGCGAGGCTGACGGAATCTGGTGTCGAAAGTGATCCCGCTCCTGCAAGCGCTCCGTTGTTCGTATGGGGGACGAAGCGGGGAAGAACGGCCGGAGGTTTCGCAAGAGCGGGCATTTTAGGCATTCCTTTCACCGGAACTCGGAAGCCGGGTGCGACCCTCGATTGATCGCCAGGCCAGCTTCCTTGCCACTTCTAAGTGCAGCCGGGGTGCCAAATCGGAATGGCAACGTAACTCGCTGAAAAGGTGGTTGTAGTGGTAAAAAGGGCGACCGCGGGGTAGAGCCGGGATTTTCCGGGGATGGAACAGCTGCGGGTTCGCCCCACAGGGTAAGTGTCTATTTCGTAGTAGCTTATGGCCGCGTTAGCAGATCTGTCCCATTTCGGGGCAGATCCAGATCGGGACGCGTTTCCCGCCGGCAATGCTCCCTTTCCGAAACCCGTACAATGCCAGAAATGAGCAGTTCAAAACAATTCTTTCGCGCGGGGAACCGCGCGACTTCGGCGATGCGCCCCGTCCGGCTTACTCCAAACTTTGTGGCCACTGCAGAGGGATCGGTGCTGATCGAGGTCGGCAACACGCGAGTGCTCTGCAACGCCACGTTGGAGCAGGGCGTTCCCGGGTGGATGCGGAACAGCGGACGCGGCTGGGTGACGGCGGAGTATGGGATGCTGCCCCGCGCAACGCTGACGCGAACGGCGCGCGAGTCGGAGCGCGGCAAGGTGGGCGGACGGACGCATGAGATTCAGCGGCTGATCGGGCGGTCCTTGCGCGGAGTGGTGGATATGGCCGCGCTGGGCGAACGGACCGTGATCCTCGACTGCGACGTGCTCCAGGCCGATGGCGGAACCAGGACTGCTGCCATCACGGGCGCATGCGCGGCGCTGGCAATCGCGTTCGAGCGGATGACGGCATCAGGCGCGCTGAAGAAAAATCCGCTGAAGCAGCTGGTGGCGGCAACCAGCGTGGGCATTGTGGAGGACACGATGCTGCTCGACTTGGCGTATGAGGAGGACTCGCAAGCCGAGGTTGACATGAATGTCGTCATGACGGAGGACGGGGGCCTGGTCGAAGTTCAGGCGACGGCAGAGAGGGCGGCCTTTCCACGGAGCCGGATGCTGGAGATGATGGACCTGGCAGAGGATGGGATTAAAGAGCTGCTGGCGGCGCAACGCGCAGCGATTGCGGGCGTATAGTCGGCAACCGACCGCGTTTAGTGCGACTTCGGATCGCGATGGAATGACAGCTTTATGTACGCCGCGCGATATATGCCGACCGGCGGCTGATTGGGGTCCCCGGTTCCCCATTCATTGTGGTGATCCTGGAAAAGATTCTGGCCGACCACTTCCAATAGCAGGTCCCGACCGAGGGGCCGGGCGAGGCGCAGGTCGGCAGTCTGGTATGCCTTCACCTTTTGCGCGGGCAGAGCACTGACGTAGCGGTACATCTGATCGAACTGAAAGCGGCAGGGCAGGTCCACCCTGGACTGCAGAACAACCTCGTGCTTCGGGCTGGAGTTCTGGTAGGTATTCACTGACCCGGAGGAGCTGATATCGGAGGTCGGACCATGGGCGTCGAAGTCCGAGCTCACGTAGGAGTAGCTCATGTTGACTCGCCACCACGGCTCGATGGCTATGGTGGGCGCGAACTCAAATCCGTTTGTGTGGCCGGCGATCTGGTTTTCATAGGTGATGGTGATGAAGGTGCTGCCGTCCGAAGTTGAAATGGCCGGCGCGCTGAAACTCTGCAGCCGGCTGTATTCATTCCAGAAGGTGGACAGGTCAACATAGAATCTTTTACTGCCTTGAATCCGGTATCCGGCCTCGTAGCCGATAACGTCTTCCGACTTGAAATGCTTATTGCCCAGGACCTGAACGAATACCTGCGGCCCCCCGCCTTGCAGGTGAAAATTTTCCTCAAGATCGGACGGCGTGGTCACAGCCCTGGTGACGCCGCCCCAGAGCGACTGGCGATCGCTGGGAGACCAGAGCACGCGTGCGGAGGGCTGAAGATCGAATCCGCTGAAGTTGTTGTGCTGGACTTTTGTGCCCACCGTCAGCGAGAAATTGTCCGCAATCCGAATCTCGTCCTGCACAAACGCGGTGTGAACATGATCGGTGCCGCCGGCGGGCACAAAGCCGTCCGACGGAAGAGCGGAGATGGTCAGATAAGGGCTCCAGCGAAGGCCGCCTCCGTAGGAAAACTGCTGATGGGCGGATAGGCTGAAGTGATGGAGGAAGTCAAAGTCAATGGTGTTCCTTGACTCGCCCAGGAACGCTGGATTGGTACGAAGGGTGCGGTCGAAGTATGCCTGCACGTAAAACCCGGCACCGCTCTTCATCGTTCTTTCCCAGCGCATATTAATGTCGCCGCCCGATACCTTATCGTCGAGAGGAGCCGTTCCTACAATGCGCGGAGAATCTCCCCGGTAGGCCTGCCCTTTTAGCATAAACTCGTCGCGGCCCGCCGCGTAATCGGCGCGAAAACCCACGCGCTCCTGGTGCCAGGCGTCTTCGTTGATGCGGTCGGTGTGATACTCGTGGGCGCGCTGGAACCCGCGGCCGAAAAAGCGATACGTAAGTTGTTTGCTTATTCTGGAGCCGAATTGCAGATCGTCGATGGTGTGGTCTTCCGTGCCGGCGAGAGCGCTGCCGCTCACTCCCTGCGTGTCGCTGGCCTTCCTGGTGATGATGTTGATCACGCCGTTACCGGCATTGGGTCCCCAGATGGTGCCGCCCGGGCCGCGAATCACCTCAATACGATCGATGTCCTCAAGCGGCAGATCCAGCACATCCCAATACACGCCGGCAAAGAGAGGGGTGTATACGTTGCGGCCATCGATAAGCACCAGCACCGATTTTGAGAAATTATTTTGCAGGCCGCGAATCCCGACCGCCCAGGTGTCCGAATCCATTCGCCCCACTTCGACGCCGGGTGCCAGCCTAAGCGCATCGGCAATGCTGGTCGCGCCGGAGCGCAGAATGTCCTCACTAGTGATCACGTAAAGAGCGGCAGGCGTCTTCAGCAGCCGGCTGGGCGTCTTGTTATAAGTGACCACCTGGATGTTGCCCAATTGCTCGAGCGTCATGCTCTTCAACTGCTGTGGCGAGCCTGGATTTTGCGGGGGTAAAAAGGTCGATCGGGTCCCACCCGCGGCCAGCGCCGCCGCAAGCAACATGACGGCGAGAGCAGCGCACGGGATGCGCTTCGCTCGCCGCGGCGGGGATTGCATGCCGCAGTGTCTCCTGGGAATTCCGCGCTTCTGAGCCATAGGCCGGGGGAACGAAAATAGCTGCACGAATGACAAAAGCCATTGTACGTGAGCGAGTGGTTCGGGTTGAGACTTGTATATGTCGCGGGGAATGGCTGGTGAGATGGTTTGGTCGCGAGAGCGAGAAGGCGCCTGTCGCTATATCAGGTTGGGCTGTGTGATGTTCAACGACTTATTATGAAGCGGGCAGGGATCGAGGCGTCATTCAGTATGCAGCGCTTCTGTTGGATTAATTGAGGCGGCCCGCCTGGCCGGAAAGTAGCTTGCGAGCAGTCCCGCAGCGGCAAGAACCAGACCGACGGAGGCGAGAATTGTCACGTCCCAAACTTGTACATCAAAGAGCAGCTTGCGAATAAGCATTGTGGCCGCAAGAGAACAAAGCAGTCCAGCGCCGATTCCGGCGATTGCGAGCCTGCCGGCCTCGCCCAGGATGAGCCGATAGACGGAGCTGCGCGGCGCGCCCAGCGCGATGCGCACACCGATCTCGCGAGTGCGCTGGCTGACGGAGTAGGCGATAACGCCATAAAGCCCGACGACACTGAGCAGCAGAGCGAGAGCCGCGAAGCCTCCGACCAGCCACGCTGAGGAGCGGTGCAGCGAGGCGGAAGGCGAATCATGAACGCGCTGTTTCATGGTGACGGCATAGGAGACAGCCAACGCAGGACCGATGCGATGAATCACGTCTTCGGCGGATGAGAGGAGCGAATCTTCTCTCTGTGATGTGCGCATGACCAGGCCGAAATAACTGGGCGGATCCTGGTTGAACGGAGGGTATATGGCCGCCCGGGGCGCCGCGTCAAGCTGGCCCTCCTGGATGTCGTTGATGACGCCGATGACTTGCATGGGCTTTGGATCATCCGTTCCGAGGGAGACCTGCATGCCCAGCGGATTCTGACCGGCGAAGTACTGGCGGGCGAGTTGTTGATTGATGATGGCGACTTTCGGCCTGGATTCGTCCTCGTCGTCAGCAAAGTAGCGGCCGCGCACCAGCCGCGCCTGAAGCGTGGAGAAATAATTGGCGCTCACTTTTCGGATGGCGACTTCGTTGTTCTCGCCGTGGTAAGCACGGCCGATGATGCGGAGTTCGGTGGTTCCGTCCCCATCGCCAAGGGGAAGATGGCCGGTGAGCGCGACAGATTTGACGCCGGGGAGCGTAGAGAGGCGCGCCTGAAGCTCTCGCTCAAGATTGATCAGTTGCTGGTCGCTTTTGTAGGAGTCGCCGCTGGCGGCAATCTGCATGATGGCGAGATGGTCGATCTGGAGCCCGGTATCGACATGAAGCAGGCGATAGAAGCTCTTGCCGAGCAGGCCAGCGCCCACGAGGAGCACGACCGCCAGAGTGAGTTCAGTGACGACGAGGTTTGCGCCGAAGTGACGCCAAACGGTTCCGGATGACGAGCGGGAGTTTTCAGAGAGGCCTTCCCTTAGATCCGACAAAGAAATGCGCACGGCGGGCAGCAGGGAGAAGAGCACTCCAGCGGCGAGTGTGATGAGTGCGGCGAAGACGAGAACCCGGAAGGTCAAGCCGATTTGATGGAGATAGGGCATGGACGCCAGCATGTCCGTGGGGATAAGGCGCAGAAAAAGCTGCATGATGACATAGGCGAGGGCGGTGCCGAGCACGCCGGCTGAGAGGGCGAGCACGACGCCTTCGGTGATGAACTGCCGAATGAGTCGCGCACGGGATGCGCCCAGCGCGCCGCGGACGGCAATCTCACGTTTGCGACGTTCGGAGCGAACGAGGAGGAGGCTGGATACGTTAACGGCGGCAATGAGCAGAAGTAACGCGGCTCCGGAGAGCAGCACGAGAAGAATGGGTCGAATGTCGCCCACGATGAAGTCGGTGAGGAACATCATGAACGCGTGCTGATCGCGATTCGACTCGGGATACTGGCGTTCGAGGTTCTGCGCGATGGTCTTGATATCGGCAAAGGCAGCGGCGAAGGTGACGCCGGGTTTGAGCCGGGCGATACCGAAAAGATTGTGGCAGGACCGCCGCTTCTCACACCCGCCGGTCGAGCGCTCACTTGCCCAGAAGTCCACGGGCTCGGCAGGAGCGAAGTGGAAATCGCGCGGCAGCACGCCGATGATGGTTGTCGGGTTGCCATCGAGATTGACAGACTGACCAATGACATCATTACGTCCGCCGAATCGCCGCTGCCAAGCGGCATAACTGATGAGCGCGGAGCGCGGCGCAGCGGGCTGGTCTTCGTCGGGATGGAAATCACGGCCCAGAATGGGAGTGACGCCGAGAGTGCGGAAGAAGCCGGCGCTCACGCTGGATCCGTCAACGTCTTGCGGGCCGGCGGGCGACCGCATGATGAAGCCGTTTGGGTCGAAGACATCGAGGGATTCAAAGACAGTGTTGTCGCGCTTCCAGTCGAGATAATCGGGATAGGAAAGATGGAAACGCGGGCCGAGCCGTGTGGTTTCGAACAGGATGGCGAGACGAGATGGATTTTTATAGGGCAGCGGCTTGATCAGGGCCGCGTCGACAAAGCTGAAAATGGCGATGCTGGCCGCGATCCCGAGCGTAAGGATGACGATGGCTGTCACGGCAAAGCCGGGATTTTTCCGGAGCTGGCGAATGGCGAAGCGCATGTCCTGCATGCTGGTTTCGAACCACAGGCTGGTAATCCGCTGGCTATGATCGCGCAGCCGGGCGTCGTTGCCGAACTGCCGCTGGGCAGCGAAATGGGCTTCCTCCGGGGACATGCCGTCGGCAATCAGCTCTTTTTCGGCCTGGGCGCGATGGAAGGTCATCTCCTCTTCCAGTTCCCTGTTGAACGTTTCACGGCCGGCAAGAAACCGGAATTTTCTGAAGGTGCGCGCGAGCCAGTCCATGGATCCCCTACTCCTGCGTAGTTTTTATGCGTCCTGCAGGACACGACCAATGGCCGCCAACATCTGCTCAAACTGCGACAGCTCAACACCCAGTTGCTTGCGACCTGCGGCGGTGAGGGTGTAGAAGCGGGCGCGGCGATTGGTTTCCGTCATCTTCCATTCCGCCCTTACCCATCCCTGAACGAGCAGACGCTGGAGCGCCGGGTAGAGAGAGCCTTCTTCCACGGTGAGCACCTCCTCGGACAGGCGCTTGATAGAGAGCGCGATGCCGTAGCCGTGCATGGAGCCGCGGCTGAGGGTCTTGAGGATGAGCATATCGAGAGTGCCGGGGATGAGGTCAGGTCGTTTAGCCATGCTGCTTACCATAGTTTGTCTAGGGATAGCTTGTCAAGGTAGGGTCGCATTCATGAAACAGCGGAAATCATCGCAGCCACCAGAGATCCGTATTCATGGGGCCATGAAAATCGTCGCAGCGCACCGGAGATCCGTATTCATGGAGCCATGGAAATCGTCGCAGCACACCAGAGATCATCGAGCCAGCATCTAAATAGATATGATCGACCGCTGCTTCAATCCCGCTTGCGGCAAGGAGATGCGTTACCTGAGGGAAGGCCGTGTCGTCCGGGTGATCGATCCCGAGATTGAACATTATTGGCTGTGCGGCAAATGTCACGAGTCATACGATTTTGTATTTGACAGCAACGGCAATGTGACGCTCGGAACCCGCTTCCAAAGCTTCATCCACGAAGACGATCAGCGCAGATCAGCCAGGGAAGTGGCTGCTTGATGGCGGCAGGTATCGGCTTTTGAATTTGAGAGCTAAAACAAAGAGGCGCAGCGAGTAGCTGCGCCTTTCAAGTAATTCTGCGAAAAGCTTACTACGCAGAGGAGCGCGACACACAGGGAGAGTAGGGCGGAGAGAATTTTTTTCATGGAGCCTCCTAGTTGAGCCAGAGTAGGAGGTGCATGGGGTAAGTAGGTTGCAGTACGGCTGAAATTTCGTGAATTGCCGCGTGCCCTTGCGGATTGTTCGCGGGCGGCTGAGGGAGCCGCATTGGCTCCGCTGTAAACCGTTACTGCATCATCGTAAAATCACGTATGCGAATACAACAGAAACTCGCCGGCCGGCATCCCATCGCGCCTAGACAGGTCCCGCGTTCTGCCACGCATAAAGTGGAACTGGCCGCTCATTGACCTCCCACTCGCCTGAGGGAGAAAACCATGCTTACAACTCTGCCATGCACGCGTGCGCTCTGCGCTCGGGGTGCCCTTGTGATCGCCCTGGTTCTCGGTCCGAGCTTCACCTCCCAGGCGCAAAACAGCGCTGTCAACTTCACATCCAGCCAGCCCATTCCACTGGGGAGCAATTGCAGCAACGTCATCCTTGCCGGAAGGTTTCAAAAGACTTCAGACGCCGATCTTGTAACCTCCTGCTTCTCGAATGATCCGTTCAACAACGGCCCCTTTACCGCCGCGTTGCTCAATGCGGGCGACGGACTCTACATCCCCGTCCCGGACCACTCGGTTGACTTCGACGCTGTCCCGGTCCAAACTGCCGACCTTAACAACGATGGGTACTCCGATTTGATAGAAGTGGACCACCTTGCTGACAATGGGTTTAGAACGCAGCTCAGCAATGGAGACGGGACATTCCAGGATCCCGTTAGCTACAGCGTACCCAGCGGCCTCGTTGTGTCTGCGGTGACGGGCGATTTCGAGCACAACGGCCTCATTGATGTGGCGGTGCTCGTCAGTGCTACGATTAACAACGGCGGCGGCCCAAACAACCTCACCATCTTTCTTAACGATGGAACCGGTAAGCTCACGCAGTCCGCCACCTATGCTCTGAACTCGACCCCGAGCGGCTACAACCACCCGATCCTCGTCGCGGGGGATATCAACAACGACGGCCGAACCGATGTGACGGTGGTCTACACCGGAGTCACCGGGACCGCGGTTCCCTACATCTCGCAGGGCAACGGCAAATTCACCAAAGGCTCAGCGCGTTCTGCCGGAGACAGCCCGATCACCGCCGCGTGGGGGGATTTCAATAAGGATGGCTACGGAGACATCGCCGTTTCGACGCCAACCGGCTTCAATATCCTTTTTGGAAGCAGCACGGGGAAGTTCACCGGCTCGAAGTTCACCTCATTTCAAACTCCGATTGCTTCTCTCGGTGCGGGCTCGAGCATCGCCCCAGTCGACTTCGATAAGGACGGTAATCTCGATCTCGCCGTCTCAGCAAACAACGGAGTCGATTTGTTTTGGGGAGCAGGTAATGGAACCTTCCTTACCGTCTCCTCCTATGCGAGCGATGGGGGCGCGTTGATCGCAGCGGACGTCAACGGAGACGGCAAGCCCGACCTGATAACCTCCTCGTTTTACAGGACCAGCGTTCTCTATAACCTCGGCCATCGAGGGTTCCGCGGCGCCCCCAATACGCATTCGCCCAACGCCAATGGCATCGTCGCTGGCGACTTTAACCGTGATGGCAAGCTGGATGTGGCAGTCGTCAACACGCCCACTTGCGCGGCTCCGTGCAACGGAAACGTGACCGTGTTGCCCGGTGAGGGAGTCTACTTCAACGGCGGACCGAGCTACACCATCGGCATGCACGGGTCCGCCATTGCTGCCGGCGACCTGAATGGAGACGGCATTCTAGACCTGGTCGTCACCAATGCCACTGCGGGCGACGACGCCGACGTCGGCATTCTGCTCGGCACCGCGACCGGCGGCTTTAGTTCAGCCCGTAATCTCAAACTGGGATCACTCAGTAATGACGCGTTTCTCGCTGACGTAAATGGGGACGGCAAGCTCGACCTCATTGAAGACGGCGGAGTCGCGCTGGGTGATGGAAAAGGGTCATTCGGAAATCTCACGCCATTTCCAGACGGGATCGGCTATACATCAGCAACCTACCTCACCGTAGCTGACTTCAACGGAGACGGCCATCCCGATATCGCCATTGCATGGCCCCCGTCGACTGACAATCAGCAGGCAAACCTGCTGATTAACGACGGCAAAGGAAATTTCTCCGACGTCCTGATCGGTCTTAGCAATGATGTGTTCGAATTCATCACCGGAATCACCGCCGGCCACCTGAAAGGCGGAACTATCAATGACCTCGTCTTCACGGGCGACGGCACAACAAGCAACGGCAACCTGAATAACGCTGGCTTCTTCGTGCTTTTCAATGACGGCAAAGGAAACTTCTCGTCGGGTCCTGTGGGAGGCCCCTATTTGCAGCCTGGTGAAGGACCGCGAGCCAATGGCGCTGTGATCGCCGACTTCAACAAGGACGGCAATGAAGATATAGGCTTCTCTGTCGGAAATAAGTTCTACGTTTCCACCGGCCCCAGCTTCAGCGAACTCAGCACTCCATTCACCGCCGCCGTCAGCACGCCGTACTCCACGGTCGCCGACTTCAACAAGGACGGCTGGCCGGACATCGTCTTCACTAGCCCTTATGGCGTTTCGCGACTCTATAACGTTCCAGTGCCCAGCGTCAGCCCCGGCGCTCTCAACTTTACCAATGCAGGATCGCAAAAGGTGACCATCAAAAACACCTTGACGATATCGCAGGCGATCACTGCCGACTTCCAGAATGGGACCCGTAGCACGCCCGGATTCACTATCTCTTCCAACACCTGCGGCACGCTGGCGGCCGGAGCTTCATGTACTGTTACCGTCAGCTACAACGGCGCAACCCGCGTAGGCGCTGTCCTCTACGTCGAAGCGAACTCGCAGTTCATTGCCGGGATCAATGTAACCGCGCCCTGAGGGTTTGGCGGTGTTGGCGGTCTTCTTAGCTCTTCGACAAGCTCGGGGCAGGCTCTTCGCGCAAAGGCAGCGCGAAGATGGGGCACCCAGCGTTCAGTCATTTAGAATTGTGTTGAACGCAGTTTTCTTCCCATCCCCGCCTGGTTAGCAGGCAAGAAGCAGGAGATCAACGATGTCTACGAAGCTTACTCCCGGCAAGCTGGCCGGGTTGAAGGCCGTGTCCGATGGACGCGGCGTGATTGCGGCGGCGGCTATGGATCAGCGCGGGTCGCTGAAGAAGTCGCTGGCGAAAGAGAAGGGCGTGGCGGAGCTTCCGGATTCGGCGCTGGTCGAGTTCAAGGAGCTGGTGACGGAGGTGCTGACGAAGCATGCGTCGGCGATTCTGCTCGATCCCGAGTACGGGCTGCCGGCATCGAAGCGGCGCAACGGCAAGGGTCTGCTGCTGGCGTATGAGAAGACCGGATATGACTCGTCGACTCCGGGGCGGCTGCCGGACCTGCTGGATCTGTGGTCGGTGCGGCGGTTGAAGGAAGCGGGCGCGGACTGCATCAAGATTCTGCTGTACTACACGCCGTTTGAGAAGTCGGGCATCAACGACCTGAAGCACGCGTGGGTTGAGCGCATTGGCGACGAGTGCCGCGCGAACGATATTCCATTCTTCCTGGAGTTTGTGGGCTACGACGTGCATGGCGAGGACGAGAAGGGCCTGAACTATGCGAAGCGGAAGCCGGCGATCGTGACCGGATCGATGGAGGAGTTCGGCAAGGAGCGCTACGCGGTTGACGTGCTGAAGGTGGAGGCACCCGTGCAGATGGAGTTTGTGCAGGGTACCAAGGCCTACAAGGGTCAGCAGGCGTATACGCGCACCGAGGCGCTGGAGCATTTTCGCGTGGCGGCGTCTTCAACACACAAGCCGTTTATCTATCTGTCGGCGGGGGTGAGCAATCCAGTGTTTATTGAGACGCTGGAGCTGGCGGCGGAGAGCGGAACCAGCTTTAACGGAGTGCTGTGCGGGCGGGCGACCTGGAAGGACGGCATTGCCGTGTATGCGAAGCAGGGTGCGAAGGCGTTTGAAGAATGGCTGAACACCAAGGGCGTGGAGAACATCAACAACGTGAACCGCGCGCTGAAGGCAGCCCATTCGTGGCACAGCAAGGTGGATGCACGCGAGCCGGTACTGGCTTAGCGGGTTGGTTGAAGCGAAGGCGCCGCGGCTATGGCTGTGGCGCCTTTTTTGTGTCTACAGGGTGGGGCTTGCCGAGGAATGCCCAGAAGGCGGCGAGAAGCGTGATGACGGCAATGATGATCTGCGAGCATACGCAGTAAAGACACCAGACCTCGAGCCTGTGAGCCTCAATGCTGGTGAGGTATAGCGAGTAGGCGAGTCCGATGAAGGACGCGAGCAGGGTGATGCTGCGCCGGCCTTTGAGCGCGAATATGCCAAGGGCGAGGTATCCGACAATTCCGATGGCGGCGACGGGCATGAAGCCGAGCATGGAGTAGCGGCTGTGGTTGACGATGCCGCAGTCCCAGTGGGCGTTGATGTCGCAGGGCTGGACTGCATTCGAATAGTGGACCTGGAATGCGAGAGCCGAGACGATGACGCCGGCGAGGGCAAGTGAGGCAATGACGTAGCGCATGGGTTTTCTTTCCTCCGGACATTTCGGGTGACGAGGTCGACCGTTCGGCGTCCATTGAGTAGTGTAAGGCTTGCAGGAATAGCCGTTTGGGGGTAACGCGAGCCGGTGCGGAAAAAGGATGAAGCACGATAAGATGAGACCAGACATTATGAACCGAAAAACTGCTGTATTGTTCGTCGTTTTCTCTCTCTCGCTGGGCGTGTGCATGGCACAGGCTCAGCAAAAGGCTGCCGTGCTGAAGCCTCCGGCGGGGGCGCGTGTCGCGATTTTTGAGTTCGCCGATCTGGAGTGTCCAATGTGCGCGCGGGAAAACCCGGTGCTGAAGCAGGCGGCGGCGAAGTACCATGTTCCGTGGCTGCGACATGATTTTCCGCTGCCTATGCATGTGTGGAGCTTTCAGGCGGCGGTGAACGCGCGCTGGTTCGATGAGCAGCCGCAGCATCTGGGCAATGAATACCGCGACGCGGTTTTCGCAAACCAAACCAGCATTGAGACCAAGGACGACCTGCGGCAGTTTACGGAAAAATTCGCGCAGCAGCACGGAACGGCATTGCCGTTTGTGATGGATCCGCAGGGCAAGCTGGCGGCGACGGTGCAGGCCGACGCTTCTCTCGCCACGCGGCTGGGCGTGCATCAGACGCCTACAGCGTGGGTGGTTACAGACGGTGACGGCGGGGCTGCGCGCTTCACCGAAGTGACGGACTTCAACAATCTGTACACGATGCTGGACCAGGCAGTCGCCGAGACGAGCCACCGGAAGAAGTAGGTGGCTGGACTTCGGCATCGGGAGTCATTTGATGCAACTGGATGCAATTCAGTCGGCGCTGCGCGAGCAGGGCATCGGCGCGTGGCTTTTTTACGATCATCATCACCGCGATCCCATCGGGAGCCGTATCCTGGGTCTCCCGGAGAATGCGCATGTAACGCGGCGCTGGTACTACCTGATTCCGGCGCAGGGCGAGCCGCGCAAGCTGGTGCATCGCATCGAGGCCGGGCGGCTAGATTCGATTCCCGGATCGAAGGGCATGTACTCGTCATGGCAGGAGCTTGAGTCGGGTCTGGCGGCGCTGGTGGCTCCCTACCGGCGAATTGCGATGCAGTACTCGCCGCGCAATGCCATCATGTACGTGTCGCTCGTGGACGCGGGCACGATGGATGTGCTGCGCGGGCTGAAGAAGACGATTGTCAGCTCCGCCGATCTGGTGAGCCGGTTTGAGGCGGTACTGACGGACGAGCAGATCGCCAGCCATTATGAGGCGCAGCAGGCGCTCGATGAGATTCTGGCGGGGGGTTTTCGCGAGATCGGGCGGCGGGTGGGGACCAGTCGCGTGACCGAGTATGACATGGTGCAGTGGTTCCAGGAGGCGATGCGGCGGGCGGACCTGGTGTGGGAAAACGGGCCGAATGTTTCGGTGAACGAAAACAGCGCCGACTCGCACTACGAGCCGGAGGCGGGCAGCGCGAAGGAGATTCGCCAGGGCGATTTTGTGCTGATCGATATTTGGGCGCGGAAGAACCGTCCCGCGACTTGCTACTACGACATTACCTGGACGGGCGTGGTGGGGCGCGAGCCCTCGGAGCGGGAGCAGCGCGTGTTCGAGACAGTGAAAGCAGCGCGCGATGCAGCGGTGAGGGCGGTCAGCGATGCCTTCAGCAACGGTCAGCGCATAGCAGGCTGGGAGGCGGATGATGCGGCGCGGGCGGTGATCGCGCGGGCCGGATTCGGCAAGTATTTTACCCATCGCACAGGGCACAATATCGGAAACATTCTGCATGGGAACGGCGCGAACCTGGACAATCTGGAGACACATGACGAGCGGCTGATTCTGCCGAACACGTGCTTTTCTGTCGAGCCGGGGATCTATCTCGACGCGTTCGGCATTCGCAGCGAGGTGAATGTGATGGCGATGGCGGGCCGCGCCGCGACTACGGGACGCGTGCAGCAGGAACTGGTTCGGATCTAGGCTGGCCCCGTCGGCTTTACTCAGGGCAGGCTGCTTGGGCCGCCGCGCTTCGCAACCTGGACTGCTCAATCCGCTGATATCATCAAGAGAGATGGCCTCAAGAGTTCAAGTACCCGCGAAGACGCAGGCTTCTTCGCCGGGGTTCACGTATTCCGCTCTAGTTGTTGGCTGGCTGATTCCGGGCGCGGGCCACTTGATTATCGGGCGCTGGGTTCGGGCGCTGCTGCTCTTTGTTTCTATCGGGGCCATGTTCTGGCTCGGCATCGCCATGCAAGGCATGCTGTATGTTCCGAATACGGGCAACGTGCTGGACATGCTGGGCTTCGCCGGTGATCTGGGCAACGGGCTGTTCTACGCGTTAGGCCGGATTTTCGATCTGGGCCATGGAGCGGTGCAGCTTGCCACCGCCGATTACGGAACGAAGTTCATCGTAGTGGCGGGGCTGCTCAACTTTATCTCCGCAGTGGATGCACACAATCTGCGGATCGGCAGGAAGGTCTGATGTTCGCGCCCTCTCACTTCGCAGCGGTCCTTCTGTTCGCAACCTTCGCCTCAGTGGTGTTCGGGATCACCCAGCGATCTACTCCGAAGGCGATGGTCCGGTACGGGGCGTACTGCTGGGTGATGTTCGCCGGGGTAGTGATTGCGGCGAGCTGGGTGATGTGGTTGATCAAGAGATAGTGGCGAGCGGAAGAGCGGTGAGCTAAAGGGCGGTTAGCTGAAAAGCGGTTAGCTGAAAAACGGTTAGCTAAAATCCGGTTAGGTCTTAGCCAGCAGGTTTCGCTGACCACCTTGTCGGAGACCGCTTCAGTTGGGTTTCTTCTCCCACAACATGGCGTCGAAGTCGTGCGTCGTCTGAAAATCCGCACGGTGATACACGGAGATGGCGTTCTCATTTCCCGCGGTTACAGTAAGAGTGAGAGCGCGGAAGCCCTGCGCCTTTAAATTTGCCGCGCAGTTTTCTACCAGGAGCCGGCCGAGTCCGCGGCCCCGTTCTTCCCTTGCGACGCATAGCTGAGTGATGTGGGCCACGTCTGTGCGCACGCGCGAGCAAAGCAGGGCTCCTGCGAACTGTGCGGTTTCCCGCCGGATCAGCACGCGCGAGGCGGCGGCGTCGAAGTGACCACATCCGGGGAAACGGACAATATTATGGAGAAAGCGGAGTGACCCGGCCGGAGAGCGGTACTGGTCGTTGATGTAGCTGTCGAGGTGCCCGGAATAGGCCGCGGAGATGAGGCGAGCGGCAGAGTTGAAGTCATCTTCGCGCCAGGGGCGCAGATCGAATTCGGGCGCCAACACGGGCGCCAGTGCGGGAACATTCGACATAAGATCGCGCCTCATGAAGAGCCGCCGATGAATGCCGAAGCCTGCTTCCTGAAAGGGGGCGGTGAGTTCCCCGTGCGGATGAAGCAGAAGCTGCGATTCGATGCGGTTAATGCCGGGAGAGTTTTGCAGCAGCTCAATGAGATTTTCAATCAGCTTCGATTCAATCTCCGAAGTAGTTGTTTCAGAGTGCTGCGACGGAGCGGCGAAGGCATCGCCGATGACAGCTTTGTGGTCTTCATAGACGCAGAAGACATAACCAGAGATGCGTCCATTTTCAACGGCAACGTACCCGGGGAGAACGCGCGAATCAAGATATTGCAGCAGAAGATTGGCGGAGGGCCGGTAGTCCCATTCCAGCCGCTCGCCCCAAACGCGCGCCTCGGCCTCAAGCAGCGGACGCAGGCTGGCTGCCGAGAAATGCCGAAGATCGAGAATCTCAAGCTGCAAGGCAGGCGTCATGGCTGCTTTCCCCGTGCAGTCTACATCTTTAAGAGAACCCGGCTAGCCAGATTGCATTCTGTCGTCTGATTCGCTATGGAAGCGCAGAGACGGAATAGACAACCAGATTCTGAGCAGGATACTTGAAGAGCGGCTCGTATGTCCTGCCTTTCAGTATTTGACTCAGTTTACCGGCGGAAGACTCACGCGCAATGAGAATGTGCCGCTGAGCCGGTACGCCGTCTCTTTCATAGTCCTGCACGCGCTGGTCGCGATAGAAAGAGAGGCCGTATTCGGCGTCGCGGCGGACGTCGTAAACCGCGACCGGCTCGCCGGGGGCGGCGATCTGGCTCAGGATCCGGGACAGAGGACGCGCGGAGTAGGTCAGATCCATCAGCAGAATATTGCGCTTCGTTCCGGCGATCGCGGGCAATCCAAAAAACGGACCAACGCCAAAGAGGAAGAAAAGCATGATGATCATCGGAGTCATGGTGGCGATGCGGAGGCGCTTGAGCCCGAAGCGGTAGACGGTGATGAGGATGAAAATTGCGGCGGCAAAGGCGGTCATGCTTCCGGCAACAATGGCCACCGTGGGCGGAATAGCCTCAGGATTCTGCAAATGCAAAGGCAACAGCACTACAAACATGATGAGAATGCCGGTGAGCACTGCATGCAGAATCAGCAGCCAGGGCTTGAGGCCGCGCTCGCGCTGGCGGTTGAGGTAATCGCCGGTGAGGATGGTGAGCGGAGGAATGGATGGAAGGATATAGCCGGGCAGTTTGGACTGCGAAAACGAAAAGAAAATGATGGGAAAGAGCGCCCACAGAACCAGAAACTCGGGAAAGGCGTCCCCGGCGCGGAATGTCCCCATGTAGTGGAACTTTGCGCGGCGGGCGCGCCACTCGGCGAGGGACTGGCGCACTGCGTCAATAAATGCGGCGACCGCGATCACCGCCCACGGCGTTAGCGCAAGCAGCGCAATGGGCAGGTAGTACCAGAAATCGTGCTCGTGGTGGAAGCGGTCGGTGGCAAAGCGTTCGAGGTTGTGTTGGAGGAAGAAAACCCGCAAGAAATTCGGATTCCGCCGCTGCACGGCGATGAACCAGGGCAGCACCATGGCGAGATAGAGAAAAATCCCCGGCCACCAGATGGTTCGTCGCAGGATCGACCACTCTCGTCGCAGCGCGGCGAAGGTGAAGAGGATCACCAAAGCCATAAACGGCGCGACCGGACCCTTGGCGAGCGTGGCCGCCCCGACGAAGAAATACAGGTCGAAGAGCCAGAACTTGCTGTCCGTCTCATACCAGGCGTACCAGCCGAGCATGCCGATGCAAAAGGGGGCGGCCATTTGCATGTCAGTCGACGCTCCGCGGGCGAAGCCGATAATGCCGGCGCAAGAGGCGGTTATGAGCGCGGCGTCAAGTTGGCCTCCGCGGCGAAATCGACGAATGTGCAGATAAATCAGCGTGACGAGAACGAAGGCGAAGCTGGCGGAGGGCAGGCGCGCGGACCAGTCGTGAACGCCGAACTCGCGGAAGGAGAACATAGCGCGCCAGTAGTAGAGAGCGGGTTTTTCGAGCCATGGCCTGCCCCACAGGTAGGGGGTTACGCCGGCGATTAACTGTCCACGCAGCGAATGTGCCTGAATCAGCTTCTTGAACATTTCTCGCGCGACTTCCGCGTAGCGCGGCTCGTCGGCGCCCACTAGTCCCAGTCCGTCGCCGCCAAAAATGGGTACGAGTCCGTAGAAGAGAAAGAATGCTGTCAGGATGAAGAGAGTCGCGGCTTCGAGCGCTGTCCCGAGGGCGGGGAAGCGCGTCGTCAGGGTTGTGGGGTCATACCGCAGCGCTCTGATTCTGGAAGGGATGCTCACGTGTTGATAGTAATTCGGCTTAAGGCTATCAGATTGAAGCGGCTGAGGAGCGCGCCGCTGAGGCTAACTCATCGAAAGAGCCCGCGCGTGATTAGCACGTAGATAGCAAGTAGGAAGATTAAACCTCCAGCTATACGAACTCCGATTTTGTCGTAGTCGTCCTCTGCGAGCCGAGACTTCATTCGAATCAACGCGTAGTAGGCGTTCGTCATTCGCGATATTGCGCTAGGCTTGAACGCTAAAAGAGCACCAGCGGCGCCTACGAACACGCTAAATGATATAACGCCAAAAGTATGATTATCCATGTTCTAGTTCCTAGCCGGCGCGGCGGATGATTGCGAAATGCGATTCACCTCGGCATGAGGCGGAAGAACAGTGCCTGCTTTGCGATTGGCTCGGTCTTTGCCTCCAGCTCAGTCATTTGTTTTTCACTGAGCGGAGTGAACTCGCGCGCAAGCTGCACGCACTCCTCCACCTGCTCCACGCTGTCGCAGCCGATGATGGCGTTGCTGACGGGCAGCGATAAATTGTAGAAGAATGTCTCTCGCTTGCTCAGTGTGCCGGGTGTGGTCGCGATGGCTCCTGTGCCTTCCCATGAGTGCTTCTGCGCTTCGACCGAAGGCGGTGTCCAACTGGAGAGAATGCGTCCGCGCGCCATCACCTTCATGGCGATGATGCCCATCTGCTTCTCGACCGCGAGCGGAAGCAGCTTCGGCTCGAACGGATAGTAGTATTTGTCAGCGGCGTTGACGGCCATCAGAACCGTGTCAAATGGGAAGCGGTTAATGCACTCGATCAGCGCCTCGGGGCGGAAGCGTCCGGTGACGCCGAGGTGGCGCACCATCTTCTGGTCGCGAGCCTGGGTGAAAGCCTCGATAGCTCCGCCCTTACCGAAGATCTGATCCACATCTTCCTGAATGCCGACATCGTGGAGTTGCCAGCTGTCGAGATGATCGGTGTTGAGCAGCTTGAGCGATACTTCGAGGTTCGCGAGGGCCGCGTCGCGGGTACGCTCCTTGCTCTTGCTGGCGATAAAGACCTGATCACGATGACCTGCGAGTCCTTTGCCGAGGTAGCGTTCGCTCCAGCGGTCAGGGCCACCGTAGATGGCAGATGTGTCAAAGTAATTGACACCCAACTCAAGGGCTCTGTGGATGATTGGTTCGGCGACCGCTTCGTTGTTGACTTTTTCGAGCGCTCCCTGTCCACCAAGGCCGAAGATGCCGGTGCGAAAGCCGGTCTTGCCGAGATTGCGGGCCGGCATCATGTCCTGAATGGCGCGGGCATTCTGCGGAGTGGTTTCGGCCGGCGTCAATTGCTGGTCGGCGTGGGCTGTATCCGGCATTGTGGCCTGGGTGAGGCCAAGAGCGAGCGATGCAGCGCCGATCTTAAGAAAGTCGCGGCGGTCTCGATTCAACGTGGAGGAGGGCTCTTCGGGCTGCTTCATAATTGCGACCAGAATACTACGGGTTGCAAAGAAGGGGAGGGGCGATGAAGCAGGTGGCCTTTAGCGAACCACCTTCTCCTGAGCCGGCGTGCGAATGGACTCGCGCAGCCGCTCCAGAATTCCTTCAGCCGCGGCCGGCAGCGGCCCGTCGATGGTGCAGCCGCTGGCGTGGCTGTGGCCTCCTCCGCCAAGGCGCTCGGCGATGCTGGCCACGTTGATCTTACCTTTGCTGCGGAGAGAGAGCCGCACGCGATGAGTGCTCAACTCGCGCAGAAAAACGGCGACATCGACGCCGGAGATGCCAATGACGTAGTTCACCAGGCCCTCGCAGTCCTCTTCGGCGGCCGACGCGCGCAGCATGTCGTCATGCGTGATCCACATCCAGGCCACCCGTCCCTCACGATGCAGATTGGAGAGCGCGGCGCCAAGCAGGCGCATTTTGGACGTGGGGTTGGAGAAGTAGGTGTGCTGCGCGATGATGGACGGGTCCGCTCCATGGCGCACGAGATCGGCGGCAATCTCAAACGTGTGGGCGTCGGTGCCGGAGTAGCAAAATGACCCTGTGTCGGTGAGGACGGCGGTGTAAAGGCAGGTGGCCATCTGCGGCGTGATGCGGACACCGGCAAGCATAGCCAGCTCGTACACCATGGCAGCAACGGCGCAGGCGTCATTGTCGATCCAGTTGACGTGGGCAAATGTTTTGCCGCTGAAGTGATGATCGATGTTGATGGTGGACCGGCCTTCGAGTCCGCCGAGCCCGGTTCTCTCAATGCCGTCACACTCCAGCAGAATCACGGAGTCGTAATCTCCGCCGACTTTCTCCATCACCCGGATCGACTCGGCGCAGGGAAGGCTGCGATAGATGAGGGGCACGCGGTCGCGCGAGACCATGTCGACGTGCTTGCCCAATTGCTGAAGTATCATGCCGCAAGCGAGGATAGAGCCGATGGCGTCGCCGTCGGGACGCGCGTGTGCTGCAACGAGGAACCGGCTGCCATTTTCGATGGCATTCAATACCGCGCGGATATCGTTCGGCTTATGCATAGAGTCGCCCCCGGTTACAGGGGAGCTTCTTTCCGACGCTTGCGTTGTCGGCCCAGCAGATCGTCAATGCGGGCCTTCATCTTTTCCGATCGATCGATGTGGAACGTCAGTTCAGGGACGTGGCGCACGCCCATCCGCTCCAGCAGCTCGTGACGGATGTAGCCGCGCGCGGCCATCAGGCCTTCGAGCGTGTCCGCCTCCTGCTGCTCCGCGCCTTCAACGGCGACGTAGATCGACGCAGATTTTCCACCGGGATTAAGTACGACCTGCGTCACATAGGCGAAGCTAATGCGCGGGTCAGACAGCTCGCCCTCGATCATGGTGCTGATTTCATCGCGCAGCGTTCCGGCAACGCGATCTCGGTGATATTGACGTGCCCTGGGCTCCGGCATCGAATGATTCCTTCGGAAGTAAACCGTTGAGGATATCAAAATTGCGGGCAGGTTGCGATGGGGAATACGCGTCGGCTGCGCAATGCGCGATGCTGAAAAGTTACGGTGGTGCAGAGCAGTTTGTGCCACACGGCTTTAGACGCGCATGGGTGGAAGACAGCTTAAGAGCTGAGGCGCGGCCTATTCGATGCGGAGCGCCTGCATGGGCTCGACCGCGGCGGCCCTTCGCGCCGGGAGCGCCGCCGCAAGGACCACCATTCCTGCGGTCACGATCAGAGCTACAGCCAAGGCCACGGGATCGAAGGTGCTTACTCCATAGAGTTGGCTTTTGAACAGGCGCGCCACTGCGACCAGCGAAGGCAGCGCGAGCGCGACGGCAATGGCGGCGATGATGACCATCTCCCGCACCACAACCAGAACCACACCGCTCCGGTGCGCACCCAGCGCAAGCCGCACGCCGATCTCTCGCGTGCGCTGCTCGGTCGAGTAGGCGAGAACGCCGTACAGTCCAACGCCTGCCAGCACCATTGCCAGCGCGGAAAATCCCGTGGCCAGAATGGCAAGCGCGCTTTCGTCGGCGGCAACCTGGTTGATTTGATCGCGCATTGTCATTAATTGATCCACGACGAGCGTGGGATCCATGTCGTCCACAGTCTTCCGAATGGCTGCCTCCGCCATTGCAGGGTTCTGCGCGGTTAAAACGTAAACTTCCACTCCGCCTGGATGCGGGTTCTGCAGGTAAGGCCGGTAGACCGCCGGGCCGACCTCGGTGCGCAGATCGAAGTGTTTTACGTTGCCGACCACGCCGATGATGCGGGTATCAGGACGCGCATTCAGGCCACTCTCTCCAATCAGATGGCCAATGGCATTCTGGGGCGATCCAAAAAATCGTTTTGCCGCCGCCAGATTTACGATCGCGACTTTGGGCTGTCCTTTGCCGTCAGCCGCGGTGAACTCGCGGCCGGTCAGCAGGGGCTGGCGCAATGTTGCGAAATAGCCGGGCATGATCCACGGCGCTTCGAAATTCATCTTCTCGTCCTCCGCCGGTTTATATCCCTGGATTTCAAATCCATCGGAGTTTGAATCACCCTGGAGTTCAGGGTCAGATGTTGCAGAGACGGAGAAGACTCCGGGAATGCGGCGGAGGGAATCGAGCGCGCTCACAATCACCTGCGGCGTGCGAGTTTCATCGTAACCGGAGTTGGTGGGATCGAGCCCAAAGATAGCAAGGTTCGCGGTCTGAAATCCTACGGGTTGATTGCGAAGATTATCCAGCGTTCGCACGAACAATCCCGCGCCTCCCATCAGCACCACGCTGAGTGCGATCTGCGCGCCCACGGCGATCTTGCGGAAACGTTGCGATCCTTTCGAGGCGGTGCCGGAGTTTTGGCGCAGCGTTTCCGCCAGGTTGGGACGCATGAAGTGAATCACCGGCGCAATGCTGAACAGCAGGCTTGCCACCAGGGCAATGGCTAGCGTGAAAAGCAGCATGCGCGCGTCAACTGTGGCAGAGTAGGGCTCGCTGCCGGGGTTAGCATGGACCATCAGGTGGACCAGCGAATTGGCTACCGCAGGCGCGAGCGCAATGCCGGCCAGCGCTCCGGCGAGACCGATCAGTCCGCCTTCTACCAGCAACTGCGAGACAATCCGCGAGCGGTTCGCGCCCAGCGCATAGCGCATCGACATTTCACGCGCGCGCGCGGCGGCGCGCAGCAGCAACAGAGTGGCCACGTTAATCGCGCACATTGCCACGAGCAGGCCGGCCATGCTCATCAGAATAATCAGCGGCGTCTCCAGATCAGATCTGTTTGGCGAAAATCCCCGCGAGTCGTCCTTTACCTGAAGTTGCGAGTCGTCGAGAAAATGCTTTGCGAACCGCGCCGTTCGGGTTTTGTAGAGCGTAAGCTCCTGCGCGCGCAAGGCGTGCCATAGCGGCGCCAGCGAAGCCTGCGCCTGAACCGGGCCTACGCCTGGTTTGAGTCGCGCCACCAGCGTAAGCCACAGCGATTGGTGATTCGACAGATTATTGCGAGGTGTCATGGAAGGCATCGCAATGTCGGACATGCTGATGGGCAGAAACACGCCGGGTTTGTATCCGCCGATTGCGGATTGGAAATTCTGCGGCGCCACTCCGAGGACCGTGAACGGATGCCCGTTAATGAGCACTGTCTGACCTACCACATCGCGGATTCCCGCAAAGTGCGACCTCCAGTAATCGTATCCAAGCACGAGCACCGGATTTCCATTCTTCTGTGTATCATCCTGCGGAGTGAGCAGCCTGCCCAGCGCCGGTTTCAATCCCAGCACCTGGAAATAGTTTCCGCTGACGATCTCCGCGTCCTCGTCTTCGGCCTGGTTGCGCCAACTCAGGCCCACATTGGCCTGGTCCGCCGCCAAAATCCCGGAGAAAACCTGGTTTCTGTCGAGCAAGTCCTTGTACATGGGGTATGAGAAATAGTTGTACAAGTCTCCACCAAAGCTGCTGGCGGAGCCGCTATATGTTCCAGTCCAACGGAATCGCACGAGCTGTTGCGGACGCTCCACCGGCAGCATGCGTAGCAATACCTGATCGAACAGAGTGAACACTGCTGTATTTGCGCCAATGCCGAGGGCGAGCGTGAGCACCACGGTAAAGGTGAATCCCGGCGACTTGCGCAACTGCCGCAGCGCATATCGGATGTTCTGAAACAAGGCTCCCATGTGTATCTCCGATAAGTTACTCTTGCACAAGAAGTGCCAAACGGCAGGCGGCTAAGCGCTCCTAACTTGTTTATTTGTGCCTAGCTGGATGCGATCCTGGCTGCCTCAGACGATCGTATATGTCCGAAATCGCAAATCGCTGTCCGGATTTGGACAGGCGGAGATCAGCTTTCTTCCACGAACTGCCACCACACATCCCCGATCTGCGCGCCGAGATCATTGACGATTCGGTTGGCGGCGTTCTCAACCTGCTGCATCTGCCCGGAGAGATAATCCCTGGACGCGGAGATCGCGACCACTCCGACGGTGGCCGACTGCCAGGTCACGGCCTCGTCCATTTCTGCTATGGAGATGTTGAAGCCGTGCGCAAGTTTTTCTTTGAGGCTGCGGACCACCTGCCGCCGGTCCTTGAGCGAGTGCGCGTGTTCGATGCGCAGCTCAATGGTCATGGAGGCGATGGGCATGGACTTTATAGTAATTGCGATTGCGCGCGCAATTAACCGGCGAGGTGAACTCCCGGTCCGAAGACGCCGATGAAGACGGCGGCACAGATCACCGCGACGATAATCCATGCATAACTTCGCAGAACCGGCAGGCCATCACCGCCGGGTTGAATGCTTCGAGGAATGTAGTAACGGAGCCATAGCAGGCCACTATGGCCTCCTGCAGTTGCAGCAAGCGCAGAAAGAAAGACGTAGCGCATGCCGAAGGGATTGAACAGGGCGGCAACTCCGTCGATGACGATCGCCGAGAAGTAAGGGAGCCATGTGAGACGGCGGAAGCGGCGCGCATTGCTAAGGGGTACGCCCATGTATCGGACAATGCTGCCGCCGATGATCCGGATGGCTAAGTAATATGTGATAACACCGAGGACGATCAGTCCCGTGCGCCAGAGCCAGTGCGGCTGAAGACCGTCGATAACCTGAGCCCAGTCTCCGAAATTGGAGACTCCAGAGTAGAAAAAGTAACCCGTTCCCGTGAGCAGGTTGAAGCTCATTGTGATGAGAAAGAAAAAGCGAAGCGCGGGATTCGCATTGCGTGCGGCCCGCAACAAGAGCCAGAAGACGAGCGCAGAGGCAAGATTGACGAGCGTTCCAGCCGCGGCAACCAGGCGGCTGTCCTGGGTGCTGGACCAAGCGAGAGAAGTGAGCGTGCCCGACGCATTAAGGGTGGTTATGGCGACGGCGGCGTGGCCGAGCCCCTCATGCAGCATGGTGGAGAGCATGCACGCGAGAACGCTGATGGCGCAGAGTGTGGCAGAGTCGTCGAGGGCGGCGGCTTGTTTTTCTACGATCTGCGGTCCGGCGGCAGCGAGCGCAGGTTCCATGCACTCCAGCATGGCCGCGCGGGGCGGGGCTGACAAGTGAGAAATGTCACCTTTTTGTGGTGAAGCTCGCAGAAGTTTTCACTCGGCCCACGGACCAGCAAAAGCGCCCAGCAAATCTGCCGGCCACTTCTTCGCTGAATGCTGAGCAGCTAGCTGGTCGTTAATTCCGCCGCGACCTTTTCCGTGACGAAGGCTTCCACCGTGTCGCCTACCTGGATGTCACCGAAGCTGAGGCCGACGCCGCACTCCATGCCATTGGTGACTTCGCGGGCGTCGTCCTTGAAGCGCTTGAGCGAGGTGAGCTTGCCTTTGAAGACCTGCTCGCCGCCGCGGTTGAGCCGTATTTCTGCATCGCGTTTCAGCACGCCGTCGGTAACGCGGCATCCGGCGATGGTACCCACCTTCGGAATTTTGAAGACGTTGAGCACTTCGGCGCGTCCGAGGTAGTTCTCCTTGAAGATCGGCTCCAGCAGACCGAGCATGGCCTTGCGAATTTCGTCCTGCAGCTCGTAAATGATCGAGTGCAGGCGAATCTCCACGCCTTCCTGGTCGGCAAGCTCGGCGGTCTTGCGCTCGGGCCGCACGTTGAAGCCGATGATGATCGCGTTTGAGGCTGCTGCCAGCAAAACGTCGCTCTCGGTGATGGCGCCCACTCCGGAGTGGATGACCTTGATCCGCACCTGGTCGGTCGACATTTTCTGCAGAGAGTCGGCCAGCACCTGCACCGAGCCTTGCACGTCGCCCTTGAGGATTAGCGGCAGGTCCTTGACTCCGGCCTGCTTGATCTGCTCGGCAAGGCCTTCGAGCGAAACGCGGGAAGACTTCGCCAACTGCTGCTCGCGCTCCTTCATCTTGCGATACTGCGCGATGTTCTTGGCCTTGTCGCGGTCGGCGGTCACAAGGAAGGTGTCGCCCGCATCGGGCATGCCTTCGAGCCCGAGAATTTCAACCGGCGTGGACGGCCCTGCCTCTTCGATGGCGCGTCCGCGGTCGTCGAACATGGCGCGGATTTTGCCGAAGGTGTTGCCGACGATGAAGCTGTCCTGATTGCGGAGCGTCCCATTCTGCACCAGCACAGAAGCGACTGCGCCGCGTCCGCGGTCGAGGCGAGCTTCGATGACTGTGCCGACGGCGGAGCGGCCTGGCGTGGCCTTGAGGTTTCCGAGATCGGCGACCAGGCAGACCATTTCGAGTAGCAGGTCGAGGTTGGTGTGCTTCTTGGCGGATACGTCGACAAAGACGGTATTGCCGCCCCATGATTCAGGAACGAGGCCGCGATCGCCGAGCTGCTGCTTCACTCGATCCGGCTGAGCATCCGGCTTGTCGATTTTGTTTACCGCAACGATGATCGGCACGTTGGCTGCGCGAGCGTGGTCGATGGCTTCGACGGTCTGCGGCATCACGCCGTCGTCGGCTGCGACCACTACGATGACAATGTCAGTCACCTTGGCGCCGCGCGCGCGCATGCGGGTGAAGGCCTCGTGGCCCGGCGTATCGAGGAAGACGATTTCGCGGCCAAAGGCGGGCGAATCTGGCTTGTTGATGCGGACCTTATACGCGCCAATGTGCTGGGTAATGCCTCCGGCTTCACCACCGGCAACGTCGGTTTCACGGATCGCATCAAGCAGCGAGGTCTTGCCGTGATCGACGTGGCCCATCACGGTGACGACCGGCGGACGCGTGACTTCGTGCTCGTCAGGATTCTCCTGCTGCAGCAGGTTCTCGATGGCCTCGTTCGCCATCTGGTCTTCAAAGGTGATGACCTGCGTATCAGCCCCGAACTGGTGGGCAACGTCCTTTACCAGCTCGCCATCGAGCGACTGATTCACGGTGACGAAGACGCCGCGCATCAGCAGAGATGCAATCAGGTCCTTGCCGCGCACTTCGAGCTTTTCAGCAAGGTCCTTGACGCTGATGCCTTCCGTCACGGTGATAGTGCGCGTGATCGGCAGTGGCTCGGCGGGAACCTGCGCTCCGCCAAAACGCGAGGGCGGAGCAAAGCCCTTCATCGGGCCTTCTTTGGTCTTTGGATATTGCTGGCGGCCGCGGCGCGCATTCGGGCCGGGACGCTGCGGACGCGGCGCTTCGCCGGGAGGCGGCATGAGTCCGGGCGCTCCGCCGGGGCCGGGGCGCTGGCCGAAGCCGGGGCGCGCTCCCATTCCGGGGCGCTGGCCGAAGCCGGGGCGCGCGCCTGCGGGGGCTCCGCCGGGAGTGGTGCGCGTGGGATGCATTGGGCGGCGTGCTCCCGGGGCTCCAGGAGGGCCGCTTTGCGGACGCGGGCCGTAGCCGCCCGGTCCACCGGGGCCGCCAGGGCCCGCGGGACGGCGGTCGAAGATGGGGCGGCCACGCTGGATTCCTCCTGCGGGCGTTCCAGTTCCGGCGGTATTGGGCCGCTGCGAAACTGGCACCGACGCGGGCGCGGCATAAACCGGACGCGGTCCTGTCTGCGGCATGATCACGCGGCGCGGAGCGGAGGACTGCGGTTCCGTCGCGGCAGCGGATTGCGCAGGAACGGCTGGCGGCGTGTCTGCCGTTTGAGCAGCGGGAGGGGGCGGGGGAGGAGCGGCGACGGCCGGAGCCTTCGCGACGACAGGGCCGGAAGGAGCAGAGGCGGCGATGGCCGGGCGCGCCTCAGCAGATGGAGCTGCAACAGCGCCAGCGGGCGGCTTGCCAGCAACTGGGCCTGCGGGTGGCTTGGCGGCAATCGCCGGAGTCTGCGGCGGCGCAGAAACGATGGGAGCGGCGGCGCGCGGCTGCGGAACAACGCGACGCGGCGCAGGCTTTGCCGCCTCAGACGCGGGAGGAGCAGGCGCGACTGTAGGCGCTGGAGCTGCTGTGCGAGCGGGTGCAGCCGCAGGCTTCACGGGGGCGGCGGGCGTCGGCGCAACAGAGGCGCGGGCGGGAGCGGCGGACTCCTGCTCTTTCCTTTGCAGAATGGCCTTCAGGACATCGCCGGGCTTTGAAACCTTTGATAGATCGATCTTGGGCTTGGGCGCAGCATCAGCGCGCGCGCCGCCGGATGCGCCCGATTTGCCGCGCTGCAGATAAGCGCGCACACGCTCGGCCTCATCTTCTTCCAGCGAACTGGAGTGCGTCTTCTTTTCCGTGACGCCAACGGCGTCGAGAACGTCAAGAATCGATTTGCTCTTGACTTCCAGTTCACGCGCCAAATCGTTGATTCGAACTTTACTCATCCGTCCCTTTGTACCCCGGCCTTAGCTGCTAGCTGCTCATTGCGAACTCCCGGCGGTGGGTTATGCACCTTTTACTATTATGGCTCGAAACAGCCCGTTTTGCGCGGGTTGTCGCGTGCCGATGTGGTTTGGAGCGGCGCGATTCAGGCGCCGCCCTCCGGTTTCCGATCGGTTTCTTCACGAAGCTCTGCGGTTTCGGCCAGCCCTTCTTCGGTCGCAGCCGTCTCCTCGAGTTTTTCGCTAGTATCCTGCCGTCCGGGAACCACCGGCTCCGCGCCCTCATCCTGCGACGCGGGACCTGTTTCGGTCATTTCCTCAATCTGCTCCTCGGCAACCTCATCGTTGAGCAGCCCGGTGCCATCCTCGGCAGGCGGCTCTTCGCCCTCCTGCGTCAGGTCAAGCTTGAGTGCGTCCTCTTCTTCGCTCAGGCTGGCATCGGAAGCTTCCCTGGCCGCCGCATCGTCCACGCTGGCGACGGGCTGCGGACGCTCCTCGCCCTCCTCGTACTGGCCGAAGTAGTGGCGCACCGCGGTGCTGATCTTTTCCAGCGTCTTTTCGCCGATGCCCGGAATCTCCTCGAGTTGTTCGGGCGTCATATCGGCCAGCGCTTCCACGGTGGTAATTCCCGCCGTGACCAGCTTCTGGATAATGCCTTCGCCCAGTTCGCTGACCTGCTCGATCGCGGTTGTGGTGGTGCCGCCGAAGCCCTGCATCTGCTGCTCGACTTCCTGCCGCTTCTCCTCTTCGCTCTTGATGTCGATCTTCCAGCCAAGAAGCTTGGCTGCAAGCCGCACGTTCTGGCCCTTCTTGCCGATGGCAAGCGAAAGCTGCGTGTCATCCACAATGACCTCAAGCTGCTTCTCGGTCAGATCGGCGATGCTCACGCGGCTGACCTTTGCCGGCTGCAGAGCCTTCTCAGCGAAGGTGGTGATCTCTTCACTGAACTCGATGATGTCGATCTTCTCGCCGCGCAATTCGCGGATGATGGACTGCACACGCATGCCCTTCATGCCTACGCACGCGCCTACCGGATCCACGTCCTTGTCACGCGACATCACGGCGATCTTGGTGCGCTCGCCGGCTTCGCGGGCAATGGCGCGTATGGTCACCGTGCTGTCGTATATTTCCGGCACTTCGCTCTGGAACAGGTTCTGCACCAGCTCCGGCGCGGCGCGAGAGACGATGACCTGCGGCCCCTTGGCCGCGCGATCCACGCGCAGCAGCACCACGCGCACGCGCTCGCCCACGGCGAACTGCTCCAGCCGCGACTGCTCACGGCGCGGCATGCGGGCCTCGGCTTTGCCCAGATCGAAGATTACGTCCTGCGGCTCAATGCGCTTCACGGTCGCGTTGAGGACTTCGTTCACGCGGTGGTTGTACTCCTTGAATACCGTATCGCGCTCAGCCTCGCGGACCTTCTGGAAGATAACCTGTTTGGCCATCTGCGCGGCGATGCGCCCCAGCACGTCGGTCGGCTTGTAATAGCGGATTTCGCCGCCGATCTCGACCTCAGGCGCGAGCTCACGCGCTTCCTCGAGCGCAATCTGGTTCACCGGGTCCTCGATCTGTTCTGGGGCCTCCACCACGGTCTTGTAAATATACGCGCGAATTTCGCCCGACTCCTTGTCCAGTTCGGCGCGCATGTTCTCCTGCGTCTTGTAATACTTGCGCGTGGCGAGGGCGATCGCGTCCTCAACGGCCCCGACTACGATCTCCGGCTCAATGCCTTTGTCGCGGCTCAATACTTCGATGGTCTGGTAAAGCGGGCTTGCCATAGTGTCTCTCTCAAACTTCCAGCTCGGCGGCCGGTTTCAAATGATTAGAATTCAGGAACCAGGTTGGCCTTTTCGATGTTCGCGAGGGCGACTTCCACGTTCTCCTGATTCGCTTTCGCAGCACCCTTCCTGGTCTTGCCCTTCTGCTTCAGGGCGCTCAGGTCAAGCGTGATTGTTTTTTCGTTCACCTGTGTGAGCCTTCCCTGCCAATGCCGGTTGCCTGCAACCGGCTCAAACGTCTGCAACTTCACTAGGCCGCCGGCAAAGCGCTGAAAGTCCGCCAGCGTGCGCAACTTGCGGTCGAGCCCCGGCGACGATACTTCAAGCGTGTACTCGGCGCCGGGGATGAGGTCTTCCACGTCGACGAGTGTGCCAAAATCGCGGCTGAAAGCGGTGCAGTCGTCGTGCGTGATCCCCGAAAGCTGCTCGGCGTGGATGCCGTTGGCTAACGCAGAATCCGCAGCCAGCCGCGAGCGCTGCTCCGCATCCTTCTCGATATACACGCAGAGCGCGCGAGGCTTTCCGGCGCGGTAATCCACGTCCACCACGTCAAGCCCATGGGAGGCGGCGACGCGCTGGGCGGCGGTGCGAATTTGGTCGAGGTTCAGGGCCATAGCCAATCCGTGTGGACAAGCTTCCCACGAGATTTCTGGCGGAATTTGCGGCCAAATAAAAAGTGGGCTTATAGCCCACTCATCTCTCCGAGGGCCTCCGGATGCGCACGGAACAGGCCTGGATCTGTCTCGGGTAAACTCGTCTGCCCCATTAGAATACCGCGTTTCAGTTTTGCTTTCAAATGAGGTACGCGGGATGGGATACTGGTACCTAATTCGATGGAACTGAACCCGTACGCAAAATGTCTCGCTGGCCAGAACCCGCTGGAGGTACTGAAGGCCACGGCTTCGCGACTCGGAAAACTCGCAGACGAGCTCGGCCTTGAGCGGGCCAATCAGTCTCCCGCTCCGGGGAAGTGGAGCCCGCGAGAGATCGTCTGCCACCTGGCCGACTGTGAACTGGTCTTCGCCTTCCGTCTCCGCCAGACGCTGGCTGAAGACAATCACGTAGTCCAGCCCTTCGATCAGGAAAAGTGGGCCGCGAACTACTCCGCGTACCCAATGCCGGACGCGCTGGCTGCTTTTATCGCGGTGCGCAACTGGAATCTGGCGCTGCTGCGCTCCCTCTCGCCGCAGGTTCATACCCGGCCGCTAAGGCATCCGGAGCGCGGCACCATGACGTTCGACACCATTGTGGAAACCATGGCTGGCCACGACCTTAATCATTTGGGACAACTCGAAGCAATTGCGAAAAAGCCCCGCGGATAATGTTTTCGCCGGCAACGGCGCGGTGAAGTCCTTTCCGAAGTGGAATGTCGGATGCCGCTCAGATCGGCGACAGCAAATCGCCTTCAGCCCTTTTCCTGGAGTAGCTTCAAGTCTCCGATTCCAACGTGCGCCCGCAGATGGTATCTGCCCTCGCGCCCAACGGTTTCCGACTTGCCGAGAAATCCATGGGGCTCCGAGTGATATACCGGATCGTCCAGATCTCCAATGCGCGTGGACAAGTCAATCCGGCTATATTCGTTTTGATCCCCAATGCCAATGCTGAGGTCCCCTATTCCAAGGCGGATCTGCTTGTCGCCCTTGACCGATTTGATCGTCACATCCCCAATCTCAACCTGGAGCTTTATGGCCGTTTGCTGTGGAACGAAGACGATGATATTGCGGTTGGTGTAACAGGAGACACAATGCTCATGAACTTTGGGGCCCTGAATATCGACCGTTGCGCGGTCGCCGGCAACCTCAAACTGTTTCACCCACGATCGCTCCTCTTTCAGCGATGCATCCGCATGAATTTCGACACGCAGGCGATCCGCTTCCGGACTCGGCACGATGTGGACGTCTCCCACGTTCATTGTGAGCACCAGGGTACCGTTCGACGGCAGGTGCTCTGACAACACCAGTGTTCCTGGCGAGGCTGCCATGAGGTATTGCGGTTGGCATAAGGCGAGTCCTAGACAACAGCCCGTGAGCCATCCTGAGAATGATCGGATTTTCATCGTTGCGCTCCCAGAAGGGAATTCAGTTTCTCATTCATACGAAAGCGCGTCGCTGCGAGTTCCATCCACGCCTTGTTTGCCGGACTCTTTTCCGGGCGCTGTTTTCCGGGCTCTGGATATGGCCCTTCGCCGATTTGGCTCTACAATACGGGATAAGCATCGCGCCAGTGGAGTCTTGTACCCTTTGCAGTCGCGGTGCATCTTTCTTCTATGATCGAACATCCTGTCCCCGAAGCCCTGACCTTTGATGATGTCCTCCTGGTTCCCGCCCACAGCGATGTAGTTCCCGCGCAGGTGAGCACGCAAACCCGGCTCACGAAAAGAATCTTCCTGAATACGCCGCTGCTCAGTGCGGCCATGGATACCGTGACCGAGTCGCGGCTCGCCATCGCCATGGCGCAGCAGGGCGGCATGGGCATCATCCATCGCAATCTCGCGCCCGACCAGCAGGCCGGCGAAGTGGACAAGGTAAAGCGCTCGGAGAGCGGAATGATCGTCGATCCGGTGACGATCACCCCCAACCAATTGATCTCGGACGCGCTCGAGGTCATGCGCCGATACAAGATTTCCGGCGTTCCCGTTACTGAGAAGAAAAAGCTGGTCGGCATTCTGACCAATCGCGACCTGCGTTTTGAAACGCGGACCGATGTACCCATTCGCGATGTGATGACCAAGACTAACCTCATCACCGTGCCCGTGGGCACCACTCTTGAAGACGCCGAAAAGATACTCCACCAGCATCGCGTGGAGAAGCTGCTGGTGGTCAACGGCGATTACGAGCTGAAGGGCCTGATCACCGTCAAGGACATCCAGAAAAAATTGAAATACCCCAGCGCATCGAAAGACGAGCAGGGACGGCTGCGCGTCGGCGGCGCCATTGGCGCGACAGGAGACTTCCTCGAGCGCGCGGCGGAGCTGGTCAAGAGCCGCGTGGATGTTCTTTCGATTGACTCGGCCCACGGGCACCAGGCGCGCGTGTTGGAAGCAGTGCGGCTGATAAAGAAATCATTCCCTGAGGTTGATCTGCTGGCCGGCAATATTGCCACCTATGAAGGCGCGAAGGCGCTGATCGAGCACGGCGCAGATGGCGTAAAGGTCGGCATCGGACCCGGCTCCATTTGCACCACGCGCATGGTCACGGGCGCCGGCATGCCACAGATTACGGCGGTGAGCGAGGCCTACCGCGCGGCGCGCGAGCACGGTATTCCCGTGATTGCTGATGGAGGCATCAAGTATTCGGGAGACGTGGTGAAGGCCATCGCCGCGGGAGCCAGCGTTGTCATGATCGGCTCGTTGTTCGCAGGAGTGGATGAGAGCCCCGGCGAAACGATTCTCTATCAGGGGCGTTCCTTCAAGGCGTACCGCGGAATGGGTTCGCTGTCCGCAATGTCGCAGGGGTCTGGCGAGCGCTACTTCCAGGCCAGCCAGGATTTCGAGACAGACCTTTCGCGCGGCGAGGGCGTGGTCAATCGCGAGCGCAGCGCCGGCAATCGTCTGGCCAAGTTCGTCCCCGAAGGAATCGAAGGTCGCGTGCCGCATCGCGGGCCGCTGGAGGCGATGGTCTACCAGCTTGTGGGCGGCCTGCGCTCAGGTATGGGATACCTTGGCTGCGGAACCATCGAAGAATTGCAGACCAATTCGCGATTTGTGCGCATCTCGAACGCCGGGTTGCGCGAGAGCCACGTCCATGACGTTATCATCACGCGCGAGGCTCCCAACTACCACGTGGAATAGTGCTGGGCTTAGGGGACGGCAGCTTGGCCGCCGCGCTGACCTCGAAATATTCACGCTAAAATACTGAAGTATACGCTTGACAATTTTTCGAATCTGCGTCATTCTCCAATAGTGAAGTAACTACTTCACTATTGGAAGGAGTCTATTATGGAACCCTCTGTTGTCCATAGCACCTTTGTTATCGAGCATCGGTACCCGTATCCGCCGGAGCGGTTGTTTACCGCCTTTTCTGACCCCGCGAAAAAGCGCCGTTGGTTTGCTGAAGGGGACAGTCACGATGTGGAGCAATTTGAGATGGATTTTCGGGTTGGCGGGGTGGAGCGTACCCTATATCGATTTCGCCCGGGAACACCCTTTCCCGGCGTCGCACTCCAGACCGAAGGAGTAATTCAGGACATAGTCCCGAACCAGCGTGTTGTGACCGCCTCTACCATGAGCCTGGGCGATCACTCCATCTCATCGTCGCTGGTCACGGTCGAATTCCTGCCAAATGCTCAGGGATCGGATCTCGTTCTGACTTATCAGGGCGCCTTTTACGAAGGCTCGGAGGGTCCTAAGAGGCGAGAGGACGGCTGGCGCAAGCTGGTTGAGCGGCTCACGGCAGAGCTTTTGAAGTAAGCGACAAATGCGAGGGAGATTTGAAGGATTCTGAACGGATTATCGACCGGCTCTTTCACGCTCTCGGCGATCCGACACGTCGTGCCATTCTCGACAGGCTTACCCAGGCGCCAACCTCGGTCTCACGGCTTGCCGCACCGCTTGGGATTACGTTGACTGCTGTTGCCCAGCATTTGCAAGTCTTGGAGGAGAGCCGACTGGTTCGCACAGAGAAAGTTGGACGGGTGCGAACCTGCCGGATCGAGCCCGCCGGATTTTCGGTTCTCGAAAAATGGACTCGCGATCATCGATCGACGTGGGAGCGCCGCCTTGAGCGTCTGGGCGATCTGCTTGCAGAAGAGGACGAGGGTTGATCGTCAGGCTAGAGATACTTATCGAAGGGGATCTCGAAGTAGAAAAGCTCTTTCCCGTTGGCATCGCGCAGATCGCGCAAGGTCAGCTTTCCTCCCTTGAGCGGCGTTTCCCCCAGCCCTTGCAGGTCATAAAACAGGAACCCAGCCCGGGTGCTGTGCGGCGGCACGGTAATGGCGCTGTACTCGAAATCGGAAAAATCCTGTTCCACCTTCTTGTCCGAGGACTTGGGCTTTTTCCTGATCGGAGGCAGAGGCGCAGGCAGCGGGACCACCTTGCCCGCTCCGGTTATGTGCGCGAGGCGACGCTCAATATCCTCCGGCTGCGCTGCGGGGATTCGATCATGCTCTGCGCTGATGAAATCGATGCGCGCCTGGTCGAGCGAAATAGGTTTGTCCCCGTTGTTGGTCACGACAATGTAGATCGGCATAAAGCCGTTCTCGATGTAGCGAATGCGGAATATTTTGCCCTCCTCTACCGTGTCGTACGGCTCTGCCGCAATGGTGACGTGCTCTGCGGCATGGGCATCGAAAGACGCGTAAGTGGAGGCGTCCTTCGGTGGCGGCATCGTGTGATCGGCGGCGACCAGGTTCGCCGTAGCCGCGCACAGCGCGAACGCGAAGATGAGAGAAAAGCGCAGGCGCATATGGCTCCGCAAGATTATCATTTTGCGATAGGACTCTCATAAAGAGGGAATCGTTAGCGGATGCTCGTTTTATACAGCCTGGCGTTGCTGCTGGTTCTGGTTGTGGGCAGCCCGTACTGGCTTTTCCGCATGTTGGCGAGCGGCAAGTATCGCGAAGGCCTGAGCGAGCGGCTCGGCTTTGTGCCGCGGCGGCTCCGTGGGGCAGGGGGCGTGATCTGGGTCCACGCCGTCTCCGTGGGCGAGGTGCTGGCGGCGAGCCGTCTGATCGAACAACTCGGTGCGCAATCGGGGCGCACGGTGATGGTCTCGACCACGACGCGGACCGGCCAGCGGTTAGCGCGCGAGCGCTTCGGCGCAGACTGTGTCTTCTATTTCCCGCTGGATTTTGCCTTCGCTGTAAGGTCATACCTGCGCGCTCTGCATCCGCACATGCTGGTGCTGCTGGAGACGGAGTTCTGGCCGCGCATGCTGGTGGAATGCCGCCGCGCCGGTGTTCCGGTGGCAGTGGTCAACGCCCGAATTTCTGACCGGTCATGGCCGCGATATCTGCGTCTGCGAATCACCTGGAGCCGGCTTCTCGGCGGCCTTGCGCTGGCGCTGGCGCAAAGTGATCCTGATGCGGAGCGGCTGCGCGCTCTCGGAGCACGCAACGTTCGCGTCGGTGGAAACCTGAAGTACGATATCCGCGTGGCGCGACCGGCAGCGATAATTGAGGTACTCCGCTCGCAGCTGTCGCCCAAAGTGAAAGTGGTGGTGTGCGGGTCCACGCTGGCGGGCGACGAAGAATTGATTGCGGAGTCGCTGCCCGCCGACGCAATCACGATCCTGGCGCCGCGCCATCCCGAGCGTTTCGATTCAGTCGTGGCAATGCTTGATGCGCGAGGCCTGCGCTACACGCGGCGCTCGCAGTGGATGGCCGCGCCCCAGCCGCTCCACGCCGGGACATTCTTTCTCCTGGATTCCATCGGCGAGCTGGCCTCCGTCTATTCGCTTGGCTCACTCGTCATTATCGGTGGCGGCTTCTTCCAACCTGGCGGTCACAATCCCCTGGAGCCGGCGCAGTACGGATTACCGATTGTGATGGGCCCCCATTATGAAAACTTTCGCGAAATCGTGGAGAAGCTCCGCGCGTCGAACGCCGTGGTCATTGTGGAACCGTCCACATTGCCGCGCGCGATACGCAATCTGCTGGACGACGATGCCGCCGCTAAAGCAATGGGAGCGCGGGCGCGAGCAGTCTTTGAAAGCGAAGCCGGCGCAACCGAACGCGCAGTGACCGCACTGCTGGCGCTGCTGAAAGACCGGGCATGATCCGGCCATTCGCATTTGCGGTTCCTCTCTACGCCGCGGCGCTCGCCGCAAAGAACGCTGCCTACGACCGTGGGTGGGCGAAGCCGCAGCGGCTTGCGTGGCCGGTGGTGAGCGTGGGCAACCTGTCGGTGGGCGGCTCCGGCAAGACCCCCTTGGTGATAATGCTGGCACGGTTGCTGGCCAGGGGAAAAGTTCATGTGGATGTGCTGTCGCGAGGATACGGCCGCAACGATGTGGACACTGTCGAGCGCGTGGACCCCAACGGCGATGCTTCGCGCTTCGGCGACGAGCCGCTGCTGATCGCGCGCTCTGCTAAAGTTCCGGTGTACCTCGGCGCCAGCCGTTTCGAGGCTGGATCGCTCGCCGAGCACGAGTCCGCGATTCCCGGCATTCATCTGCTGGACGACGGATTCCAGCATCGCAGGCTCGCGCGCGACCTCGACATCGTGGTGCTCCACGCCAGCGATCTCGATGAGGGGCTGCTGCCCGCGGGACGCCTGCGTGAACCTCTTTCATCGCTCAAGCGCGCAGGAATAATTATTTTGCGCGTGGAAGACCGCCAGCGTGAGGAGGAGCTGCGCAAGCGCGGCATCACGGCGCCCGTGTGGATTCTGCATCGAAAGCTGCTGGCTGAAAATATTGCACCGGCAGTTGCGTTTTGCGGCATCGCCAGGCCCGATGAGTTCTTTGCCGGATTGCGCTCACAAAACGTCGAAATCGCTGCAACTCTGGTCCTGCGCGATCACCAGGTTTACTCGGACCGTGAGATCGATCGCCTGATCGCCGCTCTCCGCCGGGAGGGTGCAAAATGTTTTGTGACCACAGAAAAAGATGCAGTCCGGCTGACTTCGGCACAACGCGCCCAACTTGAACAGGTCGCCCCAATTCGCGTCGCCAGGCTGGAGATTTCATTGGAAGACGAGGCCGCGGCCCTGCGCTATTTGCTGGCCACCATTGTGAGAAAATAGCCCATTGCCTGAACAAGAAAAGCAGTTACGCGTGCTCGTCATACGGCTGAGCGCCATGGGCGATATTCTCCACGCGCTGCCCGCTGTCACAGCGCTGCGGCAAGCGCATCCGGAATGGCGAATCGGATGGGCCGTCGAGCCGCGATGGAAAGCGCTCCTGGCGGCGGACGGCGCAGATGCACGCAGCCCGGCGATGCCTCTCGTGGACCGCATTCATATCGTTCCTGCCCGGCAGTGGGCGCGATCACCCTTCAGCGCGACAACACTGCGCGAGGTGCGGCGCACGCGGGGCGAGTTGAGAGCAGAGAAATACGACGTATGCATCGATCTTCAGGGAGCGTTCCGCTCCGCGCTGGTCGGCAGTTGGGCGCGCAGCCCACGTTTTATCGGCGAAGATGCTCCCCGCGAAGGTATCGCACGCTGGTTTTTTTCCGAGCGCGTGAAGACACACGGAGTCCACGTAATTGAACAGGCGATCGAAGTTGCCAACGCCGTCGCCGGAGACACGCTGCCCGTGCGCCTGCCTTTGCTTCCGGCTGATGTAGAGGGGGAGCGCAAAGCAAATTCCATTGCCGCGCCTTTTGTGCTGCTCACGCCGGGGGCAGGTTGGGGCGCCAAGCGCTGGCCCGCGGATCGCTATGCCGTAATCGCCACGCGGCTGCGCGATGTAGGATTCGCAACACTGGTCAATGCCGGACCCAGCGAGGGACCGCTAGCTGACGAGATATCCGCATTCAGCAATAACGCCGCTACGGCCATTCGCCTCTCAATTTCAGAACTCATCGCTCTCACGCGCCGCGCCGCGCTCGTCATCGGCGGCGACACCGGGCCGGTGCATCTCGCGTCCGCGTTGGACAGGCCAGTCGTGGCCATCTTCGGCCCAACCGATCCCGCGCGAAATGGCCCGCTCGGCGGTAGCTATCGTGTGCTGCGGCATCCGGAGAGCAGGCGCGATCACACGCGTCACGCCTCGCCGGAAGCGGGCCTGCTCACCATTACGCCGGACGCAGTGTTCAACGCCACGATGGAGTTGCTGGGAGTGAAGCGGTAATGGCCGGCGAATGGAGCAGAATCGCGAAGCGCATCCGCGTGCCGCTCGGCTTCGTCTTCGCCATATTTTTCTTCTGGCTTGCGCACCCGGCTCCTGCGTTTCTCGCGCTCAGCCTGCTGCTCGTTCTTCCGGGGCTCTGGCTGCGCGGCTACGCGTCCGGCTACGTAAAGAAGAATGCCGAAATCACCATGACGGGGCCCTACGCTCGCACGCGCAACCCGCTCTACCTCGGCTCAATGCTGATTGCGTTCGGCTTTGCTTTGGCCGCGCGCAGTGTGTGGATTGCAGCGGTGCTGGTCCTCCTGTTCGCGATCATTTATATTCCCGTCATCCGTGCAGAAGAGGCGTTCCTCCGCGCGAAGTTTGCGGGCTACAACGAATACGCTGCGCGGGTGCCGCGTCTGCTTCCGCGCCTGCGCGTGGCCACGGTCAGCGGCGATTCGGGATGCTTTTCTTCCATGCTTTACCGCAAACATCGCGAGTACAATGCACTGATAGGATCAGCAGCCATTTACATCGCTTTGATATTGAAGATGTGTTTCTGGCGTTAAAAACTCAAGCAATGCAGGCGAGTGCTTCGATTGATCTGGCGTACTAGGTTCCTGTTTTTTTTCACCTGCGTTGCCGCGATGGCAGCTCTCTGCGCGCAGGCTCCGAATCCGATTCCGCCCCTGCCCGCTCCGTCATCGGGCTTCAGTTTCCCTGCAAAGCAGACATTGAGCTATGCCGTCGATTGGCGCGTGTTCCCGGCCGGAGTGGTGTCCTTCCATCAGGAAGCCGACGGAAATGTGCAGCGAGTCTCCGCCACTGGAGACACCGTTGGCGCCGTGAACCTGCTCTTCCGCGTGAGCGACCGCTTCCAGGCATCATTCAATCGGCAAACCGGATGCTCGGAGGGATTCTCCAAACAGTTGATTGAGGGTCGACGCCAGGTGAATAGCGATTTGACATTCAACTACGCGCAAGGCCACGCCATTTTTAATGAGAAAAACCTGGTCTCCGGCATTCACAAACATCAGGAGATAGCAATTCCTCCATGCGTTACCGATTCGCTTTCGGCTATTTTTTATGCGGCATCGCAGCCCATGGCGTTGGGCCAGAGCTTCGCGTTTCCGCTCGGCGACTCAACCCGGACCGTGCTGGTGACCATGAAGGTGGAAGGCCGCGAACAGATAAAGACTCCGTTGGGGACCTTCCAAACGCTGCGCGTGGAGCCCACGGCCGATGCGGGCGTAGTTAAGAGCCGCGGCAACATCTGGATCTGGTATACGGACGACGCACAGCACCTGCCGGTGCAGATGCGCGCGCGTTTCTTCTGGGGAACCATCACATTCCATCTGACTGGAATCGAGGAGAAGTAAGCTATCGCGCAGTATCGGCCCACGCCACCGCGGTTACGCCTTGCTTGTCGAGATAGAAGCTTGACATGCCGATCATGTCGGTTCGATACGTGCGGACGTGGGCCGCTTGCAATTTTTCCAGTACCTCATGGCGCGGATGGCCGTAGAAATTGCGGCGGCCTACTGAGATCGCCGAATACGATGGCGCGACCGCAGCCAGGAAAGCAGGCGTTGTCGAGGTCTTACTGCCGTGGTGCCCAACTTTCAGGAAATCCGAATGCAGACCGCCCTCCTCGACCATGCGCGATTCGCTCGGGGCTTCGGCATCCCCTTCAAGCAGCGCCGAAGTATTCTCGTAGCTCAGCCGCAGGACCAGCGAATCGTTGTTGGTGGGTGTCTTGCCGGGGTGGTAATCGCGCGCGGGTGCGAGCACTCGAATCGCAACTCCGTCGAAGCTGAAGGAATCTCCTGCAATATACCGGTGAACCTGGGTTCCCGCCTGGTCCGCGCTGTGCAACAAGTTTTCATAAACGGGAACATCGGGTTCAGGACCCAGCCATAGCGCGCGCGGCTGGAAATTCGCAAACACCGCAGGCATTCCTCCGATGTGGTCTTCATGCGCGTGGGTCAGGGCCACCGCATCCAGCCGCCGAATGCCACGCGACCACAGCACCGGCGACACAACATCGTCGCCGGTATTGAAGTTCGAGTCCGGAGATGCACCCACGATACCTCCCGCGTCGATGAGCAGCGTCTTGCCGTGGGGCGTTACCACCAGCAGGGAATCGCCTTGCCCGACATCGATTGCGGTAATCTCAAGCTCGCCTGGTCTCCTCACAATGGCGCGCGGAGCGAGCAGACAGGCAGTAGCGGCAACAAGGGCAGCAAGGGCGAGCGGTATGCCATAGCGCCGTGCGCGAATGGCGCAGATCGCCGCGACCATCAGCACGATCCAGAACACGACGGCCACAGTCGATGGCATGGGAATACGCATGTCTCCGCCGCGCAACCCGGCGAATGTGGCGATGACACACGTTACCGAGTGCAGCACCGCCGCGGTCGCCGCGCCGGGAACAAACGCGAGCGCAGGCGCGGTCAGCAGCAGAGCAAACGTCAGCAGCGCAAGCGGCAGCAATATCCCCAGAAACGGCACGATGAGCACGTTGACAGGCAGAGCAAACAGAGTGATGCGATGGAAATACGCGACCATCGGCAGCATCATAAACAGCTCAATGGCAACGGATACGGCCAGCAGCTCGGCAAAACGAAGCAGCAGTCGAAGACAGAATGGAAATGCTTTCCATGCCAGGAAAGCGCCGGTAAATGGCCGAAGATGTTGAGCGATGAGTCGGACGCTTATGCGGAACTGCGCAATGCGCGGTGGAAAGACAGTATCGGCACGTAGTTCCCGCAGATTGCGCATGGCGCGCAACAACGGCGCGAAACTTTTTTCGGCAAAAGGAGCAGCCACTCCGGCGATAGCCAGCACCGATAGCAGCGTCATCTGAAGCCCCGAGTCAAAGAGGGAACCGGGGTCAGCAGCGAGCATAACCAACGCGGCAAAGCCGATTGCGTTCAGCACAGATCGGTCGCGCCAGAGCAGACGGCCGACGAGATAGAGCGTGACCATCCAGAATGACCGCTGTACAGGATGGCCGAAGCCGGTGAACAGCGCGTAGCCAAACGACAATGCTATGGTGACGAGCGATGCCCAAACCCGCGAAAAGCGTAACCGCCTTGCGATCCAGAATATTATTCCGGAAAAAATAGCCAGGTGCAGCCCGGAGACGACAAGCAGGTGGAACGAGCCCGTCCGCTCGAAGCCAACGCGCACGCGATGCTGCAGCCAGGTGCGGTCACCGGTAATCATCGCCGCCAGCATGGCCGCATCTTCTTGATCGATGCGAAGAAACTGCGGCAGCCGCTGGTTGCGGGCGTTCGCCGCAAAGTCCATCAGGCGCGTGCTTGCCGTCTCCTGCAGAGAATGCAGCCAGCAGGGGAAGTTGTGCCTCCCATCAGTCCCGAGCAAGGTGAGCCGCTGCGAATTAACGCTGCCGAGCGCGCCAATGCCCTGCTGATGCAGGTACCCGCGCGCGTCCCAGACACCGGGGTCAAGAAAGCGCTCTTCCTGGTGGAGCGCCAGCGTGGCGCGCACCGCGTCATTGCATGTCAGATGTGGAAACGGCTGCTCCACCGGCGCATAGAGCGTGACCCGCGCAGTACCGAGGCCGCTCATGCGCAGATCGATTTGCTGGCTGTGTTCCTCACGCGTTTCAGTGGAAAAAGGCGTCTCAGAAACGACGCTTCGCATCGGACCGAGCCGGACAATTTGGCCTTCCACCGTCCGCTGGGTGTTGTCCGCGAACAGCGCGAGCTGCTGCTGGGGATCGACCGCGGGTGCAGTCTCCGCGCAGAAGGCTCCAAGCACGATCAAAACGAGCGCGGTAGCGATCCAGCCCATTCGCGGAGTCACCAGCACAGCGACAATGGCCGTCCCGAACGCCGCGACGAGTGCTAGAAATAGAAGCCCCGGCAATATCCACGCGGAGTGCGCAACAAGGATTCCCGCAGCAAAGCAGACGGTCGCGAAGAGCGAAGGAGCCGCGATCGTTTCCAGTGCTCGAAACGAAAAATGCCGTGTCGATTGGCGCGCTTGCTCAGCGGATACGGACGGGATAGCGGCGGTGACCATAGCATCGTCACCGCAGCAGCCGCGAGTTTATTTCAACAGAAGCGTAGCCACGCTTTCGAGATGGAACGTCTGCGGAAACAGATCGACCATGCGCAAAGTGCTGAGGTGATAGCCGGAGTCTAGCAGCGATTTAAGATCGCGCGACAAAGTTGCCGGATCGCAGGAAACATAAGTAATGTGCGCGGGCCGAATCTCCGCCAGTAGTTTAGTGACCCCTTTACCCAAGCCGGTACGCGGCGGGTCGACAACCGCCAAGTCCGGCGCTTTTTCGTTGCGTGTCCGAGCGCGGCGCAGAAATTCAATCGTGCTGCCGGCCACAATGCGATGAGGGCCGCCAACAAGGTTGCGGCGCAGATCGCGCGCTGAGCCAGCACCTGATTCCACTGCAACAATCTGCTCGAACGAGCGGGCGAGGGCGACAGAAAAAAGCCCGACGCCGGCATAAAAATCCCACGCAACTCCGCCCGCGTGCCCCTTTATTACGTGCTCTACTAGGAGGTCGATCAGAAATCGATTCACTTGAAAGAAAGACCCGGCGCCCACGGAGTAGCTGTGCCCGGCTGCCGCGTAATTCAGAGATGTGTCTCCCGTTTGCGCGAGCAGCCTGCCCGTCAGCTTGCCTCGCTCCGATGAAAACACAGTCGCTCCCACGGCCTCCGGCACCGCCGACCTTAACTCCGGCCAAAGCCGCTTCAACTCCCGTGCGGCAGATTGCCCGTCGTCCGCAGCCCACAAGGTAAGCAGAATCGAATCCTGCGCCGCATTTGTGAACAGCTCGACCTCCGTAAAATGATTGCCCAGCTGCCAGAGCTGCGTGGCGGATTGAATCGCCCTCAGCGCGCGCTCAAGAACCGGCGCCGCGATCGGGCAATCATCTACCGCGAGGTTCTGGTGCGACCCTCGCATCTTGTAGCAGAGCCGCCCATTCGCGCGATCAATATGCAGGCGAATGCGATTCCGATATCCCAGCGGTTCGCCAGACAACGTCCCGATCTCCGGAATCTCTATCAGTCGCGCACGCTCCAGCGCCTCGCGCAGAATCTGCGTCTTCATTTCAACCTGCTGCAGATAATTGGCGTGCTGGTAGTGGCATCCGCCGCATACGCCAAAGTAGGGGCATTGGGGCTGCGCTCGCTGCCGCGATGCTTCAAGAATATTTTCGATCTGCGCTTCGGCGTAGCTGCCGTGGTCATTCGCAATGCTTGCTTCCACCAACTCCCCCGGCAGGGCAAACGGAACAAAGATCGCCTTCCCTTCCTCGCGCGCAAGCCCGGCGCCGCCATAAATAGGCTTTTCAATCCGCAGCTTCATTGCTGGCTCATGTAGAAAAGGCTGAGGCGCGGCAGAGCATACTTCTCCAGCAGGCGCTTGCGCAGGAACTGCTGCTCCACCTGCCGAACCTGCTCCGTCTTCATGCGGCTGCGATACGGCGCCAGCTCGCGCGTGCTCTCTTCGCGCAGCGCCAACAGCTCCGACTCCGGCGATGTCGCCGTCAATGTTGTGAATATCTTCTCTTCCAGTACAGAAAGCGTGCGCTCCAGCTCTTCAAGATTCGCCGGCGGAGTCACCGCAAGTTCGCGCAGGCGCGCAGCGGTATGCCGCGCAGCCTTGCACGCAAGCCCGCTCAACTGCGCTTTCTCTAGCTGCGTCGCGCATGCGTTCAGATGCGCCGCAATGCGCTCCGGCTCAAATCCGGGAGCGGCACCTGCCGCCGCAGGCTGCGCGCCTACCGACGCTTCCTTCATCGCTTCCACCGCGTTCATCACTGCCTGGGTGCACCAGGCCAGCCCGTTCACTGCACGCATGCGGCCCCGCGCTTTGCGCGCGTCGTACTTATCGAAGGCGTCGTCGATCCCGCGCAGCACAGCTTCCAGCGGCAGCCCCGCCTCGCGCCACGTTTCAATTAGTGCCCAATCCAGCGTTGAAAGCAGAAGGATCGACCCGCGACGCCGCTGGAAGTGATCTTCGATTTCGGTAAAGTAGTTGAAATAATTTTGCAAGCGCGGTCAGGCCTTTGCGGCGGACTCATCCGGCTGAGGTCGCGTTCGCGCGCTTCGATGACGCTCGTAAATAATCCGCAGGCCTTCGAGGGTGAGCGTGTCATTAATATGGGAGATGTATTTCGAGTCACCCGCGATCAGGTGTGCCAGCCCGCCCGTCGCCACGCAAACCGTCTTCTCGCCCAGCTCTGCGATCATGCGCTCGAGAATGCTATCGACCAGTCCGATGTGGCCGTAGAACAATCCGATCTGCAGATTGTCCACCGTATTGGAGCCGATAACTTTCGCCGGACGTTTGATTTCTACACGCGGCAGCCGCGCCGCACGCGCAAAGAGCGCCTCCGCCGAGATGGTCAGCCCCGGTGCGATGGCTCCGCCGATAAATTCTCCCTTGCTGGAGATCACGTCAAAATTCGTCGCCGTCCCGAAGTCCACCACGATGCATGGGCCTCCGTATTGCTCGTATGCTCCCACGCAATTGGCTATGCGGTCCGCCCCGGCTTCGCCGGGGTGGTCGATGCGCACAGGCATGCCGGTCTTAATGCCCGGTTCGATGAAGAGCGGTTTCTGCCCGAAGTACCTTTCGCAGAACTGCCGCAAAATCCAGTCAACCGGTGGAACCACAGAAGCGATCACGATTCCGCTGATGTCTTTGCTGTCGATTCCTTCGCCTTCCAGCAAATTTCGAACGAGGATCCCATACTCATCGGCGGTCTGCCCGTGCCGCGTGCTGATGCGCCATGTGATGCGCAGCTCGCCGGTGCGCCCGTTCTGAAATGGGTACAGCGCGATCACGGTGTTCGTATTGTTTACGTTCAGCGCAAGAAGCATTCGTTCACCGGCCCGATTTTTGTTCCCTTACTCCGCCTGAAAACACCGTGCGCAGCCCGTCGGCGGTGCGCACTTGCAGAAATCCGCGAGTGTCCAGGCCCTCCGTCACCCCTGCGTAGCCTTTCCCCTCTTCCACGTAAACCTTCTTGCCGCGGATCCATGTCGATGCGCGCTCAAGCCGCTTGAGAATACTTGCAGGAGCTTCGCGCAGATTGACGGGCGCGGTGAGCGCGGAGACTTCGCGATGGAGCGATTGTAGCAAAGCAACAAGCAGTTCCTGACGCGGCCATTCACGCCCCGTTTCAATGTGCAGCGAGGTCGCAAGATCGCGTATCTCGTTAGGAAATTGCGGCTGATGCACGTTAATGCCGATCCCCACCACCAGATGTCGCACCCGCGTTACTTCGGCATTCAGCTCGGTAAGAATGCCGCAGAATTTTCTGCTGCCGAAGAGCAGATCGTTCGGCCAGCGCAGGTCGCATTCGAGGGACGTGACCTGCTGGACCGCATCGCGGACGGCCAGCCCTGCCGCCAGCGACAGCCACAGCACATCGGCCGGAGCAAGCGTCGGCCGCAGCAGCACACTTACATACAGGCCCGAGCCCGGTGGCGATTCCCAGTTGTGCGCCCCTCGCCCGCGTCCGGCGATCTGCTCGTCGGCAAAATAGACACAGCCGTCGCGCGCACCTGCTTCGCCCTCGGCCATCGCATGGGTGTTTGTGGAGTGAATGGACGGGAAGAAGTGCAGCTTGTTGTGGAAGCGCGTGTCCGCAAGCGCTGCCTCCAGTTCGGGCAAGTCAAAGCGATCTTCCAAGGCTAATAAATTTCTGCCGTGATTTTCATGCTCAGGTCCACGGAGGTCGCCGAGTGGGTTAACGCGCCCACAGAGATGAAATCAACCCCAGTCTTCGCGTATTTGCGAATGTTTCCGAGGACGATGCCGCCGGAGGCCTCGGTCGGAATCTTCCCTCCGCGCTCGCGGACGAGCAGCACCGCCTTTTTCACGTCGGATGGCGAAAAGTTATCGAACAGCAGCGACTCAGCTCCGTTGTTCAGCGCGGAGTTGAGTTCGTCGAAGCTGCGGACTTCAATGTCGATGGTCTGCCCTGGGCCGCGCAGTTCGCGTGCGCGAGCGAGCACCTTCTCAATACCGCCGCCCAGCGAAATGTGGTTGTTCTTGATCAGAATTCCATCCGAAAGATCGAGCCGATGGTTTTCGCCGCCACCGCAGCGTACGGCATATTTGTCGAGCACACGCAGGCCCGGCACGGTCTTGCGCGTGTCGAGCACCTTCACGGTTGAGCCGGCTATTGCGTCCACATATTGCCTGGTCAGTGTCGCAATGCCGCTCATGCGCTGCATCAGATTCAGCATCACTCGCTCGCAGGAGAGGATCACGCGTGCGTTATGCCGGATCACGGCCAACGCCTGGCCCCTCTTTACGCGCACGCCGTCGAACATTTCCGGATGGCTGATCACCTCGTATCGTCCGCTGCTCCTCTTATCCAGGCGCGCGTAGATTTCCAAAAAGCGCGGAACGCATCCCAGGCCGGCGACCACGCAATCCTGCTTGGCCAGAATGGTCGCCGACGCGCGCAGGTTCGGGTCAATTGTGATCGCGGTTGTTACATCGCTGGTGGCTTTGTCTTCGAGCAGCGCCTCTTCGAGGATGGCTTCGATCTTTCTGCTTTTCCAGTCCATTGTCTTCCCCGCTTATGCGAGCTGCGCCAGCTTCTCGATTGCATCCAGTGTTTCTTGCCGCAGTGACGCAGCCTCTGACGCCTGCTTCTTTAACCCCGCCACTATCTTCTCAGGTGCCTTGGCCAGAAACGTCTCGTTGTTGAGTTGGCGGTCGGCGTTGCCCAACACCTTCTCATATTGCTCCAGCTTCTTCTGCAGGCGCTCGCGTTCAGCGGCAACGTCAATCTGTTTCTCGAATGCCAGCCCCACATTGAAATTCGCCGTAGTTCTGGTATTGCCCGGATTCAGCTTCGACTCGGCAGGAAAAGTAAAGGCGGAAACGCGCGCCAGCTTCTGCACAATCTCATGATTGTCAGACGCAAGCCGCTGCATCGCAGCCGATGTTTGAATCTCCGCTGCCGCGAGCTCGCGTTCCGGCACTTCCAAATCTTTGCGCAACGCGCGGATGGTTACGATCAATTCCTGCAGCTGACCCATTTCCGCTTCCGTCTGCGCATCAACCACCTTTGCATTCGCCTGCGGATATTGCGAGAGCGCAACGGATTTCGCCGGCGGTTTGCCGTCGTAAACAGCATGCCAAAGCTCTTCGGTGATGAAGGGCATAAAAGGCGAGAGCAGGCGCAGAGCGGCTTCAAACGTCGCTACCAGGGTGTTGAGCGCCAGGGTGGCTTTATCTGCTGCATCGCTGAAATCGAGCCGCAGCTTCACGATCTCGAGATACCAGTCGCAGAAGTCTCCCCAGAAGAACTGGTAAACCAGATTCGCTGCCTCGTGAAAGCGGTATTCACCGAGCGCCTGGTTCATTTCGCCGGCAACAGCATTTAGTCGTAATGCAATCCAGCGAGCCTCGAGCGTATTGGCCGGATTCTCGGAGCCTAGATCGACATGAATCCCAGCCTCAGCCGCCCGATCTACATTCATAAAGATGAGGTGCGCAGCGTTCCAGATCTTGTTGGCAAAAGCGCGATAACCCTCGGTCCGCGCTGCGCTGAAAGCAATATCTGTCCCGGGCGAGGCCATGGCCGCCAGCGTGAACCGCACCGCGTCCGTCCCATAACGCTGGACTATTTCAATCGGGTCGATGACATTGCCCTTCGTCTTCGACATTTTCTGCCGATCGGCATCGCGCACCAGCGCATGAATGTAAACTTCGCGGAACGGAACGGCATCCTTCAAATCGCGCTCGCTGCCATCCGCCATCGGCACATCCGACATAAAGTGGCAGCCCAGCATGATCATGCGAGCCACCCAGAAGAAGAGAATGTCGAATCCTGTAAGCAGAAGCTGTGTGGGATAGAAATTATCAAGGTCGCGTGTGCGCTTTGGCCATCCGAACACGGTGAAGGGAAGCAGTCCCGACGAGAACCATGTGTCGAGCACATCCGTTTCCTGTGTGAGGTTTGCGTTCCCGCAATGCTCGCACACAGCCGGAGTCTCTCGCGCGACCGTGATCTTTCCGCACGCCGCGCAGTGCCAGGCGGGAATGCGATGTCCCCACCAGAGCTGGCGCGAGATGCACCAGTCGTGAATGTTGCGCATCCACTCGAAATAGGTCTTCGCGTACTGTGCCGGCGTGAACTTGATGTAGCCTTGCTCGACAGCCTCAATGGCTTTGTCCGCGAGCGGCTGAATCTTCACAAACCACTGCGTCGAGAGCCGTGGTTCCACTACCGTCTGGCAGCGGTCGCACTTTCCGATGGAATTCGTATGTTCGCGTACCGTTCCCAGCAGCCCCTGCGCTTCCAGGTCTTTGAGAATGCGCTTCCGTGCAACGTAGCGATCAAGCCCGGCGTATTTGCCGCCCTCGGCATTGATGTGCGCCGTGTCGTCCATCACCGAGATCGATTTCAGCCCGTGCCGCTGGCCGATGGCAAAGTCGTTGGCATCATGCGCCGGCGTCACCTTCACCGCACCCGTGCCGAAGTCCGCGCTCACCCAGCTATCTGCCACCACCGGAATCTCACGATCCATCAGCGGCAGCAGCAATTTCTTCCCGTGCAGATGCCTGTACCGCGCGTCCTCCGGATTCACCGCCACCGCGACATCGCCAAGCATCGTCTCCGGCCGCGTCGTCGCGATCGTCAGGAACTGACCCGTCTCCGGCTTTCCATGCTTCCCAAGCACCGGATACCGAATCTCCCACAGCTTGCCTTGCTGCTCTTCATGCACGACCTCCAGGTCGCTTATCGCGGTCTGGCAGCGCGGGCACCAATTCACAATATAGGCGCCGCGATAGATCAGCCCCTGCTCGTGCAGCCGCACGAAAGCTTCCTTCACCGCAACGGAGAGGCCCTCGTCCATCGTGAAGTACTCGCGCGACCAGTCCACGCTCGCGCCTAGCCGCTTCATCTGCTCCAGAATCGCTCCGCCGTAGTGTTCCCGCCACTGCCACACGCGCTCGATGAACGCCTCGCGGCCAAGCTGCTGGCGGGTTTTGCCTTCGCTCGTCACCTGTCGTTCGACCAGCATCTGGGTGGCGATGCCCGCGTGATCCGTTCCCGGAACCCACAACGTGGTTTCTCCCAACATGCGATGCCAACGGATGAGGATATCCGTTTCCGTATGCTCGAACATGTGCCCCATGTGCAGGTTGCCCGTGACATTCGGTGGCGGAAGCAGCATGGTAAACGGACGCGCGGCCGAGTCGCCCGCCTCCGCATGGAACAGGCGCTCGTTTACCCAATAGGCGGCCCAGCGATCTTCAATCGCCGCGGGATCATAGGCTTTGTGTAATTCCTGGGGCATTCCGGGCAGTCCAACTTCTGACGATAGCATAGCGAGAAACGGAAAGACCGCCCGAAGGCGGCCTCTCTCCATTTGATGTTTCTGCTTTAGAAGGGATTTATTTTGTCCACACCCTTCTTCTTCTTGTGTCTGCTCGAAGACTCTTCCTTGGAGTTATACGGAGCCTTCTTTTTCTTCTTGCCGCTTGCCGTTGTGCCGGTCCTGATCTGAGGTCCACCGCTCTTCACGTCGTTGATCTGATCGGGAGCAGCCGCAGGCTTATCGATCGCAGGAAGCGGCTTGTTCGCCACCGGTCCCACAGGCCCAATGCCGCCATCCCCGGCCGGAGCCGCGGCTGAAGGCGGTCCAGCGGGAGGCGCAAAGCCCGATGCGGGCGCGCTGTTGCCGGTGCTGCCGTTATCCGGAGCCGCCGTTCCCGCTCCGGGAGTTCCCGGTGCGGAACTTCCCGACGCCGCATTTCCGGAGTCTGTATTTCCGGAGTCAGAGCTGCTGCTCGGAACCTCCACCGTGACGGTGCTTCCCGCCGGGCCACCCTGGTCAGGAATTGTCTGCACCTCCAGAGGCGCGGCCGGTTGGTTCGACGCCGGAGTCTCCGCGGCTGTACTCGCCGCCGTCGTCGCTGTGCCCGTGCCCGCAACCGGTCCGGTGGGAATCGGCTCGCCCTTCATGGCGGCCTGATACATCGCCATGTTTTGCTTGTTGACGTCAGGCGCAACGGTCTGAGCCGGGTCGGTCATTGTAGGTTCGCCAACGCGAGCAGACTCAATCGTCGACGGCCCCTGCTTCACCAGCATCAGAGCGCGATCTTTCAGCCTTACGTTGATGCGGCTGCCCTCTTCCGCTTCACTCTGCGCAAGCTCCTGCTGCGTCGGCTCGGGAACCTCGCGCCCCAGCGCAATCAGCCGGTCCTTGGCGTCCTCCACATGCGGAGCCATCGGATACCGCACCACCACACGGTCCCACGCGGCTGCCGCCTGGTCGTCGTAGACCTTCGCCATCTGCGCCTTTACCTTCGCCGGCAGTCTCAGCCGGTTGAGCATCTGCGCTTCCGTCACATATGCATCTCCCAGGGTAATCAGGTCCTGATCGCTGTGGCTGAACAGCGGGTAAGTATCCGCCACCGTCTGCAGTCGCGCAATGGCGCCCGTCCAGTTTTCATGCTGGGCATAGAACGCCCCGATCTCATACTGCCGCTGCGCCAGAACCTCCTGCACTTCGCGCAACCGCTGCTTCGCCCGCGGAATGAGCGGCGAGTCGGGGAAATCCTGCAGCATCGTGCGGTATTCCTCCTGCGCGTGGACGGCATTGGCTGGATCGCGGTCAGGCTTCTGCATCTGCTTGAAGTAGATATCCCCCACCTTCATCTGCGCCTCAGCCGCTTCGGGCGTGTTCGGGAAGAAGGTGATGAAGTCCTTGTACTCGGCCTCCGCCTGGGACAGGGCCGCCGACCCGCCCTCCTTGTACCATGTATCGCCCACCGCCAGCTTGGCCCGCATCGCGTACTCGGTCTCAGGATAAGTATTCAGCAGCGTCTGCAGGTCCAGGCGCGCCACGTCATACCGGCCCTTTTTCAGCGCCAGCATCGCCTTATCGAACAGCGCCTTGTCGGGCTGTTTCGAGTTCACGTTGGCGAGCGGATTTGCGCTCAGGTCCACGTGTTTCTTCTTCTTCTTGAGGGCGTGTGAGGAAGGCATCAGCGCGAGGCATAAACCTGCAACGGCGATCTGGGTAATTACTCGATTCATAAAACCTCAACAATACACAGATTACTTTCTGTTCCGGCGCCCGGCTGTCCGTCTAGCCCCGCGCCTCTTAAATTCTTCGTTCCGTTGCGTGCTGCGCCGCTTCCAGCAGCGCGCGGGCGTCATGCTCCGGGCGTCCCGCTCCAAACACCGCGTTGCCGGCCACCAAAAGCTCCGCTCCTGCTTCGACGACCCGGGCAATCGTATCGTGAGCCACCCCGCCGTCTACCTCAATCCTATAACTCAAGCCCAGTTCCTGGCGAAGCTCCCTCAGCCGCCGCAGCTTGTGCAGCGAATAAGGAATAAAGCTTTGGCCGCCAAATCCCGGGTTTACGCTCATCACGAGTACGTGATGCACCATGCCCAGCACCGGAATCAGCAGATCAACCGGCGTCGCCGGATTGATTACCACCCCCGGCTGCATTCCGTGCTGCGCAATCAGCTCGAGCGACCGATGCAGATGACGGCAAGCCTCGTAGTGCACGCTCATCCAGTTCGCTCCGGCCTCGGCAAACGGCTCTACAAACTCGTCCGGATTCTCGATCATCATGTGGCAGTCGAGCGGCAGGTCGGTCACGCCCCTCAGGGATTTCACCACCGGCGGCCCAACTGTAAGATTCGGAACAAAATGCCCGTCCATCACATCCACGTGGATGACGGTTCCTCCGCCGCACTCGGCTGCGCGAACCTCTTCGCCCAGACGGGCAAAGTCGGCGGAAAGTATGGATGGAAGCAGCTCGATCAAGTCAAAACCAGTTTATCAGCCGGGACTGCACGGCCAAGCGTCTGAAACCTACTGAACGGTTTCATTGGGATCGACTAGGTCCTCTGGATCAACTCTCGCCCACGAGCCGTTTCGCCCGTCAACTGGTGCGACTAGTGCGTAGATTTCACCGGTCTCTTTTTCTCGATACCATTCTCGATGAAGCGCAAACCGATTGAGTCGTATGGCAGGAATTCGTTCCACATACCCTCGTTCAATTGCTTCGTTGAGCATGCGGCGCAGCTCTGCATAATCGCGAGGGGACTCGAATACCCTGGCCTCGTGCATTTCACGAAATATGCTCACCGATTGCCATCTCCGTCTGAGCTGCTATCCCGCTTGGCAGTCTTCAGCGCCTCCGCCACTGCCTTCTCCGTCCGCTTCTGACGGGCCTCAGGGCTCTTGTAATAAAAAATGCCCAGCAAATGCCTGCGTCTTTGTACAGGCGTCATCGCCTTCCACCCTTCCAGCGCGCGCGGCTGATTGCGAAACGCCACCTGCAGGATCGGAGGTAGCTCGCGCTCGCCTTCCATCGCCAGCAGCATTCGCTCGGCCATCCAGTCGGACCGTTTGCTTCGGGCCTCAGCACCCTTGCAGGCCGCGATATGGTTGCCAACCTCCCGCCGCGCTGACTCGCTCAACTGTTCAAAAAACTTCCTCAGCCCGCGGTCTTGCTTCAGCAGTTTGGCAAACTCCGCAGGAACAACCACCGCCCGTTCGTCGAAGTCGGGCTCCAATAGAATCTCTGCCACTCCCCCGAGCGAAACCTTCGCACCCTTCTGCATTTGCTTATTCACCATCAGGACATGCCCACCCAGGGCCGAGGTGAACAGCGAAGTGCGGAACGCGAATCCATTGATGGTGCCCTTCACGCGCGTCCGGTTGCGCTTCGGCCAAACCATCGCGGGCTCGAACGGCACTTTTACTATTACCCATTTCAGCGCCGTACCGTCCTGCTGCAGCACTCCGCGAAATTTCTTCTGTACTCTCACAGAGCAGCAGTTTACTCGCTCCTGAGCGCCCTAACCGGGTCAATCGAAGCTGCGCGCCGAGCCGGCAGCAATGCGGCGAGCATCCCCACAAGAAAGAGAGCGACAGCCGCCAAACTAAGCGACAGCAGGATTCCGCGGCCAAAGTCCGCAAACGAGCTCCGCAGCAGCGCGTCGGCTGCGAAGGAAAGGGCAACTCCAATGCCCAGCCCGATCGCCACCCAGCGCAGAGCCCCTGACATGACCATCCGAATCACATCGAACCGCTGCGCGCCCAGCGCCATGCGGATTCCAACTTCATTGGTCCGCTGCGTCGTGACGTAGCTGATCAGCCCGTAGATGCCGACAACCGCAAGAGCCAGCGCCAGCACGGCGAAGGCGCCTAGCATGTCCACAATCAGGCGGCGTCCCGTCAGCGATTCCGAAACCAGCTCTTCCAACGGCTGAATATCCGAAGCCGTTTGTGAACTGTCCGCAGAGGTAACCGCGCGCTGCATGGCGGGCGCAAGCGCATTAGGATCGCCGCTGGCCCGTGCAACGAAGCTCGTATTGTCGCCGTCCGTCTGCGCAATCGGATAATATCGCATTCCGTCGCTCGTATCTTCTTCAAGCGAGCTCAGGCGGATCGTAGCGACCACCCCCACAATCTGCGCCGGTTTGTCGTCGCAGCCAAACGAAATGTGCTGCCCGATCGGGGTCTGGCCCGGCCAATATTTCTTTGCCAGGCGCGTGTCGATCACCGCGACCTGCTCGCTTCCCATCCGGTCCGCAGCCGTAAACCAGCGGCCCGCCACCAGCGGAATCTGCATCACCTTGAGGTAACCCGGTGTGGCAAAGGTACGCTGGCTGTGCGGACCGGGATCGTTCGGCCCAAGGGGACGTCCGGTAATGGCGAACGAGCACGATTCACTGCTGGTCGGCGAAAACGGCAGGGGCTCAACCGCCGCGGCTCCGGAAACTCCGGGCTGGACGGCAAGATTACTTACCACCCCATCGATGAACGTTGCCTGGCGCGGCTGGCTCTGCTTGAAATCGTTGCCCGAATAAAACACCTCGCCCGTAAGCACTCCGCTGGGATTGAACCCCGAGTCGACCCGCTCAAGCTGGCGCAAGCTGGCGAGAAAAAGTCCGGTTCCGGTAAGCAGCAGGCAAGCGATCGCAATTTCGCTGATCACAAATGCGCTGCGCAGCCGCTGCTTTTCGACCGATGCTGTTGCGCTCCGGCCTCCATCGTGCAGGTTGAACACCCGATGCTCTCGCACCAGGCGGAGCGCAGGGCCCAGTCCCGCGACTAGCGCGGTAAGCAGTCCGGCGGCTGCCGTAAAGCCGAGCACGGCTGCGTCAAGATGCACCGCGTATCCCTCAGCCAGATCATGCGGGATGATCCAGAGAAGCAGCTTTCCGAAGATCGGTCCGGCAGCGATGCCGAGCAGCGTCGCGGCTCCGGCCAGCAGCATCGTCTCTGTAAAAATCTGCCGTAGAATTGCCGACGCGCTGGCTCCGAGTGCCGTGCGGATGGCAAACTCGCGCGTGCGCGCCGAAGCGCGGGCCAGGAATAATCCGGCCACATTGGCTGAGGCAAGGAGCAGGACACAAAGCACAACTCCGAACAGCACATAGAGCGGCTTGCGCAGCGGTCCCGCGGCGAACTGCGTCAGGGGGGCGGCATACATGGACCAGCGTGCGCGTGCTCCGTATGAGTTCCTGCCCTCCCGGCGAATCTCTTCACCCATCTTCTCCTCAAGCCCGGCATTCACCTGCGCAACAGACACGCCCGGCTGCATGCGCAGAAAGGCCATGTGGAACTCGTTGTAACGCTCATCCGGCGAGAATGCTGCCGGAGCAAGAGCGATGGGAGTCCACACCTGCTTGCCTCGCGGCCAGTCAAAATCGCTCCCCATCACCCCGATCACTCGGTACGGCTTTTGGTCAAGCAGAATGTTCTCGCCGATCGCATCGCGGCGTCCTCCAAACATCCGCTGCCACGCTCCATAACTCAACACCGCAACCGGCCCGGCGTGTGGCTGGTCTTCCTGCGCGGTAAAGGTGCGGCCAAGCATCGGACGCGCGCCGAACACTTCAAACCATTGCGAGCTTACCCGCGCAGCGGAAATGTGCTCCACCCTGCCACTAAGTTCGGTATTGAAGCTGGCAGTGTCTTCAAGAGCAGCAGCGGCGATCAGGCCCTTCAGCGAAGCGGCGTCGGAATAATCCGGCGCCGAGACATAAGGAATATCCAATGAGAATTGCGGATAGCGCACCTTCATCACCGCAATGCGCTCAGGGTGGTCCACTCCCGCCGGGTGCCGCAGCACCGAGTTCACTACGCTGAAGATGGCGGTGTTGGCTCCAATGCCGAGCGCCAGAGTCACAATGGCGGCCAGGCTGAATCCTGGCATGCGGAGGAGCTGGCGGAGGGCGTGGCGAACGTCGCGAAGGTTCATGGGCAAGGCCTCGTATTCGAATTACGCGTTCGCCTGCGAAATTGTTCCTTACTGCGGCTTGCCCTGCTGCGGTGGTGCGCCCTGATCCGGCTGCTGCCCCTTCTGCTGGCCGTTAGCCGCCGGTGGCTGACCGTTCGTCCCTGCGGGCTGACTTCCGTTGGAAATATCCTGCCCCTGGAAAATCACCCGGATCGTCGAATGGTACTGCTTGTAATTCGTGTATTTGAGCGTCTCCCGCATGTGGACGTCCGAGCTCAAATATCCACTTCCCGCGGAGAAGTGCAGCTCCCCGTCGCCGTGCGTGTAAACCGGGAACCAGTACTTGCCGTCGATCTGCTGCCGATACGTCACAAACGGCAACGACAAGTCTTCGTGCCCTTTGCGCAGATCATCCGGCACGTTCTTCCCGTTCGTCACCACAATCTGCAGATCGTGCTCGTCCACCCAGATACGGCCCTGGAAATACCGGTGGTGCTTTTCAATCACCTTCGGTTTCACATCAAACACATACGTTTCTACTTCGTCGATCTTCTGCCTGCCGACGTAAGTAATGTCGTACTGCCCCGCATCTTCCTTGGTTAGCACAAAAGGCAGCCGCTCCTCGATATCAGAGAAGTCTGCCGGCGTCATCATCACGCGCTCCAATGTGTTCGGAGGAGCCTCAACCACGTGCTCCGTCCGCCGACCGTCCGGCGTGAAGGAAATATCACTTACCTGAAAATACTGTCCGTCCACCTTGCCGTCATCGTCAACGGTCTCCACTTTCACGCTGCGCTCATAGGTATAGTTGTCGAGCGCCGCCCGAAACACGCTCTCCTTGGCCGTGAACTCCTGGATAATCTTGTCCGCCGGAATGGAAGGCGCCGAAGTGTCGAGCGGTCCAAAGCCGGCATCGAGCGGCATCGACGTGTAGGAAACCTGGGCATGCGCCGAAGCGGCGAGCAATCCGACGGCAAGAAGGAGACGAAAACGGGACAGAACAGACACAAGAACCTCTTTAGACGATGCTACTCAAACAGACGGACAAAGAGAAAGAAAGTTCTAGCTGTCCCAGCTGAAAGGGCGGAATCATTAGACCAGAAACTCTGCCCAATGGATTGAGGCACTCGGCATGGAAAACACATGATCGAGAGAAGCACTTAGGCATGGACCCAGAACGGACGCGAGCGGCCATGTGAAGCGGTATACCTGGACGGCGAGTCCCGAATCGCGGTTAGAATCGAATCATCGATGACGCAGCAGCCGAGCTTGTTTCCCCGCGAATCTCGAGCCTCGAATCAAGCTCCCAATCCGGACCAGCTTCCCGGCCGAAAGCGCGGGGCGGATTCGCGGCAGATTCCGCTGTGGCTGATGTATGTCGAGCTTTTGGTGCGGGTGGTGGTGTGCATCTCCATCGGACTGGTGCTGATTTGGCTTCCCTGGACTCCTCTCTGGGCGAGCAACCCGCTGCTGCTGCATTCGCCGCGCCTTGCCTACCTCGCCGTGAACGGAATTGCGCGCGGCATTGTCTCCGGCATGGGGCTGCTCGATATATGGATTGGAATCTCCGATGCCATCCACTATAAGGAAGTTGAATCAAAGTAAATATGCCCCGCAAATTACCTGAACCGCTCGATAGCGCGCCGCTGGCGTACGAAAATGCCGCCTTTCTCAACAGCCCCGATGGGCGCATCATGCGCATCGTTTCGGAGTACTCTGAGCCGCTTGCCCGGTTTCGCCGCGAGCGCGTCCGCGACACCGTTGTCTTTTTCGGCTCGGCTCGTTTTCAGGCTTTGGACGTAGCACACCATGAACTGGAGCTGCTGGAAAACACCGGCTCGGTGCAGCCCGCTCCGAAGCAGGAGCAGCCTGCCCGCTCTGCAGAGATCGAGGAGGGAACCGCGACGGAGCTCAGTCTGAGCCGAGCGAAAGCCGCTGTTGAAATGGCCCAGTACTACGAGGACGCGCGCCGACTGGCCTTTCTTTTGACCGAATGGACGCGTACGCTTCGCTCGCGTCGGCACCGGTTTGTTGTTACCTCGGGTGGAGGGCCGGGCATTATGGAGGCGGCGAATCGCGGCGCCTACGAGGCCGGCGGAAAGAGCATCGGGCTCAACATCCGGTTGCCCTTCGAGCAGTACCCGAACCGGTACATTACTCCGTCGCTGAACTTCGAGTTTCACTACTTCTTCATGCGCAAATACTGGTTTGCGTATCTGGCCAAGGCGCTGGTGGTGTTTCCGGGAGGATTTGGGACGCTTGATGAGATGTTTGAGATTCTCACGCTGGCGCAGACGGAGAAGCTTGCGAAGAAGATAACCGTGGTCCTCTACGGGCCGTCGTATTGGAATGAGGTGCTCAACCTGGATGTGCTGGTGGAGAAGGGAACCATCTCACCGCGCGATCGCGAGCTCTTTCAAATTGCGGATACTCCGGAGCAGGCCTTCGCGATGCTGAAAGAGGGGCTGACGGTGAACCATCTTGACCCTGAGGGGGCGCGCGCCGACCAGGAGTTTCCCGAATCCGAGGACGATCCGGAGATTGCGCATACGCGCAAGTGAGCGGCTACCGCAGTTCGTCCACGCTGAACTTGCCTGGGCCGGTGAGGGCGAGCGCCATCATCGCGCCGAGGTATAGCACGATGACTTCTCCGTGGTCGGCGCCGTGGCCGAAGAACTCGAAGTGATGCACAAACGCCCATGCCGCGGCGATGTTCAGAAAGGCCCACGCAGCGGCCCATCATGCCACTCCTGAGTTACCCCGGCGAATTTGTGTGGCAACCCTTCCGCATTGGCAGGCATCAGTCCAGAAGAGCACGTGTGTGCATGAAGTTCGAGTTCTGTTCAAACGATTTACCGATCCGAGTTCCGCAATTCCAAGCTAAATTTCTTTGGTACGAGCAAGCGGGTTTTTCAACCAGGAGCGGCGAGTAGTAGAGATGCGTACATCCATGGCAACCATACGCAGCGGCCTAAGCTCGCCGGGGCCGAACCTCGTGTGGGATCCTTCCGAGGAAGTGGCCCACAAGGTGCAGTTTTACCACGAGGATTCCTTCCTGCTTGACCAGTTGGATCAGTTCATCGCTCCGGTCATCGCGAGCGGCAATTCCGTTATTTTGATCGTGGATCGAGCCCACCGAGACGGCCTGTACGACCGGCTGAGGAGCCGCGGTACGGAGTTTGCCCTGGCGGTAGGTCAGGAGCGATTTCTGCTGCTTGATGCGGAAGAGACGCTGGAAAAATTCATGGTGAACGGCATGCCCGATACGACGCGGTTCGATCGCGTGGTGGGCGGCCGACTGGCGCGCCTTACCGCAGCAGCCAAGAGCGCCGACCACCGCATCGTCGCATTTGGAGAGATGGTAGCTTGGCTGTGGGGACGGGGTCAACGGGAGGCAGCGATCCGCCTAGAGCAGCTTTGGAACCGGCTGGCAGCCGCACATTCGTTCCAACTCCTCTGTGCCTATCCGGCTCGTTATTTTTTCCGTCAAAGCGACCGGGAACTCTTCATGAAAATATGCGCGGAGCACACGCACGTCTACCCCGCGGAGCGGCCCGCACGCGTTGCAGGCGAAACCCGGGCGCACCCGTTTCTGCTTCGGCAACAGAGCGTCCGCTCTCAGATGACGGCCGTTGGCCTGCGTCCGCCCATGGACCCCGAGGCCGAGTTCAATGCTCTTTTCGAGGACGCGGCCGCCGAACGGCGCTCCGATTCGGCGTTTGCACAGCGACTTGCCGGCCCAGTGAAGACGGCTATGAACGCCCTGGAACATGCCCGCGAGCAGCTCGATCTCCAGGAGGAAACCCGGCAATGGCTGTCCGCCGCCAGCCGCGCCCTGCAGCAAGCGACCCGAATCGTGCGGGAAGCGATAGAAGAAAAGCCGGAAACCATCGCGTAATTAGTTGCCGGCAGCCGCGCTATGGGCCCACTGGAATGATCTAAACCCTCGTGAAAATCCCCGCCAGTTGATTGCGGTGTCTAATCGCGACCAATATCCAAAGCAGCGTGACCAGAGCAGCTGTGGGCAATCCACCGGGCGCAACCGACGCGTGAAAGAAATCGATGCACACGATCACCGGCCCTAACAGCACCAGGCCCAAGGTGACGTACTGCCCAATCAACTCCAGCAAGCCTCCGATGAACTGGACCACACCCACCAGAAGCACGAAATGGGCAGCGTAAAGCCCTCCAAGGAATTGCCCCGCAGCTCCCGGCGGCATTTGCGCGTGTAGAAACGGATGGATTCCGTTTGCGCCGAAGAACACAAAAATCAGGCCCAGAAGAATGCGCGCGACTACCGATATCACTTTCATAGATGTGTCTCCCGGTCCTTTTTTAAAAGCCATGGATGATCCCGTACAGCGAGACGCTCCATTTTGTTTTCGCCTGAACAACGGACGAGCACAAAGGACTGACGAAGAAAGAGATATTAGGGCAGCAAAAAGCCCAGCCGGTAGAGGGCTGGGCTTCTATCGACGCCAAAAACTAGCTGGCCGATGCCGGCTCGATAGCCACATATCGGCCGAGACGGCCTCGGTCCACAAACTTGACCCGCCCGTCGATCTTCGCGAAAAGCGTGTCGTCACTGCCACGCCCAACATTCAGACCGGGCTTCAGCGGCGTCCCGCGTTGCCTCACAATGATTGAGCCGCCGGTGACCAATTGGCCGCCGAACGCTTTTACCCCGAGCCGTTGCGCGTTTGAGTCGCGGCCATTTTTCGAACTTCCTAAACCTTTTTTGTGTGCCATGACAATCCTTCAGAGTCTATGAACTAAATTTCTTGAGGGGCCGCGTTACTGCCGGTAAGAGTTTCCATCAACTTCGATCGAGTCGATCCGAACTTGCGTAAAGCTCTGCCGATGGCCCTGCAGTTTTTTGTACTGTTTTTTCCGTTTGTAGTGGAACACCAAAATCTTGTCGCCGCGGCCCTCGCCTAGCACCGTCCCAATGACCTTCGCGCCCTGCGGTTGGGTCACCGAGCCCGAGTCGCCTGAAAACGAGAGCACCTCGCCAAATTCCATCGTGCCCTTCTCGTTCGCGACTGCCTTCTCAATCTTCACCACGTCGCCCGGAGCGACGCGATACTGTTTCCCACCGGTGCGGATGACGGCGTACATAATTCCTCCAGCGTTCGCTCACGCGAACGCGCAATCTGTAAGGCTAGCTCAATTCCATGCTTGACCAAGCGGCTGCTGCTCGAACTCCACGTTTCGCTTCAGAGCGAGCGCAGTGAACCACCGGGCGAAAGGCACTATCGCCAAACTAATCCAGTTTACCGATTAGGAAGCGAACCAGTCAATGGATGGGCGGGTGAATCCAAGCGGAAGCTTGATACCGCTGGCGCAAATAGTCTAAACTGAGGAATCGGCGCATAGTCGGACGTTCATCCTTGGTCCGCCAAAGCCCCTGCCAGTACAAAGCGGCGGGCTGCATAGCCCGAACAATTTAGGTTCCTGGAGTTTCGTCATGGCACAGGTCTGTGAAATCTGCGGCAAGGGCCCGCAGTTCGGCAACAACATCTCGCATGCGCATAATATCTCCCGCCGTCGCTGGAGCGTCAATCTACGGCCGGTCAAGGCCAAGGTAGAAGGCGGCGCGCGCAGAATGCGTGTCTGCACCAGCTGCATCAAGAGCGGAAAAGTAACCAAGGCCTAGCCGCGGACAAACTGTCAAAGATTGAATCAAAGCAGGCCCGGTGCAGTTCAACTGCTCCGGGCTTTTTGCTTCTTGTTGTCGGATCCGCGGTTTTTTGCTGCGTCCGGCGCGCGGGTGATCGCCTGACGAATTGACGCAAACGGCGCAGCATCGTCCAAGCGCACACCGCCGTTAGCGTCGGCGTCCACTCCCAGATCTTTCCAGATCGCATCGAGGTCCACGGGCTTCGGAGCGTTTGCCATCTCGCCGTATTGGTTCATCAGCACATGGGTGGCGGTGGCTTCATCGCCCAAAGAGAACGCCTTGGTGAGCGGCCACTCGTGATCGATGGTGCCGCCCGCGCCAAGAATGCCGCGCAGCGCATCCTGCAGACCTTTGGCATTCCGCGTCAACTTGCGAATGGTGACATCAGCCAGCAGACAGAACTGCGCGCCGCCCCAGTAGGTGCGACCCCACGTGTGCGTCTGGTCCAGCCCGCGATCGCCGTCTTTCGGATTACCCTTCCTCATATCGCGAAACATGTCTCTCCAGATTCGCTCCGGAGGAAGAAACCCAGCCTGCACGCGCGCAATTGGCTCAATGTAGGTGGCCAGACCCTCTTCAATCCAGTGGTGCTCGTCCGTCTGCGAAGGGAACGCGGTGTGCACCATCTCGTGGGTCATCATCCAGTCATCGGCAAGGTCCTCCCGTTTGGTGTGCTGGCCAACATGGATGCGGGTGAACGCTGGCATGCCGCCAACGTCGCCCCAGGTAGTCCCGCCTCCCACGCCGCTCTCGTCGGGCACAAACACCACCAGAACGCGCTCGCGCGGAACCGGATACCTGCCGTAGTAAGTCGCGACCGCCCGGGCCGCGTGCTCCACCCAATCGATGATCGCGTCGGGAGGAAGATCGATGGCTCCAGCGCTGAAATCAATCTGGATTGAAGCTCCGCCTACGGTGACCGTCCGTGAAGAAGCCACTGGCGCGCGCCATGGCGGACCACCCCACTGTGCCCGTGCTCCGCGCTGCGCGAGGGCCTCTATCGCAGAGGCGAAAAGCAGGCTGCAGAACCGGCGCCTGTCGTGCACCGCAACGTCGCCGGCCACGAAATCACCGGGCCTTTTCGAAATCCAGCGCCGCCGAATTGATGCAATAGCGCAACCCTGTAGGCTTGGGGCCATCGGGAAATACATGCCCCAGATGCGCTCCGCAGCGCGCGCAGGTCACTTCCACGCGACGCATTCCGTGACTCACGTCTTCATGCGTTTCAATCGCGTCTGAATCCGCAGGCGTCCAGAAGCTAGGCCATCCGCTGCCCGATTCGAACTTTGTGTCGGACTTGAACAGCTCCTGCCCACAGGCCACGCAATGATAAGTTCCGCTGTCATGGTTGTGGTAGAGCGCGCCCGAGAACGCCGGCTCCGTGCCCTTCTGCCTCGTTACCTGATACTGCTCCGGCGTAAGCTGCGCCCGCCATTGCTCTTCGGTCTTCTGAATTTTCTCCATACTTGCCTCTGCTGGATTGGATGAGCGTTGCGCCGAATCGTTACAGCCGCGCAATCACTTCGATTTCAACTAACGCGTCCTTCGGCAGGCGGGACACCTCCACTGTCGACCGCGCTGGAGCCACAATACCGTGGGGAGCAAGGTATCGCCCGTACACCTCATTCATGGCCACAAAGTCGCTCATGTCCTTGAGAAACACAGTGGTCTTTACCACATCGTGCAAACTGGCTCCCGCCTCCACCAGCACTGCCTTTAGGTTTTCGAGTACTTGCGTGGTCTGCTCCACAATGCCGCCGGAAACAAGCTTCCCGGTAGCAGGATCAAGCGCCACCTGCCCCGACGTGTAGATGAAACCCTCTGTTTTGACCGCCTGAGAGTAGGGTCCGAGAGCCGCTGGAGCGTGGGATGTAGAAACAGCAGATTTGTGCAAAGTCATAGCGGCCATTGTCCTCCGCGCGCTGCGCGGTGCGCAAATACCAGTCAATCTGACTGAATCTGAACCCACGCGCTAAAGTCTCTGCGAACGCTGCACATCGCGCACGCCGGAAACGCGCCGCAGCCCTTGGACGAGCCGCGTAAGATGGCGAACATCCTCCGCCTCGACCACAAACTCCACAATCGCATCCTCGTTGGGGCCGGGGCGCGAATCCACAGTCCGGATATTCGCGTTCTCATCGCTAATCACCGCCGTCAGCTCCTTCAGCATGCCGGTGCGATCATCGCAGAAAATGGTCAGGCGCACGGGATAGGTCTGCGGGTGCGCAGCGGTCCCATCGGCCGTACGCGACCATTCCACTGATACGCGCCGGTCCGACTCGTACAGCAGGTTCTGCACATTCGGGCAGCTGCGCGCATGTACCGCGACGCCCTTGCCGCGCGTTACGTAGCCGATAATCTCCTCGCCACGAATCGGGTTGCAACAGCGGGCGCGATATACCAGCAGCTCGTTTTGTCCTTCCACCTGCAGCGAATCGCTGCCGCTGGTAAGCGACACGCGCCGCACAGCGTCGGACACTTCGGCAGCGGGCTGCTCCGGCTGGGACACCACGCCAGGGCTCAGCCGGTTGAGCGCCTGTCGCGCGGAATATTTGCCGAAGCCAATCGCGGCCAGCAGATCGCTCTGGTTAGCAAGGCTGTAGTCCGCCGCGACCCTCTCGTAGTCCGTCTCGTTGAACTTGGAGAGCGATATTTTGTACTTGCGCGCCTCGCGCTCCAGCAGCTTGCGCCCTATATCGATGGCGCGTTCGCGTTGGTGCTCGTTCAGCCAATGCTTGATTTTGTTTCGCGCCCGCGAGCTCTTAACGAAGGTCAGCCAGTCGCGGCTTGGGGTGTGGCCGTTCTGCGTCACCACTTCCACGATGTCGCCGTTGCGCAGCCGCGAACGAAGCGGCACAATTCGCCCATTCACCTTCGCTCCCACGCATGTATTCCCGACTTCTGTGTGGATGGAATACGCGAAATCCAGAGGCGTGCCGTCCTTGGGCAGCACAACCACCTTGCCCTTCGGCGTAAAGGTGTAGACCTCTTCCGGATAAAGATCGATCTTCAGCGTCGACAGGAACTCGTTGGGGTCAGTCATGTCGCGTTGCCATTCCACGAGCTGGCGTACCCATGCCAGCCGCTGCTCGTCCCGCGCGCTGATCGGCGACCCCGAATCCTTATACTTCCAGTGCGCCGCGATTCCTTCTTCGGCGATGCGGTGCATCTCTTCCGTGCGAATTTGCACTTCGAATTGGTGGCCGCCTTCGCCCATTACCGTGGTATGCAGCGACTGATAAAGATTCGGCCGCGGCATCGCGATGAAATCTTTGATGCGTCCCGGCACCGGACGCCAGATGCTGTGGATTAGTCCGAAGGCGGCGTAGCAGTCTTGCACGCTTGCCGTAATCACACGCAGAGCCAGCAGATCGTAAACCTGGTCCACCGATATTTTCGACTTGAGGATCTTCTGGTTAATGCTGTAGAGCCGCTTGATGCGCCACTCCACCCGCGCCTCAACGTGGTTCTCCGCCAGCTTCTCCTTGAGCAGCGCTTCCACGCCGGCAAGGAACTGCTCGCCTTCGGTGCGCCGCGCCTCCACTGCCTCATGCACCTGCTCAAACGTGAACGGATCTACATAGCGGAAGGACAAGTCCTCAAGCTCGCCGCGCACCTTGCCCATGCCCAGCCGGTGAGCCAGAGGCGCGTAAATATCCAGCGTCTCGCGCGAAATCTCCTGCTGCTTCTCCGGGCCAAGATGCTCGAGCGTGCGCATGTTGTGCAGCCGGTCGGCCAGCTTGATCAGCACCACTCGCACATCACTCACCATCGCCAGCAGCATCTTGCGCACGTTTTCCGCCTGGCGGTCTTCGCGATTGGCGAACTGGATCTTGTCGATCTTGGTGACGCCCTCCACAATGTGCGCAACCTGCTCGCCGAATTTTCCAGTAATGTCGGCGGTGGTAACGGGCGTATCTTCCACGGCATCGTGCAGCAGCCCGGCGGCAATCGCAGTAGAGTCCAGCTTCATCTCGGCCAACACCATCGCCACTTCCAGCGGATGCAGCACGTACGGCTCGCCCGAAGCGCGTTCCTGCCCTTTATGGTGCTCCAGGCAGAACTGCCACGCTTTGCGGATGATTTCTGGGTCGTCGCTGGGACGATTGGCGCGCACCATGGCAAGCAGCTCGCGAAATTTGTCCGCGAACAGCTCGCTCCCAAGCGTGTCCCTGGGCACAGCCTTGGCCGGAGTGGTATGAGTAGCCGCCATGTCTCATTCTATACGGGCTACTCTCCAGACGCGGCCTTGTGGCCGTTGTGCGACGATGATTCTATGGCGGAGAAATGGTCTATCGAGCGAGATCAAACAGGAAAAGCAGATGATGCCAGCGCCAGGAATACGCTGTCGAATGACCATGCCGCGATCGTTTCGCGCCGAGCTGCCGACAGATTGCGCGCTGGCCATGTTTGGGTCTACCGCTCCGACGTAACCTCCGCGCCGGAGGACGCCGAGGGATTGCTCCAGGTTGTCGATGCGCGCGGCGCTCTTCTGGGCACTGCACTGTACAGTCCGACATCCGAGATCGCGCTGCGCCTCATCTCGACAGAAGAAATATCGTCCGAAGCGGAGTGGTTGCAAATTCTGGCCGACCGCATGCGCAAAGCGATTACCGGGCGCCGCGACATCCTCTCCAGCGGCGAAACCAGCGCCTGCCGCCTCATGTTCAGCGAAGCCGATGCACTTCCCGGCCTTATTGCCGACAAGTACGGCGACTTGATCATTCTTCAGTTGCTCACTAAAGCGCTCGACAATGAAGCCGTCCGGATCGTTGCGACGAGCGTGCTGAAGGAAGCGCTGAGTCCATCGATCATCGTGGAGCGGCCCGACGCCCGGATCCGCGAGCTGGAGCAATTGAGCGTACCTCTCGATCCGGCTCCGCTGTATGTCCGCGGTGAGCTGGAGTTGCAAACGCAATTCCTGCTCAACGGTCTCAAGTTCAACTACGACGCAGCCGCGGGCCAGAAGACCGGAGCCTTTCTCGACCAGCGCGAGAACTACGCCGCTACGACGCGCTATGCGCACGGGGATGCGCTCGATGTATGCACTTATCAGGGTGGATTCGCGCTGCACATGGCGCGCGTGTGTGACCGCGTAACCGGAATCGATGTTTCACGGGCCGCTTTGGAGATCGCTGAAAAAAATCTCGCCGCGAACCGTGACAGCATCAGCGCCGAAGTTGATTGGGTCGAGGCAAACGCCTTCGACCTGATGCGCGACTGGAGCTTCTCCGGCGCAGAGTACGACACCATCGTGCTCGACCCGCCTGCCTTCGCAAAATCAAAGCGAGCCGCCGAGGGCGCGCTCCGGGGGTACAAAGAGCTGAACCTGCGCGCGTTCAAAATGCTTCGTCCCGGCGGAGTGCTCGCCACCTTCTCGTGCTCCCATCATGTCCCGCTCGCGGATTTCACAGCCGTAGTCGCCGCCGCAGCCGGGGACGCCGGCCGCCGTGTACGGCTGATCGAACGTCGCGGGGCAGCTGCGGACCATCCGGTGATCCTGACGATTCCCGAGACGGAGTATCTGAAGTGCCTTATTTGCGAAGTCGAGTGACGGGGCTTACACGCCAACAGGATAGGGTTTGGGCGAGGACTCATCGAAGTTCGCGCCGGTGCCGCTGCGCCAGCGTTCGAAGCGGCCCTGGAAGAGCGACATCAGCCCGGTATACCAATACCCGATGACGAACAGCAGCAGAAATGGAATGGTGAAGTAGTTCTCGTTCGTCCACGCATACCAGATCGTCATGGCGAAGTAGCATCCGATCGCCAGCTCGATAAGCGGAACAATCCCCAGGCGCTTGCGATACTTCGCCGCCTGCGATTTCTCGCCTCGCTTCTGCACACGGTATTTCGGAGTCCGCTTGAATGCGCTCTGAATTCCGAAAATCGCCTCCATCACCGCCTTCGTGTTGGTAATCGTGAGTCCGATCCCCAGCGACATCAAAAACGGCAGGTAAAGAAACGTCCTGTACCAGCGCCCGGGAAACAGCTCCTTCTGGGAAACAAGATAGAACGACGAGATCGAGAAGGTCGACGCCATGAATAGGGGGAAATCGATCAGCAGCATCTGGAACCAACCCTGGTAGAAGCGGATAATCATGGCGGGCATCAGAAGCACCGAGAGAACGATCATCAGCGGATAACTCAGATTCGCAGTGAGGTGATACCAAGCCTCAATCTTGGTGTGCCAGTCCGCGTCGCTTCTGAACACGCGAGGCAGCACCTTCTTCGAAGTCTGAATCAGTCCCTTGGCCCAGCGCGCCTGCTGGGTCTTGAACGCGGTCATCTCAATGGGCAACTCCGCCGGGCACACCACATGCTGCAGGTACTTGAACTTCCACCCGATAAGCTGCGCGCGATAGCTAAGGTCCGTGTCTTCTGTCAGAGTGTCGTGCTGCCAGCCGCCCGCTTGGTCAATCACGTTCCGCCGCCACATGCCTGCCGTTCCATTAAAGTTGAAGTAGACGCCGGCGCGCGAGCGACCGCCATGCTCCAGCACGAAGTGGCCGTCGAGCAGAATCGCCTCCACCTGAGTAAGAAAACTGTAGTCGCGGTTCAGGTGCGTCCACCGGGTCTGCACCATCCCGATCTCCGGCTGGGCAAAGTGGTGGATCACCTGCATCAACCATTTCGGCGGAGGCACAAAGTCCGCGTCGAAAATCGCCACGAACTCACCGGTCGCAACCTTCAGCCCCTCATCCAGCGCGCCGGCCTTATATCCATAACGGTTCGTCCGGTGCATGTAGTGGATCGGCAACCCCTCCGCGCGGTAGCGCTCGCAGATCGCGGACGCAACCTCCCTGGTCTCGTCCGTTGAATCGTCGAGAAGCTGAATTTCCAGCAGCTCCCGGGGGTACTCCAGCTGGCTGCACGCCTCGATCAAGCGATCAATTACAAACTGCTCATTGAAAATGGGAAGTTGCACCGTGACCCGCGGTAACTGGTCAAAGCGGCAGGGCGCCTCCTTCATCTCTTTCTTCCTGTGGCGGAAATACAGCCATACAAGCTGATATCGATGCAGCCCATAGAAAGCAAGGATCACCATCACGACGAAGTAGGGAATCAGCAGCGACGCGTCAAACCAGTTCCACTGATAAAGGTGCTCGAACGTGTGATCGCCATAGTGGTAGCGCAGGTAATGCCGGAAATCGTTCCGCTGCTGAAACAATGCCAGCGCATTCAAAGTGACATGCGCACGGGCCAGCGTGGATGCAATGTATGGAAGCAGGTGAAAGCTCTCCAAGATAAGTATCAGTAAATTATTGTACGGGGCGGCGCGGCGCTATTGCGGTTTGTAGCTGTCCTTGCCCCAATGGAAGGAAATGGTTGGGCTGCAGGTGCTGCTCTGGTAGTAGACCACCGTGTCGCCGGCGTCATGGCCAGTTACCCAGGGGGTCATTGCGGCGACGAATCCGCCCTGCGGAGTAATGGCGACGCTTAAGGGTCGCTTTTCGCCGAAAGATTCGGAGCCGAGGGTATAGTTCGCCTCCTTCGTAAAGCCCTCGCCTCTCACCAGCACCAGCTCCGCGTTTTTCGAGCCCAGAGTCACGCTGATCTTGCAGCCCTTGTCCGAACCCTCGATAGGAAACGGAACCAGGCTCACCGCGGCTCCATGCTTGCGGTCGTCCGTGACCAAGGCGACGCGAATGGCCTCGCCTTTCGCCACAGTTGTAGTTAGGGTGACAGGCGTCCCAGGTGTGATCGTCTTCGAGCAGGCCGGAGCTGAATTGGCGGGCGGCGGAACCGGAGCTGTTGTTACACTCGGTGTCGGGGCTGCCGCACCTGCGGCCGAAGCAGGGCCAGCCGGCGGCGGGACAGATCTGGGAGCCGGACTACAGATGGCGGTTCCCGATGCGTCCATCACGATACCCGACATGAGTGGGGTAGTGTTCTGATTCAGCGGCCAGCGTACCAGCGTAAGCTGCATGTCGGGCGTGAAGCCCTTACCGGTGATCTGGTAAGTGAGCTCGGTTCCGGCGGCGGTCTGCTTGCGATCGGTTTCCTTCAGCTCCAGCGACATTCCTGGCATCGAGATCGAGGGACCCCAATTCGCCTGCGCGCTGGCAATCCGGGTCAATTGCATCCGCATGCGCGCTGCCTGCTGCTCGGCCTGCTCCTGGGGAGTAGGAGTATGCGGTTCAGCCGGCAGGTCGCGAAGCTGAAGCGTGGGGGTGGTTGGCTGCTGTGCGGGCGCGGACTGCTGGGTCCCGGTGGACTGCTGGGCGGGCTGGGACGCGGACTGCCCGAATGCTAAAAGTGAAACAGAGAGCGGAAGCACAGTACTGCAGGCTAAAGCTTGAACAAAACGCATACTGTGAGCATAGAGGATAAATAGCCTCGCGGCGAACCGGGTCGCCTCCGCTACCAACTCGATGATGAAGCCCGGCTTACGCAAGCGCCTTTGGTACAGCTTCCTCCCAGCGGCCCTGCGACTTGAGTATCAGTTCGATCACTTCGCGCGCGGCTCCTTTGCCGCCTTTGGCCTTCGTGGTGTAGTGGCAGATAGCCTTGAGCTCGGGCGCGGAATCCGCGACGGCTAGGGCAAGCCCGGCACGCTGGGCGACACGCAGGTCGGGCAGATCGTCGCCGAGGTAGGCGGTCTCGTCTTCGCTGACACCGGCTTTCTTCAGGCACTCGTCGAAGGCGGCCATCTTGGTTTCCTGGCCGAGATAGACATAGTCGACGTCGAGCTCATTTGCGCGCTGCTGGACGGCGAAGGACTTGCGCCCGGTGATGAAACCGGTGCGAATGCCCATGATGCCGGCGAGTTTAATGCCGGCTCCGTCTTTGGCGTCGAAGACTTTCATCTCGGAGAAGCCTTCGACGCCGGGCGTTGAGATGAGGCAGACGCCTCCGTCGGTCAGGGTTCCGTCTACATCCATGAGCAGGAGCTTGATTTTTCGGGCGCGGGCCTGGAGATCGGTTTCGGGCATGGATTATTTTAGCGTTTCAACCGCTAATTTCTTGTTGGTGCTCGTTTGCTTTTGGCGAGATAGCGTAGAATTGCGGCTGTTTCAAATCGAACTTTCCGGCGAACGCGACCGGAGGAGGCATGCTAATACTGCTGCGCCTCAGCTAAAGGATGACATGCCGAAATATGTGATTGAACGCGAACTGCCGGGGGCGGGAGATCTTTCACCACAACAGCTTCAGGGGGTGTCGCAAACCTCGTGCGGAGTGTTGAGGAATCTCGGGCCGGAGATTCAGTGGGTCCATAGCTATGTGACGCAGGACAAGATTTACTGCGTATACATCGCGCCTGACGAGAAGCTGATTCGTGAGCATGCGAAGCAGGGCGGGTTTCCTGCGAATCGGGTTTCGGAAGTGAAGTCGATGATCGATCCAACCAGCGCGGAGTAGTTGCCCTGTGCGCCCTCTGACGGCGCGCGCAAACCGCGCAGTCGCGTTTTCCACCTTCCTTGTGCTCTCCCATCCTTTCCCAAAGATTGCGGAAGGATGGGAGAGCACCGGAACATTTTTGGTGGACGTTGATTTATGTCGTGGAGCGGGGCTTGACGGCCATTATCTGGACGGGGACGGGGTTGCCGCTATTGTCCACTAGGCCGGGGTTGATGGTCTTGGTGTCAGTCAGCGTGGCTGGATTGATGAAGTGGACCAAATTATCACCGGAGGTGCCGACAAAGAAGAGGGTGGTGTTTGGCGAGAAGATACCGGAGATTGGCGCCTTGGCTGTGCCGGAGAGTTGGATGTTGGTGAGGGTTCCAGCATTGCCGGCGGTTGTTGAGAGAGAGTAGGCGGGCAGGAGTCCGCTTCCGGCGGCCTGATTGTTGTTGTTGTAGGTTACAAAGGCAATGTTGGAGGCGGGCGAGGCGACAACCTGGTCGATTTCAGAGGCGGTGAATCCCAACGGGAGTTGGTTGAAGGTGGGCGAGAGCTTGATGCCGATCTGCGCCGTGTTTCCGGCGGGATCGCCGGGCAGCGTGGAGGGGCACATGCCCGTGGGGACAGCGACGTTGATGTCGGAGAGAACGGTGGGGTCGGCCCCGAGGATGTGCTGTCCATTATCGGTGGCTGCGAGCTGGTCGGTCTGTATGCCGAGGCTGGCGGCCTGCGGATAGTAGATGGGCGAAGCAGTGGATCCGGCGGAACAGAATCCCCATGCAGTAGTGGGGGAGCCGCTGACGAAGGGGCCGATGCTTGGAACGGTGAGGGCCAAATTGGGGCCGCAGAACGGGTCGAACGTTCCTGATCCAGGCGTGTTGTTGTCGAGGTTGCAGGCGGCGCCGGGCTGGGTGGGGCCGGCCGGCGTGGTGGCAGAGTTGTACGTGCTCCAACCAGTGGCGATGTTGAAGACATAAAGTGCATTGGGGCCGACGATGTAGATGTTTTTGCCGTCGGGGGAGAAGGTGGCACGGGTGGCCACTCCTGCGATGCTGCTCTGAACGCCGCTCTTGCTGGTATAGAGATAGATCACCTGGCGGAGCTGGTCGTTGATGACGACGGTGCCTCCGGTTGGGGATACGGCGAGGACGACTCCGGGAACAGAGGTGTCCTGTGTGGAGAGAGCATTGGTGGCGGTGCTGTAGATCATGATCTCGCGGTAGCTGCCGAAGTAGAGAGTGGATCCGGTCTGATCCATGACCATGGAATTGGGAATGAACGGCAGTTTGATTGGTGTGCCGGCTGTGCCGGTGGTGAGGTCAATGGAGGAGAAGAACTGGGATTGAGTGGACGCCATCCAGAGAAGGTTGCTGTTGGTTCCGGGCGAGGTGACACGAAGGGTATTGCTCACGACGGGGGTTCCAGTGCCGAACATGCCGATTTGGCTGAGGGGCGCGGGGTTGCAGGTCGCGGGCTGGCAGATGGCGCTGACGGATGTGTCGCCGGGCCAGATGGCGGTGACCTGCCCCAGGGGACTGACACTGATGTTTTCCGGTTCGGTAGAGACGTAGTCGAGAGCGAGTCCGGTGATGGGATTGTTTCGGGTGTCCTTGATCGTGGCTGAGATGTTCTGCGGAGTGCCTGCGGTGACGCTGGCGGGTCCGGTGGTGCTTCCATTGAGAGACAGGGAGATGGAAGCGGGCGGGCAGGTGTAGAAGAATCCCGCGGCGGAGCCCGAGCTGGTGGTGGAGACAGTGGCGTTGATGACGGTGGAACCGGGCTGATTGGCGGTAGTGGCTCCGTTAATGCCACTGCCGCTGGCGCTGGTGTTGTTGATGGACACGATGGTCTTGTCCACGGGGGTGTAGGTGATGGTGCCAACGTCGGCGGCGGGAATTGGATTGCCATCAGGGCCGAGCACAGTCACGTTGGCGGGGCCTCCGCTGGCGGGGGGCGTTGGACTGAGGACGGGGCCGGGAGTGTTCTGCGAGAAGCAGGCGCTGTTCGGCGTGTTCGCGCCGGAGGAGGCAAAGCTGATGGATGTTATGGGCGGATGGACGAAGACGGGGACAGGGTTGCTGGAGGCGCCGCCGGCAGCAGCGGTCAGATTAACGACGCCGCAGCTTGTGGCGGTGCAGGTGCCAGTGCCGGAGCCGGGGGGTGGGGTGCAGATGGTGAAATCGGCAATGCCGCCGGGGCTGTTGCGGTTCCACGTGCCGCCGCAGACCGCGCCGGTGGGCGAGACATCGGCCAAATTGAGATTGCTGCTGCCGTAGTTGAAGTTAAAGACACTGATAATTGCGCCGGGTCCTGCTTTGCCACAAGCGGTTGCAACCGGAGTTTTGAGCTGGCTGGTTTCTCCCCAGGAGAGGGAGATGCCGGTGGTCTTCGGCTCAAGATCAATGGCAGCGACCTGGTTGGTTTTGGGGCCGAATCCGGCGCCATTGCAAAATTCGGAAAGATTGGTTCGGCAACCTGTGATTGAGAGTCCTACTGGGATGGAGAGGACAAAAAGAGCAAGGAGGGCGAAAAACCGCTGCATGGAACAGAGTGTAACAAAGGACCGGCCGTAAAGCAGCCGAGAGCCATTGGCCAATAGCTTCGGGCATCGGCACGAGGGAATAGGGTAAGGGAAGAATAAACAGGAATTAACAAAGGCCAATAGGCGACAGCTCTTAGCTAAGCTTGGGGCGCGGGTTGCCTTAAAATGCGGTGATTTTCAAGTGATGATCTGACGCGCTTGAGCGCGGTTTTGCGACCCGTGGCGGGTGCGAGGCGTCCAACTATTAGTGGTTGATTTGGGGCGCGGAAGCAGCAATTGTCGTCCTGAAGTGATTGATGCAAGGAAACATTTTCCGATTTTTGAAAAGGAGCAGATATGAAAAACAGATTCATGAGACCTTCTTCAATTGGGATTGCTGCGATGCTGGTGGCAACGTGCGGCGACGCAGGGGCACAGATGGCACCCCAAAACACGCAATCTCCGGAAAACGTGCAGTCTACTCAGAGCATGCCGCGGAACATTCGGCTGGTGAGTGCGGACGCTCGCCTGACACGTTCGGTGAATTCGAGCAAAGCGGCCCAGGGACAGATGGTGAGCGCGAAGCTGACCAGCGATGTGAAGAACGCCGGCACGACGGAGTTGCCCAAGGGCACGATGTTGATGGGCAAGGTAGAGCAGGTGAAGCCTTCGACGAACGACGGCCCGTCGCAGCTGAGCGTTGTTTTCGACCAGGCGCGGTTGAGCAATGGCCGCTTGGTACCGATCAAGGCAACGCTGCTGGGCGCGTACCCCGCGAACACATCTGATTACTGGGTGGACACCACCACCAGCGGTTCGCTGATGGCGACACAACCGCGGTACATCGCGGCGGATGAGAAAGTCGATCAGGAGCCGGGGACGTTAAGGCATGTCTCAATGCACAGTTCGGTGCAGAGCAATGCTTCCGGCGTGTTCATGAACAAGGACGGCAATGTGAACCTGAAGAGCGGTACGCGCCTGCAGATTGCAATCGCTCCCATGTCGAACGGATGGCAGTCGGGTAGCTAGGAAAAGCGGATCGCTCAAACAGCGGTAAAAAAGGCAGGCTCCTTTGGAGCCTGCCTTTTTGTGTTTCTGGCGTAATTCTTGCGATGCGACGGGCTTTTTCAAGCCCGGTCTCTATTTCATGTACTGGTCGAACCACCCGACGGCGCGTTCGAGAACATTGATACGGTCTTCGGGTTTGGAGAAGCCGTGGCCTTCGTCGGCGTAGACGACCAGCTCGGTGGGCACATGGAGGTCACGGAGTGCATGCCAGAACTCGAAGGATTGCGGAGCGGGGCATTCTCCGTCGCGGTCGCCTACTACCACGAGGGTCGGCGTAGTGGCGTTCTTGATGTAATTAATGGCCGAACTTTTCGCGTAAACGGCGGGATCGTCGTAGACGGATGCGCCGAAGAAGGGGAGCATCCACTGGTCAATGGAGTTTTCGCCGTAGTAGCTGAGCCAGTCTGAGATTCCAGCTCCGCCGACGGCGGCCCGGAAGCGATGGGTCTGGGTGATGGCGAACATTGTCATGAAACCGCCGTAGCTCCAACCGGTGATGCCGATGCGGTGATTGTCGACAGGGTGGGTCTTCTCGACGGTGTCTACTCCGGCAAGGATGTCGCGAAGGTCTCCGTAGCCGAAGTCTTTGCGGTTGGCCTGGGTAAACTTCTCGCCCTCGCCATAGCTGCCGCGCGGGTTCGGGTCCAGGACGAAGTATCCGAGTGCGGAGAAGGGCGCGCTTCCGAATCCGGAATAGGGCCAGCGCGGCATGGCGGCGGAGGAGGGTCCGCCGTGGACCATAACGATCATCGGGTACTTCTTCGCGGGATCGTAATTGGCGGGATAGAGCAGCCATCCGTTGATGTGGAAGCCCTCGTTGGTCCACGTAATCGGTTCGGATTTGCCCCAGGCGGGCTTGAGGTTGTCGTTATAGTGAGTGATCTGCTTGAGATCGTTGAGGGGCCCGGCCCAGACTTCAGGAGCGTGGTCGAAGGAGGATTCAATGAAGGCGATGTTGTTGGTCTGTGAGGTGGAGATGCGCATCTCGAGATCGCCGGCGCCTACGGAATCAGGCAGGGTGAGGTTGATGTCGGGCGATTCCTGCTGGGTGTTGATGTTGTAAACGAAGAGGTGCGAGTCGGGACCTTTCATTTCGGCGATGCCGAGCCGCTGCTCGTCAATCCAGGTGAACCAGGCGGGGGTCGCCGGGCGGTCGGGAGTGACGTCGGTTGCTTCGCCTCCGGTGGCGGGAATGGTGTAGATGTTGCCGCCGGTGGGCCCCTGGTCGGACATGAGCCCGCCAATGAGGGCAATCTTGCCGCCGTCAGGGGAGAAGCGGGGAACGGCGATCTGGAGTCCGTGGAGGGGGCCTATGGTGGTGTTGGGGTCAAAGGCAACATGGGGATCGCGGCCGATAAAGGTGCTATCGGGATGGCTTCCAGAGATTCTGTCGTATTCGGCAACTGACTCGACGTAGAGCATCGCGGTCCACCAGTTGTCTTCGCCGGGAGGCGGGGCGGCAATGAAGGTGAGATTCTTCGCGTCTTTCGACCAGCTGAATTCGTAGACGTGGAGGTTGGCAGGGGTGATCTGAGTGAGGTTCCCGGCGGAGGCATCGACCGCGGCGACGCGCTGGACTTCCAAGCCTTCGACGCCGATGACGCCTGACGGGGGCTTCATGGCGGCGAGGGCTCCTGACGGGCGAGTGGCTCCTTCGACGTAGAGGAAGCTGAGATATTTTCCGTCGGGCGAATACTCGAGGGACTTGGCGAATCCGTTGAGCGAAGCGAGCTGATGCGGGACGGCGTTCGGAGTGGCTACATCTTCGGTGAAAAGGGCCATTTTCTGGGAGGATTCTCCGCTGTCCGCGCTTTTGTTTTGAGAACAGTCGGAGAAGAAGGCGAGAGTCCTGGAATCTGGCGACCAGGCAAGTCCGCCCTCGTGTCCCCGGAACCTTGAAGAAGGCCTGTCTGCGGTGGGTGCCGATGGCGATGCTCCGGTATGTGCGCATGCAGTGACGTGGCGGGTCTGCGCGGGGTTGCTGAGAGGTGCGAGGACGATGCCTCCTCCACCGACCGTCCATGCGACGAGATTGCCGTCGGGCGAGATCTGCGTTTCGCGGATGCTCTTGACCTCTTCGAGAGAGTGAAGCAGCGCGGGGATGCGCGGGTCTTGCTTAGGAACTACATTCTGGGTTTGCGCGAAGGCAGGCAGCGCGATGAGGAGTGCCGCGAGAGGAGACAGCAGGAAACGAGATTCCATGATGGAAAAAGAGTACAGGAAGCGAGGAAATAGGGACCAGTGAACCGCCCGTAGGCTATTCGCTCTCTTCGCGCCAGAGGTCGCTTACCAGAAGACCGGCGAGGAAACGTTGGCGGTGATGCAGGGCGAAGCCGGCTTGGCTGAGGGCGTCAGCGTAGTCGGGGAGAGTGCGGGTGCGGAGTCCGGTGATGACATGGAAGGCGGCGTAGAGGGAGCCGACGATGGCGCGGGCGAGGAGAGCGGCCGGACCGCGGGGGATGGCGAATTCAGAGACGATCCAGAGGGCGTTAGGCGCGAGCTGCGGGCGGAGGTTGCGGGCGAGAGAGTGGACTTCGTCGATGGTGAGGCAGTCGAGAAAGAAGTGGGTGATGACGGCATCATAGGTAGCGCCGGAATCGGCTTGGGGCGCGGGTTGGAAGGCACGCGCGTCGGTCAGGTGGGTGCGGACGCGGTTGGCGCCTCCTACGGAGGCGACGCGGGATTGGAGGAGGCGGAGCATGGCGGGGCTTTGGTCGACCGCGTCGGCTTGGAGGCGGGGATTACGGGCGAGGAGGTGCGCGAGGAAGCGTCCGTCACCATCGCCGAGGACGAGGATGCGCCGGCCGGGGAAATTTTCGGGAGTGAGCTGAGGGATGCGGTAGAAGCGGCATCGCTCGAGCATGGGCCCGAAGGAGAGGTATTCGAGCCAGCGGTAGATTCGGGCGATGCGATCGAAGTTAGCGGGCGGCATCAGCGAACCAGCAGCAGCAGAATCGGAGTGAGCAGGGCTGCGTCGGCGGCAATGCGAAGCTTGTGGGCGGGAAGTGGGGAATAGTCCAGCGCGAAGAGGAGCGCGGCGGAGATGGCGGCGGCGCCGCACACGGCGATGGCTGGAAGTTGGCTGATTTGAAACAGGGGAACGAATGCGATGCTGTAGGCAGCGAGGAGGGCCACGAGGGCGACAGCGGCGCAGATGGGTCGGAGGCGGCGCTGTCCCCAGCGGGTGGTGCCATCTGTAATGTGAGCGGGAGGGATGAGGTTCAGCCGAGAACGAAGCGGCATGTTGACGGTATTGTGATTGGGTCCGGAACGAACCGGCGCGATGATGGCGGGTTTTGAGAACAGGCGCGACTGCTCCCATTTTTCGATGGCAATGCAGTTGAGCCAGCAGAGGGCCCCGAAGAGGATGTCGATCGCGAGAAGGATGACGCGAGGCGCGAGGCCGCTGTTCAGCCGCGTCCATGCGGGGACGGCGGTGGCGGCAGCGAAGACGACGGCGACGATTAGTTCTTTGGGAAACCAGGACTCGGCTTTTGATTTTCGGAGATGGACGAGCGAGAAGTAGGCGGCAAAAATGGCGATGATGGCGGTGTCTGCACGGCGGGCGGGCGGGATCATGTGGGCGCAGATAAGCCATGTAAGGAGCCCGGTGGCGGGAATGAGAGCGAGGAGGGCGGCAGTACGGTGCCGGATATAGAAGAGGTGGCGGGGGCGCAGGCGGGTGGGGCTTTTATGGAGACCGTCGAGGATGCGGTCAGCAATATAGAGAAGCCATGTTCCGACGAATAGCAACAGGAGGGAATCGGCGGGGATGGCGATGTTGAGAGCGCGGGCGAGGCTCCATGCCCAGAGAGACGCGACAGTGGGAGCGTCGAGCGAGAGCAAGTGCCAGTATTGCGGGATTTGTGCGGCGAGCCCGCGAGTTTGTCTGCGGGATGCGGGGTATTCGACAGCGGAGGAAGTTTGCTGTTCGGGGATGGGAAGGGGCTGCGATGCCACAGCTTAATTTTATGCGAGGCGAGACGGGAGATATTTTTAGTGGCGGCGGCCGCCGTGAGGGCGGGAGTTAGTGGCGGCGGCCGCCGTGAGGGCGGGAGGAGGTTTGGCTGGCCAAGGGTGGCCAGGGCTCGTCCAACTCGGCGACGTAATAATCGAGCAGCAGAAGCGTCTGGAAATAGACCTCGTGATCGATGGCGTCTGCATTGTCTCGCAAAGAGCCGGGCAGATCGCGGGTTCTGAAGGTTACTGAGTGAATGACCACGGAGGGTATACCGCGGTGGCGGAACTCGCGGGTGACATCAGTCTTGAACCACGGACCGGGAATCGCGGCATGGGGAGCGTCAATGTTCTGATCGGACGCAGCCTGAAAGAGTTGGTGGAGGAGAAATGACCGTCCATAGAAGTAACTATCGTTGGGGTTGACATAATATTGCGGAGGGCCCAGTCCGAGAGAATCAAGAGCGACCAAGCCTTTGATTTCTCCGCGCTGTTGGGGAGTGAAAGAATCGTACAGCGTTTTGGCTCCCGCGGCTCCGTTCACTTCCGCGAGTAGGAACGTGTGGCGGCGTGGCATGAACGTAAGCGCGTGGTAGAGAAAGGGCAGCGTGATCGCCCCGGTCCAGTCGTCGACCGCGCTCTGTCCAGCACCCTCGTGCTCGTAGTTGGCGATGATGAGGATTGCTCCGGGATCGGGGCGCAGATCCGGGGAAGTGCCTCCGAGCAAGATGCACAGAAGGTTCGGGCCGCCTGGCGATGGCAGTTCGCGAAGAGAGGCGCCCCGGCATTCAAGGTCGTTGAATGTCTGCTTGAGCTGCGCGAGTCGCACCTGGTTAGGCTGCGGAACAGGTTGGAGAAGAAGGTCGGTGGAATGGCGCGACATTATCCAGAACTGAGGCCGACGTGGCGGAGACTGCGCCGGCGTGGTGGCGGCTTTCTGGGCGGGCGGGGCGGCTGCGAGCAGAGCGAGGATGAGAGCGACGGCGCGCACTGAACTAAAGGGTAAACGGGAAAACGGAAACGGGAAAGCATCTTCGGAGGGTGATTGCCGGTTCTGTTACAAATGTGGTTGTGTTTTGGGAGGGTCTGGTGAGGCAAATTTTTTGTTTGTCGGCTGCGGTGTTGCTGGGCATGGGTACGGCATATGGGCAGAGCTCGCTGACTGTGGACACGATCGCTCCTGAGGTTAGGGCGAAGATGGATGCGGCCGCAAATGCTGTGCTGGAGAAGACGGGCGTTCCGTCTGCGTCTGTCGCTGTGGTGGAGCATGGGGCTATTGTGTATACGCACGCATATGGCAAGGCGAAGCTCGATCCGCCGGTCGAGGCGACTCCGGCGATGCGGTACTCGATCGGATCAATTTCAAAGCAGTTCACCGCGGCGGCGATATTGCTGCTGGAACAGCAGGGGAAGCTTTCGATTGACGATCCAGTGTCGAAGTATCTGCCGGACCTGACACGCGCGAACGAGGTGACATTGCGCATGGTGTTGTCGCACACGTCGGGTTATCAGGATTTCTGGCCGGAGGATTACCTGATGCCTCCGATGCGCGAGGCAACGACGGCGCAGCACATTCTGAATGTGTGGGGAAAGAAGCCGCTGGATTTCGATCCGGGTTCGCAGTGGCAATACTCGAACACCAATTATGTGATCGCGGGTCGGATTGTTGAGATGGTGAGCGGCCAGCCTCTGATCAAGTTTCTGCAGCAGAATATCTTCAGGCCGCTGGACATGCGGCATGTCTGGGACTCGGATGCGGAGAGGCTGGGAGATACGGACGCGGAAGGATATATCCGATATGCACTCGGACCGTTGCGGCCGGCGCCGAAAGAGGGCCGCGGCTGGATGTTTGCCGCGGGAGAGTTGGCAATGCCGGCCTATGACTTGGCGCAGTGGGACATCAGCGTCATAAATCGGTCGCTGCTGGATGCGAAATCGTACGACGAGATGTTTGCACCGGTGATGCTGAAGAGCGGAGAGAATTCGCATTACGGATTGGGTTTGTTTGTGCGCGATTTGAATGGGCATGTTGCCTATGAGCACTCGGGCGAGGTGTCGGGATTTGTGGCGGAAAACGAGGTGTTTCCTCAGGAGAAGGCGGCCATTGCGGTGTTGACGAACCAGGATGCGTCGCCGGCGGCATCGGGAATTGCGAAGGCGCTGGCTCCGCTGGTGCTGGAGCAGGCTGAGGCAGCGGGTGCGGCTTCAGGAGCGGGCGCTGAGAAGCAGGCGCGGGAGATTTTTGTGGGATTGCAGCAGGGCAAGATCGACCGCGCGCTTTTTACGCCGAACTGCAATGCGTATTTCGACGCGCAGGCGCTGGGTGATTTTCAGACGAGCCTGGGGCCTCTAGGCGTTCCGGCTTCTTTCAAGCAGACTGCGGACGAGCTGCGCGGAGGAATGACGTTCCGATCGTATGCGGTGGAGTTTGCGAATTCTCGGCAAAAGGTGCGGGTGACGACGTACACGATGCCGGATGGGAAGCTGGAGCAGTATTTGGTTTTGCCAGTGAGCTGAGCTTTGGGCGAGTGCTTTAGACCGGACGGTCGGTGTAGAGGGTCTTGTCGCTTAACTCCTGAAGTTTGTAGAGTGTTTTTCCGTGGGCGGCCATGAGTTGTTCGACGTGGTCGTGGAATTCTGCAGGGACGAAGAGGAAGATGCGCGGGCCGGTTCCCCACATGGCGAGAAGCTGCGGGTCGGCCATGAAGATGTGCGGCGCGTCGGGATAATCCGAACCCCAGATCATTGAGGAGCCGAAGGTGGCCTCGCGGGGATGCCCGTCCTTGCCGAGTCGGGGCTCGAAGTAGTTGCTGCTTCCGTGGGCGAGGAGCGCAGGGTGGTGGGTGTAGAAGATGACGGAGGAGGCGTCGGCCTGGTCTCCGTAAATGATGAGCCGATACTCGTGGTTGCCACGCGTGTGGGAGATGGAATTGATGGTGCTGGCCATTGCCTTGGATGACAGCATGGGCTTGAAGCGTTCGAGAGCGATATGTGCGGCGATGAGGACGAGGGCGATGGTGAAGGCGACGGAGGTGGTTGCTTCGAGACCATGGCTATAGCGGCGGAGGACCCATGCGGCGAGCGGGCCGATGAGGAGGGCGAGCAGGGCGACGACCGCGGGAAGGCGCAGCGCGGCGAATGACGGGCCGGTGAGGTCGAACAGGTGCGAGGTGGCCAGCGAATATCCGCCGACTCCGCGATGGGCGAGAAGTGTGCCGATGTCGGGAACGAAGGCGAGATGGCGGGCGGTCCAGAGTCCGTAGGCGAGGGCGGCGGCTGCGGCGATGCCGATGACAGCGAAGGCGGCATGCATGGCGGTGAGCCATCGGCTGGAGGAGTTGATCCAGCGGCTATCCTCAGGCGCCTCTTCAATCATGGCGAGCGAGCCGGTGATCATGATAAGGATGGCCGGCCATGCGGGCCAAGTGTAGTACTCCTGATTGGTGGATACGGCAAAGAAGACGAGGATGAAGGCGGCAAAGATGCCCAGCAGCAAGCTGGCGCGGGCGCGGAAGCGGAGACGTGCGGCGAAGGTTGAGGCCGACTGTGCAGTGAGCTGCGGCTGCAGAAATTCGATGGTGTTGGTGGAGTCGTGGCGTAGGTCGGAGGCGAAGATGTGGCGGTTGCGCCAGATGCGGACAGCGGCGGCGGGAAGAAATAGGCTCCAGGGAAACAGCCACACAAGCTGACCGAGCCAATAGGCGAACCACGGCTGCTTGTTGTAGTCATGCGGATAGCGCAGGCCGAGGAAGCGCAGGAAGTGTTCGTTGATGAAATAAAAGTAGAAGAAGCCGTGGACGTGGCCGGGAGTGGGGATGTTGCCGTGCGGATTTCCGTGATCGGGATTGCGCAGGCCGGCGAGGATATGCCAGGGCGCGGCGATGGCGAGGAAGAGCAGGAAGCCGGTGAACAGCCGCATTTGGCGCCAGTGACGCCATTCTCCGGTGATGAGGAGGTAGGGAATGACGGCGGCGCAGAAGAAGACCGGAGCAATGAGTCCTTTGGCGAGCACGGCAATGGCAAGAGCGATGTAGGCGGCATAGAAGCGGCCAGGGCGGCGGTCTTCGAGTCCGGTAAGGAAGCAGTAGAGGGCAAGGGTGAGGAAGAAGGTGAGGAGCGATTCGGGGATGAAGAAACGCGTCCAGAGAAATATGCCGATGGAGGTGAGCACGGCGAGGGCGGCGTAGAAGGCGGCACGGTCTCCATAAGCGCGGCGGGACCAGAACCACGCGAGGATGGCACACGCCAGCACGGCGAGGGAGATGGGCAGGTGCGTGGCAAAGGTGTTGTATCCGAAAATGTGGTAATCGATGGCGGCCAGCCAATAGGGGAGCGGAGGCTTCTCAAGATATCGGATTCCGTTGACGTAGAGAGTGACCCAATCTCCGCTGCGGGCGATGTGCCGGGCGGCGTTGGCATGGGTGGCGTCGGCGTCGTCGAGCAGCGACGGCGAGAAAAGGGCGATAAAGTGGACGGCGAAAAAGACGAGCAGGAGCAGCGTCCAGGCGCGCGCGGGCGAGGCGTAGAGGGTACGGTTAGGCGGAACCGGTTCGGGCCGGACGGGGAAGTTTTGCGTGGGCATGTGAGACGGCGTGGGTAGTTTTCCGTGCAGAATTCAGAATAACAAGTGCTGGCCGCAACGGCACACGCGCCTGACGGTGGCATCCGGACTTGTGGTCTCCGGGTGGCAGAGTGCTAGAGATTGCGAGATAAACGATGCGAGGAGATTGGCGAAGAGAAAAGAGTTCGGGAAGCGATTCACGTCTGAGCGAGCTAACGAACGCGTTGAAAGAGAGCCTGCGGAAGTGCGGAGACGACCCCGATGTGGACGCTGTGCATGATGCGCGGACAGGGACTCGGCGCATTGAGGCGATGCTGGAGTGGATGCTGCGAGAAGCGGGGCAGAACGATGCGTTGACGAAGGCGGTGCGCGCGTGGCGGCGGCTGCTGAAGAAGATTCGCAGGGCGGCGGCTCCGGTGCGGGATTTGGATGTGCAGAGAAAGCTGCTGAAGGAAGCGGTTCCGGTGATCGAGATGGAGATGAAGGTTTCGACGGAAGAACCGGAGAGCGGGATGGCGGGGCAGCTCGACAAGCTGGACCACGCTCTGAAAGACCAACGCGAGGATGATGCGGCGGCGCTGAAGAAAAATGCCGCGAAATGGGCCGCAAAGTTGGACAGTCACCTTGACGCGGTTGCGATTGCGCGGCGCGGTAGCGCGCTCAAGGTCAAGCCGGATGCGGCGGAAGCGGCGCTGGCTGAATTTGGCCGTGTGGCGGCGCGGATAGGAAAGCTCGACGTGGGCAATCTGCATGATTTCCGCAAAGGCATCAAGAAAGCGCGCTACATCACAGAGGGAGGCGGCAAGGGCAAGCGTGCCAAGACGGTGGGCGATGCACTCAAGAGAATCCAGGGTGAGATCGGCGACTGGCACGACTGGCTGCTGCTGGCCGAGCGGGCGCATAAGCATCTGGGCAAGAAGCGTTCGGGGCTGGTGACGGAGATTGACCGTATGCGGGATGTTCATTTTGAGATCGCAATGAAGACAGTGGGGAAGTTGCGCAGGAAACTGGCCGTCACGAGAGGTTCCCCGTGGCAAGCGCAAAAAAGCATAAAATCGGCTTAGAAAAATTGTGAGCACCCTGCCGCACGAATGACCATCAGACTTTTCAATACTCTTTCCGGCCGCATTGAAGAACTTTCTCCTTCCGACGGCAAGGCGTTGCGCATGTATGCGTGCGGGCCGACAGTCTACGACTACGGGCACATCGGAAATTTCCGCACGTTTCTTCAGGTAGATGTGCTGCGGCGGTTTTTGAAATTGCAGTGCGTGATGCTGAAGCACGTGATGAATATTACAGATGTTGATGACAAGATCATTCGTAATGCAGCGGCGGCAGGCGTGGAGATCGGAGAGTACACGCCGCGATACGAGAAAGCGTTTTTCGAGGACCTGGACGCGCTCGCCGTGGAGAAGCCGGAGATTGTAGCGCGTGCGACCGAGCATATTCCGGCGATGGTGACGTTGATCGACGAGCTGGCAGCGCAGGATTGCGCGTACAGGACCGAAGATGGCTCCTGGTATTTCCGAATTGCCAAGTTTCCGGACTACGGGAAGTTGTCGAAGAAGGACTTTGGCGGGATTACGGACGGCGCGCGGGTGGATGTGGATGAGTACGATAAGGATTCGGCGCGGGATTTTGCGCTGTGGAAGGCGCCCAAGCCGGGTGAGTACCACTGGGAGACGACGCTTGGTCCGGGGCGTCCGGGATGGCATATTGAGTGCTCGGCGATGGCCACGGAGTATCTGGGGGACGGGTTTGATCTTCACGCCGGTGGTGAGGACCTGATGTTCCCGCACCACGAGAACGAAATTGCGCAGTCGGAGTCGGCGTCTCACCAAACCTTCGCGCGGCACTGGTTCCACGTGCGGTTTCTGCTGGTGGAAGGGCGCAAGATGTCGAAGTCGGAGGGGAACTTCTATACATTGCGCGACCTGCTGCTGAAAGGGTACAAAGCGTCGGCGATCCGGATGCTGCTGATATCCGTCCCATACCGGCAGCAGTTGAACTTCACATTCGAAGGGTTGGCGGCGGAGACGGGCGCGGTGGAACGGCTTCGGACGTTCCTCCAGAGAATAAAAAGTGCGACGCCGGGTGCGACGGAGAATGCCGGGCTGGCGGCGGAGACGGTAAAGTGCAGCGAGAATTTTCGTGCGGCGCTGGCAAATGATCTCAATACGGCGGAGGCAAGGGCGGCGATCTTTGATCTGGTTCGGGCGGGGAATGCGGCGATGGACGCAGGAACGCTCGGCGCGCGCAATGCGGCGCAGGTGTTAGAGGTCCTAGCGAATTTCGACAAAGTCTTTGCGGTCCTTGAGGACCATGATGCCAAGTGGACACGTTTTGCGCTGGATTGGGCCGAGCGCGAGGGCCGATTGAACGAGGCGTCCGAGGAGGTGCTGGCGCAGAACGCATTATCAGACGAGGCGATTCAGGCGCTGGTGGAGGAGCGGACACAGGCGAAGAAGAGCCGCAACTTCGCGCGCGCCGATGCGATTAGAAATGAACTGGCGGAGAAGGGGATCGTGCTCGAGGATTCGAAAGACGGCGTGCGATTTAGACGAAAGTGACAGCCGATCCGGCGCATGGACCCGCAGCAACCAAGCTCGTGCTTCTCCCCGGGATGTACGGGACTGGGAAGCTTTTCGCGAATTTCGTCGAGGCGCTTCCCGATGGCCTTGTGGCGCAGACGATCGAGTATCCGAATGATGTATCGCTCTCATATGCGGAGCTTCTGGACCTGGTGCGATTGCGGGTTTCCTCCTGGGTGGGCGCGTTCGAGCCGTACGTGATGGTGGCGGAATCGTACTCAGCGCCGCTTGCGATTCAGTTTGCGGTGACCAATCCTGCCAATCTCAAGGGCGTGGTCCTGTCCGCCGGATTCGCGACGAGTCCCGTGCGTGGAGTACTGCGATGGCTCACGCCTTTTCTCACGCCGCTGTTGGCATATCTGCCGGTGAACAGGTTTGCAGCGAGGCTGATGACACTGAGCCCGACCGCTCCGAAGGCGCTCCTGAAGCGGCTGGCGGCGGCGATTGCCTCTGTTGAGCCCGAGGTATTGATGGAACGCGTGCAGGCTGTGGAGACATGCGACGTGCGTCGATACCTTCGTCAGATAGACGTGCCGGTGCTGTGCATGCAGGCACGCTATGACCAGCTGGTGAATCCGGTATGTCTTGAGGAGATGCGGAGCGTCAAACCGGACCTCGAGGTGGTGGTGCTGAATGGAAGCCACGCCCTGATTCAGCAGTTGCCTCGGCAGACCGCCAGAATAGTCGCGGATTTTGTGCGGCGATTATGATGAAGCGATAATTCCGGGTTTCGCAACGCATGGCTGACAACTTTGCCCAGATCGTGAAGCAGCAGGCCGATATCGTGAAGATCGTCGGCGAGTTTGTGCGGCTGAAGAAGGCCGGGGCGCAGAACTTCAGCGGGCTTTGTCCCTTTCATGCGGAGAAGACGCCATCGTTCTCCGTGCATGCGGGGCGGCAGTTCTTCCACTGCTTTGGGTGCGGGCAGTCGGGGGACATCTTCTCCTTCATTCAGAAGATCGAGAATGTCAGCTTTCCCGAGGCGGTGAAGACGGTGGCGGTGAAGTGCGGGATTCCCTTGCCGAAGCGGGAGTTCTCCTCTCCTGAAGAGGCGGCGGAGAGCCGGCAGCGGGGCAAGCTGATTGAGCTGCATGAGGCGGCGACGGCGTGGTTCGAGCAGCAATTAACGTCGGCAGAGGGCGCGGCAGCACGGGAGTACCTGACGGGGCGCGGGATGGACGATGCCGGGATTGCGAAGTTTCGGATTGGATATGCTCCGGAGTCATTCCATGCACTGCGGGATCGTTTGCAAGCGCTGGCAGACGTGGATACGCTGCGGGCTTCGGGGCTGTTCAGCTTCAAGGAACAGGAAGATGGCAAGCCGGGGCCACTTTATTCGCGGTTTCGGAAGAGGATTACGTTTCCGATTGCGAATGAGTCCGGACGGGTAATTGCGTTTACGGCAAGGTCGCTGGAGAGCGGCGACAAGGCGGGACCAAAGTATATGAACTCGCCGGAGACTCCGCTGTATACGAAGGGGCACGTGCTCTTCAACCTCGACAAGGCGCGGGGGGCGATCCGCGAGGCGGATTTTGCAGTGCTGGTCGAAGGACAGATGGATTGCATTTCGGCGTATCTCGCCGGAATTACGAATGTGCTGGCCACCAGTGGGACCGCGTTCACCGAAGCGCAGGTGCGGTTGTTGAGCCGGTATACGACGCGCGTGATTGTGAACTTTGATCCCGATACGGCTGGGGCGAATGCGGCGGAGAAATCGATTGCCCTGCTGACGGAAGAGGGATTCGAGGTGAAGGTAGTGACCCTCGAGGGCGGCCTCGATCCGGACAGGTATGTGCGGGAGCGCGGGGCGAAGGCGTATATGGCGGCTCTGCGCGGAGCGCGGAGGCAGCAGGAGTATTTGCTGCAACGCGCGCGCCAGCTATTTCCTCCGCGCACACCGGAGGCGAAGATCAAGGCGCTGAATTATCTGCTGCCGCACATCCGTCGGATGCCGAACCGCATTGCACGGGACGAGTTTGCCATGGATGCGGCGCAGAAGCTGGGAATCGATTCGGCGCTAGTGCGCGAAGAATTGAAAGAGGCGGCGGCGAAGCGTCGCGACTTTGTGGGCGGCCGAGGTGCTGCGCCGTTTTCGCGGGCGGAGCAGATACTCATGCAGGCGTTTTCGTCTCCGCGTGGGAGCGAGATCTATATGGCGGCGGAGGCCGCGTACCTGAAGCACGAGGGAGACTTTGGGCGATTGCGCGAGGATGTGCGCGAGATTCTGGAGCGGCTACGATCGCGCGAGTCGGGGGCGGACCCCATGCAGGCGCTGGCGCCGGGGCAGCGCCAGGCACTGGCGGCGGTGCTGGTCTCAGTGCATGGGGCCGAGCCAGAGCCGGAGCACGCGGAATCGGCGATCCTCAGCTTGCGAAGGTCCTCACTCGAACAGGAGCAGCGGGCGATTCGGGGAGCATTGCAGGATGCGGAGCGGGCAGGAAAGGCGGACGAGATCGTGAATTTGACGCGGCAGGTGCAGGAGATAGCGATTCGGTTGCGAAGTCTGGATTAAGGGCATTTGCCGCTTAAGCATAAGGTGCCGGTGGTTTCAGCGCGACCAACGCGCCCTCTTCGGGCCCCCTCCAAATCCGGCTGAACTTTGTACGGCTTCAATTCTTATAAATCTCACAAAAAATATGAGTCTTTTTCCGCCCCCTCGTCCGTCTCACACTTAAGAGGTTCGCGCGGGTGCTCTCGCAGAGATTCCCCTCGGTTCGTTCCTCCGAATGAAAGCCCCGGCGGTTCGTGGGTCCGCCGGGGCTTCTTTTTTTGATGCACCGCTCTGCCGGTCAGGCCGCCTGCGCCCCCCGCGTGAGACGATGCACAAAGTGGTACGGAGGCCATGGCCCTGAGAGCTGCATTTGGCAGTCCTTCAGCGCAATGCTCGCGCTCGAATACTTGTTCTGGTACCGTTCCACGCACTTGTGATCAATCAGGTGCGCGATGTCCAGCAGCATTTTGCCGGTCTCAGTCCGCTTGCACGTAATCTCCTCCGCCAACGGAGAAAACATGCGGTGCATTTGTACCGATACCGCTCGCGCCTTGGTTTGCCGCTCGCGCTGCAGAGATGCGCTCTCGCGCAGGTTGGTGAGGTACGCCCGCCCAACCGTCACCGGGTCGGGCATAGTGCGCCGGATCTGCTCCTTGCAGCAGTCGTCCAGCGTCACTTTCAAGTGCATCTCCGCCTTGCCGCGCAACCGGTCAATATTTGTAACAAACTGCCGCTGGTTGGACCGGATTGACCGCCGCAACGACTCGTCGTCCCCAAAAACCGTTCCAAACCTGAACGGCAAAACGGTGGATTGTTTGAAGCAGTCTGCTATCACCCTGGCGTGGTCCACGGCGGCTTTCTGATTGAGGGGGTCAGCAGGAGAATGTTCGCTTACGATTACCGCTAAATCACTGGCTGGATATAAAAAGACTTGATTACCCTGAATGCCCGCAACCGATTCCATCGGTATCGGTTTACGGTGACGAAGAACTTCAGGAAAGGATTGTTTCTCGGTAATGCAGTAGGCATACCATGCCATAGAAGTTGCTCCGCGCTGGCTTGAGGTAAGGTAACAACGGAATTGCAATGTAGGTTGACTGCATTCGGATTGCGGTTGGGGGATTGCCGCCAGAAGAGAACTGGAACGTATCCTAGACCCGAATATCCACAACTGGCAAGTGCCAGACGCGGTCCCTCCGAAAAGTGAGCGCAAAGCCGCCAAATATCCTTTGACAGCGTGGAAAAAATGTCCACTGGATCAACAGCGAGCCATCTCCGGTTTGTGGGTCCAACTTTCCTGCACCAGATAGACGGCGGTTCGCGTGACGGTCCGCTTTATTTTGCGCGCAGGAATAGCAGCATAACCATAACCAGGACGAAGCCCAGCAGGGCGCAAACGCTTATCCCAACCACCTGCACCGTACGCGTGGTGCTCTTGACGCTTGTGACCAACTCGGCTGTCTCGTCCGCGTCGTCCACCAGCGTCTCGCGAACGCGGGTCAGCTGGTCCTCCACTCGTTTCAGTTGCAACGAGTGATCGTGGACTGTGGAGCGTATCTCGTGCTGCACCAGTCGCATCCCGGCGACTTCCTGCCGGACTTCCTGGGTAAGCGCGATGCTTTGTTTGTTCCTGGAGTCGGCTGCAGGCGACTCGCGAGCCAGCCACGGCAGCATCGAGCCCATATGAAGCAATGTCCGCACGGCGGAATTCCGAGGATCCCCGTCAATTTCTGACGCATCATCGTTCAGTGCCAAGGCCGATTCCGATGTCCCCTCGGTCATCTCTTTGCGCTCGCCCTCGGCCCAGACGCCGCCACGTGCAGACGCGCTCTCTTCGGATTCCTCACCTTCGGGCGAATCTTCAAGCTCTTCTTCCGGCTCAGCTCCCCCTATGATTCCGGGCCCCTCCCGATCCATCATCTCCTGCAGTACCCAGTCGCGGCAGATGTCCGCGACGGTGACTGCCCGCTCCCGCTTCCCTCGTCTCGCCCGCTTGGCCGGGGCCTCCCGCTCGATCTTTGCCAAGCCGCCGGAAATTTCCGCCGATGCAGTTGCAGTCGGTGTGGGCGCTGGGGCCAGAACCTCTGCCTGCATCTGCGGCTCTGGGGCGGGAGCACTTTCCGCCGACGCAATCGCGGGCATTTCCGGCACGGCAACTTCCGCCTTCGCCAGGGCTTCGGTCGCCATCGAAGGCGCAGCCTCAATCGCCGGCATTTCCAGCGTGGGATGCACCGCAGCCGCAACTACCGGTGCTTCCAGCGGCGCTGGCGCCAGGACCTCCGCATGAGCTTCGACTCGCGTCGCGGGTTCGGGGTTCGCATGAACCTCCAGCACAGGAGCCGCAGCCGGAGGCAAATCCACTACGGTCTCAGCGACGGCGAAGACGTCCGCCGCGGCTCGCGGGGCTGGCTCGATCTGTACTGGCTCAATCCTGGGAAGTATCTCCGGCTCCGGATGCGGAATTATTTCCGGCTCCGGATTCGCCGCCACTGGCATCTGCACTGCGGCCGCTGGAACAGACACCTCCGCCGGCATAAGGGTCGGCATGCTGGGAGGCTCAGGCTGCACCGACGCGGGAACTTCCGCGATTGCAGCCGTTGGCTCATCGATATTAAACACATCAAAGACATCCGTCACCCGGCGCCTTGGAGCGATTGTGACAGGCGGCTCGGGCTGCGCAAGCTGCTCCGCAGCGGAAATTTCAGCTGCTGTTGGGGCTGGTTCAAACGCGGCAACTTGCCGCTCCGGATATGTGACAACAGGGCTAGCGTCAACTACAGGCGCAGCCAATACTGCTGCCTGGATTTCTGCAACTGGTTGCGGTTCCTCAGCCGCCGTCACGGAGGCAGCAGGCGCTTGCGGCTCACTGTAGACGGGTTGAGACTCATCAACAGCCGCCGTCACCGGAGTAGGAGCTGGCTGTGGCTCAACATAGACGAAGGGGGGCTCATCGACAGCGGCCGCGACCTGGGGGGAGACCGACTGCGGTTGAACGGAAACGAATGGCGGTTCTTCAACGGCCGGCTTTACGAATTCCGGCTCTGCTGCCAGTACCGGCTCAGCTTTAGGAACCCAGCACAGGTCGTCCGGCGAAATCTGATCCAAGAAAGAGCGCGGAACCGGCCCGAACGCCGGAGGCCCGCAAAGATCGTCCGCCGTGACGTCCGCTGCCGAGCTCTGTAAATTCGCCAGCTGGCTCGGCGGATCCACCACCGAAATCGAACCGTTGCCGTTTTCTATCTTGCCAAAAACGGTATCTGCATGCGCCTCTTCAGGTCCGAGGACGTGGCCGTTTCGGCCCGGAGCATGGCCGTTCAGGCCAGAGCCGTTGCCGTTTTTGCCGGGGTCATGGCCGTGTGATTCGCTGGTTTCATTTCGGGAAATGACCTGCATCAGCCAGTCCGTGACGGACTTCTGTGCCGGTGCATCCGGAATTGATTCTTGGGTATTGCCGCTCATTGCGCTGCCCCTGCCACCTACTATAGAGTGGAAACGGCCAAGCACAACGGCTCTGTCAAGCCGTCACGCGTTAGCCGGAACATAGATTGCCAAGAGCAACAGCGCAGGAGCAGGGGAGAAATTAGCCTACAGCCTGCCGGTCAACTCCGCAAGCGGTTTTCGCGAAATGCGGAGACGGAAGTTTGAACCGGAGTATCAAATCGCTCCGAGAATCGCGTCGGCGATGTGGGCGGCTTCCGCCGCCGGCCGCACATCATGTACCCGGACAACGTGAGATCCCGCAAGAATAGCCGCCACGGTTGCCGCCACGGTCGCGTTGCCGCGCGCGCTGATCGGAGCAGTTTCTCCGTTGTGAAGCGGGGCGAGGGTCCGCCCGAGAAATGACTTGCGGGAGACTCCGATGAGCAGGGGCTGGCCGAGCTCGCGCAGCTTATCTTGATGGGCAAGCAGTGGATAATTCTCGTCAAAGGACTTGCCGAAGCCATAACCGGGATCGAGAGCGATGCGGCTGCGATCGATGCCAGCGGCGATGGCGGTGTCGAGGCTCTCCTGCAGGCAGGTTTTCACCAACGGCAGTACTTCGTCCCTGGCGAGCGGCGGCAGGGCGCGCCATTCGCCGGGACGACCGCGAGTGTGCATGAGGACTAGTCCGCAGTTGAGGCGCGCGCAGGTCTGGGGCATGGCCTGGTCCCAAGCGAAGGCACTGATGTCGTTCACGATTTCGGCTCCGGCATTCACAGCGGCTTCGGCAGTGGAGGCCTTGTAGGTATCGATCGAGAGCAGCGCGTCGGGTTTTGTTTTGATTATGGACTCGATGACCGGAAGCACGCGCTTCTGCTCTTCCGCGGCAGTCACTTCCGCGCGTTTGCCCGGTCGCGTGGATTCGCCGCCAATGTCCACAATGTCAGCGCCTTGCTCGAACATGCGCAGGGCGTCGGCTGCGGCGGTCGCCGGATAGAGAAAGCGTTGGCCGGCGTCTGAGAAGGAGTCCGGAGTGACGTTAAGGACGCCCATGATGAGCGTGCGCGGGCCTAAACGCAGGGAGCGCGAGCGCAGTCGCCAGACAAACTCATCGCGGCGCGAAAAGGGCATCCTGCCTCGATGCTACACTCCGCCCAGAGATGAAACTGAAGAGGAGATCGGCGCGTTGGAGTGGATGGCTGCTGCTTTTATTTGCGGCTTTGCCGGTGATGGCGGCCGTCCATCCACCGAAGTTGCCGAAGCATAGAACAAGGCGGCGCAATCTAGCGGCGGAGATCAATGGCATCCTGCAGGATCCGGCGATGGCACGGGCGCACTGGGGGATTTCAGTGATCGCGGAGGATGGTCGCCCGATTTATTCGCTGAACGACGGGCAGCTTTTTGAGCCGGCGTCGAATGCGAAGCTCACGACAACAGCGGCGGCGCTTGCCCTGCTGCCCCCGAGGACGACCTGGACAACGGAGGCGGTCACGTCGGCCGATGTGGACAACGCGGGCGAGCTGCATGGAAACATCTTGCTGCTGGGGGCGGGCGATCCTACGATGTCAGGGCGCAACTATCCTTTTTCCGGAAAGACCGAGCGTCCGAATCCTCCGCTGGGTGCGCTGGCGGCGATGGCGGACCAGATCGCGGCGAGCGGCGTGAAGACAGTGGACGGCGAAATCGTGGGAGACGACTCGTGGTTCCAGTGGGAACCTTACGGATCGGGGTGGGCATGGAACGATCTGGAGTGGGAGTACGGCGCGCCAGTATCGGCGCTAGCGGTGAACGATGACGTCGTTTACCTGAACGTGGACTCCGCGTCCAACGACACGCCCTTCGCGCCTCCCTCGCAGGGGATCGTTAGGTGGGTTCCGGATACTCCTTATTACAAGGTGGAGAACGGGCTGGCGGTGCTCCAAGGCCGCGAGGCGGCGCATGCAGGCGTTGACCATATGCCGGGGACTAAGGTGGTACGGCTGTTCGGCTCGGTGAATGACACCGGACTGCATGTGGCGCTGGCGATAGACGATCCGGCAGAGTTTGCGGCGACGGCCCTGCGGCAGCTGCTGCTGGCGCATGGGATCACCGTGAAGGGCGGCGCACGGGCGGCACATCGGCTGGCAGTGGATACGGAGGGTTTTCGCGCGGAGGTGGATGAGAAGCTGGTGTTGCATCCGCTGACGATACGAACCATTGTGCCGCCGGCGAACGGAATGCGCGTGCTGGCGACGCACGTGTCGGTGCCGTTCGAGCAGGACATCACGGTGACGAACAAGGTGAGCCAGAATCTGCATGCCGAGCTTTACCTGCGGGCGCTTGGCCGTCTCGAAGGCGGCGATGGATCAGTCGCGCAGGGCGCGCGGGTGGTGCGGCAGTTCCTGATTGGCGCGGGAGTGGATGCAAGCGATTTTGTCTTCTTCGACGGGTCGGGCCTTTCACCGGACGACCTGATTGCTCCGCGTGCATTGACGCGGCTGCTGGCGTATGCCGCGCGGCAGCCATGGGGCGGGGAGTATCGCGCAAGCCTGCCGGTGGGCGGCGTGGACGGCACGCTGGCGGGGCGGTTCATGCAGGCTCCTCTCAGGGGCAAGGTCTTCGCAAAGACGGGGACGGTGAACGGCGTGAACACTCTGAGCGGGTATGTGGAGGCGGAGAGCGGGCGAACGCTGATGTTCTCAATCATGTGCAACGACCACGGGCCGGACGGCGATGCGCCGGTGAAGGCGATCGACAGAATCGTCGCCGAAATCGCTGCTGCGAATTAGGTATCATCGAATCAACCTTGCTTCGTCCCCTTCCACCGATACTGGTTGCTGTTGCGTTGTGCGTACTCGCCGGATGCCGTGCTCCGCTTCCCGCATCGAAGCCGTTGAGCGAGCTGACACCGCAGGAGACGCGCGGTCGTGCGGTGTTTGTCAATGATTGCGCGCGGTGCCACAACGCGAACAACGAGCGTTCTCTTCATGGACCGGGGTTGCAGGGGCTGTTCAAGCTGAAGTATCTGCCGAGCGGGGCTCCGGCGAATGACGATCGCGTGACCTACGCGATCATGCATGGGCGTAGCATGATGCCGGCATTTGGCAATACGATGGATGAGGAGCAGTTGAACGATCTGCTGGCCTATCTGCATACGTTATGACGGAGCTGCAAACAAGAAAGCGCGGGGTAAAGCCGGATGCGGCGGCCGGGCTGCTTCCGGGCATGGCGCTGATCGCGCTGTGGATGCTGGCGCAATGCGGGCTGGGGCTGATGGGCGTGATTACGCGGCGGATTCCCGGGCCCGCGGTGATCATCTGCGCAATGTTTGCTCTCGCGGCGTTTGGGCTGGTCAAGCTGAAGCGTTGGGGATGGGCGCTCACGCTGGGCGCTGCCTTCCTGTCGATGAGTTACGGCGTGTATATGCTGCTCCGGTTTCACCAGGTGCCGTTGGTTGTGATGGTGGCGGTAAATTTGGTGTTCTTCCTTTATCTGATACGGCCTGAAGTGCTGGAGCGGGTGAAGTAGGCAGCCTTAGATTTCAATTGTTCGAAAGCCCATCTGACGAGCGGCTTCAAGAAGCCGTTGATCGCCGGAGATCAGCGGACGATTTGCGGGCCGGTGCATGGTCCAGGTGCTGGCGGCGGCGAGCTGGAGCGCGTCGGCGGCTCGCAGGCTGTAGCTGGCGAGAAGCGCCTCGGCGTAGTCGCGGAGGGATGGGGAGGGGTCCATCTCCTGCCATTGAGTCCGCAACTCAAGTAGATAACCGTGCGCCTGGGCAAGTCGTAAGCCGTCGATTTCCTTCATGCGATGCAGCCGCGCGAAGGCGCTCGCGATCTCGACCGGAGTTGCCCACCAAACGACGGCTTGATATTGCTCATCCAGGCGTCTTGCGGTCCGTGTGCCTGCCTGATCGACACACAACGGTATGAGGGCGCTCGAATCCCAAAAGGCGAGCTCCCTCAATAGCCTTCCTGCCGCTCATCGAGGACCGCCTGAATGGCTTTCCTGCCCTCGACTTTGGGATGAGGCCTGGCCCAGAATCTCTTCAGGAATTCTTCCCGGTTCTCGGTGGATTTGCGCGGGGTCATCTGGCCGGTGGCGATGAGGATGCGCTCCTGCTCCTCGATGCTCTCGGGGACGTAGGGGACGATTTTGGCGATGGGCAGATTGCGGTCATGGATGAGGATCTCCCCGCCTTTGCGTACCTCGCGGAGGTATTCGCTGAGCTTGTTCTTGAGTTCGCCGATCTGGACCGATTTCATAGCTATATTATATTCACTTAGCCAAGATGTGGCAATTGGGCGCAGTTTGCGAAGTTCCTGGATTTGCGATCATTATTTTCTTTCTGCTCTCCTCTGTTTTGTTGGAGTTAGCGTCTGGCGAGACGGCTAAGTCCAAAACTTACAATATGTTGCAGTTATCTCTTGTATATTCAATCAATTAACAGGATGATCCCGGCCTTTCAATGCTCGCCCTTCTTCGCTCCGATACTGTAGCCCTGCTGAAGGCAGGCCTTTGATGGACACGTCATCCGTCCTGATGCGCGCCGCGTTCGGGTTTGGGGATGCTTGCCGGGTTTGGGATCGCTTTTCTTCCCGCTCTCCTTTGTTTTGTTTAATTTAGCCTCTATGGTGGCAACTAAGTCCAATTTTTTCCAATGCTTGCGCGTATCTCGCACTTATTCAATCAATTGCAACATGATTCCGAACCTCTGAACCCTAATCCTGTTTGGCTCCCACGCGGCAGCTCTGCCGAAGGGCCGGCCTTGGGCGGAGGCATTATTTGTCCGCATGTACGTCGCGTTCGCGTTCGGGGATGATTGCTGGGTTTGGGGTCATTTTTTTCCTGCTCTCCTCTGTTTTGTTGGACTTAGTCTCTATCGCGCTAGCTAAGTCCAAAGCTTTCAAATTGTTGCGAGTATCTCCAACGTATTCAATCAATTACCCCGGTCCTTTCATGCTTGGCCGCAAACAAAAAAGCGCAGCCCCAGGCTGCGCTTTTCAGAGAATTTACCCTACTATTCCAGTATATCAAATCGCCCATAATTCATATGCAAATGGAAGTGTTTGCAAGAGCGCAAGTTAACGGGAACAGCTCTTGACACGCATTCTCTGTATCAAGATCAGTTGCTTTGCATGGATAATAATATACTTGACGCACAGATAAAAGGGGGCATAATCTGGCTTTGCAGTTGGGATTGTTCTATGAAGACCAGATGAAAAAGCCCATAACTCTTCAACAGGCAATTATTTACTTCTCTGACGCCGAGCGTGCTTTCCGCCACGCTGTAGAGCTCCGCTGGCCCGATCTGAAGATCACTTGCCCGCGCTGCAGCTCTGAGAAACATTCCTTCATCAAGACGCGGCGGATTTGGTTCTGCTACGGCTGTCAGAAGCAGTTCACGCTCAAAGTCGGCACGATCTTTGAGGATTCCGCGCTTGGCTTGGACAAGTGGATGACGGCAGTCTGGATGATCTGTAATTGCAAGAATGGCATCTCCAGTTACGAACTGGCGAAGGCCATCGGCGTTACCCAAAAGTCCGCGTGGTTCATGCTCCACCGGGTTCGCGTAGGGATGAGGGAAAAGCCGTCGTTCAAATTCTGAGGCAAGGATGGAGGCCCGGTTGGGGCAAGCGCATCGCCTAGTCCTTGCCTTTCTTCGACTGTTTAGGCCCAGGTTTGGGCTTATCTTTGACTGCACTGGGTACGCGAAGAAGCGCGGTCATTGTGCTCTCAAACCGCTCACGCGCCCGCTTACCGGATTCGTAACTTTTCCCCATCTCGTTACCCCTTTATGGACGGCCACAGATCAATATTGCTATTGGCGTAAACTGACGGTTCCGGAGGGGGGCGGAGTGGGCCTCTAGGCCCTGCTGATGCAAATCTGAAATGATTTCAGAGGAGGCCTGTGATTCTCCATTGCTACCCACTTCAATTCCTCTGCACGTTCCAGCAATTATCATCATCCTAGCGCCGAGTTGGGCATCCCATCCCGCATTGATTAATGCGACCTGAAGGTGAACCGCCAAATCTACCTCTTCCGAATCTCCTAGAGTAGAAATCCACACGGTTCCTTGGGGCGATCGCCTAGCGGGGATCGGTCCAGTCAATCTACGATCAGCATTCACGTTAATGGGACTATTGAGAATCGGGCTGTTATCTCCAGTTGTCCCCTGCTGCACATTTATTCCGCCGCTGTTATTTTGTGTGATGCTTCCTTGGTTTGCCGTCTGCTGATTATCGTGGCCATCTTGATGGATAACCCGATGGCGAGCAGCCGATTTTTTTGGAATAGGAGAACCCGGCTTTGAAGGCTGCTCGGGCACAGATGTGGGTTTCGTGGGCGGAGGTGGACCCTGCGTAACTGCTACAACTTTTGGGACGGGATGATGAACGAGCAGGAGTACGCCGATTGCTCCAAGGCATAGGCACACAACCACCGTGAAAATCAGAGGCCATACTTTGTTTGGGAGTTCACTGCGCATCGGCGCTGCCTCCGCACGAATTTCCTGCCAACGATGGCGCGCAACTCGGTATTGTGGATAAGCCAAAAATAGACCTGCTAACATCCCGACTATGCAGAGAATCCCATATAAGTTTTGAGACACAGGTAGACCACCCGAAAGTGTTTGCATTAGTCTGCATCTTTACGCTCCTGTGCGTCAAGTATATTGTTGCAAATAAAAGTGTTTGCAAGGGCGCAAGTTAACGGGAACAGCTCTTGACACGTATTCTCTGTACAGGGATGGAGGCACGCAAATGCTTGGTCGTAAGCTGTGGATCGCAGCCTTGCTGCTTCTCTTAACTATGAGCGTCCAGGCACAGCAGGCACAACGCTCAGTTCTGCTACCCCCTAGCGATTTGAGCCGGCCTCTTTTGCTCTCGCCGGGCGACAGAATTCAGCCGGGGAATTGGAAGCCGAACAAAGCGGATATTGACGGTCTGGAGGCGAAACTTTCGACAATCTCCGGAATGAAAGCGGAGCGCTGGGAACCCAGCCTCCACATTGAGCATCCGGAGCAGTATTTCAAACAATATGTGGCTGTTATTCGTGGTGGTGAAAAGCTGATATACGTCAACGCGTTCTGCGAAGATCCGCCTCCGGCGGATTGGCGCCGCCGTCTTGTCGTTGTGTTGGATGGTGGTACCTGCTTCTGGCAAGCACTCTACGATCCGAGCACGAGAGAATTTTCCCATCTGATAATCAACAGCCGAGGGTGAGGGGAAGCCTACTGCCACCGGCCGAGGGCCGACTCTTCGAGACTAGCCTTTACGCGATCTCCATGACGACGGCGCCTGCTGGCGGAAGCCGCTGCGCAACCGACCGCCGAATGGCTTGAGGATGTCATCCACGAGCTCTTGTAGAAGCGAATCTTTTCCACTTGTGAAGAGATGCACGAACGCATTTCTAAATTTAGATTCGAGGCCTGGATTGAAGTTGCGAAGAGCAGCCGGCAGAGCTTTTCCACTCGCTGCCCAACGACCGTTGGCTGACAGGACAAAACTGCCTAATGCTGAATGGAGCGCACTACCGATCGAAATTTGCTGTGCACTCGAATCCGCTGATTTCAACATCTCAGCCAGGTCTGTGATCGCATATCTCCGCTGCGACAGCGTCGCCTCACTTAAAGGTGGTGGCCCGGCAGAGAGAAACCTTTTCACCATGTCCCTTGCTTCAGCTTCAAGAGCAGTATTCTCGCCGAGTACGGGAATTCCCTCAAAAATCATGCAGGCTAGACTTGCTTCACCAGATGGGCGCTCGATTTCGCGCAGAAAATATTCCAGCGTGCGCAAGTCGTGCGCGAAAATTTCAAAATCCGCCCCGGCATATGAAGTCATTTCCCTCCACGCACCTGAAGTAAGTTCTTCATAGAGAAAGATCAAGTCATAATCAGAGTTCTCCTTCGCAGTACCTTTCCCTCGCGAGCCAGCCAGCAATACACAGGAAGGCGCCGTCGGGTAATCGCCCAGAAAGCGTCGCACAAGCGCCAGAGACATTTCGAGAGAAGATTCTTTTAATCCCATCACGACATTCTAGTTTCGAGCGAAGACGGCACAAAAGCTGAAGCGGAGGAAATGACGAGGAGTGGAAAGCATGGAAAGCCAAGAAGCCGGCTTCCCACCCTTCCCACTTCTCTTGGAAATCCCTTCGGGATTCCCACATTCCCGCCGCTTCGGCTGCGGGATCAGAATTTCTAAGCGCACCGCGAGGGGCCTTGTAACGGATGTCTCAGGTCCACAACGTAATGCACGTCCAGGTACGCTCCGGGAAGACTACTACGGCGGTTGGCCTAGTCGTAGACGGCTGCGGCGGGGTGGAATTCTTCTCCTATCCAATTGGTGAAGGCGTCGGTGGACTGGCTGCGCCCGAGGAATTTCTGCACGATTTCTTTGCCTGGTAGAGAGCCGCCGGGGTCGAGGACGGTTCGGCGGTATTTCATGGCGATGGGGTCATCGAGGAGGTTGGTTCGCGCGAACTGCGAGAAGAAATCGAGCGCGATCACTTTGTCATATAGGTAGGTGTAGTAGTTGGATGAGTAGCCCACGAGATGGGTGAAGGCCGCGTACATGCGGTTGCCGTTGATCCATTTGTATGGAAGAAAACGTGTGTAGAGCGATTGGAAGAGCTGGTCGAGGTTGAGGGTGGCGGGGTCTTCGGTGTGGGTTTTGAGAGAGCAAGTCGTGTAGAAGAGCTGAGTACGGATGCTGTCGGCGCGTCCGAAGGCTCCGGCGCGGTTCATTTTGAGGACGAGGTCGGCGGGGATGGGCTCGCCGGTCTGATAGTGATGGGCGAAGGTGGCGAGCAGGCGGTGATCGCGGAAGAACTCTTCGAGCATTTGCGACGGCACTTCGACGAAGTCACCTTCAGTAGCGATGCCGCTGATTCCAGCCCAGTTCTGGTGGCCTCCGAGGAGCGCGTGCATGAGGTGACCGAATTCGTGGAAGTAGGTGACGACGTCGGAGTGCTGCATCAGGCCGGGGTCGCCTGACTTGGTCGCGGAGGGGCCGCCGGGGAAGTTGCAGATGAGCGCGGCCTCGGGGAGGCGGCGTCCCCGCGGATGGTCGAGGATGCCAGGGATAAGCGGGTGTGCGGAGAACCACTTGTCCTTGCCTTCGCGGGGATGCATGTCGAGATAGAAGCGACCTACGCAGGTATCACGGTCACGGACATCGTAGGCGACGACGTCAGGATGCCAGGTCTGGGCATCGGGCGCGGGACGGAACTCGACCTGAAAGAGGCGGGCGGCGGTGGAGAGGACTCCCTGCTCGACACGGTCGTAGGGGAAGTAGGGGCGGACGGACTGCGAGTCAAAGTCGAAGGCGGAGCGGCGGTACTGTTCGAGCCAGTAGCCGCGGCTGGCGGCATCGATTTGTTGCTGCTTCGAGAAGTCGAGCAGCATGGCATATTCTTTTTCGGCTCCGGCGCGGGAGGCGTGGTCGAGCTCGTCGAGGAACGCCTGCATGTTGGAGGCGGACTCCATCATCTGGTCGGCGGTGGCGAGGTCGGCCCAGTTGGAGAAGCCGAGAAGCTCGGCGATTTCCTTGCGGATGGCGAGCAGGTCGAGGAGGATCTGCTGGTTCTGGGGGTAGGCGCGGGTGTTGTAGGCAAGGAACATTCGCTGGCGCAACGCGTGCGATTTCGCGAAGGTCATCACGGGCAGGAAGTCGGGGAAGTCGGTGGTGAGCGTAATGACGCCCGCTGTTTCTGAATCTTTGGGGGCGGGCTGGTGGGATTCGAGAAAGTCAGGCGGGAGGCCGTCCAACTCGGCGGTGTCGGTGACGGTAACGGTATTGCCGCCATCCTGAACGTTGCGGCTGAAGGTGAGGGAGAGGACGGTGGCCTTGTCCTGCAACTCTTTGAGGCGGGCGCGGGTGGCATCGTCCTTGTCGACTCCGGCGAGGCGGTACTGGAGGAGGGTGCGATCAAGGTAATGGCGGGTGGCGGGGTCCGCACCGTCGGCGGAGATTTCATTGAGCGCCTGGTAGACCTTCTGGTTGAGAGAGAGCTCAACTGCGGCCTGGGAGATGAGCTGAGCCTGTGCCTGGGCGGTATCGCGGATGGCCTTGTCGGGGTGGACGCTATCGAGCAGGCCGATCTGGGAGCTGGCGGCGACAAGCTCGGCTACGGCATCGTCATAGGCGCGCAGAGTGGTTTCCGTGGTGCGAGGGCCCTTTTCGGCGAGGAGGCGGTCGATAGCCTTCTGGTGGCGATCAAGGCTGGATTTGACCCAGGCTTCGAGAGCCGCCGGGGTGTCGGCGGTGAGCCAGGGATGAGTGGGCAGATGGGTGGTGGGATGAGTTGGGGTGGTGGTCACGGAAGGGCCTCTACTGGGTTGGATGAAGCGGGGATGCACACCTCATTTATTTGTAGATCATACAAGGGCAATGGCTAAGGGGCCCGGCCGACGACTTTGGTTGTTTGCAGCTGTCCGGCGGTGTCTTGTTGAAGGGGTAAATATCTATTGTTTCGCAGCAAAAGTATAAGTGGTTTTCCACAGAAAATCGTTTACGACGCAAGCTACCTCTGAATTGCTTACGGCATCGCAGCAGTCCAGTCGAGGTTAGCTCTATGCCTCATTTTCGGCTTCTCGCCCTTCCTGCCTTTGTCTTGTTTTCTCTGGCCGCCGCAACCGCCCAAACCAACCGTGGATTCGTCGCCGTGGAGCCCTGGAACATCGGGGGCAGTCCTTTTGCGTCCGCAACCGCCGATCTGAACCATGACGGCAATCCCGATATTGTGATCGCGGACGGCACGCAGACGACGGTGGATTCGTCGGGCGTCTTCCATCAAACTGTCCAGGGGATCGTGGTGCTGCTGGGCAATGGAGACGGAACATTTCGCGCGCCGGTGCATTACGCGACCACCGATTCGACTTCCTTCGTGTGCATTGCGGATGTGAACGGGGACGGCAATCCGGACGTGATTACCGCCAGCTTTGATCCGACGGGTTTCAGTCCGGGAGGATCGATGGAGGTGTTGCTCAACAACGGGAACGGCACGTTTCAGCCGGGGGTGAAGTACACGGTGCCGGGGGTTTTGTGCAGTCGGTGTACGCGGGCGATTTCACTGGCGACGGACACATCGATCTCGCCGTCGGGGTATTTACTCCGGGCACCACTAATAGCGAAGGACTCGCTATCTTTCTCAACAACGGGAACGGCACGTTTCATCTGGGAGAGCAGAAGGCAAGTGTGCTTCCCTTCGGCACGGCCGATTTCAACCGCGACGGGAAGCTCGATCTGGCTGTGGGCAACTATGGGGGTTTTGGGGGCGAGTTTCTGCAGTCCCTGAGTATCTTGTATGGCGCGGGAGACGGAAGCTTCACGCGCTCGGGGCCGGCGTACCCGATCACCTTCGGATCATTTCCGACTGTCGATGTTACGATCGCGGATTTCAATGAGGATGGTTATCCCGATCTGGCGGTAGCAAACTATTCGAACCTGCTTAATATCCTATTGACCCAACCGGACGGCAGTTTCAAGCTTGCACCAAGTCCGGCGGCTACCGATGGAGGGGCTTCCATTATTACTGGCGATTTCAACCATGACGGACATGTTGACGTGGCGCTTGTGGCAACCGAGGAGGAGTCGCAGATTGACGTTTTGTTCGGGCGGGGCGATGGGACGTTTGAGTACCGCACGATTTATGGCACGGACGGGGCCTGGGGATTCGGGCCGGGAGGACTGAGCACCGCAGATTTGAACCGGGACGGCTTTCTTGATTTGGTATCAGTGAATCAAACCGGGACCGTGAGTGTGCTGTACGGGAAAGCGGGCGGGACGTTCAACGCGGAGGTGAGCACGGGGCCGGGATGGATGGGGTCGGATGCGACGGTGGCGGCTGATTTCAACAATGACGGCATACCCGATGTTGCCGTGCTTTACAGCACGAACGATTTCAAGGGCAACAGCACGGTGAGCGTGTACCAGGCGACGAGCAGCGGTCATTTCAAGCCGCTGGGCGTTCATTACACCACGGGCACGACGGGGCAGGCGCTTGCCGCCGGCGACCTGAACGGCGACGGAAAAATCGACCTGCTGGTGGGCGGCGATAACTCGAACGGCGTTCCTGCGTTCAGCGTTTTGCTGGGCAATGGGAACGGCACCTTTCAAACTGCGCGGATTTTGAGCTCGCAGGTATGCGGCATGAGAGGGCTCGAGGTGCTGCTTGCCGATGTGGATAATGACCACAATCTGGATCTGGTGAACGGAAACGGGGTGAGCTTCGGAAACGGAGATGGAACTTTCGGTGCCTGCGTTCCTTTCTTTCCTTCGGGCCAGGATTATTTTGGCGAAAACAGATTGGCGTTGGGCGATTTCAACAATGATGGGAAGCTGGATCTAGCTTTTGTTTCGGGACCGTCGGGCAACGTGTCGGTGGAAATCCATCTGGGCGACGGAACGGGAAAATTCAATCCGACCCCCTCCTATTTCGCTTCTGTCCCATATCAGTCGGACAATTTAAACACGTTCGTCTCAGTGGGGCACTTTACCAGGAACGGACAACTGGGCGTGGTAGTGGGCGCTCAGTCGGTGACGATCCCCGACCCTGGAAAACCGGGTGCATTCCAAGATGAAGACTTCGGGGCGCTGAGCGTCTTTGGAGGCAATGGCGACGGGACTCTTTCGGAACCTGTTTCGGCGTACCTCCCCCAAGACCTCCTGGGGTTTGCTGTTGCTGATTTCAATGGCGACGGATTGGACGATGTTGCCGCGTTGAACAGCGCCACGTCGGGAGTGTTTTCACCTAACGGCTCGCATTCGTATCTTTCGTTGTTTACCAGCAACGGGGATGGGAGCCTGCAGCCAGAGGTGAATTTTGGCGCGGGCGAAATGGGCCAGTTCGTTAACAGCCTGAAATCGATGTCAGTTGCGGATTACAACAGGGACGGCGCTCCGGATATTGCTGGTCTGAATTTGGCAGGGGTGGGGGTGCTGCTGAACTCGCGCGGAGTGGGGGTGTCGCTGAGCGCGTCTCCCAATCCGGTGGCAGCAGGGCAGAAGGTGACGCTGAGGGCGACGGTGTCGGCCGGCTTTGCCTTCAGCGGCAGTCTGAGCGAAGGGGCCGAGGTGACGTTCTTTGACGGATCAACGAAGCTGGGCAGCGCCGACCTTTTCAGCGGGGTGGCTACGTTGACCGTTTCCAGCCTGAGCGCCGGCACTCACACCTTGACGGCGACGTATTTGGGCAATTCCGGCTACGAATCGCGGCGGTCGGGTCCGGTGAAGGAGGTCGTCAGCCAGTAAAGCCCCCGACTGGCTGAAGCGGGGCCAGCAGTCGTCGTTTCCAATTAGGGGTTTGCGACTTGAGCCGGGCAGTCCCAAGCCCAAGCGCGGCGTTTTGCCGAGCTAAACCCAAAGCTTGGCCGGACAACAATGGCATTGCAGATGCCTTTTCAGAGGCTTACGACGCTCTATGGGCGTTCTGGGCCCGGTTCGCCAATTGCGAAACTGAAATATGAATTTTCCGCTGTAATATGGTGGATTGGCGAAAGATGGTTGCATCGCGGGCCAGCACCCGATAAGATGCCGCATTGCAGCTATGAAAGCAAGTAGATAGATGAAATCCACAGCTAAGGACGCGCAGAGCTCGTCTGCCCTGAATGCGCGGGCGGTCAATGCCCTTTCTCCTCAATTCATTCGATCGCGGATCGGCAAGGTCTGCGTGGCGATTATCGGGTCGACTCCGGCGGAGATGGTGGAGCGGGCGGAGGAGGCGGTGCGGGAGAACCCGTTTATCGAGTTCCGGCTGGATTACCTGCCCAAGCCGCTGCTGGCATTGCCCAAGCTGAAGCAATTTATTTCCGAGCGGAGCGAAGTTACGGCGATTGCAACATGCCGGCGCGCGGCCACGAGAGGCAAGTTCAAGGGAACGATTGCGGCTGAGCTGGAGGTACTGGAGAAGGCGGCCAGCGCCGGATTCCACCTGATCGATCTCGAAGTGCAGACCGCCGAATCAATGAAGCGGGCGCAGATGGACAAGCTGCGGTCGCACGGGGCGGCGCTGATTATCAGCTACCACGACTTTGCCGCGACCAAGGACCTGGACAAAATTTTCGATCGCATCAAGCCCTTTCAGCCGGAGTTCGTGAAGGTTGTTTCGATGGCGAAGCATCTGGCGGACAATGTGGCGATGATGCGGTTCCTGGAGCGCACGCGCGACCTGGCGAGCGTGGTGGGAATTGTGATGGGGGACCAAGGGATCATCAGCCGGGTGCTGGGGCTGCGGGCAGGATCAGCGTTCACGTTTGCGGCGGCGACGGTAGGCGAGGAGACAGGGCCGGGGCAGATTGCGGCGCGCACGCTGGAGGAGACCTATCGCATTGACCAGCTTGACGCTGCGACAAAGGTTTACGGGGTGGCCGGGAATCCAATCAAGCATTCATTGTCGCCGCTGATGATGAATACGGCATTCCGGCGCGAAACGGTAAACGGGGTTTGCCTGGCGCTGCAGACGAGCCGCATCAGCGACCTGCTGAAGCTTGTGCAGGAGGTTCCGATTAACGGCCTCGCCGTCACGATGCCGCTTAAGGGGGAGATTCTGGAGCACCTGGAGCGCACCGATCCGCTGTCGAAGAAGGTGGGCGCGTGCAACACGGTAGTACGGGCGCAGGACGGCAAGCTTTACGGATTCAACACAGATGTAGCGGCGGTTGTGCGACCGCTGGAGCGGCGGCTGGCGCTGAAAGATGCGCGGATCCTGGTGATGGGCTCGGGCGGGGCGGCGCGTGCGGCGGTGTTTGGACTTAAGGAAAAGGGCGCGGAAGTGTATGTGATGAACCGCACGCCGGAGGCGGCCCAGAAGCTGGCGCGGCAGGCGAAGGCAAAGACGTTCCGGCGGGATCAACTGACGAAGACGAGCTTTGACGTGATTGTGAATGCGACTCCCGCGGGCATGCAGGGAGTAAAGCCGGCGAGCCTGCTGGAGCCGAAGGAGATCAACGCAAGGCTGGTGTTCGACCTGGTCTACAATCCGCTGGAAACGCCGCTGATCCGGATGGCGCGGGAGAAGAATATTCCGGTGGTCACGGGCGTGGAGATGTTCGTACACCAAGGCGCGCGGCAGTTCGAAATCTGGACGGGAAAGCCGGCTCCAGAGGAAGAGATGCTGCGGGTGGTGGTACATGCGCTTCGGGGGACTGCACGCGATCAGCCGCCCAAGCAATAGAAGTACCGGCCGCACGGCGCGCTGCGGGCAGGGTGAGTTTGCTCGGTTGGGCCGAGAGGGCGCGATTGCAAAATGAAAAGGCCACGATTGCTCGCGGCCTTTTTTCGAATCGATGAAATTACGCGGAAGCCTTTTCCAGAGCGCCCTTTGCCTGAGCGACTAATGCGGTAAAGCCGGCGGCGTCATGGACGGCGATGTCGGCGAGGATCTTGCGATCGAGCTCGACTCCCGCGGCCTTGAGCCCGTGGATGAGCTGCGAATAGCTGATGCCGTTGATCTTGGCAGCGGCATTGATGCGAACGATCCAGAGCGAGCGGTACTGCCGCTTTTTCTGCTTGCGGCCGCTGTAGGCGAATTTCAGCCCGCGCTCGACGGCCTCCTGCGCTGCCTGGTAGAGCTTTGATTTTGTAAGAAAATAACCGCTGGCGCGTTTCAGAATTTTCTTGCGGCGGTCATTGCGTTTGGTTCCACGTTTTACGCGGGGCATCTCGTGCTTCTCCTTTTTTAACTTCGGTCAGGCGGCTGGAGGCAGGAGCTTTCGCTTTTTACCTCTTCACTCGCTCGGTTTTCCTGATCGCTCGGTCTGGCGTCTGAATCATTCCAGTCCCGGGGGCCATTCGCGAAATTCGCAGGGCCCGTAGATTCTTCGCGCCGGGCATGCAGCCAGGCGCAAGATCCAGATCAGGCGTAGGGAATCATGCGCGCAACCTTCTTGTAGTCGGCGTCTGAAACCAGCGTGCTGTGAGCTAGCTTGCGCTTGGTCTTCGTCTCCTTCGACGTGAGGATGTGACGCATTTTGGACTGGCCGCGAACAATTTTGCCGGTGCCAGTTTTTTTGAAGCGCTTTGCAGCGCCCCGGTGAGTCTTCAATTTAGGCATGGTTTTCCTGCTGTGAATCGGCGAACTTACAACAGCTTCCAGTATACGGGAAGTTCGCAGGGTTGAACAGGCGGAATTGCGCACGCCACAGTCGCGCTTCTTTTAAAGATACTCAGGCACACACGCGACCGGAATTCAATCTCGCCGGCCGCCCGCGATCAACCCGCCAACCATCTCACGATATATTGAAGTATTCATGAGTGACCGCTCTCCGACAGACGAACTGGCGTCAGCGCCCGCCAAGCCCTTTCCATCCTCTTCCGGCAGGATGTTTCACGGCTACTTCGCGCACCCGCACCAGGAGAGCTTCAAGAAACATGACCTCATCGACGCGCGCGGCCGCAGACTTTTCGAGAATACCGCGCTCGCCTGTTCGCGGGATGCGTATCCCTTTCAGGCCCCGCTGAGCGAGCGTTCCGGCCCGATTGTCGAGCTCGACGGCCACCGCATGCTGATGCTGTCGTCTTACGATTATCTTGGCCTGATCGGTGATCCGCGCGTAGACGAAGCTGCCATTGCAGCGGTGAAGAAATACGGTACCGGCACCGGAGGAGTCCGCCTGCTCACCGGGACGCTGGACCTGCACCGCCAGATGGAACAGGACCTCGCGGACTTTAAGGGCACCCAATCCTCTATCAGCTTTACCTCCGGATACGCCGCCAATCTGGCCGTGATCAGCGCGCTTTTCGGGCCCGCCGACCGGGTGATCGCCGACGCGCTCTCGCACCGCAGCCTGATGGATGCATGCCGCCTGGCCGGCGTGCAGTTGCAGCGCTTCGACCACAACAATCCCGCCTCCCTGCGCCACGAGCTTGAAAACGGCCCCGAGGCGAATCGCACATTGATCATCTCCGACGGCGTGTTTTCTATGGACGGCGACATAGGCTGCCTGCCCGACCTCGTTGCCCTCAAGAAGCAATACGGCTGCTATCTTCTGATGGACGAGTCGCATGCAAGCGGCGTGCTCGGGACGAGCGGCAGAGGCACCGACGAGCACTTCGGTGTACCCACATCTGAGGTGGACATCTGGACCGGCTCCCTCGCCAAGGCCATCCCCTCCAGCGGCGGATTCGTAGCAGTTTCCCAGCGCCTCGAAATTTTCCTGCAGCATGCATCGGCGCCGTTCATCTTTTCAGGAGCCATGGCGCCTGCAGCTGCCGCAGCCGTCTGCGAAACGCTGAAAATTCTCAAAGAAGAACCTGAACGCGTCGCGCGCCTCGGGTCCAACGCAGTCTTTCTGCGTGAGGGCCTCCAGAGCCTCGGCTACGATACCGGCCTGTCGCAGACGGCGGTGATTCCCGTAATGCTGCACGATGACGCTCGCACTGCGCTGTTTGCGCGCAAGCTGCGCGACTTTGGAATCCTCGTCTCGCCGGTCCTCTTCCCTGCCGTCGCACAGGGCACGGCGCGGCTGCGGCTGTGCGTGACCGCGGCCCATACCACGGACCACCTGCAGTTCGCGCTGGATGTCTTCGACAAAATGCGGAACGAGTAGCCAATGCCTGTGCTGGTAACAGGCGCGAGCGGCTTTCTCGGTGGCCGCCTTGCGCAGGTGCTGGCCGATCGCGGCGAACAGGTCACAATTCTGGCGCGCGCCAATTCCGACCTGCGCCATCTCGCCGGTCTGCCAAATCTGCGAGTGGTGCGCGGCAGCCTGACCGAAAGCGCGGCTCTCCTCCAAGCCGTGCGCGACGCCAGCCACATCTTCCACTGCGCCGCCGTCTCAACGGACTGGGCGTCTACCAATCTGTATTTTGAAAGCAATGCTCGCGGCACCGAGGCGCTGTTGGCGGCGGCGCGGCAGGCTCCTCGCCTGGAGCGATTTCTCCACGTCAGCACTACAGACGTATATGGATATCCCGCCACACCGTGCGATGAAACATCCCCGCTGAAAGACGTCGGCTTGCCCTACAACCGCACGAAAATTCTCGCAGAACAAGCCGTCTGGCGAGCTGCGCACGAGCATGGCCTGCCAGTCACCATCGTTCGACCGGCAACCATATACGGCCCGCGTGGAAAAGCATTTGTAACCGATATCGCCAAACTGCTGAACAGCGGGCAGATGGCACATGTTGGCGGAGGTCGCGCCACCGGCGGATTTCTATATGTGGACAACGCCGTTGAAGGGATGATCGCCGCGTCGCGCTCCCGGGCTGCCCAGGGCGAAGCCTACAATCTCGCCGACGGTACCGGAGCAACCTGGAAGGAATACGTTGCCGCGCTCGCTGGCGGCCTTGGATGCAGGCTGCCATGGATTGACCTCCCCTATTCCGCGGCCATGGCGATTGCATACGCAAATGAAGTCCCGTACCGCTGCCTGAAGGGATTTCGCGGCCGCCCCATGCTTACGCGGCATGCGGTGTATCTGCTTGGTCGCGATCAGGAGTTTCCGGCCAATAAAGCGCGCGCGGACTTCTGCTTCGCCTCACGCGTCCCGCTCATAGAGGGGGTAGCGCGCTCAGTCGCCTGGCTTAAAAGTGTGGAATCGATTTAAGGAGAAGCCTTGAACGCCAGCACCCCATTTAATCCGCCGAATGCGAACGAGTTCGACAGGCATGCTTCCACCTGGGCTTCGCGCGCATGGTTCGGAATCACGTCGAGGTCACAGGCGGGATCCGGCGTCAGAAAGCTCGCCGTTGGCGGAAGCAACCCGTACTTCAGGGTCAACACGCTGGCCACCGCTTCGATGGCGCCCGCTGCACCCAGCGCATGCCCGTGCATGGATTTGGTTGAGCTGATCGCAAGCCTGTCCGCATGCGCGCCAAAGGTGCAGCGGATGGCCGCGCTCTCGATCCGATCGTTCACCTCGGTCGCGGTTCCGTGCGCGTTGATGTAGCCGATCTGCTCGGGCGCGAGATGCGCATCGCGGAGCGCGCTCTTCATCGCCCGCATGGCCCCGGTTGCCATCGGCTGGGTAATATGGCACGCATCGGCCGACATGCCGAAACCCACCACCTCAGCCAGCGGACGCGCGCCGCGCGCCAGCGCCGCCTCGAGCGGTTCCAAGACCAGCATCGCCGCGCCTTCGCCCAGCACCAGGCCGCTGCGCTCCGCCGAAAAAGGGCGGCAGGTGTCCTTGCTGATGACCCGCATCGCCTCCCACGCCTTGAGGCTGCCGAGGAAAAAGGGAGCCTCGCTGCCACCGGTAATCGCCATCGGAGCTGCGCCGGAGCGCACCATCCAAAACGCTTGCCCGATGGCGTGAGTCGACGAGGCGCAGGCTGTCGAGATCGTATACGCCGGACCTTCCACGCCGAACTGCATGCAGATATGACTCGCCCCAGCGTTGCTCATGCTCAGCGGAATCGTGAGCGGATGCACGCGGCTGCGACCGTTATGGAAAAGCTCGTAGTAGCCTGTCTCCTCCACGCTCCGTCCGCCGAGGCACGATCCGGTAATGACGGCGGTGCCTTCCCGCAGTTCCGGCGTCCACTCAACGCCCGCATCCGCTACGGCCTCGCGCGCGGCCAGCACCGCGAACTGAGCGAACCGGTCCATCGTGGCGATTTCTCTTGGCTCAAAATGCTCGTCGGGACTGTAGGTGCGGATCTCCGCCGCGTGCTTGAAGCGGATCTGCGATGAGTCAATGCTGGCAATCTCGCCGATCGCGGGCACGCCAGCTGCGAGCCGCTTGCGGAACTCTTGGGTGCCGCTGCCGAGCGCGCTCACCACGCCCGTTCCGGTGACGACAACGCGGTGCATTTATTCCGCGGCCGAAGAGCCGGTCTTCGCCTGAACCAGGTGAGTGACGCCGTCAATCATCTGGCCGATGTTCTGGACCTGCTTGGCTTGCTCGTCGTTGATCTCGATATCGAACTCGCTTTCCAGATCGAACAGCAGGTTCAACCGGTCGAGCGAGTCGATTCCAAGAGACTCGAAGCTGCTGTCCGGATGAACGGTGTCGAGCGGAATGCGTTTCGAAGTCGCAATGACCTTTAGAACCCGGTCTTGAATGCTTTGGTTAGACAAGTTAAGGAATGGCCCTCAGGCGCGAAATAGCGATACACGCCTCCGAATTTCGCAGAACGATTTTATCCTTATATCTTAGCCTAACGTCAAATGGGGAGCCGGATGCAAAGGCCCGTGGAAAGCGGATTTGATGTCTCCGGCGCGAAATGCAATAAAATGCGACTGTGCCGGTTATATTTCGCGATCACGGCTTCAGGTTATTCTTCTACTCGAATGAGGAACCCCACGGGAGAAAGTCCACGTTCACGTCGAAAAAGGCGACACAGAAGCAAAATTCTGGCTAAAGCCTGAAATTCGAGTAGCGTACAATGATGGCTTTGATGCCCGCACTTTACGTGCATTGCTGGAATTGGTCGAATTAAACAAAGATCGCATTGAGAGAGCATGGAATGAATTTTTCCGCTGAAGCAACGCAGGTGCGCTTTGACGATGACAGCATGTGGGTAAGCCTGAGCGACGGTCGAATCATGGGCATACCGCTGGCGTGGTTTCCCCGTCTGCTGCACAGCACACCGGAACAGCGCGAGCAGGTACGCATCAGCAGTCGCGGCCTCCATTGGGAAGTCCTAGACGAGGATATTTCAGTTGCGGGACTGCTCTCCGGTCAGGGAGACCAATCGACGGGCGATCGGACATTTGCCGCATAGTTCCGGGCGCTGCGGCACGTCGCGCAATCCTACTTCTTCATCACGGCGGCGGCCGCCTGGGCCAGAGTCACGTTTTCCGGCTGGCGCTGCCATGAGGTCTTCACGTCGTCCTCCTCCTCCGAAATGCTTTTGAAGATAAGCGCATGCCCGTGAATGTGAATGTGCGACTCGGTGATGTCCCACAATCCGCGGCCGACCTGCCGACGCACCACCCTGAACGTGCCACCCGCCTCCAACTTTCCCAGGAGCCCGAACCCAAAGTCTACGTCATGGATGAGCCTCCCGTTCAGCTCCTGGATGCGATGCTGCTCGTTATTCACGGTCATCTCACCCTCCATCGCGGCAAACACGCGCGCCTCGCGGTTGGGAGGCTGGAAATGCGGATTGGGCTTGAAATAGAACGTTGTCGTCCAGCGGTTCCTGCTGGTCTGCTTCCATATAAACGCAGTCGGCAGCATCTTCAGCATGGATGCTGACTGCTCATCGTCATGGCGGCCGTCCTCGCGCTGTTTGGCCTGAGCAGCGGGGTCGTGAATAAACGCTTCAACCTGCTTACGTTGCTCGGAAATCGGCACTTGCCGGCCATTTTTCCTGACCACCCGGTTTATGCTTCCTTTGCCCGTCTCCGCCACCCATTGCACCACGCTACTGTCCGGTTTGCGGTCGACCTCGTGGTAGATCCAGCACGAATGGTCATTGGCGTCCCCCGCCAGTTCGGCTTTCACCGCCTGCTGCACAAGCTGTTTGGCGTCCTGCGCCGGCAAGGCACAGCAGAGGCAGAAAAAGAGGAGCAGCACAAACATCTTTCGTGAGTTCATGACCTTGACTTACCGCGAATTGTCATCACAGAGTGGGATGCGCAAAGTAGAAGAATCAACGCTCCATTACCGCGTCGGCTGCCTGATCGAGAGTCAAACTGTCAGGTGCGGGTTGCCATAAGGTCTTTACGTCGTCCTCATCTTCCGAGATGCTTTTGAACAGGAGCGCGTGACCCTGGATGTGGATGTGCGTCTCCGTGTGGTGCCACACTCCTTGCCCAATTTGCCGCCGGATCAGTTGGAAGGTGCCGCCCGCATCCAGCTTGCCCAAAAGCCCCCAGCCAAAGTTCACGTCATGGATCAGGCGGCCGTTGATCTCCTCGATGCGCTGCTGGGCGTTGTCGACCGTCAACTCGCCCTCCATCGCGGCAAAGACGCGCGCCTCCCGGGTAGGAGGCTGGAAGTTCGGATCGGGCTTGAAATGGAAGGTTGTCGTCGAGAGATTCCTGCTGGTCTCGGTCCATAGAAATGCGACCGGCAGGAGCTTCAGCAGCGAGGCCGCCTGCTCGTCGTCATGCTCAGTGTCTGCGCGCTGCTGCGCCTGGAGGCCGGGGTCATGAACGAAGGCTTCAACCTGTTTGCGCTGCTGCTCCACGGGAACTGGTTGGCCGTTCCGTTTGACGATGCGCAGTACATTTACCTGGGCCGTTCCCTCCACCCACTGCTCAGCCGTCAGCGGCGGCTTGCTTTCGACTTCGTAATACATCCAGAGCGAATGATCGGCGCTATGCTTGGCGAGTTCGGAGTTCACCGCCTGCTGCACCAGCTGCTTCGCGTCCTGCGCCTGCAAGGCACAACAGCAGCCGGCCAGGAGGGCAAGCGCACTAATCTTGGTAAGGTTCACTGCCTGTTTTTTTTGAAGCATTTGTGATCTTAATATCCGGGTTCTCAATACTCGGTCAGATGCAGAAAACGGGTTTGGCCGAGGTGGGATAGGGCTTTGAGGAGGGGTTTCCGGCAAGCTGCCCAAAGTAACGTGGGGTCGTCGCCGGAACTCGACTTCCCGCTCCCATTTGCACGCGCCTCAGGCGACAATCCACAAATGGGCGTGAATGACCTTACCTACAGCAAAGACGGCCTGCACCTCACTGAGTGTTTTGAAGGAGACATCCTCACTGCGTACAAGGACCAGCGCGGCGTCTGGACGATCGGCTACGGACACACTGCGTACATTCATCCCGGCATGACCATTACCCAGCAGCAAGCCGAAGCCCTGCTCGAGGCAGATATCCAGGCCGCAGCGCACTGCGTGAACGACGCGGTCGACATCCCGCTCACCCAGTCCCAATTTGACTCCCTGGTAGATCTCGCATTCAACGTCGGTGAAACCAGCTTCCGCCGTTCCACGCTGCTCCGGGAAATCAACACCGGACACTTTCCCGAAGCCATCGCCCAGTTCAAACTCTGGGATCACTGCGGGGGTGTGGTGAATGCGGGACTGCTCCGCCGGCGCCAGGCCGAAGCCGCCGAGTTCAACGGAGACGTCTCCGCCTCAATCGAGTTCGCCTGAAACGAACTGAGGCCGCCATCAAGGCAGCCTCAGTTTTCGATAATAGATTCCGCGGCGAATTACTCGAGAACGGTGTCAACGAACGCCTTGAGTTTGCGCGACCGCGAGGGGTGCCGCAGCTTGCGGAGCGCCTTGGCTTCGATCTGCCGGATGCGCTCGCGCGTGACCTGGAAGCTCTGACCAACCTCTTCGAGGGTGTGCTCGGAACCGTCTTCGAGACCAAACCGCATCTTGATGACGCGCTCCTCGCGGGGAGTCAACGTGCGCAGCACCTGCGACGTGTACTCCTTGAGGTTGACGCTGATGACCGCGTCGGACGGGGAAACCGCACCGCGGTCCTCGATAAAGTCACCGAGGTGCGAATCCTCTTCTTCGCCGATGGGAGTCTCGAGCGAGATCGGTTCCTGCGCGATTTTGAGCACCTTGCGCACTTTCGCAACTGGAATGTCCATCCGCCGCGCTATCTCTTCCGAGGTAGGCTCGCGCCCGAGTTCCTGCACCAGTTGCCGCGAGGTGCGGATCAGCTTGTTGATGGTCTCGATCATGTGCACCGGGATGCGGATGGTTCTCGCCTGATCGGCAATCGCACGCGTAATCGCCTGCCGAATCCACCAAGTCGCGTAAGTCGAAAATTTGTAGCCGCGCCGGTACTCGAACTTGTCCACCGCCTTCATCAGGCCGATGTTGCCCTCTTGAATCAGATCGAGAAACTGGAGTCCGCGGTTGGTGTACTTCTTCGCGATCGATACCACCAGACGGAGATTCGCCTCAATGAGCTCGCGCTTGGCGTGCTCGGCGTCCATATCGCCCTGGATCATCTCGCGCTGGGTGCGCTTGAGCTCGGCGATGGAGACGCCGGCCTCCTGCTCCAGCTTTTCGAGGTCGGTCTTGCAGTTCTTCTGCTGGCGACGGTATTCCTTCTTCAGCTCCTCGCTCTTCGATTGATCGTACTTCTGGTCGAGCGTGCGGACCTGGCGCTCGAGCGTGCGCATTACGTCAACCGTCTTGTTGAGCTTGTCGAGCAGCCGCTTGCGCTCAAGGTTGGTGTACTTGAGCTCGCGCACCACGCGGGAAACCATTACCTTCTCGCGGGCGATGCCCCAGCGCGTCCTGCGATGCTCGCGGGCCCGCGCCTTGGGATTGATGGTCTCCAGCTTTTCTTCGAGGGTGGAGGCTTTCTTCTGGTGCTTTACCAGCCCATCGATCTTGCCAACAGTCTGGCGCACGCGCGCCTGCAGCACCTCTTCGGTGATCTCTTCCTCGTCGAAGATCACCGCTTCCTTCACATTGCGCACGCCGCGCTTCAGGTCTTCGCCGAGCGCAACGATTTCGCGAATCACAATGGGCGAGCGCGAAATCGCCTTCATCACGCGCATCTGGCCGCGCTCGATACGCTTGGCAATCTCCACCTCGCCTTCGCGCGTCAGCAGCGGAACCGTGCCCATTTCCCGCAGATACATGCGGACGGGATCGTTGGTCTTTTCCAGCGTCCCCGGAGTCAGGTCAAGTTCAACGTCCTCGCCCTCTTCCGCCTCGCTTTCAAAAGCGTCCGCCTTGGGATTGTCCAGCAGATCGATGCCCTGCGTGTTGATCGTCGAGACCAAATCGTCAAGGTCATCGGCGGAGTTCATCTCTCCGGGCAGAAGATCATTGACCTCGCCGTAAGTGAGATAGCCCTTCTCCTTGCCCGTATCGATTAATTTATCGATGTCTTCTTCGTACTTGTCTTCAATCGCCAAGCGCGTCTCTCCCGCGTAAATATTTTCGGACGTGGCCGTCCGCGAACGTAGGTATGTTCGGATCTCTCTGCTGCCTGGGTCGGACAAAGTGCGGTCGAAGCCGTAAAGGCATTAGCCCGTAAAGGGCGATAGGGCGCACGTCCACCAAAGACTAATAGAATATCATGCAATGCCGCTTAAATTGAGGCATCTCTGCACGTTTTCGCCAGCGCTCGGCGTCGAAAACTCCAGTCCCTGAATCCACGCTCCGGAATTCAGCGCCCGAATTTCCAGTCCAAAATCCTGATGTATTAGATGTGGAAAACGGCTTTTCGTTTCAGTACGGGCCTTAATGCGCCGAAATCATCCAAACCAGCGCCCCCACCGCCCCAAATGCCGCCAGAATCACCACCAGCAGCAACCCGCCGATCAGGATATTGGCGAGGCGCTGCTGCTCCGGGCGGGGGCGGGTGATTCCAAAGACGGCGATGAAGGATTCGGTAAGCCACGCCAGCAGTTTCATAGGGTTGTAGCAAGGGTACGACAACAGGCCCGGAGCTGATTCACGGCCATCACGAAACCGGCAGCCGAGGCTGAGGTCAGATGCTTCAGAAAAAAGCAGCCGGGCTCCGAAGTCCGGCTGCCGGTTCACAAACTCACACCAGTACAAATGTAACTGGATTTCACAGCGCGTCTACGCTAGATTGGTCTCGCGTTTGGACGAGAGCCGGTATTTCGTTGACCGCTCCAAGCACCGCATTGCCCCTTTCGTCTGCATTTGGATCGAACCCCGGGGGCCCTTTGAATCCTTCAAGACTCAGCATCACTTTTCTGGCTCTTGTTCTGGCAGTAGAACTCACCTGCGGTTGCGGCCGGCAATTCTCAAGCACCCAACCAATCTCATCAAGCAACGCCATCTCATCGAGCAACGCCGTTCCCAAGGGCGTCATCGACGACTGGTCCACCCACCACCTCAAATTCTCCAACCCCGGTACCGAAGCTGACGCCATCCGTAACGGCACTCACGACAAGTGGCTCCGCATCGCCCATAACCCGCGCTTCCAGATGCAGCAACTCCAGCGCAGCGCAGCCTGGCAGAATCGTTTCCCGCCCATCAGCTCTCCGCCGTTCTTCCGCCATCCCGGAACCAGCTTCAAACCCGCCATGGATCGCGACTGGGCCTATCCCATGGCGCCGGCCGGTTCAGGCACGTCGGGAGCGTTCCCTGCTAAATATAGCTTCGATATAAACGCCACTCCCAGTTGCTCTGACTTTGTTGTCTTTCCAAGCCGCTATTCGGCTAATCTCATGGGTTTGAACAACCTGTATGAGGGACTCTGTCCCAGCAGCGCGACCGTCGGCAGTCCCTTCGCACCCACCGTCCGGTTTGCCTACTTTGTAGGCAGCGGCGACATTCTTACTTCTCCGGTTCTCTCCGAAGACGGGACAAAAGTTGCCGTCGTCACATCCGATTACGCCACCGGAATTGGATTCTATGTGGTCACGTTGGGCACAACTGGCAACAACGGGACTTCAGGTTTGTTCTCCGTCCAGCCTTGCACAGTAAATGGCGTGCAATCCTGCACGACCAATAACGCTGTGGAGATAGGCTTCACTATTTCAACCGCTCAATTCAACAATAACCCCGGTTCCCCCTTCGTAGATTATTCTGGGGACATCGCTTACGTCGGGGACGGAGCGGGCGTCCTCCACAAGATTACGGGTGTATTCCGCGGAACACCCGCGGAAACCACCACCGGAGGTTGGCCGCTCACAATATCAAAGAGTTACTTTTTGTATAGCCCGGTATACGACAGTGTCAGCCAACATGTATTCGTCACTTCTTGGGATGGCAACCTTTATTGCATCGACGTCAGTTCCCCCACGCCCGCGCTCTGCAGCCCAACCGCTTCGGTGTCTATCGCGACTAACGCGGCCGTTTTTGACGGGCCTACAGTGGACAGCGCCGCCGGAACAGTCTTCGCAGAGGGCGCTACCCACGACACAACTGCCTCAACTCTTACGCAGGCGACTACTAGCCTTGCCGGAGTCGTTCAGGCAAACATGGGATACGGCGGGATTCTAAACAGCGGAGACTTCGACAATACCTATTACCTCGGCGATTACTCGTCGGGTTACTTGTATTTTTGTGGATCGACCGGAGTCGATGGCCCTACACTTTTTCGCATTGGATTTAACAATAGCGGCACTATGAACAGCGCGAACGACGGAAACTCTTATCAACTAGCTTCTACTTACTACTGCACGCCCCTCACCGAGGCATACAATCCCATTCAAGGCAAGGATCACCTCTTCCTCGGCGTCCAAGCAGGCGGCACTCCGCCGGGGTGCGACGGCGGGGCTTGCGTGATGAGCTTCGATCTGGGGTCCTCGTTCCCGTCCGTCCCCGCGGCGACATTGCCGCTCGGCAACACCACCGGCGGCATCTCCGGAATCGTCATCGACAACGTTTCGAACCAGGCCGGGGCGTCTCAAATCTACTTCTCGGTAGGCTCATCAGGGGACGCCATCCAAGCCACGCAAAACGGCCTGAATTAGGAAGATTCCCGCTGGCTCCCTAACAAATTCTTTGTTTTTTCGATCAAATTTTTAAATTTTCGATTTCCAGCAGCTTTTTTTTGCGTTCGATGCCCCACCGGTATCCGGTGGGGGAGCCGTTGGTTCCGATGACGCGGTGGCAGGGAATGACGATGGAGGCCGGATTGGTGGCGCAGGCTCGGGCAACTGCGCGGACGGCGGTGGGCTGGCCTATGTCTTTTGCAAGCTGGGAGTAAGTGCGGGTCTGGCCGCGAGGAATGGCGCGGAGGGCCTGCCAGACACGCATTTGGAATGCGGTGGCGCGGAGGTCGAGCGGCAGATCGAGCGCGGCGGGATGCTCGGTGAGCTGCGAAAGGACCTGGTCGAGTTGCGGCGCGAGGGCTGGATTGAGGCGGAGATCGGCGGCGGGAAACATTTGCTGGAGGCTCGCCGCGGCTTCTTTCTGCGTGGAGGCCATGAGAACGGCGCAGAGTCCGCGATCGGTTGCGGCGATGAGGAGTTGGCCGAGTGGCGATGGGGCGGTGGCGTATTCGATGGATTGATTGCGGCCGCGATTGCGAAATTCCTGGGGCTTCATTCCCAAGGGTTGGCCGGAATAGGCGCGGGATGAGCTGGAGTATCCGGCTTCGTAGATGGCGTCAGTGACGCGCGCTGACTTGGCGAGAGTGCTGCGGAAGGCTGCGGCGCGTTTTTGGGACTGGTATTGCGCGGGGCTGACGCCGAGGACGCGCTGAAAGAGTCGCTGGACGGTGAAAGGCGAGAGGGCGGCGATGCGGGCGAGCTCGGAAAGTTTTACGGGGCGATCGGTGTGCAGATTGAGGTGGGCGCAGAGGCTTTGGACGATTTGCGCGTCGGGCTGGATGCCGGCTGGGGTGCAGCGCTTGCAGGGACGGTATCCGGCACGGAGCGCATTGATGAGGTCTGAGAAAATTTCGACGTTGGCACGGCCGGGACGGCGGCTGGGGCAGGAGGGCCGGCAGAAGACGCGGGTGGTGCGTACTCCATAGAAGAGCCGGCCGTCGGCGCGCGAGTCGCGGGACTGGATGAGGCTCCAGGCTTCATCGGGGATGGGGTTGGGCACGGGCATTGCGGTTGTGACCATGGTAGTCGGTTCTCCTGTGCTGCTGCGTTTTCGGAATTTTCGAAAATGCCATGGAGAGAGGATGACATGGGGGTGCGGGTGGGGACACTCCGGATGTTGCGCTCAAATTCGGGGTTGGAATAAGTCCCCGGGGCTAAGCAAGCGAACTTCAGGGCGTAGTTGGCGGAGCCGGGCTGCCGTCGGACCAGTGGTCAGCCAAGATCATGAAGATGGTCACTCGCTCCTGCGGATCATCCGACGCGATCACCGGCGAGCCTGGGAGATCGGCTCCCCACTCCTTTGCCACACTACCCGGAACAAGAAACATCAGATGTGGATGCCAGCTCTTGCCTTGATCATTCAAGTACTGCTGCTTCGACATCATGTAGCACATCGCGGCAGGCTCCAGCGGTGGCAGTTGCTTTGTATCGAGCGCCGACGACGACGCCGCGAGGATCTCCGCCTTCGATTTTCCTGCCAGCACCAGTTTGGTTTTCAGTAGATAAATGGGCACAAAAGTTCTTGCGGCTGCCGCATTAAAGCAATTGGGAGCGCGGACTTTTGGATTCCAGAAGTCCGGAACATCGGTGGCGGCGGCCCAGGATCGCTCCACAATACAGAGGAACCCATTGCTGCCCTTTACCGCGGTGGCATAGCCATCGCGCGCCAACACCATCACTTCGGCTTCGCCCGAAATGGATGCTGGAGCAGCGCTGCGAGCCAACGCGATTTCGGAATCCTGATCCGCCATCAAATACTGATTGAGAGGAGCCATGGTGGGGTAGGGAGCGTTCTGCTCCTGCGCCTGGGCGTACCAAGTCGCGCAGGGTGCAGCAGTCAATAGAAGGAGCACAGCGAGGAGCCTGATCGTCTTCTGCATGGATTATCTCCGTTGCCGGAACTGTCGGACTCGGTTTTTGGAACACTGGCGCCGGGATTGCAGACAGTGCTGGTGCCGATTGTAGATCAAAGAAACGAGCTCGAACTGCGGTTGGCCCGGCTCGAGGTTGGCCAAGATTCTACCCTCCCACCCTTGACGCAGAGAACGCGTCAAGGATGGGGCACCCACATTCGCGACTGAAAGATAGCAATTATCCGGTGACGTTTTTGCGGCGGGAGAGGATGTAGGCGTTGTCTTTTTTTCGACTGGTGGTGGAGGCGTGTTCGATTTTTCGCCAGAAGGCGATGAAGTAATCGATGGCGGAGAGGGTGGAGATGCCGGCCATGTAGTAGATTCCGACGACGGCGAAGAGGTCGACCGGAGCGAGGAACCATCCGAAATGGTAAAGGTGCCAGCCGTGGTCCAGGATGGCGAGGCAAACCGAGACAATCTGGATGACGGTTTTGAGCTTGCCTACGTCGCTGGCCTCGATGGTGAAGCCTTCGGCGGATGCGATGGAACGAAGGCCGGTGACGAGGAATTCGCGTCCGATGACGAGGACGGCGATCCAGGGCTTGACGACGTGCGGATTGTACTCGACGAGGGTGATGTAGGCGGCGGTGATGAGCAGCTTGTCGGCGAGCGGGTCGAGGAGCATGCCCATGGTGGTGATCTGGCCGCGGCGGCGGGCGAGGTAGCCATCGACTCCGTCGGAGATAGAAACAAGGATGAAGAAGAGGCAGGCGACGATCTCCTGCTCACCGTAGAAGCCGTCGTGCGGGAAGTGCGGGGAGAGCATCCAGATAAGAACGGGTACGGCGGCGATGCGGCTTACGGTGATGGAGTTGGGCAGATTCACGGAGAAGGTCTGCGGTTAGGCCTTACGATCATTATTGCAGGACTTCGCGTCCAGCGACACGAGCTTCGCTCCGACCAGTTACCATCGTCGTGCCCACTCCCGCTGGTCGCGCAGGAGTATTGTGGCGTTTGAGAGTTCAGGCGGCTGATTTGCGGGTGAACGCGTCTTATCGCATGATTTTGAGGAGAACGGGAAGATGAAGACCATTGGAATGGCGAGTCGGGCGGTTCTGGCGGTGGTTTGCTCGGGTTTGCTGATGGCGGGGTGCAGCGCGGACCTGAAGCCTACGAATGCGAAGCTGGAGAAGGGATTGAATGACTATCTGGCGGACCGGAGCGTGTGCCTCTTTCCAACGGGTATGAGGTTTCCCTATGAGGTGAGTCCGGGGACGGGGGCGAAGGCGGAGAAGAAGCGCATGGACGCGATGAAGAGCGCGGGTTTGCTGACGGAACTGGACGATTTTGAGACGCATGTGGCGCGGTACTCGTTGACGGCGGCGGGACAGCGGGCGGCTCCGCGGTTCTGCTATGGGCACAAAGAAGTGACGAGCGTGGATAACTTTACTGCTCCGGTGCGGGTGGGAAATTTGATGGAGACCACGGTGACGTATCACGCACAGATGAAAGATATTCCGGTGTGGGTGAGGACGGATGAGATGGAGGCGGCGTTTCCGGAGATGGCGCTGGATATTTCGGGTCCGCAGGAAGGTCAGTTGACAATGGCGACGGCGGGAGCGGGCTGGCAAGTTAGATGAGGACTGCGCGTCCGGCGATACGCGCTTCGCGGGACTGGTGCCCTGTGGCCACTCCCGTTGGTCGTGGAGTTGACGTCGGCGGAGTGGCAAGAATCGGAATTCATGATGCCCGATTCTTGCTCATTAATGGATTGGTATACGAGATCTCCCGTCTATCGAACGGGCTTGACTGAAACAATTTCGTCGAAATCCAATACATAGCCGCCGGCGTTGGCCCTGGTATAGAAATCCATCATGTTTGATGAGACGACCTGGTAGAGCACATCGTGTTCGTCGTATTCGTCGCTGTGAGTTACGAATAAAATCTTCGCAACCAGGTTCTCGCCAGCAACTGTCCTGATTTCGACAACTTTGTCGATGTTCTCTTTCAGATATTGGACTTCTGTTTCGGTCACTTCTGCCACACCCCTAGGCTTTTCACCTCATCAGGCGTAAATGCCGCGTTGTTTGATGGTGAAGGCGACGCGGTCGATAGCGAGCATGTAGGCGGCGATGCGGTTATTTACGCCGTGGGCTTCGGAGTAGCGGACAACGTCGTCGAAGCTTTCGGTGAGGATGCTTTCGAGCTGCTCGTTGACCATCGATTCTTTCCAGAAGTATCCCTGGCGGTCCTGGACCCACTCGAAGTAGGAAGCGGTGACGCCTCCGGCGTTGGCCAGGATGTCCGGGATAATGAAGACGCGCTTATCGGCGAGAATTTCGTCAGCGACTGCGGTAGTGGGGCCGTTTGCCCCTTCGCAGACGATCTTGCAGCGGAGGCGCTCGGCGTTGCGGCTGGTGATGACGTTTTCGGTGGCGGCAGGGATAAGGATTTCGCACTCAGAGGCGAAGACCTCCTCGGAATCGGAGGCTTCCGCTCCTTTGAAGCCGAGGACGGAGCCGTTGCGCTGGCGGTGTTCGATGAGAGAAGCGATGTCGATGCCGTTGGGATTGTAGAGCGCGCCGTCGTATTCGACGACGCCGATAATTTTGTATCCCTTCTCACGCATGAGATGGGCGGCGTTGGAGCCGACGTTGCCGAACCCCTGGACGATGACGCGGCAGCCTTCGCGCGGGATGCCGAGGTACTTGAGGGCCTGATCGCAGACGACGCTGACGCCGCGCCCGGTGGCTTCGCGACGTCCGCGGGAGCCGCCTATATTGATGGGCTTGCCGGTAACGACGCTGGTGACGGTCTGTCGCATGTGCATGGAGTAGGTATCCATGATCCAGGCCATGACCTGCTCGTTGGTGTTGACGTCTGGGGCGGGTACATCCTTTTCTGGGCCGATGAATTCGATAATTTCCGCGGTGTAGCGGCGCGTCATGCGCTCGATTTCGCCCTGGGACATTCTTTTGGGGTCGCAGATTACGCCGCCCTTGGCCCCGCCGAAGGGGATGTTGACGACGGCACATTTCCAGGTCATCCAGCTGGCGAGCGCGCGCACTTCGTCGAGATTGACATCGGGGGCATAACGGATGCCTCCTTTAGCGGGGCCGCGGGCCTGGGAGTGCTGCACGCGGAAGCCGGTGAAGACCTCGATACGTCCGTCGTCCATGCCGACGGGAAAATGGACGATGATCTCGCGGGAGGGATAGCGGAGGACCTTCCAGATGCCCTCGTCGAGGTTGAGTTTGCGTGCTGCGAAATCAAATCGAGCAGCCTGGGCTTCCCAGGGATTGATTTCCTGCTCGAGGGAGATGGATGATGCCATTTTTTTATGTGCTCCTTTGCCGTGCCGGTACCTAAAAAGTTAGATTCCGGCCAAACCAATGGAGTATAGGCCCGTGGAATGAGGGGGAGCAAGGGGTTGAGGGGGATTCGGGATTACTCTTGAGATGGGCCGGAATCGGATTAGTAATTGGGGAAATTTGCCAACATTCACGCGGATCAATAGTCTGAACGATTGTTGATGTTGCTGCGTATATCTGCTGGGGGCATTATGTCGAATCTGCTTCGCAACCTTCGCTTCAGCCTGCGAATGCTGCTCAGGAATCCAGGTATTTCACTTACTGTACTGCTGACGCTCGCGCTGGGCGTGGGTGCAAACACCGCGATTTTTACGGTGGATTACGCGACGATGCTGGCTCCGATGCCCTATCCGCAAGCGGGGCAGCTAATGATGGTGTGGTCGAAGATTCAGGGCTCCCACAACGGAGTGTCGGCGGGTGATTACACAGACTGGAAGAACCAGAACACGACGTTTGAAGACCTGAATGCGTTCACCGGCGGAAGCTACAACCTTGCAACGGCGGACCAGCCCGACAAAGTGGATGCGCACATTGTGACTCCGGGGTTTTACAAGATGATGGGGTTGCCGATGATCCTCGGCAGGGATTTTTTGCCGGAAGAAGGACAACCGGGACGCGAGCACGAGGTCATTCTCGTAAATAAATACTGGAAGCGGCTGGGATCGAACCCACACATTGTGGGGACAACGCTGAAGCTGGACGGCGCGCCTTATACCGTGGTGGGCGTTTTGCCGCCGGGGCTGAACGACCGCCAGCCGCAGGACATTGCTGTCCCGCTGGCGTTCAAGCCGGAGCAACTGAACCACGATTTTCACTGGCTGCTGGTGATGGGGCGTTTAAAGCCCGGAGTGACGCAGCAGCAGGGGCAGGCGGACATGGATCGGGTAACGACGCATATCGCGCAGGTGTATCCGAGGAGCGACAAGGGATGGGGCGCGTACGTTGAGCCGCTGCGGAATGATTTTCTTCCCAAGGAAGAAATTCGAATACTGTGGATGCTGCTGGGGGCAGTGGCGTTTGTGCTGCTGATCGCGTGCGTGAATGTCGCGAACCTGCTGCTGGCGCGAAGCATGGCGCGGCAGAAGGAAATGGCGGTGAGGGCGGCGCTGGGCGCAAGAGCGGGGACGATTTTCGGTCAACTGCTGACGGAAAGCCTGATGCTGGCGGTTGCGGGGGGCGCGTTGGGCGTGGGCGTAGGCTATGCAATGCTGCGCGGGCTGATTGCGGTGATGCCGCAGGGCACATTGTCGAGCGAGGCAGACCTGAGTTTGAATATTCCGATTTTGTTTTTCACGCTGGCGGCGACGACGCTGGCGGGACTGCTGTTCGGGTGCGTGCCGGCATGGTATGCGTCGCGCGTGGACCCGGCGGAGTCGCTGAAGGAAGGCGGACGATCGGGTACGGGAGTGGGACGCAACCGGCTGCGGCGCCTGCTTGTCGTCGGCGAGTTTGCGCTGGCGCTGGCGCTGCTGGCAGGAGCCGGGCTGGCGATCCATAGTTTTTGGAATTTGAGCCGTGTGGACCTAGGAGTGCAAACCGATCACATACTGACGTTCTTCCTGCCGGTTCCTGACTCACGGCCGAAGGATCCGGCGAAGATTACGGCGTACTACCGGCAGATGCTGGCGAGCATCGATGCGGTCCCCGGGGTTGAGTCGGCTTCGGCGGAGACGGGGCTTCCGCTGCGGGGCATGGGATTTGGAATGCCGTTTACGATTGCGGGCGGCCAGACGTATACCGATCCTTCGCAGAGGCCGGGGACCGGCTTTGGAATGGTGACTCCGGATTTTTTCAAGACATTCGGGGTGCGGATGGTGAAAGGGCGTACGTTCACGGAGCAGGACACGGCGGCAAGCGTGAAGGTCGCGGTGGTGAACGAGGAATTCGTAAAGAAGTTTTTGAACGGCAAAGACCCGCTGCGGCAGGGAGTTATGGTGGAGCAACTGATTCCGGGCGTGCAGACGCTAGGACCAGCGGTGGAGTGGCAGATTGTGGGCGTGTACCACAACGTACGCGATGACCTGCGGGAGCCGCGCGCCGAGATGCTGATTCCGTTCTGGCAGATTCCGTGGCCCAGCTCGGGAATTGCGGTGCGAACGGCGGGCGATCCGGCGGCGATGACTAAGAGCATTGCTGCGGCGGTGCACTCGGTGGATCCGCTGATTGCGCTTGATACTCCGGAAACGATGGAGCAGGTGCACGATCAGGTGATGGCGGGCGACCGGTTTACGCTGCTGCTGTTTGCGACGTTCGCTGCGATTGCGCTGCTGCTGGCAGCGGTCGGTATATATGGGGTGATGACGTTCTCGGTCGAGCAGCGCTCGCATGAGATTGCATTGCGGATGGCTTTGGGCGCGACGCGCGGACGCGTGGTGGGTTTGGTAGTGCGCGAAGGGCTGATGCTGGCGGCCATTGGTCTGGGCGTGGGGCTAGTTGGCGCGTACTTTATTGGGCGCGCGATGCAGAGCACTCTATATGGCGTGAGCGCGATGGATTATTCCGCATTCGTCGCGGTTGGATTGGTGCTGATGGCTTCGGCGCTGCTGGCATGCTATTTGCCGGCGATAAGGGCGGCTTCAACGGAGCCGATGCGGGTGCTGAGAACTGAATGAGGAACTGCTCGTCCAGCGATACGCGCTTCGCGCCGTTCCGATGCGGGCAGTTGTGGCCGCTCTCGTTGGTCGCGGACAGTGCTTCTGCTGGGATGACAAGTCGTTGTGCGGCCCATTTAACATGATCGTTACTGATGCGAGCTGAGGCGACATTTCTTCCTGCGCGTGCTGAGTTTATGCGGCTGGCACGCGCGCATAGTCTGGTTCCGGTTTATCGCAGGCTGACGGCGGATGTGGAGACTCCGGTGACGGCGTTTCTGCGGCTGGCGGCGGATGAGCCGGAGTCCTTCATGCTGGAGTCGGTTGAGGGCGGCGAGAATGTGGGGCGGTACACGTTCATTGGCGTGCGGCCTTACCGGCGAATTGTGGCGCGGGGAACCGCGATTGAGACGACAGAGCGGGGCCGGACGGCGAATGGGAATACGGGACGCGTGGAAACGCGGCGCAGCGAGGGAAATATTTTTTCGCTCTGGAAGAATGCAATCGAAGGGCAGACGCCAGCGCGAGTGAGCGGGCTGCCTCCTTTTACGGCGGGTGCGGTGGGTTTTTTTGCATATGACGTGGTGCGGCAGATTGAGCGGCTGCCGGAGCAGACGGTGGACGACCTGGGATTGCCGGATGCGTGCCTGATGTTTTTTGACGAGGTGCTGGCGTTCGATCACGTTCAGAAAGAGATTCTGCTGATTGTGACGGCCGATGTGCGGAAACAGAAACCGCAGGCGGCGTATGAGGACGCGGTGAAGCGGCTGGCGCGCTTGGAGCGGCGGCTGGCGCGGCCGCTGCCGAGGAAGAAGACGAAGCGCGCGGCGGGGAAGCTGAAGATTGAGCCGCAGATGAAGAAGCGGGATTTTCTGAAGGCGGTGGAGCGGGCGAAGGAGTACATTGCGGCGGGCGATGTGTTTCAGGTGGTGGTGTCGCAGCGGTTCGACGTGCGGCCGGAGGTGGAGCCGTTTGAGGTGTACCGGGCGCTGCGGATTGTGAATCCTTCTCCTTATTTATATTTTTTGCGGTTTGGGCTGGAGAAGGCGGGGGACACGCACATTGTGGGGTCGTCGCCGGAGTTGCTGGTACGGGTGCAAGGGCGGAAGGTGGAATACCGCCCGATTGCGGGGACGCTGCCGCGGGGCGCGAATGAGGATGAAGATGTGCAGCTTGGCGAGCAGCTGCTGCATGACGAGAAAGAGCGAGCGGAGCACGTGATGCTGGTGGACCTGGGACGCAACGACGTGGGCAGGGTGAGCGAGTATGGATCGGTGCGTGTGAAGGACCTGATGTTTATCGAGCGGTACTCGCACGTGATGCATCTGGTAAGCGCGATTGAGGGGCGCTTACGCGAGGGGCTGACGGCGGTGGATGCTTTTCGGGCGTGTTTTCCGGCGGGCACGCTGAGCGGCGCGCCGAAGATTCGCGCGATGGAGATTATTGAGGAGCTGGAACCGACTCGTCGTGGGATTTATGGCGGGAGCGTGTTGTATGCAGATTTTTCCGGGAACCTCACATCGTGCATCGGGATTCGGACGCTGCTGATGCGGGGAAAGAAGGGATACATCCAATCGGGCGCGGGAATTGTGGCTGATTCGGTTCCAGAGCGGGAGTATGAGGAGAGCGTGAACAAGGCGCGGGCGGTGGTGAAGGCAATTGAGAGGGCGCGGGGAAACTAGATGTGCTGCCGTCGAGTATTTTCTATGGAAAAACTTGCTGTCCTTTGTGCGCTCATCTCGTATGGAATTAGCTGCGACGCAAATTCAATTGCGCCCATTCGCATTAGCGATCTTTTTTCGAGGTCCAGCGAAGTTGTTTTAGCGGAAGTTTTGTCTGGAACGACGGAAGCATATCAATATTCCAAGTCTGATCCGACTCCATGGCCGGTCTGCAAATTGAAAGTTGTGGAGGCATTCAAAGGGAGCAGTAGGGGAGACATCATTTCTCTCGCACCTTGCGCTGAAATGGAACTGGGCGGAAAGTACATACTTTTTCTTGAGGACGCGCGCCATAGCCCTGAGCCACGATCAGGTTTTAAACAGGGCAGCTATGGCGTGCTTGAGCATCCAAAGCAGATCAGTGATGCAGGCTACGGAATGATGCACGTGGAGTACACTTGCCTCTTTGGCGGCAGCGTCCCGAATGAGTCGTGCGATTATGGGGTCGAATTGAATTCCACTCAAGTAATTCTTCCTAAATGGTTGGCCCCATCATCCAATGCGCCTTCAACCGGCGACGAGGATAGGTATTTGATCAGAGAGAAAGGTCTTGTTCAACTGCTTCGATTGTTGGCGGAGAAAAAATAGAGTTGCACCGCATTCACGAGATCACAGCGGTCGAGCCGCCCTCCATTCGAGGAAATGCTGAAGGACGATCTGCGGTGGGGCTCCTGTTCCGGGAGTTATGAGCGAGGTAGTTCTGAGAGGCTCTTTGCCCACGCCTGTACGTAAGCGTGGTCGATGCCCTCGCCTGCTTCGACCTCTGCCAATGCCTCAAGCGTGAGCAAGTGAGCCTGTTCTTCATCACTGGGTTGAGCTGCTTCTTGGGATTCAGACCGCGTTGGTATCTTCATGCAGATAATAGTAAATAGGAGTTGGCATTTTTGATCCGCATTGAACGAGCAATGGTCGAGCACGCCGATGAGGCGTACGCCATCGTGCGGGAGTATTACGATGCGGTCGATGTCGTGGTCCGCGACAATTCGGAGGAGTTTGCCGAGCAGTATTTTGGACCGGGCTCGGGGATATGGTTGGCGCGAGAGGATAAGACAATGCTGGGCTGCATTGCGCTTAGGCCTTTGCCGCAGATGGAGCAGAGCGGCGAGGTGAAGCGTCTTTATGTAAAGCCGCAGGGACGCGGGCGCGGAATTGCGGACGGTCTGCTGGAAGCGCTGGAGGAATACGCGGCGGAGTTCGGGTATCGCAGGCTGTATCTGGATACGAAGGATGACTTGCTCCCGGCGATCCGGTTTTACGAGCAGCATGGGTATGAGCGGTGCGAGCGGTACAACCAGAATCCGCAGGCTACGATATTTATGGCGAAGGACTTGCCGGAGTCTGAACTACAACGCGATTTACACTGAAAATAGCCCTATGGTCTTTGTTCTCGATAACTACGATTCGTTCACCTACAACCTTGTTCAATACATGGGAGAGTTGGGTGCGGAGATGGTGATTCGACGCAACGACGAGCTCAGCGTGGATGAGGTTGAGGCGTTGGCGCCGGAGCGGATTCTGCTATCTCCCGGGCCGTGTACGCCGCAGGAGGCGGGCATCAGCATGGAGCTGGTGCGGCGGATGGCTGGGCAGGTACCGATATTGGGAGTTTGCCTCGGGCATCAGGCGATTGGCGCGGCGTTTGGCGGAGATGTAGTGCGGGCGCGGAAGGTGATGCACGGCAAGACGAGCGAAGTGGAGCACGATGGGAAGACGGTTTTTGCTGGAATTGCGAGTCCGATGACGTGCACGCGATATCACTCGCTGATTGTGTCGGAGAAAAATTTGCCGGATGAGCTGGAGGTGTCCGCGCGGACGGCGGATGGCACGATTATGGGGCTGCGGCACAGGAAGTATGCGGTTGAAGGCGTGCAGTTTCATCCCGAGAGCGTATTGACTGATGACGGCAAGCGACTGATAGAGAATTTTCTGGAGCTGTAGTGGGGATAAGCATCGCGAGTGTTGGCGCTGGGGTGGTGTTGTTCTCGGCGCCGTTGTTGGCGGCGCAGCAGACTCCAATAGCGTATGTGCCGACGACGGGAGTTACGGTTTCTGGTTCGCTTTCAGTCGAGAATGGCCGGGCGGCGATAGGCAACAATGGGGCGATTACGGCAGTCGATTCGACGGCACAGGTAAGGCTGGCACGGGGCGGGGAGCTACGGGTGTGCGCTTCGACCAAGGTGAATCTGTCACGCGATACCAGCGTAGCGGAGGCGGCGGATTCCGCGCTGATGATTGCGCTGGATCGGGGCGCGCTGGAAGCGAGCTATGAACCGGGGAAATTTTCCGATGTGCTGCTGACGCCTGATCTGCGGATTTTGATCTCGGGGCCGGGAACGGCGGACCTGAAGATTCGCGTGAATGTGAAGGGCGATACGTGCGTGGATAACCACGGCGCGAATGCTCCTTATGTCACGGTGACGAGCCAGTTCGAGGGCGGCGTTTACCGGGTGCAGGCCAACCAGCGGGTGATGTTCGAGGGCGGCAGCCTGCAGAAGGTGGTCGATAACGAGACGGAGCCTTGTGGGTGTCCGGCGGTGGCTCCGCCGATTGCAGTGGCGAGTGCGGCGAGTGGGGCGGAAACGACGCATGCGCCCATGCCAGGCAATATTGCGGCCGAGGCGGCGAATCCGTTTCCGCTGGCGCAGAGCGAGGGATTGGCTTCAGGTCCGGCGGCTCCGGTGAAGCCGGTGGTGCCGGTGGGAGTGGCTCATTCTGAGGTGGAGGCTCCGATTGCGTATGATGCGGGGGCAACGCCGAATCCTGCGGCGAAGGGTGCTGCGGGGAAAGAGCCGGTGAGCGTGGCTGCGGCGAAGACCCCTGCGTCAGTGGAAACCGATTCGCAAGCGGTGAACGCGGAGATTGCGCCGGTGCAGCCGCTCCATGCGCCGAAAAGCCACCGCGGATTTTTTCATTCCATTGGGCATTTCTTTGCGAAGGTATTCGGGCCATGACGAGACACTCCTCTGAATTACGATAAAATCGATGTTGGAGCGTTTCTTCTCAGCCCGCTGCGGGCGTTGGGTGATTTCCTCCGGAACTGCCCTCAAATTCTCAAGCAGATTTAAGTAAGGAGTTTTGGCTTATGGCGATTCCCGCCACCCAGATGCGTCCGGGCATGATTATCAAGCACAACAACGAGCTGCACGCGGTCTTTTCGGTGGAGCATCGGACGCCGGGCAACCTGCGCGCGTTCATCCAGGCCAAGCTGCGGAATTTGCGCACGGGCGCGATGTTCGAGCACCGCTTTCGCTCGCCCGATCCAATCGATCGCGTGGTGGTGGATGAGATCGCGATGGAGTTTCTCTACAACGACGGCGATGACTACTACTTTATGAACACGGACAATTACGAGCAAACGCATCTGAAGCGGGACACGCTCGGGGATGCCGTCGAGTATCTGACCCCCAACCTGCAGATTACTGTTTCTTTCTTCGATGGGGTGGCAGTGGGAATCGAGCTGCCGCAGACGGTGGAGTTGACGGTGACGGAGACGGAGCCGGGGCTGAAGTCGGCGACTGCATCGTCGGTAACGAAGCCAGCGACTACGGAGACGGGATTGGTGGTGCAGGTTCCTCCGTTTATTAATGAGGGAGAGAAGATTCGCGTGGACACGGCGGAAGGCGCGTACCTGAGCAGAGCGTAGTGTATTGAGTTTGATTAGACGGTGCGGCTATGGCTGCGCCGTTTTTTCATGTGCGTTTCATGCGGCGATGATTTGCGGTGCTTGCGCGGCATGTTTACATCTGAAAGACTGGCTTCGCGTTGCTATGGTTCGTCATTATCTGATCAAAGGGCGTGTCCAGGGCGTTGGGTTCCGGTGGTATGTGCACCGGGAAGCGGGAGCGCTTGGTCTGCGCGGCTGGGTTCGGAATACCGAGGGCGGCGATGTGGAGGTTGTGGCCTCAGGCGAGGCGGAAGATTTAGGGTTGCTGCGGGATGCATTACAGAAGGGTTCGCGCGGAAGCAGGGTGGATAAGATTGTGGAGCATGAATTGGCAGAGAGCGAAGCGGAAGGTCTGGGTAGTTTCGAGATCGAGGGCGCGTGGTGAGTTGGTCTTTTTTAATTTGACTGAGGAGCGGAGATTTGGCACGTCGAGAACCGATCAATTGTGAGCCGTTGAAGGAACTGGTGCGAACGGTGGCGGACTTCCCGAAGCCGGGGATTTTGTTCTATGACATCACGACGCTGCTGAAGGACAAGAAGGGATTTGCGGAATTGATCGATGCGCTGGCGGCGCACTACATCGGCAGGGATGTTGATCTGGTACTGGGGATTGAGGCGCGCGGATTTATTTTTGGGCCGGCGCTCGCATATCGATTGAATGCTGGATTTGTCCCGGTGCGGAAGCCGCGCAAGCTGCCTGCTCCGGCGGCGCGGGTGACGTATGACCTGGAGTACGGGAGCGATTCGCTCGAGATACATTTGGACGCGATTGAGCCGGGGCAGAACGTGGTGCTGGTGGACGATCTGCTGGCGACGGGCGGCACAATGGAGGCCACAGTCAAGCTGGTGCAGCAGCTCGGCGGCCATATTTCCGGGTTGGCGTTTGCGGTTGAGCTGGATTTTCTGAAAGGGCGTGAGCGGTTTCCGGACTACGACGTGTTCAGCCTGTTGCATTATAGCGAGTAGATCCAAGACTGCTTAAAGAAATGCGGACGCCGCTTGGCGCCCGCATTTTGTTTTGCCGGCAGCTAAACTGTTCGCCGTCCTCGCACAAAGTGGAGGATGAGGAAGATCACGAACAGGATGAGCAGGACATGGATAAAGAACGCGGTGACGTGGAAGGCGAAGAAGCCCAAGAGCCATCCGAGTAGCAGCAGCAACGCGATTGCGAGGAACATCGTAATACTCTCTTTCCGGCGCTCGTATTGGGCGCTCCGTCAGAATCGGATGTGAAAGGGGCGTAAAGGTTTGCTTCGCAGCTGCGGGAAGTGAGCCGGAATTTGCAGTCCGGCCCACGCGGGTTTCGATATCACGCAGCTTTGGCTTCGACGTTGACGGTTCTCGCTACCTGATTGAGCTTGGCGTCAGCAGCCTTTTCCTCTTCGAGCGTTTGACTGAGGAGGCGAACAGCTTCCTGATCGCCGAGCAGCTCGGCATAGGTACGTGCGGAGCCGTAAGCGGCGATTTCATAGTGCTCGACGCGCTGGGCGGCAGAGATGATGCCGGCATCGAGGACTTCGGCTTCGCCGCTGTCACTGACGCGCTCGTCGCCTTCCTTGAGGAGGCCTTTCATGCCTTCGCAGGTCTTGCCTTTGGGGCTTTCATTCATGCGCTGAAGAATTTGCTCCAGTCGCGTGACGTGATTTCTGGTTTCCTCGAGGTGATGTTCGAAGGCTTGTCTGAGATTGGGATTGTGGGAGGCCTCGATCAGTTTGGGGAGGGCTTTGGTGATTTGCTGCTCGGCGGAGTGCAGGTCCTGCAATTCGTCGGTCAAGAGTTCGCGCAGGGTTTCAATTTTCATCGGATACTCCGGTTTTGGATTTATTCCATAAGAAGTGGGATGCGTGGGGGTGAGAAGCGGTTTTAGGAAGGATATTTTACCCAGAGGTGAAGGGAGCTCAGTTATGACGATTGTCTAGCGCCCGTGGAAGCGACGGGGATTGGACCCTCAAAACGAACCGGAGGGAAACCGACGATGTCGTAGGTGCTGGAGGCGATGCCGATGCCCGCCTGCTCGAGTGCGGAGAGCATGTCGCGGCTGATGCAATTTTTAAGACCGCGGACATCGTGGGTGCCGCAGAGGAAGCGGATGCTGAGCTCGATCCAGTTGTCGGTGATGCGCAGATAGACATGGGGGCGGATATCAGCGGCCTCGATGAAGAATTCCTTCTTGAGGCGATCGAGCTCGGGCTGTGCCATGTTTGCGATGTCGGTAGTGTGACGGGAGACGGAGTCGAGCATGATCTGCTCGGCGCGGTGGTAATCGTCCTTGAAGGAGATGGGCAGGAGCATTTCCTCCCAGATGTAGGGGAAGTCGCGGGTGTAATTGTAGACGGGCTTCTCGAATATTTCGGCATTGGAAATGGTGACGATGCGGCCCGAGTATTGACGGCTGCGGACCCACATGCCGGGATCTTCGTCCTGCACGGCGGGCGGCTCGCCCATCTCCATGATGACGGTCTGGATGAAGTTGAGGGCGACGACATCGCCGCGAACATTTCCCATCTTGATGCGGTCGCCGATGTTGAAAGTCTTTCCGCGAAGGATAACGAAATATCCGGCGAAGCTGGTGACAACTTTTTGCAGAGCGAAGGCGAGGCCAGCGCCGATTAATCCAATGCCGGTAGCGAGGCGCGTTGGATTGTCGAACCAGATAGAGAGGAACCCAACGATTCCTATGATGAAGAGGATGAGGCGGACGGCCTGCGCGCTCCAGAAGGCGGCTTTTTGACGGTGGGAGCCGGATTTGGATGCGATGAAACGGAGGATGAGTCCGAGGAGATAGAGAACGCCGAGAAAGATTACGGTGAGGAGCAGTTTGCGGGCGCTGTCGGAATTCACGCCGAGGAGTTTGACTCCGTCGATCTGGAGACTGTGATTGGGCCCGACGAATTGGACGAAGGGTGTGGTCACCTTCCGATTAGGATGCGGGGACCAGGAAACAGGGGAAAGGGAAAAGGGGTGGCTGTTTAGCGCGGGCGGATTTTGAGGCGGTCTCCCGGTTTGAGGTAGCTTTTGCGACGGAACCAGTCTTCCATCGCAGGCTGAAGCTTTTCGATGGGCACGCGGTAGCCAGCTTCGATGAGGCCGTCGGCGATAGGGAGGGTATCGTCGAAGATGGCATTGTTGGTGAAGTTGCGCATGGCGAAGCTGTCGAGCCATTTAATTGGACACGGGGTGGCGAGTCCTTCGGAGGGAATGCGGTCAACGCGTAGTTTGCGAATGAACACTGAGGACAAGGGTAATGGGGAAAGGGAAAAGGGGAAAGGCGGTTGTTGCCTTAGCCGATAGTCTGCGCGTCGCTCCGCTTTGGTCGGGTGACAATTAGTTCAGGGTTTGCGTTGGGGGCCGGCGGCTCGGACGCTTTCGGGGGCCTCAAATTTGCGGAAGTTCTCTTCGAATTTGCGAGCGAGTAGTTGGGCCTGTGAGTCGTAGGAGTTTTTGTCGGCCCAGGCGTTGCGGGGATTGAGCAGCTCGCGCGGCACGTCAGGGCAGGAAGTGGGGATGCTGAGTCCGAAAGCGTCTTCAGTGATGTATTTGGCGCGGGCGAGGCGTCCATCCAGGGCGGCGTTGACCATGGCGCGAGTGTGACTGAGGCTCATACGCCGTCCGGTACCGAAGGCTCCGCCGGTCCAGCCGGTATTAACGAGCCAGCATTGCGCGTTGTGCTGGCGGAGTCGTTTGCCGAGCATTTCTGCGTAGACCTTGGGCGCGAGCGGCAGGAAGGGCGACGCGAAGCAGGTGGAAAATTCCGGGACAGGCTCGCTGCCGAGACCGGCTTCGGTGCCGGCGAGCTTGGCGGTGTATCCAGAGAGAAAGTGATACATGGCCTGATCAGGGGTGAGCTTTGCGATGGGTGGAAGAACTCCGAAGGCGTCGGCGGTGAGTAATAGCACGTTGCCCGGGTGGCGGCCAATGCCGGGGATCACAGCGTTTGCGATGAACTCGATGGGATAGGCAGCGCGGGTGTTTTCCGTGTGGCGGATGTCGGAGTAGTCCGGCTCGCCGGTTTTTTCGTGGATAACGACGTTCTCAAGCACGGAGCCGAAACGGATCGCGTGGTATATCTGCGGCTCTTTTTCTTCGGAGAGATCGACGCACTTGGCGTAGCATCCGCCCTCGAAGTTGAAGACGCCGTTGGGGCCCCAGCCGTGTTCGTCGTCGCCGATGAGACGGCGGCCAGGATCGGCGGAGAGCGTGGTCTTGCCTGTGCCGGAGAGTCCGAAGAAGAGGGCAGTATCGCCGTTTGCGCCGATATTGGCGGAGCAGTGCATGGGCAGGACATCGCGGGCGGGCAGGAGAAAGTTCATGACGCCGAAGATGGATTTTTTCATTTCGCCGGCGTATTTTGTGCCGCCAATGAGGATGATTTTGCGGGTGAAGTCGGCAAGGATGAAGGTGCCGGAGCGAGTGCCGTCGCGTTCGGGGATGGCGTCAAATTCGGGCGCGGCGATTACAGTGAACTCCGCTTTATGGTTTGCCAGCTGGCTTATCTCGGGGCGGATGAAGAGCTGTTTGACGAAGAGCGCGTGCCACGCGTATTCGCAGATGACGGTGATGGGGAGCTGATAATCGGCGTCAGCCCCGGCGGCGAGATCCATTGCATAGAGATCGCGCTCGGCCATGTGGCGCATGACGCGATCGAGGATGGCCTGGAATTTGTCCGCGGGAAAAGGCTGGTTGACCTTGCCCCAGTTCACAGCATCTTTGGTGGACGGGTCTTCGACGATGAATTTGTCGCGCGGGGAGCGGCCGGTGCGTGCTCCGGTAAGGGCGACGAGAGCTCCGTTAGAGGCGAGGCTGGCCTCCCCGCGCGCGAGCGCTGCCTCAACCAGTTGCGGCGTGGAAAGATTGCGGTGAACGTGCGGTCCTTCCGTCAGTGACTGTGCGCCGGTGGTTACGGTGGCTGCGCCCATGGTTCGGCTCTCCTTCAACAGCAGACCGATTATTGTCACACTGCGAGGGCAGAAATGGCAAAGGCGGATTGGCTGCTGTGAAGAGGGCTTTCCTCTGCTGGGGAACCTTGAATTACATGGGAAGCTCCACCACAAAATACATAAAGAATGGCTGCATTGAGATAGCTGTTGGCAAAAATTATCGACGCCATAAAAATAACTACTACTGCGAATCTTGGCTTGAGGAGCACAGAGCGAGCCGATAGGTTACAGCTACGCAGGCGATGGATTCGACATCTGAGGACTCGTCTGAGCACGCTCGAGCGGCGGGCGCGATTGGCGATGGCGATTCGTGACTCAGGTTCCATCTCCAGCCGGCCGGGCGCGGCATTTGTTTCTACTCCGAACAAAATGAGGTCCACTGAATGGCTTTACGAGTGAACGATGGAGTCTCCTTATCACAAAAAATGGCGCGGCTTGGTCTGCGGCTAAAAGACCGGGAGTGGCGGCGTTACGGAATGACGCTGCTGGCGGGCAAGGCATTGGGCGTGGGCGCGACGCTGCTGATTGCCAGCTTTGTGACCGCGTTGTGCTTTACGAAAGTGCTGGCGGCCGACACGCCTGGAGTGAAGGCGGCGGACATCGTGAACCCGGTGAACACGGCGTGGACGCTGATTGCGGCGTTCCTGGTGTTCGGGATGCAGGTGGGATTCACGATGCTGGAGGCGGGCTTTTGCCGCTCGCGCGAGACGGTAAACGTGTTGATGGAGTGCGTGGTGGACACGTGCCTGTGCGGCATTCTGTTTTACGCCATCGGCTTCTCGTTCATGTTCAGCCATGGCAACGGATTTATCGGCTACCACTGCTTCTTTCTGCAGAATGTTCCGGTGACGTACGAGTCGACGGGCGTAGCTTTTCTGGCCTTCTGGATTTTTCAATTCGCCTTTGCCGATACCTGTTCGACGATTACATCGGGCGCGATGATCGGGCGCACAGGATTCGTGGGCGATCTGTTGTACAGCGTTGCCGTTTCCGGGTTCATTTACCCGATCATTGGCCATTGGGCGTGGGGGCCGGACGGTTTTCTGGCAACAATGGGCGCGGCGGGATTCTTTATGCCGAAGCTCGGGCAGAGCTTCCATGACTTTGCCGGGTCGACGGTGGTGCACACAATCGGCGGGGTGATTGCGCTGGCAGGATCGCTGGTGCTGGGGCCACGGCTGGGCCGCACATTCAAACGCGACGGCGGCGGCCCGATGATGCCCCACGATCTGACGATTGCTGCTTCCGGCGGACTGCTGCTGTGGTTCGGGTGGTATGGGTTCAATCCGGGGAGTACGTTGTCGGCGATGGATTTCGAGGGCATCGGGCGCATCTCCGCGAATACAACGTTAGCGGCGTGCGCGGCAGGTCTGACTGCCATGGCCGTGGCCTACAAGATGAGCAAGAAGTGGGACATCAGCTTTACGATCAACGGATTTCTGGCGGGGCTGGTGGCGATCACGTGCCCTTGCTACTGGGTAAGTCCGACGGGCGCGATTCTGCTGGGCGGGGTTGCCGGTGTAATCGTGGTGTATGGCGTGGAGTTGCTGGAGTGGCTGCGGATTGACGATCCGATCGGCGCGGTGCCGGTGCATGGCATCTGCGGCATTTGGGGCACGCTATCGCTCGGACTGTTTGCTGTGGGCAAGTACGGATCGACGGGGCCGCTGGCTCCCGATAACAGCGCTCCGCTGAAAGGGCTGTTCTACGGCGGGGGGATGACGCTGCTCGAGGCGCAGTTGCTGGGCAGTGCGATCGTCACGGTGGCGACTTTTACCGTGGCGATCGTCGTGATGTATCTGGTGAATGCGACGGGGACGCTGAGGGTGTCGCGCCAGGGCGAGCTGCACGGGCTCGACCTGCACGAGCACGGGATTTCGGCTTATCCGGAGTATGTGATTTCATCGCTGGGCATGCCTTCGGGCGATTTTCCGGATGCCGCGGAGGCGCGACAGATTGCGTCCGGCATGCTGCCGCTTAGCAAGACCGCCCAATAACCCGAACCTATCGCCAGGAGACGACAGATGACGAAGATCGAGGCCATTATCCGGCCGAATAAGTTTGAGCAGGTGAAAGAAGCGCTGCAGGAGATTGGAGTGGATGGAATGACCGTGTCTGAGGTCCGCGGGTGCGGACGTCAGAAGGGGCAGAAGGAGACATATCGCGGGCACGAATATGAAATAAGCCTGCTGCCGAAGCTGAGAGTGGAAGTGGTGATTCAGGATGAGCGCGTGGAAGCGGTGGTCGATGCGATTGTCACGTCAGCAGGAACAGGCCAGATCGGTGATGGAAAAATCTTCCTGTTCAAAGCGGACGACGCGATTCGGATTCGGAATCGGCAACGCGGGGAAGTGGCGTTGTGAGAAGCAGCTTCTGGCTGGTGTCTTATAAATTAGGCTGCGAATCGTCGGCGGTTTGGGGGACGAGGGTGGGGAGTTTGCTGGTGTCTCCGGCTTCGTGCAGCACGGAGTCGAGATACTCGAGCACCTCTTCGACGGTCATGGTGTACATCTCGCGTCCGTTGTCGTAGCCGGATTCTACGGCTTGTTTGAGGTAGCGGCCGGCGATCTGGGCGGCGAGCGCATCGGTGATGACATTGCCGGTGCGCTTTTTCTGTTCGACCCAGGCGAGGCAGGGCATTGCGATCCAAACGGGGCGTCCGTTGACATCGAAGCGGACGTCGACGGCGTCGGCGTGACGGGTTGCGATGGCGACGATGTTGGCGGTCCAGCGGCAGTGGAGGGATTCGCCGGACCAGCGATCTGTGACGCGAAAGTCTTCGTACATGGCTATTTTCAGCCTACAGGAAATTTGATGGTGCTTGAATAATGATGCGGCAGTCTAAAAAAGAAACGGCTGGCGGTCAAACCCGTAAGGGACTTATGCCGTCATAAGTTTCTGATGCACGTTACGTTTTAATTAATAGGAGTTTATCCTGTGCCTACACCATCCCAATCCGCCCGGCGCTACAAAGAGCGCCTTCTCCAGCAGAAGCAGACGCTGGAACATTCCACAGTTTCCGCCGTCAAGCAGGGCCGCAGTACGGTTGTCGAAGACGCACAGGACACTGCGGACCAAGCGGTATTTTCTTATCAGAAAGAACTGCTGTTTTCGCGGAGCACGCAGGATCACGGGCAACTGACGCTTGTAAAAAGCGCGCTGGATCGCTTGAGGGAAGGCAGCTTTGGCGACTGCGTTCAGTGCGGGTCGCGCATTGGGGCGAAGCGGCTGGAGGCGTTGCCGTGGACTCCATACTGCATCGATTGCCAGGAAAAGATCGAGCGGGGCGAGTTGGCAGATGAGAGCCGGGCTGCGTAAATAGCAATCCGGTTCGGAGCGCAAAAAGACAAAATGTGATGGTAGCCGCGGATGGTGAGGATTGGGCCGCGGTTGCGGTCCGTGGTGGCCATCCGGGGTTCAGGGGTGGGCGATCTGTTCGTATTCCTGTGCTGAAGGGCCGGGTAGAAGCACCCATAATGTGTAGATGGCCAGCGCGGTTCCGGTGATCGGCTTAATGAGGGTGAGGAACGCCACGACGATAGCGAAGATCCTCGCCCAGGACGTGCGGTTGACGAGCGCGAGTCCAGTGATGAGAGACACGACTGCGCGGCCTATGAGAACGATTGTGATGACCGGGACTAACCAATTCATGCGTCCGAACGGAAATTCACCCCAGGGGCCATGGTTCCAATGGCCGAAGTAACCGCCAAAGAAGGTGCCGCTGAAGATTGACAGAGCGAGCAGCCAATTGATGAGGGTCCAGGCTGCATAGGCAATCCATAAAATTGAGAGAGGCTGAATGTGCCTGTGGACGCGGGTGTAGAAGTATGTCGCTGGCGGGGCAACGGGGGCAATCGAGGTAGCCGGGCGTCCGCAGTTTGGGCAGAACTGCTGGCCGGGGGGAACGAGTTGTCCGCATCCGCTGCAATACATGATTCCCTCCCTTTCCTGCGCTCAGGAGCCTGAGGCCCTGAACTTGCCACTCATTTAATACGCGTCGGGCGGCGATATTGTTCCCCAATTAGGATGAGTTAGGAATGCTGACTCGGCTAATTCCGCGACGTGTGAGCGATTGTAGCCGTTCTGCGCTTGAGTGGGACCGTTTTCTTGATCTATTGGCGGGCTACGCGCAGTCGGCGATGGGAGCGGCCTGGGTGCTGGAGCTTGGGCCTTCGACCGATGCTGCGTGGCTGCAGCGCGAACACACGTTGACCGACGAAATGCGTCTGCTGCTCGGCGGTGGCGATGGGGGACCGCGGGCTAGGCTTCCAGGGTTGGCAACGCTCTTCGATCCCTCGGATTTGCTGGCCAAAGCGCGGATTGAGGGCGTGGCGCTGGAGGCGGAGGAGATTCGCGCGGTGGCGGCATTGGCGGAGGTGATCGCGGCCTGGGCGGCGTTGATGCTGGCTCCTTCCAGCGGGCTTGAGGACAGATTGCCGGAGCTGCGCGAGCTTTTTGGCGAGACACTGTCGGTGGTGTTGAAGCCGTTGTCGGACTCGCTGCGCGGAAGATTTCTGCCTGACGGGACGCTGGCCGATGACGCCTCACCGGAGCTGCGGCGGATTCGAAGGGAGATGGAGCAGCAGCATCGTGCGATCGAGAACAGCTTGCAGGCCGCGCTGCGCCGGTACTCCGAGGGCGGAACGTCGCAGGACGAGCTGATTACAATTCGCGGCGAGCGGTTTGTGATTCCGGTGAAGGCGGAGTGGAAGCGGCGTGTGCAGGGTGTGGTGCATGGCGCGAGCTCGAGCGGGCAAACGGTGTACGTGGAGCCGCTGGAGACGATCGAGCTGAATAACGAGCTGGTCCGGCTGCTGGAGGACGAGCAGGCGGAGATACATCGGATATTTGCGGCAATGACGCGGCAGATTGCGCAGTATGCCAGCGTGATTTTGAAGGGCGCGGAGGCGCTGTGCGAGGTAGACACGCTGGTGGCTCGGGCGCGGTTTGCGAAGGAGTTCCAGTGTGTGCGGCCGGGACTGGCCGTCCAGGCACTCGCGCTTCGCGCCGGGAAAAATGCGGAGATGAAGTGTGCCTCAAGCGATAGCGGCGCGGCGGAGTTGGTCTTGAAGGCGGCGCGGCACCCATTGCTGGAAAAAAGAATGCGCAGCGAGGGCGGACAGATCGTGCCGATCAGTTTGTCGCTGGCAGGCGAGTTGCGGCAGCTGGTGATCAGCGGGCCGAATACAGGAGGGAAATCGGTATCGCTGAAGACGGTGGGTCTGCTGGCGATGATGGCCCAGAGCGGGGTTCCGATACCGGCGGAGGCAAGCGTGTTGCCGATGTTCGGTGCGTTTCTGGCCGATATTGGGGACGCGCAGTCAATTGAGCAGAACCTGTCGACGTTTTCGGCGCACATAGCTAACGTGAACCGGATTGCAAAGCGGGCGGATGCGGAGTCGCTGGTGTTGCTCGATGAGCTCGGATCGGCCACGGATCCGAATGAGGGATCAGCGCTGGCGGTCGCCATTGCGGAGCATTTTTTGCGGGCGGGGGCGTGGACGATCGTGTCGACGCACCTTACGGCTCTGAAGGTGTATGCGGAGAACACGGCGGGCGTGGCGAACGCGGCCGTGGGCTTCGATGAGGAGACGCTGGCTCCGACGTATGAGCTGAGGCAGGGAGTCCCAGGTGCTTCTGCGGGAATCGATATTGCGGCTCGCCTGGGCCTGGATGCGGAGATTGTTGCGGCGGCGCGGGCGCGGGTGGGGTCGCAGGCGGAGGAGATCGGGAAATTTCTCGCGCGGCTGCACGAGCAGTTGCGGGAGCTGGGCGCGGAGCGCGAGCGTGTGCAAAGTCTGGAGACGGAGCTGGCGCGAGAACGGCTGCGGCTGGATGCGGAGGGGATGAAGGAGTGGCGGGCGAAGGTCCGCGAAATGGAGCAGAAGCTGGCGTCACTGCTGAAGGATTTGGAGTATCAGGCCCGGGAGACGGTGCGGGCGATTGACGATCGAGCGGCGCAGCAGAAGCTATCAAAGGACGCGGAGCGGCGGATGGCGCGGCTGCGGCGAGAATTCTCGGAGAGCTTTAATGCGCAGGTGGTCGCGCAACATACGGGCGCGGACAAGGGCGATGCGAACGCGCAACCGCATGTAGTGCGGCATGTGGGAGTTGGCGATACGGTGCGATTGAAGTCACTCGGCAAAGATGGCGTGGTGCAGAGGCAGATCGACGATAAGAGCTTTGAGGTGTCGGTTGGGCTGATGAAGATGCGGGTAGGCCGGGAAGACATTGCGGCTGTGGTGAAGACGGCTGGGGCGGAGAGTCCGTTAGCGGCGGCAAGGGCGCGGAAGGGAATTTCGGTTACGGCGGCGGAGCCGGACGGGAATTTGAATTGGGAAATCAATGTGATTGGGCGGACAGCCGATGAGGCCCAGGGCGAGGTGGAGAAGTTTCTGGACAGGGCTTTTCTGGCTGGACTGCCGCGGGTACGGATTATTCATGGGACGGGAATGGGCGTCTTGCGGCGGACACTAAGGGCCTATCTGGGGAAGCATCCGCAGGTGGCGAGTGTTGCAGAACCGGGGCAGAATGAGGGCGGTGCGGGAGCGACGGTGGTTGAGCTGCGGTAGGTAGGCCGCGGGTGAAGCGGTTGAAATGAAGCATTTGGCCCTTGCGTCAGGTGTTCAGTGTCTCTTGAAGTATTGGACTTCGCGCTCGTGTTGTTTTGCCTTTTCGAGGGTGTCGAAGGTGCCGAGGTTGCGCTTCTTTCCGGTTGATGGATTTTTCTTCCTGGAGTAGAGGCGGTATTCTCCGGATTTTAATTTTCGGATCATATTTAGGGTGATGCTCGTATCTAGTAGCGGGGTGTCCCCCGTAATTAAACCGTAGAATGGTGGGCTAAGGTCTCCATGGCGCGAAAACCTCGTCATTCCTGGTCTCGTCAATCTCATCCGAATATGCTGCGCGTGGTGCTGGCGTTGTTTATTCTGGCGAGCCTGTCGTATTGGATTGCCGGCGTGATGGATGTATGGGAGTTGGAGCGGCATGCGGACCGGCATGTGGCGACTCCACTGGACTACAACGATGACACGGCAGTGGTGAATTCCGCCAGGCCGGAGGCGCTGAAGGCGGGGGTTGTGCCGGGGGTGAAGATTACCGGGCTCAACGGCGCGCCCTATACCGGAGACGCGCAGTACGACGAGATTTTGTATACAGCGCAGCCGGGCGATACGGTGGACGTGGAGTTTACGCGTCCGGATGGAACCGCGGCGACGGGCACGATTACGTTGGCGCGGCATGCGCGGCCGCATGCCGGAATTGCGGACTGGCTGGCGCTGTTGCGCGATGGATTAGTGGTAGCCCTGCTGCCTCTGGTGTGCCTGCTGATCGGCTACTGGGTAGTGTTGGCGAAGCCCACGGACGGGAATGCGTGGCTGCTGCTGATTCTGCTCGCGTTCCCGAGTGTGCTGTGGATTAACCAGGAGATGGCGACCGGGACGGGGCTGATTGCGCGGGGCTTCTGGTATGAGACTTTGCAGTTAATTGCGACCCCAGCGCTGCTGATATTCGGAATTCATTTTCCGGAAAGGTCACGGTTCGACCGAAAGGCTCCGTGGATAAAGTGGGTGTTGTTGGCACCCTATGCGGTGTTTGCGGCGATCCTGTACCCCTACTTATATAAAGTAAATTTTGCGGGTCCGGCGGGGCCAAAGCTGGCGCGGGCGATTACGGATGCAGGCCATCTCATAAATCCGCTGAACCTGGTGTGTATTGCGCTTTACCTGATCCTTACGCTGGACAAGCTTTGGTCGGCCTCGACGGCAGATGCACGGCGGAGGCTACGCGTGCTGACGTTGGGCACAGCAGTCGGAGTAGGCGCGCTGCTGCTGGTTTTCGTATTGTTGCCGCACTTCAATTTCAACAAGGCATCGGTGAGCGCGTTCTGGGTCACGCTGACGGGCAGTGTGGTATTCATGGTAGCGCCGTTCACGCTGGCCTACGTGGTGCTGGTGCAGCGCGCGCTGGATGTCCGCGTGATTCTGCGCATGGGCACGCGTTATGTAATGGCCAGGGCGGTGCTGATGGTCCTGCAGGTGGCGCTGGTGGGGGCGGCGGTGTGGCTGCTGCTGATTCCTGCGCTTTACAAGCGACAGCCCGGAACTTCAGCCCTGGTGGAGGTCCTGATTTTCCTTGCTGTGGTGATGGCGCTGCGGATGGGCGTGCGCACGCGGGCGCAGGGCTGGCTGGACCGGAGATTTTTCCGCGAGGCGTATAACGCGGAAGTGGTGCTGAACGAGCTCTCAGATGAGGTGCGGCGATTCACGGAGACGGCGCCGCTGCTGGAGACGGTAACGCGGCGAGTGGCGGAGACACTGCATGTGGACCAGATTGCGGTGATGCTGCGTGGGAGCGAGTCGTTCCACCTGGCGCAGGCAATCGGGTTTCCGATGGATGGCGGATTGATGCTGCCAGCCCAGGCTTCTTCGGTGCGGTATTTGAGCTCGACGAATGAGCCGGCGCGGTTGTACAGGGATGATCCTGACGCGTGGTATTTGATGGCGGGGATGAGCGAGCGGCAGGTGCTGGACAGCGTGAATGCGGAGCTGCTGCTGCCGCTGCCGGGACGCAACCGGTTGATGGGCCTGATGGCGCTGGGACCGAAGCGGTCAGAGGCAGCGTACACTCCGGCGGACCTTCACCTGTTGCATACGGTGGCGACCCAGACAGGGCTGGCGATTGAGGTGGCGGAGCTGGCGCACTCGCTGGCTGCGGAGGCAGCGCAACGGGAGCGGGTGAACCGCGAGATGGAGATTGCGCGCGAGGTGCAGGAGCGGCTTTTTCCGCAAGAGATGCCAATTATTCCCGGAGCGACGGTGGCGGGGCATTGCAGGCCGGCGCTGGGAGTGGGCGGTGACTACTACGACGTGTTCACCCTGGAAGATGGGCGGGTGGGCCTGGCGATTGGCGATGTGAGCGGGAAGGGAATTGCTGCGGCGCTGCTGATGGCGAGCCTACGTGCGTCACTGCGGGGAGTATCGCTGGATACGCCGCGCGATTTTGCGAAGCTGATGGATAAGGTGAACCGGCTGGTGTATGAGGCGTCGGCGTCCAATCGATATGCGACATTTTTCTTTGCCGCGTATGACCCGGCGGCGCGTCGGCTGGACTGTGTGAACGCGGGTCATAATCCACCCTTTGTGCTGCGGTGCGGTGGGGACGGCGGCGCTGAGATTTTACGGTTAGAAGCAGATGGGCCAGTGGTTGGGCTGCTTCCAGTGGCTCCTTATACGGAACAGTCGGTACAGCTGATGCCGGGCGATCTGCTGGTGATGTTTACGGACGGGATCAGCGAGGCCATGACACATGCCGATGAAGAGTGGGGCGAGGAGCGGATGATTGCGTCTGCGCAGTTATGCAAAGAGAAGACAGCGAATGCGGTGCTGAAGGATATTTTCCGCGATGCGGATAGGTTTACGGCGGGGGCTCCGCAGCATGACGATATGACCCTGCTGATTTTAAAGCTGGAGGCGCGATGAAGCCTGGAAGATTCGCGGGGATGTTGCTGGCGTCGGCGCTGATCTGGCCGGGGATCTCGGCGTGTTCGCAGGAGCCAGTTATGCATAAAGTTGCGCCGCGAGCGGCGAACACGCTGGTGATGCTGCCTGATGGGTCAACGGTTCATGTCGAGCTGGCGAAGACGAATGAGGAGAGGGAGTTTGGGCTGATGGAGCGAGCGGCTTTGCCGCAGGGACGGGGCATGCTGTTTATTCACGATGCGCCGGGGCGGTATCCCTACTGGATGTACGACTGCAAGATCGGGCTGGACATTTTGTGGTTGAACGCGGGACATAGGATAGTAGAGATTTCGGCAGATACGCCGCCGTGCAAGGGGAAGGCAAAGACGTGTCCCTCGTATGGGGGCCATGAGACGGCACTGTATGTATTGGAGCTGCCGGTGGGATCGTTGAAGGCGCATCATCTGGCGGTTGGTCAGGTGGTGAATTTTAATCTGGGCTAAGAAGCCGGCAGCAAAGGATCAGCCGGCTAAAAAATTCGGAGGCAAGTGTTATGGAAATACGCGAGATCTATCTACCGGAATTTGACAATGAGATGAAGAAAACCAGGGCGATTCTCGAACGCGTGCCGGTGGACAAGCCCGATTTCAAGCCGCACGAAAGATCCATGACGCTGGGGAAGCTCGCCGCTCACGTTGCGCAATTGCCGGATTTCGGGACCGTTATTATCGAGGAGCCTAGTCTCGACTTTGCCACCGGAAAGATGAAGCCGCTGGTCATGGAGTCCCGGGAACAACTGCTGGCGGCTTTCGATGAGAACGTAAAGAAAACCCGCAAGGCCATCGCGGGAGCCACCGACGAACATTGGCAGCAGATGTGGAAGCTCAGCTTTCAAGGAAAAACGATTACTGAGAACAAACGGTTCCTGGTTTATCGCGACATGTTTCTCAACCACCAGGTGCATCACCGCGGACAGCTTGGGGTGTATCTCCGCCTCAATGACATTCCTCTTCCTGCAACCTATGGCCCTTCAGCTGACGACAAAATGGGCTTCTAGAGAGGTTCTGAGAAGCTGTTGATTTTGAGCGGTAGACTGGAAGTGTGATTCTTCCTTTTGTCCGTGAACTGCTGGCGGACCTGGAACATTCCCCATCTTTTGAACAGGCACGGAGGCATCTGACTCTGGCGCGTGGGCGCCGTCGTGTCTCCGGACTGACTTCTACGGCGCGGGCGTTGTATCTCCCGCTGTTCGCGCGGGCGGCGGACGTTCCTATCTTGATTGTGGTAGCGGACAACAAGGCCGCCGATGCTTTGCAGATCGCGCTGCGCGCGGGATGCGAGCTGACGGGGGCGATGGCTCCGAACCGGGTATTGAAGCTGCCCGCGCATGATGTGCTTCCTTTTGAAAACATGTCGCCGCATGCGGAGATTCAGGAGGCTCGGGCGACGACGCTTTGGAAGATGGCGGCCAGCGGAGCGGGCGTTGTGATTGCTCCAGTGGAAGCGGCCGCGATGAAGCTGTTTCCTGGGCCATTTTATGCCGGGCTGGCGCAGGTGCTGCGGCGCGGCGAGGAAGTAGATGTGGAGACGCTGCTGGCGCATCTGGCAAGCGTGGGCTATTCGCCCGCAGACATTGTGGAGATGCCGGGGCAGTACACGCGAAGAGGCGGAATTCTGGATGTGTATTCTCCGGAGGCGGACCGTCCGGTGCGGTTTGAATTTTTCGGGGATGAGATTGAGACGATCCGGAAGTTCGATCCGGAGACGCAGCGGTCTGCGGCGCCGTTGGATGAGGCGCTGCTGCTGCCATTGACTGAGATTCCGGTGAGCGAGCGGTTGCTGGCGGCCGTGCATACCCGGCTGAGTAGGGTGCGTGTCCACCCAGCGGACGAAGACCTGTCGGTGGAGACCCCGATTGGCGCAGGGGATGACGCGGAGATGGTGGAGCAGGCAGTTGCCGCGGGCGGCGTGAGCGTGTTTCCGGGGTGGGAGTTTTTTGCAGGGGTGGCGGGTGCGACGGGTTCGTTATTGGACCTGATGCCGCGGTGCGCGCTGTTTGTGGAAGAGCCGGCAATGGTGAAAAACCAGATCGACCGTTGGTGGAACAAGGTTGAACAGCGTCATGAGCGGGCAAGCATTGGCTCGCTGATTCGGCCGGAGGACATTTATCTAAAACCGGAGATTCTGGAGGCGCAACTCCGGTCGCACCCGGGGCTGGACATCGATCAGCTGGGCGCGGTGGATGTGCTGGAGGACGACACGACTTTGGGCGAGATCGCCTTCAATACGCGGCCTACGCTGCGATTCCATGGGTCGATCCCGGCGTTTGTGGAGCAGGTGCGGAAGCTGATCGAGCAGGAAACACGCATGGTGCTGGCGGCTCCGAACCAAGGCGAGGTGGAGCGGCTGGCGAGTCTGCTGCGGGAGTACGAGTTGCCTTATCGGCTAGGCAGCCGGGTGCAGCACGCGGGCAGCGAGAACGTGTATGACGAGTCGAGTTATCTGGCAGGGAATTTACGGACTCCAATATTGGTGCGGAGCACGCTGGCAAACGGGGTGAGTTTGCCGGAGGCGAACCTGGTTGTATTTGGGGCGAATGATTTCTCCGATGACGCGGATGTGATGGCGCGGCCGCTCCCAAGGAAGTCGAAGACAGCGGCGTTTGTATCCGATTTCCGCGACCTGGCAGTGGGCGACTACGTGGTGCACGTTGAGCACGGCATTGCACAGTACATGGGGCTGAAGGAGATTGAGCAGGACGGCACTGTGATTGAGTTCATGGTGCTGGAGTTTGCCGAGAGCGCGCGGCTGTATGTCCCGCTGACACGGCTGGATTTGATCCAGAAATATCGGTCGACGGACGCGGGACCGGCCCCAGTGCTGAACAGGCTGGGCTCGCAGCAGTGGGCGAAGACGAAAGCCAAGGTCAAAAAGGCCATGCAGGACATGGCCGATGAGCTGCTGAAGCTGTATGCGCAGAGAAAGGCGGCGCGAGGGCACCCGTTTACTCCGGACAATGAATTTCAGCGGGAGTTTGAGGACGCCTTCGATTACAACGAAACGGACGATCAGCTTTCGGCGATCAAGGACATCAAGCGCGACATGGAGTCGGAGACGCCGATGGACCGGCTGTTGTGCGGCGATGTGGGCTACGGCAAGACGGAAGTCGCCATGCGCGCAGCCTTCAAGGCGGTGCAGGACGGCAAGCAGGTGGCGGTGCTGACGCCGACAACGGCGCTGGGCTTCCAGCATTTCGAGACATTCAAGAACCGGTTCAAAATGTTTCCGATCAACGTGGAGATGATTTCGCGGTTCCGCACGCAGAAAGAACAGAAGCAGGTTGTGGAAGCGGCGGAGGCGGGCAGGGCCGATATCATCATCGGAACGCACCGGCTGCTGTCGAAAGACGTGAAGTTCCACGATTTGGGACTGCTGATTGTGGACGAGGAGCAGCGCTTTGGCGTGCGGCATAAGGAGCGGCTGAAGCAGATGCGGCGCGAGATCGATGTGCTGGCAATGAGTGCTACGCCGATTCCAAGGACGCTGCACATGTCGATGGTGGGCCTGCGCGACATGAGCGTGATCGAGACTCCCCCGAAGGACCGGATGGCGATTCAGACGGTGGTGGCGAAGTTCGACGAAAAGTTGATCCGGTCGGCAATTGAGGTGGAGCTGGAGCGCGGCGGCCAGATTTATTTTGTACACAATCGCGTGGAGACGATTTACGAGCTGGCGGCGAAGATTCAGGATCTGGTGCCGGCGGCGCGGATCGCGGTGGGTCATGGACAGATGGGCGAAGGCGCGCTCGAAAAGGTGATGCTGTCGTTCATGCATCACGAGCACGACGTGCTGGTGGCGACGACCATCATTGAGAACGGCCTTGATATTCCCCTGGCAAACACGATCATCATCAATCGCGCAGACCGTCATGGGCTGTCGGAGCTGTATCAGTTGCGCGGGCGCGTGGGTAGATCGAATCGGCGGGCGTATGCGTACCTGCTGATCCCTCCCGAGCAGGAGTTGACGGCGATTGCGCGCGCTCGGCTAGCGGCGTTGAAGGAATTTTCGGATCTTGGCGCAGGGTTCAAGATTGCGGCACTCGATCTGGAGCTGCGCGGCGCGGGCAATATGCTGGGCGGCGAGCAGAGCGGGCATATTGAGGCGGTTGGATTTGAGCTTTACACGACGATGCTGGAAGAGGCAGTGGGCAAGCTGAAAGGCGAGGAGCGCGTGGAGCGCACGACCACTCAGTTGAGCCTGGGCATTGGGCTGCGCATCGACGAAAGCTACATTGCGGAAGAGAACCAGCGGCTGCGGATGTACAAAAAGATTGCGGGCGTGCAGAGCGAGAGTGAAATTGCGGATGTGCGCGCTGAGCTTGAGGACCGGTATGGGCCGGTTCCGGGGAGCGTGCGGCATTTGCTGGATGCGGCGCTGCTGCGGGTAGAGTGCGAGCGAGTTGGCGTGGCGCAGGTGGACCGGAAGCGGGACCAGCTCCATATCAAGTTCATGGAGAATGCAGGCGTCGATCCGGGGCGACTGATGAAGCTGGTGGCGAAGAATGCCAAGCGGGGCGCGCAGTTCACTCCACAGGGGCTGCTGCGGTATCCTCTAACGTCGCCCAAGCCGGACGATGTGATGGCAGAAGTGCGGGCGCTGCTGGATCAACTGGCGGTGCGGGAAGCGGCTGTTCAATAAGTAACTGCAGCCGTTACGAATTAAAGCGAGGGTGAATGAAAGCGAAAATTGTTGTCGCTGTGCTGGTGTGTGGAGGGTTGATGGGCGCGGAGGCCTGGGGTCAGAGTGCGGGGGACAATTTTCGGCATTTGGCCGATGAGTATTTTGCGCAGGTGATGTTCAAGTTTGCGCCCACCTCAGGGACACTGACGGGGCTGCACCAGTACGACGCGCAGCTGGAGGACTTCAGCCAGGCGGGCGTGGAGCGCGAAGTGGCGGCGCTGAAGGAGTACGAGGCTAAGTTCGATGCGGTGGACGAATCGAAGCTGGACCTAAGCACGCAGGGCGACCTGGAGATGGTGCGGAATCACATTCGCGGGGACCTGCTGGAGTTGGAGACGGTGCGCGGATGGGAGAAGAACCCGGACAACTATTCGAGCGGGATTACGGGAAGCGCATTTTCGCTGATGGAGCGGAAGTTTGCGCCTGCGGACGACCGGCTGCGCTCGCTGATTGCGCGCGAGAAGCTGATGCCGGCGGCGTTGATGGAAGCGCGGAAGAATCTGAAGAATCCGCCGAGGATCTATACGGAGATTGCGCTCGAGCAGTTGCCGGACATTATCAGCTTTTTTGAGCACGATGTTCCGGAGGCGTTTTCCGACGCGAAGGACCCCGCGACGGTTGCCGAATTCCATAAGACCAATGCCGCGGTGATTGCCGCTCTGCGCGATTACGAGCAGTGGGTGAAGACGGACGTGCTGCCTCGCTCGCATGGAGATTTCAAGCTGGGCGCGGACACATTCTCGAAAAAGCTGGCGTATGACGAAATGGTCACAACTCCGCTGCCGAGGCTGCTGGAGATTGCATTCGCCGATATGCATAAGAACCAGGCGGAGTTTGCGCGGATTGCGAAGGAGGTCGATCCCGGCAAGACACCGAAGGAGGTGCTGGCGGAGCTGGCGGCTGACCATCCCGATCCGGACAAGCTGCTGCAGGCATTTCATGACCGCTTCAACAGCGAGATTGGGTTTATCAACTCGCACCATATCATAACCATTCCTTCGACGGTGCAGCCGGTGCTGGAGGAAACGCCTCCCTTCATGCGCGCGACGACGCAGGCATCGATGGATTCGCCAGGTCCGTTCGAGAAGCATTCGACGACGGCTTATTTTAATGTGACGCTGCCGGAAAAGGACTGGACTCCGGCGCACGTCGCGGATTACATGGCGGCATTCAATGTGGGGACGATTGTGAGCACGTCTGTGCATGAGGCCTTTCCGGGGCATTTTGTGCAGTTTTTGTGGGTGAATCACACGGATTTGAGCAAGGTGCGCAAACTAATTACTTCGAACACCAACGTTGAGGGCTGGGCGCACTACTGCGAGCAGATGATGCTGGATGAGGGCTACGGGCAGCCGGGCGCCGGGGCCAAGGATGCGCGTGAGGCGAAGCTGATCCGGCTGGGCCAGTTGCAGGACGCGCTGCTGCGAGATGCGCGATTTGTGGCCGGCATAAAGATGCACACCGGGCAGATGACGCTGGACCAGGCGCGGAAGTTCTTCGTCGATGAGGGATATCAGGCGCCCTCGATCGCCGATGTGGAGACGAAGCGGGGCACGGCCGACCCCACGTATCTGTACTACACGCTGGGCAAGCTGGAGATCATGAAGCTCCGCGCGGATGTGAAGCAGAAAGAAGGCGCGAGCTTTTCGCTGCAGAAGTTCCATGACGACTTGATGCGCCAGGGCGGCGCTCCCATCAAGATCGTGCGGCGGGCGATGCTGGGGGACAATTCGCCGGTCCTGTAATTTGCATCTACTCTGGCATACGCAACTTAGACTCAAGGACATTCGATGAAAAAAGTACGCAAGGCTGTGTTTCCCGCGGCGGGTTTCGGCACCCGTTTTTTGCCCGCGACGAAGGTAGTTCCGAAAGAGATGCTGGCGGTGGTGGATAAGCCGATTATCCAGTATGGGGTAGAAGAGGCGCTGGCAGCCGGATGCGACCAGATCATCATCATTACGGCCCATGGCAAGTCGGCGATTGAGGATCACTTTGACATAAGCCATGAGCTGGAGACGGCGCTGGAGCAGCGCGGCAAGACGGAGCTGCTGGAGCTGTCGCGCAGCATTTCGAACATGGTGCAGATTTCGTATGTGCGGCAGAAGGAGCCGAAGGGGCTAGGCCATGCGGTACTGATGGCGAAGGACCTGGTGGGCGATGAGCCGTTCGCGGTGATCCTGCCGGACGATGTGATTGACGCGCCGGTTCCGTGCCTGAAGCAGATGATCGACGTGTTCGAGAAGGTGCAGTGCTCGGTGCTGGCGATGCAGGTGGTGGAGGGGCCGGCGATTTCGTCCTATGGAGTGCTGGACGGGCCGAAGGTGGCGTCCAATCCGCGGCTGATTGAAGTGCAGCGGATGGTGGAGAAGCCGAAGTTGCAGGATGCTCCGTCGAAGAACGCGATCATTGGGCGTTATCTGCTGACTCCGGCGATCTTCGAGCTGCTGGAGAATATTACGGCGGGCGCGGGCGGCGAGTTGCAGCTTACGGACGGCATTAAAGGGCTGCTGAAGACGGAGAAGGTCTACGGGCTGAATTTTGAGGGCGTTCGGTATGACGCGGGCGACAAGCTGGGGATGCTGATGGCGACGGTGAACTTCGCTCTGAAGCGGAAGGACCTGGGGCCGCCGTTTCGGGAGTTCTTGCGGGGTATGGCGCTGTAGAGCAAAAGACGGATTGTCGTAGCGGGATCATGGCTAAAGTCGACTTCGCCGCTTCACGTTGTCGGGTGGCGCTGGGGTGTCATATGACGCAATTAGGGTGTCTAATCACCGATGGGCTCTGTATCGGAAAAGGAGTCGTCAATGAGCAGCGTGCAAATCGAAAAGAAGAGTTATGAGATGCCCCCGCGGGAAGGGATCAGCGTTGCACATTTTCTCACCGTCGCCGACATCGACCGATCGGCTCGCTTCTATGAAAAGGTCTTCGGCGCTCGCATTCTGAGCCTGGGAGACGGCAACGCGCCTGGGTACCTGCAGCTCGCGAATATCTGGATGATTATGAATGTGGGCGGCGGCCCGACCGCCGACAAGCCTACGGTAACGCTCAGCGTACCGGACCCGAATCACATCAACAGCTTTATGAATTTCCGGGTTGCTGATATTCAGGCGTGCTATGAATTATGGAAAAGCCGAGGAGCGGAGTTCATCACGGAACCGATCCCCAAATACGGCGAGATCCGCTGCTATATCCGCGATCCTGACGGTTACATTATCGAGGTCGGACAGAGCACTGACCTTACGTACGGTTAACCTGCGCCCGGATGGGGTTGCCGAGCAGAAGTGTGCACCGTAGCGGAGGTAAATGATGAAAGCGATTGTGGTCCACGAATATGGGGATCCTGAAGTTCTGAAGTTCGAGGATTATCCTGACCCGGTTCCGGGTCAGGACGAAGTTCTGGTGCGGGTCGCGGCCACAAGCGTGAACCCGATCGATTACAAGCGTCGTGCCGGGTTAACCAAAGACTTCTATCCCCTCCACTTTCCGGGTTTGATTGGAGTCGACCTCGCGGGGACGGTGCTGAAGGTTGGGCCGGGAGTGGAGGGCTTTTCCGCCGGCGACCAGGTGTTCGCCATGGCGAACAATACTTACGCCGAACTTTGCGTCGTGAAAGCCGCGATTCTGGCGAAAGTTCCCAAGGGACTCGATTTGATCGAGGCAGCGGCGCTGCCGCTGGTGACGACGACCGGCAACCAGCTCATTTCAGCTACGGGAATCAAATCGGGCCAGATAGTTCTCGTCTCAGGTGCTGCTGGAAGTGTCGGGCGTTCGGCGGTGTTTACTGCGAAAGAGCGCGGCGCGACGGTGATCGCAGGGGTTTTGAAGAGGCAGATGGACGAGGCGAAGACTGTGGGCGCGGATCAGGTGGTCGCAACCGATGATGACAATGCGATTGCGAATCTTCCAATGCTCGATGTCGTAGCTGATACGGTCAACGGCAAGACTGCTGAAAGATTGATCGCCAGAGTCAACTCGGGAGGAGTATTTGCATCGGTTCTCGGGGCTCCGCAGAACGCCGCGAAGCACCCTTCTGTAAAGGTGGTGCCAGTATTCTCGAAATCCGACAGGAAAACGCTCGAGTTCATGGCCGAAGCGGTGCGAGATGGCAAGCTGGTAATTCCGATTAGCCTGAAACTGCCACTCAGTGAAGCGGCGGAGGCTCAAGCAGCGGCAGAAAAGGGCGGTATCGGGAAGATCTTGCTCGTGCCTTGAAGACGTTCGCAGAACATGCCATGTCTGAGGAAAAATCGAAATGAAAAAATCCGCGCGGAATCAATCCGCCATCGAAGCCGAGTGGCGACGGATGCGTGTATTTCGGGATGCACGTGAGGTGGAAGCAACCGCATACCTTGGATCATCTCCCGCGTCTCCTTCAGTAAATTCAGAATCAAAGGGTCACGCCCGATCGGTTTTTCTGATCGTGTGTCTACTATGATGGTGAACGTTTCTACCTTCTCTGGATGAGCTATGGAATTAGCAAATCGCCGCACATTCTTGAAACAATCCGCGGTCGCCGCGGCCTCCATCACTTTGCCCGTCGAGCGCCTGTGGAGTCTATCTGGGCCCCCGGCATCTGGAATGCGCGCGTGGATCACGGCGGGAGAATACCGGTTCCACGAAACTTCTGTCGCGCCCTGGCGGCCGACGTCCCAGACTTCCGGACCAACAATTGAAATCGACCCCGCCCAACGTTTTCAAAGTATTCTCGGCTTTGGCGGAGCATTCACCGACTCCTCCTGTTACCTCATCAGCCGCATGGATCCGACGAGCCGGCAGAAGCTCCTCGATGACCTCGTCGGCCGCGACGGCCTCAGAATGTCCGTCTGCCGCACATGCGTCGGCTCCAGCGACTATTCGCTCAACGCCTACAGCTTCGATGACACCTCTGAACCTGATCCCGACCTCACCCATTTCAGCATCGATCATGACAAGGCTTACATCCTGCCGACGCTGCGAGCCTCTCTGCAATCCAATCCCGATCTCTTCCTGTTTTCCGCGCCGTGGAGCCCTCCCGGCTGGATGAAGGCGAACAAATCCCTTCTCGGCGGCTCTATGCGGAATCACTATTTCGCATCGTATGCGCAGTATTTCGTAAAGTTTATCGAAGGGTATCGCAACGAGGGCGTGAAGATCAGCGCGGTCACCTCGCAGAATGAGGTCGACACCGACCAGGACGGCAGGATGCCGGCCGCCCTTTGGGGCCAGGAATACGAAATCAACTTCGTGAAAGGCTTTCTCGGGCCCACACTCCTGCAGGCCTCACTCGACACTAAAATCTGGATCCTCGATCACAATTACAATCTGTCGGGCCGAGTCATCGATGAATTGAGCGATCCCGACCTCTTCCGATATGTCGATGGAGTCGCGTGGCACGGATACGACGGCGATGCCTCCGCCATGACTCGCGTTCACGACGCCTTCCCCTCAAAGCATGCTTACTGGACCGAAGGCGGTCCCGACATCTCCGACCCGAACTACGCCACCGATTGGGCAACATGGGCCGTCACCTTCGCCGGTGTCCTGAAAAACCGGGCGCGCTGCATCATCTCCTGGAATCTTGTCCTTGACGAGAACGGCCAGCCGAACATCGGTCCCTTCAAGTGCGGCGGAGTCGTCACGCTCAACTCAAAGAACGGAGCAATTACGCAAAGCGGGCAATACTGGGCCTTCGCGCATTTCTCAAAAGTGGTTGACGGTGGCGCATACGTGCTCGCCACCAGGGGGACGCTGCCCGGCATCGATCACGTGGCTTTTCAGAACCCCGACGGAGGCTATGTTCTCGTCGTCGGCAATGAGTCGGAGGCGCGCCAGGTACACTGCCGCGTCGCGGGCAACGCCACGACACTCGATCTTCCGGCAAAATCCGTCATTACGCTCTCCTGGACCTAAGCCGAGAGCTCAGAACCAACGAGATCAGACCTTCAACAGCTTCTCAGATGATCCGAACGCATCTGTGTCGGGAGAAACCTGCTGGTATGGCGCTCAATAAGTGAATTGCCCTTTTCTCGCCCATTCAGGCCAATTTCCGCCACTCGGTTACTCAAGTGTGATCCGTGGAGATTTGCTATGAACTGCCCAGGTCTCCAAGGCTGGCCAATCTGGATTAAACTGAGTCAGGTGTAGGCAATCTCTGTGATGAGCCCGGCAAGGATTAACCAAACACGGTTCTCGCGCCTCCTGATTCCAATCGCGCTTCTGACGCTCATGGTTGGAATGACGCTCGGCGAGGTGTGGCATCATCACTCAAATTGTTCTCGTGAAACCTGTCCCATCTGTCATGTGAGCCATCAGGCGATTGAACCTCCGCCGGTCGGCGTTTGTATGCACATTATGGTTCCCACGGGACCCAGTGCGGAACCTCAGCATACAGTCCGCGTCGCGAGTTTCGCCGCCCCGCAGCTTCCCGTTCGCGCGCCTCCCGCCTAGAATCGCCTCTCCTACGTGTCGCTCACGACACTCCGAATCCGTGTACTGCTCTGCCCAAAAAGGCTCGATGCCATGCGTTTACAACGTTGGTGTTTTCCAGTTTTGCTACTTGCATTGCTTAGTCCCGGGGATTCGCGCGCGCAAAATCCGCCTCCGCGAAATCCATCACCGCCGCCGGCACAGACGCTCGCCCAAAATCCGGGCGGCCCAATCATTTCGCTTGAAGAGGCCATTCGGATGGCGCTTCAGCACAACCACACCCTGATGGCTGCGCGGACCACGATCCAGCAGAACGAAGCGGAAGAAACCACGGCCAATCTGCGTCCGAACCCAGTGTTCATGGGGGATGCGCAGTTTCTTCCCATTTTCCAACCGGACCAATTCAGCGCGGACTACCTGGACAACACGGCGCAGTTCGACCTCGGGGTCAGCTATCTGTTTGAGCGGGGCAAGAAGCGGCAACACCGCTTGCAGGCCGCGAAAGATACGACAGCCGTATCGCGGTCGCAGGTTGCCGACAACGAACGCAGTCTGACCTTTAATGTCGCCTCGGACTTCATCAACATCGAACTCGCCGAATCCACTCTCGCTATGGCTGAGCAAGACCTCAAGAGCTTCCAGAACACTGTCAATATCGGCGAGGCGCGCTATAAGGCAGGCGACATCGGCGAGGGCGATCTGTTGAAGATCAAGCTGCAGATGCTTCAGTTTCAAACCGATGTATCGCAAGCGCAACTCGCCAGGGTTCAGGGGCTCTCGGACCTGCGCCAGTTGCTGGGCTATGAATCAATCGCCGCGAACTTCGACGTAGAATCTTCGTTCGATTATCAGCCGGTTAAGGGTAACCTGGAAGATTTTGAGGCAGCGGCCTTGCGAAATCGGCCAGACCTGCGAGCAGCTCAACAGGGAGTCGCCCAGGCAAACAGCCAGTATCGACTGCAGAAGGCGATCGGCAAACGGGACGTGACGGGGCAGGCCAGCTATACGCACCTGAGCACCAACGACATTTCGCTGTTCGGACAAATCCAGATACCGATTTTCGATCGCAACCAAGGGGAAATCGCACGCTCCGGCTTTGCGATTACACAGGCCCAGCAGCAGGAAGAATTCACAAACGGACAGGTATTGACAGACGTGAGAGACGCCTTTGAAAACCTGCGCAGCAACGACCAGATCATCGGCCTTTACCGTTCAGGCTACCTTGATGAGTCGCAGCAGTCCCGCGACATCAGCGAATACGCGTACCGGCATGGTGCGGCGAGCCTGCTTGATTTTCTTGATGCGGAGCGCAGCTATCGAGCCACACAACTCGCTTACCGCCAGGCGCTTACGGCGTACCTGCTCGCACTTGAACAACTGCGCCAAGCGGTAGGAACCAGGAGTTTACCATGACGATTTCGCCGGCGACCCGCCGTAAACTTCAATGTGCTTTAGCGCTTGTTTTCGCGTTAAGCCTTTCGGCATGCAGCTCGAACGATCGCGAACGTGCAAACAAGATGACCTCGTATTCAGCGAATGCAGCGACATCCGCAACTCCGCAGCTCTTTACCATTCCGCAGGATCAGATGTCACACGTACAGATCGTCACGGTTAAGCCCACCAAGCTGACCCGAACGCTCCGGCTTACAGGTACAGTTGCGTACAACGCGTTCAAAACAACGCCAGTCATTTCACAGGTCGGCGGACCCGTCAGCCGGATTCTGGTCGTTCCCGGACAGCAGGTCAAAAAAGGCCAGCCAATGCTTGACGTAAGCAGCCCGGATTATTCGCAATTGCTGGACGCCTATCTTAAGGCCGCAGATTCCTTCCGGCTTGCGGATAAGAACTACGCCCGCGCACAGGATCTGTATCAGCACCACGCCATCGCCGAGCGGGACCTGGAGCAGGCTGAATCGGACCGCAATCAGGCGCGAGCGGACCTGAACGCGGCTGACGAGGGGATGAAGATTCTTGGGGTCAGAAATCCCTCCGAGCTGGCTAAGGCTCCGACATCGGCGCAGATTCCGGTGCTCGCGCCGATCAGCGGCGAAGTGGTAGAGCGCCTGGTTTCGCCCGGGCAGGTTGTGCAGGCGGGGCAGACACAGGCCTTCACCATTTCCGACCTGAGCACGGTGTGGGTTCTGGCAAACGTGTATCAGGCGGACTTGGCCATCGTCCGCAGCGGTGACGATGTCGCGGTGCAGACGGACGCGTATCCGGGCACTTTCCACGGACGAATCTCCTATGTATCGCCCGCTCTCGATCCGAATACCAGAACGTTGCAGGCGCGCATTGTTGTGGACAACCCCGGCGGAAAACTGAAAAGAGACATGTACTGCACGGTGACTGTAACCGCGGGGTCTCTCTCAAACGCTGTCGCTGTTCCTGACTCTTCGGTGATGCGGGACGACAACAACCAGCCGTTCGTTTATGTCGCGATAGGGTCGAATCAGTTTGGCAGGCGCGATGTGGAGATTGGCCAAAACGAGAATGGACAGACGCAGATCCTGAAGGGAATATCCGTTGGGGAAAGGGTTGTGGGCGACGGCAGCTTGTTTCTTCAGTTTGCTAACTCGCTTCAACACTGAGGAGGCGAGTTCGAATGATTCACTACGTCGTCCAGTTTGCGCTGCGGCAACGGCTATTGATCCTGCTGATGGTGGTGTTCATTACGGTCGGCGGTGGGATCTCATTCCACCACATGCCCGTGGACGCCTATCCTGATCTTGCTCCTCCAATGGTGGAGGTGATTACGCAGTGGCCGGGACATGCCGCGGAAGAAGTGGAACGGCTTGTAACCGTGCCGACTGAGGTCGAAATGAACGGCGTCCCGAAGATGTCGGTGATGCGATCGATTTCTTTGTATGGATTGTCGGATGTCATTCTGACGTTTGATGAAGGCACCGATGACTACTTTGCACGCGAGGTGGTTTTTCAGCGCCTGAGCGAGGTGACCTATCCGACCGGTGTTACACCGACGCTCGCGCCCCTAGCGAGTCCGTCCGGGCTTGTCTATCGCTACGTCATCGAGAGCCCCGACCGCACGCCTCAGGAGCTGAAGGTCTACGAAGATTGGGTGATCGAGCGCCAATATAAGCAGGTGCCGGGAGTCGCGGACGATTCCGGGTTCGGCGGCACTGTGATGCAGTATCAGGTCCTGCTCGATCCAGCAAGGCTCTACGCCTACCACATTACTGTGCCGACCGTGTTGCAGCAGCTCGCAGTCAATAACTCCAACGCAGGGGGCGGATTCTATTCGCAGGGTGGACAGTTCTACTATGTTCGCGGAATGGGCCTGATCCGCGATACCACGGACATCGGCGATGTAGTGGTCGGCACACAAAATGGAGTGCCGGTGCGCATCCGCGACATTGGGGACGTTACCATCGGACACGCGCCGCGGCTCGGCGAATTTGGATTCAACAAAACGGATGATGCCGTCGAGGGCGTCATCATGATGCGTCGCGGCGAACAGACACAGAACGTACTGAAGGGCGTTGAGGCGAAAACCCGGCAACTTAACGAACAAGTTTTGCCGCAAGACATAAAAGTGCGGCCATACTACGATCGCAGCGACTTGGTTCAACTCACAATCGATACGGTCGAGCACAATATGTTGCTGGGGATGGCTCTTGTCCTCATCGTCCTGATGTGCTTCCTGGTAAGTCTTCGCGCCGCAGTGATCGTTGCACTCACCATTCCTCTGTCATTGCTTTTCTCCTTCATTTTTTTGCATGCACAGGGAATCGCGGCAAATCTGTTGTCTATCGGAGCAATCGATTTTGGAATTTTGATTGACGGAACCCTGGTGATGGTGGAGAACGTCTTTCGTGAACTGGGCGCCCGCGAAGGCCAGAGCTATCACCTCAATGAAGTGATCCTGGCGGCGGCGAAAGACGTAGATCGCCCTATCTTTTACTCCGTCGCGGTTATTATCGCCGGCTACCTGCCTATCTATGCGCTCGGCGGGCCATCGGGAAAACTTTTCCGGCCGATGGCGGACACGGTGTCGATCGCCCTGGTGGGCGCGTTGGTCTTAACCCTGACACTGGTGCCCGTCCTATGCGCTTACTGGTTCAAACATGGCGTGCATGAGCGGGTGAACAAGCCGTTTGAATGGGTTCGCAAAAAGTATGCGGGAGAACTCGAATGGTGTCTCGACCATCCGAAGGTGACGATGCTCGTGGCTACGCTGATTTTCGCGGCCACTCTTCTGCTCGTCCCATTCATCGGCGGGGAGTTCATGCCTCATCTCGACGAAGGCGCGCTCTGGGTACGCGCTACGATGCCCTATACGATTTCGTTTGAGGAGGCGAGCCGGTTCTCTCCCCAGGTTCGCAACATCCTTATGAGATATCCGATGGTCACCGATGTCGGCTCCGAGCTTGGGAGGCCGGACGACGGCACCGATCCGACGGGCTTCTTCAACGACGAGTTTTACGTGGGACTGAAGCCTTACAACGATTCCTCGTGGAAGACCGGCTCGATCCACAACAAGGCGGAGCTGACTGAGGAGGTTCAGCGGCAGCTCAAGGCATTCCCCGGAGTCATCTTCAATTACACGCAGCCCGCCGAAGACGCGGTGGATGAAGCCTTGACTGGGCTCAAGAGCTCGCTTGCGGTAAAGATCTATGGCCCCGACCTCAACGTTCTTCAAAGCCAAGCGCTTGAAATCAAGCGCCGACTTGCGCAGGTACCCGGATTCACAGAACTGACGGTCGTTCGCGAACTCGGCCAGCCCAGCCTCCTGATTAACGTTGACCGCGACAAGATCGCCCGCTACGGCATCAATGTAGCGGACGTGGAAGCGGTCGTACAAGCAGCGGTAGGCGGCCAGGCAGCCACCCAGGTCATTCAGGGCGAGAAATTATTCGACCTTGTCGTGCGCATGAAGCCGGAGTTTCGCGAGAATGCGCAGCAAATAGGCAATTTGCTGGTTGGAACCCCGACAGGACAGCAGATCCCTCTAAGCGAACTCGCGAACATCCACGAGGCCGGCGGCGCATCATTCATTTACCGCGAAAACAACTCACGTTACATCGGGGTGCAGTACAGCATCGAGGGACGCGATCTGCAGCGCGCCGTTCACGATGGCCAGCGAGCGATTGCCGGAATTGCAAGATCCCTTCCCCCCGGGTATCGCCTTAGCTGGGGCGGAGAGTACGGGGAATTCCTCCAGGCAAAGCATCAGATGGAATTCATCGGACCGCTGGCCATTCTGCTTATCTTCATGATTCTGTTCGCGCTCTACGGCAACTTCAAGTTTCCGGTGACCATCGCTCTCGGCGTGATCCTGACCGAACCGGTGGGCGCCTTGATCGCGCTCAAGTTGACCCATACGCCTTTCAGTGTGTCGTCAGCGCTGGGGCTACTCGCGCTGATGGGGGTTTCAGTCGAAACGGCCGTCATCCTTGTTTCCTATATCAACAAGCTGCGCCTGGAAAATAAAGACATCCGCACAGCTACGCGGGAAGCATCACTGCTGCGGCTGCGGCCGATCATGATGACGGCCCTGGTCGCATGCCTGGGGCTTCTGCCCGCGGCACTCTCCACCGGAATCGGCTCCGACACACAAAAGCCTTTTGCGATCGTTATTGTGGCGGGCCTGGTTTCACGGCTCTTTCTCGGCTTCTTCGTCAACCCGGTGTTGTATGAGATGGTGGCCCGCGAAGGCGACGTCCTGCAGGTTTGATAACGAAGGCCTATCTGGACACCAGCCGGTCCAAGACGACGAGAAAAGGACTCTATGGCGGAGAGGGAGGGATTCGAACCCCCGATACCCTTTCGGGTATGCCGGTTTTCAAGACCGGAGCCATCAACCACTCGGCCACCCCTCCGTCCGGACTTCAGTTTACTCGAATGGCTTACTGGCTGATTTGTCGGGCGATATTTTTTCAGCTCTCCTTTGTTTTCTATATTTTACGTAGTTTCTCCTTCCGTAACTCCCAGTAATTAAAGGAGTTCCTAAAATCTCACAATATTTCAATGATTTACCCGTTGCGGCGAGAGGAGAAGCCACGACCGAAAGCAGAAAGCACCGGTGCGACGCGGCTCTAAGTTTGGCTCTTCGTAGAAAAGCAAGATTGAGATCATTCACCTGCATCGGAGAGATGGCTTGCCGCTTCTGTCGACTATATTTTTCCTGCTCTCCTTTGTTTTCTGTAGCTTATATAAGTGTTGTTACCGCAAGTCGCAGCAATTAAAGGGGTTTCTTGAATCTCCCAATATTTCAATGATTTACCGGTTCGCCTGAGGAGAAATCTACCTCGACCGAACGCAGAAAGAACGGCTGCGACGCGGTCTGAGGACTTCTCCCTCTGAATTTGCCCCCTCTATTTAGAATAGCAGATTGGGGAAATTCACCTGCATTCGGAAGTGTTTGATTGCAGGTTAGTTGCGGTCAGAAGGGCTTGACACAGGTTGGGCGAGAGCCTTACTCAGCCGCTGCCGGTGCACGTGGATCAAATTCCAGGACCTCAGTCTGATCGAATACACCTAAGTTGCTCACGTCGAAGTTTGGTGAAGCGCTACGGGTGAGCCAGTCCAGAATTTTGTAGGAGGGAGTATCTCCCATTGCGAGAAAGCGTTCATGTTTCCGCGCGGCCTGCCGGAGAAACTGCGAGCCTACTTTAATTGCTTCGTTGTTCAGGGTGCGGGGCATAGGCACGACCGGCACGCTGAGTTTGTAATACGAGAGCGGGGCGAAAAGGTGGCTGGTTTTGGCAGAATCGAGCGGCATGGGCAAGTAGTCGGCCTCGGGGAAGTTGCTGCAGACCAGCACCGGAGCGTTGTCCGGTGAGGCGTTTTTTTCCGCGGCCTGGATAGCGTATTTCCATGTGTATTCGGGCTGCCGGGTATCGGGTGAGCGATAAACCGCGATCGACGTAGCCGCGACCAGCGCCACGCAAAATAGCAGCCGTATCTCAGGGCGAAAGCGGCCGGCGATCCAGGCCCAGCACAACGCAATCCCGGGAACCGCGATGGTGCGGTGAATCGCCGTAAACACGTGGAGTGAGGTCCACGCGCTCACGGCATACAGAATCAGAAGCGGGACGAAGGCCAGCGATACGCAGGCCGTCACCGCCCTCCAATTGCTTCCATTCACTTTGGTTGGCCTCGCCTCACCCGGCCTTGTTGTCAGGGCAGCAACCACAAGCGCAACCAAAGCCGCTCCCGCGAACACAAACGGCAGCCAACTCGGTGCCACCGTCCACAATAACTCGGATACCTTCGCTGCTTTCTCATAAACATGGGCGTTGCGTACGCGCAAAAGATAGAGCAGCCCCGGAATCAGCGGCAGGAAGGCCAGCGCAAATGCTCCTAGCGCAAAGCCAAACTGCCGCCACCTGTGCTTCTCTCCGGGTTTCACTAGAAAAAAACAGAGCACCATAGCCGGCAAGATCGCCACAAAAAGGAAATTAAAATAGACGATAACGGCCGCCAGCAGGCCAAACAGTGCCGCAATCCCGATTGAATCGCTCCTCCGCAGCCTGAAAAGAACGAGAAACGTCGCGCAAATGGCAAGCGCCCCAAATGAATAAGGCCGGACATTGATCGAGGCAAAAACAATAATCGGATGAACCGAAAAAATGACGACGGCCAAGGTCGCAGTTTCGCGGCTGAAGAACTCCCGCGCCGCCAAATACAGTAGATATACTGCGCCTACCGTCGCCAGCAGTGAAGGAACCCTCAGTGCGATCTCCCGTGTACCCAACACCTTGGTGGCGAGCAGAAGGATGAACGGATACGCAGGAAAGGTAGTCGGCTGGAACTGGCTTGCCCACAGCCCGGAAAAGCCGCTGGAAATTTGCCAGAATGCATCCGTCTCGTCCAGAAATAAGGGAGAACGAATCGCGATAAACCACGTAGAAATCGCCACAGCGAGCGCCGCAGCGTAGGTCCCGTACCTGGCCCAGTCGGGAATTGAAACGCCTGTGTCCGATCTTGCTTGCAGCTTCGCGCCCCGCGCTGAAACGCCTTCCGAGACTTCCACTAGAACAACTCCTGCAACACCGTCGGACCTGATTTCACTGAGTTATGGCTCTCAGCTCGAGGCCGGACTGAGCTGGAACGATCGAGAGTCTTTCATGAGCGAGGGGTAGAGCAAAGCCGCGGCTATAGCTATTGGAAGAACAGTGAACTCGCCAGGCACGCCGCCGAAAGCGTGTGCTCGCCAGAGACATGAAATTATAAGGAGCGTTGGGAGAGCATATTCGAAAGCGACAAGCACGAGGACGAACCTGTTTTCTATCAGGAGCACCGCAGGGACAAGCAGCAGGTAGTTATAGACGGTCCACGGATCGGCGGGGTTGAGCACAATCGTTACGGCCAGGACGAGGGCCGCTCCCGTCCCAAACTCCCTCTTGCGGTAGAGGGCGTAAGCGGCGAGCGCGGCAACCGCACAAGCGAGGATAGGGAATGGCAGATGGAGATGGACTTCCTGCCGGTAATAATGTATTGCCGCAAACCACGCCTTAAAACAACCAGGAACCAAGAGCTCGGATGCCACGCTGAGTATGGATAGCGTAGCGCAGACGGCGAAGATGAACCCTCGGCGCTGGCGGGTGATGGAGCGCAGCGTAAGCCAGGGGATGAGCAGGAAACACAACTGCGGCTTGATGGTGCAGAGAGCCAGCAGAAATCCGGAGAGAGCGTATCGCTCACGCTTGTAAAACCAGCAGGCTAGCGCGATGAGGGGAATGACAATGAGGCTCACCTGCTCGAGGCGGATACCCCACATTGCGGGCCAGCTCAGAAGAACACAAGCGATGGTAAGCTGCATATTCAGTTTTACGTCTGTGATGCTCAACCACAACGGCACGCTAACCGCCGTGAGGACGGCACAAAGAGACAGCATGAGGAGACTGGCTATATTCCAAGGCAACGCGGCAAACCATGCCCACACAATCGCGGTCTGCGGCGGATAAGCGAAGCGCATTGGGTTAACGCCGTTGTGAATATCTTTTGGCGTCAGAGTAGTGCCGTAATATCTAATGTCAATTTCGCGCGTCGCCTCGTCAGAGTACGGATTCTGGCGGTGGAGGAATATCCTGCTTCCCACCCAGACGGGCATTGCATCCACCAGACGGTAGGGCAGGCCGGTTTCGTGAGTTGGGAGTTCAACCTGTTTGAGACCGGAGATAAGGCATGCACTGAAAGGAAAGCCTATAAGAGCGAGCACAACGATGAGTTTTCTTATGCTGGTGGGCTGAAGGGCGCGCGACGGGGGAGCGGCAGTAAGAGTCGCCATACGTCCGTTAGGATACACAGCGGTCTGGCTCGGACGGAAGCACAATTTGAGACCGCGCGGAATTCGAGGTAACACTCTGATTAAACCTTCGGATGAAAGCTGGTTCGTGTGAAGTGGTGGCTCCGGCTAGATTAAGGAATCTCAAGACGATCTGCGCGGGGCAGCGTGGGACGAAACGCGACCAGCGCGGAGCGCAATGGAACAATCATTCCCTGCTGGGTCGAGTAGAAACTCACTATGTTGCCTCCGAGATTGCCGGGGTCGGGAGTGACGAGGCGGCCCACCCGCGTCCAAGTGGAGGGAAGGCGCGGGCCGACAAAAAAGATCGCGTTCTTGTCCCCGGTAAACCAGGTATCGTAGACAACCGCGATTTGCACGCGGCGATAGGTAGCTTCAGAGGCGAGAAGGGCGGTTTCGTAGCGTTTCTGCCTCTTTGCATCGAAGATGTCCTGGTTAGCCAATCCCACGAGATCGGTGCATTGAATATCGGTGAAGTAGCTGATTGCGCCGATGTCGTTCGCGGCGACGGAAGAATCAGGGAAGTAGGTGCTAAGGAAGCGTGCTGTCTGAATCTGCTGATCGTAGATTGCTTGCGAGTAGAGCGGCAGGAATACTGCGGCTTTGACGGAGCGGAGAGCTATTAAATATGCGGCAAGGCAAAGCAGCGCCATGAAAATCCAGCGTGTGCGACCCGCTAGCGCTCCGAGGCTGGAGACGGCCAGCAGCGCGGCGGGGCCGAGGATATACGCCTGGTAGCGAAAGATACTGTCTACGCGGGCGAATGCGAGGTGAGCCAGGCCTGCGAAGAGCACAATGGCGATGAGGTCGGCGAGTTTATCACGGGACTTCCAAAACTGCGGGAGACATACTGCGAGCGCCAGCAAGAGGGTAAAGACGTGCGGTGCAATGACTAAACTTCTGCTCGCGGCTCCCATGATGCCGTGCGTAGGGCTTTTGAGGAGGACCGAGTTCGGAAGAAGTGCTCCGCCGTGGGCGACGGAGTAGAGGCCGAAGGCGAGAATCGCCGTGGCAGTTCCAACAGCAATTCCGCACGCGCGCTTCCGATCGCCGCGGCAGGCCAACAGAATTCCCGCGGCTAACAGCAGGAAGACGCTCTCGTAGCGGGTGAGAACCATAAGTCCAGTGATTGCGAATAGAGACTTTCCATCCCGGAAGCGCAGCAGGAACAGCAGCACAAGAAGCAAGTGAAGAGTGTTCTCCATGCCCAGCGCCCCAATCCCGAACAGCGGCGTGGCGAGAACAAAGACGATCAGGGCGATGGTGCGATCCGCAGAAAGCAATTTGGCGGCGACCGGAATGCAGGCCAGGCCGAAGCACCACGAGATGGCGAGCGAGACCCATTGATGCACGCCGAATACTTTGTAGAGGACTGCGAGTAGAACAGTGAAGAGCGGGCTGGAACTCGACGACGTAAAGGCGTAGCGAGTGATTCCCCATACTCCGTGCAATGCAAAAGATTTTGCCATCGCCATTTCGATGTAGGGGTCGTCGAGAGGGTAGATCAGGTGCCGGCCGCAGGCGAAATAGGACACAGAGAGAATCGCTGCGGTGATGAACACATACACCGCGACGGCCACTGGTACAGCCACAGAGCGGCTTCGCGCCGGCGTCTGTGCCTTCTCCGACGTGACTATTTCGGCTGTTCCCATGGACACTGGTGCTATCAACTTACCGCAGGATTCGCGGCGTTAGCCGCCTTTTTTGAATCTTTTTGCACGCGAGTACCATAAGGATCAGGAACGGAATGAATCCGCCAACAGCTGAACACCCGCGTCCGCACCGCAGCCTTCGCTCTTTCCAGATCACGCTGGAGAGCGCCAAGCGGACTATGGTCTTCAGCGAGATCGTGAAGCTTGCGATCGACAGCTTCAAGACCAGCAAGGTACGGTTTGCGCTTACCGCGCTCGGCATGGTGATCGGTTCGGCTTCGGTTATCCTCGTCGCTACCATAGGCCTCACCGGTAAACAGTACATCCTCGACGAACTGTCCAAAATCGGCACGAACATGGTTGATCTGAGCTACGCCGGGGGAGGGTCGGCGGGCAGCAATGTGACGACCAACAATGACTTTCTGACGCACGACGACGAGCTGGCCGCGCTGGAGCAGGTGCCTGCCATCGCCTATTCGTCTCCGCTGCTACAGGACCATGACCGGGTTAGCTTTGGCGGCGGCGTGGTAAAAGATGTGCTGGTGCTTGGCGTGAGCCCGGAATACAAGGACGTGCGCAACTTGGTCCTGCTGTCCGGGCGCTTCTTTGACGACGAGGATGAAACGACCCACACTAAGGTCGCCGTAGTCACCGCGCCATTCGCAACACAAATGTTTGGGAGCGCGGACTCAGCCATCGACAAGACGTTTCAACTTCGGGGCATACCTTTCACGATTGTTGGAACCTTCAAGGAAGGCGTAACCACCTTCGGCTCAACCGAAATCGACGACGAAACCATCCTGATCCCCTACTCGGTCGCCCGCTATTTCACCGGAACCGACAACGTCAAGGACATTTTCTTCTCCATTCGCGATCGCAACGACGTTGAATCTGCGGCCAGCGAAATCAAGGCCGTCGTTCAGTCGCGCCACCAGCCTAACTCCGTTTACACCGCCACTACGCTCACTGCCGTTCTCACCACTGCCGCGCTGGTCGCCAACGCCCTAACGGTCGTGCTCCTGCTCATATCCGCGGTCACCCTGGCGGTTGGGGGCGTGGGCATTATGAACATCATGCTGGCGACGGTGCGCTCGCGAATCCGCGAAATCGGCATTCGCAAGGCGCTGGGTGCGACCTCTCGCGAAATCAAGCTGCAGTTCCTGATAGAGGCGATCTTCATCTCGCTTATCGGAGGCGCGGTGGGGGTGCTGGTGGGGCTTGCGGTCCCGCTCTCGGCGCGGTTTTTCACGTCCTTCAGTGTTCCCATCAGCCCCTGGTCGATCGTCATCGCTCTGGTTACCTCCGCCGTCATCGGCATCGTCTTCGGGACCCTTCCAGCCAATCGCGCTGCGCAGCTCGACCCGGTTGAATCGCTGAAATACGAGTAAGGCGCGGGAAGACTGGTAAACTGGAAGGGAGGCGATTCGATCGCCACTGCGCACAATGGCCACCACAACCCCATCCCGGATCTCCGTCAGCGAGTACCTGCATACGAGCTATCACCCGGACTGCGATTACGTGGACGGCATCATCGAGGAGAGAAATTTGGGCGAGCTCGACCACGCCGAACTGCAACGCGCATTCATCCTTTATCTGCTGCAGCATGAGCGCGAATGGAATATCCGCGCCCTCCCGGAAATTCGCGTCCAGGCTGCGCCTACTCATTTCCGCATCGCCGATATCGCTATCGTCTCCGTCACCGCGCCCCGCGAGCAGATCATTCACACGCCTCCGCTCGCCGTCATCGAGATCCTCTCGCCGGAAGATCGCGTGCCGCGCTACGCTGACCGCCTCGACGATTACCGCGTCATGGGCGTAAAAAGCATCTGGGTGGTCGATCCCGCCGCGCGCAAAGGCTTCAACTGCTCCAACGGAGAATGGATCGAAGCCGCCCATTTCGCAGCTCCCGGCAGCCCTGTCCGCATCGATCTCGCTGCTGTCTTCGACCTCGTCGACCAAGACCGCGCCCGCTAGCCTCAGTCACAATCCGAGCCGCCGCGCTCGAAGATAAAACGGAAAGAGATTAGGAAATCCCTGTGAGCACCATCAGAAATATCGCCATCATCGCCCACGTCGACCACGGCAAGACCACGCTTGTCGACGCTATGCTTCGCCAGTCAGGAACCTTTCGTGCGAATGAGACCGTAGCCGAGCGGGTCATGGACTCCAATGAGCTCGAGCGCGAGCGCGGCATCACCATCCTCGCCAAGAACACGGCAATTTTTTATCACGCCGAAAAAATCAACATTGTCGATACGCCGGGCCACGCCGATTTTGGTGGAGAAGTCGAGCGCGCGCTCAAGATGGTCAGTGGGGTGATGCTGCTTGTTGATGCCTCCGAGGGGCCGCTGCCGCAGACCCGCTACGTTCTGTCGAAGGCGCTCGAGGCCGGACTGCCCGTTATTCTCACGATCAATAAAATTGACCGGCCCGACGCGCGCCCGCAGGAAGTGCTTAACGAGGTTTACGACCTATTCATCGATCTTGACGCCACCGAGGACCAACTCGAATTTCCCGTCCTCTACACCAACGGCAGAGTCGGCACCGCAAGCAAAGACCTCGCCACGCCCGGCGAAAACCTACAACCGCTCTTTGACCAGATTCTGGAAACGATTCCCGCCGCAACTGGGGACGCGGCTGCGCCACTGCAGGTCCAGGTCACGAACCTCGATTACTCCGACTACCTCGGCCGGCTCGGCATTGCGCGCGTTTTTAACGGAACGCTCCGCACCGGCGACGAGGTATATATCTCCAAGCTCGACGGCTCGCTCGAAAAGACCCGCATCACCAAGCTGTTCAGCTTCAGCGGACTCAAGCGCACTGACATCACCGAGACCGAGCTCGGCGACATTGTGGCCGTTGCGGGAGTGACCGGCATCACCATCGGCGAAACCATTACGAGTATTGAGAATCCGTCGCCCATGCCGCCCATAGTGATCGACGAGCCGACCATTGCGATGCAGTTCTCCGTCAACAACTCGCCGATGGCGGGACGCGAAGGGCGCTATGTCACCTCGCGCAACCTCCGCGAGCGCCTTGACAAGGAGCTGCTCACGAATGTTTCCATCCGTGTGGAAGAAACGGGCAGTCCCGACAGCTTCAAGGTCCTGGGGCGCGGTGAGCTTCAGCTCGCCATACTCATCGAGATGATGCGCCGCGAAGATTATGAGCTCATGGTTGGCCGCCCCGAAATCGTTACCCGAACCATCGACGGCAAAGTCATGGAGCCGGTCGAGCACCTCACCATCGACATCCCCGATACGTTTGTGGGAACCGTGATCGAGCGACTTGGGCCCCGAAAGGGCGAGATGGTCAAGATGCACGGCCATGGCCGCGTTCGCCTTGAGTTTCGAGTCCCATCGCGCGGGCTCATCGGGCTTCGCAGCGAGCTGCTTACGGAGACGCGCGGCACTATCGTTATGAACTCGCTCTTCGACGGCTACACGCCGTATCAAGGAGAGATCCCGCAGCGGCCGACTGGCGCACTCATCGCCGACCGCCCCGGAGCCACCACCGCTTATGCCCTCGAAGGGCTGGAAGACCGAGGCATTCTCTTCCTGCCACCCGGGGTGGAGGTCTACGAAGGGATGGTCATCGGCGAGCACTCCCGCGACAACGATCTCGACGTAAACGTGGTCCGCGAGAAAAAGCTCACGAACATGCGTGCCTCTTCAGCCGACGATGCCGTTCGCCTCACGCCCCCCCGCGCCATGAATCTCGAACAGGCGATCGAGTTTATCGCCGAAGACGAAATGGTGGAGGTCACGCCCAAATCGCTGCGCCTGCGGAAGAAAATTCTCCAGGCCAACCGCCGTCCGAAGCGCTTCGCGACGGCCGAGAAGTAGAAGCTTCTCAAGCCTGTAGCTCTTCAAGATGCACAGCGTTGACGCTTGCAGACCTGCCCCGATCTCAGAAATTGGGCAACATCTCCAAAACTAAGCATTGAATTCCGTGTCACAGTAGTTATGTCGTGTCAGGCCTCCCATCCGGCTCCGCTCTGGCCCGGAATGACGCTGAAATCGGCAAAGCAGATCGCCCTTCGTTATTCGGAGGCAGTCCGCCGCGGCTCGAAACGCAAGTCCGCTTTGTTCGAAGCGTTTCCAAGCCGCCGAAGAGGGAACATGCAACGCAATTCGTCTAAGTGCCTGAGAAATATTGCAATCCTCCTTCTTGTTCCCCTCCTTCCTGCGATGGTCTTTGCGCAGGAGGGTCCGTATCAGGGTCCGGATCAGGGCCCGCCGCCTCCGCCTGACGGCTACAGCAATCAGTACGATCCGGGCCAGCAATACGAGCAGCCCTACGGCCAACCCGAGGCGGATTATGACCAGCCGCAAGCCGGCTATGGTGAGCAGCAGCCTCTCGGCCCCGATCAACTCGACCAGCTTGTCGCCCCTCTGGCTCTGAACCCTGATCCGCTCGTAGCCTTGATGCTCGCCGCGTCCACTTACCCCGCGCAGGTCCAGCAGGCCGACCAGTGGCGCCAGTCGCAGGGTAATGCGCCGCCCGACCAAATCGCCTACGGAGCCAACCTTCAGGCGTGGGATCCCAGCGTGAAAGCGCTCACCGCCTTTCCGCAGGTGCTCGCGGAGATGGACCAGAATATCCAGTGGACCGCCGCTCTTGGCAATGCCTACTATAACCAGCCGCAGGATGTGCTCCAGAGCGTGCAGATGATGCGCCAGCGGGCCGAGTCCGCGGGCAATCTTCAGAACACCCCGCAGCAGGAGGTCGACTACGACCAAGGCAATATCCAGGTGATGCCTGCCAACCCGCAAGTGGTGTATGTTCCCGCCTACAATCCGTGGACTTCTTACGGAGAACCAGTCTCGCCTTATCCGGGCTTCTCTCTGGTCGGGGCAATCGGATCGTTCTTCAATTCGTCGGTGGGATCGTCCGCCGTCCAGTTCGGCCTCGGGTCCGTCGTGTCAGCCTTCGGCAGCACTCCGTGGGGACTGCTCAGTTGGGGACTCAATTGGCTCACGAACAGCGTGCTCTTCAACAACTCCGACTACTACTCCAACAGCAACTCGGTAGCGGATTGGGGACTTCCGTATGGAGGTCCGCGCGCCTACGGGCATCGCGAGTACGCTGCATACCACCGCGGTTACGGCCGCGACTTCGGCCGCGGCTACGGGCGCAATGGGTATTACGGGAACCGCAACTACCGTGCGTCCAACTACGGCTACAATCGCGGACGGCAGGGTTTTTACGGCGACGGGCAATCCTACAATCGCTACGGCCCGAATTACAGGAACGGCCTTTTTAATCGGACGCCGTCGCCTTACGGTGGCCGCAGTGGCTACAACTACAATCGTTCGCGCCAGGGGTACAATCGCAATCCCATGGGCGAACGGTCGCAAGCCTTCAACCGAGGCTACGGATCGGGATTCGCGGATCGCTCGCATCCGGGCTCATATCGGGGCTCAAATCCCGGAAGCGACGCTCGTTTCGCTTATCGTGGTAATGGCTTCAGCTTTAACAATCATTCAAATAGCTACCGGGTCAACAGCTACAATTCCAACCGAAGCCACGAGAATTATCGAGCGCCTGCGTCCAGCTTCAATCAATCAAGAGCCTACCGCGGCAACAGCTTTGCGAATTATGGCAGGTCCTCCCGCTCCGGCGGCTTTTTCGGAGGCGGCCACAACAGCTTCGGCCACCAGCAGAAGTTCAAAGCGCCAAAGTACAAGGCGCCGAAGATGCACGGCGGGGGCGGCGGTCACCACTTGTTCGGCGGCGGCCACAGCCACGGCGGAGGCGGCCATAGCCATGGCGGCGGCGGCCATCACGGCGGCCATCCTCGTTAAACGAGCTCAAGAAGATTTTCGTTTTGTTGCATATCGGAGATTCGGTGGATCTTGTCAAATGCAAACTATGTACCTGACCGCAAATCCTAACGGCGCCTCTGGTTGAAATACCCCATCCAGATAAATCCGGCCCCAATCCAGATGCATATTGCCTCGGCAAAACTGCCGCGCAGGCTTGGCGCGAAAGTGAAAACGAAGTGCAAAGCGAAAGGAATGGGGATCAGCGTGAGAGAGATCGCACAGACGAGGGCGGCCGCGCGGCGGCGTAGACGCGCGAAATAGAGAAACCAAAAGAGCGCCGCCAGGCTCCAGTCGAACGCAGCCTCCCAAATAGCATTGCGAAGTGTCAGAAAAGCCGAATGGGCATGGGCAAAATACGACAGCGGGACGAGCGTGAAGAACAGGCCCAGGCCGAACAACCACTGTCGCCGCCGCAAACCCCAAAGGACGCTCTCCAGATCGTGTTTTTCCTTCCCAGGGCCAGCTGCGATAGGAGGGGCGGCCCGCAAAGTCTCGAGCGGAGTTGCCGCTCTGCGAGCAATGCGTTCAAAGTCGGGATCGTGATGAAAAAAATCCTCGACGAGCACCGTCGTATCCCGACTGGCCTCGCCAGAAAAATAAATCGGCAACAAATCCGTGACTACTTCCCTTGTGACGTTCATAATTTGCCTCCTGCTTCGAGAATGACTTCCCGCCGCGCCGTGATTTGCATAAGCTTTAATCGTGCGCGATGAACCTTTACTTTTGCAGTGACCACTGCAATCCCCAGCGTTTCCGCGATTTCCGCGTATGGCATCCCGTCGAGCGCGCGCATCAGCAGCGCCGTGCGGTCCATCTCCGGTAGTTGCTTCAACGCTGCAAGAACCGTGCGGACATCGGCGGTGTTCTCCATTTGTTCCTGCGCGCTGATCCGTGTATCGCGCATGTCCTCGTCAAGCTGCGTATGTCGCCCGGCATGGCGCAACAAATCGGTGTAGGTGTTCCGCGCGATGGTGAAAAGATAGCTTTTCACTGTCGGCTGACGAATGCGGCCACCCATCCACGCGCGCACAAACGTGTCCGAGGTGATCTCATCCGCCATCGCCGGGGCGCCGCACAAATACAGCGCGAATCGGCGGACATCGCCTGCATAGCGTTCATAGAGGATCTCGATGTCCTTCATTCTTGATTGCCACACAGATTACGGTCGAACACGCGAAAAGTTACAAGAGAGTTGCGCTGGCGTCCCATGCCAAGCGGGAGTCTGGCGAGGAAAGCATTCGTTTCGCGCAACTCGTCCGGCTCGTTCGATAGAAACACATAGCGGCTTGCGTGCGGCAACGCAGCCAATTGAGTTTACCAACTTGCAATATTGGTAAGCCGCGCCGAATCAATCGGCCGCCAGCCTCGGCATTTTTCTTTCACGCGGATGTACGATATCCCGAGCGAGGAAACGGGCAATGGCGCGTAGCCGGAGTGCGGCAGTCTTTCTACTGGGATGTCTTCTAACTCTGACCTTGGGAGCGCAGGCGCGCCGTCCCATGACCTTCAACGATCTTATGCAGATGCGGCGTTTGGGAGACATCGACGTCTCGCCCGACGGGCATTGGGTCATGTACTCGGCCACCGACGTGGACCTGGGGAAGAACACCAAAACCTCGCACCTTTGGATCGTGCCCCTGGCGGGCGGCGCGGCGCGGGCACTCACCGATTCCCTGGCCGGCGAAAGCCGCGGGAGGTTCTCGCCGGATGGCAAACAAATTTTGTTTGAGAGCGCGCGCGAAGCAGGGCAGCAGATCTGGCTGGCGGACTTCAACACTGCTGATGGAACCATCGGCGAGCCGCATAAGCTGACCTCGCTCAGCACGGAGACGGACGGCGCCATGTGGTCGCCCGACAGCAAAAAGATTCTCTTCGTATCGAGCGTCTATCCGGATTGCAGAGACGACGCCTGTAACAAGCAGCGCGATCAGGAACGCGACCAGTCGAAAGTCAAAGCGCGCATTTTTAATCACTTACTCTATCGCCACTGGACCGCCTTCACGGGCGACAAGCGCAGCCACCTCTTTCTGGTACCGGTCGAGGGAGGCGCGCCGCGAGACCTCAATCCCGGCGACGAGCACGAGGTCCCGACCTTCCAACTCGAAGGCCCAGACCAGTACGGCTTCTCGCCCGACGGCAAGGAGATCGCCTTCGAGGAAAACCTCGATCCGGTTCCCGCGACCAGCACCAACGTGGACATCTTCACGCTGCGCGCGGACGACCCGAACGCGAAGCCGGTGAAGGTTTCAACCTCGCCCGGCGGCGACCACTCGCCCCGCTACTCGCCCGACGGCAAGTACATCGCCTGGCGCTCGCAGGCGCGCGCCGGATACGAGAGCGACCGCTTCCGCCTGGTGCTCTACGATCGCCAGACTAAACAGATTCGCGACGTACTACCGAAGTTCGACCGTTGGGTGGACGAATTCACTTGGAGCCCGGATTCGAACCGGATTTACTTCGCCTACGGCGATGGCGGCGACGAGCGGATCGGGTCGGTCGCAACCGACGGCGCAGGGTTCACCCGCTACACTCGGCGCGGTGGGTATGGCGATCTGCATGCAACTGCCGATGGTAAACAACTCGTCGCGGCCAAAATGACGGTGCGAATGCCCGGCGAGGTGTATGCGCTCAACGTGAGCGCGTCATCGGCGAATGCCGCTGCGGAGGAGCGCCAGCTCTCGCACATGAATGACGCAGTACTGAGCCAGCTCAACTTGCCGGAGATGCAGTCCTTCTGGTTTCCGTCGTTCGGGAAAGTGCGGGTGCAAGGCTTCATCATCAAGCCACCGACCTTCGACGCGTCGAAGAAGTATCCGGTGAAGTTCCTCATCCACGGAGGCCCGGAGGGAGCATGGGGCCACGCCTGGAGCTATCGCTGGAACGCGGAGCTGTTCGCCGCCAACGGGTACGTCGTTGTCCTGATCAACCCGCGCGGCTCAACCGGCTACGGACAGGCATTTATCGATGAAATCGATGGCGACTGGGGAGGGAAGCCATACATCGATCTGATGCGCGGACTCGATTACGCAGAAGTGCACTATCCGTTCATCGACAAGAAACGCGAGTGCGCGCTGGGCGCAAGCTACGGCGGCTACATGGCCGACTGGATCCTGGGCCACACCCATCGCTTCCGCTGCATCGTTTCCCATGACGGCATGTTCGATACGGAAGCGGCGTACGGCACAACCGAGGAGCTGTGGTTCATGGAATGGGAGTTCAAGGGCACTCCATGGACGGATCGCGCCATGTATCGCCGCTGGTCGCCGATGCTTTCTGCGGAGAACTTCAAAACGCCGACTCTGGTGGTCCACTCCCAACTCGACTACCGCCTCGACGTGTCGCAGGGATATGCGCTCTTCACGACCTTGCAGCGCTTGAACGTACCCTCGAAAATGCTCAATTTCCCCGACGAGGGGCACTGGGTGTTGAAGCCGCAGAACTCCCAGCTCTGGTACAAGACGGTGAACGACTGGGTCGACCAGTGGACGAAATAAACTATGCCGTTCCGCGCAAAGAAAAAAGCCGAGCCGCTGAGCGAGGCCGCGCTCTACGAGTACGCCGCTGCCTCTCTCGGCCGACGCATGCGAACGGTGGCCGAACTCACGCGACTGATGCGCGACAGAGTCGAGCGGGACGAGAACGGTCGCGCGAAGATCGCCGCCGTGATTGCGCGGCTCCAGGAATACGGCTACCTGAACGACGCCGAGTATTCGGCGAACTATGCCCGGCTTCGGCAGGAGAACGCCAGCTTCGGCAAGCGACGCGTGCGCCAGGATCTAACAATTAAAGGTGTTTCCTCGGAGTTGATCGCGACAACGGTCGATGCCGCCTACGAAGGAGTCAACGAAGAAGCGCTCGCACGGCGGCACATCGAACGCAAAGGCGTAAAGAAGCCCACCAACGACAAAGAAGCCGCACGCGTAATGCGAATGCTGGTTCGAGCCGGCTTTCCCATCGGCGTGGCCTTCACCATCCTGAAGAACTGGAATGTTCCCCAGGAGGCGCTCGCGGCGCTGGAGTCGGCTGAAGACGATTCGGCTGACTGATTCCGCGAGGCCTCTGTAAACTCGAACTATGCAATTTCGTTCAGGCTCCGATATTCGCGAGACCTTTCTGCGCTTCTTTGAATCGAAGGGGCACCGCCGTGTGCACAGCTCTTCGCTCGTTCCTGCCAACGATCCAACGCTGCTGTTCACCAACGCAGGCATGAACCAGTTCAAAGACGTGTTCCTCGGATTGGAACATCGCGGCTATTCGCGGGCAACCTCGTCGCAGAAGTGTGTACGCGCCGGCGGCAAGCACAACGATCTTGAAAACGTCGGCTTCACCCGCCGCCATCACACGTTCTTCGAGATGCTCGGCAATTTCAGCTTCGGCGACTACTTCAAAAAGGACGCGATCGCCTATGCGTGGGAGCTGGTCACCTCTCCCGAGTGGTTTGGCATTCCGAAGGACAAGCTCTACGTAACCATCTTCAAGGGCGAGAACGGTGTTCCCAGAGACGATGAGGCCTATCAGCTCTGGCTCGATCAGGGAATTCCGGCAGAGAGGATCAGGGAGTACGGCGGCAAGGACAACTTCTGGCAGATGGGCGACACGGGTCCCTGCGGGCCATGTTCCGAGATCTTCTACGACATGGGGATGGACGCAGCGGAAACTCCCGGCGTCGACAAGCCTTTCGGAGAGGACGAAGCGCGCTATGTCGAAATATGGAACCTCGTTTTCATGCAGTTCGACCGCAACCAGCAAGGGGAACTGAACCTCCTCCCCAAACCGTCCATCGATACAGGAGCGGGACTCGAACGGCTGGCGGCGGTTTTGCAAGGGAAGGTCTCGAATTTTGAAACGGACCTGTTCACGCCGCTGATCGCCAGGGCCGCCGAGCTGACTTCCACCATATATAAGGATGGAACGGCATCGACAGATGCATCGCTGCGGATAATCGCCGACCACGCGCGTTGCGCGACCTTCCTGATCTCTGACGGCGTGCTGCCAGCGAATGAAGGCCGCGGCTATGTGCTGCGCAAGATACTGCGGCGCGGTATCCGCCATGGTCGAGTCATTGGGCAGGACAAGCCGTTCATGCGAGAGATGGTCTTCGCCGTGCGGGACGAGATGGCGAACGCCTACCCGGAGCTGAAGGAATCGGCAGATCGTGTGGCGAAGGTTGTCGAGGCAGAAGAGCGGCAGTTCGCGCGGGTGTTGGAGATCGGCGCAACAAATTTGGACTCTTCTATTTCGAATGCATGGTATGAGCAGGCACTGGGCAGCGTACTGAAATTCGCAAACGAACATGAAAATGCGCCAGTCGTGACGACATTGGAGAAACAGAAGCGTTTGCGCCTTCTTGCTCCGGGACATACAGATCAGGAAATGCGGTCGGCTGCAGCCGAGTATTTTCAGGGAACTTCAGTTGATAATTTTCTTTCCGAATATCAGAAGTGGTATCAGACGACACCCCCGGTTCTATCCGGAAAGGACGCCTTCCATCTATACGAAACATTTGGTCTCCCACTCGATTTCATGATGGATGCGGCACGTGACGCCAGCATCCATTTCGATCTGGAGGGTTTCGAGCGCGCACGTGCTGAAGAACAGGCGCGAGCGCGCGCTTCGTGGAAGGGCGGATCGAAGCAGTCGGCCAGCCCCGCTTTTCGGGAGCTGCCGAAGACGCTTTTCGAAGGCTACAAACAGCTTAAGGTAGAAGGCGCCGAGGTTCTGGCCATTATTAAGGATGGCGTTGGAGTGCCGAGTGCAAACGCCGGCGATGCGGTGGAAGTGGTTCTCGACCAAACGAGTTTCTATGCCGACTCGGGCGGGCAGATCGGCGATATCGGATGGTTCTACTCCGATGACCACAACGCGGTGATCTCCGATGTGAGCGGATGCACTAAGCCAGTACAGGGCATCTTCGCCCATCGTGTGGTTCTGCGCCAACCGCTCGCGGTCGGCGATAAGATCGACACGGTTGTCGATGCAAATTACCGTTCGGCGACGCGGCGCAACCATACGGGAACACATCTGCTGCATGCGGCGCTGCGAGAAGTGCTGGGCAAGCACGTAAAGCAGGCAGGATCGCTGGTCGATCCGACAAGGCTGAGGTTCGACTTCTCGCACTTTACGTCGGTCGCGGACGAGGAGTTGCAAGATATTGAAGACCTGATCAACAGGGAGGTGCTGAGGAACCTTCGAGTGGAGACGCTTGAGGACGTTCCGATTGACGTAGCCATAAATGAGTATCACGCGATGGCGCTCTTCGGTGAGAAATATGGCGAGAAGGTACGCGTGGTAAAAATCGGTGACTTTTCTACCGAGCTTTGCGGCGGCACCCATACCGGCGCGACGGGCGAAATTGGAGTAGTCAAGTTGCTGGGTGAGGGTTCTGTCTCATCCGGCGTGCGACGCGTGGAAGCATTGAGCGGACTGGGCGCGCTAAATGAGTTCCGACGCGATTTCGCGGTGGCGCAATTGGCCTCGCAGCTTGCGCCGAACCCGGATGTTGCTCCAGCGGACGCATTGCGTGCGCGGCTTTCCTCTCAGGATGAGGAGTTGAAGAAGCTCCGACGCGAGCTCGATCAGGCGCGTATGAAATCGGCGGCTTCGGCGATATCGAGCGCCACGGACCATGCAGTAGAGGTGAAAGGCATAAGGGTACTGGCGCAGCGGGTGGATGCTCTAGATCGCGGGCAGATGCGCACGCTGGTCGACAACCTGCGGAACAAGCTGGGCTCGGGCGTGGTGGTGCTCGGCTCTGCAGACGCAGAGGGCAAAGTCGCGCTGATCGTAGGCGTGACCAAGGACCTTACGGCGAAGATCCAGGCCGGGAAGGTTGTGGGTCAAATTGCGAAGCTCGTCGGCGGTTCGGGCGGTGGGCGTCCCGACATGGCCGAGGCTGGCGGCAAGGACGCGAGTCAGCTGAATGCAGCCCTGAAAAGCGCGGCGGAAGTTGTCGGCGGATTGGCGGGATAGACATTAGCCTTGTCGCGAACAAGAAGGTGGAGAAGTTTCGCGCATTTCTGTAATTTCAGCGCAACTGCGGGTTGCGAACTGGGTTCCTTCCCTCGAATGCCGTCCTTGCATTCTCGCGGTCGTTCAAGTCCTGCAGGTAAACCTCGCCAATCGTAAGCAGCGCGCTGTAGCGATACCGGCTTTGCGGATAATTCTGCCGCAAGTACTCATACTGGCCTACAGCATCGTGGAACGCCTTGTCGTCCTGGAAAACGCGTCCCTCTTCGGCGAGCAAATCGGCTACGGCGGATACAGACGCGTCCGCTCTCGGCGATGCTGGGCTCGAGTGATACACGGCGCGATAGGCATCCATCACGCGCTCATAGTCCCGGCGCGTACGCTGCCGCTCGGGTCGGCCTTCCAACGCTTCCCGCATCTTCTGCGCGTGCGCGTACGATGGCCGTGTATTCCTGGACCTATGCTGCGGAGCAGCCGCGGAGCAAATTCCGCTGAACAAAAAAAATAGAGTGCCGGCGATAACGAGCAGGCGGAGGCGTCCTGCATGGAAAATGACGGCCAGCATAGAAGACATTCTGATTATAGGTTTAGTGCAAAGCCCAAACAGAGGAATTTCTCAAGCTTTATCCGCGGAGCCCACTGGCGGCCGAGGCGCGGATCGAGCTAAGAGATCTTCGCCATCCGCGGCAGCTCCATCGCGGGAATGCTGAGGTTGCGAGAGATACCGCGCCCGTTCCACTTGCAACCCGACCAACCGCGCGTCAGAGAAACTCAAGAGCTGATAAAAATCGCTCCCCGGCGAATACCGGGAGCAAAGGCGCAGAAAGCGCGTTATCGCGAACGCGCGCGCCTGAGTCAGAAATGGCGCAGAGAGATACTCCTGTCTCAAGAGCGCCGGTCTCCGAACCAGCGCATCTGAGCAACACTGATCTCAACGCGAGTCCGCCGCCGCGACGTGAGGGGGTTCCATTGGTGACCGGCATCCGTCATTGGTCAACACCGGTCTACACCCGAGTGGCTATCGACCTTCAGAATGAGGTGCAGTACGAGGCAGTACGTGTTCCGAGGCCGGACCGGATTTTCTTCGATCTTCATGGGACGCGGCTCTCTCCGGAGCTGATCGGCAAATCGGACCAGGTGATTGACGATGGCTTTCTGAAGCAGATTCGGGTGGCGCAGTTCGCGAATGATGTGACGCGGATTGTTCTGGATGTAAGCGACGTCAGCGAATACTCGGCATTTTTTCTGCCAAACCCGCCGCGTCTGATCATCGATGTGCATGGAACCCGGGCCGAGGCGAAGGCGCTCATAACAGACGAGGCGCGGGGACAGGGCAGGCGCCGCAGCGCTTACGCTGAAAATGCCGGGTCGGCGACTCACGAAATCGGCTTAGGTCCTCTATTAGCTCCAACGAGAAAGTTCGGAGGTACGCTGTCTTTGCCTGCGGAGCCCGCGCGCACTTCCAGAGCCGCTGGGTTAAATGAACTCGGCTCGCTGAGCGCCCAACCCGATCGTGTGCGTGCTACCCCCCGCCCGACAACGGCTCCGGTTGCTCAGTCAGTGGCCGGCACCCGGCAGGCTACGCAGCAGGATGAGCTTTCCGCTACAAAAGCGAGCGCCAAGGGGTCGCGTCCCATCGAAAACAGGAAAGTCGATCAAGGAACTGAATTGCGCGCGGCGCAGCTTCCCGCGGATGGACAGCCCACTCTGGTGCGTACACTTGGATTGAAAATCAATCGAATTGTTGTGGACGCTGGCCATGGTGGCCACGATTCGGGCACAGTCGGCCCCCGCGGGATCGAAGAGAAAGATGTGGTTCTGGATGTTGCATTGCGGCTTGGCGCTTTGCTGAAGCACAGGCTCGGCGCAGACGTGATCTACACGCGCGACGATGACACGTTCATTCCGCTTGAAACACGGACCGCCATTGCAAACAAAGCGCAAGCCGATTTGTTCATCTCCATACATGCCAACTCCAGCCCGGATCCATCGGCCAGGGGCGTGGAGACCTATTACCTGAATTTCACGACTTCGGCGGATGCGCTTGAGGTAGCGGCGCGGGAAAATGCCGTTTCAGATCAGTCCATCCATCAGCTCTCCGATCTGGTCAAGAAGATAGCCCTGCAGGACAAGATCAACGAATCGCGCGAGTTCGCAACGGATGTGGACCAAAACTTGTATTCGGGCCTGGAAGACGGCAATCCCGGCCTCAGAGACCGGGGGGTGAAAAAGGCGCCATTTGTCGTTCTAATTGGTGCGAATATGCCGTCGATCCTGGCCGAAATTTCTTTTCTTACCAATCCAAATGACGCGACTGAGCTGCGGCAATCGCAGTACCGCGAGCGAATAGCGGAGTCGCTCTACCGCGGTGTGGCGCGCTACGTAGATAGCCTGAGCGGAGTGCGGTTGGCCGATGCGTCGCCCCATTCCACACGCTGAGAAGCTTCTGCCTGGTGCGGGCAACAGATATCAGCGTGGTGATAGTCTCAGGGTGAAATGGCTTTTTCGCTTCGCTTCGTGGGTCATCCGGTTGGAATGGCCGTCTTCTCTCTTGCTTTAGTTTCGGCCCACGTTTTTGCTCAGCCAGCCAGTACGCAGCCACAGATCAATCATGACCCCAAGGTGCTGCTGCCGGACAACTTTTCAGGCTGGGTGAAAAACGGTGCTCAAACAGCAGGTACAAAATCCGCTGAAGCGGATGCGAAAAACGCTGATGTACTAAGCGAGTATGGGCTCAAGAATTTCTCTGAAGGGGCTTATCGTCACGGGAGCAGAGAACTAACCCTTCGCGCTTTACGCTTCGGCGATGCAACCGGAGCGTATGGAGCATTCACGTTCTATCGTAAACCCGATATGAGGCCAGAATCGATCGGGAACGGCGGAGCCACGAACGGGACTGATGTTGTCTTCTGGTCCGGAAATACGTTGATCGAGGCGACGTTTGATCGGCCGGCTGCGAATGACGAATCTGCGCTGACCGCATTAGCGAAGACGTTCCCATCCGCGGGCGGTTCCAGCGATGTGGCTCCATCGCTGCCGGAATATCTTCCAGCGAATTTCCTCGATCGAAGCGCAGTGCGTTATGCGATCGGGCCTACGTCATATATCCGCGGTGGCGGAGTTCTCCCACCAAATTTGATTGACTTTAGCCGAGACGCCGAAGTCGTCACGGCGCGATACTCAGAACGAAATCAGCATGAGACTCTTACGCTGATCGAATATCCCACGCCGCAAATTGCGATACAGGGCGAGAAAGCGCTGGAAGCGCTGCAGAGCAGCAGCACGGACGAGCTCGTTGCGCGTCGCACTGGCCCAATCGTTGCCGTCGCCAGTGGCGCCTTTTCCAAAACAGACGCTAATGCGCTAATCGCGCAGGTGAAGTATCAGGCGGATGTTACCTGGAATCGAGCCGACATGGGGTCGCGAGGTGAGGTAAAGAACGCAGCGCACATGCTTTTGGGAATTGCGTATCTCACAGCGATGCTGGCGGCATGCGCGCTCTTGCTCGGGTTCTTTCTCGGCGGAGGACGCGCTCTTTGGCGGGTGATGCATGGAAAGCCCGCTTCTATCGTCTATGAAGAGGATTTCATCAGCCTTGGCCTGAGCAGCTGGCAACCTGGATCATCGCATAATGTGCATTGATATTGATGCAATTAAGCCAACAAGCTGCTGATTACAAATGAAATTGCGGTGAAATGGAGGCATTGCATGGAAATAATCGAGAATGCCTGGCACAAATCTACAAACGGATTGCGGTCGCCGTAACTTATTGATTTAGTTAATGTTAAATTCTTGCCGGATTTGGCCTTGACACCCTCTGCCCCCAAACATAGTATTTCGCCAGAAAGTTCTGATGGCTTTGCCTCCGTTGGAACTATTCTCCCTAATGAAGAGGCTGCCCTGTTGCCGGGCAGCCTTTTCGCTCTTCTGAGCGCTCTTTTCTTTTCATCTGCGTTTGGGATGGAATCAATATTTTTGCAACTTCACAGAATGCGTAAAGCAACTTCACCATAATGGGTAATAGAAGTCGCTTTGCTTTACGTTGTCTTACGTGAAAGATAAAATTCAGAGATAGCAGGCCGACGTAGCTCAGTTGGTAGAGCAGCCGATTCGTAATCGGCAGGTCACCGGTTCAAGTCCGGTCGTCGGCTCCAGGAACTGTTCAGCGCTGCTCGCTATCCTCTGGATTACTCAAAGCGAACCATATCTGTACCTGTTTATCCACGGAAATTTCGCTCTAACACCTTGTCACTAGGAGGGAAGCACCTGATAATCGCGTCAGAGTGAGCGACGGTACGTTTGCGAGCACAGGAACAGTGACCCGATATCACCGTCAAGACGTTCTCCGAATTCTTCGCATTCGCCCGCGGCAATTGCAAGCGTGGGAACGAGCGGGTCTGATTGCCTCCACCGCAGATTACGGGTTTGAGGACCTCGTGCAGCTCCGAAAGCTGCGCGATCTCCGCGCCACCAGGTTATCGGCGGCCAGTATTCGCGCCAGTGTCACGGCGATGCAGGCGGTCTCAGGAATGGCTAATCCGTTGCTGGAAGCGGGCGCCGCTCGCAACGGTTCGCGTTTGATCTTTCGGCATTCGGGCGCGATGATGGAACCTATAGCCAAACAATTTGTTCTCGACTTTGATGGGGCACGGCAGATCGCAAGTGTCGAACGATTCAAGTCCTCTCCTGCGCGAACCGACGGCTGGATTTCAGAGACCTTCATGCAGGCAGTACATTGCGAAGAGGAATCGAACATCCACGAGGCTGTCTCTCTTTATGAAAGCATCCTGGGACAGGAACCGCGACATGCCCCATCGGCCATTAATTTGGGAACCATCTTCTACAATCAGGGCGAATTTTCGATGGCTGAACGAATGTATCGCCGAGCCGTGGATTCCGATCCACAGTACGCACTGGCCTTTTTCGATCTCGGCAACGTTCTTGACGAGTTGCAGCGACTTCCGGAGGCGGTAGAAGCTTATTTGACAGCGATACGCCTTGTTCCGAAATACGCCGACGCGCACTACAACCTGGCGCTCGCATGGGAACGGCTGAACGAGAGACGCAGATCCCTGAAGCATTGGGAAATTTATCTGAAGCTCGACCCCACCGGTCCCTGGGCGAATCACGCTCGCGCCCAGTCCAGGAAAATTCTCGATCGCGAGAAGTTGGCTATCGTGTGGCGCGGCTCTAATGCGCGAAGTTTAAAAATCAGCGGCTAAGGTCCTCCCTATTCTGGCGGTGCCAGTCTTCTTCTGGAACGAATAGAATCTTCATGCAGAGCAGCAAAGGCGCTTGAACAATCTTCTCGCCTTTTTCTGCCGCAGAGGATACCAATGACAACCGACACCCCCGTTTGCTCCTTGACTCGTCTCAGCGAGGACGAGCAGCTTTTTCGTTCGACGGTTCGCGACTTTGCGCGCCAGACCATTGGTCCGCTGGTGCGGCAGATGGATGAAGAGCAGCATTTCACATCGGACCTGGCAAGCCAGCTATTTGGTTTAGGACTGATGGGCATAGAGATTCCGGTGGAGTACGGCGGTTCGGGCGGAACATTTTTTGAGGCGATTGTTGCGGTTGAGGAGATATCGGCGGTTGACCCGTCGGTTGGGGTGCTGGTGGACGTGCAGAATACGCTGTGCGTGAACGCGTTTCTGCGCTGGGCGACGGAGGAACAGAAACGGAAATACCTGCCGCGCATGGCCGCCGATACGGTTGCCGCTTACGCCCTGAGCGAAGCGGCATCGGGTTCGGATGCGTTTGCGCTTCAGGCACGGGCGGAGAAGCGTGGGAACGAATACGTGCTGAACGGACAGAAGCTTTGGATCACGAATGCGAAGGAAGCGGGGATTTTTCTCATATTCGCTACGCTCGATCCCTCTGCAGGATACAAGGGCATTACCGCGTTCATTGTCGAGAAGGAGTTTGCCGGTTTTACCATCGGCAAGAAGGAAGACAAGCTTGGGATTCGAGCCTCTTCGACCTGCGAACTGATCCTTGAAGATTGCCGGGTGCCGGCAGAGAATGTGCTGGGCGAGCCGGGCAAAGGCTACAAGATCGCGATTGAGACACTCAACGAAGGCCGCATTGGAATAGGGGCGCAGATGCTCGGGCTTGCGCAAGGCGCGTGGAATTGCGCAGCGAAGTATTCACTTGAGAGGAAGCAGTTTGGGAAACCGATTGCAGATTTCCAGGCGGTGCAGTTCTCACTCGCCGAGATGGCGACGGAGATCGAAGCGACGCGTCTGCTGGTCTACAATGCGGCTCGTCTGAAAGACTCACGTCTGGATTTTGTGCGGGAAGCTGCGATGGCAAAATACTTTTCATCGCAAGTGGCTGAACGCGTGGCGAGCGAGGCAGTGGAGATTTACGGCGGCTATGGATTTGTGAAAGATTATCCAGTTGAGAAGTATTATCGCGATGCCAAGATCGGGAAAATTTATGAAGGAACTTCCAATATGCAGTTGGCTACGATTGGCAAGTTGGTGCTCGCAGGTGTTAAGTAGGAGCGATAAAGTGGCGACGCGTCAGTCATATTTCGTGTCAGCACGCACACACAGTGTCACCGCTGACACGGCTGGCTGCGAACCATCAGAGGGAATCACAGACCAAGGCGACATCTTTACAGGTCAAAGCGTACGGAATATCCGACGCCGACGAAATGATCTATGGCAGCGGCGGACAATCCAAAGCCGCTCCAGAAATCGACCTGCTGCCGCCGAGACGGCCGGTACAGTACACCGAAGTCGCTAATATGCTGCGGCGTTCCTGTGCTCGGAAATGATCCGGAATACTCCGCGAACACATCAAGAGGCTTTTTGACTTGCCAATCAAGAACCACGCTGGATTGCCCGATAGTATTTCGCGATCCACCCTGTGTGGGCCACGCGACGGAAAGCATGGTCGCTATACTCACGTTTGCCGCCAGATTTTGTGACGGTAGGATCTGAATTGTGGGATCGTACCCATGACTGCTCACGGATTGTGCACCGGTGGGAAAAGTCAGCGCAAAGATTCCTGCCAAATTGAATCCGCTACTTGTCGCCGCCAGCGACCGCTTGACTCCGATTCCAAGGTCGCCAATGCCAGTAGCGAAGTTGCCGTTGCTGCTGTAATTCTGGAAGTAGTCGGGTAGCGTGAAGCGCAGTTCATCGGATTTCGTGAGACCAAAACGCAAGAGCCCTTCCGGAGCGTCATAGCCCCGTTGCTCATGCTCCGTCGATATCAGAAAACCGGACTCGATCTGAAGACTACGGCAAGGTACCACTGAACTTGAATTCGTAAATGTCGGGCGCTCAGTGGAAAGGGACTCGTCCTGGTCCCGATGACAATGAAGAGCGTGGGCGCTTGCCCCCGGCGATAGGAGAGCAACCAGAAGCGCGCTTCCGAAATACGCCGAAAAATTTCCCCTGCGACCGTAAGTGCCTTTACAGCGCATTGCCTGATGCACCCTCTCTCTGATGAGGAATACCCGAAACGGAAGCCATGACCGTCCAGCTCTCATGAGAATACCGAATGCGGCGAGGTACGCCGAGGTTGATGAATGGGGTTGTTGTAGATATACGCGCGCAGGAAGAACTGATTCTCGTTTGTGCAGCGCATTCATGGTGCGAAAGATGGAAATTGGATATTCGGCGGGTTGAGGGATAATGACAAATGAGCCAAAATCGCCTGCAACTATGCCCAAATTTTACCCTTCTGTTCGCGATACTCCTTGGTCTGTCATCGGCGTTTGCGCAATCCCGTACTACACCCCGAGACTCGGTGGTGGTTTTTGCTCCACATCCCGATGACGAAGTTATTGGTTGTGCCGGCATCATCCAGCAAGCGCTCGCGCGTGGGGCGCAAGTAAAGGTAGTTGCGATCACCAGCGGCGATGGTTTTCCTGCTGCGGCAGCCGGCGTGACCCATAAGCTGGTTAATCAAGTCGGTCCCGACGACTTTTTCGCGCTATCGCGCTTGCGCGAGACCGAGAGCCGCAATGCACTCGAGATTCTGGGCGGGAAAGCCGATGACGTCATCTTCTTGGGCTACGCGGATGGCGAATTAGGCAAGATGTACAAGAGTACTGATGACAAGATTTTCCGGCAGCAATTCACCCGAAAAAACAAGACCTACGCGCTCATTCAGAAGGATTACCACACGTCCGTGCATGGGAAGCCGGCTCCGTACAACCGCAGCTCTGTCCTTGGCGACCTGACTGAATTGTTGAAGACGCTGCAGCCTACGGAAATCTACGTCACTGACGAAACGGATGGCCACATTGATCATCGCGCGGCGTTCTGGTTTGTACGTGACGCAGCAAAGCAGGCGGGATATAAAGGTGCTTTCTACACCTATCTCGTCCACGGACTACCAGCATGGCCGTTTCCAACTGGCGTGACGCCGAATCAGCCGTTTGAGTCGCGGAAGATCAACGGCGAAGAAGCTCCGCGCGATCTCCCATGGCCGCCGCCAAAACGCGTCCCGCTTACGCTGGAGCAGGATCAACGAAAATTGAAGTCAATCCAGGCGCATAACATACCTGTGGTAGGAATGCCGGAGCACCAAAGCGAGATGGAATCCTTCGTGAAGTCGGAAGAGGTGTTTTGGACTCCTCTGGCGCATAACCAGTGAGATGGATACGAATTGTGGGAGCGCCCTCGGCACGAGACGCGGGTTCGATCACGTTGCGTTTGAAACGGCCCGATTCATTCAGGATGGTGGAGATAGACGCCGCTAATTTTTCCAATTCAGCGGGTTTGGAATTAGAAGCGGTCTGCCGGTTTGGAGAACCTTGGTTTGCCCCAATTGAAATAATGGCCAAGGATTCCCTTCACAATCAGATGGTCGGTCGATGCCGTTGCTCCCCAGCCGGCGCCGAAGTTGATTTCCCATTTTGATGAAACAAACAAATTGACCACCGGGAAAAACTGTTGCTGTTGATTATGAAGCGACACGAAATTGCCGATTTCGCCGTAGTATCCGTAGTACTCAATGCCGAAGTTGTAGTGCTTAGACGGTTGGTAGGTGAGAGTCGCCGCGGGGCTAAAGGTCAGCCCGCCTGGTGAAACGTCGCGGTAGTAGATCGTTTTCTGCGCAGGCGTGTCGCTGCGGGGCGGCGGTACAGGATGACCCCAGTTCATGATGGTGTTGATTGACCAGTACCAGGGGCCTGAAGTTTTATCCACAATCGGGTTGATCTGCCATGACCAGGTTGGATTGGCAAACTCCGGGCTTGCGTAGCCAATCTCGTTGGATACGCTGACGCCCACTGGCCAATGCCAACTGAGAGGCACCCGCACCCGCGGTCGGATATGGTCACCCACCCAATGCGCACCATTGCCATTCCTCTCGGCAGTAAAAATGTAGAAGCCGACTTCAGACCAATCCGTGATACCCTGCGTCAACTCGATCGTTTCGTGTTCCTGATGTTGAGTCGGGAGCATCCCATTTTCAGTGGTGGTGTTACCTTGTACCGTGTAATTGCTGTGGAGCTCCATCAAGAGCGTTTTGGGCGCAATCGTTTCCGAGGGATACACCTGGATTTCGTAGTTTTCTTGCCCATATAAGTAGCCGTAACAAGCTAAAAACATGAGGACAAAAACGCAACCCATGCAGACACGTCCTCGAATAACCTGACCCAAATTCATCTGATCTTCTTTCCGCAATTCAGATTCGCTCGAATCATAGCGCGACTCGAATTCATCTGATACTGCGAATCTGCAATGCGACGTTCTAGTGGGTATTTTGCGATGCAGACCCTTTCATGCATTTACAAGGTGCTCACGCTGCTTATTCCGGCTACGTGCGTTCAGGCATTCGCTAGAAGCACCACTATTTCCGAACGGCAGCTTGAGTCGCGACTGTCCTGGCGACGTGGAAGCTGCGTCCGCGTTTCTCAGGCCCGAAGGCGAAGAGGAAGAGCAGCAGCACGATCACGCCGGTTTCGAAGAGGGTGAGGGCCCACGGGTATCCCAGGCGATCGCGCAGCACATATTCGTACGGAACTGCGGGAGACGCAATGAGTACGCCAAGTTGGTAAACGAAGCCGGGGAAGAGGCTGCGGATTGCATCCGGGGAGAGTTCGTTGAGGTGAGCAGGAATGACGCCCCAGGCGCCCTGCACTCCAGATTGCATGAAGTACGATCCGAGAACCAGGACCAAAAGCGAGGTGCCGAAGGCCCATGCCGGTATCGACAAAAGGGCAAGCAATAGTGCTAAAAGGATAGACCGCCGGCGGCCGAGCTTCTCAGAAATGTGACCGAAGAAGAGAGCTCCTGCGATGGCGCCGATGTTGTAGATGACAGGAATGCCATAGAGCATTTGCATGCCCAAAACCTTGTGACCCGCAATGCCAGGCAGGGACTTCAGAAAGTCTGGATAGAGATCCTGAGTGCCGTGGGAGAGGCAATTCATCGCCGTCATAAGCAGCAGCATGTAGGCGAAGATTTTGAGGTTTTGGAAGAGCGCACGGAAGATCTCAGCCAATGAAGGAGAGCGATGCAATTTCCAGGATGCGGACTCTGGCGCGAACAGCACCAGGACAATAATCAGTGCCGTGACGACGGAGCCGACGAGGAACATCGCGCGCCAGCCGAAGGCTGGAGCCACGGTCTGCATGGCAACAGCGGCGAGCAGATAACCGAAGGGATAGCCTCCCTGCATGAGTCCGGAAAAGAAGCCGCGACTGCGACGTGGGGAGCTTTCCATGGCGTAGGATGCGCCGATACCCCAATAGCCGCCCATTCCGATGCCGTACATTCCACGCATCACCAGAAAAAAGACATAATTAGGCGCGAAGCCGCTGAGGACGGTGGCGATCGAGAAAAAAAGCACGCATGCGATGAGCGGACGTTTGCGGCCAAAGCGATCGGCGAGTGGTCCAAATAGCAGCGCCCCGACGGGACGCATGGCGAGCGTGAGGGTGAGAGTATAAACGATGGCTGTCTTGCCGACATGGAAGTTTGCGGCCAGGGTGCCGAAGAGAAAGATGACAACGAAGAAATCGAAGGCGTCCAGCACCCAGCCGAGGATGGCGGCGGCAACTGCCAACTGCCAGCGAGGCACTTCCGTGTCTTCGGTCGCTGCCGCCAAGGATGAAAGATCCATTTGTTTATAAACCCAACTCTAAGACCGTCGCTGCAAACGCCTGAACACTAATAGCACGCAGATTAATGCAGGCTTAAGGAACGTGGCCTGAGTCGCTCGGAGTTCGAATTGAGATCAACCCCTCTGAAGCAGGGGGCTGAGCCTGCGAATGTCTGGCATTTTTTCTATGCTGAATATCGCGTCGATCAAGCGCGATGATTTGTTCTGTCCCAGGAATGGTGTCGTCAGATCGCGAGCCTTCTCGGCAACTTCATCGGAAGTCATCGGGTTCTCGGCTGAGCCGCGTACCGCGTCTATTCTCTGGGTGTAGTGTGCGCCATTTCTGAGAATCACCTCGACAATGGCTACTCGGGCCGGATAGAGGCGCTGCAGGCCTTCGTCAGGGACGAGCATTACTTTGGAGCGTACTGCGATGATAGCCGGATCCTGCATCCGCGCTCTGTCGTGAGCTGCCTTGAATGACGCGGTTCCGTCCACCAGCATCACGGCCATCATGTGCTGCATTGAGATGTCCGGCATGTCACGATTGTCCACAATATGCGCTTCGCTGGTGCCGACGCGCACGATGACCTGCTGCAATTGGTCGAGATCGAAGGGATGTTGTTTTCTGATGAGTTGAAGCGCATCGAGAGGCGCCTGGATGGGGGAGCCCACACTCCACTTTTTAATGTTTGTGCGCGTG